>NZ_JACJTB010000006.1 GCF_014698475.1 Nostoc spongiaeforme FACHB-130 | reverse complement strand
CACACTGATACATCCCGAACTCAGAGGTGAAACGCTGCTGCGGCTACGATAGTTGGAGGGTTGCCTCCTGCCACAATTGCTCGGCGCCAGGTCTCTTTTTCCTAAAAAGCTCCCTCTAAAATGAAAGGGAGCTTTTTGTTGCTTTAGCGATATTTAATTAATCTAAGCAGAGGAAAATAAGAAATCTTCCCCTTCTCCTGTCCTACGGTGTACACACAAGTCTTGAAATCCTATCTAACGTTTGGTTTCATCGCCTAGCTTTCGGTTTTGCGATCGCTCTGGAAGCCTGTCATGGCGAGGAGGAAGGACGTAGGCGAAAGCCTTCTCGTTCGCGTAGCGTCTCCCTTTGGGAGAAGAGTAGCAATCGCCAAAATTACGGGATTATGCGGTTACTTCGCTCCGTTATCACTGCGCTCGTAATGACAATTCAAAGGTTCTATAACGCCTGAAACCCTTGCAGCTATCACTTGTGTGTACACCGTAGCTTCTCCTGTCGGAAACGCTGCGCGAACGGCTACGCTCAGAACAAGCTCACTGACTACCTTCACAGGCTATTATATGCTTCTTCATGTCGATTTGGTATAAGGCGTTAAATTATCAAGAAATCACATCTCAACTGACTCAGAAAACTGACGTTTTAATGCTGGAAATACAGGACAAGGTGCTTGTTCTTGTAAATTCTCTGTTTTACTCCAAGTGAAGGGTGCTTTTTTCGCCGCAGACATCCATAAAAGACGCTTGGCGCGTGTCATCGCCACATAAAGTAAACGATATTCTTCCGCGGTTTTTAAGTGTTTGGCTTGTTCCCAAGCTTGGCTGACATCAGGTATACCCAATTCTCCGTGGAGGGCGGCGCGAATTTGGGCACGGGCGACTTCTGATAAGGTGAAGTCTCCTAAAAACTGGCTTTGCGGTGGAACCCAAGATTTACCTGGAATCAAGTTTTCGTGTAGAAAGGGAATGAAAACATAGTCCCAATCTAACCCTTTGGCTTTGTGCATAGTAATAATGGTGAGTTGATTCGGACGGGTGTAATGTGCTTCTAAATCTTCAGTTTCCACAGGTTCAAAGCGTTCGGAATTGACAATTTCGCTTAAAGCTGACAGCATTGCACCCATTGAACTACCGCCAGATATTTGCTGATTGACTCGTTCTGCAAGTTTGTCAGCAGTCGCCAATTCTGCTTGGTCATAATTCAATGCTAAAGCGAGAAAGGAAATTAATTGATAAAGCGGTAATTCCAAACGAGCGCGGAGTAAACTACGACAAAGATGAGCCGCTTTTACGATTGGTTCAGCTTGGGGTGCAGCTAAGGGGCCTGGGTATAAAAATTCTTCTGGTAAACTAGCGAGGGCGTTGAGGTCTTGGGTGGGAATTAATTGCCGTTGTACCAGTACTTCTAAGGCAGCTTTCAGGTAATCTGGGGAGTGGGGTCGATCGCAAAATTGCAATAATGCCAAAATTTCTTGCGGTACATGAGAACGGCGATCGCGCTCACCCACATCGTAAAGTGTAATATTATGCTTTTTACATAAAGGTGCTAACATTTCTGCTAACCATCGACCTTGGCGATTTTCTCTGACTAACACGGCCGCACGGGTATTACTTGGGTCTGGCGTGAATAACTCCACTACTCTTTTACCCAGCAGTTCGACTGTGTGATGAATATCTCGCGGTGTGTATAGTTCCAGTCCTTTACCCTCTGCTGCTGGGTTAGCATTTTTTTGCGGATCATTCGTATTCACTGGGTAAATTATCTGTTGGCGGAAGGGAGAAGCAGCCGGGAGACGTGACGATTTTTGATTTTTCGCACCATAAAAACTATTCACCCATTCCAGCGCAAAGTTAGCCGCAGCAATAATAATTCTTGTACTGCGCCCAGCTTGATTCATCGTTGCCAATTTTGCCACGCGATCGCACTCTTCACAAAATTGCCGAAAATAAATCGGATCGGCTGGTGTAAACGTGGAATTAATTGCTTGGTTAGGATCACCAACTCTTACGAGGTTGAGTGCTGAGTGCTGAGTGCTGAGTGCTGAGTGGGGAGTGCTGAGTGGGGAGTTGGGAGTTGGGAGTTGGGAGTTTAAAGAAATCCCCTTGTCCTCCTTCTCCCTGTCCTCATCATCACTCGCCAAAATCTCTAACAACCGAGTTTGCAAAGGACTAGAATCTTGGGCTTCGTCTTCAAAAACGGCGAACACTTGGTTTTGTTCAATGCGACGGGCGCTGTCATTTTCTAATACGCGCAGGGCGGCGAGAATCATATCGTCGTAGTCGATGAAGTCGCGCGATCTCATTAAGTTTTGGTATTGTTCGTATAATCCCGCCGCTATGCTTAGAATGGCGTAATTATCTGAAGTTTCGTGACTCCAATTTTGTAGTTGTTCTGGCGATATTCCTGAACTTTTGGCTTCGTGAATGACTGTAGTTGCTAAGTCTGGTAAAACTTCAGTTCGCAGTACAGATTGACGACGCAATCGTTCTGTTTCTTCACCGTCAAATTGTTGTCCTTCCAGTAACCGGAAGTATATTTCAGCATTATTATTAATCCATTGTTCGACGGCTGTGCGAATTAAGCGATGACTTTGACTAGGGGTAATTAATGTAAGATTTTCTAACTCTAAACCTGATAAATCAGGATAACGACTCGCTATATTCAGCGCCAAACCATGTAATGTGTAAACCGCAAAACCTGTTTGAGGTAAAGATAAATCGTCACGTAAATATTTCCGAATTTTCGCTTTAATATTGGCAGCCGCAGAACGAGTAAAGGTCACAACTACTAACTGACGGTGAACCGAGGAAGGTGATTGCGCTAAACGTTCATACTGACGTGCAATTGCGATCGCTGCTGCCGCCGCCATGCCCGTCGATTTCCCCGCACCTGGAACCGCAGAAACCGCTAATGGCCCAGATTCCCAGTCAGCCATCTGTTGTTGTCCTTGGCGTAAGCCGTTACGAATCGCCAATATTTTTTCGCGCAAAGACAAAACCTGCTGCGATGACTGAGATAATTCCGATGGAGCAGATTCTAAAGGCACAGTAGCAGTAAAGTTGGTATCTGACATATCACAATCCGAGGCTGAGAGAATAACAAGTATGAAGTCTGAAATTTAATTATTTGGCCTGCTGCTTCCTACTTTTAACCAATGACCAATGATAAATAACAAATGACTAATAATAGACATTATTTCGGTTTAGTTGGGGCGATCACTCTGGGTGCAATTTTGCGCTTTTGGCATTTAGATTTAAAACCTTTGTGGATGGATGAAGTGATTACAGCCATCTTTAGTTTAGGTAAAAATTATCATGATTTGCCTTTAGATGTTTTATTTCCTTTAGAACGTGTTCAGGAAATTTTCACTTTTCATCCTGGTGTCAGTTGTTCACAAATCGCCATTAATGTTGATACACAGTCTACCCACCC
This sequence comes from Nostoc spongiaeforme FACHB-130, assembly GCF_014698475.1. GTDB lineage: Bacteria > Cyanobacteriota > Cyanobacteriia > Cyanobacteriales > Nostocaceae > Nostoc_B > Nostoc_B spongiaeforme. The sequence continues at coordinate 183,480 of NZ_JACJTB010000006.1, read as the reverse complement.
GCCTTTATTTTTTTGTGCGATGTATCGGTGGTTAAGTTGGATGACTCCTTTAGGCACAGAGTGGGTAACAAAATTGCGATCGCTACCTGTTTTATTTGGTGTCGCCACAATCCCGGTGATGTATTACCTAAATCGCATTGCTTTTTCTCAATCATCAGGAATTATCGCTGCTTTGGTGATGGCGACTTCTCCCTTTGCTGTATACCTTTCCCAAGAGGCGAGACACTATACTGCACCAATGTTTCTGATTACTTTGTCGTTACTCGGATTGATGAAAATTCAGCAAGATATATTTGAGCGATCGCGTTTTCGGTTTTGGGTTTGGTTATCTTGGACAGTTGTGAATATTCTTGGCTTTTACGTCCACTATTTTTTCGCTCTCGCTTTTATTTCAGAAATTGCTACTTTAATATTTATAGCTTATCGATATCAACTCCATATTGTAATTATCAAAAAAATCTGGCTATTTTTATTGATTTCTCTGACTACTATTGGCATTGGTTTTCTTCCTTGGTTACTGGTTGTTTTAAATCATGCCCAGCGTACAGAAACCAATTGGTTACCAACCCCTAACTATATTTCTCCCTTATATCAAACTTTAATTAACTGGGTCTTGATGCTCATTAATTTCCCTGTAGAAAATCAACATCTACCAGTGGCAATTATTAGTATTTTAATCATGGTGTTGTTTTTTATTTGGACAGGACGGAAAGTTTTTCAAGGATTACATTTTTTATCATCTAATAATAAAAATAATATCTCAACTATTACCCTGTTAACTTTTACTATTGGCGTAGTTTTAGAATTTTTAATTATTATTTACATTTCCCAGAAGGATATTTCTGTAGTTCCCCGATATCACTTTGTTTATTACTCCAGCTTTTGTGCTTTATTATCAGCAGGGATTAATTACACCAAGAGAAGTCGAAAATCAATCTCAGGTTTCTTAACTATTAGTATTATTAGCTGTATTTTTGTAATTTATAACTTCGCTTTCCAAAAGCCTTTTCTACCGGAAAAGGTAGCTCAAAATATGAATTTAGATCCAACTATTCCCACAATGCTAGTTACTGGATATGGTAGTTATCAAGATGTAGCATTGGGCTTAAGTTTTGCTTTAGCTTTAGAACAGTTAAGAAATGCAAATAAATCGGATAACTTTGCTTTTATAAATCAAAACTCGCCTGTAATTCCTTTTTGGCAAAAACTTGCACAATTACCTATTCCCAATTCATCCCAGCTAAACTTATGGATAGTTGCCCCTGGTTTGCGAAGAAGGGATTATCAACCACAAGTTAAGTTATCTTCTGGGCAAATAGTTTGTAATATCGACCCGACACAACATTATCGGATAGGTATTCCCTATCAACTTTATCGTTGTATAGCAGGAGACAGAAGTTAAAAGTCTTACTATGTACTGATTAGCTTTGCCACGCTACTACAATTGAAGGTTTACTCATATCAAATAGATATGAAGAAGCATATAATTAGCCTGCGGAGGTGGTTACTGAGCTGGTCGAAGCGCAGGCTTTGTTTGTCTAGCCACAGACCTCTAGCTCTAGTCTGAAGGGTTGATTATTCGTCAATTAACCAAGGCTCTTTAGTTACTTCCTCGTCCAAAATTTTCTTTGGACGCACAATGACAATTACCTTGCCCAAAATCGAAATCTCTGGTTCTGTTTCTAACCATTGAATATCTAAATTCCCGTTATTATCAATCACAAAATAGCTGGAATTATCCCATTGTCTTTGAGCGCGATCAACAACTATGAGTACTTCTTCTCGTCTGTTTTGTGTTTGGGCTTGATTGGGGAGGCGATCGCTATCTGCTAATATCACTACTGGATCTTCGGCATTTAACAAGGCTTGCCAACCCGGTAACGGAACCCAAGCTTGTTCGCCAGCAAACTTGACTATTTGGAATGGTTCACTCGCTGTAATTAAAGGTACAGCTTGCAAATCTTGGGGTGTTAAGGGCAATTTTCCCACCACCGCTAAAATCCGTGGTAGTTCATCTTCAGAGTCAAAGCGGTAAAATGGCAGCAAGGGAGCCGGACGCTTGGGTACAACGGTAAAATCAACCAACAGTTGCTCTAGTTGCTTTCTCGCGGAATCTGTGTGAGCAAAACGCAATCCTTTAGCTATTAAACGCGATCGCTCTGTCAAATCAGAATTTTGCCTAGCTAATTTCCAAGCTTGGTAAGCTACCGCATCCCCCGCATACGCCGAAAATCCTTCGGGTAAATTGCGTAACCAAGAATAATCTTTAATGGCCTTGGCTATTTCTCTCGCCCCATCAACATCCAGTTTATGTATAAACGCTAATTCTGCTGCTGCTGCGCGTTCTTCTTGGGAAAGCAAGCGTAGTTCATATAAAACATCACTACCTCTTGTACTGTAGTGCGATCGCGCTGCTTCTGATGCCCCGACTTTTTCTATAGAATTATAAACTTGAGCGCCAACCACGACTTGATTTTGTTGAATTGGCTCAAATCCAGTTGCTTCAAAAATTTCTTGCTGATTATAGCCAGACTTTTGCAGAGTGGCGATCGCAAGTCCCCATTCTACCCAATTACCTTGCTTTTGCCTGAGCTGACGCAGTAACTCCTGGGCGTTGTCATTTCCAGAGGTGTCAGAGTTTGGGGCGTTGAGTGGTAAGTCAGTCATAATTGGGAGGAGCAACTTGAATTAGAGATAACTACCGATAACTGATCGGCAAGTCTTATTCTAATCTTTAATAGCGGACTATCTCTCACTCTAGCACCAAACAAAATTATAGGTTATCAATAGTACACGCAAGTTCTGGATTAGAACTGATCAGTACCTTCACGCAAGGCTGACGCACCATCTATCAACTAAGCTTGGTGTGGAATATAACACTATAGTGAATTATTTACAGGAATTATCTCATGGATAATCCCACGCAGGAATTAAATACAAGTCGTCGGCAAACAGCTACTTTAGAAAGAGCGAAAAAACTCAAAATATTAGTAGTGGATGATGAGCCAGATAATCTCGATTTACTCTATCGGACTTTTCGGCGCGATTTTCACGTTTTAAAAGCTGATAGCGGTATCAATGCCCTAGAAGTTTTGGCAGCAGAAGGAGAAGTGGCAGTCATTATCTCTGACCAAAGAATGCCAGAAATGAAGGGTACAGAGTTTCTGAGCAAAACTGTGCCGCAGTTTCCCGATACAGTTAGGATTATTCTGACGGGCTTTACTGATATTGAAGACTTGGTAGAAGCCATCAACGCTGGACAAGTCTATAAATACATCACCAAGCCTTGGGACCCTGGCGAACTCAAAGCGGTCGTCCAAAGAGCCGCAGAAACCTATGATTTGTTAAAGCAACGCACAGAAGAATTACGCCGCGCTAATGCTCAAATGGCGTTATTGTCTGTGTTAGTGCAAGTTACCCAAGCCGCAGATACTTTAGAATCCATTCTCAAACCCATTGCTACAGCCTTTAGTGATAGTTTTACCACTGATGGCTGTATTTTGCAGTTAGTAGAAGGGAATCAATTAGCAGGCGTTTCTGGTTCTCATAGCCGTGTTGGTACTACTCTCAACTGGCTAGACAAAGACCCCTTGGTAAGCGAAGCGATCGCCACTGGCAAAGTCCAAGTCGCCTTAAATGTCGCTAAAGATCCGAAACTCGCTGGTGTATCCCACTATCAAGAAACTGGTGTGCAAGCACATTTAGTTATCCCAATTACCTACCGGAATGATATGTTAGGTGTGTTGTCACTCCAATGGCAACAACCTTGCTCTTTGCGAGAAGATGAACTTAACCTGATTAATTTATCAGCTCAACTAGTAGCGATCGCTCTGACTAGTAGTCGCTGCTATCAAGGAACTCTGTAGTTATTAGTCATTTGTCCTTTGTCTTTGGTCATTGGCTAATAACTAATGACTAATGACCAATGACTAATGACCAATGAATCAAGAAATTCGCGCCATTTTTGACAGTATTGCTCCCGTATATGACCAGCTAAATAACTGGTTGAGTTTGGGACAACACCGGATATGGAAAGAAATGGCGATTAAATGGAGTGGCGCTAAACCCGGAGACACTTGTATTGATTTGTGTTGTGGGAGTGGTGATTTAGCGTTGCGTTTAGCACGGCGTGTAGGTAATACAGGACATGTCTATGGTGTGGATTTTTCACCCAAGCTACTCGCCACTGCTCAAGAACGCTCTCAACAACAATACCCCCAACCCGCCATCACTTGGGTAGAAGCTGATGTTCTCAATTTGCCTTTTGCGAACAACCAATTTGATGCGGCGACAATGGGATATGGGTTAAGAAATGTTACAGATATTCCCCAAAGCCTCAGAGAAATTCACCGCGTTCTTAAGCCCGGTGGAAAGGCGGCAATTTTAGACTTTCATCGCCCAAACAACCAGCAATTAAGGGTGTTTCAACAATGGTACTTAAATTCTATAGTTGTACCAATGGCTGAAAGTCTGGGCTTAAAAGAACAGTATGCCTACATCAGTCCCAGCTTAGATCGCTTTCCTACCGGAGACGTGCAGATGGAATTAGCCCGACAAGCTGGTTTTGCATCGGTTACACATTACCCCATTGTGAACGGTATGATGGGAGTGTTGGTAGTTGGTAAATCTGAGATTTGAGATTTGAGGTTTTTGATTGGCTCTGCTGGCAAAGAAGCAGAAGTCTTTGAGAAATCAATATCCGAGTCTAAATTTCCAAATTCAAAATTGGCAAGTCCAAAATCCTGTGGATTGGTCTCATCTTTGGCTTTATGTATCTCCCCCCATATTAGGTGGGGTAATTGGCTATTTCACAAATGATATAGCCATCAAAATGTTATTTCGTCCCTACCGAGCAATTTACATCGGTGGACGACGAGTGCCTTTTACTCCCGGTTTGATTCCTCGCAACCAGGAGCGGTTGGCGAAAAATATTTCTAATACCATCATGGGTTCGCTGCTCACGCCAGAAGAATTACAAAATCTGGCGCGGCGCTTGTTGCAAACAGAGCGAGTCCAAGGGGCAATTCTATGGTTATTACGGTTAGCAATTGAACAAATTAAAGCAGATAAAGACCAAAAAAGTGCCAAAATAGTTGCCGGAATTTTGCGTGATTTGTTAGGCGAATCCTTGCCACGCTTGTTAAAAGTTTTAGCCAGAAGAGAAGACTTTTTAGAAGCGCAAATCAATCAAATTTTTGATCAAGTCCTGCTAGATTTACAATTAACTGATGAACAAGCTACAAGATTAGCTGATTGGTTATTGCAGACAGTTTTACCTCCTGATGTTTTGCGTCAGGCGATAGTTGATTTTTTAACCGATCGCACAATTCAAATTATTGATGAAAGCTTTCGAGAAAAAACTAGCGGTACTTATTGGGTAGTAGCGAATTTGTTCGGCTTACGCAACACCCTTACCAGACTGCGAACTTTTTGTCTGGATGAAAAAGAAGCCACAAATGCGCGGTTGCAAGAATTAACCCAAGATTTGCAAGTGCGCGATCGCCTGAAAAAAATCCTGCAAAATTTATCATTACAAAATTTGCCCATTGGGACAGTCAGACAGTTACGCAAAACCACCCGCGAAACAGTCCGCCAATATATTCAAAGTACTGGTGGTGACTTACTACAAGGATTCACCGATTCTGTAAATTGGGAAAATATCGCTACATTATTGCTGAATCGCTTGAGTGCTTCACCTGTAGTCAATTCTTCTTTAGAAGTGGTCAGCTTAGAATTAGCTTTGATTTTAGAACGTTATTTAGAAAAAGATTTAGAAGCTATTGTGGCGCAAGTCATTCCAATTTTGTCCATCGACCAAGTAATTATTGACCGTGTAAAGTCAACTTCTCCGGCTGATTTAGAAGCAGCAATCGAAGGAATCGTCAAAAATGAATTACAGGCGATCGTAACTTTAGGTGGAGTTTTGGGTTTTATAGTCGGGTTATGCCAAACAGCATTTTTAATCTTGAGTCAGCAGTAAATCATACTAATTCTGTATGAAGATGCACAGAATCTTAAGCAGCGAACCGCCAAGGATCTAGAGCTTCACATTCAACGTAGAGACGTTGTATACAACGTCTCTACAAAATTTATACCGTACAGCTTCATATTAAACTGATATTATTAGTTAAATTAAGATTTATCGATTACGGCAAGATATGAAGATAAATCTTCTTCTTCAAATGTATCTGAATATAGTTTTTTAGTAAAAATTTTCAGAATATCTTTGATTGAAACCTCTTTAACACGAATTCCATCAACGTCATATAACTCTCTACTTTGAATTTGAGTGACTATCCATACTTGACGGTTTTTACCTTGTATTTGTAGCGTTTTTTTCTTGGAACCACCATCAGTTAATCGAACATCAATTGTTATTTGAGAATTTTTTAATTTATTAACATAATTTTCAATTTGCTCTTTTTTATAATCTTCAAAAGTTTGTCTGAGTGTGCAGTCATACATAACTACTAAACTTCCAATAATAAAAAAACCATCTGCTCTACCAGCTTGATTTTTTTTGTCATATTGATATAAATTATGGATGCCCAGCAGTCGAAGAATCATAAATACATAATCCTCAAACTCTCCTGCATCTGAAATTGACAAACTATTACCTAAATATAAACTGATTTTATCTTTAATACCTTTAACATCATCAGAATTTTCTTTTTTAATTTGAGGTTTAGGCTTTGGTATTTGCATATTTTCTTCCAATCGGCAAACTTCCACAGCCACTGTTTCTATCGAGCCATTCTTTTTTCTCCACTCATTAGTATTAAATTGAACTAGATCACCGATTTTCAAATCTTCAATACTTGTATCAATTACCTTATTTCCAAAAAAGAGTATGTCACCTTCATGCCCTGATATTCTTATATTAGGAATGATATATCCATAAGGTGCTTTACCTTCTATGATATTGATACTCCTAATTTTGCCTGTAAATTTCATAATTTGACTACCATGACAAACAGCTTTTCCAAACATAGGATTCCCTAGAGAAGCAAGTTTGTAACATTCACAGCCTGAAGCGATCGCCTAACTCAAAATTTGTGCTAAATCCAAAATAAAGCATGGTAAAACATCCTCTCCACTCAAGCTACCAGGAGATTGTAAAATTTCAACTTCTTGTCCTTGTCGATAAATTTCTACTCGTTGATTTTGCGGATCAATTAGCCAGCCTAGACGCACACCGTTATCCATGTACTCCTGCATTTTAAGTTGCAATCTTTCTAGGCTATCTGTAGCAGAGCGCAACTCTATCACAAAATCAGGAGCCATAGGTAAAAACTTGGCAGGATCAGGATTTAAAGCTGCTATTCTTTCTCTTTTTACCCAAGACGCATCAGGCGATCGCGTTGCACCATTGGGAAGAATGAAACCCGTGGAAGAATCAAAAACTAAGCCAGTACCATCAACACTAGCCCAAAACTCTAATCTGAATATCAGTTTTACGTTACGATTTCCACTTTCCCATCCCGTAGGCGGCATAATAATGATTTCCCCTTGCGCTGTTCGCTCAAAACGTAAGTCTCGATGATTTTGACAAATTTGAAAAAACTGCTCATCCGTTAACTCAATGACGGGGCTGAGGTCAAGAATCAAAGCAGTCATATTTGTTCCTCAATCTTGATATATGTAGCCTAGCATCGACTACTTATTACTAACCTTTAACTTCGGATAAGCAATACGTTTATGATGAAATTGCTGCCAAACTTCAACAAAAATTTCAGCAATTTGCTTCATTTCATCCCGCGTTAGTCCAGATTCTTGCAGTTGATTATCTTGCCATCTGGCACGCAAAATATTATTGAGTGTAGTTAAAGCTTGTTCGGGTGTGACTTCTTTGAGCGATCGCAAGGCGGCTTCACAAGCATCTGCTAACATCACAATTCCCGTTTCCCGTGATTGGGGAATGGGGCCATCGTAGCGGAAATCAGCTTCGTCTAATTTAATGCTGGGGTCGGCTTGGGCTTGCTGTTGTGCTTGATGGTAAAAATAAGCAATCAGCATTGTACCTTGGTGTTCGGGAATAAATGCTTGAATTGCCGTGGGTAAAGAATGTTTACGCGCCATAACTAACCCTTCACTAACGTGCTTTTTAATAATTTCGGCACTTTTCCAAGGGTCTTGAATTTCTGTTTCGTGTTTATTCGGCCCCCCCATTTGGTTTTCAATAAAACCTAAAGGATCGTGCATTTTCCCAATATCGTGGTACAAAGTCCCAGCCCTGACTAATTCGACATTACAACCTAATTTTTTCGCCGCCGCTTCTGCTAAGGTGGCGACAAATAAAGTGTGTTGAAAAGTTCCAGGAGTTTCTGTAGCCAGTTTTTTTAATAAGGGACGGTTAGGATTTGCTAGTTCTGCTAACCGAATTGGTGTAACTAAATCAAATAATTTTTCTAAATAAGGACTCACGCCCAAGGCGATGATACTCCAAGCTAAACCGGATAAAGCAAACAGTCCGGCTGCTTGAAATACCATGTACCAGCCTGTACTAAATGCTGTACCTATCAATAAACTCACAATTAGATAAACACTACCTTGGGTCGCCGCAATCGCTACACCTAATAATGCTAATTCTTCTCGCGATCGCAATTTTTGGGCAATGTAACTACCTAATATTCCTCCAGTTGCACCAGCTACCAAGGCGACTTTACTAACTTCCAAACTTGAGGGTATCACTAGCAACAATAACCCTCCTATGACTGTTGCACCTAAAGTCTGTCCATAAAAGCTGCCTAGTAGTAAACCAACGGCACTCCAGCTAGTATGAAATATTCCCATTGCGATCACACCAGGGGTACTCAAAGTGAGCAGTAATATTAATAGGCGATCGCGTTGGCGTAAGCGGTACTTATTACGCTTTTCTACCCAAACAAAAAACCCAATTGCACCTGTAACCATCGCTGCTAATTTCGCCAGGCCTAGCCAATTATTTTCCCGACGAATTAATTTATATTTTTCTAAAACATCAAACTGCCACTCAGTAATTTTTTGACCTTGGCGGACAATTATCTGACCTTGGCGCACCGGAATTATGACGGGTGGAACTCCTTCTGCGGCTTGTTTGGCCTGTATTCGAGTTTTTTCTTCATCTTTTTTTAAGTTGGGTTCTAAAACTGCCAACAACAGCTTAGAGGCTAAAGCTTCCGCATCTTTCGGCACAACATACTGCACATGAGTACCGACTGCATTTTGTAAAATTTTCGGTGGTAGCCCTTCGGGAATACCCTGGGTCAAAATGCGATCGGCAATTTGGCTAACTTGTGTATAAGTGTTTGACCAATCATCATCTGATAAATCTAAGATGATTGTTTCTTGATAAATTATCCCTGGGTTAGTTGTATCTAGTTGTGAAAATTGCGACTTGGCTTGGATATAAGCTTGGCGGATTTGAGATATTTGCCGCACCAAAGAAGATAAATTTTGGGACGAGGTAGTGATTCGGTAAGCTTCTAATTCTCCTACAGCTATTTGAAAGTCTTTGTTTTGGGTAATGTTGCTAGGCTGAGGCGACTGAGATGGTATCGGGATGATCGTTATGGGCTGGTTCTGCTTGGTAGATGAACCTGTGGCAGATGGAAATAAGGGAGGATATCTAGGAGAGTGAGGTTTTTGGGGAAATCCTAGTGAGAGTTCTAATTTCTGTTTACTCTTGTTTTCGACAGTGGCTAATAGTGCTTTCCATTCTGAATCGGAACAAGCACGGAGATATTGCTGGGTAGGTAAAGATAAAACTGCGGTGTCAAAAAAAGGAAAAGGCCCAGCAACAGCACGAAGTTCATTACCTTGGTCAAGAATTTGTTGTAGTTCTTGGTTAATCTTGTTGGTAATCTTTTCGTCAATCATTAAGACTTGTACAGAACTGTTACTTACCTCTTTCCGTCGAATTTCAGTTTGTTTTTTATCTTCAATGCTGGTAGCGTAAGGTGCTTTAAAAGTTTGTGGTGCGTAGGTTCCCACTTGCAGTTGGGGTCTATTGTATAGCTTATGACCCAGTACCCCGGTTAATGAAACAACTGCGATCGCAAACACCACAGAAGAACGTTTTTCATGTACCCAGCCTAAACCGACTGCAATAATTCCAGTCTGAGTTTTGAACGATTTTTTCATTGTTCTGGGTACCGTTGGGCGTTTATAAATTTAATTTTATGTAAGTAGTTATATTGATCAAGGCTTAATTAACGTGCGCGAATGACGCGCGGTGCAGCAAAGACAGAAACAAAATTTTGTTTGTCCAGCATCACACATCCTTCTAAGGTCAATGGTTTGGGATGTAGGGATAGGTTATATACTCCTGACCACACAGCTAAAAGTGCATCGGTTAATTCTAACATCTGTGGATAATTGACCAGTATCCCAGTAGAGTTATCGGCTGATAAATACAGAACTCGCCACTGTGTAGGAATTCCGGCTGTACTATTGTAGGTTCCCGATAACGCTCCTGCGATCGCACCTATTATCGGGGAAGGTAATAACCGATTTGCGCGTAAAACTGTTAAGCGAAAGTCTTCTGGTGTACTGAGAAAGCAATAAAATGCCAATGCGATCGCACTGCTAGTTTTGTCTTTGGTATTTAACTCTGCTTTAGCTGTTTCTAACCCAGCATGTTTAGATAACAAATCATTAACTTGTAATAATTTTTTTGGTAATGATGTTGGTGTGTCGCCAATAAAACTAATAATTTGGGCTATGAGAGTTTGCGAATCTAATTTTTCAGTTAAAGATAAAGCGATCGCATAGCCTAATGCTAATATTCCATCCCGTACCACTGGATCTTCTCCCCAAAGTTGGTACGTGTGTAGTAAATTATTTCTTAACTTCAGCAAATTGTCATGAAAAAAAAGCGCCACTGGTAAGGCGGCTAAAATAATTTCAGAAGTGGCATTATTATTAAGATGAAAACTAGGCAATTCTTCTTGCTGACGCTGTTTCCAGTCATCCAAATCTAATTTGCCTAGCTTCACCAGACTTTCAGTACCCAGTAGCATTAATTTGCCAATATCTGAGACAGCTTGAGGTGATTTGTCTCCCAACTTAGCTAAATTTGCACCTAATAACGCTCCGAGTATGGTACCTCTAAAGCGGCTGAACAGTGAATAGCGCATATCTCAAGAATGAAGTGTAAAGTGTTAAGCCTGAAATTTCAGCCTTAACAATTTATAGCAGTCGCAGCATAAGTTATACCAAATCGATATGAAGAAGCATATAATTTGCCAGCGAAGGCAATATGCAGCCTTTTATGGAACTGGTGTGAGTACTTTATACCTTGCTAAACTTCATCCTTTCGTAAATGATGCACTAAAGCTTGTAAGCCTAAAAAATAACTTTGTGCGCCAAAACCACTAATTTGACCAATCACTACAGGCGCGATGTAAGAATGATGGCGAAAATCTTCTCGACGGTAAATATTACTGAGGTGTACTTCAACTGCTGGTAAATTAACTGCTGCGATCGCATCTCTTAGTGCCACACTAGTGTGTGTATACGCCCCAGCATTAATTAAAATCCCCTGGTGTTTACCTAAAGCTTCATGAATCGCATCTACCAAAGCTCCTTCATGATTAGACTGCATGGCAAACACACTTGCTTGCATCTTTGCCGCTTGTTCTTGCAATAAACGGTTAATTTCAGCCAAAGTTACAGCACCATAAATTCCTGGCTCTCGCTGTCCCAGCAAATTTAGGTTTGGCCCATGCAGTACCAAAATGCTTAAAGGTTGCACCTGCAATTGTCCGTCCCTTCAGGTTTAACGACGACGGGAGCGTTCATTGACTGGAATCGGAATCAGTTCCGGTTCCGGTTCAGCTTCTGGCCCCAGCAGGGCTTCAATTAGCTTGCGAGCCATTTCTTTCAGCCTTTCCAGTACCTTTTCTATATAGTCCATGAACTGACCGCTCCTGAATTACTAACTACTTTAATTAACAGCTACGCGGAAATTGGCTTATTATTACACGTTTTGCTGCTAATTTGGCTGATTCCCGAATTTTTGATTCTGGGTTAGCCATTTTAGAAGTTGCAAGTTGTGATTTCCCTTACTTTTTAGAGTATCACATCCACAGCCCAATGAACTGCATCTCCCGCAAGATGGGTATGTTGTCAAAATAGTCAAGAGTCATTAGTCAATGGTCAATGGTCATTTGTCATTGGTCATTAGTTATGATTTCTGGATTTTCTAGACTGCTGAGTGCTGAACGCACTTGTAATGAGCGAAGTCGAGGTAAGTCGAAGTGTAAGTGCTAATTAGCCAACTAATGAGAAATTTCAGCCTGCAAAGGCAGGCTTCGTTCCTATAGCCGCGACTAATCGTTCTGTCTCCCTTGTCTCCCTTGTCTCCCTTGTCTTCCTGCCCCCCTTGTCCCTAAATAAAGAGAGTCACGTAGAAGTCCCTGAACTCAACTTCACCCCTCACTCTTTTTAGCTGTGGTCTTAGATGACTTAGTAGTTGATTTAGCGCGGGTACTAGTTGTTTTGCTGGTTTTGCGGGTAGATTTTTTCCCAGATGAAGCTTTACTGGCTAACAATTCCAGGGCTTGAGATAGGGACATCTCTTCCACCGACTGTCCTTCAGGAATGCTGACGTTAGTTTTGCCATGCTTGATATAAGGGCCATAAGGGCCATCATAAATATTCACAGGCGAATCATCTTCGGGATGGTTCCCTAGTTCCTTTAACGCCGCTTTGGACTTACTGTTAGCCGAACTCCGTCCTTTTTTCGGTTCTGATAATATTTCCAAGGCTCTTTCTAAAGAAACTGTTAAAACATTATCCGCAACTTTTAACGAACGGTAATCTTTGCCTTCTTTGCCTTGGTCGTGAACTACATAAGGGCCATAGGGGCCGATACTAGCTTGAATTCTGCCACCTGTCGCTGGGTGGGTTCCCAAAGTGCGGGGAAGTGCTAGAAGACCAACAGCTATTTCGAGAGTGACATTTTCTTGCGGCACGTTTTTAGGAATCGAAGCTTGTTTGGGTTTAGGATTTTCTTCGGTTTTGTCACCTAATTGGACGTAAGGGCCGTAAGTCCCAATTTTGATATAAATCGGCTCACCTGTTTCGGGATGGCGACCGAGTTCGTCAGGGCCTGTGGTTTTTTGCTTCAGTAAAACTTCTACTTGTTTAGGGTCGAGGTCAGCCGGGGTTAAATCTTTAGGAATGGAAGCTGTGACTACAGCATCACCGTTTTCCACTTCGATGTAAGGCCCATATTTGCCAATGCGGACTTTCGCCTGTAAATTTTCGAGTTCTACTGTTCTGGCTTTAGTCGCATCAATTTGACTTTTTTGTTCTTTAACTAAGGTTTCTAAACCTTTATCACCTAAATAAAATTCCCGCAGGTAAGGTAGCCAGTTAACTTCACCTTCGGCAATGTCATCTAAGGTTTGCTCCATTTTGGAGGTAAAACTAGGGTCAACGATATCGGGGAAGTGTTTTTCTAATAAGCTGGTGACAGCAAAGGCGGTGAAGGTGGGAATTAAAGCATTATTCACCAATTGGGCATAACCTTTATCGATGATTGTGCCGATAATGCTGGCGTAGGTACTAGGACGACCAATACCTTCACTTTCTAAGGTTTTCACCAAAGAGGCTTCGGTGTATCGGGCTGGGGGTTGGGTTTCGTGACCAATTGCTTCTAGTTCTTTACAGTTTGGATGATCCCCGACTTTTAGGTTAGGTAAGATAATTTCTTGGTCTTCTAGGGCGGCTTCGGGGTCGTCGGAACCTTCGACGTAGGCGCGTAAATAACCAGGAAAGTCGATGCGTTTGCCAGAGGAACGGAAACCAGCATCTTCAACTTGTAACTGCACAGTAATTTGGGTTTGGCGAGAGTCAGCCATTTGACAGGCGACGGTACGCTTCCAAATTAAGTCGTAAACAGCCAGTTCTCGTCCGTTTAAACCTGTTTCTTGGGGTGTGCGGAAGGTGCTACCTGCGGGGCGGATGGCTTCGTGGGCTTCTTGTGCGCCTTTAGATTTGGTAGTATATTGCCGGGGTTGGGGGCTGAGATATTGCTTACCGTAAAGCTTTTCTACACAGTCACGGGCAGCTGCGATCGCCTGATCTGACAAATGCACCGAATCTGTACGCATATAGGTAATATACCCTTGCTCATACAAGTTTTGAGCAATTCGCATCGTATCCCGTGCCGACAGCCTCAGTTTCCGGTTGGCTTCTTGTTGCAAGGTGGAGGTAGTGAACGGTGGCGACGGTTTACGGGTAACTGGCCGTTCCTCCATCTCGGTAACATTCCAGGTTTTGCCTGTTAACCGTTCTTTCAACGCCACAGCATCGGCTTCTGTGAGTAGCACCACATTGCGCCCAGCCGTAATTTGTCCTGTATTGGGGTCAAAATCACTGCCACTGGCAACTTTTGTGCCACCCAAGGTCACTAACTGGGAGGTAAACGGTGCTTTTGCCTGTTCTAAATACGCTTTTAAATCCCAATATGTCCCTTCACGGAAGGCGCGGCGTTGGCGTTCTTTTTTCACCAATAACCGCACAGCTACAGACTGGACTCGCCCAGCAGATAATCCCCAGGCGATTTTTTCCCATAGCAGGGGCGAGAGTGTATATCCTACCAAACGGTCTAAAATTCGGCGTGTTTCTTGGGCGCGGACTAGTTGTTCATCAATAGTGCGGCAGTTTTTCAAGGCTTTTTTTATCGCCTCTTGGGTGATTTCGTGAAACACCATCCGCTTGGTCGGAACTTTGGGCTTCAGCAATTGGTATAAATGCCAACTGATGCTTTCTCCTTCCCGGTCTTCGTCAGTTGCCAGGATGAGTTCAGTTGCCTCTTTTAAGGCATCTTTGAGCTGAGTAACAACTTTCTTTTTGTCTTTGGGGACAACATACACCGGTTCAAAGTCTGCGTCCACATTTACCCCTAGCTGCGCCCATTTTTCCCCTTTGATGGTCGTGGGGATTTCACTTGCTGACTGGGGGAGGTCACGGACATGACCCATAGACGCTTCTACCCGATAGTCTTTTGGTAGGTAGTTGCGAATGGTACGAGCTTTGGTGGGAGATTCGACGATGACGAGAGTTGACATGGAAATTTCAAAAAAAAGAATAGCTGTCAAGCTAAACAGTCAAATTGAAGCAAGTTCTGTGAAATGTCAAGAGAAAATTCGAGCTTGGGGGCTGTGAATTCATCCTCACACAAACTGCCTGGAAATGCGAAAATTCGCAAAACTTCAGAAGCAGTCTTTCTTAGAGCATAAGATAAAGAAACGTTGGTGGTGAATTTCCAACTATTTCAATCTTTAACTTATCTCAGGCATAATTGGCGACTACCGTTGGCAAAATACTGTTCAAGTGTAGTGGCACGATACTTTTTTATCAGGCTGTGGGTGTGTAAGGTTGGGTGAAATGATAGGAAAACCCAATCTGACATTCTTTTGCTGCGGTTCTGGCTGGCGTGCTGCGACCTCTGGAATTTTTTAGGTTGTGCCAAAATTAAATCAAAATTGCGATTAAAAGCAAAGTAGGGTTCATTACTGTATAGCTCAAAGTTAAGACTATGAAAGCGATTCGCCAAGGTGATGTTATTTTACTACCTGTGGAGCAGGTTGACGGACAAAAGAAACTTGATTTAATTTTGGCAGAGGGTGAGGTTACAGGACACAAGCATAAAATTAGCGAGGGAGAAGCAGAGTTATATGAAAAGGATGGTACGCTCTATCTGCGGGTTTTATCAGATATAGCCTTGCTAACTCACGAAGAACATCAGGCAATTCCTATCCCTCAAGGTAACTGGATAGTCAAAATTCAGCGTGAGTATGAGCCGGAAGGTTGGCGATATGTCGCTGATTGAGAAACTCACGCCTGAGCAAGAGGCTTTGATTCCAGTTTATCGAGAGAAGTGGCGAAAAATTGCGCTGTCTACGGAACGGATTGATAGAGAAAAAGCGGCTGAAGCGGTGAATGCTGTTTATGAAATTCTGGGTTTTGATGAGCCGCAGATTTTATTTTTTGATAGTCCTTATGCGGCTTTGGAAGAATTTATTGTGCAATTAGAAAAGTCTATATTTAATCAAGAAGCTTACATAATTGAAGAAAAAATACTTGTTTCACAAAGAAAAGAGATCAGATTTCAAATAATCAGTAAAAAATTAGCTATTTTGCTTAAACAAGAATTTCTTAGCAAGTTAAGAGATGAGCTAGATAAAATATTTGGTGGAATTATCAATAACAGACTAGCTCAAGATTTTGATATTCTTTATGAAGAATTAGATATTAGTGTTTTTGACTTAACATACATAGCACCTGAATCATGGGTAGTTGATGCTAGTTTTATAGATTTTTGTATATCTGAGTTAAATTGTGATTTATCCCAGCAAGATTGGTTAGTTATACAAAATCTAATTAAAAATTGTGGTTGGATATTTCCTGATGAGCATATAGCAATTGTATGCGATCGCCCGCTTCACATCCGCTTCGATAACGAAAACCGCCTCCACGCCGAAGGTGAACCAGCAATAGAATTTGCTGATGGCTATAGCCTTTATTCTTATCATGGTGTCACCTTACCTGAAAAATACGGTAAGATTCATCCACAACAATGGCAATCCCAATGGTTATTAACAGAAACTAATGCTGAACTGCGGCGCGTGTTAATTCAAGGTATGGGTTACAGTCGCATCTGCCAAGATTTACAAGCTATTGAATTAGATAATTGGGCTGGATATACCCTGTTAAGAATTGATAATGATTTTATTGATATTGAACCAATTTTGTTATTAAAAATGACTTGTCCCAGTACAGATTTTATTCATGTTTTGCGTGTTCCCCCAAATATGCTGTCAGCCCGTGAAGCAATTCGCTGGGTTAATTGGGGGCTTGAGCCAGATGATTTTATAATAGAAACTTGAAAGATAAGTATGTGGGTGAAAATAAATTCAACTGTGTAATACCAATTATGTCGGAGACGGCGTTTTTAACTCACGAAGAACACCAGGCAATTTCTATCCCTCAAAGTAACTGGATAGTCAAAATTCAGCGTGAGTATGAGCCGGAAGGTTGGCGATATGTTGCAGATTGAAAAACTCACGCCTGAGCAAGCAGCTTTGATTTCTGTTTATCGAGAGAAGTGGCGAAAAATTGCGCTTTCTACTGAGCGAATTGATAGAGAAAAAGCGGCTGAAGCGGTGAATGCTGTTTATGAAATTATGGGCTTTGATGAGCCGCAGATTGTATTTTTTGATAGTCCTTATGCTGCTTTAAAAGAGTTTAACCAGCAATTACATCACTCTCAACTCAATGAAAAAGCTTACACGATCCAAAGAGAAATACTGACGGAAAAGAGAAATTATATACGCTCTCAAATTCTTAACAAAGAACTAGCAAGTTTTCTTATACAAGAATTTATTTCTAATCCATTAGATGATATCTTTGAAAGATTTAGTTGGATTATATTAAAAGAACTACATACACACTTTTATATTTTTGATGAAGAACTAGATATTTATGCTTTTGATGTAAGTTACTTTGCACCAGAGTCTTGGGCTAATGTTGCTAGTTTTATAGATTTTTGTATCTCTGAGTTAAATTGTGATTTATCTCAGCAAGATTGGTTAGTTATACAAAACCTAATTAAAAATTGTGGTTGGATATTTCCTGATGAGCATATAGCAATTGTATGCGATCGCCCGCTTCATCTCCGCTTTGATAACGAAAACCGCCTCCACGCTGAAGGTGAACCAGCAATTGAATATGCTGATGGCTATAGCCTTTATTCTTATCATGGTATTACCTTACCTGAAAAATACGGTAAGGTTCATCCACAGCAATGGCAAGCCCAATGGTTATTAACAGAAACCAATGCGGAACTGCGGCGCGTGTTGATTCAGGGTATAGGTTACAGTCGCATTTACCAAGATTTACAAGCTGTTGAATTAGATAATTGGGACGGATATACTCTGTTAAAAATTGATAATAATATTGATATTGAACCAATTTTATTATTAAAAATGACTTGTCCCAGTACAGGTTTTATTCATGTCTTACGAGTTCCCCCAAATATGCTGTCAGCCCGTGAAGCGATTTGCTGGGTTAATTGGGGGCTTGAGCCAGATGATTTTATAATAGAAACTTGAAAGTAGTTATTTTATTCGTGAATATGCAGATCCCCGACTTCTTTAAGAAGTCGGGGATCTAAAGATGGGTAATTTTGTTTTTAATATTTATCAATCTTGGCAACTGAACCAGAGAATACACCACAACCTATTAATTTCACACCCTACTACACTCAAAGTTACGGCTCAATTTATTTAGGCGATAGTCTGCAACTAATTAAATTTTTGCCAGAAAGCAGCGTTAACCTGATTTTGACATCGCCGCCGTTTGCGTTGACGCGCAAAAAAGAGTATGGCAATGAGAGTGCAGAAAAATATATTGAGTGGTTTCTACCCTTTGCGTCGGAATTTAAAAGAGTGCTGGCAGATAACGGCTCATTTATTTTAGATTTAGGTGGTGCTTATCTTCCTGGTAATCCTGTACGAAGTCTTTATCAATACGAATTGTTGCTGAGGTTGTGTAAGGAAGTGGGCTTTTTTTTGGCACAGGAATTTTATCATTACAACCCAGCACGACTACCCACCCCGGCTGAGTGGGTAACAATTAGAAGAATCCGGGTAAAAGATGCGGTTAATGTTGTTTGGTGGTTATCAAAAACGGCAAACCCCAAAGCAGATAATCGGAAAGTTTTAAAGCCTTATAGCCAAAGTATGCAGCGATTACTCAAAAATGGTTATGAAGCAAAAATGCGCCCCAGTGGCCATGAAATTTCGGGTAAGTTTCAAAAAGACAATCAAGGTGCAATTCCACCAAATTTATTAGAAATTCCCAACACAGAATCTAATAGTCTTTATTTACGTCGCTGTAAAGCTAAGGGAATTCAGCCCCATCCGGCAAGGTTTCCGCAGGGGTTTGCTGAATTTTTTATCAAGTTTCTAACAGATGAGGGTGATCTGGTTTTAGATCCATTTGCTGGTTCCAACACAACTGGTTTTGTAGCTGAGACTTTAAAACGCCAATGGATTTCTTTTGAAATTAATCAAGATTATGTGACGGGGAGTCGTTTTCGGTTTGTTGAGTAGCCAAATCTATTGAGAGTTTGAGAGTTTAAAGTAAAATTATTAAGTTTTACTTAAATCTCCCCATCTACTTGCATTTTATGAACCTGATCTGCCAATTCTTGACGATTTTGATCATCAAGCTTATCGATCGCTAACATCCCCATGAGGATGACTTCTTTGAGAGTTAAACGAGTTGAATGTGCCTGTTTCTGCACAATCTCCTTGATAATCGGACTAACACCGATTGCTGTACTAGCTCTAGCCACAGAACAAAATGTATAACATTCTAGACACCGCCTAAATCTTAGCATTTCCCTTAAAGTTGTTCTATATATCTGTTATTCGATTTAACTTAGTCCAAAAGAATAATTACTGATTTAAACATAATCTGCTGATTTATAAAGAAGTTTTACATTGATTTTTAGCTTTTATTTGCTGTATCTTGCTCACTGACGTAATTTCTCGTTTTTTGAGCTAAATTTATAACTCAGTAAATAGCTAGGCGATCGCATCTCCTAGATTTCTCACAAGAGAGAAATCCAGGTGGTGGGAGGTGTGGGAGGGGTGGGAGGATGGTAAAGAAATCTTTCCCCCCACACTCCCCTCTCTCCCCACACTCCCCACACTCTCCCCAACTCCCCACATCCGGGTAAGGGCATCAGCTTGCCATCCAGCATTAATATTAACTTACGTATATTTATTTACGTTTAATTGTTGCTATACTAAGCAATATTACTGCTAACTATAGTAAATATATTGAGTGATTAACTCACAGTATAAAGGTTCTGCAAAGAACGAATCTCTACAATTCGCTAATTTACAGATTCACCGAAACGCTCAGGCAAAGCCATGTTAAATACGTAGGAACTTCTATTTTTAGAAAAAGTTGCGTTAAAGAGATGATAAATTTCAAATGTAATCTTGTTAAACTACTTTACAGTACTACTGAGTGTAAATAAAAATAATAACTTAACCAAGAAAAAATCATCCTGAACACAGGTAACAAATGCTGTCATAAGGGAAAGTACTAAGTATGAGGAAATACAAAGCGATGAAGCACAATTATCTGTTAGCAGTAGGATTGTTAACAGGATTGGCAATACCAGTATCGACGCTTTCACCTCTGTCAAACAGATTGCCAGCAAATTCTAGTTACCTGGGGACAGCAAAACATAATTCGCTGTTAATGATAGGTGAAAAAAATATTCCTAGCTTTGACACCTTATTACCGGAATTTAGATATCAAGCTTTACAACATATTAAAACCTCGCACTCAACAGTAAGTGAAAAAACTATTCCTAGTGTTGATATTTCCTCACAATCTTTAAAGTATTCACAATCAATAATTGATAATAAAAAAGTTTCAAATCTTGATGAATCTTCATCAGCAATTAGTGAACAAGGATTGTTAGCGCCTATCGAGTCACTATTTTATCGCAGTTCACCCTCATCAAATGTACCGCTAACATCTGGATATCAACTTTATTACCAAAGACTAGCGGCTTTAAAGACAGGGCAAATTTATACACGTATGTCTGATGATGCGCCATCTTTTTCCGAGTCTAATAAACAGCGCCAATTAACTTACGAAGACTGGAAAAGTTTATTAGCTTTAGAAGCCAAAGCTGTGACAAAAGGTCAAGGTAACAATCATTTAAGTATTATGGTTGGGGATTCTTTAAGTTTGTGGTTTCCCCCGGAAAAACTCCCAAGTGGCAAACTTTGGCTAAATCAAGGTATATCTGGTGATACTTCTGGCGGAATTTTAAAAAGATTAGGCGCATTTTCATCTACAAGGCCAGAAGTCATTTACATCATGGCGGGAATTAATGATTTACGCAGAGGGCTAAAGGATGAAGTGATTTTGCAAAATTACCGCCAAATTATCCGTCGGTTGCGACAGGCTCACCCAAAAACTGAGATAATTGTGCAATCAATTCTACCAGCAAGTTTACCAACAATTTCTAATAGCCAAATTCGGCGGATTAATTTTCAATTGTCTCTAATTGCTCAACAAGAGGGAGCGAATTATCTAAATATTCATGATTGGTTTACCGATTTTGAAGGTAACTTGCGCTTAGAGTTAACAACTGATGGATTACATCTATCCCAAGAGGGATATGATGTTTGGCGTTCCGCATTAGAACAAGTCGAGTATAAGTTGACTCAGCGTGAACATGAAAAATTGCGATCGCAGTTTTAAAATTTATGGAAATTCATGATACTGATGCTATTACCATCCGTTCTGTAATTGAAAGTCAATTAGCGGCTTTTCAGCAAGATGATGCTCAAACTGCGTTTACGTTCGCAAGTCCGGGAATTCAAGAGCAATTTCAAAGCCCAGAAAACTTTATGCGGATGGTAATGCTAAATTACCCGGCGGTGTATCGTCCTCGTTCGGTGATGTTTGAAAAAATTACTATTATTCAAGACAATATAACTCAACCTGTATTATTGTTGAGTCCTCATGGTATGCCTTTGAGGGCGCTATATTTTATGGAACAGCAACGCGATGATACTTGGAAAATCAACGGTTGCATTTTAGTATCAGTAGAAGCGGAAATTACTTAATTATTAGTCAATAGACAAGGGGGACAAGGGAGACAAGGGAGAGAGGTTTGTAAATTGTTGAGGATTGCTATAGTATTCCGATTTCTGACTTCTGGCTTCTGCCTTCTAAATTTACCTTCAAGACTTGATTTAATTTGCCGCTACGATAACCTTCTAAATCTAAGGTGACGTAGATAAAGCCAAATTCTTGGAATGTGGTAACTACAGCACGTAAATCAACAGCTAAGACGAAATCTTTAATTTTTTCTGGGGCTAATTCAATCCGGGCGGTGTCACCTTCAGAACGTACACGCAAATTATCCCATCCGAGTTTCCGCAAATAAATTTCAGCTCTACCGACTCTTTGTAATTTAGCTACGGTAATTTCTTCACCGTAAGGAAAGCGGGAACTTAGGCAAGGTTGAGCGGGTTTATCCCACCAAGGTAAACCAAGTTGTTGAGAAAGTTGGCGGACTTCTAATTTAGATACACCAATTTCAGCTAAAGGCGATCGCGCCCCTCGTTCTTTGGCGGCTTGGATTCCTGGACGATAATCGTGTAAATCATCGGCGTTCACTCCATCCACTACGTATGGGTAGCCCAATTCCACAGCTAATGGTTTGAGTGTGTCGTGTAGTTCGCTTTTGCAAAAATAGCAGCGATTGACAGGATTTGATGTGTAGTTAGGATTTTCCATCTCATTTGTTTGCACAACTTGATGCTTAATCCCAATAGTTGCAGCTTGAATTTTTGCGTCTTCTAATTCTTCTGGTAATAGTGAAGGCGAAACTGCTGTTACAGCCAAAGCACGATCGCCTAAAACATCATAAGCAATCTTCGCTACTAAAGTGCTATCTACACCACCAGAATAAGCAATTAAGGCGCGTTCCATTTCGCCAAATAAGGCGTTGAGTTGCTCTAATTTTTCCGACAATTTCATTTTGAATTCCTGACATTTCCCCACAAGTTCCATTGTAGAGGTGTCAAGAAAATCTGTGTTTTAGCTGGGCGATGCTTCCGATGCTGGTGGTGGTAATTGAATATACTTAGCTACCAAAGCCGCTAAAAGTGGTAAATCCAGGGGTTTAGAAATATATTCATTGACTCCTGATGCAATACAAGTTTCGCGATCGCCTTTCATCGCCATCGCCGTTTGAGCAATTACCGGAATCGTTTGATACTCTGAATTTTGACGTAATTGCTTGACCACCTGTAGCCCATTTTCATCGGGTAACTGAATATCAATTAAAATTAACCCTGGTGTTTGTTGTGCCAAAGTTGACCACATTGCTGTAGCATTTTTAATCCAAGTCACTTGATAACCCAATCTCTCAAGATAAGTTTGCATTAACTGGCCATTGGGTAAATCATCTTCTACCAATAAAATTCGGAAGTTAGAACTAGGAACGATATTGGACGCAGATAAAGGTGTAATATCTGCTGCATCTGTTTGAGCTTTCTGATGCTCCTGTACTTCTGTTACTGGTTTCACAGGCAGAATAATTATAAAACGCGAACCCTGATACAGTTCCGATTCTACTTCTACAGAACCCCCATGAATTTCCGCCAGCTTCTTCGTGACAACTAAACCCAAGCCTGTACCTTCATCACGGCTAGTTACCGAGTTAGCAATCTGAAAATATGGTTGAAAAAGTTGTTCTCGGTCTAATTGAGAAATTCCAATTCCGGTATCCCAAACTGTAAAACTGACAAATTCAGCTTGTGGGATAACTTTTAAACCCACTTCACCAGTACAAGTAAACTTGACAGCATTGAAGAGCAAATTTAACAGCATTTGCTTGAGGCGTAAGGGATCTGCAACTAAAGTTGTCACGCTAGGATCGAGTTCTAGTCGCAGTTTTAAGCCTTTGTTAGCGGCTTTCTCTTTGACTAATGCCAAAACATTACGACATAGTTCTGGCACATTTACTTCTTCTGGTTGGACTTCTAATTGATTGGCTTCAATTTTGGAGAGGTCTAAAATATCATTAATCAGTGCTAACAAGTGTTTGCCACTTGACTGAATAATATTTAAATATTCTTGATGGCGTTCTCGGCTGGGTTCGTAACCTTGAGCTAACAGTAAATGGGTGAATCCGATAATCGAACTCAAGGGTGTGCGAATTTCGTGGCTGGTATTGGCGAGAAACTGATTTTTGAGTTGATTTGTTCTTTCCAGTTCCTGATTAGAATTACCAATATTTTGTGAGAGTTGCTGCCAAGATTGTATTTGTTTAAACTGTGCCAGAGCATTAGTTAGTTGTTGCGTGACTCTGGTGAATAATTCTGGTTTCAGTTGTATTTGTGATGCTGTCAGGACTTCTCGTGGTGCTTTAGCAATAATTAGCCAGCCAATCACCTCAGAATCACTGGTTAGAGGCCAAGCACTTGGCGGTTGTTGACTAGCGAGGCGCTGCAAGTCTGCAACTTCCACCATTTGCGTTAATTGCAACCGCAGTTTTTTGCTTTTTTGGGGTGTTACTTCTAAGGCTGATGCAGAAGTTGAAACATAACAAACTTGAGTCAATGTTGTTTGTGGTTGAGGTAGAGCGATCGCTACTCTACTATTATTCAAAGCCACATCAAGTTCATCAACCACTGTTTGAAAAATTTCTGCTGCTGTGGCTTCTACCTGTACAGTAGACGCAGAAACAGAAGCTAGGTAATCATTCAGGCGACTTTGCAACTTGTTCAAGCTGCACTCTAACCACAACTCCGCACGGAGTTGTTGAATTGTTGCCAAAAGACTTGGCGTTGTATCTACCTGTGAGTTTTGTTCTGGTAAGCTTGAATACTGCTGCATGGTCAACTAGACCGTTGAACAAGTTTAGCCTGGCGCAAAATTGCGAACAAGATTCTATGTATATTAGCTCACAAATCTTGATTGTTCACAAACTCTAACTTTTACTGTTTATGGTAACAGACGTAACAATAGTTTTTGAATAAATTACCCAAGTCTAATTTCATTAGAGTAACTAATTTGCTTAAAAATCATGGATACACAAGTTCTACAACTAATTGTCAATGGTATTGCTTTAGGGAGCATTATTGCTTTAGCTGCGGTTGGTCTGACGCTCACCTACGGGATTTTACGGTTATCGAATTTTGCTCATGGTGATTTTCTGACTTTAGGAGCTTATTTGACGCTGTTGGTAAATGCAGCTGGGGTCAACATCTGGCTATCAATGGTTTTGGCAGCCGTGGGAACCGTCGCCGCGATGCTGCTATCAGAAAAGTTATTGTGGTCAAAGATGCGCTTAATTCGTGCCACTTCCACAACGCTGATTATTATTTCTATTGGTCTAGCTTTATTTTTGCGTAATGGCATTATCTTAGTTTGGGGTGGCAAAAACCAAAACTACAATGTTCCTGTTACTTCTGCTTGGGACTTTTTTGGTGTCAAAATCCCCCAAAATCAACTTTTGGTTTTAGGTTTAGCTGTGTTAGCAATTGTGGGGCTGCATTACCTCCTGCAAAACACCAAAATAGGTAAAGCGATGCGAGCTGTCGCAGATGACCTAGATTTAGCCAGAGTTTCCGGTATCAATGTTGAGCAAGTTATTCTTTGGACTTGGCTGATTGCTGGTACACTCACTTCCTTGGGTGGAAGTATGTACGGTTTAATTACAGCTGTACGCCCCAATATGGGATGGTTTTTAATTTTGCCATTGTTTGCTTCAGTAATTTTAGGCGGAATTGGGAACCCTTATGGAGCGATCGCCGCAGCTTTTATCATTGGGATTGCTCAGGAAGTTAGCACTATTTGGTTGGGTTCACAATACAAACAAGGTATTGCTCTACTAATTATGATTTTGGTGCTGCTCATTCGCCCCAAAGGTTTATTTAAAGGCACGATTTGAGCAGCACCAGCCCACTTCTAATTATTCAATGATGTGGAAATAGTAGGCTGCTACCAACAAGTTAAGAGCTAACAGCAGCAACGCCCAACCTGTACGAAATGGATAGGGAGGCTTTGCTCCACTGTCTGCCACTGCGGAACTTTTGTTTTGAGTAGCCATAAGAGGTTCTCCTTAATGTCATGACTTTTTCAGAAATACCAAATAGCTGCACCAATTACCCAGATTCGTTAAAAATATTTGTCTAGCGAGGCAGGAGTGGTAAGTAATGAGTTGTAAGTAATGAGTAATGAGTACTGATTCAGACTTCAGGCTTCACACTTGTATCTTCTCCTGCATGGTAGGAACTGCGAACCAGAGGCCCAGAACGGACATGAGTGAATCCCATTTTCCATGCTAAACTACCAAGCTCATCAAATTCCTCTGGAGTCCAGTATTTTTGTACTGGCAGATGATCTAAGGAAGGACGCATATACTGACCAATAGTTAAGCGATCGCAGCCTATGGTTCTTAAATCTGCCATTGTTTCGAGAACTTCTGCAACAGTTTCGCCATGTCCCAGCATTAAACCAGACTTGGTGGGAATAGTCGGGTCAATTTCTTTCACTATAGCCAAGACTCCCAGCGAGCGATCGTATTTTGCCCCCCGACGCACTCGGCCAGTTAATCGTTGTACCGTCTCAATATTGTGATTAAAACAAGCAGGTTTAGCATTCACAATCAATTCAATCCGTTGGCGCTGTCCTGCCTCACTCACACCCGCACCACCCCAAAAATCTGGTGTGAGTACTTCAATTTGAGTTCCAGGGTTTAACTTTCTCACCGCCTCCATTGTTTTGACAAAATGTCCAGCCCCTTGGTCTGGCAAATCATCCCGCGCCACAGAAGTCAACACCACATAATTTAATCCTAGAAGTTGTACTGCCTCTGCTACCTTCTGGGGTTCTTCTAAATCCAGAGGCATTGGTGCATGGCCTTTATCAACTTGACAAAAAGCACAAGCACGGGTGCAAGTAGGCCCCATCAGCAAAAAAGTAGCCGTTTTTTGGGCATAGCACTCTCCCCGGTTAGGGCAACGTCCTTCTTCGCAAATTGTGTAAATTTGACGCTGTTTAATAATGCTTTGCACGGTGGAAATTTCACTGGCTTTGCCAATCGGGCGACGTAACCAGCTAGGCATAGCCATAATTTCGGACTTAAATTCCCCTGGTTGTAACGAAGTCATAAATCCTAGATAAATCTCCAGCTATTTATACCGAAATATACTATCCCCCAATCCATAACAAATTTAGATATAGTGGGATGACTCTCAAGGTCAAGCGGCATAGCCGTAATGCAACTTAAATTTTCTGTTAGAGAAATCAGTCGTGGCCAGCAACAAAATTTTAGTTATCGATGACACTACCGTTGTCAGGGTAAAAGTCCGAGAAATGTTACCTCCAGGTAACTTCGAGGTATTAGAAGCAAAAGACGGGGTGGAAGGACTTAATTTTATCCGTCAAGAAAAACTCAGCTTGATTATGTTAGATTTCCTACTGCCAAAAATGAGTGGCTGGGAAGTTTTTCAACAAATTCAAGCCCAGCCAGAGTTAAGGAAAATTCCTTTAGTGATCATGTCTGGTCGCAAGGAAGAAGTTACCGAAAAAATCCCCGAACCATTTGAATATTTTGATTTTCTAGGTAAACCATTTGATAAAAAGCAACTGATTGACGCGATTAAATCAGCAATGGCTAAGGCCAAGCTGCCACGTCCTGAACCAGCTTTAGTGGGAGTTGGTGCGGCTAAAAATGGTGCTAGTACAGCTAGTACAGGCACAACTAGTACAAGTGCGATCGCAGAACATGAAACAGTAGCTACAGCCAGTGTTAATCACTCGCCACTACCCTCAACATCTTCTGTTGAAACAGCCTCTTTAGCAGAAATTAAAGCACTGAATGAGAAAATAGTTCAAATGCAAATTGAAATAGATGGCTTGAAAAAACAGTTAGCTCAGGTAGTCACTTTTATTAAACAGAAAATTAAGTAAAGTTCAAACTTGCTTTAATTTCTGTTGTCTTTAATAGTTTCTTCTCCAAATTCTCATTCAATGCGGGTTAAATATAGTATAATTTTCTAGTTTTTCACTAGAAAAAATACTACCAATTGTAAATTTTCTAGAAAGCAATAACATTACTAGTAGTCAATAATTCCCAAATTCCCAAAATTAATCGAGTAGAGATGTTAAAATCAAATCTCTACTCGATTGTCTTTCTGAAATGCAAAAATTCTCTTAATATCATGATTATACGTATACATTGCTTTAGATACTATAAACAATTTTGCTAAAATATTAATAATTATTTGTTATTTCTGAACTTTTATTAATAATTTATATTTTCATTAAATCGCCTATATTCATTATAAATAATTAAAACATAATTTTCGCTATTCTAATGATATTAGTAATTTATTTTTGGGAATACTGGAATCATAGTCCTTAGATCAATGCAAAGGCTGAGATGTTAACAGTATCAGACACGATATATCCTATATTTGGCTATCAAATCACTGAGCAAATATACTCTGGTAGTAAAACCCTAGTATATCGTGGCTTGAGAGAAACAGACCAAAAACTTGTCATTCTCAAACTGATGCGGAATGAGTATCCTACTTTTATAGAAATTGCCCAATTTCGTAATCAATACACTATTACTCAAAATCTAGAAATTCCCGGTATTGTCAAACCATATAGCCTAGAAAACTATCGTAATGGCTATGTTTTGATTATGGAAGATTTTGGGGGTATATCTATCAAAGAATGGCGCTTAGAAAAATATAAAATTGGTGAAAGTGACATTTCTCTCAGCGATTTTTTTAAAATTGCTATTAAAATTACCACAACCTTAGAACTCCTACATCGTCATCGGATTATTCATAAAGATATCAAACCAGCTAATATTTTAATTCATCCAACTACTGGAGAAATCAAACTTATTGACTTTAGTATCTCCACGCTTTTACCGAAAGAAATTCAATCATTTACTAATCCCAATATTTTAGAAGGCACTTTAGCTTATATTTCCCCTGAACAAACAGGACGGATGAATCGAGTTATTGACTACCGTAGTGATTTTTATTCTTTGGGTATAACTTTTTTTGAACTCCTAACAGGAAATCTACCATTCATTAGTTCCGATCCAATGGAACTAGTTTATTCTCATATTGCTAAACAGCCACCAAAAGTTAACTCTCTTAATCCTAATATTCCATCAATTCTATCCGATATTATTACCAAATTAATCGCTAAAAATGCTGAAGACCGTTATCAAAGCGGTTATGGACTCAGATATGACTTAGAAATATGTCAAAAACAATGCCAAGAAACTGGAAATATATTACCTTTTGAATTAGCACAGAAGGATATATCCAGTCAATTTACAATTCCCGAAAAACTGTATGGAAGACAGCGCGAAGTCGAAACTTTACTGAATACTTTTGAGCGGGTAGCTAATACTCAAACAGAAATGATATTAGTTACAGGTTCCTCTGGTATTGGTAAAACCGCTATCATTAATGAAATTCATAAACCCATTGTTAGACAACGTAGTTATTTTATTAAAGGTAAATTTGAGCAATTTCAACGTGACATACCATTGTCGGCTTTAATTCAAGCATTACGTAACTTAATTGGACAATTATTAGCAGAAAATGATACTTATCTTCAAGAATGGAAAGCCAAAATCTTATCAGCATTAGGTACACAAGCACAAGTCATCATTGATGTCATTCCTGAATTAGCTAGAATAATTGGTAAACAACCAGAAATTGTAGAATTATCTGGGAGTGCAGCCCAAAATCGCTTTAACTTATTATTTCAAAGATTTATCCAAGTATTCACCACAAAAGACCAACCACTAGTCATATTCTTAGATGATTTACAATGGGCGGATCATGCTTCTTTAAAATTTATTCAATTATTAATGAGTGAGAATATTTCTCCTGCTCTTGTCAGTGAAACAAATAATACAGAAGCAAGCCAAGGAAATATATTGCTAATTGGTGCATATAGAGATAATGAAGTCTCTCATATCCATCCTTTAGTTTTAACATTAAACGAAATTATAAAATCTGGAATTCAAATAAATCAAATTAAACTTCTGCCATTAAATCAGTCGAGTTTAAACTATTTAATTGCCGATACACTTCATTGTTCGGAAGTATTAGCTATACCTTTAACGCAAATGGTATTTACTAAAACTCAAGGAAATCCCTTTTTCGCTACACAATTCCTCAAAGGTTTATATGATGAAGGGCTAATAACGTTAAATTTTGAAGCGGGATATTGGCAATATAATTTAGCAGAAATTAAAACTATTACTTTTACAGATGATGTTATAGAGTTTATGGCAATTCAGATAGAAAAATTGCCGCAAAATACACAATATATCTTACAACTAGCAGCTTGCATTGGTAACGAGTTTGACTTAAAAACTTTAGCTATTATCTGTGAAAAGTCAGTTATTGATACGGCATCAGATTTATGGCCGTCATTAATTGAAGGTCTCATCATCCCGCAAAATGATGGGTATATTTTCTTATCAGATGATGATTATGCAAAATTAGATGTTATTAATCATCCTAGTGTCAATAAATCAAATATCAATAACTATCAACTTCCTAAATATAAATTTGTACATGACCGTGTACAGCAGGCAGCTTATTCTTTAATTGCTAATGAACAAAAAAAATTAACTCATTTAAAAATTGGCTTACTTTTATTAAAAAATATTCCTATAGCAGAAAGAGAGGAGAAAATTTTCGAGCTAGTTAATCAGTTTAATATAGCTGTAGAGTTGATTACCAATCCAAATCAGCGTTATGAACTTGCAGAAATGAATCTGACTGCTGGACGTAAAGCTTTAGCTTCAACAGCTTACTCAGCAGCGTTGAAATATTTAAATACAGGAATTAAACTACTTCCCGAATATACTTGGAATACTGAATATGCACTAACTTTATCTCTATGGGAAACAGCAGCAGAAGCAGCATATTTAAATGGAGATTTTACACAAGCAGAGCAACTTATTCAAATAGTTTTATTTCATGCAAAGACGAACTTAGATAAAGTCAAAGTAATTGAAATTACTATTCAATCATTAGGAGCGCAAAACAAAGCACAAGCAGGTGTCCAGTCCGGACTAGATTTTTTGAAATTATTTGGCGTTGAATTTCCAGAACAACCCAGCCAATTAGATATTCAACAAGCAATGGATGAAAGCAATCAATACTTTATTCATAGGAGTATTGATAGTTTAATAGATTTGCCAATTATGCAAGATGCAACAGCATTAGCAATTATGCGTGTTTCATCTAATATTCTTGCTTTAGCCTACACAGTAATTCCAGAACTATTTCCTTTGATGGTTTTAAAACAGCTCAAACTTTCTCTGGAATATGGTAATTCTGATTTCTCATCGTATGTATACGTTTGCTATGGATTTATGCTGTGCGGCGCAGCAGAAGATATTGCATCTGGCTATAAATTTGGCAATCTGGCTACAAGCTTATTGACTAAATTGAATAATAAAGAAATCAAAGCTAAAGTTATTCAAACATTTAATGCCCATGTCAAACATTGGCAAGATCCGGTTAGTGAATCTTTAAAGTATCTTTTAGAAGCTTATTCGGCAGGTTTAGAAGCTGGGGACTTGGAATTTGCAGCCTATTCTCTAAAAGCATACTGCTATATTTCATATTTTAGTGGAAAAGTACTAAACTCCCTAGAAAAAGAGATGGCAACCTACAGTTATGCCGTTAAGCAAATTAAACAAGATAGGGTTTTTTACTGGATTGAAATTTACCGACAAACAGTTTTAAATTTAAAAGATAATGTTCAAAATCCTTGTTGTTTAATTGGTGAAGCTTACAATGAGGAAAAATTACTTTCTATTCACAAAGAAGCTAACGATATCAATGCTCTGTTATATTTCTATCTCTGTAAGCTACATCTATGTTATTTACTCAGAGAATATTCTGAAGCTATTAATTATGCTGTCAATGCCGAAAAGTATTTGTCTGGGGGAATTGGTCAATTTACATTTCCGCAATTTTTCTTTTATGATTCTCTAGCTCGTTTGGCCATATATCATGAGCTTGACTCGGCTCAACAGGCAGAAATATTGGCTAGGGTTGGAGCAAATCAAGCAAAAATGCAACGGTGGTCACTCAGTTCCTCCAGAAATTATTTAAATAAATTTTATTTAGTAGAAGCTGAAAGATATCGAGTGCTAAACCAATATCTAGAAGCAATAGAGTTTTATGACTGTGCTATTTCGTCAGCCAAGGAAAATGAATTTATCCATGAAGAAGCCTTAGCTAATGAATTAGCTGCTAATTTTTATTTAACTTGGGATAAAGAAAAGATTGCTAAAGCTTACTTAATTGATGCTTACTACGGTTATGTACGTTGGGGAGCATTAGCTAAAGCTCAAGATTTGCAAAAGCGTCATCCTTATTTACTAGCGGCGATTATTCAGGAAGAACAACTCAGCCAAGATTTTCAGCAACATCAGGAAGCAGAATTTAGTACATCTTTAACCCATAATATGCAGACTTCCATTAGCAGTCACGACACTGTTATGAGTTCTAACACTAGTATTTCAGATATGCTAGATTTGGCATCGGTCATTAAAGCTTCTCAGGCGCTGTCAGGAGAAATTAATCTGCCAGATTTGCTGTCAACGATGATGACAGTTGTCATGGAGAATGTAGGTGCATCTAAATGTGTGTTAGTTTTGAATGAAGCTGATAATTCAAGTTTTACTGTTAGAGCTATTAGTTCCATTCTTAATTTAGCTTGTGTCTATACAGAATTTACTGCCATTGATTTAGAATCTTGCAGTGAGGTACCGCAGGCGGTAATTAACTATGTGAAACGTAGTCGAGAAATCTTAGTAATTGATGATGCGATAAATCAGGCATTTCTGGCACAAGACATGTATGTTATACGGGAACAGCCAAAAAGTCTGTTGTGTATGCCGATGATTAATCAAAACCAACTACTGGGGATATTATATCTAGAAAATAATTTGGCTACAGGTGCATTTACCAATGATCGCCTAGAAGTCCTCAAACTTTTAACTAGTCAAGCTACAATTTCTTTAGAAAATGCGATCCTCTATGAAAATTTAAATAAAACCAAGCAACAACTAGAAGAATACAATCATAATTTAGAAGCAAAAGTTGCAGAAAGAACCAACGAACTTAAAGATAAAAATGACAAATTGCAACAAGCACTCCAGGAGTTAAAAAGAACTCAATCCCAATTAATCCAAAGCGAGAAGATGTCTTCTTTGGGTCAAATGGTAGCGGGTATTGCCCATGAAATTAATAATCCCATCAATTTTATTCATGGCAATCTTGTACACACTAATGATTATGTGAGTGATTTACTAGATTTAATGGATTTGTATCAACAAGAATATCCAAATCCCACACCGATAATTGCTGAAAAAACAGAGGAAATAGATTTGCAGTTTTTGGTTGATGATTTACCGAAAACGATAGATTCAATGAAGATGGGCAGTTCACGGATTCGAGATATTGTTTTAGGTTTACGTAACTTTTCTCGCTTAGATGAGTCTGATATGAAACCTGTTGATATTCATCAGGGTATCGATAATACTTTAATGATTCTGCAAAATCAATTAAAAGAAAAAAATAATTTACCAGAAATTGTTGTAATTAAAGAATATGGTGATTTACCAGAAGTAACTTGTTATGCAGGTCAACTGAATCAAGTTTTTATGAATGTTTTGAGTAATGCAATTGATGCGTTAAGAGGCAGTTTTTTAAATACTCAATGTCTCCAAAATCATCAATATCCTCAAATTAAAATTTGTACAGAGTTAACAGCATCTCGGATGATCAGAATTACGATCGCAGATAATGGTGGTGGTATCCCAGAAGATATTAGTCA
This sequence comes from Nostoc spongiaeforme FACHB-130, assembly GCF_014698475.1. Classification (GTDB taxonomy): domain Bacteria; phylum Cyanobacteriota; class Cyanobacteriia; order Cyanobacteriales; family Nostocaceae; genus Nostoc_B; species Nostoc_B spongiaeforme. The sequence goes on along the minus strand of NZ_JACJTB010000006.1, from coordinate 150,030 downwards.
AAAAATATTTGACCCATTTTTTACCACTAAAGATGTCGGTGGTGGTACTGGTTTAGGGTTGTCAATTAGCTATCAGATTGTAGTTGATAAGCATCATGGCAATTTATTTTATCATTCTGAATTAAATCAGGGTACTGAGTTTGTGATTGAGATACCAATACGATAAATGGTAAATTAAAAATGTCCTGATTAACATTGCTAATGAATAGCGATCGCCCTGCAATTTTCTCATTCTTTTCTGGTGCTGGTTTTCTCGATTTAGGCTTTGAACATAGCGGTTTTAATATTGTTTATGTCAATGAAATATTCGCACCTTTCATGGCAGCATACCTTTATTCTAGAGAATTACTCAAATTACCACTGCCTGAATATGGATATCATCACAGCGAAGCAGGAGACGTAAGTAAATTAGTCTCAGGATTACCAGCACAAGGTTTATTGGAACTAGTAAAAAATTGCCGCAAGTCTAATAATATTATTGGTTTTATTGGTGGGCCGCCTTGTCCTGATTTTTCGATTGGCGGTAAAAATAAAGGACACCTGGGAGATAATGGTAAACTTTCTGCCGCATACATTGAATTAATTTGCCAGAATCTCCCTGATTTCTTTTTATTTGAAAATGTTAAAGGATTATGGCGAACTAAAAAACACCGTATATTTTTTGAATCTTTAAAAATCCGGTTACAGCAAGCTGGCTATATTTTAACTGAACGCTTGATTAATGCTCTTGAATATGGTGTACCTCAAGATAGAGAAAGAATTATTCTGATAGGTTTTCATCAGCATTTTATTAATCAAAATCAAACAGAAAAACAGGTAAATATAGGCTTTTGGCAAAAATATACAACATATTCTCAAACAAAGATTTCCGCTTGTTATTGGCCGCAATGCCAATCATTTCAAGTAGATTCTTTATTACCTTGTCCTGAGAATATTATTCCCGAATTAACTGTGGAGTTTTGGTTTAGAAAAAATAACGTTCAGCATCATCCTAATACTCAGCATTATTTTCAACCCAGAGCCGGGATGAGTAAATTTGCGACTGTTGATGAAGGAGATGATTCTAAAAAATCATTTAAACGTCTGCACCGTTGGCGTTATTCTCCCACAGCTTGCTATGGCAATAATGAAGTACATTTACATCCTTATAAAATGCGGCGAATTTCTGTAGCTGAAGCTTTAGCCATACAATCTTTACCAGAAAATTTTGTACTTCCTGAACTGATGTCTTTGACTAATATGTTTAAATCCATTGGTAATGGCGTACCTTACTTGCTATCTCAGGCGTTAGCTAGGACTATTCTTGATTTTTTAGGAATTAACTAAGACAAAACTGTGGCATTGTCGCAAGCACAAATTGTCTAAAAATCCATAAATTTAGTTACAATAGTTAAATAAACTCAAAATGCCTCCAAATATAACCTGAATAATTAGCTAGTTTTGGAGTTAAATTCAAAGTTTATGTGGTTTAATATATAATAAATGTCTTAATTTTTTATAAAGCTTAATAATCATTACATAGGCAAAAGTTCAATGGCAGCAGACTATCCAGATATTGATATTGCGCCATTTATCGATCACGCCCTGTTAACGCCAACGGCTACTCCAGAGCAGGTTGAGCAATGGTGTGAACAAGCATATAGATTTAACTTTGCGGCGGTTTGCATTTACCCTACCCACGTTAAGCAAGCAGCAGAACTCCTACAAAATAAAAAGCCAAAAGTTTGTACTGTGATTGGTTTTCCGTCGGGAGCCACAACTTCAGCCGTTAAGCTGTATGAAGCGCAAGAAGCGGTAGAAAATGGTGCTACTGAGTTAGATTTAGTACTTAACTTAAGCTGGTTGAAGATCGGAAAAACCGAGGAAGTTCACCGAGAAATTGCTGAGATTTGTGAAGAAACAGGGCAAACAGTCAAGGTAATTTTAGAAACTAGTCTGCTGACAGATGCCGAAAAAAGACTGGCAGCAGAAATATGTATGGATGCGGGTGCAGCATTTCTGAAAACCAGTACAGGTTGGAATGGCGGTGCTACATTAGCAGACGTGCGTTTTTTGAAAGAAATAGTCAGAGACAGCATAGGAATTAAAGCTTCTGGTGGTATTCGGACTCACGAACAAGCTTTAGACTTAATCATAGCGGGTGCTACAAGATTGGGGACATCTCGTGGTATTGATTTGCTCCGCCAGCGCGATAATCTGGAGAAAGGGGAATAGTCATTTGTCCGTTGTCTTTCCTCCACAGCTAATGAACGCCAGTGAGAAAGTCGGCGAAACCACCCCATACACTGGCTGTTAATGACTAGTGACTGATGACTAACGATTCATGAGTAAAACTTATAAGGCAACTGGTATTAATCTTAAAACTCAGGTGCTGGGCGAGTCAGACAAGATAGTGACAATTTTGACACGAGAGTTTGGTCTGATTCGTGCAGTTGCGCCAGGGGCGCGGAAGCACAACTCTAGCCTTGGTGGTCGGAGTGGGATGTTTGTTGTGAATGAATTACTGATTGCTAAAGGGCGATCGCTCGATAAAATTACTCAAGCACAAACCTTAAAAACCTATCCCGGTTTAGCTCAAGATTTAAGCAAATTAGCCGCAGGTCAGTATTTAGCAGAAATAGCCTTGTCTCAGGCTTTGAGCGAACAACCCCAAGAAGAACTTTATGAGTTACTGAATGCACATCTTCATCAATTAGAAATCCTCCCAAAAGCTGAAATATCATCTGTGTACGCATATCTCGCTTTGGGAGTGTTTCAACTTTTAGTTTTGGCAGGACTTACACCGCAAATCCAAGCCTGTTGTTTAACTCAAAAGCCTCTCACGCCAGACTTTATCAACCCCAACTGGCAAGTCGGATTTAGTGTTCCGACTGGTGGGGTAATTTGTTTAGAGGTATGGGAAAGTTTACGCAGAAAACGCGAGAAAGAAAAATGGGAAAATAGAAATCATTCCGAATTTTCCCCATCAGCAAATTCTCCTATCCCTAGTTATGAGACTGTTGTCCATCAACAAGAAATTCCCGTTATTTCTTGTCGTTTAAGTGCCAGAGAATTTGCTCTGCTCCAACAACTGTCACAACCAGAGATAATGCAAATTGATGGAATTAGAGATAATGGCTGGTTATCGATTGAGCAGATTTTACGTCAGTATGCTCAGTATCATTTAGGCCATTCTATTCGCTCTGCTACCCTGTTAGATTCTTATTTTGCTGCCAACCAACCATGATGCAACCATCTGATTTGGATCGAAAAATCCTTCCTTTATCACCAAGCCACACCAAAAAACCAAGTCGGGCAAATACTTCTAATGTGAATAATCATTTGAAGTCTGTTCCCATATCTACAAATGGTCAAATTCACAACCAAGAAATTTCTAAACCCGATGTTTCACCCAATGATAAAGAATGGACATCGGATACAGTTGTCAATATTGCCCCCAGTCGTAAGGAACAAAGTCTACCAGTCGCAGCTGTAACCGAAAAAACAGTTGGGAATGGTTCTGGCGGTGAAGCAAATTCAGACAAAGTACAACAGCAGGGATTTTTACCTGTATTAAAAAACCCGAATTTCTTAGCACTTTGGGGTGGGCAAGTGTTTTGCCAACTGGCTGATAAAGTGTACTTAGTATTAATGATTGCTTTAATCAATACTCACTTTCAAGCCAGTAGTCAAAGCATTAGTGGTTGGGTATCAGCATTGATGATGGCATTTACGATTCCAGCCGTATTATTTGGTTCGGTGGCTGGAGTATTTGTAGATCGTTGGTCAAAAAAAGCAGTTTTGGTAGCAACAAATATTTGGCGGGGTATTTTGGTTTTGGTGATTCCTTTGTTGTTGTGGTTAACTCATGATTGGCAACCCATCGGAGTTTTACCAGTAGGTTTTGCCATAATTTTAGGTGTGACTTTTTTGGTTTCCACACTGACACAGTTTTTTGCACCAGCCGAACAAGCAGCAATTCCGTTGGTAGTCGAAGAACAGCACTTACTTTCGGCCAACTCCCTGTATACAACAACTATGATGGCTTCAGTCATTATTGGCTTTGCCATCGGTGAACCGATTTTAGCGATCGCAGATAGTATATGGGCGCAGTTTGGCGGTAGCAATGGTTTGGGTAAAGAAATTTTAGTAGGTGGCAGTTATGCGATCGCTGGTGTAATTTTAATGTTATTAACCACTAAAGAAAAACCCCACGCTCCCGATACCGAATTTCCTCATGTTTTCTCAGACTTACGTGATGGTTTTGCTTACCTCAAAGCTAATCATCAAGTGCGGAATGCTTTAGTGAGGCTGATTATTTTGTTTTCTGTCTTTGCCGCTTTAACAGTGTTGGCAGTGCGGATGGCAGAAGTGATTCCGAATTTAAAAGCTTCGCAATTTGGTTTTTTACTAGCGGCAGGTGGTGTAGGGATTGCCGTTGGCGCAACAATTTTAGGACAGTTTGGACAACGCTTCTCCTATTCTCAACTTGGCTTGTATGGTTGTTTAGGAATGGCAGTATCTTTAATTGGTTTGGCTTTATTTACAACACAATTGTGGTTGGTGTTATTGTTTGTTGCTATCTTGGGAATTTTTGGCGCGTTAGTTGGGATTCCAATGCAAACTGCAATTCAAACAGAAACTCCCCCAGAAATGCGGGGTAAAGTATTTGGTTTGCAAAATAATGTGATTAATATTGCCTTGACTTTACCTTTAGCACTAGCAGGTGTGGCCGAAACCTTTGTGGGATTGAAAGCTGTTTTTCTGGGACTAGCTGCGATCGTATTTTTTGGTGGGATTTTGACTTGGTATAACTCCCATCAGTCTGCTTGACAAAAGCAATAATTTATTATTGACTTTGATTTCATGATAAACTGAACTCATCAATAATTTCGTGCCTCTTCGCTGGGAATAAACCTGAGATTACGCAGAATAAAGTTGTATTCCAAGTGAAAAATTCACAGCTTATTCATTAAAATTAATCAATCCGAACATCGATTGCTTTCATCAGCTAATCAGCAAAGTGAGCAATAGTTGATATCGGTGTTTTTTCAATCAAAATTATTTAGTAAGATCAGGTTCTAGTCAAATACAGCTAAGGCGCAAAAATCATCAATAAAACCAGCTTTCTTATAACTAATTTTAAAGAATGCGTATAGCCTGGATTGGAAAAAAATCGCCGTTTTGTGGCAATGTCACCTATAGCCGAGAAATAACTAATGCTTTATTAGATAGGGGACATGAAGTTAGTTTTCTGCACTTTGCCCAAGAAGAACCTGAACCGGATAACTGGCCGAAATTCCAAGAAGTATCGTTACCATTTATTTATAAATCTCAAGTTTATACAATTCCGGCACTGAAAGCGACAAAAGTTTTAACAGAATCATTAAGAGAAATCAAGCCAGATATTGTCCATGCTTCTTTAACTTTGTCGCCACTGGACTTTGTTTTACCAGAAATTTGCGAACAACTAAATTTGCCTTTAGTTGCTACTTTTCATACGCCGTTTGCTGGTAAAGGGGCAAAACTGATATCAGGAACGCAACTCATCGCTTATCAGTTGTACGCACCGTTTTTAGATAACTATCATCGCGTGATTGTATTTTCGCAAATTCAGCGCGAATTACTGGCACGTATGGGTGTACGGGACAAAAATATTGCAGTGATTCCCAACGGTGTAGATACAGTTAAATATTCACCAGGATATTCGACAGTTAAAGCAGAATTTCAAGCAGAACGCTTATTTGTTTACCAAGGAAGAATAGCCCCAGAAAAAAATGTTGAATCGCTTCTTCGAGCTTGGAAGCAGTCGGGGATGGGCAATGGAAGTAAGTTATTAATTGTAGGGGATGGCCCTTTAAGAGCTTCTTTAGAGCAATTTTATGGCGCAGAATACGGCGTGATTTGGTTAGGTTTTGTGGCGGAAGAAGAAAGACGCATCGAAATTTTACGGGGTGCAGATGTGTTTATTTTGCCATCTTTAGTAGAAGGATTGTCTTTGTCTTTATTGGAAGCAATGGCCTGTGGAGGGGCTTGTATAGCTACAGATGTCGGCGCGGATGGAGAAGTTTTAGAGAAAGGGGCTGGTATAGTTTTAAGTACTAAAACAGTGCGATCGCAATTAAAAACCCTTCTACCACTCTGCCAAGACCATCCAGAATTAACAACTCTGCTAGGACAAAAAGCCAGAAATCGCGTTTTAGAGCGATATACATTAGATAAAAATATTACGCAGCTAGAAGAATTGTATAAAGAAGTTTTAGTAGAGCGCCCTGTACGTCTGAGTTGGGGAGCTTAAGACATTCCATATTTAAACTGACGTAGAAATAATGACACAATCTCTCCAAAAATTATTTACATTTGATGAATTTTTAGATTTTTTGGCTACACAACCAGAAAATATTCGTTATGAATTACACGATGGAGAGATTGTTCAAATGCCGCCACCACCAGGAAAACATGAGCAAATAGTGGCATTTTTAACAATGATTTTGGGGTATGAGTATCTTCGTCTGAAACTTAATTACGGTATACCTAAAACCGCTACAGTGAAGCCAAAAAATAAAATATCAGGTTACTATCCAGATGTTTTATTAATGAATTTTTCTAATTTGAAAAATGAACCACTGTGGGAGAAACAATCAATCCTCAGTGAATCAGATTCCATCCCATTAGTAATCGAAGTTGTCAGTACTAATTGGCGAGATGATTATCATAAAAAGTTTGCTGACTATGAAGAAATGGGCATTCCAGAATATTGGATTGTAGATTATGCAGCCTTGGGTAGTAAAGAGTTAATAGGCGACCCCAAACAGCCAACAATCACAATTTACTCTTTAAGTGATGAAGGGGAATATCGTGGTAAACAGTTTAGAGGAAATGAACGTATAGAATCTCCAACATTCTTAAATTTAAATCTAACTGTTGAGCAGATTTTTCAGTGCGTTATTGATTGATTAAAGTAGCAAATTTCTCTTCAGAGTTCTTTCATTTATAAGCTTTTATAAAGTGAATATACAAAATTTAAAACCAACTGTAGCAAATCATTACAGCTATTTTACTAATTCTAAAATTTATCGTATTCTTCTGGTTCTACGTCAGGAACTTTACTCAAAACTTGCTGAAATTTCTCCCAACTACCACGGTTGGCTTTTTCTTCTAAATATTCTTTGGTCATCCAGGCGGAAACCTGTGCTGATAAAGCAATAGCTACAAGTTGTTCAATAGAAATATTTTCTTTGGCAGCTAAAGTTTCAATTTGTTTATACAAAGATTCAGGTAGCTGTACATTTAAGTTAGTCATTGGATTTCTCCTACTATTTGTAAGAATTCTTTGGGTGAAACTATCCTGATACCAAATTTTTTTGCATTTTGTAGGTCTTTGTGATTGTAAGTAATGATAAAGTCGGCTTGGCATTCAACAGCTAAATCAATGATAAAATCATCATCAGGATCTTGTGCTATTGGTCGCCATAAATAGAAAATACTACATTTATTGGCAATACTACAAATAGCTTCAATAATTGTGTCAATATCTTCATTGCTCAATCTAAGCTGCTCTTTTTCTCGTTTGAGAATTTCTTCGTACTCAAATACTAAAGTAGCAGAAACATTTAACTGCCAACGGCTATCGTTCAGCATTGTGAGCAGCTTATAAGATGCCCCTTGGTTAGACCGTAAACCAGTAAGTAATATATTTGTATCGAGTACAATTTGGTACGGCTTTTTCATTATTTGACTATTGACTTGAATAATCTACCTGTTGATAAATTCATCCTTTAAAGCCCAACCCAAACTTGTTGGCTGTTGATAAACTCGCTTCAAAGTATTCACATCTCTAGCTGAAATAGTCGGTGGGTTGCGGACTTGGGCAAAATATAAAGCATCAGTTGGCGATGGACTATGACCCCAAATTCCCAAGGCGTGTCCGAGTTCATGCCGTGCGGCTGCAACGACATAATTACCTGTCTGACTAGGACTCAAGAGAATAGTAAAACGGTGTAATAAAATTGTGTTTTTGGGATACAACTGGTATGTAGTTAAAGCAGAACGCGCACGCGGGAGTTTTCTATCTAGTGATAATTGTAATGGTGGTACTTTTCGCTCAATTTTAATATCAGCAATTTCTGGATTTTCTACTACTTTTAAAGGTAAGTAAACACTCCATTCCTGTACAGCCTGCAAAATATTTTTAACCCAGTCTTCCGCCTGTTGATTGCTAATATTTATTGGTCGTTCTATATAAACTTGAACTGGAAATTGTGACCAAACTAAATAACCTATTTCTGTTTTTGCAATTTGAGCAAAGTAATCGCCACTGTTTGTCTGATCATTCCACTGAACTAGCGTAGGTGGTAGGGGATGGGGTTTAGGCGGAGGTAAAGAAGTGGCGCTAGATGAAAAGTGAGCAAAAATAATCAACAGCCCTGTACTTATAGTTAAGACAAAGGCTGTTAGTAATTTTCTAATATTTGGTGTTGGGTTTAGGGTCATTTTCCCCATTTCCCTATCCTTATTTGGGTAGCCAACCTGCACTTAAAACCACTGTTAAGCCAAGAAAAATTACTGTTAAAGCCCAAGTAATTCGGTTGAGGGTGTTTTCTGCACTTTTGGTACTGCTAAACAATTGGGCTTGTCCACCAATAGCACCAATTCCATCGCCTTTGGGGCTGTGCAGCAATACTAAAACAATCATTCCCAGGGCGGCTAATGCCCAAACAATTTGTACGATATTTGTAACTGTCATGTTCGCAATCTCATTTATGGCGGTTTGAAAACAGATGTCGGAAGTTAAGGCTTTAAAAACTCTATTTTATTACTTTTAACTCTTAACTCCTAAGATTCTTAGCATAATTATTTTTGAGGTCTGAGTGTTGAGTAAAGTCAAAGTTACTCAGCACTCAGTACTGTTTACAGACCAATTGGCATAGGAGTACGATCGCGTTTTAATTCAAACTCTATTGGCTTAACTAGCGATCGCCCAGTCATTTCTGGCGGCTGCGGTAGCTGTAAAATATCCAGAATGGTAGGTGCAATGTCGGCTAACTTGCCATCGTTACGTAGTTCGACATTCGTACCATGTCCAGGAATTTTGGCTTTTTCGCCTTCCACCAAAATCAAGGGTACTGGGTTGGTAGTATGCGCCGTCCAAGAGTTACCCTCTTCATCTAGCATATACTCAGCGTTACCATGGTCGGCGGTAATAATTGTTGTCCCGCCGGCTTTGATAATGCTTTCAAGCAGGCGACCGACACAACGATCAACTTCTTCAATCGCGGTGATTGTGGCTGGCATTTGACCAGTATGCCCTACCATGTCTGGGTTAGCATAGTTAATCACAACGAGAGAGTATATACCTTTTTGAATGGCAGCGATCGCTACATCTGTAACGGCGGCGGCTGACATAGTTGGGGCTTTGTCGTAAGTCGCTACCATTGGGCTACTAACCAGTTCTCGGTCTTCGCCAGGAAAAGGTTCTTCTAAACCACCGTTAAAGAAATAAGTAACGTGGGCGTATTTTTCTGTTTCCGCAGTACGTAACTGCTTCAGACCATGATTAGCAATAACTTCACCGAGGATATTAGTTAAATTCTGCGGCTCAAAAGCTACTGTTACTGGTAGGTCTGAATCGTACTGGGTAAAAGTAACAAAGGATAGTGGCTGAATTTGCTGTCGTTCAAAGCCTGTAAATTCAGCACTGACAAAGGCTTGAGTTAATTGTCTAGCACGGTCAGGGCGGAAGTTGAAAAATATTACCCCATCTCCTGGTTCAACTGCACCAGGAGCAATGCGAACTGGGTTAATAAATTCGTCTGTCACCCCTTCGGAGTAAGATGCTTGCAAGACTTGTGCGGCTGTGCGCCCATCGCCTGCGCCATCTTGGGTCATGACATCATAAGCCCGTTTGACTCGATCCCAACGGCGATCGCGATCCATTGCGTAGTAACGGCCGCTGAGGGTGGCGATGCGCCCAATTCCTACGTGATCGGTGTAATCTTGAATTGCCTGAATCGCTTTTATACCTTCACTAGGGGAAGTATCACGACCATCTGTAATCGCGTGAATACAAACTTCTGAAATTCGCTGATCTTTTGCTAAGTCAAGTAGTCCGAACAGGTGGGTGATATGCGAGTGTACCCCTCCATCAGAACAAAGACCCACTAAGTGCAACTTGCCATTTTGAGAACGAACTTCCTGGCAAATTTTGACCAGTGCAGGGTTACTGAGGATTGAACCATCTTCTACTGCATCGGAGATGCGTACAAGCTCTTGTGGAACAACTCGCCCAGCGCCAATATTCAAATGACCAACTTCTGAGTTACCCATTTGACCATCTGGCAAGCCTACGGCTTTTCCTGATGTGCGGATGAGGGTGTGCGGGTACGCCACCCACAAGCTGTCCATAATCGGCGTTTTCGCCGCCACAATAGCGTTTCCTCGCGTCTCCTCGCAGTAGCCCCATCCGTCTAAAATGACTAGCACCACAGGAGCAACAGGTGCCTTGGTCATAATAAAATTGCCCTTTACTTTTTGTAATACCCGAATGATACCACTGCTAACCACAGCTGCAAGTGAATTTCTGCTTAGTAACTTAATTTATGACTTATTGAGAGATTTTTTAGACTTTTTTTACTTTTCGCAACTGTTGCATATATTTTGTGATATCTCCAATGAATGAATGAGTTAGTAGTTAAGTAAAGATACTACTACTAACTTGATATTTTACTTTTTCTTGCCAGAAGTTTTGGCAGTTTTAGCTGCTTTCTTAGCAGCTTTTTCCGCAGCGATCGCCGCTAATTTGGCTTCTTCTTTTTCCTCGGCAATTTTTCCTAAGTAGTAGTGGTAATCTCCTAAATAAACCCGGAATTCTCCATCCCGAATTTCCACAATTTTGTTAGCCACCTGGGAAATAAAATAACGGTCGTGGGAAACTACAATCGCTGTCCCATCATAGTTTTGCAATGCTTCTTCCAACATCTCTTTAGCTGGAATATCAAGATGGTTGGTAGGCTCATCTAAAATCAGTAAATTAGCTGGACGCAATAGCATTTTTGCCAATGCTAAACGTGCTTTTTCTCCTCCACTTAAGGCTTCAACCGATTTAAATACAGTGTCACCGGAGAATAAAAACTTGCCGAGCAGCGTGCGAACTTCTTCGTTTTTCCAATCAGGAACTTCATCGTGAATTGTTTCCATCACGGTCTTTTTCAAGTCCAACGCTTCGGCTTGATTTTGTTCAAAGTAACCCGGAATAACGTTATGATCGCCTAAGCTAACGATGCCTTCGCTGGGTATTTCCGTACCCATAATGATTCGCAATAAGGTAGATTTCCCCGCACCGTTGGGGCCTAAAAAAGCGATGCGATCGCCCCTTTCAATCAGCAAATTTGCACCCAGGAATAAGATTTTATCATCATAGATATGGGTCAAATCCTTAATTTTCACTACTTCTCTACCACTACGAGGTGCAGGAGGAAAACGAAAATGTAAGGTTCTGACTCCAGATGTTGGTGCTTCAATGCGTTCAACTTTTTCGAGTTGCTTTTCCCGGCTTTTTGCTTGAGTACTGCGGGTAGCACTAGCGCGGAATCTGTCAACAAAAGCTTGTTGCTTCTCAATTTCCTTTTGTTGGCGTTCGTAAGCATTCATCTGTGCTACTTGATTTTCGGCTTTTTGTTGCAAGTAAGCCGAATAGTTACCCAAGTATGTGCTAGAAACGCCGCGTTCAGTTTCGACAATTTGAGTGCAGAGGCGGTCTAAAAATTCGCGGTCGTGGGAAACTATCACCATCGGCGTTGTTAAGCCTTTGAGGTAATTTTCTAGCCACTCGATAGTTTCTAAGTCTAAATGGTTAGTCGGTTCGTCTAACAGTAATAAATCCGGTGCTTGCAGCAGAATTTTACCTAAACTCATCCGCATTTGCCAGCCACCAGAAAAAGCACTGACGAGGCGATCGCCATCTTCTTGATCAAATCCCATCTCTGGTAAAATCTTGCCGATGCGTGCTTCTAAACCGTAACCATCCAAAGCTTCAAACTGACGCTGCAAACGATCCAACTTGTTAATTAACCGATCCAGTTCCTCTGGTGTCGCAGTTTGCATATCATGTTGCACTTGCGTCAGAGCTAACTGTACTTCGTTGGCTTCCTTAAATACTGTCCAAAATTCTTCTCTAACCGTGCGGGTAGGGTCGACTTCAAACTCTTGATTGAGATAAGCAATATGTAAACTAGCAGGACGAATAATGTCGCCGGCGGTAGGTTCAATTTCCCCAGAGATAATTTTCAACTGGGTAGATTTTCCCGCACCGTTAACGCCAACTAAGCCAATGCGATCGCCTGGTTTTACTTCCCAGTTGATATCCTTAAGGACTTCGCCTGTGGGATAAATTTTACTGATATGTTCGAGTCGCAGCATCGAGTTTCTCTCAGGGTAGGAAATTGATGGTTAAGGACGAAGTACCAACACCGTGTCCAATATTAACAAAAATTAACCAATAATTCTTCCCAAGAAGTAACAATCAAACCCAGATATTGCTTAATTTTGATTACTCATGAATTTTGTGCAGCTTGCTGTACTTCCTCAATACTTAAATCAAGTTCTGCCTCTACTTGTTCCACAGTCCAACCCAATCTCAAAAGTCGAGAGACAATTCTCAACCTTTCTTGGCGTTGACCTTCTTCTTTGCCTTCCTGTCTACCTTGTTCTTTGCCTTCCTGAAAAGCTTCTTGATAAAATCGTGTTTGCTTTAAATCGCCTAATTCAAACATAGCCTGCATTTTTCTTTGATTACTGATTAATTTTGTGCAGCTTGTTGTACTTCTTCAATACTTAAATCAAGTTCCGCCGCTACTTGTTCCACAGTCAAACCCAACCTCAAAAGGCGAGAAACCATTCTCAACTTTTCTTGGCGTTGGCCTTCCTGTCTACCTTCCTGTCTACCTTCCTGTCTACCTTCCTGTCTACCTTGTTCTTTACCTTCCTGAAAAGCTTCTTGATAAAATCGTGTTTGTTTTAAATCGCTTAATCCAAACATATTCTGTATTTCCTCTCTACTCATGTTCGGCAACTTGTAAATCAGAATCGTCTCTATCAATTGTAATAATTGCTGTTGTTGGCGTTGAGATGTTAACTCAAGTTTTGTTCTAGTAATTAACTCCGTAGCCTCGACGATTGCTGTGTTTGTATCAGCAATTACTAACTTGATGGTTGCTATACCAATTGGTAGTGATGCTGCATCGCCTAATTCATCCAAATAAATACATTGGACTCGCTGACTTTCAAAAAATTCTCGGTAATGTTTTATATCTTGTGTATCTACACTTCTACTAGGGTATAAAACCACTGCACACCAGTTATTTGGCGGTCGATTTTGGCGTAAATATAAACAAATTTCGGCAAACAGTCGTGAATAAAAATCATCATCAGTTTGAAACTGTACCTCCACAAAGTAAATATGCTTTTCCTCATTTTGTACAGGTAGAAACACACCATCAATTCTGAAGGCTGTTTGTTTGATCTCAACTGATGAAAATTGATAGTATTCAGTATTTTCGGGAGAAGCACCAATGAGTTCAAAGAAGATATCGGGAAATTCTTGAAATAGGCGATAAAATATGCTGTCTGTTTTCACAGATTGAACAAAGGAAATAATGTTAATAGCTAATTATGTACTTTTTTGGGCTTCTGTACCATCTCTGACTTCTTGCACACGCTCTCTAGTTATCCCCAATACCCGTGAGATTGGCGCTAATAAATTATCATCTATCGGCTCTCCAGCATAAATACTATTGAGTTCGGTAGGAGAGATTTTAAAGGTATCGCAGAATTTAGCAAATTCTTGATTGTTAAGGTCAAGTTCTGTTTGTCGCTCTTGCAGTAAAAGTGCGATCGCTCTCGCCCCATATTTAGGACGTTCACTAACTTTTATATATTTTTGTACTAAATAATTAACCTTAGTTATATCGCCACCAGTCTTTTTTAGTAAATCAGCACAAGCTTTTTTGAGAGCTTTTTTTAAAACTTCTTCTTCATTTAAAAAATAAAGAATTTCATTCACATATTCTTGCTTGAAGAAACCAACTAAACTACCTTTATGATAAACAGGTATATAAGATGTTTCTGGATTGGATTGCCAATCTAAAGGTTCGTTCCGTAACAATGACATAGCTGCACCTATAAAAATTTGATGCTCACCATTCTAAAACTATTTATATGTGCGTAACTTATGTATATTTGCGGAAATCAATTCAGATTAAAAAACCGTCTAGTGTGTTAAACATTGCAACACCCCAGACGGTTTGTAATCAAATTAATTCTCAAGCTAAAAATTAGTTCATTGTACCGGAAGTCGCTAACTCTGCCAAACGTTCTTGCTGATCTTGAGAGATACAAGATTGAATTACTGTCTCTAAATCACCTTCCAGAACAGGGTTTAAGGAGAAGTTTTGACCTAAGCGGTGGTCGGTAACGCGGTTATCTTTATAGTTATAAGTGCGAATCTTTTCCGATCGCGATCCTGTCCCAACCTGCGATCGCCGCATAGAAGTTACAGCTTCTTGTTGTTCGCGTAACTTCATTTCGTACAGTTTCGCCCGCAAAATTTGCATCGCCCGTTCTTTGTTTTGCAACTGGCTACGCTCTTCCGTACAGAAAATTCTGATTCCTGTGGGTTTGTGCATCAAGTCAACGGCTGTTTCCACTTTGTTGACGTTTTGTCCACCAGCACCGCCAGAACGAGCCGTCGTCATTTCAATATCTTTGGGGTCGATGTGAATTTCTACATCATCCACTTCTGGCATGATTGCTACAGTAGCGGTGGAAGTATGCACCCGTCCTCCAGCTTCTGTGACTGGTACACGCTGTACGCGATGCACTCCAGCTTCAAACTTTAACTGGCTGTAAACGTTGTCACCTTTAATTTCTAGAATGACTTCTTTCCAACCGCCCATTTCTCCCAAAGATTCGCTCGCCAGCGAAACTTTCCAACCTTGAGTTTGAGCGTAGCGAGTGTACATCCGCATCAAATCGCCAGCCCAAATACTCGCTTCATCGCCACCAGTCCCAGCGCGAATTTCCAACATGATATTCTTCTCATCGTTGGGATCGCGGGGCAGTAATAGTACTTTTAAGCGGGTTTCTAAGTATTCTATTTTTTCTTCCAGTTCACTAACTTCCAGTGCTGCCATTTCTTGCATTTCTGGGTCACTGGCTGCTTCTTTATAAACCTGACGCGCCCCAATTAAGTCTTCTTGGGCTACTTTCCAAGTTTCATAGGTATTCACTACCTCTTCCAAAGAAGAACGAGCCTTAGCTATTTGTTGATACTCATCAGGGTTTTTTGCGGTATCAGGGTCGGCTAGGCGACGTGTTAGTTCATTAAAGGTTTGTTCAACAGATTTAAGTTTCTCCAGCAGGTATGTTTCAGCCATAAGTGCGATCGCTCCTTCAAATAACAACTTGGCTCAAAAAATGACAATCGACCCAGCATTCGCAGGGTCGTCGTTAACAGCAGAGCCAAACCGCTACTTTTTCTTTTTGCCGCCGGAGCCTTGCTCGCTTGACTTGCCGTATTTCCGCAGAAAGCGTTCTACGCGACCTTCTGTGTCGATAATCTTTTGAGTACCAGTATAAAAAGGGTGATTTCCAGACCAAACATCTACGTGTAATTCTGGTTTGGTAGAACCAACAGTCATTACAACTTGACCGTTGCAGTAGACTTTAGCTTCTGGATACCACTGGGGATGAATATCAGGTTTAGCCATTGTTCCTTTTGTGGTGAATCTATATAAATTATAACTTTCAGTGGAATCTAGAGACTAGTACAGATCGGCGGAAATAAACAGATCATAAGAAATTGCTAAAAGGCTTGTGGTATCACTATTCTTTCTTTTTCTTTTTGACCTTTTACTTTTGCCTTGTTGTACTAGGGACTACAAAAATTATCCAATTCCCAAGACCCAATCCCTTATCGTTTGGAGTACTGAGGAGCTTTGCGAGCTTTGTGCAAACCGTATTTTTTGCGCTCTTTTGCTCTGGGATCACGGGTGAGATAACCTTCGGTTTTTAAGGGTGAGCGATTTTCTGGGTCTAATTGACACAAAGCACGAGCCACACCCAAACGGATAGAATCAGCTTGACCAGTCAAGCCACCACCCTCAGCTTTCACCAAAATGTCATATTCGGTTTCTAAGCCCAGGGTTTCCAAAGGAGCTTTAATCACTCCCAAGTAATTGGCATTGAACTGGAAGTATAAATCTCCAGGCTTGCCATTGACTGTCAATTGACCGCTACCAGGGACAAGGCGGACTCTTGCTACTGCTGATTTTCGGCGGCCAGTACCCCAGTACACAGCACGACCACTATTGGCTTCTGCTACTACCATTAGCTTTCTCCAGGAATTGTACTAATTTTTAATTCTTTAGGTTGTTGAGCTTCGTGGGGATGAGTCGGCCCTGCATAAACTTTTAGCTTGGTAAACAACTGCCGACCCAAGCTATTTTTAGGTAGCATACCTTTAACAGCATGTTCAACAATCCGTTCGGGGATGCGCTGTTGCAGCTTGGCAAAAGTTTCGGTCTTCATCCCACCAGGACGGCCAGAGTGGCGACGATATAATTTTTGAGTCCGTTTTTTACCTGTGACTGCGATTTTCTCGGCATTAATCACAATCACAAAGTCACCAGTGTCCATGTGAGGTGTATATTCCGGTTTCTTTTTGCCTCGGAGAATCATAGCGATTTCGGTAGCGAGGCGACCAAGACGTTGGTCAGTAGCATCTACTACGTACCAATCATGCTCAAGTGAAGCTTGAGGCGGAAGGTAGGTTTTACTCATTTGTGTTTGTCCTTTGTTATTTTGTCCTTTGTCATTCGTCATTGAGTAACGACTGATGACCAATGACTAAAAACTAAATTTGGGCTGGGTATCGTACCAAATATCTGGAGAAAAAGGAAAATCAGGATAGCCGACGCGCAACAAGCATAAACCCTGAGCAGGTGCGGCATATTTTACTTCTTCTCGGCGTTCTTCTTGCCAAATTTCGGTGAAGTTCGCCAGGGTGCGCTGTCCAGCACCTACTTGTACTAGCATTCCCACTAGTAGCCTAACCATGCCATATAAAAATCCATCTGCTTGAATTTCTAGATGGAGCAGTGACCCGCTACGATGACATTCTGCGGCTTGTACTTCTACCCAAGAATGCTTGCGCTTGGAGCCTGCACGATGGAAAGCTGCTAAATGATGCTTGCCCAACAGAGGTTTCATGGCAGACTGAATCAATAATTCATCCAGTGGCTCATGATAATAATGCCAACTAAAGGGTTTAACGAACAAATTTGGTCGTTTTTCAGTGTATATCATGTAGCGGTATCGCCGATAAGCCGCGCTAAAACGGGCGTGCCAAGCGTTACCTACGGGTGCTGAAGCCCTTATTATGATGTCTGGTGGCAGATAACTGTTGAGAACTGTTGCCCATTTCTGAGCCGGAATTAAACCTGTAGCATCAAAGTGGGCTACTTGTGCAGCAGCATGAACACCAGCATCAGTGCGTCCTGCGCCATGTAGTGTGACATGATGACCAAGAATAGTCGCGATCGCTGTTTCAATTTCTTCTTGGACTGTACGCTGCCCCTTTTGCCTTTGCCAGCCATGAAAATGAGTACCAAGGTATTGAATTACCAAGGCAACTCTTTGAGTTTGTTGCGGCTGGTTAGTTTCTTGCATACAGATTTTGTCCTTTGTCACTTGTCTTTTGTCATTTGTTCAGTTTGACCAATGACTAATGACTAATGACTTAGACAAGTTCAATAATGGCCATTTCGGCATTGTCTCCACGCCGAGGCATGGTATGGATAATCCGGGTGTAACCACCACTACGATTACCATACCGAGTAGGAGCTTGTTCAAACAAGGCATGAACCAGTTGCTTGTCGTATATGTAACCTAAAGCTGCCCGACGAGATGCTAAGGAGCCGTCTTTCGCTAAGGTAATCATTTTATCTACTTCACTCCGCAAAGCTTTCGCTCTGATTAAAGTGGTGGTAATTCGACCATGACGAACTAGCTCAGTGGTTAAGGTACGCAACAGAGCGCGACGCTGGTCAGCTGGTTTACCAAGTTTTTTAACCCGACAACGGTGACGCATAATAGTGGACTATGAACTATGAAAGGTTTTGTTTTAGCTGTGTTTGGAGCTTCTTTCTTGCGGTAAGGTAATTCCCAAGCGTCTTTGTAACGCTTCCACTACCTCTTCCGCCGACTTCTGACCAAAGTTTTTGATTTCCAGCAAATCTTCTTGGGTAAAATCCAACAAGTCTGCCACAGAATTAACTTGTGCGCGTTTGAGACAGTTGTATGCTCGCACAGAAAGTTGCAATTCTTCGATGGGAATTTGAGCAGTTGGATCGTCTGGAATATCAGAACCAATATCTGTTGGTTCTAAAGAAATATCCTTCAGTGGGTTGAATAAATCTACCAAAATACTGGCAGCTGAGGATAGTGCTTCTTGGGGAGAGACACTACCATTTGTCCAAACTTCTAATAACAGCCTGTCTTTGGTAATCGAGCCATCCGCACGGGCTTCTTCGACACTGTAGTTGACTTTTCGCACCGGCATAAATACCGAGTCGATTTGCAAAAAGTCCAAAGAAGTAGCTTCTTCTCGTCCTCTTTCTACGGTACGATAACCCTTACCGCGTTCGATGCGAAATTCCATTTCCAGCTTACCGCCCTCAGCGAGAGTCGCAACATACTGGGTAGGATCAACAACTTCAACTTCACTTGGCAAATCAAAATGAGCGGCTGTGACTGTTGCTGGCCCGGTAACGAGTAATCTGCCAATTTGGGGTTGAGAAGAATAACTTTTGAGAATAACTTCTTTCATTCTCATCAAGATTTCTAGCACGTCTTCCCGCACGCCCGGAACTGTGGCAAACTCATGTGTAACACCTGCAATTCGCACTGCGGTTACGGCTGTTCCTTCCAAGTTGGACAACAACACCCGTCGCAGCGCATTACCCACAGTTGTGCCTTGACCGCGTTCCAGGGGTTCTAAGACAAACTTACTGTAATGACTCCGACTTTCTTCTGTACTTGACTCTACACATTCAATTTGAAACTGCGCCACGGAGTAGCCTCCCTTAATTCAGGTGCTGCTAGCAATTAATTGCCTATTCAATTTACTTCTGCCCTCGGCTTGCTTCCGGCTAATCAAACTACCCAAATCCAGTAGGGGTAACTGACCTGCTGCTTCAGCTTATAGGCGATTATCCATAAATATGGTGTTGCGGAAAGTGCAGCAGCTCTCCCTCCAGGAAGAGCTAACTTGCTTTTTACCACCCAAGCATCCAGAAGTTATTTACTATTTACTCTGCTTGATAGCTAAAAACCAAAACTTTAGTAGCTATAACAAGTGAATTTTTAATTGCAACTTCTGGCATTTGTTACCCAACAAGTTTGATCTAGACTCGACGGCGCTTTGGTGGACGGCAACCATTGTGAGGAATTGGGGTAATATCACGAATCAGGGTAATTTCCAGCCCTGCTCCTTGCAGTGCGCGAATTGCAGTTTCTCTACCAGCACCAGGTCCACTGACCATCACTTCAATTTGACGCATTCCTTGGTCAATCGCTCGACGGGCGGCACTTTCAGCAGCAGTTTGAGCTGCAAAGGGAGTTCCTTTTTTGGCTCCTTTAAAACCACTGGAACCAGCACTTGCCCAGGAAATAACATCACCGTTTTGATCAGTGATGGTGACAATGCTATTGTTGAAAGTAGATTGGATGTAAGCAAGTCCGTTGGGTACGTTCCGCTTTTGCTTTTTACTCCCAGTTTTTTTAGTTGGTTGTCTCGCCATATTTGTTTAGTTAATTTAAGGAAAAACTTGCTCTGTTGAGCAAGCAATGAACAATTATTTGCCAGGAGCCTTCTTCTTACCAGCCACTGTCTGCCTTCTGCCACGACGGGTTCTAGCATTAGTACGGGTTCTTTGTCCTCTGACTGGTAAACCCATCCGGTGTCTGCGACCTCTGTAGGTTCCGATGTCAATTAGACGCTTGATGTTCATCCCTTCCCAGCGCCGCAAGTCACCTTCTACTTGATAGTTACTTTCTATTTCTGCACGTAGGGCTGCGACATCGGCATCACTTAAGTCTTTCACACGAGTGTCTGGATTGACACCTGTAGTCGCCAGAATTTCTTGCGACCTTGATAATCCAATTCCATAAATGTAAGTCAGACCAATCTCTACGCGCTTATCGCGTGGCAGGTCTACGCCGGCAATACGTGCCACAATAAATCTCTCCCTGTTGTTCTCGCTGTTTCTCTTGGTTAAGATGTGGGTGATTGATATGCCACACCTGGGATTTTTTTGGTGATTTTTTCCTAGTCGCGGTTAACTCCCTAATACTGAGAGTGTTATCCTTGACGTTGTTTATGCTTGGGGTTAGAGCAAATCACCATAACGCGACCACGACGGCGAATCACGTTACATTTTTCGCAAATTTTTTTGACAGAGGCTCTGACTTTCATGCCCTTCTTAATTGACTCCAAATATAAAATTATAGCATTTCTAGAAAAATATTACAGTTAAGTAGATGAGAATCTCCCAACAAGTTGATTTTATGGTAAGATCCTTCACATATAACTAGTTTTTTCTGGATTTAATTATTTTTTCCGCAATCTATAGGTAATTCGGCCTTTTGTCAGGTCATAGGGAGTGAGTTCAACCTTGACGCGATCGCCGGGCAAAATCTTGATGTAGTTGCGGCGAATTTTTCCAGAAATGTGTGCCAGTACGTTAAAACCATTGTCCAGGTCTACACGAAACATCGCGTTTGGCAAGGACTCCGTAACAGTACCTTCCATTTCAATCAAATCTTGTTTAGACAACTTTTTTGTTCCTCAACTCAACAGTTTTTGGTTCGCTGGCAGCTTTTATCTGCAACAGAACACAATTTAAGAAATATATCAACAGTTTATTAATATATTTTAGCTAAAATCGATCAGCATCTTTTTGCCAGAGTTTAGTGAAGAATGGGGAGTAGTGAATGGTGAATTTTATGATTCCCTATAACTACTCCTGCATCTCCAGCTAGGCGGCTAAAATTTGTTTCAATTTACTAGTGACTTCTTCTTGGGATTGATTACCATTGACTGTTAATAGCCTTTGGCGTTCACTATAGTAGTTGATCAAAGGTGCAGTTTCATTGCGGTACACTTCTAGGCGACGACGAATCACCTCTTCGGTATCATCTTTTCTTCCTCTAGCCAGTAACCGTGAAATTACAATGTCATCTGGTGCATCTAAGTTAACTACTCTTTCGCCACCTTGAGCAGTTTTCGCTAACAATGCTTCTAAAAAAGCTGCTTGCGTCACTTTGCGAGGAAAACCGTCTAAAATCCAACCGGCTTGGGCATCTGATTGACCTAGACGTTCCTCTACTAAGTCTTGCACCAATTGATCAGGAACTAACTCACCGCTATCCACGTAACTTTGAGCTTTGACTCCCAAAGGAGTTTGCTCTTTCATGGCTTGCCTCAAGATTTCACCAGTGGAAATATGAGGGATATGCAGGTGTTCTGCCAAAACCTGAGCTTGAGTTCCTTTTCCCGCACCCGGTGGCCCCAAGAAGATTAGTCGCGTCACTATTGTTTCACCATTCCTTCATAACGCTGAGAAATAACGTAGGTTTGGACTTGTTTTGCGGTGTCAATTGCCACACCAACTAGAATTAACAATGAAGTAGCACCCAGTCCCTTGAAGGTTGGCACTTTCAACGCACTTTCCACGGCGGTAGGAATAATCGCAACCAAGCCTAAAAATATAGCTCCCAAAAAAGTTAAGCGGTTAATAACTCGCTCAATATACTCACTGGTAGCTTTTCCTGGACGAATACCAGGAATACTAGAACCCATTTTTTTCAAGTTTTGTGCTACATCAACTGGGTTCACAATTAATGAAGAGTAGAAGTAGCTAAAGAAAACAATGGAAGTTAAATACACTAGCGCATATACCCAAGGTGCAGAACCGCCAGGGCTGAGATAGGTATTGACGATGTTTGCCAAGTCAGGATTTTTGGTAAAGTTGGCAATGAGTAATGGCAAACTCAAAATGGCAGCCGCAAAAATAATTGGCATTACACCACCAGAGTTGAGACGCAAAGGTAGGTAACTACGCTGTTCTGCCAAAACTCTTCGACCTACTTGACGACGAGCAGAAATGATTGGGATGCGGCGAATACCTTCCTGCACAAAAACAATGCCTACGATGGTGGCTAAGAAGACCAACACCAGCACAATTACCCGACCCACGATTTCTCGACCACCAACTTGTACTAAGTCGATGGTGTCGCCCAGAGATTTAGGTAGCGAAGCAACAATGTTGACAAAAATCAACAATGATGCACCATTACCAATACCTCGTTCTGTGATCAATTCGGATGCCCACATAACAAACATAGAACCTGCGGTAAGAGCGATCGCAGTTTCAGCTACAAATAGCGGTCCAGGCTGTAAGGCAAACTGTTGGAGAAATAATGCAGAAAATGCCACACTTTGAACAATTGCCCAACCTACAGTCACGTAGCGGGTGATTTGCGATATTCTCCGCCGTCCTGCTTCGCCTTCGTTTTTCTGTAAATTTTCTAAAGATGGGATAGCCGCAGTCAGTAATTGGATGATAATGGACGCATTAATAAAGGGCAAAATCCCTAAAGCAAAGACTCCCAAAGTAGAAAGTCCGCGCCCAGAAAAGATATCCAATAAACCAAATATGGAATTGTTGCCGGAAATGGCTTCAGCAAATCTAGCTCTGTCAATTCCCGGTACAGGTAAAAAGATACCTAGGCGAACCAAAATTAAAATACCGACAGTAACAAGCAGCCTGCCTCTTAGCCCAGCTGCTTGCGCCATCTGCATAAAAGTTTCTTGAGCCGTTGGGGCTTTATCTCGACTGATCATAGAGTGCTACCTTTGTCGTGAACCAGGCACTGGAAGCGAGTTGGCAGATATTTAAGTGCGCGGTTGAGCTTCACCCTAAAACTTCACAACTTCCTCCAGCCGCCTCAATTTTGCTACGAGCTTGACCTGTGAAAGCTGCCGCTTTGACGTTGAGGGCAACGTTCAATTCCCCATTACCCAAAATTTTCAATGGCCCTTTGGCAGAGGTTAAAATTCCAGCTGCTTTTAAGGATTCCAATGTTACTTCTGTGTTGGCAGGAAGAGAGGCTAACTTCTCTACATTTATCGTAGTGTAAATCTTGCGATTCACAACTGGAAAGCCTTTCAGCTTGGGTATACGGCGGTATAACGGCTGTTGACCACCTTCAAACCCTGGTCTGGTACTACTACCAGAGCGAGATTTTTGACCCCGCATACCTAGACCAGCACTAGCACCTTGACCAGCAGAAATGCCTCTACCTACACGGCGACGGCGTTTTTTGGAGCCTTTTTGGGGCTTAACATCGTTGAGTCTCATGATGTTATTTGTATTGTGTACAAGAACTCGTCATTGAAGCTCTACTAAATGTAGAGTTTGTCAATAGCAATACCACGGTCTTCGGCAACTTCTGCCAAAGTACGTAGGGTAGATAAAGCATTGACTGCGGCTCTAGCATTATTAAGTGGGTTGTTAGAACCAAGTTGTTTAGCAAGAACGTTGCGAACTCCAGCTAATTCCAGTACAGTCCGCACGGCACCACCAGCAATTACACCAGTACCAGGTGCGGCTGGACGCATGATCACTTTTGCGCCGCCACCAACGCCATCAATCGGATGAGGAATGGAATTAGATTTGGTAATTGGAATGTCAATTAGGTGTTTTTTGCCATCGGCTACGCCTTTTTTCACAGCACCGATAACATCTGAGGCTTTCCCTACTCCCACGCCCACTTGACCGCGTTCGTTACCAACAACGACAATGGCGCGGAAGCTGAGTTTTTTACCACCCTTAACTACCTTGCTCACACGTCTGATTTGGATTACACGCTCTTGCCAGTTGGTTTCTTCTTTTTTCGCGCGGTTAGCTTTACGACGACCTGTTGCCATAATTCATGCTCTCTAAATGTCATTTGTCAATTGTCATTTGTCAATTGTCATTTGTCCTTTGTCATTTACCTAATGACCAATGACAAATGAATGCCAGTTGCTACAAGTCGGCGAAGCCGACGACAGTCGCTTTAAGTCGGTAAACCCGCCCACTGCGCTGTCTCCCCAACGCACTGGCTCCTAATGACTAATGACTTTAAAAATCTAAACCAGCTTCGCGTGCAGCATCCGCTAGTGTTTTGATGCGGCCGTGGTATATGTTACCACCACGATCAAAAACTACTTTTGTAATGCCCTTTTCTAACGCGCGGGCTGCAATTAACTTACCAACTTGTGCTGAGGCTTCGCAGTTAGCGCCAGAAGCTAAATTTACTTTTAACTCTGCATCTAAAGTTGATGCTGCCACTAAAGTGTGATGCTGAGTATCATCAATTACTTGGGCGTAAATATGTTGGTTAGAACGAAATACGGCTAGGCGTGGACGTTCTGGAGAGCCGCTAACCCTGCCACGGACGCGGCGGTGGCGGCGATGTTTGGATTCTCTACGAGTAAGTTTCATGCTTATTTCTTACCTTTACCTCCGGTCTTGCCAGCTTTGCGTCTGACTACTTCACCCGCATAGCGAATACCTTTACCTTTATAAGGTTCTGGTGGTCGGACGGACCGAATCTTAGCAGCTGTATTACCGACTACTTCTTTGTCATAACCACTAACAATGACGTTAGTGTTATTTTCTACCGCAAACTGAATTCCATCTGGTGGCTCAATATGTACTTGATGACTGAAACCCATATTTAACACTAGGTTACGTCCTTGTACTTGGGCGCGATAACCAACCCCTTGAATTTCCAAACGACGTTGAAAACCTTGGGAAACTCCCTCTACCATGTTGGCTACCAATGTCCGGCTTAAACCGTGCATTTGGCGAGAAGTACGGGAATCATCTTTGCGAACTACTTGTAAGGTTTCGCCTTCTTGGTTCACTGTTACTTGAACAGGTAGATCCCGTGAAAGCTCACCTTTGGGGCCTTTTACAACAACCTTGGTGCCATCAATGGTGACTTGCACTTTGGTGGGAATAGTAATTGGTCTTTTACCAATACGAGACATGATCTTTTGTCCTTTGTTATTTGTCCTTTGTTATTTGTCCTTTACTAATGACAAATGACTAATGACTACCAGACGTAGCAAAGTACTTCACCACCCAAATTCTGACGGCGAGCCTCACGGTCAGTCATAATGCCACTAGATGTAGAAATAATGGCAATACCGATACCGCCTAATACTCTGGGTAGTTCTTTTCGGTTGGAATAAACACGTAAACCAGGTTTACTGATCCGTTTGAGGGCAGTAATCAAAGGCTGACGATTTTTCCCTTTGTATTTTAGGGCAATCACCAAGTGCCGTTTTACGCCTTCTCCGGTTTCCGAATATTCTGAAATAAATCCTTCTTCCTGTAGTACTTTGGCAATACTACGGGTCATTTTAGTGGCTGGCACTTGTGTTGTTTGATGCCTTGCCATGTTGGCATTGCGGATGCGCGTCAGCATATCTGCAATTGTGTCGTTAGCCGCCATCGTTCCCTCTTTAGATGAACTTATTGATCGCGAAAGGGCATTCCCAATTCTTTGAGTAAAGCGCGGCCCTCTTCGTCAGTTTTTGCTGTAGTAATAATCGAAATATCCAGACCACGAACTTGATCAATGCTATCGTATTCGACTTCTGGAAAGATTAGCTGTTCTCTTACGCCGAGAGTGTAGTTACCACGGCCGTCAAAGCTTTTTGGGCTAATACCACGAAAGTCACGAATTCTTGGTAGTGTCAAGCTGATCAAGCGGTCGAGGAAAGCATACATTCTCTCGCCTCTGAGTGTGACCATAATCCCGACGGGCATACCTTGGCGAATTTTAAAGCCTGCGATCGCTTTTTTCGCTCTTGTCACTACAGGTTTTTGACCTGTAATTAACGCAATTTCGTTGATAGAAGCTTCCAAAGCCTTAGCATTTTGTGCAGCTTCGCCCAAACCTCGGTTAACAGTCACCTTGACCAACTTCGGTACTTGATGAATGTTGGTGTATTGAAACTGATTTGTGAGATTCGGGACGATTGTCTCTTGATATAAAGTTTTGAGTCTTGTTATCGCCATAGTTTTTGTCCTGATATCCCTGGGCTTGGTCAGGGAAGATTATGAAGGATGAAGATAAGATAAGTAATATTTATGCTTCAGGCTTTATCTTCATTCTTAATCAAGAATCTCGCCAGTTTTTTTGAGTTTTCTCACCTTCTTGCCTTCGGGGGTAAAGGTGTAGCAAACGCGACTAGCGACATTTTGTTTGGTGGAATAGAGCATCACGTTGGAACTGTGGATTGGGTACTCTTGAGTGACAATCCGTCCAGATTCCCCTTCTTGTTGGGGCTTAACGTGCTTTGTCTTAATGTTGACACCTTTAACAATGACTTTGCTCAGTTGGGGTAATGCTTTAATCACTTCGCCAACTTTGCCTTTGTCTTTGCCTGCAATTACTTGTACGGTGTCACCAGTTTTGACGTGCATTTTATAGAAGACTTTTTCCTTTTGGCTAGGCATTACAGCACCTCCGGAGCCAGAGAAACAATTTTAGTAAAGTTCTTGTCGCGGAGTTCCCGTGCTACTGGGCCAAATACCCGTGTACCTCTAGGATTACCTTCTTTATTGATGATCACGGCGGCGTTATCATCAAAGCGAATAGTCATACCGCTATCACGACGGATGTTATGGCGAGTGCGAACAATCACAGCTTCCACAACATCTGATTTTTTCACAGCCATGTTGGGAATCGCATCTTTGACAACAGCGATAATCCGATCGCCGATAAAACCGTAACGGCTATTACCAGCACCTAACACCCGGATACACATTAGTTTCCGTGCGCCACTGTTATCTGCCACATTTAAGTAAGTTTGGGGTTGAATCACAATTGGTCTCCCTTGTGCAGTTGTTAGTGAAGTAACAACTTATGAGTTTTTAGTGTTGAGGATTTCTGTGACTTGCCAGCGTTTGGTTTTGCTCAGGGGTCTGGTTTCTTGAATCCGCACGCGATCGCCCACTTTGCATTTGTTTTCTTCATCGTGAGCTTTATAACGGCGGGTTTTCACTACAATCTTGCCGTATTTGGGATGGGGAGCGCGGTTTTCGATGGCAACTACCACCGTTTTCTGCATTTTGTCGCTCACTACCAAGCCAACTCGTTCTTTGATTGCCATAATCTATTAATTCTCTTCTTTAGGCGTTTGACTTGCTGCTGCCCGTTTGCGTTCTCCCTCTACTGTCAACAGTTGGGCGAGGCGATGGCGAGCATGGCGGAATTGGTGAGGTTTTTCTAGTTGTCTGGTTGCTTTTTGCAAACGCAACTGAAACAGTTGCTTTTTAGTGGCGGCAATTTCCGCGGCTAATTGTTCGTCACTTAATTCTCTAGCTTCTGAAATCTTGGGAAGCGGCATGACCTACTCCTGCTCCTCTTCTATTTGAGAGCGCACAATAAACTTGGTTTTAATTGGCAGTTTGTATGCAGCTAGGCGCATAGCTTCACGGGCGACTTCTTCAGAAACACCAGCGATTTCAAACATAATCCGCCCTGGCTTAACTACTGCCACCCAAAATTCTGGATTACCTTTACCAGAACCCATCCGTGTTTCTGCTGGACGCATGGTAACAGGTTTATCTGGGAAAATCCGAATCCAGATTTTACCACCCCGGCGGATATAACGTGTCATCGCCCGACGGGAAGCTTCGATTTGTCGAGAGGTGATCCAAGCTGGTTCTTGGGCTTGGAGGGCAAAATCTCCAAAGTTGAGGGTGCTACCCCGGTGGGCTAGACCCGCCATTCGCCCGCGCTGTTGTTTGCGGAATTTAGTTCTTCTAGGACTTAACATGATTTTTCATCTGTCGTTTGTGAGCCAGTGCGGTCTTGAGGGTTTCCCCCGTGAACAACTGGTGTTAGCGTCAGCGTTAGCGACGTTAGGAGCGTCACCCGAAGGGTCATTTGTCATTTGTCATTACTAAGGACTAATGACAAATGACGATTTAACCTTCATTGGAACGGTCTTCAAACTGTTGACGACGGCGCTGTTGTTGACGGCGACGCGGTTCACGTTCGCGGGTGGCGGGTTGGGGTTGAGTTTCTTCCTGTCCAGGAATAATTTCTCCTTTAAACACCCACACTTTGATGCCCAAAATACCGTAAACGGTTTTGGCTGTGCAGTAAGCGTAGTCAATATCAGCCCGTAAGGTGTGTAGAGGTACTCTACCTTCGCGCGTCCACTCTGTCCGCGCAATTTCCGCACCGTTGAGCCGACCACTGACTTGAATTTTAATTCCTTGAATACCAGCACGTTGCGCCCGTTGAATTGCTTGGCGGACTACGCGACGGAAGGAAACCCGACGTTCTAATTGTTGGGCAATGTATTCCGAAATCAAGTAAGCATCAGCATCAACTCGTTGGACTTCGACGACGTTGATCCGAATCTGGCGAGTACCACCTAATAAATCTTGCAGTCCGGTACGTAAGGATTCGATACCTTGTCCACCACGACCTACAACTACACCAGGGCGGGCTGTGCGTACTTCTAAATCAATTTGGTCTGCTTTGCGCTCAATTCTAACTTCGGAAATACCAGCGTTGTTTTGAGCGAGTCTACCCAGTTTTTGTTCGATGTAATTACGTAGTTTGTAATCTTCTTGTAAAAGTTCTGGATAGCGTTCAGGATCTGCGTACCACCGGGATTGGTGTTCTTGGGTAATTCCGAGGCGAAAGCCAACTGGATGAATTTTTTGTCCCACAAATGCTTCCTCTAAAGTTCTGGTAATTATTCCACAGTCTCACCAGCAGCTACAGCTACTGTGATGTGACATGTAGGTTTGCGAATTTGGTAAGCTCGACCTTGCGCTCTAGGTTGGAAACGTTTTAGGACTGGGCCTTGATCGGCATAAGCTTGAGTAATTACCAGTTGGGCGCGGTCTAGACCTGCATTGTGTTCAGCATTGGCGGCTGCGCTTCTAATTAGTTTTAGTACTGGTTCACAAGCCCGATAAGGCATAAATTCCAGAATAATTAACGCTTCTCTGTAAGACCGCCCCCGAATTTGATCGA
The DNA here is from genome assembly GCF_014698475.1 of Nostoc spongiaeforme FACHB-130. Classification (GTDB taxonomy): domain Bacteria; phylum Cyanobacteriota; class Cyanobacteriia; order Cyanobacteriales; family Nostocaceae; genus Nostoc_B; species Nostoc_B spongiaeforme. Next base: position 120,876 of record NZ_JACJTB010000006.1, on the reverse strand, counting down.
GTACGCGACGCACTTTAAAGGGAGACATGCGTATATAACGGGCGATCGCTTTTACTTCTGTAGTATTAGTTGCCATGTTTTTCTCCTTGTCGTTTGTCATTCGTCATCTGTCATTTGTCATTTGTCAGTTGCAAAGGACTAATGACAATAGACAAAGAACAAACTATCTACCCGCTTTTTTGTCACTTTTGCCATGACCCCTGTAGGTGCGTGTTGGGGCGAATTCTCCCAACTTATGGCCTACCATCTGATCGCTGATAAACACGGGGACGTGTTGTCTACCATTGTGAACAGCGATCGTATGCCCTACCATCTGGGGCAGAATTGTTGAGGCTCTTGACCAAGTTTTAATGACTTGCTTTTCGTTTCTCTCATTCAGCTTTTCAATTTTGCTGAGTAAGTGATCGGCAACGAAAGGCCCTTTTTTTAGTGAACGACCCATAGTTAAATTTTGGTTTTAGGATTTGGGCTTTTGGATTTATTTAGTTGGACTTTAGATAATTTCTCAATCTAAAATCCAAAATTTCAAATCTAAAATTTTAAGACTGACGACCACCACGACCGCGCTTAGAAGATTTACGACGACGGCGTACAATCAATCTACTGCTAGGTTTCTTAGGTTTGCGTGTCTTGGCTCCCAATGTTGGTTTACCCCAAGGTGTGACTGGGCCAGAACGACCAATGGGCGCTCTACCTTCACCACCACCATGTGGGTGATCCACTGGGTTCATGACGCTACCTCTAACTTTCGGGCGGCGACCTTTCCAGCGATTGCGCCCAGCTTTACCTGCACTCAGGTTTCTAAAGTCTGTGTTGCCTACTTGCCCGATGGTAGCGTAGCATTCACGCCGTACCATCCGCACTTCCCCAGAAGGCAACTTTAGGGTGACATAATTACCTTCTTTAGCCACTACTTGCGCTGTCGCACCAGCAGCACGAACAATTTGACCACCTTTACCCGCAGTTAGTTCTACGTTATGTACGTTTGTACCCAAAGGAATGTTTGCTAATGGTAAGGCGTTACCATCTTCAATAGGAGACTCAGGGCCAGCAATTAAAGTTTTACCTACAGTCAATCCATTGGGTTGGAGAATGTAGCGTTTTTCCCCATCCTGATATTGCAGCAAGGCAATACGAGCATTGCGGTTGGGATCGTACTCGATTGCTAACACTGTAGCGGGAATGTTACGCTTATCTCTTTTAAAATCAATGATTCGATAAAGTCTTTTATGGCCGCCACCCCGACGACGGCTGGTTATCCGCCCTTGATTATTGCGACCTTTGGCGCGATGGATGTACACCGTCAGAGACTTTTCTGGATCTTTTTTAGTAATTTCCGAAAAGTCCGAGATTGTAACTTGACGAGTACTGGGGGTATAAGGGCGATAAGAACGAGTACCCATTTTTTGTTAGACCTCTGGGAATAGAATCTGTCTAATCTTTTGTGCGTCCCCAGGTGAGACGGTGACAATAGCTTTCTTATATTGGGGCTTGTAGCCAATAAACTTGCCAACGCGACGTTTTTTCCGTGGCTGTGTAGCAGTATTGATTTTGACTACTTTGACTTGAAACAAGTCTTCGATCGCTGCTTTAATATCTGGCTTGGTAGCTTTCAGGACTACTTCAAAAGTGTATTGATTCTGTTCCATCAGAATCGTTGCTTTTTCGGTGACAATCGGGCGACGCACCAAGTCAGGCAGATCACGGGGCGCAACCTTAGCCATTGTAGACCTCCTGAATTTTTTCTAATGCTGGTGCTGTAACTACAAGCTTGTCAGCGTGCAGCAGATCATAAACATTCAACTGATCTGCGGCAATAATTTTTAAGTTCTCGACGTTACGTCCTGACAGATAAACGGTTTCGGCAATCTCAGACAAAATTAAGAGTGTCTTTTGTTCTGGGCTTGCTCCCCAACGCGCTAAAGCTGCAACTAAATCTTTAGTTTTCGGACGAGAAAGTTCGTTGCTAAATTCTTCGACCACAATCAAATCGTCAGCACGGCTGACGAAGGCTGTGCGTAATGCCAACCGCCTTTCTTTCCGATTCATTTTCAGGTTGTAATCTCTGGGTTTAGGCCCAAAAATCACACCACCACCACGCCATAAGGGTGAACGAATCGAACCAGCACGAGCGCGACCGGTACCTTTTTGCCGCCAAGGTTTGCGGCCGCCACCTCTAACTTCTGCACGAGTTTTTGTACTAGCGGTTCCTTGACGGGCATTGGTTGTTTGTCTAACCAAAGCGCGGTGTACAATATGGGCCGCTGTTTCTTCTTTGGCAACCCGCAAGTCGAACGTCTTTTGTCCGACTTCCTCTCCTTGCCAGTTTTTAACTACAGTCTCAACCATTTTTTTGTCCTTTGTCATTTGTCTTTTGTCATTAGTCCTTTGTCATTTGTCTTTAGCTCATAACCAATGACTAATGACCATTGACGATTGACTATTTACCAACTTTCTTTGCGGGTACAACACTCACTAAGGAACCTGGCTTTCCAGGAATTGCACCTTTAATGAGTAATAAGTTGCGTTCTGCGTCTACACGCACAACTGTCAATTTACTAATGGTGACGCGGGTACCGCCCAAGCGCCCTGCCATTCTTTTTCCTGGATACACACGACCGGGTGTTGTACCAGCACCAATAGAACCGGGCGCTCTGTGATTTTTAGAACCATGAGACATTGGCCCGCGACCAAAGTTATTCCGCTTTTGGTTGCCTGCAAAACCGCGACCGATACTTGTACCAATTACATCTACGATTTGACCAGCACTAAAAATATCTGCTTTGATTTCTTGTCCTAATGTATACTCGCCAGAATTATCTGTGCGAAATTCACTTAGGTGACGTAAAGCCGGCGCTGATGATTTGGCTAAGTGACCCAATACAGGTTTATTTAGAGCTTTTGGCTTGACTTCGCCATAACCAAGCTGAATAGCGGCGTAACCGTCAGTTTGTTTGCTTTTAACTTGTGTAACAGTGCATGGCCCCGCTTGAACAACAGTGACAGGAATTGCTACTCCTGCCTCGTCAAATATTTGGGTCATGCCCAGCTTGGTGCCGAGAATACCTACAGACACAGTAACTGGTTCTCCTTTTTACTTACTGAGCAGATTCATCGGGATGCTCGGTGATGCTCTGACTGAGGGAGGACGATCCTCAGTAATTTCCAGCAACTAGTGTTGCTTTCTCTTATCCAGAAAACAAAAACCGTTCCCTAAATTTTGGGTGAATCCGTTTACTTTAATTCAGTTGCTTACTAGAATAGCCATGAATTGCTTCCAAATAGAATCACAAATTCCTGGCTTTAAGGCAATGCTCTAAAGCTTTGCTTTTTGTGCAGCAATGCTCTCGTCCAAGCACTTGCTTAGGCACTTTTAGGAGGCTGCTTTTTTGTGGCCTCCTTGTTGTAGAAGGACTTAAGTAGTTAATTACCACTCAGTATCCCTATAACTAAGACTTTTGTATTACTACAGCACTAGTATTACGACTCAGTTTCTACTTTTAGGATTACCTTAAACTACTGTTCAAGGTTTTGCCTAGTTTATCCGGGTTACAGGAAAGAATCCAGATTATATCCGGTTTATGGCTTTGATTACTTCGCCATAATTATATTTTTGTGAACATCAAGGCTTTTTTAGTTTACCAGTCTCTTGGTAAATTGGCTTAACTTATAACTTGATTCTGTTTAATCAGAGGTTAAATGTTACGCTCATAAAACTTACCAAGAAAGGCTTTATTTGGCCGTTTGGTCACAATCTCACATTATAGATGAAGGGTGCGATGTTTGTCGAGTATTTTTATAAGAGTTGTGGCTCATGCTTTGGATAGCCCAGCCCATATCTATAATCATTAAGTGAATAAATAAGGTTTTGGAGGCGATTTACCTTGTCAGGTAAGACTTTTGGGAGTTTTTGACTAGTTGCTATCTGACAACACCTTAAATATTTTACTTAACAGTAAATAATAGAGATATGTAAGTGGGATAGGATAAACGAAAATCTATGGCACTGATTACCACTGGCAATGGTTTAATCCGAGATTTGGAAAAATTTGGCGCTCTCGGTACGTACGTCCCTTTAGAGGGAGGTTTTGAAGGTCGATATCGCCGCCGACTGCGTGCTGCTGGCTATGTGACTTTGAATATGACTGCTAGGGGATTAGGCGATGTAGCGGCTTATCTCACTGGAGTTCATGGTGTGAGACCGCCTCACTTGGGTAAGAAAAGTTCTGGTAGTGGTGCGGCTGTGGGTAATGTCTACTATTTACCCCCAATTGTTAACTATCAGCTAGAACAGTTACCACCCAAATCTAAGGGTTTGGTGCTGTGGATTATTGAAGGGCATATTCTATCTGACCAAGAAGTTGAGTTTTTAGCAGAATTGCCTAAACTGCAACCCAAAGTCAAAGTAGTGGTGGAAAGAGGCGGTAGTCGTGCTTTCAAATGGAAGCCTTTGACAGCTACCTTCGCGGTTAGTTCTCAGGCTGTGTAATTTTTGGGATTAAAACAAGGGCGATCGCATTTCTGATTGTACAGGTGCGATCGCTTTTTATCTGAGAGTGCGATCGCCTTTGTTTTTCATGAGCAAAATAACTCCGGCTCGACATGAAAAAACTGTCCTAAAACCTTAGCCTGTTCCTCTGTGATTTCTTGTTCTCCATTAAGTAACTTAGTCACTATCTCACTTGAACCCAGTACTTCCACTAAGTCAGATGGCTGTAAATTTCGAGCATCCATCAAATGCAAAAGTCTAGAACCAGGGGTTGAAGCATTAAGTTGATAGTGCTTTCCTTCAAAGTCTTCGATGAGTTTGACTAATAGTTCTAACAAGATATCTTCTTCTGGACTCAAGTCAGGACGAGCCAATAATTCTTCAACCACTGCCAAAAATTGCTCATTTTCTGACTCAGTTTTGATGATACGGGGTTGATAGTGTAACAATAACTCACCGTAAATTGTGGAATTAATAGTATGGGTCATGCTTCCAGTCGTCTTTGTCATAATTGGCATGAGTCAAAACGTACTTGACATAGATAACCTGCTTCTCGTAATTAATACTCGTAATTAAGCGATATTTGTTGCCTTTAATATTAAAAACTGTAAAGTTACTAACAGCTTCAGCTTTTGGGTAGACTGCTTGAACCTCAATCAGATTAGTCCAGCTTGCTTTGCTTGCAGTCCGAAACCAGTCATCAAGTGCTTCGCACGAATCAGCGTGTGTTTGGCAGAATTTCAGAAGCGGTTTACGGCTTATGACGTGCATCATAATATAATCATTTTATTTTTTAATATCCTCGGCGAGTAGTCACCGGGCTTTTACTTGATCAGACTACTCAACATCAAGTAAAAAACAAAATTGCAACTACACCGTAAACCTGCGGTGATCGCTTATTTTTTGGGAGAAGTTGCGATTATATTTATAAACATGCCATTGCGATTAACATACGCGCAATAATACCTTTGATAAATATTCAATAAATCTAAGGTCATAGCAACTATGATAACCCTATTGACCCTTTAAAAATAGTACGTACAATTATACGTAGTCAATAATTTCATGAAATCTCCTTGGCTGAAAACACATAATTTATGGTTTTAGGCAATTTTGGCAATATTTACTCAGATGAGCTAATTACTGCCACTGAGTTAAATCGTCAGCCTGGGCGAGTGCTAGACAAAGCCTTAGAACGTCCGGTGACAATTACTCGCAATGATCAGGCTTTTGCTTTGTTGCGTCGAGAGGAAGTAACTTCTTTGGTAAAAGCAGCTACTCAAAGTCAAGCTGTCTTTGAAACATTAACCGTTGCTTTTTCTTTATTACTAGGAAAAGAAATCGGCTTTGAACATCCTTATGGATGGTTGAGTGTGTTTGATGCGGATGATTTGCAAGAGTTTATCAAGGAGCTAAGTGAAGCTTTTCGGTTGATAGATTCTTCAACTACAGCATGGGAGATGATTGCGGCGCTCATCCATGAATGGTATGAAAGTGCTATTGCTATATCTAGTTCTGAACTAGCAACAGCTTTTAATGCTGAAACTGATGAAGTACCATTAACCCAACCATCTGCTCATAGTGCTGAGTAAAGGTGTATTTCAGATAACCAAGAAGAAAACCCCATAGTGGAAAATGTAGAGCCGCCTGAAGTGAAACTGACTGCTCCTGCATTATCTGAGAGAGAAAGCACTTGGTTGGTAGTAGCTAAAAATCGTCGAGTTAATCGAGACTGGGAAGCTTTAATGCAACGTTATCCAGAAAACTCTCTGCGCTGTTATGAGGATTTATGTTCTACGCCAACAACCAGACAGCCAGGACGTGTTTTTCCTTTGAAGGGTAAAACTTATAAAGGAGTATGGGAATATGAAGTAACAAAAGGAGACAGAGTATTTTACATTCCTGATGAGCAGCAATTGTTTAGGATGTCTACTTCCTGGCGAAATTACCGTTATTCTCTTTCCTGGACATGGGTTAGTGCTAACCGAAGCAATCCCGACGCAGCTGATTCCTGAAAAGTTGAGAATGCCCAATAGTGAATTTTATGTGTTATTCAAACATCCTGGGCGTGAAATGATCCGAATTTTGCAAATTGACGAATTTTGTCCAGAAATTGATGGAAGTCAGAATTGAGGCTCAAATTGTTTTAAGTTGAAGAGCTTGTTTAGATAGCAGCTGAAAGGTGATAGGGTGAGATGACAGTAATATTATCTACCTTTTATTAGTCCAGATCAGTTTTAGATTCATATTTGGGCGATCGCTAGTTGGTGTTATGGGTGTGATCGCATTTTTTATTGATGTTTATTAATCTATTTCATCAGGTTTAAACCTAAAAATAGAGCAGCAATAGTTCCTGACACTGAAATTTCACCTTGATAAATTTTATCTAATACTTCCGATACTGGAATTAAGATTACTTCAATTTCTTCTGTAATATCTAAATTTTGTTCCCCAACTTTCATGACATTCTCAGCTAAAAATAAATGTATGCGGTTGTTATCTTTACTGGGTTTATCATAAAAAACAGTGACTTTTTCAATTTGTTGAGCAAGATAACCAGTTTCTTCTTGTAATTCTCGAATAGCGGCGATTTCTGCACTTTCTTGGGTGGGGTCAAAATGTCCGGCTGGTAATTCGATAAAAAAATCTGCAACTGCGTGTCTGTATTGCCTAACGAAAACAATTTCTTGATTACTGGTAATTGGCAAAATAATGGCAATTTCTGGTTTAATACTGACGAAATAATCATCAATCACCTTGCCGTTAGGTAATTCGATTTTATCTTGCCTGACTCTGCACCAAGGATGGTTTAATACCATTTCTGATTGCAAGATTTTCCATTTCTTGAGATTGCTCATAGATGCTAATTAACAAATGTAAAAAAGTATAACAGATGCAGAAAATCAGCTAAAATCCCTTAAACTGTTTTCTGCCCTAGCCATCATAGAGCAGACTTATGCAAGTAGAAGTCAAGGTATTTACTGTCAATAAACGATTTCCCTTAACTATTAGTCGGGGTACAACTGCACAGACAACGAATGTCTGGGTAAAAATTTCACAAGATGGCGTTGAGGGCTGGGGTGAAGCATCACCGTTTGGTGTCGGGAATCATGCTCAAAAAACAGAGCAAATCAAAGATGCTGTAGAGCAAGTTATACCATTATTAACAACTTTTAGTCCTTTGCAGAGACAGCAAGTCGAGCAGTTGTTAATTCAACAGCAGATTCCTTCTGCGGCGCGGGCGGCGGTGGATATGGCGATGCACGATTGGTTGGGTAAGTTTGTTGGTTTACCACTGTGGCAGATTTGGGGATGCGATCTCAATCTCATTGTCCCGACTTCGGTAACTATTGGCATAAATTCACCAGAGGGCGCTAGGGCGAGGGCGCGGGACTGGTTAAATTATCTGGATGTGCGGCTGTTCAAGGTGAAATTAGGTAGCCCCGATGGTATTGAGGCAGATCAGCAAATGCTATTAGCAGTCCAACAAGAAGCACCAAATCTAGAATTTTTTGTGGATGCAAATGGTGGCTGGAGTTTGCCAGATGCAATTAAGATGTGTCATTGGCTGGCTGATTTAGGTGTAAAGTATGTAGAACAGCCACTAGCAAGGGGTCAGGAAGAAAGTTTAGCCAAACTCAAACAAGAGTCACCCCTACCGATTTTTGTTGATGAAAGTTGCTTTACTAGCGTTGATATTCCCCATTTGGCAAACTACGTGGATGGAATTAATATCAAACTGATGAAGTCAGGGGGCTTAACCGAAGCATTGCGAATGGTACACACAGCGCGGGCTTACAATTTACAAGTGATGTTTGGCTGCTATTCTGACAGTTCACTCGCTAACACAGCCGCAGCACAATTAGCACCACTCGCTGATTATTTAGATTTAGATAGTCACCTCAACTTAGTTGATGACCCATTTATGGGTGCATTAGTAGTAGAAGGAAAAGTTTTACCAAACGATTTACCAGGCTTGGGGGTACAATACAGTGCGTTTGCCGCTTAATCAACGAATCGCTATTCTGCTGCATGAAGGAACTACAGGAACACAGGGCAAAACCGGGTTGGCAATTTTACGCTACAGTGAAGCCCCGATTGTCGCAGTAATTGATAAGGTAAGTGCTGGTAAGTCTTTGCCAGAATTAACAGGTATCAAGCGTGATGTGCCGATTGTAGAATCTGTCACCGCAGCTTTAGCATATAAACCCGAAGTATTGGTAATTGGAATTGCGCCCAAAGGTGGTGCTGTACCTGATGATTATTGGATAGAAATTAAAAATGCCCTAGCGGCGGGGATGTCTTTGGTGAATGGGTTACACACACCATTGGCGACGATGGCAGAGTTAAATGCAATTCTCAAACCAGGACAGTTAATTTGGGATGTTCGCAAAGAACCACCAAATATAGAGGTGGCGAGTGGGATGGCGCGGACGCTTCCCTGTCGCCGCGTGTTGACGGTGGGAACAGATATGGCGATTGGGAAAATGTCTACTAGTTTAGAACTACACTGGGCGGCAAAGTTACGGGGTTGGCGTTCTAAATTTATCGCTACAGGTCAAACTGGTTTGATGTTAGAAGGTGATGGTATCGCTTTAGATGCAGTCCGAGTAGATTTTGCGGCTGGTGCTGTGGAACAAATAGTGATGCGCTATGGCAAAAACTATGACATTCTGCACATTGAAGGACAAGGTTCGCTGTTACATCCTGGTTCTACTGCTACCTTGCCTTTGATTCGGGGTTCCCAACCTACACAACTAGTATTAGTACATCGGGCGGGACAAACTCACAACCGGAATAATCCCCATGTCCCGATTCCGCCGTTAATGAAAGTAATTCAAATGTATGAATCTGTAGCGAGTGCGGGTGGTGCTTTTGGGAAAGTGCCTGTAGTGGGTATAGCGTTGAATACTGCACATTTAAATGAGTTTGCAGCCCAAGAAGCGATCGCCCAAACTACCGCCGAAACCGGTTTAGCTTGCACTGATCCGGTGCGGTTTGGGGCTGGGTTGTTGTTAGATGCAGTCATGCGAAGTGACGTGTGAAGTAAGGTACGTGACATTTTATTCACGCATCCTACAAAATTGGCGATCGCGCTAATACAGTTCTTCTTCTTTGTCAGTTTCGATTACACAATTGGAAGCAGGATAAGCTACACAAATCAAAACATAACCAGTTTCAACTTGATCATCATCTAAAAAAGATTGATCTGATTGATCTACACAACCAGAAATAATACCAAATTAAAAAATGATTGCGACAGATGGATGGCTCAAAAGCTTACCGATCAACCCTTACCCAATCCAAAATCTAAAATCTAAAATCCAAAATGGTATAAGTTTACCAACACAGGTACTACAAGCTCCAGCATTTTAAACTTCTGGGGGCTTCAACATTCGCCAAATTTCCCCATCAATCTGCACCAAATACTCAGGCTCCAACTCACCAATTTTACGAATAATTCGCTTAGGATCGATCGCTCGCATCTGAAAAACCATTGCTACCGAAAGCAATGTCAAACCATTCAGCACTGATGGCTCAATCCTGACAGTAAATGGAAACCTTGATGCCCCCAAGGAAGAAGTAACTGGGACAATCATTAACATGGGGGAAACCGCAATGTCTGTTTGAACAGCGATCGCCGGGCGATTACCTTGTTCTTCTCGTTTATCTGAATCTGGTAAACTTACTAACAGAACATCCCCTCTCACTATCTCATTCTCCCAGAGATGCCAGCATTCCTTCTGTAGTCAGCCAATCCTCGTCACTTGCTGCTTCCCATGCTGCAAATTCTACCTCTAACTCATTGGGTATTTGTCCCAGCAAAGGAGTCAACAGTGCGACAATCTCTCCACTCACCGAATTTCCATGAGCTTGCGCTCGTTGTGCAATCGCCTGATATAGTTCCATCGGCAATGTCACTTGAGCATCAATGTCACCTGAACCATTCATAAGAACTGAGATATTGATAGAATATCTTATTCATTGTATTGCGATCGCACTGAAATTTTACACTTCCGACTTTGTTTGACAGCGATCGCAAGTTCCCTGCACAGTCACTTCATAGCGTTCGGCTTTTAACCCCGAACGCAGTTTATTCAAATCAATACACTGAAAGGTATCCCAATTAATGTCTTCAATTGCACCACAACAGTTGCAGCGAAAATGATGGTGTAACCCAACATTGGCATCATAACGTGAGACACCTTCTTCTAAAAGTACTTCTCGCACTAAGCCAACTTCTCTTAAGGCTTGGAGTGCAGCATATACTGTGGCTTGAGAGGAAGTAGGTGCATCTTGATTCAAGCTTGTCAGAATTTGATCTACTGTGGGATGGTCTTCTCTCCCTAGTAGATTGGCGTAGACGGCGAAGCGTTGAGGTGTTACTCGCAATCCCTTGCCCTTGAGTGTTTTGACAATCTCATCAGCTTTTTGCTGCATAGCATTCACTTGAATCATATTAACAGAAATAGATCACTATTATAACCTTTTTCAGAAAGATAAATTGTAGAGAGTATTTCTCACTAATATATAAGTCTTAGTTCAGAATAGTTATGATTTCATCATATCAGTTCAAACAGCAAAACTTGATCATTCTCAGTGCTGAGTCAGAAAAAAGTACTCAACACTTTAGTACTATGATAAATACCACGCTCGTGGGCGGTCTTTTAACTCAGCACTCAGCACTTTCCACTCAGCACTCTTTATACCCTGAGATTGTCAGAAAACAGTAGCGATCGCTCTAGGCGGATGGGGTCAGTTACTCATAGCATTAAAACAACCCCTTCGCATAAATGAACTCAGCATGAAACGAACCAGGAAGTCTCTGCTGCTCACCTTGAGTTGGATTTTGTTGTCAGTGAGTACATCAATTGTAATTATTCTGACGCAACCTTTAGCACCTGTTCCAGCACAAGAACCTGCCACGACCGTAGAAACAACAGATACACCCAGTTCCGAAAGTTCACAGCCCAACCAAACGCCAAAACCAGAAGCGACTGAACCTAAAAAAACAGACACCGCAACGGAACCTACACTCACTCCTGAAGAACTTGCCCGTCAACAAAAGTTTATCGAAGCTGATAAATTATACCTCGCGGGAAATATTACTGAGGCAGAAACACTCTATCGGGAAGTTAAAACACCATTTGCCAACGATATACCAAACCAAGAACGCAAACCAGCCATTGTTGATGCGACGCAACTATCACCAGCTGGCAAAGTTTACTGGCGAGAATCAGAAGCGGGAATTGCGGCTAAGTTGCAAACAAGAACAGAAGTACCGCTAAAACTATTAGTTGAACAGTATCCCGAATTTATTCCTGGTCATATTCGCTATGCTGAGATTCTCAAGCAATATAATCGCCCTAAAGAAGCTGTAGAGATTTTAGAACGAGCATCATCACTATATCCCGATCAGCCAGATTTAATTAAAGCCAAAGTTACCGCACTAGCTGATGAAAAAAAATGGATGGAAGCATCCTTAGCAGCGCGTCAATTTGCGATTCTTTATCCTAATGATCCGCAAGCCGAGGAATTTACCCAACTTGCAGAAAAAAATCTCAAACGCTACAAAGCCCATATCCGCGAAGAAATTAGAGGTAACACTCTCGCTAACATCATTACCGGTGCAGTGGGCTATGCTGTGACAGGTAGTTTGTTAGGGCCGTTTTCTGCCTTAGACTCTACCATCTTGCTGCTACAAGGCGAAGGTGCGGTGGGTGAGTCGGTAGCGAAACAGGCAAAACAACAGCTACCATTAGTTAAAGATGAGGAAGTGCTGGCCTACGTTAACGAAATTGGGCAGAAACTAGTAAAAGTTTCAGGACGCACTGAATTTAAATACGAATTTTTTGTGATTCCTGAAGAAGAATTGAACGCCTTTGCCTTACCAGGAGGTAAAGTTTTTATTAATGCTGGTGCGATCGCTAAAAGTAATTCTGAAGCTGAACTAGCTGGGTTAATCGGTCATGAATTATCTCACGTAGTCTTATCCCACGGCTTTCAACTAGTTACCCAAGGAAACTTAATTTCTAACGTTACCCAATATCTGCCTTTTGGTGGTACAGTCGGTCAACTTTTCTCCCTCAGCTACAGCCGTGATATGGAACGTCAAGCAGATGTTTTGGGTACTCGCTTGATTGTGGCGAATGGCTATGCTGCTGACGGGTTGCGTAACTTAATGGCGACACTACAAAAACAACAAAAAAATGCGCCTCCTACCTGGATATCGTCTCACCCCGGCGGCAAAGAACGGGTGAATTATCTCGAAAACTTAATTATTCGTGGTAAATACAACCGCTACAGTTATGAAGGCGTTGAACGTCACACCGCCATTCAAGCCAAAGTCAAACAAATCCTCAAAGAAGAAAAAGAACGAAAAGAGAAAAAGCGGCGTTCTGAATGAATCAAAAAATAAATTTCTGCGTCACTGAGATTATCAATTAGCTAACCTCATATCTCTAAAGGATAATTTATGGCATTTCAACCCTTGAAGCTATTATGTTTAAGCGGTTTGGGCTTATCTTTATTTTTGGGTAATTCCGCTGCCTTTGCTCAAGTTAATGATGGTGGTGGTATTGTTGTACCGACCACTTCCGATCCTTATCCATCAGGTTCATCAAATCCTGTAGACACCTCCACTAGTGGTACTGTAGTGACTGGTACTAGATTTAGCTGTCAAAACAGCAATGGTCAATACGTTGTCATGTATCAGCCCGAAAGTCAACCGGGAAGATTCTTCCCTTGGGCGGCTCCTGCCCAATTGGGTGGTGGTTGGGATCCCTACAAACGTTGTGTTACCATTGCTCAACGCTTAGAAGAATATCGTCCTGATGGGTTACAAGAACTCCAAACAGGTTTTTTAAATAATGAAAACATTGTTTGTGTAACTACTGAAGCGAACCCTAGTTGTCGAATTGTGTTGACAGTACCACGAGACAAAGACCCTTATACTGTCCGCAATAGCATTTTCCAAAACTTAATTTCTGCGGATGATGGTCAACAAACCACTGCTGTAAACACTTATCGTAATAACAGAGGCAGCGTTGATGAAATTTACAACATTGGCCGCACAATTTTAGGTGGCAGTAATCGCAAAGTTAGCTCATCTAGAAGTGGAATTAATCTTAAACCTTTCCTCGATCGCAAAGATGGTGGAACTGGAACACAATTACGCAATGGTGTCGCAATTCGCCGTCAAACTCCTACTCAATCTCAGAATCGGACTCGCTTGAATCCTGGTAATTTCCGGTAATATTGTATACGGTGAATGTTAGCTTTTGACTTCTGAAAACTCTCATTTAAGCCCTATATTATTTGGGCTAGGTGAGAGTGTTTGTTATTGGTATATAGCAGTCCCATTGGATTGAGTGCAAGAGACAAGGGGGACAAGGCAGAGATGTTTGTAAATGATTTAGGATAAACAACAAATCTGTTCCCTGTTCCCCGTTGCCTTTATTGACGAATAGACTTATCAATAAAATAGGATTGCATAGTAGAGATTAGGTCGGTAGTGGGAATCATAAAACTGTAGAATTCAAAATTGATTCCTATGGGTTTATTTGATAAGTTATCTATCCGCACTCAAAATGATGTAACTTTGAGTCCAGCCGAAGCCTTTGCGGCTATTACTTTAGCTTCTGTGGCTGCTGATGGTTATTTGACAGATGAAGAAGTCCAAACAATGATGGCTTCTTTGTCGAGAATGCACTTATTCCGTAGTTATCCGAATGATGTAGTCAGAAGGATGTTTGATAAACTGTGCGGTATGATTAAACGCCAAGGATTTGATGATTTTATCAAAACTGCGATCGCTGCACTGCCCCATGATTTATATGACACTGCTTTTGCCGTAGCCACAGACTTGATTTTAGCCGATGGTCAAGTCACTAAAGAAGAAGAAGACTTGTTAAATGTTCTCTGGAGTAATTTAGAAATTCCCGACGAAACAGCAAGAAGTATTGTGAATGTGATGATTATTAAAAATAAAGGCTAAATTCTCATCAATCATCTCTCATTTAATTAAAGGCGTTGCATGGCAACGTCTTTAATTGTTTATGGTGCAATAAAATTCATTTAAGATAATTAACCGCAGATAAACGCAGATACACGCTGATAAGTTTATACTTTAAAAAAGTTATGCAAATTAATTATTCTCGCGTTATACACTTAAGCCATATTATTGATAGAAATATTCCTTTATGGCCGGGCGACCCAGCGATAGAATTTAACACCGTTGCTGATATTCAAAATGATGGCTACTATCTGCGGCGTTTTGCTTTGGGTGAACATAGTGCTACCCATATCAACGCCCCGAATAGTTTTGATTCTGCTGGTGTAGGAATTGATGAATATGCGGCGGAATCACTGGTTTTATCGGCGGTAGTGATAGATGTCTGCGAAGCAGTCGGGAATAATCCTGATTATGCTTTGAGTATTGCTGATATTTTGGCTTGGGAGGCAAAATACGGTGTGATTGCCAGGGGTAGTTTAGTCATACTGTATACTGGCTGGCAGCATAAGTGGACTGATAGCAATGCCTTCTTTAACCAAGATGCGGCAGGAATTATGCACTTTCCAGGCTTTAGCGGCGATGCTACACAGTTTTTGTTGGATGAAAGGCAAATTGCGGGTGTAGGAATTGATACCCACGGTGTTGACCCTGGACAAGATAATAGTTTTATGACTAACCGTTTAGTGTTGGCACAGCAGGGTATTGTGTTGGAAAATTTGACGAATTTAGATCAATTACCCCCTCAAGGTACTACATTAGCGATCGCAATTCTCAGATTACGTGGTGGTTCTGGTTGTCCGGTGGGTGTGTTGGCTTTTGTACCTTAAATTTTGTGTATAACTTTTTCGTCTTCTGCCCATTCTTGAAACTTGGCGTTAACTTAGAAAGCAAATCAAATCCATAGCAATTATCTCAAAGAAATTTTTAAATACTAATTATGACTCTGCTAACTTGTCGCAATTATATTAATGGTCACTGGGTGGATGCTACCACAGGAAACTTTCTGGAAAGTTATAACCCTGCTTTGGTAAGCGAAGTTGTCGCCACCTTTCCCCGTTCTCACACTGAGGATGTAGATAAAGCAGTCGCCGCCGCCCGTGAAGCTTATCGTAGTTGGCGGAAAGTTCCTGCCCCAGCTAGAGCCGAATATATTTTTCGTGTGGGAGAATTATTACTCCAACATAAAGAAGAACTCGCCCAATTAATTAGTCGGGAAATGGGTAAACCCCTCACCGAAGCTAGGGGTGATGTGCAGGAAGCTATTGACTGTGCTTTTTATAGTGCTGGGGAAGGGCGGAGGTTGTTTGGGTTAACGACTCCTTCAGAAATGCCGAATAAATTTGCGATGACGGTGCGAATGCCCATTGGTGTTTGTGCTTTAATTACACCGTGGAACTTCCCTGTTGCTATTCCTTGCTGGAAAGCTATGCCAGCTTTGGTATGTGGTAATACTGTGATTCTCAAACCTGCTGAAGATACTCCCGCTTGTGCAACCAAACTAGTAGAAATTTTCGCCGCCGCAGGTTTACCCGCAGGTGTGATTAACTTAGTGCATGGTGTTGGTGAAGAAGTCGGTAAAGCTTTAGTCGAACATCCCAATGTTGATTTAGTTTCTTTCACTGGTTCTTCGGAAACGGGTGCTTTTGTGGGTGCAACTTGCGGACGCACTCACAAGCGTGTCTGTTTGGAGATGGGCGGCAAAAATGCCCAAGTTGTGATGGAAGATGCAGACTTAGGACTAGCTTTAAATGGGGCCGTTTGGGGGGCTTTTGGGACAACTGGACAACGTTGTACAGCTACGAGTCGGCTGATATTGCACCATGACATTAAAGAAAAGTTTACGGCTATGCTGTATGAGCGTACTCGTAAGTTACGCTTGGGTGCTGGTTATGACCAAGATACAGAAATTGGGCCGATAATTAATCACAGGCAATTGCAACGGGTGAATGAA
Source organism: Nostoc spongiaeforme FACHB-130 (assembly GCF_014698475.1). Classification (GTDB taxonomy): domain Bacteria; phylum Cyanobacteriota; class Cyanobacteriia; order Cyanobacteriales; family Nostocaceae; genus Nostoc_B; species Nostoc_B spongiaeforme. Next base: position 104,421 of record NZ_JACJTB010000006.1, on the reverse strand, counting down.
TATATGAAAATTGCCCGTGAAGAAGGGGCAAAAATTTTAATTGGTGGAGAAATTGCCAGTGAAGGACAATTAAAAGAGGGTAATTTCTTTTTGCCAACTATTTTAGATAATGTTACGCCAGATATGCGCGTTGCCCGTGAAGAGATATTTGGCCCTGTAGTGGCATTAATTGAGGTTGATTCCTTTGAAGAAGCGATCGCTATTCTCAATGATACTAATTACGGTCTTTCTTCTTCCATTTATACCCGCGATATCAACCGGGCGTTTACCGCAATGCGCGACATTGAAGCAGGTATTACCTATATTAATGGCCCGACTATTGGCGCAGAAGTACACTTACCTTTTGGTGGTGTGAAACAAACAGGTAACGGCCACCGCGAAGCCGGAACCACTGCTTTAGATGTATTCACAGAATGGAAGAGTGTGTATGTTGACTTTTCTGGTAGTTTACAACGCGCTCAAATAGATAATCGAAGTTAGTTCACAGGAACGGAAATCAACTGCGCGTCTACGTTTTTTCATAATTTAGTGTAAGTCCTGATTATGTCTAACATAGAAGAATCAAATATTGAAGAAGTTGTTTTAGAACTTTTATAATTTTTCGTCTGTCTTCCAGGTAAAAAGCCACAGTTAACAGAAAAATTAATTCATGATTTGAGGGTTGACGGAGAAGATTTTGTTGACTTTATTCTAGAAATTCAAAGCAGATTAAAAATTAAAATTCCAGTTAATGAATGGGAAAAAATATTGAATGTTCAGGATGTTGTTGATTTAGTTAAGCGATTTCGTAACTGATATAGCAGTCCTAAATCATTTGTGAAATTTCCTTTCTTTTCCTTCCTCTCCTTCTTTGTGTCCTTTGCGGTACCCTACCCTTCGAGTTCTCCGAAGGAGTACGGGAAGCCGCTTCGCGTCTACGTTAAAAAGAATACTTTTTCACAACTCAGATAGGATTGCTATAAAATACGATCGCTGTTTCAGCATCCTAGTTTAAAATGGAAAACTGTGCTTCAAATAGCGATGATCAATAAAGAGCGATCGCCATATCATATAGGAATCTCTAAAATCTAATTCCGCCGAGATTTGACGTACTTTGATAACAACATCTGTGAGGAAAGAGACTTTTTTTACTGAGACCTTTAGCTATTGCTTAGGAGATGTTTGCTGTGCTACTTGTTGGACTTGTGTAATATCTAAGTCTAACGCCTGTGCTATTTGTTCCACAGTCAAACCCAAGTCCAAAAACTTCGGTACAGCCTCTAGTTTGCCTTCTAGTTTGCCTTCTTCTCTAGCTTCCTGATAAACCCGCGTTTGCTTCAATTCACTTAGTCCAAACATTGCTTCTATCTCCTGGCGATTCATTTGGGGAAATTTATAAACTAAGATTGTCTCTATTAATTCTAGTAATTGTTTTTGTGGTATTTGCAAATTAACGGCTTGCTGGGTACGGTTGATTAATTCCTTGGCGGTGTTAATTGCTGTATCTTCTCCTTCAATTACTAATTTTATCGTAGCAATAGCTATGGGTAAGGATGCAGGTTTGCCTAATTCATCTAAGTAAATTATACTGATACGCTGGCTTTGGAATAATTCTAAAAAATTTTCTTTATCACCGATATCTATATCTCTGCTGGGATAAATTACTACTCCTCGCCAAGGATTTTTAGGTTTATTTTGGCGTAAGTATAAAGCGACTTCTGATATTAGGCGTAAATAAATATCTGCATCTGGTTGAAATTGAACTTCGACAAAATAAATCGGGCTTTGTTCATTTTGAATGGGGAGAAATACACCATCAATTCTAAAGGCTGTTTGTTTGATTTCAACAGAAGCAAATTGATAGATGTTGGCAATTTCGGGAGGGTTGCCAATCAGTTCAAAGAAGATACCAGGGAGTTCTTGAAAGAGGCGATAAAATATGCTGTCGGTTTTCACGCAGATATTTGAGCAGATTTTTGACTACAGTGATTTTACTATGCTGATGTTTGGTGCGTGACGGCAAATTTCATTTCTGGGTGATATTTTGCATCTTATTGCTGCGATCGCAAATAGCTCTAATATTATTTCATAAGGTGCGATCGCTTCCCTCTCCTACTCATCCATACCGCCAAAATACTCATCAAAAATAACCCCATCACACCCATCAAAGGATTTTGATATACTCCCGTAACCCAATCAGGTACTACACCCGTGTATTTAATTAATCCACCAACATTAATAATGTAGAAACCTCCAACCAAACCACCATGCAAACCAATTGGTAAACCTAAACGCCCTCTACGCCAACGCTTCGCCCATACCTGCGTTAATCCCAAAACCACTAAAGCCGGGAACTGCGGCAGAGTTTGGATAATTGCATCCAATGGTTTAATAAAATGCAAGGTAGCAAAGACAACAGCATCCGTCCATAATGCTACACGCTGGTTGTAGTCGCGTTCTAGTTCATCAAGCAACCAACCGCGAAATAATAACTCCTCGGCAAATCCTACAGCCAAGCCGACAATTACACCTTCTATAACTATTTTTAATAAGAAAACTTTGGGCTGTTGCCATACCAACCAACCTAAAAGACTTTCTATGCCAAAAAGTAGCCAAATATTAGTGAAACCTATAGCCAAGCCACGCAGCAAATCTATTCTGTTGTGTGGTGTAGTGTCTAAGCCATAATGCTGCAATATCTGAGGTTGCTGGTAAACGTATTTACCCCATAGCTTCAACAAAATAATAAATTCTATATATAGTAAAACCATTGTCAAAATACTTACTAAGTTAGCATCACGCACTAGCAAGTAAATGGGGGCAGCGAAAGGCAACCATAAGCACAAAAGCATTAAAATAAAACAACCAAGCCGAATAGGGGCAGGGCGTTGAGCTAAACGGGTAAGGTTGTTTTTCATACCAAGTGATTTTAAAATAAAAGCCCCGACGACTGAAATCGCGGCTATACAAACAAAGTCCGCCTGCGCGGACTAATAAAAAATCTAGAGTTTTTAACCCACGTAGGTGGGTTTTGTCTGTGTAGCCGAGACTTCCAGTCGCCAAGGCTGCTCAAACTATTCATCAGGTTCAATACTGCTGGATAAACCGTGATTTTTCAAGGTTTCACAGTAAAATTCAGCGTGTTCTAGGGCGCAGGTAATGACTAAAGCTAACCCATTTGTATGTGCTTCCATCATGATGCTCACAGCTTGCGGCTGAGTGAGACTTGGTATTGTTGTTAATAATACCTGCACCACGTACTCCATCGAGTTGTAGTCGTCGTTATGGAGCAGAACGCGATACCGAGGGGCGAGCTTGCGGGATGTGGAACTCTTCTCAATGGTTTCGACTGACACGGTTCTTTGCTCTTGTTTCGATGATTTACTACAACGGAATGCCTATTGGCGATCGCTTAACAGCTTAACAGTTATTTACTTATTTTATAACATTAAATTTCAAACTCCCTCTTACCCAAAGGTAGGTTCTCAAAACTAGCCCGTCCTGCCAATTACAATGAGAAAAGCTGCAAAATTAACTTTGCCATCGCCCTAGCTACATGATTATGGATACACACCCAGAATTTCAACCAGGACAAATTGTGTCTTTAGAGCATAGCGACAAGAATTTGTACGCGGAAGTGATTGAAGTTGTCGTATCTCGTCAGTTGTGTTGGGTGCGTCCTTTACTGCTGGCTAACCATACTCAAGAACCACCACAAATTACTGACTTGCGAGACGCATCTGATTTGCTTTGGCCTCTCCAATTATTTCACCCTGCTTTAGACACAGAAGTAATTACCCTGTTGAGTCAGGTTTTAGTCAAAGAACCAAAAGGCGAACCAGACTTAATTGCTAAACAGCAACTCCATCAATTTATTCAGCAGATGTGGCAAAGTAGAAAGTCTGAAGTCTGAAATTTGAGAGTTCGGTGTTGAGTAGTTTTGGGAGGATTGTACCTCACGCAGAGGCGCGGAGAGGTGAATGAGTTAGTTTTAATTTCACTCTATTATTCACCAACGCTAAAACTTTATACTTCAGACTTCATACTTCAGACTTCATACTTTTCAAGCGTAGCGAATACCAGCGTCCTTCATTCGCTCAATGGCTTCTTGCATTCTTTCTTCAGGGATAGTTAAAGCAATGCGGAAAAAGCCTTCACCAGATGCACCGTAACCACTACCTGGTGCTACCATAATGCCGCATTTGTCAAGCAGTAAATTTACAAATTCCGCAGAAGTATAGCCAGCAGGAACAGGAACCCATACATAAAGGGTAGCTTTTGGCGGTTGAATCGGCCATCCTAAAGATTGCAACCCTTTTACAATGGTGTCGCGGCGATTTTGATAAACAGACATCAAAGTTTGCAGTTCGGCTTCTGAAGTATTGTAAGCTGCGATCGCAGCTGTTTGAATTGCCTTAAATACTCCCGAATCAACGTTGGTTTTGACTTGCCTTAAACCTTGAATTCCCAACGCATTCCCCACAACAAAACCAACGCGCCAGCCTGTCATATTGTAAGACTTCGACAAGCTGTGAAACTCAATAGCTATATCCTTTGCCCCAGGTACTTGCAACACACTCGGCGGTTTGTAGCCGTTGTATGCCATTTCTGAGTAAGCATTGTCATGACACAGCAAGATGTTGTAATGCTTACAAAAATCTACCAATTCGGCAAAAAATTCTAGGTTTGCAACTCCCCCAGTAGGATTATTGGGGTAATTAATCCACAACAGCTTGGCTTTTTGGGCAATTTCTTCGGGAATTGCGTTTAAATCAGGTAAAAACTGATTTTCTGCCTTCAGTGGCATTGTGAATGGTTCGCCATCAGCAAAAATTGTGGAAGTGCGATACACCGGATACCCAGGATCGGGGATGAGTGTATAGTCTCCTGCTTCTACAAAAGCTAAAAAAGTATTATGGATTGCTTCTTTAGAACCGATAGATGCTACAACCTGTGTATCTGGGTTTAAATCAGTTACCCCAAACCGACGTTCCATCCATTTAGCAGCCGCTTGCCGAAATTCTTGTGTTCCTTCGTAGGGTGGATAGTTATGGGTGGCACTATTATCAATTGCCGCGTGCATTACCTGGAGAATATGTGCCGGAGTCGGTTTATCGGGGTCGCCTATTGCCATATTAATGATATCAACTCCCTCGGCGACGAGTTTTGCTCGTTTACGGTTAATTTCAGCAAATAGGTAGGGAGGAATTTTTTCTAGGCGTTTAGCGAAGTGCATGGCGACTTAATATTAATGCAAACATTAATGCTGACTAGCACAGTTTACGCCACACCAGGTAACTAAACAGTAAATCTCACAGAAAATTTCCCAGGCTAAGGGTTAGAGATTAAAAATGAATTGCCATCACAAATGACCAATGACTAATGACAATTGACTAAAGATTAATATCCCCAGCTAGGAACTAGCTTGATTCTGCCAGCATCCATTTCTGCCATTAATAATTCCAAAGCTTCGTAGTCTACATCCGAAATATAACCATTTTGAGTTAATTCGGAGTTAATTTCATTTTCTATCTCTGGAGTTAATTTTTTAATATCAAGAGCCTTTTCTACCAGTTGGCGAATAGCATACTTACTCGTTTTCATATTGATTAACCCATTTTAGGTAATACTAAATTATCTGGGATGTAGCTAAGTAAAAATTGTGATCTAGATTTATAAATTTAGTGATTTAGATCACATTTGTTTCGCTCACTGATTTACTTCTAGCCCTATCTTTTTTCTTCGTCAATGAGCGGATTTCATCTCATTTTCTCAGTCCACACGAACTGGCTGAAGTATCGTTAAATTAGGCTTTTCCAGCAAATTTACCAATGAGCAATTTATTTTGTGGCTGTCTATGTTGATTGTTTGAGAAGCAATATTAAAAAAAAGTATATATGAACACATTTTACCCTGTATTTATGACAATCTTTAAAGATATCCCCTTCAGTGATAAAGATTCAGCAAAGAGATGTAAGACGTATGGTCGATGTTTAAAAAAAGAGATTATGTTCAAATAAATCTCAGGTTAAAGATTTAATAACTCTAATTTAGGATGTCAATATGCAAGCAGTGCTGGAATGCCCAAAAATTGCAGTGATTCGTCCACAGGGCAAACTCAATGCCGCCAACGCATTGGAACTTGAACGAGATTTAACCACAGCATTAACGGCTAATGATGTCGCAATCTTACTTGTGGATTTGGCAGCAGTAGAGTCACTAGATAGTGCCGGCTTAATGGCGTTGGTGTCTGCGTTGAAGCTGGCGCAAAACTTGGAACGGGGCTTAAGGTTATGTTCTGTGTCTCCAGCCCTGAAAATTATCTTTGAATTAACTCAACTTGATGAAGTGTTTGAGTTTGCAGATAATGCTGAGTTGGTATCGGCTAACCCGTAAATCTAGCATATAAGTAATCTTCGTAGCAAAGGTTTGTAAAGGATGTTTTCAGTTACAAAGATAAAACTATGCTGCGACCAAATCAGTGCTAAGGTTGGAGGTGATTATCTGTAAATCATAAAAGTAGCTAGAAGATAGCACAGTGGCTGTTGCAGTTGAAAAATTAATTACACCGGATATTCTAAAACCCGCGCGTTACCTCGGTAACGAACGCCTAGCAGTACATAAGCCTTGGGAAACGGCAGTTGTCAGATGGGTATTAACTTACCCAGAAGTCTATGAAGTTGGTTCTTCCAACTTGGGGCATATCATTCTCTATAACATTTTGAATGCCCAACCACGCCAATTATGCGATCGCGCTTACCTCCCTGGTACAGACTTAGCAGCAAAGTTAAGGGAAACAAATACCCCCTTGTTTGCTGTAGAGTCTAAGCGATCGCTATTAGAATTTGACATTTTAGGTTTTAGTCTCAGTTACGAATTGGGTGCAACCAACATCTTAGAAATGTTGGATTTAGCAGGAATTCCCCTCACATGGCAAGAACGAGCCACCGGGAATTATCCCCTCATTTTTGCTGGTGGACAAACCGCCACCTCAAACCCGGAACCCTACACCGACTTTTTTGACTTCTTCGCTTTGGGTGATGGCGAAGAACTCTTACCCGAAATCGGTATGGTGTTGGAAGAAGGTAAACAAGCCAAATTGAGCCGCCGCGACTTACTCCTCGACTTGGCACAAATACCAGGGGTATACGTTCCGCAATTTTACGACATGGCAACCGATGGCTCAGTTTATCCTAACCGCCCCGATGTGCCAAAACGGATTATCAGAAGAGTTGCCACACCCATACCCGCCTATTCTATTGGCTTAGTCCCCTACGTCCAAACAGTACACGATCGCCTGACAATTGAAATTCGTCGTGGTTGCACCCGTGGCTGTCGCTTTTGTCAACCAGGAATGCTTACCCGTCCGGCGCGAGATGTGGAACCAGAAAAAGTGGTAGATGCCATTGAACAGGGAATGCGGGCGACTGGTTACAATGAATTTTCTTTACTATCTTTGAGTTGTTCCGATTATTTAGCCCTACCGGCGGTGGGGATGGAAATTAAAAATCGGTTAAAAAATGAAAACATTTCCCTGTCTTTACCAAGTCAGCGTGTAGATAGATTTGATGAGAACATTGCCAACATTCTCGGTGGTACGCGCCAAGGTGGCTTAACCTTTGCACCAGAAGCCGGAACCCAAAGAATGCGGGACATTGTGAATAAAGGTTTGACCAATGAAGAATTATTAAGAGGTGTGAAAACAGCTTGGGAACAAGGCTGGGATAAAATCAAACTCTATTTTATGATTGGCTTGCCGGGTGAGACAGATGCAGATGTTTTAGGCATTGCTGAAACAGTCCTTTGGCTACAAAGAGAATGTCGGGGAAAAGGCAGAAGACCGCTTAACTTTAACCTGACAATTTCCAACTTTACCCCCAAACCGCATACACCATTTCAATGGCACTCCGTCGCCACTGCGGAATTTGAACGCAAACAACACTTACTGCGGCAAGAATTTCGCCGGATACGGGGAGTAAAGGTCAACTTCACCGATGTCCGCATTTCGGCAATGGAAGACTTTATTGGTAGAGGCGATCGCACTTTGGGTCAAGTTGTCCGCCGCGCTTGGGAATTAGGTGCAGGTATGGATTCTTGGTATGACAGTTTAGATAAAGCTTTCACCGCTTGGGGTAATGCGATTAAAGAAGCAGGTCTAGATTGGAAATACCGCCAAGTCGAAAACGGCGAATGGAATTTGTTTCATTCACAAGACAAAGATTCCCCCAACTCCCAACTCCCGACTCCCGACTCCCTCAATACCCCCCTTCCCTGGGATCATATTGATACCGGCATCGATAAAAAATGGTTAAAAGAAGACTTGCAACGCGCCTTAGAAGCAGCAATTGTTCCTGATTGTTCCTTTGAAGGTTGTTCCCATTGCGGTGTCTGCGGCACAGACTTCGGTCATAATATTGTGATTGAGCCGCCGCCAATACCCCAATTTGCAGGTGAGTTTGTTCCGAATACTACCAAAGTCCAAAGATTGCGTGTCTGGTTTGGTAAGCAAGGTGACATGGCTTTGCTAGGTAATCTTGATTTGCTGCGTTTACTTGATCGAGTTGTGCGCCGCGCGAGTTTGCCAGTCGCTTACACAGGTGGATTTCACCCAAACCCCCGGATTATGATTGCCAGTGCTTTACCTTTAGGTGCTACTAGCAGTGGCGAAATTGTCGATTTTGAGTTAACTACACCAGTAGACACGGAAACTTTTCAGGCAAAGTTAGCCGAGGAACTGCCCAGCGATATACCTATATATTGTGTAGCAGAGATAGATTTAAAATCTCCATCGGCAAACCAAGCCTTAGCCGCAGCCGAATACTTGATTACGGTAGCAGTTGCGAATGAAGCCACAGCTGCACAATGGCAAGAATGGATTGATGTCCTCTTGGCCAAGGAAGAAATTAACCTAGAGCAAACCAATAAATCGGGTAAAACTCAAATAGTAAATCTGCGCGATCGCCTGTGGGAATTATCATTAGTAAAAATTAACAACAGTGTCGCCGAATCTACCGCTATTCTGCGTTTTCTAGGTAATTGCCGCAATGACGGTATTTCCTTGCGTCCTGAGCAAGTCCTATCTATGCTGAAAGTAGTTGCAAATCAAGAATTTCAACTTCTGCAAATTCACCGCAATCAGTTAATTTTGGGAGTATAATCCTTAAAGGGTAACTTGCTAGTAGTTACCCGGATGTAGCACATCGTGGGAATTGATTTTTAGCAAGGTTGCGTTAGAATGAGGTGAAGAGAAATTTTCTGGCGCTGCATTGAATTCACTAGTTCACTACCCCCTATACTCAGGGAGCAGAAGCAAAGATACTAGAGAGCAACTTCTAGGATTTTATCCCAGACAAGCAACAAGCGGATTAAAAACAGCCTCTCTTGATAGCAACTTGAGTGAACTAGTAACTTAAAAGCAGGCTCCGTCGGCAACTCTCACGCTATATTTTTTTAAACAACTGCTGAATGCCCAATCCCAGGTGGTGCGGGTATCGCATCAAAAATCAACCACGGACGGTTGATTTATTTACTGAAACAATATGCAGCCGTTCTGGAATAAACAGGCGTGTCAACGCAATTACTCAGTCATTAACTCTTTAACTTTGAAGCTCGGCTTCACAAATTTTATTATCAGCAGTACCTTTAGTAGCTGGCAGGGGCGAGGGATATGACCAACCGCCAGAACTACACTTGTGCTGCCAATTTTTGAGGAAATTGAATGCCAAAACAAATTATCATCGCAGAGCAGCATCAAATCGCTGCCGTATTTTCTGAAGATCAAATACAAGAACTGGTTGTAGCCACAGGCCATCACCAAATCGGTGATATCTACTTAGGTGTAGTAGAAAACGTCTTACCCGGAATTGATGCAGCTTTTGTAAATATTGGTGATCCAGAGCGCAATGGCTTTATTCATGTTACGGACTTAGGCCCATTAAGGTTAAAGCGAACAGCCGCAGCCATTACAGAATTATTAGCACCGCAACAAAAAGTGCTGGTGCAAGTAATGAAAGAGCCAACCGGAACAAAAGGGCCTCGGCTCACTGGTAACATTACTTTGCCTGGACGCTACGTAGTACTGATGCCTTACGGTCGGGGCGTGAATTTATCTCGCCGGATTAAAAGTGAAAATGAACGCAATCGCCTCCGGGCGTTAGCAATCTTAATCAAACCGGCGGGGATGGGTTTGTTGGTACGTACAGAAGCCGAAGGCAAACCCGAAGAAGCCATCATGGAAGACTTGGAATTGCTGCAAAAACAATGGGAAGCAATTCAACAAGAAGCACAATCAACTCGTGCGCCAGCCCTGTTGAATCGAGATGATGACTTTATTCAACGGGTATTGCGGGATATGTATGGTGCAGATGTCAACCGAATTGTGGTTGATTCCAGCACCGGCTTGAAGCGGGTAAAACAGTATTTGCAGAACTGGAGTGGCGGACAAACACCCCAAGGATTGTTAATTGATCATCACCGCGATCGCTCACCTATATTAGAGTATTTCCGCATCAATGCCGCGATTCGAGAAGCCCTCAAACCCAGAGTCGATTTACCTTCTGGTGGTTACATTATTATTGAACCGACAGAAGCCCTCACCGTAATTGATGTTAACTCTGGTTCTTTCACGCGATCGGCAACAGCCAGAGAAACAGTATTGTGGACAAACTGCGAAGCCGCCACAGAAATTGCTCGTCAATTGCGACTGCGGAATATTGCTGGGGTAATTGTTGTTGACTTCATTGATATGGAATCACGGCGTGACCAATTACACGTCTTGGAACATTTCAACAAAGCCCTGAAAGCAGATAAAGCCCGTCCCCAAATTGCCCAACTCACCGAACTCGGTTTAGTCGAACTGACTCGCAAGCGCCAAGGTCAAAACATTTACGAATTGTTTGGTGGTACTTGTCCAACCTGCGGTGGCTTAGGTCACATTGTCCATCTCCCCGGCGAAACCGAAACTCGCTTACCCACACCAGCAGAATTACCAGAACGTTTTGTACCTCTACCACAAAGAGAACCTCGTTTACCCGTAGCGCGGATTTCCGAACCGAGAGAAAGCTTTGATAGCTTTGGTGATAGTTTTGATAGTGATGGTGATTTAAGCGCCTTAAATTTAGTTAATCATCCCAGCTATCATGAACTGGGTGATAACAATAAACGTGGCAACCGCACCCGTCGCCGCAGAATTGGGATTAATGGCGCAAATGGAAAAGATGAGTCACGCCTAGCACCTAATTCTCTCGGTTTTGATAGTGATACTGATCTAGACCTGGATAATGAAGTTGACTTAAGCCCAACACCAGATATCCCTGCACCCACATTAGGTAAATCAGGTTGGACAGAAAGAGTCGAACGCAATAAAGTCATCAAAACAGAACCAGTCAAACCAGTGGTAGAACCACCGGAAATTAGAACTGTAGAAATGACTATAGAAGAACAAGATGTTTTTGCATTGATGGGAATCTCCCCCTTAGTGAAATTGGATAGGGAAGTGAAAAATCCCAAATCAGTGATTATTAACATTGTTCAGCCAGGACAAGGAACAAGCACATTATCACCACCGCCTGCCGAGGTGGCTATTCCTGAAACCTTCACTCAACCCATCGCCCCACCACCTGTAGAACCAGAGGCAAAATCTTTACCCGAAGAACCAATAGAGTCAGAGGGATTTGCACCCACCCCTGAAGACACGGAAGCAAATCTGACTGCTACAGGTAGCCGCCGCCGCCGTCGTCGTTCCTCGGCTGTAGAATCTGGTTCTGAAGAAAGTTAAGATGCTTTATGGTAGAGATTCAACAAACTGCTGTTAATTCCCTACCAAATTTAGGTGAACTGGAATGGCTGGAGTTTTCGTCCACTTTAGCGGGGATGTCTGGCTTAATTGTCGGCATCGATGAAGTCGGACGTGGTGCTTTATTTGGCCCTGTAGTTGCAGCAGCCGTCATTCTCCCAGCAGATGCTTTCGCCCAATTGATTGCAGCTGGAATTAAAGATAGTAAAAAGCTTTCCAGTTCTAAAAGAGCGAAATTAGCCGCACAAATTTGTGAATTAGCAACAGACTGGAGAATCGGCTTTGCTGCAACTGCGGAGATTGATCAAATAAATATTTTGCAGGCGACACTGTTAGCCATGAAACGGGCTGTACTCAAATTGAAAGTACAGCCTGTAATTTGCTTGGTTGACGGTAATCAAGCAATGAAAGATTTGCACATACCCCAACAAACAATCGTCAAAGGAGATGAGCGATCGCTTTCCATCGCAGCTGCTAGTATTGTGGCTAAAGTCTGGCGTGACGATTTAATACTGCGTTTAGCCGCAAAGTATCCCCAGTACGACTTAGCCAAGAATAAAGGATACGGTAGCCCAAAACATTTACAGGCGTTGCGAGAATACGGCGCTTCATCCCTGCATCGTAAATCTTTCAGCCCTTGCCAAATTCAGCAGTAATTTGGATAATTTGGAGTATTCATTGGTAGGTGCGATCGCGGCATTAAAAGCCATCATCAAGCTGGGATTTAATCGTATGGAAAATTTACTTATCCTTGGAGGTTCAGTTGATAAAACCTCTGTCTGTCTTGGTGTTTATGGTGAAGAATTAAATCCCGATAATATTTCAAAGCTTTTGAGTTGTCAACCAACTCAAGCTCATCATCGTGGTGCTAGACAAGATTCTAATCCTAAATATGCTCCCTACAAAAAAGGAGCTTGGCTGCTGAAATTAAAAGGCTCTGCACCCATAACAGCAGAAGAATTAATTATTGATTTGCTTTCGCGTGTATCAACAAATTCTATTCTTTGGCAAGAGCTATCAGCCATTTATGATGCTCAAGTAAGAATTGCTATCCACATGAAAGGGTGGAACAAAGGTTTTAATCTTACTGCACAAACTGTTCAGCGCATATCAGAACTAGGGGCATCAATGGTATTTGATATTTATGCTTACGGTAATGAAGAAGATATCGAATAAATACATTTAAAAAGCTATGTCTCGTCAACTAGCAATCATCATTGAGAATGAAGGTGCGATCAAATTACCCTCGAATATGGACTTAAAAAATGAAGGACTTATTTTCGGGAATAACTTGTCTGTAGCAGATATTTTACTTGAAGATATTGCACTAGAACTAGGGGTTGTTCCTCTTAGTGCATTTATTAAATATGAAGATGACGACGAAGAATTACAAAATAATCTTCGATGGTATGATCCGCAACAGGGATTAGATACTGTTGAGAAACTCTTTTCATATCTTCTTGCCCATCCTCAAGTTGATAAAAGCCCTGAAGGTATATGGTGGGTTTTGTGGGACTTGCGTGCTGTGGAGTTAATATTGCGTAAAGCTGTGGAAAGGCAAACTCGCTTTTATTTTTTAGAGTGGTAATAATTGTAGTAGCATCATAGTTTAAAACAGATGTATAAATTTTTTTGGTTAGTAGCAAATACAGAATTACTTGCTACTAACTGTATATTTATAACTGAATTTAATACTAAATAAGCACTAATCTAAATTCAAAATTGGTAAATCACCACTATTATCTTCTAGAGCTTTTTCTGCCATTTGCGATGTTACCCAATGACGATAATCTATGAGTAGCTGATGCAACAATTTTTGTTTAACAGTAACTAAAACACTCTTGAGCAAACCATTGCCAGTAGCTTCTAAAATTGGCTTTGGAGTGAGAGAAAATGGTGGAGGTAATTCTACTTGTACTTCTAAATCAGCTTTTCCTTCCAGGCGAGTACCATTGCTAGATTGATGTGGTGATAAATAACCTTTTAAATTGAGGCTAAAACGTTGGTTAATATACTCAAAACCTCGGATTTCACAACCTACTGAACGCAAATAAATTACACTATTTGATTCTGCCCAAACCCTCATATCTACAGTTGGTTGAATACTCAATGTCATAAAAGATAGAGGACGCATTTTTAGCCGAAATACTTCCTTAGAAAGCTGTTGGACACGACTGTTATCAACTAAAGCATTCACCAATCGTTGAGGCTGCCGCAAGTAATGTTGAATAGGAATAGGCTGTTGCGGTACAGCAATTTTTACCGATTGAGAAGCAGTAAATCTTGTAGGCATGATTTTGCAGACAGCAGTGATTTGATACTTTTATATGTTAATAAATTTAGGGCAATTATTATTTTAATATACTCAAATAATAAACATACATATTACTTATGTATGACCTCAGACTTTAATAATAGATTTATTAAATCACAAGATTTTTAAAATAAATTAGTAATATTTTTATAATTATAAATCAAATTGCAGTCATTTTCCAAAAATAGTTTTTTCAGTACAAAAAACAAAAAATATAAAAAATAATACCAGTATAAAAAACAAGATGATCAATGAGAGAACAAATTTCATCTCTGTGATGTGTGTCTACTCACTGCTTTCTCAATATGAGATTTAGCTGTTAGGAATTACTTCTGAAAAGAAAAAATCAAAGTTTTATGCCAATGTGCTGGGGTGGATGTAATGTTGTTCCGATACGCAATATGGTAAGTCTGCTAGTGAATGCAATTACAAACTGTATCTTTGTTCAAGATAGAACAGCAGTGTGGAGTTCAACAAAGCTAAATCAATGTTTTGTTGCTTCAAGTATGGATTCGCTGCGGTATAGTCTATTAATCTCACAATAGTTCCTGTTCCAACATTATGTCTTTATCGATTGCTCATTTAGGCCCACCAGGTACTTATGCAGAACAAGCAGCAGTTTTATATGTCAACTGGCTAACCAAAACAACGGGAATAGAAGCTACTTTATGCCCATACCCCAGCATAGCTCAGTCACTCCAAGCTGTGGCAGCAGGCAAAACACAGTTAGCGGTTGTACCAGTAGAAAATTCCATTGAAGGTAGTGTGACTATGACAATGGATGCACTTTGGCAATTGGATAGTTTGCAAATTCAATTGGCCTTAGTGATGCCTATTGTTCATAGCTTAATTTCTGGGGCTTCTGGTTTAGATAAAATTGAGAAAGTTTATTCTCATCCCCAAGCTTTAGCCCAATGTCAAAATTGGTTGGGTCAATCACTGCCAAATGTACAAATTATACCGAGTAATTCCACAACAGAAGCTCTACAATTATTAAACCAAGATTTAACAGCAGCTGCGATCGCCTCTTCTAGAGCAGCCCAACTCTACAATTTGCCCATTCTTGCCCAAGGCATTAATGACTATCCTGAAAACTGTACTCGCTTTTGGGTAGTGAGTCAACATCAAGCCCAGTTTGAATATCACATCAATAATCTAAATCCTACTCATAGCTCTCTAGCTTTTAGCTTGCCTGCAAATATGCCTGGAGCCTTAATCAAACCTCTGCAAGTATTTGCTGAACTAGGAATTAATCTCAGCAGAATTGAATCTCGTCCTACCAAGCGTTCTTTAGGAGAATATGTATTTTTTCTTGATATAGAAACAGATATTCAACAACCAAAAATGCAATCTGCTCTAGCCGATTTAATAGAATATCTAGAAATATTAAAAATTTTTGGTAGTTATGGTGTACTATCAGTTAACACTTTAGAATCGTAATTAAATCAATTGCTAACTCACTCAATGCTTGATAGTATTTATTTCCACAAGTTATTTTTATAGACAGAATTTAGGGGTCAGAAATTAAATTACATATCACTTACTCTTAATCGATGGTATTAGCGACTACTCTTGCATAAACATAAAATCACGAAACTGCAAGGTAGAACGCTAATAAGACTCATCTTCTAGTTAATTTAGCTTATGACTTCTGATTGAAAGTATCTTTCAACACTGAGCGAGCTGCTAAATGATTACGGGTAGAAGTTAAGATTTCTGCCTCTCGTTCTAAACGAGCAGCCGTATCTTGCATTTCTAACAATGATTGTTGTTCAGATGCAACACCATAAAGGTTACTAGCTACCCAGTAAGATAGCTCTATTGGCAAGTCTGGTAATTCTTCTGGTAGTTCAATGTTTTGTTCTGTTAACTTAGCCGAGAGGCGTACTACATCTTTGAGCAGTTGTTCAACTTCGGCTCCCAAAGGACGCAAATCTTTGCTAGGTGGTTCATCTTCTATCCATTGCACCAAGCCCACGCGATAAGGTTTTTCTCGCACATATTCTAAGACACGAAACCGTTGCTGTCCAAGAGTCAGCATCTTCATGCGGTCGTCTGGTAGGCGCTGGTAATGGATAATTTCTGCACAACAGCCCACATTGGCAATTGTACCTTTTACTGGATCGACCATTACTACACCGAACCTGCGATCGCTCTCCAAAATCGTGTTCATCATGATTCGGTAGCGAAATTCAAAGATATGTAATGGTAATGGTCTTGTAGGAAAAAGAACTACTTCGGGTAACGGGAACAGAGGTAGTTCACGAACAGCAATTCTAGATGAAGATGTCATTGTTACCTTAGAATAAATTTAATTTTAAAAATTTATTGTTCTCTGCTTTCCCGTACTTTATTTACATTCTATCACTAAATAAAAAGCCCTGAGATCAATTTTCTCAGGGCTGGTTAAGTATTCACACTATAGTCCTTGGTAAAGAATTTAGAAACCAAGAGCTATAATTCAGTATGTAGACGCATACTGCTAAGGTTGAATTATGTAGCAAAGCCTGACACAAAAACTAGACTATTAGCTTACCGCAGAATATTCTGTATGAGTGGTGAATAAATTAACTGGGTTTAATAATGCGTTAGTTAGTTTTGATTCCTGAATTCTAACTGCTGAATTCTTCTGAACTACAGTTTGACTTCAATATCAACACCAGATGGCAGATCCAACTTCATTAAAGCATCAATAGTTTTAGAGGAAGGCTGGTAGATGTCAATAATTCTGCGGTGGGTACGGGTTTCAAAATGTTCCCGTGAATCTTTATCTACGTGAGGAGAACGCAGTACGCAATAGATTTTCCGTTTTGTAGGTAAGGGAATTGGGCCTATGGCTGTTGCGTTAGTCCGGTTAGCTGTATCTACAATCTTCTCGCAAGATGTATCCAACAATCGACGGTCAAAAGCTTTTAAACGAATTCTAATTTTCTGCTGTTGTAGAGTTGCCATCTTTAATTTTCCAGGTTCTGATTTATTAGGGGAGTGGGGAGTGGGGAGTGGGGAGTGGGGAGTAGTTTGTTTATCCTACTCCCTATTCTCTACTCCCCATTCCCGCAATTAAGTTCAGATAAAAGAGCAGAGAGGCATCTTACCATCTCTGCTCTTCATTATTTAGAGTAAAAGGGTACTACTTGACGATTTTGGAGACGACACCAGCACCAATGGTGCGGCCACCTTCACGAATCGCAAAACGCATACCTTGCTCAATTGCGATCGCGTTGATCAATTCTACAGTCACTTTGATGCGATCGCCAGGCATTACCATTTCTACGTCTTTGCCGTCATCAGAGGTAAAAGCTTTAATGGTGCCGGTTACATCTGTTGTCCGCACGTAGAACTGAGGACGGTAGCCAGCGAAGAATGGTGTTTTCCGACCACCTTCTTTTTCAGTTAGTACGTAGACTTCACCTTCAAACTGGGTGTGAGGAGTGATAGAACCGGGTTTAGCAATTACCATACCCCGTTCAATATCTTCTTTTTTCAGACCACGAAGCAGTACACCAGCGTTGTCCCCTGCCAAGCCTTCATCAAGGCTCTTCTTGAACATTTCAATCCCGGTGACGGTGGTGGTACGAGTGTCTTTCAGACCCACTAGTTCTACGTTATCGTTCACCTTAACTTTGCCGCGTTCGATACGTCCGGTAGCCACCGTACCACGACCTGTGATGGTGAATACGTCTTCTACCGCCATTAAGAAGGGTTTGTCAATGTCGCGCTCTGGATTAGGGATGTAAGAATCTACCGCATCCATCAATTCGTAAATTTTATCGACCCAAGGATCTTCACCTCGTTGGGTTTTGGGGGCAGAGGTCATTTTTTCCAGAGCTTTCAGGCCGGAACCTTTAACCACAGGAATATTATCACCATCAAAATCATAGCTGGTGAGTAGTTCCCGGACTTCTAGTTCGACCAACTCTAGCAATTCTTCGTCGTCTACCATGTCTTCTTTGTTCAAAAAGACAACTAGTTTAGGAACCCCTACCTGACGAGCTAACAGAATGTGTTCACGAGTTTGAGGCATAGGGCCATCGGTAGCAGCTACTACAAGAATAGCGCCGTCCATTTGTGCTGCACCAGTGATCATGTTTTTCACATAGTCAGCGTGTCCAGGACAGTCTACGTGAGCATAGTGACGATTTGCGGTCTCATACTCAACGTGAGCAGTGTTAATTGTAATACCCCGTGCTTTCTCTTCAGGTGCGTTGTCGATTTGGTCATAACCTTTAGCTTCGGCTTGACCGAGAGCAGCTAAGGTCATGGTAATAGCTGCTGTTAAAGTAGTTTTACCGTGGTCAACGTGGCCAACAGTACCGATGTTAACGTGGGGTTTATTTCTTTCAAACTTTGCGCGTGCCATGAATGCTCGTTTCCTTTTCTAATTAAGCGTTCCCTTTGCTTTTTGCAATGATAGTTTCAGCCACGCTACGAGGCACTTCCTCATAGTGGCTAAACTCCATCGTAAAAATACCTCGACCTTGGGTCTTCGACCGGATGTCGGTGGCGTAACCAAACATGGTCGCCAGTGGAACCTTGGATGCCACTTTAGCGAGTCCCTGTTCAGTACTTTGGCTTTCAATCTGCCCTCGGCGGGAGATGAGGTCACCAATGACGTTCCCAATATAGTCTTCAGGAACTTCCACCTCAACTTTCATCATAGGCTCTAATAGTACTGGTGAAGCTTTAAGCACAGCTTCTTTCAGTGCCATTGAGCCAGCAATTTTAAAAGCCATTTCCGAGGAGTCTACGTCGTGGTAAGAACCATGAACTAGCGTCGCTTTCACGTCAATCAGTGGATATCCAGCTAAAATCCCTGATTCACAGCTTTCTTTCATTCCTTGCTCGGCGGGGCCAATGTACTCTTTAGGTACTACACCACCGACAATTTTAGAGACGAATTCAAAGCCGCTACCAGGTTCTCCTGGCTCCAAATTGATCACAACGTGACCATATTGACCTTTACCACCACTTTGACGAATGAATTTGCCTTCCACATTGCTAACTGCTTTACGAATCGTTTCGCGGTAAGCTACTTGTGGCGCACCCACGTTTGCTTCCACCTTGAATTCGCGTAACATCCGATCCACCAGAATTTCTAGGTGGAGTTCTCCCATCCCTGCAATTACAGTTTGGTTTGTTTCTGGGTCAACATTAACGCGGAAGGTTGGGTCTTCTTCAGACAGAGATTGCAGAGCCTTGGATAGCTTATCCATGTCGTTCTTGGTTTTGGGCTCAACCGCTACCGAGATTACAGGCTCTGGAATAAATAGGGATTCCAGAATTACTGGTGCGCCTTCATCAGTGATAGTATCACCTGTCAAAGTATCTTTTAATCCTAATGCAGCACCTAGATCACCTGCTCGTAGTTCTTCTACGTCTTGGCGATCATCTGCCTTCATTAGAACTAAGCGGGAAATCCGTTCTTTCTTGTTTTTGGTAGCATTTAATACATAACTACCTTTCTTCAGAACACCGGAATAAACGCGAACAAAGGTTAGGCGACCATAAGGGTCAGCCATGATCTTAAATGCCAAAGCTGCTAGAGGTTCGTTGTCATCTGCCCGACGCTCAACTGTATCACCATTTGCAAGTGTTCCTTGAATGGGAGGTACTTCTGTTGGTGCGGGTAGATAATCTACAACTGCGTCCAGCATTAACTGTACGCCTTTGTTTTTAAAGGCTGAACCACAAAGTACAGGCACGATTGTGCCATCAATTGTCCCTTTCCGCAGGGCTGCCCGAATTTCTTCTTCTGTCAGTGCTTCGCCATCAAAGTACTTAGTCATCAAAGCGTCATCAGTTTCTGCGACGGCTTCGACTAATTTGGTGTAGTACTCTTCGGCCTTGTCTTGCATATCATCCGGGATATCTGTTTCTTGGATATCCGTTCCTTGGTCGTTATTGTAAATGTATGCACGCTTCCGCACCAAGTCGACAATGCCTTTGAAGTCGTTTTCGCTACCAATGGGCAGTTGAATTGCAATGGCATTTGCCCGCAGGCGATCGCGCATTTGTTCGTGAACTCTATAGAAGTTCGCGCCTGTGCGATCCATTTTATTAATAAAGGCAATCCGAGGTACTGCGTAACGGTCTGCTTGCCGCCACACCGTCTCTGATTGGGGTTGAACACCACCCACAGAACAAAATACTGCTATTACTCCATCTAATACCCGCATGGAGCGTTCTACTTCAATTGTGAAGTCTACGTGGCCTGGAGTATCGATAATGTTAATTTGATAATCTTTCCAACTGGTACTGATCGCCGCTGCGGTGATAGTAATTCCCCGTTCCCGCTCTTGCTCCATCCAGTCGGTTACAGCAGTTCCTTCGTGAACTTCACCAATTTTATGAATTATCCCAGAGTAAAATAATATTCTCTCTGTTGTTGTTGTTTTGCCCGCATCTATGTGCGCCGCAATACCGATATTGCGTACTTTCTCTAGCGGGTTTGTACGTGCCACAGTAGCCTCCTATAGTTTTTGCCTCATGATATCTTGTATATTACTCTTTGTTAAGATTCTATACTTTTACGGATTACCGTCTGGATTTTTATCAGTCGGCGATATACCGCTTATTGAAGCAAGATATATCGCTGTGCTGCTTAATAACGATAGTGTGCAAAGGCTTTGTTAGCTTCAGCCATCCGGTGCGTTTCTTCACGCTTACGGATTGCATTACCTGTTTCGTTGGCTGCATCCATTAACTCATTAGCTAATTTGCCAGCCATTGTGCGCCCTGGTCTGGAGCGAGAAAATTGTACTAACCAACGCAGTGCTAGGGTAGTACCACGTTCTGAACGTACTTCCATTGGTACTTGGTAGGTTGCACCACCCACACGACGAGCTTTGACTTCTACCAATGGTGTGGCGTTACGCACAGCTCTTTCAAAAGTTTCTATTGCAGCATTACCTGTGCGTTCTTCAATTGTTTTGAGTGCATCATAGACAATGCGTGCCGCTAGTGATTTTTTGCCGTGACGCATGATCCGGCGAATCATCATGCTCACCAGCCGACTATTGTAAACGGAGTCAGGCGGAACTGGCCGCCTTTGAACTACACCACGACGAGACATACTTTACCCTTACATTCGGAATTTGGCAACGAAATTATATGCTATCAGAACGCGCAGTACTGGAGTGGTGGAAGCTGCCACTCAGACTGCTGCAATTTTTTTACACATTTGCAGCGACCCTGAATTGCTGATTTGCTATCTTTGATGGGATAGACAAAGCGACAACATCACAGGCATGAATTGACAAATGAAAATGCTGCTGTCGCTTACAACAATCTTCATCAAACCTACACTTGCTCGCTGAGTGTAGGCTGGCAGTGGTAGCTTAACTAATTTAACTTTTGAGAACAGACGCTGTTATCTGTTTTCACAACTGTTTAAAGGCGATCGCTAACTTTCTATATTTTTATCGCTTCCAGACAAAGCGACTAATCGCCACTAGGCACGACTAATCGCCTCTGCCTTATTTTTTAGCGGCTTCTTTCGGGCGTTTGGTTCCATACTTGGAACGACCTTGTTTGCGGTCTTTTACGCCCGCCGTATCTAATGTGCCACGAATGATATGGTATCTTACGCCCGGTAAGTCTTTAACCCGGCCGCCACGAATCATGACTACGGAGTGTTCTTGTAAGTTGTGACCAATCCCTGGAATGTAGGCTGTTACCTCAAATCCAGATGTCAGTCTTACCCTTGCTACCTTACGGAGAGCTGAGTTAGGCTTTTTAGGTGTGGTTGTGTAGACTCTTGTACAAACACCCCGGCGTTGCGGGCATTGCTTGAGAGCTGGAGACTTGGTTTTCTGACGCGCTTTTTCGCGTTCGCTACGTATTAGTTGCTGTATGGTTGGCATGAGTCACAGCGCGTGAAGCTGCTTAGGGGTCTAAGTTTTAACAAATCCTGATTATATCTTTTTTAGTACTTTTTTGTCAAATTACTTTGACTGGTCAATAGTGATAAATTATTTGACTATTGACCATTGACTATGGACTCTTGATTAATCGCAAACGAATTGCCACAACTACAGGTGGCAACAGCTTGAGGATTGTGGAAACGAAAGCCTCCACCCATCAAATCTTCGGAATAATCTAATACTAACCCATTGAGGTATTGTAAGCTTTGATTGTCAATCAGAACTTGCAGCCCGCTAACTTCAAAAATGCGATCGCCAGCTTGGGCAACCTCCGCAAATGACATATCGTAGAATAAATCTGAGCATCCCCCTGGTTTAACAGCTAATCTCACCAATGTATGGAGTTTTTGCTTGGATTTTAATCGCTCAATTTCAATTTTAGCAGCTTGACTCAGTTGAATCATTGAATTTTTTGGGCAATTGATAGCCTGTCTAAAAAATATGGCAGAGTTAAAAAACTCAAAAAACTGGTTTTGGCTATTTCATTTTAAATGAAGAGGTTGACTTGCAAAACGCCAGTGTGAGCTTGATTCATTGCCGCGAAATTTGAATACTGAGTGATGAAAATAATCCTGATTTGTGGCGTTAAAAATGGCAGTTAAATTACATATTATATATTTCAGTGATTGTCCCTCCGTAAATTTCTGGATACTTAAGGTGAGAAATTTACGGAGTTTTATTGTTAGGACTACTAAATTAACTCATAAGGATTAATTTTCTGTCCGAGCATAATCGTCTTGATAGCGAATAATGTCATCTTCACCCAAATATTCGCCATTTTGTACCTCAATTAAAACTAAAGGAATCACTCCAGGATTTTCTAAACGGTGGGAAGTGCATTGAGGTACGTATGTGGATTGATTATTACCCAATAGTACTTCTTGGTCGCCACAAGTTACTCTGGCGGTGCCAGAAACAACAATCCAGTGTTCGCTGCGATGGTGGTGCATTTGCAAGCTGAGGCGATGTCCAGGTTTAACTTCGATGCGCTTGATTTTGTACCCACGTCCTTCTTCCAAAATAGTAAAAGAACCCCAAGGGCGCAATTCGGTTGCAGCAACACTTCGATTAGCGATCGCCGCAGGCAGTGGTAGAGTCTTAGCAGGTGCGGTTTCTTGATATTGAGCCATAGTTACCTCATTTGGAGACATAGCAAGCTGTCCTTTCTCTTAACCATTGATGGAAAAATCTGGCGCAATCTTGCAACCGTGAAAACCAGTAATTCAATTACACCTTGCTAACCATAACAAAATCAAACTTTGGGGTGTAAAGAGTCACGACTAAAACTATCGTGAATACATAAACTCTTTACCTATAGTCAACGTAGCTTATTCTAATCTTTAACAAATTAGTTTGAGAGGTTAGAGGCTAGTACAACAAGGCAAAAGTCAAAAGTCAAAAGTCAAAAGAAAGAATATTCATACCACAAGCCTTTTAGCAATTTCTTATGGTCTGTTTATTTCCACCAACCTGTACTAGCTCCTAGCCCCTAATTATCTTTGTTGCCAAAAAATACCAATACCATTATGTACACGAGCCGCAGTATTGGGAGAACGGTCGAGTAATTGTCCGCTTAAGTACAAACTAGTTGAACTGCCACCATCTAAATTTAAAGCATTCACACAACCCAATTGTTTCATTAATTGAGCGTGTTCTGCGAGTGTCGGCCCGGCTCCACCAGCGCGGTTATGTACAGCAGCAATCATCAGTGTACCTGTAGCTTTGGTGCAAATTCCACTCCGAATGGCTTTTTCGGCAATAAAAGCATTGCTGAATTTTTCAGCTTTTGCATCTAGAACAATTTGACCGTTTTGAATTAATAACGGCCCGGCTCCGATAATGTTGGGGTAACGGCTAAAATCAACAGGGGCGGTGTTACTAACCAAAGTTACCTTTGTACCTATGGGTAATTGAGTGGCGGTAGTTGCAGAGGTTCCCCGTAAAGTTAACAAGTAACCATCTTGGGGAATAGGAATAGGAGTTTGACCAGCTTTTCCGCCTGATAGCTGACTGCTAACTTCATTGTTTTGAACTACGAAGATGCTTTCATTGTCTGTGAGGGGAGTGTAAGTTTGTCCCCAGCTAGGGGTATAACGAGCAGCACCGCTTTGAACGTAACCACTATTGAGAAATAAAATCGGTAAGCGGAAATTATTAGGAGCAATTAAAGTTTCTTGTAATGTTAAGCGACCTAAATAAAATTGCCCAGAATTATTCCAAGCGATCGCACCTCTATTTAAAATCGGCCCGGATAACCACTGATTATCTCGACGAATCGCGCCCAGAGGCAATTTATTATTGCGGTTAAAATAGCCACCATTAATTGCTGCTAAAGCTAAGTATTTTTGCGCTGTTTGAATTAAGGGTGCTGTGCCAACTAAAGTTTCTGGAGTTGTCCAAATTGGTTTTAAAGTCAGGTTACGGGGGTTAGCTTCCAACCACACTACCGGAAAACGTTCTTTCCCTAAATTAATAAATTGCTGTCGCCAGCGTAACCCATCCGCCCAAGCAATATTGCGCTCAACCATTGCATCAGGGCGAATCTCGATAATCAGGCGATTTGGGTTATTTACTGTAGTGATACGCGGCGCTGAACCAAAAGGAACACTCAGACTAATAATTGTTTGGTTATTCACCACCTCTATTTTTTGAAGCAAGCTATCAGGGTTTGGTTGTGGTGGTGGTAATTGTTTAATCAGATTTGGTAGAGATGGCGGTGGTGCTATGGGGGTGTAACGTTGAATTAAAGCTGGATCAGTTAAAGCATCCAGGGTAATGCGCCATTCTCGATTCGGTATGGTTGTGGGTTGAGGTGCGATCGCATCTGGATCATCTGCTACTGGTGTTTGAGTTGGTTTAATGGGTAATCCTTGTCTGACTATCCATGGTGTGGGAATGTCTAAATCAACCACAACGCGGTTTTCACGGATAGTAGAAGTACCAGGAGGATTGAGAGCCTCATGACCAATAATTAGATTTTTGATTTGCGCTTGGGGAGTGACAATTACCAAAGTGTTACCATTGACTTGTACCTGCCAATTTGCTTTTTGGGCAAACTCAGTGATATCCACATAGCGGTATCCGGCTTGGAGGAGAGTTACTAAGGTCTGTGGGATTGAAGAAAACCACTGAATTGGTTGTTGGCTGGGATTATTGCTATTTAAAAAATCAACTCCCATCGCCTGGCGAAATAAACCATCACTGAGATAAATAACTTGCTGATCAACTACCCCTAATCTGACCATCCAAGCACCGGGGATGGTGCGACCATTGAGGGAAATTTGATTACCAGCAGATTGGGCTTGTCGTCGCAACTGTCCCGGTTGTGGATTGATTGGAGGCTGTTGAGCGATCGCCATCCAGCTAGGAGATACACTAAGTATTGTGGCAATTATAGGTGATGCAATTAAGCACAAGACTTGATGTTTGGCAGGCTTAGTCACAGCATTATGATATTTTTGACGATACCAATTTGGCATTTTTAACATATTTGATCCAGTACTTTTGCAAGTTATCACTTCCAAGATGGGAAAGCTAATTGTGACTAACTCTGGAAATTGGGTGATTTAACTTTTCCAGAAACGTGATAACCTATATATTGGCTAGTTATCTCTGATGAGAAATACCAGCCCTGTTTAAGCTAAAACCACTGTAACTGACTGTTTTAACTGGCACTAGTTCCTGCCAAACTATAAGATATATAGTCTTGGTCATCAAATGTATATATACAATAGTCTTTCCTCACTAATAATTGCTATGCTGTTACTTAGAGGTGAGGCACAGTTGTTAGTAACAAAAGTTGCAACGGGTGAGCAGCCAAGAAGAGACAACAATAAAAATATTTAGGAATTGTCAAATGGGCATATAGTGTAATACGCTGATTTTGTTGCTGAATCAGGAATCTTGCAGCTTTTACAACAGTGAGTTTTTCATGAAAAATTTGGTGTTAGGTCAGTTGATACTGTCTACCTGACAAACATCTATCGTCTGAAAAAACCTGGAAAATACTTAGTTTTGAAACCAAATACATAAAAATAACACAATATGTAGTTTGTCTAAACCAGCATAAACACAGAAGAATCAACGCAATAATTTTAACACGGTTAAGTCCATAAATAACCGCAGTTAAAATTTTTTTTCCCTAAATTCTCGTGATTTATGTATGACTGTGACGCGAAATTGCGAAACTTTCCCTCCCAAGCAGTGGCAAAATTTGTGACTTAACTTTCAGGAATAGGCTATGAACGATCAAAGGGTGAATCAATTGCAAACAATGTCATTTTCGGATAATAACTCTCAAGAAACCTACCAAGGACAAAGGTGGTTAGTAGAGGAAAGAGATGCCTGTGGTGTAGGTTTTATTGCACATCGCCAAAATATTGCCAGCCATGAAATCGTTACTAAAGCCTTAGCCGCATTAACCTGCTTGGAACATCGGGGTGGTTGTAGTGCCGACCATGACTCTGGTGATGGTGCAGGGATATTAACAGCTATTCCTTGGGAGTTGTTACAAAAAGAATATTTCTCAGGCAGGATGGAAATATCGTCTACCAGCAATGTGGCTGTAGGGATGATATTTTTACCCCAAGACCGGGAATTAGCCCAAAAAACCAAAGCCCAAGTTGAAAAAGTGGCGGCGGAAGAAAAATTTACAGTATTGGGCTGGCGAGAAGTACCAGTACATCCCCATTTATTGGGAAGACAAGCCAAAGAAAACCAACCCCAAATAGAACAAATTTTTCTGGCGGCGGATGAAACTGGCGATGAATTAGAAAGACAGTTATACATTGCCCGTAAACGGATTTTTAAAGCAGCCAAAGCTGTCTCGGAAGATTTTTATATTTGCTCTTTATCCAGCCGCACCATTGTTTATAAAGGTATGGTGCGTTCGGCTGTGTTGGGAGATTTTTACGCGGATTTACAAAATTCTGCATACAAGAGTGCCTTTGCAGTTTATCATCGCCGCTTTAGTACCAACACAATGCCTAAATGGCCGTTAGCACAGCCAATGCGGTTGTTGGGACATAACGGCGAAATTAATACGCTGTTGGGTAATATCAACTGGATGATGGCTAGAGAAGCGAGTATTAGCCATCCAGTATGGGGCGATCGCAATGATGAACTCAAGCCTTTAGTAATTTTAGATAGCAGCGACTCCGCCACCCTCGATAATGTCTTAGAACTATTGGTGCGTTCGGGACGCAGCCCCTTGGAAGCCTTAATGATTATGGTTCCAGAGGCTTATCAAAATCAGCCTTCCTTACAAAACTATCCCGAAATCACTGATTTTTATGAATATTACAGTGGTTTGCAAGAAGCTTGGGACGGCCCGGCATTGCTAGTCTTTAGTGATGGGAAGAAAGTAGGCGCAACCCTAGACCGTAACGGCTTAAGACCTGCACGTTATGTAATTACCAAAGATGATTACATCGTCGTGGCATCAGAAGCAGGTGTAGTTGACTTCCCCGAAGCCGAGATTGTAGAAAAAGGCAGACTAGGCCCAGGGCAAATGATTGCCGTGGATTTAGAAAGTCATGAAATTTTGAAAAACTGGGAAATTAAACAACGCATTGCCCAACAACTTCCCTATGGGGAATGGTTGCAAACCCATCGCCAAGATTTGAAGTCATTAGTCAACAATCATGGGACAAATGGCAATGGTAATGGTAATGGCAACGGTAACGGCAAAGGTCAATTCACCGTTGACAAACAAATCTTACTTCAGCGACAAACTGCCTTTGGCTACACCAGCGAAGATGTCGAAATGGTGATTGAACAAATGGCAGGTAATGGTGTAGAACCAACGTTCTGTATGGGGGATGATATTCCTTTGGCAGTGTTGTCTAATAAACCCCACTTGTTGTATGACTATTTCAAACAGCGTTTTGCTCAAGTAACCAACCCACCAATTGACCCCCTGCGTGAAAAGCTGGTGATGTCCTTGAAGGTGGAATTGGGCGAACGGGGTAATTTATTAGAACCAAAGCCAGAATATGCCAAGAGATTGAAGCTAGATTCGCCAGTCTTGACAGAAGTTGAGTTAGATGCAATCAAGGCTTCTGGTTTTGGGACGGCAGAATTATCAACTTTATTTGCGATCGCCAACGGCCCAGAAGGATTAAAATCTGCCGTCGCAGCTTTACAAG
This sequence comes from Nostoc spongiaeforme FACHB-130, assembly GCF_014698475.1. Taxonomy (GTDB): domain Bacteria; phylum Cyanobacteriota; class Cyanobacteriia; order Cyanobacteriales; family Nostocaceae; genus Nostoc_B; species Nostoc_B spongiaeforme. The sequence continues at coordinate 76,266 of NZ_JACJTB010000006.1, read as the reverse complement.
CCCAAGCCGCCGAGTCAGTACGGGCGGGTGCAAAAATATTAATTTTGAGCGATCGCGCTGGTGGCAGTATTAGCCCAGAATTAAGCTACATTCCACCTTTATTAGCTGTGGGTGCAGTCCACCACCACCTGATCCGCGAAGGCTTGCGGATGAAAACATCGTTGATTGTGGATACCGCCCAGTGTTGGAGTACCCATCACTTTGCTTGTTTGATTGGCTATGGTGCAGGTGCAGTTTGCCCCTACATGGCCTTAGATACAGTCCGGGATTGGTGGTTTGAACCTAGAACTCAGCAGTTCATGGAACGGGGGAAATTGCCCAACCTCAGCTTAGAACAAGCCATTGGAAATTACCGCAAAGCTGTAGAATCAGGACTGCTGAAAATCCTCTCCAAAATGGGGATATCCTTGCTGTCTAGCTATCAAGCAGCCCAAATCTTTGAAGCGATCGGGATTGGTGGCGATTTATTAGAACTAGGATTTAAAGGTACCGCTTCCCGGATTGGTGGTTTGAGTGTTAGTGAACTGGCGCAAGAAGTCCTATCGATTCACAGCAAAGCCTTCCCAGAACTCACAGCCAAAAAATTGGATAACTTGGGCTTTGTTAACTACCGTCCTGGCGGTGAGTACCACATGAATAGCCCGGAAATGTCCAAAGCATTGCATGAGGCTGTTAAAACCAAGCAATATGACCATTACGAAGTTTACAAACAATATCTCCAAGGGCGACCAATTACAGCTTTAAGAGACTTGTTAGACTTCCAAAGCGATCGCCCCTCAATTCCTTTAGAAGAAGTAGAAGCAGCAGAATCAATCCTCAAACGCTTCTGTACTGGGGGGATGTCTTTGGGTGCATTGTCACGGGAAGCCCATGAAGTTTTAGCGATCGCTATGAACCGGATTGGTGGTAGATCCAATTCTGGGGAAGGTGGCGAAGATCCTGTACGTTACAACGTTTTAGATGATGTAGATGAGTCCGGTTACTCGCCAACTCTACCGCACCTCAAGGGTCTGCGGAATGGTGATACAGCTTCTAGTTCCATTAAGCAAGTTGCATCAGGACGGTTTGGTGTCACACCAGAATATTTAGCCAGCGCCAAACAAATCGAAATCAAAATCGCCCAAGGTGCAAAACCAGGGGAAGGCGGACAACTACCAGGGGCAAAAGTCAGTCCTTACATTGCCATGTTGCGGCGGTCTAAGCCCGGTGTAACTTTAATTTCACCACCACCTCACCACGATATCTATTCCATTGAAGACTTAGCACAGCTAATTTTTGACCTGCACCAAATCAACCCGAAAGCCCAGGTATCAGTCAAACTAGTGGCTGAAATTGGTATCGGTACAATTGCGGCGGGTGTAGCCAAAGCCAACGCTGATATCATTCAAATTTCGGGACATGATGGCGGTACAGGTGCATCACCTCTGAGTTCGATTAAACACGCTGGCTCACCGTGGGAACTCGGATTAAGTGAAGTGCATCGCGTCTTAATGCAGAATAGTTTGCGCGATCGCGTCATCTTGCGGGTAGACGGCGGACTCAAGACTGGCTGGGATGTCTTGATGGCTGCATTGATGGGTGGCGAAGAATTTGGCTTTGGTTCCATTGCCATGATTGCCGAAGGTTGCCAAATGGCGCGAGTCTGCCATAAGAATACTTGTCCTGTGGGTGTAGCAACTCAAGATGAAAAACTGCGCCTGCGGTTCAAAGGTATCCCCGAACACGTCGTCAATTTCTTCTACTTTGTGGCGGAAGAAGTGCGGAGTTTGTTAGCAAAACTGGGCTACCGTTCTTTATCTGAAATTATCGGTCGTGCAGACTTATTAACAGTCCGTCCCGAAGCCAAACTGGCTAAAACCCAAGCACTGAATCTCAACTGCTTACTGCAACTACCAGATACAAAAGAAAACCGTAACTGGTTAGTGCATGAAGAAGTTCATAGCAATGGCCCGGTAATAGATGACCAATTGCTGGCTGATAGCGAAATTCAAGCCGCAATTCGCAACCAATCGACGGTGACGAAGAACTTAAAAATAGTCAACACCGATAGAACAGTTGGTGCAAGATTAGCTGGTGCGATCGCATCTCAATATGGCGATGGTGGCTTTGAAGGACAAATTAATCTCAACTTCCAAGGTAGTGTAGGTCAAAGTTTTGGTGCATTTAACCTGTCTGGCATTACTTTAACTCTGGAAGGGGAGGCCAACGACTACGTTGGCAAAGGGATGCACGGTGGTGAAATTATCATCAAACCCCCAGCACAAGCCACTTATGACCCATCCAAGAACGTAATTGTGGGTAATACCTGCCTTTACGGTGCAACTGGCGGCTTCTTATTCGCCAACGGTTTAGCAGGTGAACGCTTTGCTGTCCGCAACTCCAAAGGTACAGCCGTCGTTGAAGGTGCAGGTGATCACTGCTGTGAATACATGACTGGTGGTGTTATAGTTGTCCTCGGTAAAGTCGGACGTAACGTTGCAGCCGGGATGACTGGTGGTTTGGCATACTTCCTCGATGAAGATGGTTCCTTCCCTGAATTAGTAAACCGGGAAAACGTCAAAATCCAGGGAGTTCTGACAGAAGCAGGACAGAAGCAACTGCAAGAGTTAATTAGAACTCATGCAGAACGCACTGGTTCACCCAAAGCCAAAGCAATTCTGCAAAATTGGTCAGAATTTGTCTCTAAGTTCTGGCAATTAGTACCACCTTCCGAAGCAGATAGTCCAGAGGCTAACCCGCAAGCAGTGGTAGAAAAACATCTGAGTTCGGTGTAGTTAATCGCTGATGAGTTATGAAAAAAGGGGACAGTAGCAACGTCCCCTTTTTTGATCACAATTAAACTTATTGCGAAATTTTCAAATACACTATCCTTGCACTTTCACCAAATCAGATTTTAACGCGCGAAGTTGAGCAATGAATTACGACACAGCCCGCAAACTGCTTGTATCTCAAACAATCACTACCGAAGAAAACCCTGATGCTTTATTGATGCGGATGAAGCAGGGAAAACCACCGGTTCCAGGTCAGATTACCTCGATTTTGTTGGCGTTAAAGGTTGTGTTTGAAGCCCTCAAAGATGTACCCAGTCTAGACCGCGAATTAACCTTTGCCCTTTATCAGTTAGGTGTCAAGACACAACAGTTATACGTAGCGGGACGCAAAGCTGGGGTAGAATGGCCACCCCTACTTAAAGAAGATTTAGTGAGAATTTCTCTGGCTGTAGAAAGTATCTTTTCTGGTGTGTGGCAAACCCCACCAACTGGGGGATTTGGCGGGGTTTAAGATTCAGCGAGTTTGTAATTCTTGCAGCAATTTTTCGACATCAGTTTTGAGTAAAACTGTCATTTGCCCAGTGAAAGCTTTACCGTTGCGTGGTTTAGCTATTTCGATCCAATAAGCATAGCGATCGCCTATACGCAATTGTCCTTGTAAAGCTTCTTTAATTGGAGTTTTGGCAAACCGCGCCGAGTTGACTTCACCTTGGCTGGGGTAGTCATACACCACCTGACCTTGATTAAAATCTTGATAAACATCATAGCCATAAATTACCCGCAGAGATTCTTGCAGGCGTTGAAAACTCATCCCATTAATCGCATCATACATCGCCAAGCGTTCGTAACGAATCCGGTTTCGCTCTTTGGCAAACCCCACTTTACCAGGAGGTAATACCGAAGCCTGAAACGTGAATCGTTGGGCGGCGGTGTCACTCTTCTGCACATATAGTTTTTCACCACTTCCAGGGCGCAGTGTCGGATGAGCATTCATCCAAGTAGTAACTTCTTCCGTAGTTTGTCCTGGTAAAGCATTAGCCTTGGAATTTCCCAGCATTCCCACGCATAGCCAGGGAACTAGAGAAAAAGACAAAATTAAACCATTCACCAAAGATTTTTTTAGCATTTTCCTATTCGGGACTTACATGGAAATTTCCCCAAAGGGGGTTAACCATAGTTTTCCCGTTTTCGGAGGAATAATGTCAGAATATCAATTTGATAGCAAGATTATTCTCCAGCAAGTTCTCGCGCAATATCCATATTGGCAGCTAGTACACGCACAATTTCTACAGGCTTTTCTCCTCGATATATCAAGAAGTAACGGGGATGCACCAACCAGAAACGAACGGGTAACGGTGTCAAGTCAGAACGATACTGCCCTATTCTGGGGTTGTCTGTCAGCAATTCACAGGCTGCAAGAAGTTTATCCAGCATCCGTTCAGCAGTATCTTGATTATCTCGTGCAATATTAAGCGTAAATCTGCGCTAAGTCGTTCTCGGCTTGCTCCGAGATAATATAAGGCTTTGGGGTCATTACACGCGCTTTTTCATCAATTTTTGCGCTTTGCTGCGAACGCGCTCTCGGACTCCTTCGGCGGGGAGACTTTGAGCATTGTCAAGTTCCGTAAGACCGATCGCAATTTGTTCATTAAGCCACAGTTTATATTCTTCGGAATGGTCATTAAAACGTTTTAACAAACGCAAGCCTTCTCGAATTACTTCACTTTGGGAATGATACAAACCAGACTCGACTTGTTTTTGGACGAACGCTTCTAGCTCAGGAGTCAGGGAAATATTCATTTGTGCCTCACTTTATAACCAGAATAGGTATTATGATAACAATTTTTGTTATTTGTAGCAGAGAACAGAGTTAAAAGCTTTGTGCTGTCTAAGTTTTTATATTTTTAAGTATTTTCTGGATTATTTACTGCTAAAAAAGCAACTTTAGCTGCGGCTTGTTCAGCAGCTTTGATAGAACGTCCTCTACCTTCACCGAGTTTTTTACCATGTAGCCAAACTTCAGCAGCAAATCGCTCTTGATTGCGGTTGGGTTGATTAATTTCCTCGACACGATATTCTGGTAAAACTTTAAATTGAGCTTGTGTCCATTCTTGCAAAGCTGCTTTATAGTTGAGTCGAGCCGGATCAAGCCGAATTTCTGTTGCTAGTTGTTCAAAATGAGGATCTAACCATGAACGGATGAGGTCTAAATTATTGGTGCTGAGGTAAAGCGCACCCAACACAGCTTCAAAAGCATCCGCCAGTCGTGATTCTTGACCAATTTTATCACTGGTGGCACTACCAGCAACTAATAAATATAGTTCTAAACCATATTCTCTGGCTAATTGGGCGAGAATGCGATCGCTCACTAACACCGAACGAATCGCCGCAAAATCTCCAACTTGACAATCTGGATATTTTTCCCACAAAATCACAGCCGCCGCTAGTCGCACCACTGCATCACCAACAAATTCTAGTTGTTCATAATTCGCTGAATCAGATACCGTTGGATGAGTCAAGGCCAAATCCAATAGTTGCCATTTAATGGGTGCTTCCAATGGCAAACCTAACTTTCTTACTAAACTTTCAAGCTGTCTTTGACGGCGGGGATAAACAATTGTCATTAGTCAATAGTCAGTGGTCAATAGTCAATAGTCAATAGTCTTTCGTTTTTACTTTTGACTATGGACTCAAAGAGGAGAGAGTTGGTAGTAAGCCGGGTTCTGTTATCTATGTAAAAAATTTTACAAGATGGCAGTTATCTATCTGGGACGTTTGTTACCAAACGCCTCTAGCGGCTCTCATACGCGGAACTGGTAAAAGACCAACCGTAGTTCCTCTGGCCTTGCTCCCAACCGGGGTTTACCGAGCCAACACCTCTCGATGTTGCTGGTGCGCTCTTACCGCACCTTTGCACCCTTACCAAAAAAGGTAAAAGTTAAAGGGCAAAAGTAAAAAGAAATTTTTGTTTCTTTTGCTTTTTTACTTTTTACTTTTTACTTGTTTTGGCGGTATCTTTCTGTGGCACTATCCTCACGATCGCTCGCACTGGACGTTATCCAGCAAGTTTGGTCTTTCGGGAGTCCGGACTTTCCTCAAAACTATGATTATGTATAGTTCTGCAACTGCCAGCGCCTACTCTCTCCCTACTTACAGTGTAATCCTGGATGGCATAATGTGTTCGATTTGGATTATTTCTTCTTCTTATTCCAAGGTAGAGCGTAAGTCCAAGGTAATTTTTTGATGGTGAACGGACAATTGATCAAATACATTGGTGGAATATTGATACCGGGTGCTATCCCCACGCGGACATCAGATATTCTTAACACTAGCTGTAAAGAAAATTCTAGCTCTTTGCCTCGATTCATAAAGTCGTTATATAGCTTTTTTTGAGGCGGGCCAGCATTTTTTAAGCCACTAATACTAACTAGTGGTTTTTTCGCAGAATAAGTTCCGGCTGTAGTATCCAACTCTAGAACATCTTCAGCTGTAATTTTTTCCGAGAGGGTTTTTTTCGGAGTAATTAAGCTGGGGGTTTGTGGAATTGCTAAGTCACGGGTTACAGATGATGAAATCCGAATCACGCGGCGCGATTGTTTGGTGTGTTCAACCACTAAGGTGCTGTTTTCCCAGTCAACATATACTGCCAGATTATCTGATTTATTTTCGATGGTAAGTTGCAGTTCTTTTAAATCATCTAATCCGTAAGCGGAATTGAGTTTAAAAGAAATTCCGATTTGGTCTTTGAGTTCTTGGGCTGTTAGTTGTTCGTTGACTGCATCAGCTTTATACGTATATTTGACTTTATCATCAATAGATTCAATCATCCGATTGAAGGTGTAAGACACACCAATAATATAAAGTGTCAATACAACTAAATTTTGGTCGCCGCTACCTCTGATCATTTAGATTTTTATCTCCCTGGATGAATTTGAGTTATTTTACTTTTCGTGATGTTTAATACTGGAAAAATTAGCGAGCCATCCTCTGCGCCAAAATAGTATCAGTAAACTAACTGCGATCGCTACCATTAAAGCCAAGCAAGCCGGATAACCCCAATACCAATTTAGTTCAGGCATATTGTATGGTGATTTATCTGTATTGAAGTTCATCCCATAAATACCTGCAACAAAAGTTAAAGGAATAAAAATAGCCGAAACTACTGTCAGTAGCTTCATAATTTCATTCATCTTATTACTAACTGCCGATAAATATACATCCATTAATCCTGATGCTAATTCTCGGTAGGTTTCTACCATATCCATAACTTGCACTGTGTGGTCATAACAATCGCGCAGATAAATTCTGACATCTTCACTAATTAAATCGCTACCATCTCGAATCAAAGTATTAATAGCATCTCGTTGCGGCCAGATCGAGCGACGTAATTGTAAAAGCTCTCGGCGGATTTGATAAATTTGCTGGAGTGTTTGTGGAGTAGGGTTGATAATTACTTCTTCTTCTAATTCTTCGATGCGTTCACTATACAGTTCTAAGACCGGAAAAAAACCATCAATAATGGCATCTAGCAGCGCATAAGCTAAATAGTCAGCACCTTGTTTGCGAATAATACCTTTAGCTTTATCAATTCGCATTCTGACACTATCAAAACAATCATGTTCCGGTTCTTCTTGCACTGTGAGCAAGTAATATTTACCTAACACAAAACTTACCTGTTCACTATAAAAGCCACAGGTATTTTCTTTCGGCACAACCATCCGAGAAATTATTACTAACTGGTCTTCATAATCTTCGATTTTGGGGCGTTCTCCCATATTAACAACATCCTCTAAAATCAAAGGATGTAACTCAAAAACTTTACCTAATCGTTGTAATATATCTTGATTCCCTACACCTTGGACATCTACCCAAGAAACTGATTCTGTATCCAAGTAACTCAAACATTCTTCGGGAGTAGCGAGTTGTTTATGAATAAAATTTGTTTGATTGTAATCAAACAAAATAATTGTGGGCGCTTCTGCATTTTCATCAATAATCAGAGTTCCTGGTATGTTTCCTGGTTGATGATAAAAATCCTGGAAGTTGGGCTTACGAATTTTTTTTGTCAGACGACGAACTTTGCTAATCATTTGTTAATTGTCAATTGTCATTGGTCATTGGTGAGGATTGTAGTCTAAAATCCAAAATGCTATGACGAATGAGCCAGTGTATAAAAAAACAGCTTGTCTTGGCAAGACAAACTGTTGACAAAGATAAATATATTTATTCGGGAAATCTGGGCAGGTAGGATTACATCATACCCATACCGCCCATACCACCCATACCACCCATGCCGCCCATGCCGCCCATACCGCCCATGTCAGGGACAGCAGCTTTCTTCTCTGGTTTTTCAACAACGATCGCTTCGGTAGTCAAAACCATCCCCGCAATCGAAGCAGCATTCTGAACAGCAGAACGCACAACTTTGGCAGGATCAATGATTCCCGCAGCGATCAAGTCTTCAAATTCTCCGGTAGCAGCGTTGTATCCGATGTTAAACCCGGTTTCTTTGACTTTGGAAACGATGACAGAACCTTCTGCACCAGCATTGTCAGCAATTTGACGTAGAGGTGCTTCTAAGGCGCGTTTGATAATGTCTGCGCCAATTTTTTCTTCATCGTTGAGGCTGTTTTTAATCTCGTCAATTTTGGTAGACAAGTGAATTAAGGTTGTACCGCCACCAGGCACGATTCCTTCTTCGACGGCGGCTTTGGTGGCGTTGAGTGCGTCTTCAATGCGGAGTTTGCGGTCTTTGAGTTCGGTTTCTGTGGCTGCACCGACTTTGATAACTGCGACACCACCAGCTAATTTGGCAATGCGTTCTTGGAGTTTTTCTTTGTCGTATTCGGAATCAGTTTCTTCTAACTGCTTACGAATTTGACCAATCCGCTTTTGAATTTCTGGCTTGGTGGTGCTACCTGCAACAATTGTGGTGTTTTCTTTATCAATTGTGATTTTGCGGGCAGTTCCTAGCATTTCTAAAGAAGCGGTATCTAAGCTGAGGCCGATTTCTTCAGAAATTAACTGACCATCGGTGAGGATGGCGATATCTTGTAGCATAGCTTTGCGGCGATCGCCAAATCCAGGTGCTTTGATTGCAGCCACATTCAGCACGCCCCGCGCTTTGTTGACTACTAAAGTTGCCAAAGCATCGCCTTCAACATCTTCCGCAATAATCAACAGTGCTTGACCCAAACGGGCAACTTTTTCTAGTACGGGGACTAATTCTTGAATGCTGTTGATTTTTTTGTCGGTAATCAGAATGCGAGCATTTTCAAACTCAACAATCTGCCGTTCGTTGTTGGTGATGAAGTAAGGAGAAATATAACCTCTGTCGATTTGCATCCCTTCCACTACTTCTAGTTCAGTGGTGAGGGATTTAGATTCTTCAACGGTAATGACACCATCTTTGGTGACTTTCTCCATTGCTTCTGCCAGCATTGCACCGACTTCTTCATCATTACCGGCAGAGACTGTGGCTACTTGAGCGATCGCAGCACCTTCCACAGGCTTGGCAACTCTGGCAATTTCTTCTACCAATGCTTCAATTGTTTTGTCAATTCCACGTTTTAAAGCAATGGGGTTAGTACCAGCCGCAACGTTTTTCAGACCTTCTTTAATTAATGCCTGTGCTAAAACAGTGGCGGTAGTAGTGCCATCTCCAGCAGTATCCTTGGTTTTTGATGCTACTTCTTGGATGAGTCTGGCACCAGTATTTTCTAATGGGTCTTCTAATTCGATTTCTTTGGCAACAGTGATCCCATCGTTGACAATTTGGGGTGTGCCGAATTTCTTTTCTAACAGGACGTTACGACCTTTGGGGCCTAGTGTGATTTTCACTGCATCGGCCAGGGCATTAACACCCCGTTCCAGCGCCCGCCGTGATTCTTCATCAAAGGAAATAATTTTAGCCATGTTTCACTTCTCTTGCGCTTCCTTTAGACAATTTAGCACTCACAGACTCAGAGTGCTAATAACCAAAACTGGTCAGATTATAAATAAAATTTATCTGGATTGGTACTAGTGGGAAGTGTGAAGTTCTGCGCTGGTATCTTGAGACTTGAGTAAATACCAGTACCTTTTCTTAAAAAATTGATTAATATACATTTGATGCTCATGTAGGATACAGGCAGTAATGGTTGAATTGGGAGATGAATCTAGACAACTCCCTTAAGTCTCTGGGTATTGCCGACCCAAGCGGCATCGGCTGGTTGGCAGTAGTATTTACGTTTCTCTTAGCTTGGCTAGTAACATGGCGTTTAATACCGACAGTACGCAAATTTGCCCTGCGAGTTGGTTGGGCTGATCAACCAAATGCGCGACGGCTAAATCGGGAACCTTTACCGAATGCTGGCGGGTTAGCTATCTATGCAGGAGTAATTGCCGCGTTAGTTCTTGCTAGTCTGTTACGACCGATTGAATTACAAAGTGTTTTGGCGCAGGTTTTGACTGTGCTACTAGGAGGCTCAATCCTAGTATTAGTCGGCTTTATTGACGATCAGTTTGGTTTACCCCCTTCTGTGCGCTTGTGGACACAGATCATCACAGCCTTGTTGCTGGTTGCTAATGGCATCAGCATCAAGGTTGCCTTCGGCACACCCATAGACTCATTTTTATCAATATTTATCACCGTGTTGTGGGTGGTCGGCATTACCAACGCTATCAATTTGATGGATGGTATGGATGGTTTGGCTGGGGGGATCAGTTTTATTACGGCGATGAGTTTGTTAGCCGTTTCCGCCCAATTTCCCAATAAAGCGGCGGCGACTTTGGTTTTGGCAGCTTTGGGAGGCGGGGCGTTGGGTTTCTTGCGCCATAACTTCCACCCCTCACGCATAATTATGGGTGATGCTGGAGCATACTTTTTTGGTTATGTTCTAGCTGCTACCAGTATTTTGGGAGATTTGCAGATAACTACAGTCTTTTCCTTAGTACCGACGGTTTTATTTTTGCTATTGCCTGTGTTAGATACTACCCAAGTGTTTTTACGGCGACTATTAGCAGGAAAAAACCCCCTCAGTACTCCAGGGAAGGATCACTTACACCATCGTTTATTAGCTTGGGGCTTCTCCCAAAGTCACGCCGCCTTTACCCTTTGGACAATGACCTTAATGGGTAACTTGCTGGCAATGACGATTCGCGGGATGCCTTTACCTGTGATAGTCGCCACCTGTACTGGCATTATTATTTTGTTGAGCTTCACCGTTTGGCAAAGAATTTTAAATAATGCGTAATTACATCACCATACCGCCATCTACGTTAAAGACTTGACCTGTGATGTAAGTTGCGGCGGGATCAGCAGCCAGAAAGCGCACCATACCAGCCACTTCCTCTGGTTGTCCATAACGACCAAGGGGGATAAATTTCAAAATTTCTTCGGTGTTGCTGAGATTGTTGGTCATATCGGTGGTGATAAAACCAGGGGCGACGGCGTTCACGGTGATGCCGCGAGTCGCAAATTCTTTGGCAACTGTTTTTGTAAAACCAATGACTCCGGCTTTGGCGGCGCTGTAGTTTGCTTGCCCTGGGTTACCCATAAGTCCCGCCACGGAGGTAATATTAATAATTCGCCCAGAACGCTGTTTGAGCATGAGTTTGCTAACAGCGCGGGTACATAAGAAAACGCCAGTTAAGTTGAGGTCAATTACAGCTTGCCATTCTTCTGGCTTCATCCGCAAAAGTAATGTGTCGCGGGTAATTCCGGCATTGTTAACTAAGATATCAACTCGACCGAATTTTTCTGTGGTGGCGTTGATGAGTGCTTCTACTTGTTCTGCTTGGGAAACATCGGCTTGGAGTGCGATCGCCTGTCCACCCACAGAAGTGATTTCTGCTACTACGCTATCTGCTGCTGTACTAGAACTAGCATAATTCACCACCACACTAGACCCATATTTCGCCAATTCGAGTGCGATCGCTTTTCCAATTCCCCGCGAACCACCAGTGATAATTGCTACTTTTCCTTTGAGACTTTGCAAGCTTTCTGGCAAAACTTCCATGAATTATTCCTTAAGCTTTTGAACTACCGCGCTAATTATCTTATGGTGATTTGTGCTTGTTAATTCACTCAAGGGCAATATTTTTAGGGCTACAAGAGTAGGGTGTAGTGAAGACGCACTAGACAAATGACAAATGACCATTGACCCTTGACTATAAAAATAAAATAATGTTACAGCCATTCCTGAAAGCACGCATTAATATTAAAAGCAATCCATAAAAATTCGGTGTGTATCGTATGGCCACTAAAAAACATTTCAACAGTTTTGAAGAAATGCTTTCTGGTTCTGATGTACCTGTATTAGTAGATTTTTACGCTGAATGGTGTGGCCCTTGTAAAATGATGGGGCCGATTTTAGAACAAGTTAATGCTCAATTAAATGGCCGTATACGTGTTGTTAAAATTGACACAGAAAAATACACCGAATTGGCTAGTCAATATCGTATTGAAGCCTTGCCAACACTCATGTTATTTAAGCAAGGTAAGCCTGTGGATAAAATCGAGGGAGTGTTACAGGCACCGCAGTTAGTGCAACATCTCCAAACTTTAATTTAGTAATTTAGATATATAGCGGTTCTCGGTTGGATGAGGTACATTTCAACCCCACCCCCAACCCCTCCCCGCAAGCGGGGAGGGGAGCGTTTGCGTCAGCAAATGCGGGGTGGGGTTCCAACTGTATTACAAGCAAGTAAGAACCGCTATAGAAGAAGATATTTTCTTCCATACGCGACTGACGATTTTCATTGCCTTAGCAACAATTGTCAGCAAAACACAACCCCGATTGTTCTAAACAGTCGGGGTTGTAGTTTTAAGTTATGCAGTGAAAATCTGACGGATTAAAATACTCATTACTTCATCAGGGTTGTCTGCGGGTAGTAACGGACTCCAATCACCGACATTTGCATAACCAACAGCCTGCAAGTAATGTATTGTGCTGGTGACGGCTTTGGGAGAACCAATCAACAAATGTTTAATGCGTTCTCTTTTAGGAAAAGCCTGGAGGACAGACTCTTGATGTTCGGGGTTTTCTCTTTCTTGTGCCATGATAATAAACGACTCCGTTAGGGGTTGAAAGAAAGGCGATCGCAAGCTCTTGCCGGAGGGGCGATCGCCTTTCTCATATTTTCTATATTTGAGTATAATTTTATACTTGTAAACCACTAATTTAAAAATATTTGCAACAAGTTTTTCCCTTTAAATTCGATAATTAAAGGAATTTTCTTAATTTTTTATTTTGTATAATCTGTAACTTGTATTTAATTATTGAAATACAGGTAGGATGTGTTAACGGCAAGAGTACGGCATCGAACATAAAACTTTTGCTGCTGCTGGCTTCGAGTTATAAACATAAAATTTCAGCCTTTTTGCTCGAACGTTGGTGTTCAAAGGGTGAATGTTAAGCCTTTTTGCTCGAATGTTCGAGTTCGGAAGGTGAAAGTTCGAGTTATGAAGGCGGAATTTCGAGCTTTTTACTCGAACGTTGGTGTTCTGAAGGCGGAGTTTCAGGTTTTTTACTTGAACGTTGGTGTTCTGAGGGTGAAGCGTGAAGCTCAGATGCTCATGGTTGGTGCGATCGCTTTCAAAAGAAAGTAAAATACAGTCCGGTAGGGTGTGTTAGGCGTAAGCCGTAACGCACCGAGCTATTTGGTAGTGCGTGACGCTGACTGTATTGAGCGTTTGAGTTTGAAATGTCAGCAAATGTTTTGCATTAGGTGTTGCGGAATGTGGTTTTGTTTCGCGCAGAGGCGCAAAGGCGCAAAGAAGAAGGCGCAAGTTTTTGAGTTTTTTCACAACAGCTTTGCGAAAATGCCTGAGTCCGGCATGATTTACTTAACAGTTATTAGTGAACAGTTAACAGTTATCAGTAAAGAATTGATCACTGATAACTGTTGACTGATAACTGACTTATACAAGCTTGTGAGTTGACTGTGAAAAAGTTATTTAGCGCGATGAATGCTGCGGGTATTTGTCTTGCACCTTGGATGGTAGCAGGTGGGATGACAACAGGGTTAGTTTTAAGTATGCTAGTTCCAGGAATAGCGCAACAGCAGCCACCTAAATATTCAGCCCAGCAACAAGCAGCTTTAAAGGAAGCGGGCGAACTAAATAAACAGGTATTAAAGTTATACCAAGAAGGTAAATACAGTACAGCCATCCCTTTAGCAGAACGTGCATTAGCTATCAGAGAGAAAGTGCTGGGAAATGTTCATCCCGATGTCGCCACTAGTTTAAATAATTTGGCAGGGTTGTATGAAAAACAAGGAAAATATCAACAAGCCGAACCATTTTATCTCCGCGCTCTGGCTATCCGAGGAAAAGTGCTGGGAAATGTTCATCCAGATGTCGCTACTAGCTTAAATAATTTGGCTTTCTTGTTTCAAGCACAGGGAAAATATCAACAAGCCGAACCATTGTATCTCCGTTCTCTGGCTATCCGAGAGAAGGTGCTGGGGAAAGAACATCTCGATGTCGCCACTAGCTTAAATAATTTGGCGCTACTATACGATACACAAGGAAAATATCAACAGGCGGAACCATTGTATCTCCGTTCTCTGGCTATCTTTGAGAAGGTGCTAGGGAACTCACATCCCTCTGTCGCCACTAGCTTAAATAATTTGGCACTATTGTATAATTCACAGGGGAAATATCAACAGGCCGAATCTTTGTATCTCCGTTCTCTGGCTATCTCTGAGAAGGTGCTGGGGAAAGAACATCCTGATGTAGCCTCTAGTTTGAATAATTTGGCAGCACTTTATCAGTTACAAGGGAAATATCAACAGGCGGAACCTTTGTATCTCCGCGCTCTGGCTATTGTAGAAAAAGTGTTGGGCAACTCACATCCTAATGTCGCCTCTAGCTTGAGTAATTTGGCAGGACTTTATCAATTACAAGGAAATTATCAACAGGCGGAAGGGCTACATCTCCGTTCTTTAGCTATCCGAGAAAAAGTGCTGGGGAAAGAACATCCCAATGTCGCCTCTAGCTTGAATAATTTGGCAGAACTGTATAAAGCACAGGGGAAATATCAACAAGCAGAACCTTTGTATCTCCGTTCTCTGGCTATTACAGAGAAGGTGCTGGGGAAAGAAAATTCCGATTTCGCTAATAGTTTAAATAATTTGGCTGAACTGTATCGGTTACAGGGAAAGTATCAACAGGCGGAACCACTGAATCTTCGTTCTCTAGCTATCTTTGAGAAAGTACTGGGAAAAGAACATCCATTAGTCGCCACTAGCTTAAATAATTTAGCTGTAGTGTATCAGTTACAGGGGAAATATCAACAAGCGGAACCTTTGTATCAACGCTCCCTGGCTATCCGAAAGAAAGTGTTGGGGAATTTTCATCCCGATGTTGCCCAAAGCTGGAAGAATTTGGCTGCACTGTATCAGGTGCAAGCTGATATTAATCGTTCTACCGATGTCTTACGACGTGGGCTAGAAGTTCAAGCACAAAATCTCAATCTAATTTTTGCTGTCGGCTCAGAACAAAGAAAACAGAACTATGTGAAAACTTTTAGCAAAACAATTGATTTTACCGTTTCTCTATCACTTCAAGAAGGCCGCAATCAAAAAACAACCGCATCTCTTGCCCTAACCACTGTACTCCGTCAAAAAGGATTAGTGTTAGATGCTGTAGCTGACAGCATCCAAATACTACGTTCTCAACTGAAAAAAGACCCAGAAACCCAAAAGTTATTCACTCAATGGTTGCAAGTGCAACAGCAACTCTCAGCCTTAGTATTTTCTCAACCAGAAAAACAAGCTGCTAACCTGAAAACTCAACTAGAACAACTCGAAGCAGAAAGAGCAAAGTTGGAAGCTGCTATCAGTACAAAAAGTGCTGAATTCCGTCAGCAAACTCAACCAGTAGAATTATCTACGATTCAATCTAAAATACCCAAAGATGCAGCTTTGGTAGAAATTGTACAGTATCGACCATACAAGGCCAAAGCCAAAGCTGAGGCTCAAAGGTTTGGTAAACCCCGTTATGCTGTTGCAGTGTTGCGTTCCACTGGCGAACCGAAGTTGGTTGATTTAGGTGAAGCGGCAGAAATTGATAAATTAGCCATTGATTTTCGTGTAGCGTTAGTCAAAGGAATTAGATTCAAGAAACTCGGACGTACTTTAGATGAGAAATTAATCGCACCCATTCGTCCTTTATTGGGTGATGCGCGTCATATTTTAATTTCACCTGATGGGCAATTAACATTAATTCCTTTTGAGGCATTAAAAGATGAGCAAGATAAGTTTTTAATTCAACGTTACGCTTTTTCTTACCTTACCACTGGGCGAGATTTATTACGTTTAAACTCAGATGTTAACAATACTTCCTCGCCTGTGGTGTTAGCAGATGTTGATTACGACAACCAAACACAAACTGTAGCTTCTGCAAAAGTATCTGGTTCGCGCGGTTCGCAAAATCGGCGCTCTGGTGACTTGGCAAACTTAATATTTGACCCGTTAGCTGCTACTAAAGATGAAGCTGTTGCTATTAAAAAAGTGTTACCGAATGCACAAGTGCTGTTAGGTAAAGATGCGACAGAAACGGCTGTTAAAGAATTACACAGTCCGAGTATTTTACATCTAGCTACTCACGGTTTTTTCATCGCAGATGAAGAACAAGATATCAACGCATCACCCGATTTTGAATTAACACCACGTCCAAAAGAGATTATTCAAGTAGAAAATCCCTTGTTGCGTTCTGGTTTAGCGTTGGCTGGATTTAATAAACGCAGTCAAGCCAAAAATAATAATGATGATGGTGTGTTAACAGCGTTGGAAGTTGCTGGTTTAGATTTGCGTTCTAATCAATTAGTTGTGCTGTCGGCTTGCGACACTGGTAAGGGTGATATTAAAGTTGGCGATGGTGTTTATGGTTTGCGTCGTGCTTTGGTAATTGCTGGTTCACAAACTCAGGTTTTAAGTTTGTGGCAAGTTGATGATGCAGCGACGAAGGAATTGATGGTGAAGTATTACAATAACTTGAAGGCGGGGAAAGGAAGACATGAGGCTTTGCGTTCCGCACAGTTAGATTTGCTCAATAGTCAAGAATATAGCGAACCGCAATTTTGGGCGGCGTTTGTTCCTTCCGGTAATTGGACTCCGTTGAATAATTTGTAATGACGTTCGCGGACTCGCTAACGCTGCGCTATCGTAATTCGTAATTCATTTTTATTGGAGATGAGAATTAAGTTACGAGATGTGCAACTTATTCTTGAAACCCCTCTCCAAACCTCTCCCCGAAGCGGAGAGAGGCTTTGAATCTTGCTCCCCTTCCCTCGTAGGGAAGGGGTTGGGGGTTAGGTTTGAAGGCAAGTTGCACACGGCGTTAAGTTATAAAAAATAGCTAATAGCTGTCAAAATCTCATGATCAGCTATTAGCCATATACAAAAAGTAAAAGTAAGTTACAGCTTTTCTGGTTCTTCTAGAGGAACTGTACTTACTTTAGTAATTGTTGCTTGTAAGATTTGGGTGTGAGCAATGGAATTGTTTGCCAATGTAAACAATGGGTTTGACAAAATCCCGGATATAGTAGTTGCAATTAAGCTGACTATCAAGCCTACTTGTAAAGGTCTGTATCCTGGTAAATTCCAACGCACTTCCGGGTAGTCTCTCACTACGTCGGACATTTCTTGGGGTTCTTTAACTACCATCATTTTGACTACGCGAATGTAGTAATAGATGGAAACCACACTAGTTACCAAACCTAGCAATACTAATCCATAAAGACCAGCTTGCCAACCAGCCCAGAACAAGTAGATTTTGCCAAAAAATCCAGCCAGTGGTGGAATACCGCCGAGAGACAGTAAGGAAATACTCAAACCCAATGTCAACAGTGGGTCTTTTTGATACAAGCCTGAGTATTCGGCGATTTGGTCGGTTCCTGTTCGGAGGGAGAAGAGAATAACGCAGGTAAAGCCGCACAGGTTCATGAACAAATAAACCAGCAGGTAAAAGACCATACTGGCGTATCCAGCTTCTGTACCAGCAATTAAGCCAATCATCACAAATCCAGCTTGAGCGATGGATGAGTAAGCCAGCATCCGTTTCATGCTAGTTTGTGCCAGAGCCACTACGTTACCCAAAATCATGCTGAGAATAGCGAGGGCGGTAAACACAAATCGCCACTCGTCAGCCACCATTGGGAAGACTGTAGTTAATAGGCGAATGGCTAAAGCAAAACCGGCTGCTTTGGAACCAACGGATAAAAAGGCAATTACCGGGGTGGGTGCGCCTTCGTAAACGTCTGGTGTCCACTGGTGGAAGGGTGCAGCCGAAATTTTGAAGCCAATACCTGCAATGATGAAAACAAGTGAAATCACTAATCCGAGTGATTGGCTGACTTTGGCTGTGATGATACCATCTGCGATCGCACTTAATTCTGTTTGACCACCTGATAAACCGTACAGCAAGGAAACGCCGTATAAAAATACTGCTGTACTAGCAGCACCAATCAACAGGTATTTCAGCGCCGCTTCGTTAGAACGGGGATCACGCTTGGTATACCCTGTCAATAAATAAGAGGAAATACTTAAAGATTCTAGTGAGATGAAAATCATCACTAACTCACTAGCACCAGATAAGAACATTCCTCCTAATGTAGCAGTTAGCAAAATTGCGATGAATTCTGCTAAGGCGGTACCACTCTGCTCAATGTAGCGAATTGACATCAATATCGTCACAACGGCAGACAAAGCGATAATACCGCGAAACACAATACTGAGGTCATCACCAGTGAAGCCGCCAGTAAAGGAGATGGGATTGGCATTATCCCATTGAAAATATAGGGCGACAATTGCGGCTAGTAAACCCGCGATCGCTAGATATCCAATCCAGCGTGAGGATGTACGCCCCAAAATCAAATCAACAATCAAAACCCCTAAGAGGGTAACAATCACAATTCCCTCTGGCAGAATTGTTCCAGCATTCAACTGGGATGCAAGATTAGCAAAATCCATGAGATATATAGGTTTTGGCGATTAGACATTAAGGCTAACTTTGTTCATTTTATCTATTGTTCATTACCAAAGTTGCATTTATCTTTCTGTCTTAAGCATAGACTGACTCTTGCGTACAATTAGCTTAAAAGAAGCGGATCAGCTAACTCCCACCCAAGACTCTATCATTATGATTAGATTAAATTATAGTTGAAATTCAGATTGTGCGTCTTGTCAACACAGATACTGCTCTAGCTATCTGTTAGCAATGGTAACTAAATAAACAATCGGTATTGCTAAATATACTTGTTGGCTAATTATACGATTTCTGAAATTAAATCTTGCAGTTGTTGGGGTAAATCGAAGTAACCATCAACTCCTGATGCAAAATCTATCACTTGAGTTACCGCATCTATATTTAAACTTCCATAAATATGCGGAAATATTTCTCCGGTTTCAGCCGCCTCATAGCGAATTTCTGCCTTAACTTTTTGACTATCAATTAACAGTATAACTAATTCTTTTTGGTTATAAAAAAATCTGTTAGCGACTGGGATAATCTGTGCTACTTTTGAGCAGTGAATAAAACCTTCTTTAGCGAGAGATTCTGCTATATAAATATCATTATCTTTCGCTTGTTCCCATTGCTGGCGCTGTGTAATATGCAGAAGGAAGGGAATGTTGGATTTTGGGACTTCTGCTGTATCGAGTAGTTTGGTAAAATCACAGTTATCGAAATCTTGTAGCACTGTTTTAGCGCCAGCATCTAATAATTTTTCAGGTGCTTGGTGATTGGCTATCCCAATAAAACTAATATTTAAATTACGTGCAGCTTTAATATCCCAAATACCATCACCTACAAAGACTATTTTGGTGAAATCTTCAACTTTGTAGATATTTTTAGCTTTGAGAATAGCCGCATTAATAATATCTTCTCTAGAAATGCCATCATCAGATGAAGCTAAGGGAATATTGTGTATTGCTAAGTCGGCTGCTTGCAGTTTTAATATAGCAGAATCATACCATCCGCCAGTTGCGATCGCTACACGCCATGTAACAGAGGTTTGTAATTCAGCTAATACCTTTTCTGCACCAGGGATACTACTAAATAGATATTTCTGTGTGCTAATCTCCTGCTCGAGTTTGGCAACAAAAGCAAGTTTGAATCTTTTGATTTCCAATTCTGAAGGTGGACGTTGTAATTTTTCCTGAAAAATTTGCTGAGTAATGCCAGAGTCTGTAATATTTTTGTATTCTGCCCAGTTTGAATTAATATTAACAAACCCAAATTCTGAAGTAAAAGTATTTACAAAGCAGGTTTCATCAATCTGGTTTGTATTGGTGAGTGTACCATCAATATCAAAAATTACTAAGTTCATAGCAGATTGTCTTGATTCTGAGGAATACATATATCTGGCGCACATAAACCAGAAAACTGCATTGTCGTCACTGCAAAGTTATTTAAATCAACACAGCGAATAACGTGATTGTTGGTATCACTAATATATAGATGTGAACCCATAACACTCAATCCAGAAGGTTCAAAAAAGCGGCTGTTTTTACCTTGTCCATCTTGTAAACCAGCTAAACCCTCACCTAAAATTGTTTGACAATTACCTGTGCTGGGACTAACTAATTTAATTTTGTGGTTGTATGTATCTGCTACCCACAAAAAATTTCCCGCATATTCCACCGCCATACAATGTTGTAATCGCACATCTGTACTTTGTCCATCCACATCACCAAAACCGAATAACTGTTGACTACCGCAAATAGTTGTAACTTGGTATGATTCAACAACTTTTACACTCCGAATTGTACTAATTTCACTATCAGCAATATATAGTTGTTGTCCATCTGTAGTCATACCACTAGGTTGAGCAAAAGCCGATTCTGTTAGTGAACCATCAACACAACCTTCTCCACCTGTACCAGCATAGGTTTTGATAATGTTAGTGGCTAAGTTCATTTGCCAAATTTGATGTGAACCCGCCATTGCAATAAATAAGGTATTCCCAACTTTGACTAAATCCCAAGGAGAATTGAGTGCAGTTTCTAAACCAGCACCACCATGAGGATAAATATTACGGCTTTGTTCTCCTGTTCCTGCAATTGTTTCGACTATTTGGCGTTGCAAATCAACTCGCCGCAAAGCATGATTTTCGGTATCAGCGACAAACAGAATTTGATTTTCGTTATCAAATACCATTCCCTGTGGTGCAGAAAATTGTGCTTCGCTAAAACTACCGTCAATTAAACCAGGTTGTCCTGTACCAATAATGTGGAGAACTTCGCCATCAAAGTTACTCAAAACTAAGCGGTGATGTCCAGAGTCAGCAATGAATAAACCTATTGGCGTGGCTAAGACTTTTCCAGGAAAAGCTAAGGGTGAAATTATTGGTTGTTGCTGCTTTTCTAAAATATGGTTGATTTCTTGAAAGTTGATTGTACCTTTTTGCTGATGCTCGGCAATAATTTTAGCAATTAACTTATCTAAAACCTCACGCTTACCTTCGCCAGAAACATAGCCAACTACATAACCTTTAGGGTCGATAATCATGAATGTCGGCCAAGCACGCACAGTATATTCTTGCCATACACGAAAATTTTGATCTATTAAAACTGGGTGTTCAATGTCATAACGCAAAATAGCTTGGCGGATATTTTCTGTTTCTTGTTCATTGTCAAACTTGGCGGAGTGGACACCAATTACTGTCAGACTATCTTTGTATTTGTTTTCCAAATATTTCAAGTCTGGTAGGATGTGCAGGCAATTAATACAGCAGTATGTCCAAAAGTCTAAGATGACAACTCTACCCCTAAGTTGTTTTAAGGACAAAGGTTTGTCAGTATTCAGCCAAGTGTAATTTTGTGGTAATTCTGGCGCTCTGACGCAGGGAGTCATGAGATATCCTTTAATTTTGGGTGTAGGGGTTTAGGAGTATGAGGGTGTAGGGAAGATAACTTAAATTAATCATGACGTGTGAGATACCTGCATAACCTAGACTCAAAGAAAGTTTTAAGCCTGTTGACTGTTTACTGCTATACCTAACTGAGAATCATCTTGAGGCTATATCACTTTTGGTCAAACTCGATAAACTTACTACCACTGATTTAGCTGCTTGGGTGCAACAAGCTAAAATTCAGACTGTACAGGGTAAAGTGTGCGATCGCATTCCACAATTATCTGTTGCTCATCCTAACTGGTTTGCTGTTCACATCTGCTGTTTATCAGGAAAAACTTACAGTTCGGGAGATACAGGTTGTGTGTTTCCTTTAATGAGTGTAGTTAAAGTATTTTCATTTTTGTATCTGCTAGAAGTGATGGGAACAGATACAGTTTTTCAATGGGTTGGCGTTGAACCGTCGGATGCGGCGTTTAATTCTTTAGAACAATTAATTACAGATGGTGGACATCCCCGCAACCCGATGATTAATAGTGGTGCAATTACTCTAGTTGATAAGTTACCAGGAAAGACGGCAAGCGATCGCACTTCACATCTTTGTCAATGGTTAAATCAGTTAGCCGGTTCCCGACTATATTTAGATGAAGTTATGCTGGCTTCGGTACGCGCTTCACGTTCCCCAATTAACCAAGCACTCACCAACTATCTCGCTGAAAAAAATCGCCTGAAAAATCCTGAAATAGCTCTTGATACTTATGAGCAAATATGCTGTCTTTCAGGCAGAGTAGAAGATTTAGCCTTATTAGGAAAAGCCTTAGCTGGCGGCGATAATTTACAGCATCACCGGATAGTTAACGCCGTGATGTTGATGTGTGGACTTTACCAAGACTCGGCTAAGTTCGCTCTCAAAATTGGTTTACCGATGAAATCAGGCATTAGCGGTGGCATGTTAGCTATAGTACCAAACGTAGGCGCGATCGCTTGCTACAGTCCCGCATTAAATATAGTCGGAAATTCCGTAGGTGCGATCGCTTTTATCGCAGCTTTAGCCCAAAAATTAGAACTGAGTATCTTTTAAAAAACTCCGCGTAACTTTCATCTCTTATCCCTCCTCTTGAGATGTTGGTATTGGACGACGCTGAAAATATTTACCAAATCTAGATTTTAAAGACTCGGTTGCTTGCGGTGTCGGTGTTACTTCTGGTTTTTCTTCTGGTACAGGTGACTGGATAACTTTTGGTTCTGGTGATTCTGATTCTGTAGTTGGAGGTGTGGGTGTGACTTCTGGTTTTGGCGCTGGCGACTCAGTAGCTTGTGGCGTAGGTGTTACTTCCGGTTCTGGTTTTGGTGACTCAATAACTTGTGGTGTTGGTATCACTTGTGGCTGTGGGGGCTGAGTAGCTTGGGGTGTTGGTATTACTTCCAGTTCTGGCTTGGGTAACTCAGTCGCTTGGGGTGTTGGTATTACTTCCAGTTCTGGCTTGGGTAACTCAGTCGCTTGGGGTGTTGGTATTACTTCCAGTTCTGGTTTTGGTAACTCAGTTGGTTGCGGTTGAACTACCTCTGGAACTTCTGGTGTAGGAATTGGCTGTGTTTTGGGTTCGGTAATTGATGGCTGAGGAATGTAACTTTGATCTACGATGCTGCGTATTTCATCAGCTTTAAGTTCGCCTCTGACAATGCGAGAAAGTGTATCTTTGCCTTTAGGTTGGTAGTTAATCAATCTCACAGTCGTATTAAAGGCATTTTTAACAACGTTACCTTGACTGTCTAAAAATTCCAACTTCACCCAATTATTTCCAGGTTGGAAGCCTTTGAGGTAAACTGCTTGCCAGCGATCGAACACAAAACTGTCACCATTAATAGTGCAACGGATACGCCAATCACTGAACAAATCATTGGGATCATCTGTAGCGCCTAAGTGTAATGGAGCATTTGTTAAATAAAAGTCCAGTAAAATTGGTTCAGTACCATAACTACCTTGAGGACTGCTGTAAGTCAGTAAGGGAACCCTAGGATCAGGACTGTTGTCATCTGTTTTTGTAAAAACGTGAAACAATGTCTGAGTATAAGCGCCTTCATTCTTAAAGCTTTCACCCCAAGGGCGAGAAGCAAATACACGTAAACTATGTGTACCCGGAGATAAATCAGACAAAATCAACGGCTGGCTTAAGTCATACACCAGGATATCAGGCTGATTATCCAAAATTACCTGGAGATGAGGCCCTAATTCAAATGCTGGATCTTTAAATATAGGTAAATCTTTTACCTGAAATTGAACTTTAACTTTAGTATCTTGAATAATTTCATCAAATGAAGGGGTGACGATAGTTACCTGGGGGCGGTATACTTCTAGCGTTGAGCGCAGTTCTTGAATGACCTCTGGTGGCGCAACTTCCGTAAATTGCTGCGAAGTTGGTTGAGATTTTTCTCTAGTACTAACAGATACATCTTGACTAACAGCTTTCTCTGCACAACTGTTTAAATTCAAGACCAATACTAGTATGACAAGCCACTTGAAAATAGTCAGACTCCTGGGGAGGATCTGTTTTAAAGACTTCATACACCACAAATTCATACCTGACACCCAGTTATAGTCTGCAAAACTGCAAAATTATTTTGCCTTAAACTGTGCGTTGCACACCATAGCTTAAAAGGTGAAATTTTGAGCAGTCACTATGTATTTTTTAAAAATGACAGGAAAACAGTATTCTTTTTTACTATTTTCTCTAATTATATGTTTTTCTCTCGTGCCAAAAATATCTCTAACTAATTTGAGAGTACTGAGCCGGCGGACATTATACCCATTAATCATAAGTTTAACGAATTGTTATTCTTTGTAAATTAAATGAAGAAAGTATTGACTTTTTGCTCAAGAGTTTACAGTTAAAAGGTAGATCCGACAATTAATTTGGGGATTTTGAATTATTGTTAAAATCTCTCCAACAATGTACAAGTAAAGACTTTATAATTCAACAGAAACAAACTTCCACATAGCGTCTTCATCGCTGCTCCAGCCACTACCCTGGAGAAGGCGACTAAGGATCACTTTGTGGTTTCATGATTCCTCATTCCTTATCACGAGAGGAGGTCGAATGACGATTAGTCCTCCGGAGCGAGAGGAAAAGAAAGCAAGAGTAGTAGTCGATAACGACCCGGTACCAACCTCATTTGAAAGATGGGCATTGCCAGGACACTTCGACAGAACTCTAGCTAGAGGCCCCAAAACCACCACTTGGATTTGGAACCTCCACGCTCTCGCCCACGATTTTGATACACATACAAGCGATTTAGAAGACATCTCCCGCAAAATATTTGCGGCTCACTTCGGACACCTGGCCGTTGTGACCATCTGGTTAAGCGGGATGATATTCCACGGCGCGAAGTTCTCTAACTACGAAGCCTGGTTAAGTGATCCGTTGAACGTGAGACCCAGTGCTCAAGTCGTTTGGCCTATTGTTGGACAAGACATTTTAAATGGTGATGTCGGTGGTGGATTCCACGGTATTCAAATCACCTCTGGCTTGTTCCAAGTATGGCGTGGCTGGGGTATCACCAACTCCTTCCAGCTTTACTGCACAGCTATTGGCGGCTTGGTATTAGCAGGCTTGTTCTTATTTGCTGGCTGGTTCCACTACCACAAACGCGCTCCCAAACTGGAATGGTTCCAGAATGTGGAGTCGATGCTAAACCACCACTTGCAAGTGCTGTTAGGCTGCGGTTCTTTGGGATGGGCTGGTCACATCATTCACGTATCGGCTCCAATCAACAAGCTATTGGATGCAGGGGTAGCTGTTAAAGATGTCCCCTTGCCCCATGAGTTCATTCTGAACAAGAGCCTGTTGATTGATGTATTCCCCGGCTTTGCTGCTGGTTTAACACCTTTCTTCACCTTGAACTGGGGTCAGTATGCTGACTTCTTAACCTTCAAGGGTGGTTTAAACCCTGTAACCGGTGGTTTGTGGATGACTGATATTGCTCACCACCACCTAGCGATCGCTGTACTCTTCATCATCGCTGGTCACCAATACCGTACTAACTGGGGAATTGGTCACAGCATCAAAGAGATCCTGGAAAACCACAAAGGCCCCTTCACCGGGGAAGGTCACAAGGGTCTTTATGAAAACATGACCACCTCTTGGCACGCTCAATTGGCAACCAACCTTGCCTTCTTGGGTTCGCTGACCATCATCATCGCGCATCACATGTACGCGATGCCTCCCTATCCCTACTTGGCAACTGACTACGCAACTCAGTTGTGTATCTTCACTCACCACATTTGGATCGGCGGTTTCCTAATCGTCGGTGGTGCGGCTCACGCTGCCATCTTCATGGTGCGGGATTATGATCCTGTTGTGAATCAAAACAACGTTCTGGATCGGGTGATTCGTCACCGGGATGCAATTATTTCCCACCTCAACTGGGTTTGTATTTTCCTGGGCTTCCACAGCTTTGGTCTTTACATCCACAACGACACAATGCGTGCCTTGGGCCGTCCCCAAGACATGTTCTCCGACACAGCAATTCAGTTGCAACCAGTATTTGCTCAGTGGGTGCAGAATCTGCACACCTTGGCTCCTGGTGGCACTGCTCCCAACGCCTTAGAGCCTGTTAGCTATGCCTTTGGCGGCGGTATCTTGGCTATTGGTGGCAAAGTCGCAATGATGCCCATCGCTTTGGGTACTGCTGACTTTATGGTTCACCATATCCATGCTTTCACCATTCACGTAACAGTGCTGATTCTGCTGAAGGGCGTACTATTCGCTCGCAGCTCTCGCTTGATCCCCGATAAAGCCAACTTAGGTTTCCGCTTCCCTTGCGACGGCCCTGGCCGTGGCGGTACCTGCCAAGTTTCCGGTTGGGATCATGTGTTCCTCGGATTGTTCTGGATGTATAACTCTTTGTCAATTGTGATTTTCCACTTCAGTTGGAAAATGCAATCTGATGTTTGGGGAACTGTAGACGCAGCTGGTAATGTGTCTCATATTACTGGTGGTAACTTTGCCCAAAGTGCCATCACAATCAACGGCTGGTTGCGTGATTTCTTGTGGGCGCAAGCTTCTCAAGTAATCAACTCCTACGGCAGTGCTTTGTCTGCTTACGGATTAATGTTCCTAGGCGCTCACTTTGTTTGGGCATTCAGCTTAATGTTCCTGTTCAGTGGTCGTGGCTACTGGCAAGAACTAATTGAGTCCATTGTTTGGGCGCATAATAAACTGAAGGTAGCACCTGCAATCCAACCCCGCGCTTTGAGCATCACTCAAGGCCGTGCTGTTGGTGTAGCACACTACCTCCTAGGAGGAATTGCAACAACCTGGGCATTCTTCCACGCACACATTCTTTCAGTAGGATAGCAATCAGTTATACGGAGTGCTGAGTTGTGAGTGCTGAGTAATCAAAACTTAGAACTCAAAACTCAGACCTCTAGAAGCTGAAACCTGATGGCTAAGGGTCAGAGGAAATATCAAAGCTATGGCAACAAAATTTCCAAAATTTAGCCAGGATCTCGCACAGGACCCAACCACGCGGCGCATTTGGTATGCGATCGCAATGGGTAACGATTTTGAGAGCCACGATGGTATGACCGAAGAAAATCTTTACCAAAAGATTTTCGCTACTCACTTCGGACATCTGGCAATCATTTTCTTGTGGGCTTCCAGCCTCCTGTTCCATGTAGCCTGGCAAGGTAACTTTGAAGAGTGGATCAAAGATCCTCTACACGTCCGCCCCATCGCTCATGCGATTTGGGATCCCCACTTTGGTAAACCCGCTATTGAAGCTTTTACCCAAGCTGGTGCTAGTAATCCTGTAAACATTGCATACTCTGGTGTTTACCACTGGTGGTACACCATCGGTATGCGGACAAACCAAGAACTGTACATTGGCTCATTAGGTCTACTCCTATTTGCAGCCCTGTTATTGTTCGCTGGTTGGTTGCACTTGCAACCCAAGTTCCGCCCCAGCCTCGCTTGGTTCAAGAATGCTGAATCTCGCCTCAACCATCACCTCGCTGGTTTGTTCGGTGTTAGCTCTTTGGCTTGGGCTGGTCACTTGATTCACGTTGCTATCCCCGAAGCTCGTGGACAGCACGTAGGTTGGGATAACTTCTTAACCACTGCTCCCCACCCAGCAGGCTTACAGCCTTTCTTTACAGGGAACTGGAGCGTTTACGCCCAAAACCCAGATACTGCAGGCCACCTCTTTGGTACATCCACTGGTGCTGGTACAGCAATTCTGACCTTCTTGGGTGGTTTCCATCCTCAAACAGAAGCTCTGTGGTTGACTGACATTGCTCACCACCACTTAGCGATCGCAGTATTATTCATCGTCGCTGGTCACATGTACCGTACCAACTTTGGTATTGGTCACAGCATCAAAGAGATGATGAATGCCAAAACTTTCTTTGGCCAAAAAGTTGAAGGCCCCTTCAACATGCCCCACCAAGGCATTTATGACACCTACAACAACTCTCTGCACTTCCAATTAGGTTGGCACTTGGCTTGTTTGGGTGTTGTTACCTCTTTGGTGGCGCAGCACATGTACTCCATGCCTGCCTATGCGTTTATCGCTAAGGATTACACCACCCAGGCAGCTTTGTACACCCACCACCAATACATTGCGATTTTCTTGATGGTTGGTGCGTTTGCCCACGGTGCAATTTTCTGGGTACGTGACTACGACCCAGAACAAAACAAAGACAACGTATTAGATCGCGTACTGAAGCACAAAGAAGCGATTATCTCTCACTTAAGCTGGGTATCTCTCTTCTTAGGCTTCCATACCCTTGGTTTGTACGTTCACAACGACGTAGTAGTTGCCTTCGGCACTCCTGAAAAGCAAATCTTAATTGAGCCAGTATTTGCTCAGTTCGTCCAAGCTGCTAACGGTAAAGTACTGTACGGATTGGATGTTCTGTTGTCCAACCCTGACAGCGTTGCTTACACAGCTTACCCCAACTATGCAAACGTATGGTTGCCTGGTTGGTTAGATGCCATTAACGCTGGCACCAACTCCCTCTTCTTAACAATTGGCCCTGGCGACTTCTTGGTACACCATGCGATCGCACTAGGTCTACACACCACCACCCTCATCCTAGTCAAAGGTGCTTTGGATGCTCGTGGTTCTAAATTAATGCCAGACAAAAAAGACTTCGGTTACGCATTCCCTTGCGATGGCCCTGGTCGTGGCGGTACTTGCGACATCTCCGCTTGGGACTCCTTCTATCTAGCTCTGTTCTGGGCATTGAACACAGTAGGTTGGTTAACCTTCTACTGGCACTGGAAACACCTGGGTATCTGGCAAGGTAACGTTGCTCAGTTTAACGAAAACTCTACCTACCTAATGGGCTGGTTCCGTGATTACCTGTGGGCTAACTCTGCACAGTTGATCAACGGTTACAACCCCTACGGTATGAACAACCTGTCTGTTTGGGCTTGGATGTTCCTCTTCGGACACCTAGTTTGGGCTACTGGCTTCATGTTCCTCATCTCTTGGAGAGGTTACTGGCAAGAGTTGATCGAAACCTTGGTTTGGGCGCACGAGCGTACTCCTCTAGCTAACCTAGTTCGCTGGAAAGACAAGCCCGTTGCTCTCTCCATCGTTCAAGCTCGTTTGGTTGGTCTAGCTCACTTCACCGTTGGCTATGTCCTCACTTACGCAGCCTTCCTCATCGCCTCCACTGCTGGTAAGTTCGGTTGATCTGGCTACTAGTTTTGTAGGTAAGTAATAAAAATCCCCCGCCGCGAGGTGGGGGATTTTTTGTTGGTTTTTGTATGTAACCAAATACAATTTAATACGTCTAAGATAAAGTAATTGTGATTTTATTTATTATCGGAGACTAAAAAGTATTTATGACTGACAGTACAAATATATTCCGTTCAGGGGTAAGTCGAGAGGAAGCTGAAAATATTATTAATAAATTTTTAAATAATGAACATTATAGGGTTTTAGCTGTCAAGGGAAAATGGGGGGTGGGAAAAACCCATTTAGTACAGAAATTATTAAATGAACATAGTGGCGAATATTATTATTATGCTTCCGTATTTGGTATTTCTTCAATTGAACAATTAAAAGGTAGAATAATAGCAAATTCTCATCAATCCAATTCAAATCGTGTTAATAAACTTATAAATAATACAGTTGAATGGTTAAGTATTAACGCTGCAAAATTAGAGAAAACTCCAAAATTGGAGTTAGGTTCTATGCAAATTGTAGGCTCACTAATGTCTGCGGTTGGTGATTTAGGTCTGAATATACTTTTTAATGAAAATGCCAGAAACTCAATTATATGTATTGATGATTTAGAAAGAAAATCTAAGCTGCCAATCGATGAGCTGCTTGGCTTTGTTGAATATCTAGTTCAGGAATTAAAATGTAAAATTATTTTAATTTATAGTGATGATAATCTCGATCAAGCCTCCAAAAAAACATTAAAGATTTATAGGGAGAAAGTCATTGATAGAGAATTTACGCTTGCTCCAACAGTAGAAGAAAACTTAGATTTTATCTTTGAAGATCATCCTGATATAGAAGTAATCAAATCAGTTTTTATAAAGACTCTTACCAACAATATTCGTGTTTTTCGTAAAACTAGATGGCTGATTGATGAGCTTAGTCCTTTAATAGCGGATTGGCAACCTAGTTTACGTAATCAAGTTATAAGAAATTGTATTGTTATTAATTTAGTAACAATAGATACAGATTTTTGTAAAAATTCTTCCATTACTATAGATAACATATTATCTTTAACAGACTCTTCAAAATATCAAAATAACGACGGTTTTGAGGAACAGATTCAACTTGTACACAAATTATCTTATATAGGTTATAACTCTCTGGAGATTGATGAAATTATAATAAATTCAGTTGAAAGATCGCTGTCTAGCTATGATGAAACAGAGTTTATTAAAAGAGGAGAAATTCTTAATGAGAGAGAAGAAAAAAATCAAGTTATTGAAAAGTTGCGTAATCTTGGTAAGCCATATCATAATTCATTTGGAAATTCTGAACAAGAAATTATTGAAGAAATTAAAACTTTTCTTGAAGAGAATCATCTATATTTAAGTATTTCCGAATTTGAGCAAGTTGAACAATTAGCATCAATTGTAGAACTTGATATTAGTCAATACGAAGAAGCTTTATTAGAACATAAACTAAAAAATAGTGACCCACACTATTTTAATGATTTAAATGTATTTAGAGCTAAATTGCGTAAACATCCTGAATTAGCGGTATATCTAGAAGAACAAAAAAATCAATATCTGCAAAGCTTAGATATTTCCACAGCAATAAAAAATATAATCAATAGCAATTCCCTTTCAATATCACCTTGGGAGAAGGAAAACGTTACATTTATAAACAACTGTACTGTTGAAGAATATATTCAATGGCTTGAAAAAGGTGATTCTGACTTATATCTGATGGTTAAACAGTTTTTGAAATTTGGTTTACCTGCATCCCAAAAGTTAGAGCAAGCTATTCGCATATTAGCCAAAAAGAGTAAGTTAAATAAAATTAGAGCTAAATTTCTTTACAATATAGATATAGATAATTTGCCTAATACTAATGATGAAAACTGATTATTAATAGATAACCTCACTTTATCAAGCTATCTTATATATCAGCCAAAAAGCGATCGCCTATAAACTACTTTAATCAAAATTAATACCATTTTAGATTTTGGATTGAGACAGGCTTTACTGGTAAGCTTTTGGGCAGTTCATTTGTCGCAATCATTCTTCAATTTGGTATAATTTAAAAAATACTAATTATCCCACTGCAAAATCAGTATAATGGCGCATTTTTGGTGGGTCAAAGCCTAAAACAATATCTTGTTTACAGACACCTAATTCGACTAATTCATTTGCAATACCTACTTCTGTACCATCCTGCTGCACCCAAATTTTGTCATTGATAATATCAAGGTGAAGAACCGTACCATATACTCGTTTAGAATCGCGCCAACCAACATAGACTAATTGGTAGTGGTCATGTTCAGTATCAAAAATAGTTTGAGCTTGGATACGTTCATCCCACACAAGTTTAGCGTGTTCGTTTAGTAAGTTTTTTATAAGTTGTCTGTATTCATCGACGGTAGCCATCTTTCAATTACCTCCCTATCAATATCGTAAATTAAGAGAAGAAGTTGGTTCTGCACTACAAGTCCTTGAATAAACGAAGTTGCAAAAAATCGCTCGTAAATATCACTGGATACAGCTAAATACAAAACTCGTTGAGGGTCTTGAGAGTTTAAGGCAGACCTATATGCTATAAATTGCCCTAAAGCTCCATAAAATTCGGAAATTTTTGATGGGCCAAGGAAACTTTTGATTTCGACAGCGATTTTCCATCCTTCCCTTTCTGCTGCAATTACTTTTTCTGCACCAAGGTCAATAGCTAAGTCAAATGTACCTGCTTGCAACGGGTAAGGATCATGTGTAATTAGCCAGCCATCTTTTTCGAGAGCAGTTTTAACGACTTCATGAAAGGCATCTCTAGCAGACAAAGTTAAATGTTGCTCATAAAAATGTGTTTACAAGCAATTATTATCTCAAATATCAGGTTTTATTTGTTGATACATTTCGGTTAAGGATACTTTAAATGTCTGATTTTGATTAGATTACTATTAAAATAACAAAGGCAAGAGAAACGCGATCGCTATGAGTCTAACTACAGCACAATAGACGAATATCATCGCATGATTGCGGCGGGTATAGAGAGCAGCAATAAATATCTTCAGAGAATTCAGCCATCAGTTAGAGGATTCCTGGCACAAGAATTTCTAGCTTAGAGATATAAATATATTTCCTCAAAAACTTCCCAGCTATGCCTCTTTACAAACTTGAAGAATTTGACCCTCAATACCGAGAAACATTTGGCGGTGATGATGTTAAAGGTTTAGAACTCTATACTGAGGGCGGAGTAAAAATTGGTTCCGTAAGTGATGCTTTAGTTGACCCAAATGGACGTTTTCGCTATTTAGTGATTGACACAGGCTTTGATACTTTTGGTAAGAGAATATTACTACCAATCGGTCTTTCACGCATCAACTATTCCGAACAACGGGTATATGTCGATGGACTTAGTAAACAGCAAGTAGAAATGCTACCTGAGTATCATGAAAACTATACAGTTGATGAAGATTATGAAGAAAGAGTACGCAGTGTATTTCGTCCTAGTAACAGTAATGTAACTTACGATCGCAATACCTACAATTATCAAACAGAACCTAATTTATATAATTTAAATGATCAATATCATCAAACACTCAGACTTTATGAAGAACGACTAATTGCTAATAAACAGCGCGTTAAAACCGGAGAAGTTGCTGTCGGTAAGCATATTGAAACTGAAACTGCACGAATTACAGTCCCTGTTCAAAAAGAACGTGTTGTAATTGAGCGAGTTTCACCCACAGAAACAGGAACAGTCCTTGACCCCAATGAAGTGAGATTTCAAGAGGGTGAAGTAGCACGTATAGAAGTTTACGAAGAAACACCAGAAATTCGCAAAGAAGCCTTTGTTCGGGAAGAAGTACGAGTTAAAAAGGTAGTAGACAGAGATACCGTAGAAGCTGAAGACACAATTCGCCGCGAAGAGTTAGATGTGAATACTACAGGCGAGTTGTAGGTAGATAATAAAGATAGTCAAGGAACTATTTAGTTAAAAGCACAAAATTCAAAAAAATGTAGGGGCTTTTGACCTTGTTCTTTAGCCTCTATGTCTCTATTTGTATTATCCATAAATTGAAATAGTATGAGGCGGAAAAATATCTCCCTTTCGATAATTTGAAATTAAGGTACTTCATTCGAGAGAAAGATGTATAGAAGAGAATAAATTTTTACCTTAAGAATTGAAAGTTGATATAAGAGTTCAGAGGGAAAATATAATGTCTCTTTACAAATTAAATGAATTTGATCCAGACTATCGTGATACTCTGGAAGGTAATGATATTAAAGGTTTAGGCGTATATACGGAAGGAAATGATGAAAAGATTGGTACAGTCAATGATGTTTTAGTTGATGATGAAGGACATTTTCGCTATTTAGTTGTTGACTTAGGTTTCTGGATTTTTGGTAAAAAAGTATTATTGCCGGTAGGTCGTAGCCGCATTGATTATGGGCGCGATCGCGTTTATGCTGTGGGTATGACCAGAGAGCAAGCAGAAGACTTACCAGAATTTGACGAACGCCAAGTTGATTACGATTATGAAGAACGAGTACGTGGTGTTTATCGTAATCCCCAATATAGTACCACCCCTGTAGATACAGCCACACCTCTAGATACTACTGCAACATTAGATACAGGTTTTACAGCTACTCCAGCAACAGCAGTCACCACACCAACTTTCACCCGCGATACCTATAATTATGAGCAAGAGCCTTCTTTATTTGGATTAAATGAACAAGACCATCAAACCTTGAGATTATATGAAGAACGGCTAGTTGCTAATAAGAGAAGACAAAAAACAGGTGAAGTTGCTGTTGGCAAACATATCGAAACTGAAACTGCTAGAGTTTCCGTACCAGTGGAAAAAGAGCATGTTGTCATTGAACGCATTACCCCAGATGACGCTGGTAGAGTTGTTGCGCCTGGTGAAGCTGACTTTCGTGAAGGGGAAGTTGCGCGTGTAGAAATTCACGAAGAAACTGCTGACATTCGCAAAGAAGCATTTGTCCGTGAAGAAGTTCGAGTCCGAAAAGTTGTAGAGCAAGATACCGTTGACGCTCAAGAAACAATACGTCGAGAAGAGCTAGATGTAAATGCTCCAGGACTTCCAGTTGAAGAACGCTAATTAAAGCGGAATTAGATTAGACATAGTACAGGTAAGGCTGATGAATCAGCTTTGCCTGTACTCATAATTATCAAATTAGGGTGATGAATAGCCAACCAATGATAAATAATATTACACCAGTCAATCAGAAACCTACTATTTCTAAATTACTAGCAACTTTAAAAACTAAGGTTGTAGGTTTTGATGTTATGGATAACCAAGGTCAATTGGTTGGTAAAGTCAGAGATTTAGTCTTAGATAATCAGCGTCGATTAAATTTAGTCATATTCCAAACTATCAATCAAACCCAATTTGGGCAACAACGAGTATTTAAAGAACAACTTGCTTTAGTGTGGAGTCAAAAAATTCAAAGAATAGACACTATCACTAAATCTATTTTTTTAAATATAGATAAAGCGGCAATTGAATATATACCTGAACATTTAAAATCTCAAATAATTGGCTATCAAGTATTATCTGAAAATTCTAGTGGGCATAGTAATATGGAACAAGCTAATTTGGGAGAATTTACGGAAGAAAATATTGTTCGTTTATTAGAAGAACAGTTAGTAGTTGATACTAATATACATAAAATTGGCGAAGTAATTGTTCGCAAAGAAATTGAAACGCGGATAGTACAAGTACCTGTCCGGCGGGAGAAATTAATTGTGGAACAAGTTAGTCCACAACAAAAGCAACTTGCAGAAATAGATTTAGGTTTAGAAGACAGTTCTGAGATTACCTTAACCGCAACAGAAGATGGTGCAGTTAGCAACTTTGCTGGTGATTTCACTGTGAATGGAGAGTTTAGTTCACCGAAAATTGCTAGTTTAATTTTAAATGCGATCGCTCTCGAAAAAAATCACGGCTGTCCGCGTGTGCGAGTATCGATTTTATGTGAAGATGAATCACACAAACAAAAATATCAAGAATGGTTTGACCGTTGCTCTAAAGGTCAAAAACCTCAATCTCTTTTATAAGTTTCTAGCAGATGACTAATAGTAGGGTGAAAATTATTCACCCTACTTTTTTATATAGTTTATCAAATAGAATTCAGGAGTCAGGAGTCATAATTCATGCTTAAGACTCAGCTAAAATCTGTCTATAGTTTGTTGTGCTTCATAATCCCCTACTAATTGATTCTGAATTCTGGCATCTGACTTCTTCAATAGCCATTAATAAAGCTCCCAAGAATTTCCTTGAGGAGCTTGCTGAGTGTGAAACAGTAAATGACTAAAATTTATCTTTGCTGATTTAGCTTTACATCTTCCCAAAGGTAGGGTTTATTGTCAATTAAACTTTTTAGATAGAAATAAAATGCAACATTAGGAACTGATAATTAAAAAATATCCCGTCATTCAGAGATAGAGAAGACCAGAGAAACAAGGAAGATAAGGGCGATGTTTGGAACAAACCGGATTCCTCTTTTATATATCTCAAGTTAGAGGAAAAAAATTGCTCAAAGGATAGAAGAAAAAACAATGATAAAAATATAATCTCAGTATATAAATCAATTACTGATTTTATTTTATTGGTACATTTAAATGGCTTTTTAATTTGGTTTTGAATAAAGCTTTGACATTTTAAAAAGGAGATGTTGAATTGTGAACTATATAAATACTATTTATCCTAACTGGAAACAAGCTAAAGGAGCGATCGCTCTTACATTAATGGCAATCGTCCTTCCAGCTTGCAGTTATAACGAACCACAGGCCATCACTCCAGCCACGCCGCAGCAACAACGCAACCAAGTTAGTCGAGAAGTAGTAGATAGCCAAATTGTAGAAGTAACAGATAAAAAAGATGAACTTATCGGTAAAACTGTCACAATTAGAACGCAACCGATTCGCTTAATTGGCCCTACAAGCTTTACAGTTAACGATAAGGAACTATTTGATAATCAAAATATTTTGGTGATTAATGCTACAGGTAAGCCTTTTACATTGCCCAGTACAAATGACATCCCCCTGCAAATTACTGGACAAGTCCGCAGATTTGATTTAGCACAAATCAATCGAGATTATAAGTTAGATTTGCAATCTGAATATTACAGCGATTACGATGATCAACCAGTAATTGTTGCCAAATCACTAGCTTTATCTCCTAATCCTGGTGAACTTACTACCAACCCCAGTGCCTATTATGGTAAACAACTCACTGTCACTGGTAAAGTTGAAAATATTAGTAATGCGATCGCATATACCCTTGATGAAGACAAATTGCTTGGTGGAGAAGATTTACTGGTACTCCACACCAAGCCACAAGCAAGAGTGAAGCAAGGAGAACAAGTAACTGTCTCTGGTGTGTTACGTCCCTTGGTGATTACCGAATTAGAGCGAGACTATAACCTAACTTGGGATTCAAATTTGCGGAAGCAATTGACAGCAAAATATCGAAATAAACCTGTATTAGTAGTTACGAATGTTGCTCCTTAACATCTTCAAAGTAAACTGTGTTCCTCACCCCACTTGCGTAGTCTGAACGCCAAAAGCAACATCAAAACACCAAACACAATTGCATAAGCAGCCATTATCCATAAAATTGCTAACGCTCCCGCAATCGGCCAGATAATCAGTAGCACACCAAAAACAAGAGATGCAATCCCAGCAGCGATGAGTAACCATTCATTGTCAATTTCTTGGCGTAGATGGTTGGCTGCAATAATCTCAAATATACCAGTGATAATTGCCCAAGCCGCTATCAGATACAGCAAAACTAATGCTGTAATTCCCGGCCAAATAAATGCCATAACTCCCACTGTAATTCCAATTGCACCTTCAATTACCAATAACCAGCCGTGAATATTGCCAAGATGATCCTTAAATCCAGCGATCGCTAATAATATTCCACCACCTAGCGCAAAGGCCGCAAACAAAAATACCAAGGCTGTTAAGGTAATTCCTGGCCAAAATAATGCTGCTAAACCAAATATGATCGCGAGTGTTCCCCGCAATGCGAGTGTCCACCAATTTTTTGCTAACCGGGTTCCTATTCTCATAGTCTTTCAAAGCTATTCCCTACCAGAAGGGCTTGGTCATTTGAATCTATGATGGAAATTTCTTGCTCTTCTTCCATCTGACTAATGCTGTATGGTGCGAGATGGATGAATATTTTTGGATGACGGTGTAAAGGTCTTTGCTTGCGTACATCGTTATAGTTATACCAATTCACAAAACTACTTATACAAATCGCTTCCTCTGCTCCTTACTCCCGCCCCAAGTTACTATCTATAAATTAAGTACTATTTCAACCTTGGGGAGTAGATTGATCATGATGCGTTGGCTCACAGCAATTACACAGCGAAATCTGTTGAATATGGCTGTTGTCATATTTATCGCCCTAGCTAGTAGTTTCATCGTGACTAATCCTGTTGTTTGGGCTGCTTCTAGCTTGGGAATTGATCATGGTCATCTAACTGCTTGTCCGAGTTCGCCAAACTGTGTTGTGAGTCAAGGTGCGGATGCAAAACACGCCATTGACCCGATCGCTTATCATGTAGACCGGGATACAGCACGCGCAACCTTACTCAAGGTTCTCACTGTTGTCCCCCGAACAGAAGTGATAGAACAAACAGATAATTACATTCACGCTCTTTCTAAAAGCCGCATCTTCAAATTTATTGATGATGTGGAGTTTTATTTTCCGGTGAATGAATCAGTGATTCATATCCGTTCTGCATCTCGTGTGGGAGAATCTGATCTTGGTGTCAACCGTAGGCGTTTAGAGCAAATTCGTTTGGCTTTGCGAGATTTGAAAATTTAAGTTGCAGTGCGATCGCTCAGTTACCAATTACTTCATAGCCTGCTTGAATTGCAGTATTGTAGATTGTAGCGATCGCCTCATAGTCTGGTAAATCTACAGCAGCGAAACCCTTGACACCAAATTTGGTCATGGCGGTTTGAAGTTCTGCATCAGGTTGCAGTAAGGCTGTTTGAATCTGCCCAATCACTGATTTATCTAAATGTGGTGCAGCGACTAAAGGCGGTATCGGACATGGGCCAATCACTTCTACTACTCGCAAATGTTCAGATAACTCAGGAAAATCTCGTAGTTCTTGCTCCAAAACTACACTATCAATCCCCGCGCAATCTGCAAGCCCATCCACCACCCAACGTATCGAACGCTGGTGAAATCCTGATGCTATGGTCTTTCCAAAAAAGTTTTTTGGGTGTTGACCTTCTAATAACCGATGTCGGAGCAGATTATAACCACTATTAGAGCCGAGGTCGTTGTAACACAGAGTTTTACCAGCCAAGTCTGCAAAACTATACAGATGACTATTGGCATTCACAATCACATCCGTAAAGTAAACAGGATGGTTTTGATAACGTGGTGCATCCAGCACTGGCGCAACTATGGGTTGTAGTTGATTTTTCGCTACTTGATTATATCTGACCAGAGGTAAACCACAAATAAACGCTAAATCTAGCTGGTTTGTTAAGATTATTGGGTCTTGTAGCGGGTCATATTGACTTGCTTGTAGTTGGGTTTCGACTCCCAAAATCCGACCAACATAACCCACAATTGCTTCATAAAACCCAAACCAACTCGGTGCTAAGTAAGATATGACTCGCAGCTTTGTTAGTTCACTCACTGATGACTCTCCAAATCCAATTCATTTTGCAGTGTGGGAACTATCATTAGCTTGCGATATGACCAATGAATGCTGAGGAAAATTAGACTCATTAAGGTCAAAAACATAATCTTGAAAACTATGCCATAGCTTTTAGTGTGCCACCACAATCGCTGAAAAAACGCTGTACCAATCAACACAGGCTGCCACAAGCTTTGATTAATGTTCTGAGAATTATTTAAGCCGATAGTTAAGGATGCTGTATTTTGCTGTGCAACTGTCATGGTTACTACCTTTTGCGCTATGCCCTATAAATACGGTAATTCGATAGATTTAGTGATGTATATTAATATCGCATAGCTTGAGGCCACAAGCAAGCTTTTATCCAAAATGTAGAGATGTTGTATAAAATATATCTACGTATTAGATGGCAGAGAAATCATGTTTAGTAAAGCAAATGAGTATCAGCCGCAATAGTAAATATTGATTCATTGTAATATTTGCAACATTTTCTATAAGTGAAATACTTCAAGCGATCGCCAGAGTTAAAATAAATGTAAAAGTTTAGCAAAAATACTCATAATTAATAATCACTGGCAACTAATTCCCCATACAGCTTTATGGCTGTGATATTATGGGAGACTGCTGCATATATTTAGAAAAACTAGAAAAATAGATCATGGCTCTGACGCAACAGCGCAAACAAGAAATCATTTCCAACTTCCAAGTTCACGAAACCGATACTGGTTCGACTGATGTCCAAATCGCAATGTTAACCGAGCGAATTAACCGCCTCAGCGAACACCTCCAAGCTAACAAAAAAGACCACTCTTCTCGACGTGGTTTGCTTAAGCTAATTGGTCATCGTAAACGCCTACTGGCTTATCTCCAGCAAGAAAGTCGGGAAAAATATCAAGCTTTGATTGCTCGCCTTGGTATTCGTGGATAGGGACTATCGCTTATGTCTGCTGAAGAATCTGAACGCAGTCGTTTGCCTTTTGAACCGAACAAAAAACGCCAAAAACCTGTAAAAGTTCAAAAAACTCCCATCAAATCTAATATTTCCACAGAATCAGCCAGCCAGAAACAGCCATTTACAAAAGAAGAAATGGCTATTCCCCAAGTGGTGAGTCAGAGGATGATTCGGCGGGTGGCATTTTTTTGTGGTGTCCCCACAGCCTTGGGGATTACTACATTAGTAGTTAGCTATCTACTAGCGACACAAGCCCAGATCAAAATAGCTCCTGTTGCCGTCTTACTGGTTAATATGGGGCTATTTGGTTTAGGTGTGTTAGGCATTACTTACGGCGTTCTTTCAGCCTCTTGGGATGAAGAAAGACCCGGAGGTTTACTTGGAATCAGTGAGTTTTCCACCAATTTCGGACGTATGGTAGCGGTTTGGCGCGAAACTCGACAAAAGAACCTCTGATAATTGGCGCTCAGGTATTCAGATAACTCAGTATTGGGTAATTTGCGTATAAATGTTGAAGTTAAAGTTATATAACTTCAACATTGCTAATCCAGAAATCTACTATCTGATGTCACCCAATATCCAGTAGTTCCAAGACTGAGCGCCTTATTTTTTTATAAATATAAATGTTAACTTCTCATCACTAAAAATTACGCACTACACTGAGAAGTACGAGAATATAGTTAAGCTTATTCATTTGATATAGCGGTAGTCAGATATGTTAGGACAATTGAAAAGCTTGAAAACCAGGAATAATAAGACTTTTTCCCCTGCCTCCTGCCTACTGCTATATTTCACTCAAATCATCAGGTAATTAAAAATGATCGTAGTCATGAAGATTGGTTCCCCAGAGGCGGAAATCAACCGCATTGACGAGGAACTAACTAGCTGGGGACTAACACCAGAAAAAATTATAGGTAAACACAAAGTTGTAATTGGTTTGGTAGGTGATACTGCGGATTTAGATCCCCTACAAATTCAAGAAATTAGTCCGTGGATTGAGCAAGTATTGAGGGTAGAACAGCCTTATAAACGCGCCAGTCGTCAATTTCGTCATGGTGAAGCTTCGGAAGTGGTGGTGAATACTCCTGATGGTGCAGTTGTATTTGGCGAACAACGTCCTTTAGTGGTGGTGGCTGGCCCTTGCTCGGTAGAAAACGAAGAAATGATTGTGGAAACAGCACAGCGAGTTAAAGCCGCAGGTGCTAAGTTTTTACGCGGCGGTGCATACAAACCCCGGACTTCGCCTTATGCTTTTCAAGGACATGGTGAAAGTGCTTTGGATTTACTAGCTAAGGCGCGAGAAGTGAGCGGTTTGGGTATAATCACTGAAGTGATGGACGCTGCTGAACTCGATAAAATTGTGGAAATTGCTGATGTTGTCCAGGTAGGGGCGAGAAATATGCAGAACTTCTCGCTGCTAAAAAAAGTCGGCGCACAACCCAAGCCAGTACTGTTGAAACGCGGAATGTCATCCACAATTGAAGAGTGGTTAATGGCGGCTGAGTATATTTTGGCGGCGGGAAATCCCAATGTGATTTTATGTGAACGCGGCATTCGCACCTTTGACCGCCAGTACACCCGCAACACCCTAGATTTATCGGTAGTACCTGTATTGCGGAAACTCACACACCTGCCAATTATGATTGATCCTAGTCATGGTGTTGGCTGGGCGGAGTTTGTACCAGCTATGGCGATGGCTGCGATCGCAGCAGGTACTGATTCTCTCATGATTGAGGTGCATCCCAATCCGAAAAAAGCCCTCTCTGACGGGCCACAATCGTTGACACCAGAGCGTTTTGACCAGTTAATGCAAGAATTGGCTGTAGTTGGCAAAGCTGTAGGACGCTGGCCACAACCGACAGTGGCTTTGGCTTAAGGGAAATACAGCGTATTTTGGGTAAATGAGGCACAAGCATAAAACCCAACATCCTGTAGAGATTTTATATGTAAGGTCTCTACAGGATTCTAAGAATATGCTGCTGTAAGTTTTCAATAGATTTAAATTAACTGTTTGGCTAC
The DNA here is from genome assembly GCF_014698475.1 of Nostoc spongiaeforme FACHB-130. GTDB lineage: Bacteria > Cyanobacteriota > Cyanobacteriia > Cyanobacteriales > Nostocaceae > Nostoc_B > Nostoc_B spongiaeforme. The sequence goes on along the minus strand of NZ_JACJTB010000006.1, from coordinate 34,316 downwards.
TCTATCAAGATTTTTGCGAATTTCTAAAGTTGCAACACCAGTGGTTGCAGCTTCATCTTCAGCCGAATATTGGGCGGCAAATTTTTTGACTGCGGCTACAGTTCTTGGCCCATAAAAGGGATGATCTTTGGGTAAGTCTGCTTTGACTACTACATTCAATTCATATTGCAAAATTCTGATGACTTCTTCCGCTTTCGCCATTGTTTTTGGCCCGACTATACCATCTACCTGTAGTTCATAGTCCGCCTGAAAGTTTTTGATTGCTTGTATAACTTTGATGGTTGTGAGTGGGGAATTATCTTTGCTAACCGGAAACCCTTTTGACGCAGCCGCAAAATCTTGAGCTAGATATCCTAATCCAAATAAAATCGAACGGAATTGAGCATTGTTATAGGTAATCATATTTACTAAAGCTCCACATCTTCAAGCTGCAAGATTGAATTACTGAGTAATCGGGTTTTATCGATTAACATTAGCTACACCCATTATTGATGCTATTCCTAATGAAATACATCATTATCAGGTAGCAGTTGAGTTTCAAACCGGGAGTAAACTAGTTCAGTTGTATACCAGGAAGAAAACCAGTATAAATCTTGAATGACTTTACTCGCAAGACTTTCATCGGTTGGTTCAAACTGCACTAATGCTAAATTATTCACGCCTACTACTTCTTTTCCATCTTGAAACCAAGGGGATTTCCAAAACATTAAAAATTGTAGCGATCGCCACTTCGCTTTTTCTGGGCGGTTCCAAGGAGCAATAAAACTTAATACATCAATGGCTAAATCCGCAGTTTGGGTTTTTTGCCGAGGAATCAACTCTAACGCACAACGCCAGTGAGGTCGGGGCGAGTTTTGGCGCTGCCATTTTTTAGCGGTAACTTCCTCCATATCAGCAGGATGATTCCAACCTAACCAATATCGGACTTTTTCTGGTAATAGCCAATTTTTCAACTTGGTGTGAATTAACCGCGTGAGAAATTCTTCATTTTTTAACGCACTACAAGTTAACTGCACCAATACAGATAACAATTGGGAATCAATATCTTGATGAGATAAACGCACCGCCGAACTATAGTGAATATCCCCCGACAAGACAATAACTTGTTGACGTTGGGCAAATAAAGTTGTGAGAAATTGCGCCAATGCTTCTGTATGAATATTCCACGCATCACCCACATCTGTCGAAAAAACCTTGTCGTTTTTTAAATGCCAATGATGAACCCAATCAATCACTTTTAAACCAAAGACATTGGTAGGTGCAATCACAAATGTGGCGGGAATATTGGTTGTTGCTTGTAAAGGTGTTAGCAGTTGTTGTTTTACCGCCTGAGGTGATAATAATCTGGGTGGGGCGATGGGTTTCGCGTCGGCTGGATAACCCCGCCAAGTCCGGGTGTCGAGAACAATTACTTCATGAATTGGGCTGCGGATGGTGTAATGCCAATTGAGAGACTGGGGATGTCTGGCTAAAACTAATGTGGAATAATCTTGCGTAAAAGTTGGTAGGCCTGTGAGAGAATCGGTATCTGGCAGACCAAGATAAAGAGCGATCGCTTGATCGGCATAACTATCTGTACCGTGGGAAGCTGACCAAATTTCCGCCGCCGCCAGCAGTTTTTCCCCAGATTGACCAAAGGTAAATTGTTCGGGTGTATTTCCCCAAGCTTGAAACACACTGTAAGCTAACAGGGCATTCTGCACTGCCCGCCGCCCCAAAGGTTTGCCCAAAACCCGCAAACACCAAGCTTGATTCAAATTCCAGTCATCACTAACATCGTGATCATCAAAAATTGTGTAGGTGGGAATATTCGCCAACGCACGGCGCACTTTTCCCAAAGTATAAATAAATTGTTGTAAATCTTTGACTTCTCGATTCCAGTTTTTGATACCTTGGCGATCGCTAGTTACTTCTGTTCCTGGGGGAAATTTCCGCGGCCAGCATACAGGCGACCAAGTTAATATATAAGCCGCGTAATATTCCCCCAAACTCAGCAGATGACTGTTAACTTTACTGTATTTGTTATGTAATCCGGCGGTGAAACCTGCTTGTTCTGTCGCCACTTCCGCCCGTTGTCTGGTTGGTAATTCCTTGGGAGTGCAGCTAATTGGGCTGACTGGTAACTTTTCTTCCCAACCTAATAAAATATCGCCCAAATGAGTCGCCACCCATAAGGAAGGATCAGCAACATCATCACCATAAATTTGGTCGCCAGTGAGAAACAATTGCTGGGGGCGGCGTTGGGGTTGAGTTGCGGTAGTTGCAATTAAACCATCGAGAATTGGTAACGCATCCAACCCATGTCCATGCGGTTTGCGACAAGAAGCGTGGACAATTTTTAAATTTTGCAGACGGCTGGGAGGTAAAACAAAGGTTGGTTGTTGATGGTCAAAATAACTAATGCTATCTGCGGCAAAATTCTCAGAACTTAATGCTTGCGATAAAGTTTGCTGTTCTGTACCACAGATAAATTGTAAAGTGTAGGCATAGATGCGATCGCCCAGCAGATGATTTTCATCGTGACATTCAGCCGTCACCGCCACAACATGCAGATATTCACCCAAAGCAACTGTAGCGCGTTCCCCAGTAAACAAACAATTTCCTAATGTTGCACCTTGATTTGTTGTTTCATAAATTTTCAGTTCTACCCGACAAGACTGCTTGAGGGCTATCCATACCGTCACGGCTGTTGATTCAGTATGTTGTAGCATTGGCCCTGCCAAAATTAGCGGCAGTTCTGCAATGAACTCACTTCCAAAAGGATACTGCATGAGTGAATTTTATCTGCGTGTATCTGTCTTTAAAAGTTTTGCGCCGGAAAACTCTGACGCGCAACGCCAGTGAGGGAGTCGGGGAACCCGCCCAACGCACTGGCTCAACTTTTCGCTGCGTACATCTGCGGTTAATTGATCTCTATTTTCTTTTTCTGGGAGATAGGCAACTTGCCTATCCCACAAAAATTATACTCAACTCTTGGCAATACCTTCTTGACGCGCCGCCCTTTGTACAGCCGCCGCCACAGCCGGGGCGACACGGGTATCAAACACAGAAGGAATAATATGTTCAGGACTCAAATCGCTGGGGTTGACTAAAGATGCGATCGCACTGGCTGCTTCTAAGTACATTGTGGTTGTAATTTCTTTAGCGCGACAATCTAAAGCACCCCGGAAGACTCCCGGAAAAGCCAACACATTGTTAATTTGGTTGGGGTAATCACTGCGTCCTGTCGCCATTACCGCCACAATTTTGCTAACTAATTCTGGCTGAATTTCAGGAATGGGATTGGCCATAGCAAACACAATGGGATCTTTCGCCATTGCTTGCACCATTTCTGGGGTTAAAACTCCAGGGGCGCTGACACCAATAAAGACATCTGCACCTTGCATTGCGCCGGCTAATGTTCCTTGGGCTTTGACGGCAAATTCTTGTTTTTCTTCTGTCAAGTCAGTGCGGTGAACGGAAAGAATACCTTTGGAATCACACATCAAAATGGTTTGCGCCCCAGCTTTCCGCAGTAACCGCGCGATCGCCACACCCGCAGCGCCCGCACCATTAATGACAATACGGATGTCTGCCATTGATTTGTTAACTAATTTCAGCGCGTTATATAATGCTGCTAAAGTGACAATTGCTGTGCCATGTTGGTCATCATGAAACACTGGAATATCTAATTCCTGACGTAATCTTTGTTCAATTTCAAAACAACGGGGCGCAGCAATATCTTCTAAGTTCACACCACCAAACACAGGCGCAATTTGCTTCACCGCCTGAACAATCTCATCGGTACTTTGGGTAGCTAGACAAATAGGAAAAGCATCAATACCAGCAAATTCCTTAAATAGCATAGCTTTGCCTTCCATCACAGGTAAAGCCGCCGCCGGTCCGAGATTACCCAATCCCAAAACAGCACTACCATCGGTAACAATAGCGACAGTGTTTTGTTTAATTGTCAGATTGTAAACTTCTTCTGGGTTGGCGGCGATCGCTTTACAAATCCTCCCCACACCAGGAGTATAAGCCATTGCTAAATCAGAAACACTCTTCAGAGCAATGCGGCTGGCAATACTAATTTTGCCACCACGGTGTAAATTAAAGGTGCGATCGTAAACATCGATCACCTTAATGTTCGGTAGTTCTTTGATTGCTTGGACAATGGTTTCAGCATGTTCTGTACTAGCCGCATCCACGGTAATATCGCGGGTAGATTCTTGACGGGTTTGTTCAATTAAATCTATTTGCCCCAGATTACCACCACAAGTTGCGATCGCCTGTGTCACTGATGCCAACATCCCGACGCGGTTGGGAATCTGCAACCGCAGTGTCAAACTAAAACTGGAATTAGGAGTTAGGTCTGCCATTGTAATTTTGCAATAGTGAATTTTAGATTTTATATTGAATTGCTGAGTAAAAATCTAGACTAAAACTAAAATCTACAAAGACCCTGACGTTTCCTGCATCACTAAGAAGCGATCGCCTTGAGGGTTAGTCAGTGCGATCGCCTTAATTTTGGTTCCGAATTTTTACATTCAGAATCTTACATTACACAGCTACTTGATGACTAGAGAAACGCAACAGTAATTTATCTTCCTTGTCTCCCTTATCTCCCTTATTCCCTAATGAACCCTAGCTAAACAAATAAATTCACAAATCAAACCAAGTTCCTCTAGCTAATTAATTTCGGAGAACAACATAAGAATCATTCTCATAAACTTTCGTCAAAGTAATTTTCTTGTCAGGCAAAATATAAGGCGATTGAAAATCAAAAATTGAGTTAGCAGTATCTTTTGGAGTTAAGTACTTCCGCAGACGGTTAATTGTCCCAGCACCATTGACTATCTCTTGATTTTTATATTTTTGTTTGAGCTTGTCATACAAACTATTACTGGCTATGACAAAATATCCAGGTTGTTTAGCATGAATATAAGCGTGTACGATAGCCACCTGTCCTTCAGGCGTATTCTCCGGCGCAGGGATATCAAATTTTTTACTTAACAAAGATGTCACGTCTGGATCAATCTCTCGCGGAAACACAGTCCATCGCAATGAAAATTGAGTTGCAACTTTCTTAATTTGCGGATCTAATAAATATGCAGCTAAACTATATTCTTCCCATCTTAAAAAATCAAATGCTATGCGAGTGTTTGATACTTGATGTTCAGAGATAAAATGAATTACATCCTTGACATCAGATGGCATTTTCTGGATTTTCTCACTTGCACTTGCATAAGCATATCCAGATGAAAGAGAGAACACTGTTACTAATGTTAGACTTGCAATCACTAACTGTTTAGCTAATCTTTTATTTCTTATTGAAGAAATAATATAATTAGTCCGTGCAATGATTAAAGCCAGCATCATATTCATAAAAATGTTAGCCCAAAACATAAATCTTGGTTGATAAGTCAGCCCACCTCTAATTAGGAGAATAATCGGGAATGCTAGTGAAAATAAAAACAAAATAGTCCAAATAGCAATAGCGTCATTAACTAGCCAATTTTGGAATCGACGTAGAGTATATATCAAATTAGGCTTAATGTTTCTAGGAGCAGTAATGATTCTATTATTTGCTTTAGCTCCCTGGCTGAACTGAAAATAAATTAGAGGGATAATCCAGATTAACGACAGAAAAACCAGCTTTTTATTATATCGCAACAATAAAAGTAGCATTTGTTGTGCTTGTCTTAACCTTTCTAATTGTGGTTCTCCCCAGATTTCCCTATCATAAATTTTGTTACCTTGGATCAAAAAATTAGCCCCTAATATTTGAGATAATGCTACTGCTATTGTGATGCTGACAATTAATAATGCTGGCTTCCAGCGTTTATGTGCAATCAAAAAAGCTCCAGCAATCAAAGAAAAAAATAAACTTTCTGTCCGACAAAAATAGGCTAAAACAAAGCAGAATATTGCAATTACATAACTGATTTTTTTATCTGATTCCAGATAATTCAATACACTGTATATAGCTATTGAGACAAAGAAAAAGCTATATCCTTCCGACATTGGAGTATGTGCTAAATCCAATAGTAAAGGCGTGCATAGACACATTAAACAAGCTAAAACGCCAGTGCTATCATTAGTTTGTAGAGCAACAGCACGACTAATAAAAAAGAAACCTATTAAAACAAGAGCAACACTAGTCAACTCAATGGCTTTAATGCCTAAACTAATATCAGATACTCCCTGAAAAAGCACCAAGCGCAGAATAAAAGACTGAATAATAAAAGGAACAGGCGGCCAAATTGCTACCCAAGAACTTAGCTCTAAAGCTTTGCTTGGTTCCTGAGCATATTGCATAGCAATTAAAAAACGCGCTCCTTTATCTACAAAGCTTCCTAAATATAATTTTTCGGAGAAAACTGAATAGCTGTAAATAGCAAAAACCACCAACAAAATTAAAATTGTGATGTAATAAGGCCAAGCTTTTAGGAACTTTGTATGATAGTTCTGTTGAAATCTCAGCATTAATTTAAATTTTGTTATACTAGTTTTTAACTTTCTGATTGATAAAATTCGGATACGATAGTCAATCTATCGTCAGACACGATTAACGATCGTACAAAGTTATCAATCAACAGTATTAGTACTAATATCAGTTTTGTGGATTTAGATCAAATTTAAATGAAGATTGTTAATTTTGATACTGAATGGCAAAAAATATAATCAGAACAAATTTAACAGTTAGTCACAGCATATTTTGAGTAAATGAGGTACAAGCATAAAACCCAAAATCATGTAAAGACCTTACATCTAGCGTCTCTACAGTATTTCACGAATATGCAAACTGCTGTATATAATTTAGCTGAAGTCAAACGCCAAAATTACGAAAAAATTGCTCCTGCACAAACAAGAGATATTCACAATAAAAAAGATACTTTTAAATCAAAGTATCTTCAAAGCTAATCACTGAGTATCAGAGCAATAATAAAGGATTTAAAAAGAGAGACTTTGTGGCTAAACATTTAGCAAATATGTTCATATTTTAACAACTTAATACTTTAAGCTTAGAAAAAGTTATCAATTCTTAATATTCAAACGATATATAATATAGGACTCATATTTGATTTATGAAAAAAATCAGTACACCCAAATCAGCCGTCTTTCCTACTCCCTACTCCCCATTCCCTACTCCCTGCTTACACAACTAGATTCAGGAATCAAACCGTATTCCTATAGCAGTAGACAAGCTGGTTTTCAAGCTAAACGTAAGACTTACGTTTAGCTTGAGACTAAAACAACTTATTTACGACTCAGGCTTATATTGGTAACTGGATGATAAACTCTGTTCCCTCACCAGGTTGAGAATTTACCTGAATACTTCCACCATGTTTTTCTATGATAATTTGACGAGCGATCGCTAATCCCAAACCTGTTCCTTTACCCACTGGTTTAGTGGTAAATAAATGATCAAAAATCTTCTGTTGAACTTCAGGAGATATTCCGATCCCATTATCTTGAATGGAAATTAATACCCTATCATGCTCTTCATTTAGTTTGGTAGTAAGTGTAATGCAATTGGGATGAGCTTTAATTTCATCCATCTTACGTCCTACATTTGACTCCTCTAACGCATCGATAGCATTAGCTATCAAATTCATAAACACTTGGCTAAGTTGTCCAGGAAAACAGCGCACTGATGGTAAGTCATCATAATTTTTGACAACTTCAATTGCTGGACGAGCTTGAGAAGCTTTCAAGCGATGTTTGAGAATTAAAACTGTACTGTCAATAATTTCGTGAATATTACAAACGCTGGGTTTTTGAGTATCTCCCCTAGAGAAGGTACGCAAACTTAAGCTGACATCATAAATACGGTTGACTCCCTCTTGCATAGAAGCAATTAGTTTGGGTAAGTCTTCCCGCACATATTCTACATCGACATCTCGCAGAGTTTTAGTAATTTCTGGTGTTGGTTGAGGATAGTATTTTTCATACAAGTCAATTACCTTTAACAAATCCTGTATATACTCATTTGCAGGTTTTAAATTGCCAATAATAAATCCAATAGGATTATTAATTTCATGAGCTATTCCGGAAACTAAATTACCCAAAGTAGACATTTTTTCACTCTGGACTAATTGCAATTGCATTTCCTTAAGATCAGACAGCGAAGACTCTAATTGTTTAGCGTAGTTTTGAGCTTGCTGGTATAGTCGAGAATTTTCTAAAGAAATTGCTGCTTGAGAGGTAATTAAATTTAATACTTTGAGATTTTCTTTGGTAAATGCACTAGCAATCAGTCTATTTTCTAAGTACAATATTCCAATAAATTTACCCTGATAGAATATAGGATTACACAATATTGAAATTGGTTTATGCTTATGAATATAAGAATCAGATTGGTAATTAGCTTCACTAAGAGCATCATTAATGACTAAAACTTCTTGAGTCCTAGCAACATACTCAACTATAGAAGTTGGAATATCTGTACTTGCTTTTACTGGAGCTGATTGCAAGATAATTGAGTTGCTATCAATATCATTGATTGCCTCTATGAACAATTCATTATCTTCCAGCAAAATCAGGCATCCCTTTTGAGCCGCAGCATTTTCCAAAATTATTCGTAAGAGCTTCTCTAAAAGTTTATCAAGAACTATTTCACCACTAATTGCCTGTGAAGCTTTCAGTATTGTTGCTAAATCTAAAACACCATCGTTATTACTTGTTGTGCCTGTATAATTAATTTTAGTTGTGGCAATTGTGCGGGTAACATCTATTGTAGATTGTTTATGATTTACACTACGAATAATTAAATGATTATAATTTTCATCCAAGGCTTGAACCTTCGCTAAAGCACCCCAATGAATATAAACATAATAAGCTTCTGTCATATACATCTTGGCAATTTTTTCTTTACCAAACTCTATATAACATTTGGCTGCGAGTTCATTGGCTAAAGCTTCTTCAGCAATATAACCATTATTTTTAGCTCCAGCAATAGCACGATCATACAAGTCTACTGCTACTTGGAATTGATCTAATACTCTAGCTTTTTCAGCTTCCACCAAATCATATTTATGCTGAAAGTTACATGGTGCTTGTGTAGCCCATTTTCTCATTTGCTTTTGATTAGCAGCTACTTGCCTTAAATATTGCTGCTTTTGTGCAGGTTCAGCTTGATTATAAAGTGCTGTCAAAGCTAAAGAGTAATAAAAATTATTAGCCACATAAATTAGCAGACCTACATTATCTGCATGAGTTTTTTCTGCTAAGACAGCATTTTCTATTGCTAGTTGATATTCGTTAAATAAATAACATACAATTGTTTTACATCCATAATAAAAACCTTTAAAGGAAAAATTCTTCAATAAATCTGATGCCATTGTAATTTCATCAAAAGCCTCACCAATTAACACAGCTTTTGGCGATGACTTGGCTCGTAAATTTAAAGCAGCTTGTCTAAAAAGGCTGGTAGCTGCTGCTAGAGATTCCAGCTTTAGTTTCTGCATTAAATCAACATAGCCAGATATTTTTTGTTCTACTAATTCTAAATTTTCTCCAGAAAGTAACGCATGATAGCCTGCAATTACAGCACAATAACCAGCATTTTCGATATTGCCTAATTCTAGTCCACTCTGCATTCCTTCTAAAAGTGGTGGGATTGTGTCTTTAAGTGGCTCTTTATAAAAACTAATTGTACCATTATGTACAAAGTAAACTGTGGCTTTGAGTGAGTTACCAGCCATATTTTCTAGTAATTCCACTGCGAGCTTTCCTAATTTATACCCTGTTTCAAATTGGTTAAATTTGTCAGTTAAAACAGTACCGTAAGCTGCATAACCATAAGCCGAAACAGGTGATTTACCATATTTAATGGATAATCTCACCATTGCCAGCACAGATAACAGAAATAGAAAAGAGCCTGCTTGGCTAGCAGCAGGAACAATTTGCAATAATATTTGCATAGCTGCTAGTTTATAAGGATCAGACATATCAGGTAATAAGGCTAACTTTTCGATTGGTTTCCCTATCAATGCTATTTTTGTTTCAACTAATGCTGATAACACATGTAGTTGTGTAGGGTTATTTGGTAAGGTTACACCTAATTCTTTGAGAGCTTTGACTCCAATATCAAGAACTTCTGGCATCTGATTTTGTGCCATACAAATCAGCATTCTTACTTCATATAATTTCACCCTATCCAGAATGTTAATAGATCGATTAAGGGCAATATTTCCTAAATAATTAGACTGTTCAAAATTCCCATTTAAATATTCTAACTCTGTGGTTTCTGTATATAAGTTCAATGTGAGTTCATAGCTGGTTTGCCAACTATCTGCTGCCAAAAGCTTTAAACCTATATTTAAATATCTTGCAGCTGCCTCATATGCAGTAGCAGCTTTTGCTTTTTTACCTGCGATCAGATTCAGCTTTGCTAGTTCATATTTTTCTGATTCTTCAGTTAATAAATCCCAGCCAACATTCAATTGATTAACAATATCTAAAATATTTTCTGAAATTAATTCAGCAGGTGTTTGTTCTAGTAATAAACGACCTATTTGTAAATGTGTTTCTTGTTTTCGACTTTCAGGAATTAATGAATAAGCTGCTTGCTGGATACGGTCATGTAAGAATTTATAAGCAATTTGCTTAGAATCAAAAATTAGTTTAGCAGATTCTTCCTGTTCAAAAACTAATGGAATGCGGTAAGCATCACTTAAAGGTAAAATTAATCCACATTGCAATGCAGAGTACAAATCATTTGCCGTACTGGTGAGAGATTTGCCACTAACAATAGAAAGGATATCCAGGGAAAATCTGTTACCAATACAAGCAGCTAGTTTCAATATTTCTTGTGTAGCGATCGGCAGGCTTCTAATTCTATTGGCAATTAATTCTACGATACGTTGATCAATAATTCCAATGCTTTGGATTTTCTCTATATCCCACTGCCATGAACCAAGATTAAAATCAAATTCAAATAATTTTTCCTGATGTAATACCAGTAATAATTGTGTTAGAAAAAACGGATTTCCTGCCGTCTTATTGTATAATAAATCTACTAAAGTTTTTATTTTTATTGAATTATCATTTAGTGTATCAGCAATTAATTGCTGATAATTATCAACTGATAAAGCTCGTAACACAATATTGTTGACAAAATTGTGCTTTTTACTAATTTCTTCAATTGTTTGAATTAAAGGATGTGTAATACTAACTTCATTATTGCGATAAGCACCAATTAACAATAAATATTTAGTTTTTGGGTCAATAATTAACAATTCTATTAACTTGAGAGTAGCAGCATCAGCCCATTGCAAGTCATCTAAAAAGATGACTAAAGGATGATCTTTTGTGGCAAAGACGCGGATAAAATCTGTAAAAACCCGATTGAACCTATTTTGTGATTCTGCTGCATTTAGTGGTGTTACATCTGGTTGTTTGCCTATCACTAATTCCACTTCGGGAATCACATCAATAATAACTTTTCCATAGGACTTTACCGCAGCTAATATTTTACGCCGCCATGTTTCAAACTTGTTGTCATCTTCTGTCAGCAATTGTTGCATTAATGAACTAAAAGCCTGAATCAATGAAGCGTATGGAACATTACGTTGAAACTGGTCGAATTTACCACTAATAAAAAAGCCTTTAGCACGAGTGATGGGTTTATTGACTTCATTGACTACTGAAGATTTACCAATTCCTGAATATCCAGAAACCAATATCAATTCCCGTTTGCCGTGGCTAACACGCTCAAAAGCATCTAAAAGTGAATTAACTTGAGCTTCTCTACCATACAGTTTTTGAGGAATTAGTAATTGACTTAAAACATCTAAGCGACCAGGTGTAAAATCTATGATTTTACTTGTTGTTTCTAACTGTTCCCGACAAATTTCTAAGTCTGCTAGTAATCCTTTAGCTGTTTGGTAGCGGTCTTCTGCATTTTTTGCCATCAGTTTCTTAACCAGGGCGGAGATGGCACTAGGAATTTCAGGGTTTAATGTTTCAATATCTATAGGTTCTTTGGCAATATGAGAGTAAACTAATTCTAGAGGGTCATCACTTTGAAAAGGTAATTGCTCGGTCAATATTTCATAAAAAGTCACTCCCAGAGAGTAAAAATCGCTGCGATAGTCAAGGTTACGGTTCATTCTCCCTGTTTGTTCTGGAGACATATAAACCAAAGTACCTTCTAGTTGATTGGGATTAGCTAGTTGGGTGATTTCTTTATCTAAACGTGATGCAATACTAAAGTCAGTGAGTTTGACAATTCTAGTTTCGGGATTAATGATGATGTTGGCAGGTTTAATATCTTTATGAATAATATTACAACTATGTACAGATACGAGAGCTTTAGCTAATTGAATGGCAATGCTCATAAAACTCTTTAAGTCTTGTTTGCCTTGACTTAGCATTTGTTTTAATGAGTAGCCATTAATATCTTCAAATGCGATCGCCAGCCTATTTTTATGAGTTTCTAGCCTTAAGGTTTTAATTACACCCGATAAATCTAGGTTTGCAGTAATTTTATATTCATGCCTCAAACGAGCGATCGCATCTATGGAAGGATAATCAGCTTTCAGTATTTTGAGAATAATCGGTTGTTGGTCATATACTGATTTAGCACGATAAATAATGGTATCATCTCCTTCATGGAGCATTTCGTTTAAGTCATACCCTGATATTGAATCTACTGCTAACATAATTATTACCTTTGTGAATAAACAAAAAATAGTTAAAAGGTTAACTATTTTTTCCTGAGTTACAAATTAAAAATTTTGATACTCTATTCAGTCTATTCTCTTGTAGAAGTATAAGACTCAGATTCCCAATTTTAAATAAAAATTGGGAATCTAGTTAACTACTAATAATTGAGAACTGCTGGATTTTGGAACTGTCTGCTTAAGAAATGTCTATCAAAATTGGGTAAGTATTGTCTAATCAGATTTTTGTCTATTGCTGGACATTCAATATTAGTACCCTCGATAGCTTGAAGGACATTTTCTGTCAGGAAGTTGGGAGTGCGATGGTGTACCTCTAAAATAGTGCTGCGGTCTTGATAAACTTTCTCTTGGAAGAACGAAATTAGTGGATGTAAAGGATTTGTGGTTGGCAGAGTAGAAAGTGCATTCAACCAATTTTTTGGTGAAATCTTTTGTAGAGGATAACCCAACTCTTGAATGTACTCAAATATTTCTAAATGGCTTAATTCCTTTTCTTGAGGGACAAGGATATTGTACTGACCACCTGTATATTTTGTATCCAGTGAAAGATGAGCGATCGCTTCAGCCACATAGTCTACAGGTGTTGGAACCCAACGTTTTTCAGGAAAATCTGGATACATACCCATCTGAATACAACCACTCACAAAGCGGTAAAACATATCATTCAGGTTAGCGATTTTGGTTTGTCTGTGTCCAGAAATAAAACCAGGACGGTAAATAGAAACTGCTAATCCTTGCTCTTTGGCTGAGTGTAGCATTCTTTCTGCAACCCACTTTGACCGTACATATCCATACTCTACAGACATAATTCCTTCACATAGGTCAATGTCAAGGTCTTCTACAACATCATTTATACCCAGCAATGAAGTGATTGAGCCATAAACAGCCAAAGTAGATAGATAATGCAGAGTTTTGTGTCGACGATGTGCTGCTAAAGTCAAAATATTTGCAGTCCCATCAACATTGGGTTTTTTGATCAATGAGTAAGGTTTGATGTAATTAGTATCAGCAGCTACATGATAAATTTGATCAACTTCGTCACCCAGTTGGTCAAATAATTGTGTTGACAGTTGCAACTGTGGTTGTTCGAGATCGCCATTAATAACATTTACCTGTTCTAGTTTCGCCGTTGGTAACTGATATTGTATGAAAGTGGTACGTAGCCTTTCAATCGCAATGGCTTGGCTTTCTGCTCTAATCAAGCAATAGATTTTTCTATAGCTACCTCTTCTCAACAGTTCATCCAGCAAGTGTGCGCCTAGAAAACCTGTTGCACCTGTAATCAATGCACAGTCATATTTAGCTTGTGGTGCTTGTTGCCAAATTGATGTATTCAAATTTGGTGAAAGTACGGCTTCTGCCTTTAAATCAATGTGTCTATCATGAGCGACACTTTCACTTTTGAGTTTAAATTGCTCCAATAATTTTGCTACATCCGATGGTGTGGAATATTCATAAATTAAGCGAGAAGGAATAGTCACACCAAAATCCCGTTCCAGTCCATATAAAACATGAGCTATGCACAGAGAACTACCACCCATCTCAAAGAAATTTGAGTGAGGCTTGCAAGTTCCAGTCGGTAACTCTAAAGCTTCGTCAAATACTACCGCAATTTTGATGGAGTTATCCATCGTATCTGTGACAAAAGATGGTGTTTGAGGCAGTTCTGGCAAAGCATTGCGGTCTACTTTGCTGCGATTAGGTAGCAAAGGCAATTCATCCATAAACACAAAACGTGTTGGCACCATATAATCTGGTAGTTGCTCGGCTGCAAAGCGTTGTAAGTGCTTTTCTGTCAAAAACTGCCCAAATTTCGGAACAACGTATGCAACCAGCATTGATATACCGTAATTTTCCGCTACATCACTACTTTCTATACGTGTAGTTTTAATTGCCTTAACTGCATTCGTCTGTACTCCTGGATGTTGAGCAAGTATCATTTCAATAGCTTCTATTTCTATGCGCTTGCCCCGAATTTTTACCTGATGATCAGACCTACCTGCATAGTGTATTAATCTTGGATGATCAACATCTTCATAAACAATATCGCCCGTTTTATAAATTTTGCCCACACCAAACGGGTTATCCAGAAAACGAGAACTGGTAATTTCAGGTTTGTCGAGATAGCCTTTGGCTACTCCCATACCGCCTACATATAGCTCACCTTTTTCACCAGGCTGACAAAGTTGAAGCTCTTCATCAAGAACATATAGCTCTACATTTGGCAGTGCATAGCCAATAGGCAGATTCATATCCTGTTGCTGAAACTCATACATTGTGCAGCAAACAGTGATTTCCGTTGGCCCGTAAGCATTGAAAAAGCGAGTTTGGGGTGATACCCAAGCTTGAGCAAGCGAGACAGGACAAACTTCACCACCTACCACAACCATACGTAAATCAGTTAAGTGATTGCGAAAAGGTGTGAGTGTTGCAAGTACAGAAGGAGATAACATCACCCAATGCACCTGATGTTTTGCGATGAAGTTTGCCAAGAGTTGTCCAGGAAGCATTTGCTCTCTTGCGCCTAATACCAAAGTTGCTCCACCACATAATGCTGTGAAGATTTCCCAAACTGCGGCATCAAAACTGATAGAAGCAAACTGAAGTAAGCGTAAGCCCGGTGTAATATTAAAAGTGCTACAACTAGCTTCTGCAAGGTTGAGCAAACCTTGATGGGTCAACATTACACCTTTAGGTATGCCAGTGGAGCCAGATGTATAAATTATGTACGCTAATTGTTCAGGCTCTACGGGGTCTAATGCAAAGGACGCAGTTAAAGGTTGCCAGACAGTAGGAGTGTCTAGAAAACACATTTGTCCATCCAAACCACTCTGCCGCATAGCTGGCTCAAGGTCAAAAGCAAACTTTTGCTGTGTCAAAATTGTGGTTAATTTAGCATCAGCAATCATATAGCTGAGTCGCTGACGAGGTAAATCAGGATCAAGCGGTACAAACGCTGCACCTGCTTTTAAAATGGCACAGATTGCAACTATCATTTCAAAAGAAGGTTCAATACAGAGTCCCACTAAACTGTTAGGTTGTAGCCAACCTTGGGCTGTTAAGTATTGAGATAGCTGTTCTGTCCGTCGCTGTAATTCACCGTAAGTAAACTGCTGTTCTTCTACAATGACAGCCAATTCATCATGATATTTCTGAAAAACTAAATCGATTAAGGAAACAACAGTTTTAGGAATGGATAAATTTTGAGTATTCATTATATTTACAGATTCGTTTTTGGTCAAAAAATGCGAGATTAAATATTGGTAGATGACATTGATAAAACTAAAAATCAAAGTATTTACTGGAATGGTGGAAAATTCGACATATTAGAATATCTGTTTTTTTTAGTTGTTCCTTTGAGATGTTAGAACAGTCCAAGACTGAGTGTGAACATAACTTGTGTATGAACTAACTGCATAATTAAAGGTGCAAGGGAAAACTGAATTTCATCAGATACTAAGGTATTTTTATTCAAGATTTGTTTACTAGAAATCAGTCATCTTCAAAAGAGATAGGTTTGATAATTGATAGCAAACTTGTAGTAACCCCGACTCATTCAAAAATGAATAACTCCAGATTTACCTATTCATTCAGCATTTTAATATAAGGTTTTTTGAATCTAGCTGGTGAGATGATCATCTAAAGTTCTGGGGATAAGAATATGAAGCTAGAAATTTATCTTGACATAGCTGGTATTAAATATCCAGATAGTAATTCAAATCTTTAACTTTATAAAGTAACTATTTTAAATACTTATGCAAAGATATTTAAGTAGGTGATAAATAATTACTTTGATATCTGTTGCTTACTAAATAAAGGTTTTAATCAATCTTTTACGAGTAATTTATTTTGTCTAAACAATTTATTGAAAAACAAATATTGTAATTTTAAATTTTTATGTATTTATACTTAAGTATGTTAAAAATATGAATACTTTGCTGGTACGTGTTAAAAATTCAACTTTTTTATGACGTAAATTACGCAGCAGAGTTATCT
Organism: Nostoc spongiaeforme FACHB-130; assembly: GCF_014698475.1. Classification (GTDB taxonomy): domain Bacteria; phylum Cyanobacteriota; class Cyanobacteriia; order Cyanobacteriales; family Nostocaceae; genus Nostoc_B; species Nostoc_B spongiaeforme. Next base: position 17,652 of record NZ_JACJTB010000006.1, on the reverse strand, counting down.
GTAAATAAGGGGTATAAGGGTTTTGAACACCTACAAACGCCACTTGGCTGAAGTAGGGAAACCATAGGCGGGGCTTTTTCCTGAAGCTATATGGCATTTATGCAACGCCCCACTAACTTGCTTAGACTTGTTTGCTGAGTGTAGTCATCAATTTTAGTAGGTGTAACTGGGAATACTTAATTGAGGAGACATTGTGAATTAGGGCTGAAGCACCAAGATTGTCTGTGGAGATTGGTTTTCAGTCTCACTCCGTAAGTCCTATGAATGTCAAGAATGAGGAGAAAATTGTGAGTCTACCAGTTACAGTAACCTTTATGCTTGCTGATTGGGTTGTTAAAGGTTTAGCAAATGGAACATTAGAACGAGTTGGCGGTGTAATTCGAGAAGTCGGAACTAAACAGGTTGTTACTTGGTTAAGAGAGATAACTGGACAACCTGCTCAAGTTAATAAGTCTGATAATTTGCTCAATCTGATTTTTTCAGGAGCTAATCTTGTTACTACAGGGGTTAATAAGGCGAATTAAAGCCTAACTTACGCATTAAACTGATTTTAAATTTCTATAAGTTTAGCCTAACCTTTGTTGGGTTATGCTTCGCTTTACCCAACCTACCAATCTAAATGACTATTGCGCTTAAATTTCACCTAATCATGTTATTTTATTCAGATTATCGGGAAATATTAAATTAGATTGTTGAGAATAAAATGGAGATGATAATGACTGATTTATCTAAATTAAAGTGGAGTAAAAACGTAAATTATCAAGGTGATAAAAAAATATACTGGGATTATAAAATAGACGAAACATCAAAAATATTTATCTTGCATTGGAAAAAGGGAGGTGAAGCTAATGCAGAAAAGCCAGAGGAAGGTGATCTCCTGATTATTAGGCAACACGCCCATGTAACGCATGTTGTTCAATTTTTTAATGACACTGTTTATGATGATGGTTCTGGCTATGACTTTAGCATTGGTCGTTTAGTTCAAATAATTTGGAAGGCAAATGATTTGAAAAATCTTTCCCACACAAGTGATTTAACAAATATTCCACATAACAAAGAAATATTTGGCTGCTCAATTAATTTTCCTCCAGACGGAAAAGCTCATTATTTAGCAAATAACAATGATTTTAATGAACATTGGAACAAGCATGGCGGATTACCTGGATTTCAAAATTATATTACAGGTGTATTGGCTGAGAAAGGAGAATGGCTAAAACCTTTAATCAAGTTAAAGTAGATTCACTGATTTTCCATGATACATAAAAAGAGGCGAACTCAATTCGCCTCTAAATAATTAAGTATTTCAAAACCAAATTTTAAATCTTCGCTTCTTCTCTGACTAACTTATCCCAACCCAAGTCTTTCAAATTATTATTGCGACGCAGTGGACGAGTTACCAATTCTAAAATGTCACGGGCATTGCTAAAACCATGAATTTGAGCAAAGGTAAACTCTACAGACCATTTAGTATTAATGCCGCGTGCTTCTAATGGGTTAGCGTGAGCCATTCCAGTAATTACTAAGTCGGGTTTTAACTCATAAATGCGCTGCACTTGGTTGTAATTATCTGGTTTTTCGACAATTTTGGGTAAAGGTACACCCATTTCTTGGCAAGCTTTTTCTAACATTGCCAATTCGGCTGCTTGGTAACGCTTATCCATGTAAGGAATGCCAACTTCATGGACTGTCATTCCACAACGTACCAAGAACCGCGCTAAGGAGACTTCTAGCAGGTTATCACCCATGAAGAATACAGACTTGCCACGAATTAGTTTTACGTAGTCTTCTAAGCCTGTCCAGATTTGTGCTTCTCGTTCTTCTAGTCCTTTGGGTGTGATGCCAAAGACTGAGCAAATTTTCTCTATCCAGGCGCGAGTTCCATCAGGGCCGATGGGGAAGGGTGCGCCAATTAATTTGCATTTACGGCGACGCATTAAGGTGGTAGCTGTGCGACTGAGGAAGGGGTTAACACCTGCAACGTAATATCCTTCTTCTAGCACGGGTAGTTCTGTGAAGCGTTTAGCAGGTAGCCAGCCAGAAACTTTGATGCCTTGTTTCTTTAATTCTAGGGTTAACTGGGTAACAACTGGATCAGGGAGGGAGCCGAAAAGAACTAGAGGTGGATGATCTACGTATTCTGATTCTTCTTGAACTACATCTTCTTTTTTCTTACCAAAGTTGAGCAGTTTTTGAATGGCGTTGCGCTCGTTTTTCTCATTTTCGGTTATGGGTGCTTGGGTAGGACAGCGATGTGCCATTGCGGCTAAAACAGTGTCTTCACCTTGGGTAAAAGCGTAATCTAAACCGTTGGCACGGGCGACAACAATGGGAATGCCTATTTCGCTTTCTAACTTGGGTGCTAAACCTTCCAAGTCCATTTTGATAATTTCTGTGGTGCAAGTGCCAATCCAGACAATTACACTGGGGTTGCGATCGCGTTTTATTTGCTCACACAACCGCTTTAATTCTGCATAGTCATTTAACTGTGCTGAAATATCACCTTCTTCTAACTCTGCCATTGCATAACGGGGTTCAGCAAAAATCATCACCCCCATTGCATTTTGGAGAAAATAGCCACAGGTTTTTGTCCCAATCACCAAGAAGAAGCTATCTTCAATCTTTTGGTACAACCACGCCACGCAGCTAATCGGACAGAAGGTGTGGTAATTCCCAGTTTCGCACTCAAAGTTTAAAGCTTCTGGTTGTTGCGCGACAGTCATTTTGGTTTTCTCCCCTTGTAATTTAAAGGCAGATGAATGTAGGGTCAGCAATAGGAAGAGTTGGGGAGTGAATAAGTAGTGAGAGGATGATCATACCCTACTCTCTACTGCTTACTCCCTACTCCCTACTCTGTACAGCACAGTGAGCAATCCCTAAATTCAACTGAAACAGTAACTATTAACTGTTGGGGAAGAGACGGGCAATTTCTGAGTCATCAAAAACACCAGTTGGTAATTCTTCCCCTAGAAAATCATTATTTTCTTCACCCTTTTGCAATCCGGTTTCATCACCCCAAACATCAGACAAAACATCATTAAAAGCGTTTTCATCTGGTGTGTTTAAGTCACCGAGAATTTCTTCATCTAGTTTGGTTGCTGATGTGGTGTCACTCTGAAAGGACACATCGCCAAAATCATCAGTCTCAGGCGCGATCGCATCTGCGATGGCTGCTTGAGGCTCATGTTTGCCGTTCTGTTCATTAGACAAGGAAACATCACTTAATTCTTGGTTGGTTTCCTTGTCGTTTACTTCACTATCATCTAAACCAAAACCGTTGAGGTGAGAAATTGCTAAGGTTTCATCATCAACATTGTCATCTGGCAGCACAACTGTTGACTCTTCTTGATTTGTCTCTGGTTCCACTAGAGGATGACTCAAGCGATTACCAAGGACAATATCTGGGTCAAAATGCAGTTCCAACACTTCAATTAAGGTGTCAGCATCAGCATTCAGTTTGGAAAAGGGCATCATCAACTGCGCTAGTTTTGGTTCTAGCGCGTTCACAACTCCCAGGATGAGGTAAGAAGGTGGTCGCTTGCCGCCATCGGGGGTATACACTGACTCGACTTCCATGTGCAAGGTAATCCAGTCACGGTTAACTTGGAAGAACTGCAACCACTTTTGTCTAATTGAATCTGTAAAGCTACTAAAGAAAGCCATATTTGTCCCTCATCCTGAGAACTTGGTGATTTATACAATCATCAAGTCTAATTCCTCTTCTGAATTAGGAACCTGTGGTTTACGCGGATTTAGATAAAAATCAGACAACAAAGAGAACAATTCGCGATCGGGAGCGTCATTCGGCACTACTCCCTCTGGTCTGGCCAAAATTTGGTCAGCAATGTTGAGATAATAGTCGCAAACGTAGTTCAGTGAAGGATCTGACTCTGCCATTTCAAATAATGTCTTACCTTTGACGCGAGAAACGCGGATATCTTCAATTAAAGGTAAAACCTCTAGAACTGGCATAGGGACTGATTCTACATATTTATTAATCAAGTCACGCTTGGATGTACGATTGCCAATTAAACCAGCTAAACGCAATGGGTGAGTCCGGGCTTTTTCTCTGACGGAAGCGGCAATTCGATTCGCTGCAAATAAAGCATCAAAGCCATTATCAGTAACGATCATGCAGTAATCTGCATAGTTTAAAGGAGCCGCAAAGCCACCACAAACTACGTCACCCAGTACATCAAATAAAATTACATCGTATTCATCAAAGGCGTTGAGTTCTTTCAGTAATTTTACGGTCTCGCCAACTACATAGCCACCACAGCCTGCACCCGCAGGTGGGCCACCAGCTTCTACACAATCAACACCGCCATAGCCTTTGTAAATGACATCTTCTGGCCAAACATCTTCGTAGTGATAATCTTTGGACTGGAGAGTGTCGATAATTGTCGGAATCAAAAATCCAGTCAGGGTAAAGGTGCTGTCGTGTTTCGGGTCGCAACCAATTTGCAGCACTTTCTTGCCACGTTTAGCTAAAGCGACAGATATGTTACAGCTAGTTGTTGACTTGCCAATACCGCCTTTTCCGTAGACTGCTAGTTTCACTGTTATTTGCCTCTTATAGTTTTTTGTCAAACTTTTGGCTCAAACATTGGCCTTCACCTAGCCGCCGATGGCAATGTGTGAGGTAGTTGAGTGTCATTATTGACGAAATCACATAGAAAATAAAGGGGGCATAAATCTAAAAAATCAAGCCAAGAAGCTTATTGAATAATAATAATTTGATTTTAATTTTAAAATCTATAAAAAACCTTTAAAAATTCTAAAAAATCATTTTTTAAAATTTTTATTTTTTTATTTATATAAAAAGAGTTACAATAGACAAAAATATTCAAACTCTCTTGCTATAAGGTTTTGATTGAATCTGCTCCTTGTAATGACTAATCGAGATGGGTGCAGGGTTGGTAGTGAAGAGAAAAATTCCCAACTCAATGCGATGAGCCGCAATAACAGCTTTTTAGAGCGTAAATTAGCCTTGTTTAGCCACTCAGTAGACTATCTCAAGGCTAATTTTTAAAGCTCGATGCTGCATTTGTGAAAAATTATAAAATTAAGGCTTTTGACTAAAAATTTTAGTAATTTGAGTATTTATACTCAGTCAATAATGCTAACACCTGACCCCTCACCCCTCAATAAAATTAGAACCGCCATAAATTGCTTCCATTTCTTGTAATGATTGCCAGCCAGCCAGCCACTGAGAGCGGTCTTGTAACAGTTTGGCGTTAATCCAGAAACGAACATTAGGGTCACAGGATGCAACCATTTCGGCATAAACCCACTTACCTTGATTTTTGCGGTTAAGAACTTGAAAGTGTCTCCAGCCGTCTACTTTTTTCTGTGCTGTCCATTTAGAGCCTACTAAGTAGGGAAATTTTTGCTTTTTGCTCATTGGTCAATAGTTAAAATTATGCTGTATTTCCTTCTCTATACTAGGACTTATGCAACTAGCACAATCAGTATCAGTGCGGTGCTGCCACACCTTCGAGAATCAAACAGGACTTAGGCACCAAGATTGGGTGTAGGGGAGCCAGTTGCGTGGGCGGGTTTCCCGACTTGAGCAAACTGGCGTGTGAAAGGGTTTTGAATACATCTCCATACCTCTACACCCTAGCTTTGTGAATTAGCTCAGGTTATTTGTGAATGACAACAGGTGTTCCGATGGATGACCAATTAAATAACCATTTAGCATGGTTCGGTGCGACATTGATGCAACCATGACTTACAGGGGTACCAAATTTTTTATGCCAGTAAGCTCCGTGAATTCCGTAGTTACCTTGGTAAAACATTGCATGAGGAACGTTGGGAACGTCATAATCTCTGCCGCGCATTCGGGTTGATTTATGTTTAGACTGAATTTTAAAGCTACCAGTACGTGTGGGAGTGGACTTTTTGCCTGTGGAAATAGTAACTGCGTAAACAGCTTTTCCGCCTTCCCAGGCTGTTAATCTTTGAGTTGCAAGATTAACTTGTATCCAACGTTGGTCGGACTTTTGTAAAGTTTGGATGTTTTGTTTAATTGTCTCGTTTTTGGAACTGGCTGTGACTGTATTTGTGCAAACACCAATCACACTCAAACATATTGCTGCACCAATCACTAATTTTTTGAAGTGGTGCATTGGGTGAGAATTAATCAGACTTTTCATGATGTATGCACTTTTACAAGGTAGTCTTAAGAATTTCTTCCTTTTTACTTTGTAGCCTAAAAAATCAGTAGATGTGTATTTTGCTACGCTAAATGCTGCATCAGGTTGCTGGCGGATTGAGCGATCGCTTGCCAATTTTCAGCTTCTACCAACTTTTTTGGAAACAATTCACTGCTTAAACCCACAGCAATCGCCCCAGCTTGGATAAATTCGGAAGCATTTTCTAGGCTGACTCCACCTGTAGGAATTAAAGGAATATGACCCAAGGGAGCCTGTAAACTTTTGATATAAGTGGCTCCACCTACTGCTTGCACAGGAAAAACTTTCACACAACTAGCACCTTGATGCCAAGCTGTGACAATTTCTGTAGGAGTCAGCGCCCCTGGAATGATTGGCACATCTTTAGCGATGGCGGCGTGAATCATGTCGATATCAATATGGGGTGAAAATAAGAATTGCGCCCCAGCCGCGATCGCATCTTGTAACTGCTGCACGTTGAACAGTGTACCTGTCCCAATTAGACAATCTGGTAATTTCATCCGTAATTTAGCGATCAATTCTGCGGCGCGATCGCTAGTCCAGGTAATCTCAATTAGCTGCATTCCCCCAGATGCTACCGCCATCGCCATTTTTTCTCCTATTTCGATTTTAGGCGCACGGATAACGGCGATCGCTCTGTTTTTTCGCAACTGTGATAACCAAACTTGATTAGACATTCTCGCTGGAACTGGAAACAAGGCATAAGAATATGTACTACCAGCGTGACACATTCTAGAGGCACAGGGAGTGTTGGGAGAGGGGGGAGTGTGGGGAGAGAGGGGAGTGTGGGGGGAAAGATTTCTTCACCATCTTCCCCACCTCCCACACCTCCCACACCTCCCACCCTTCCCATACCTCCCACCCTTCCCACACCTCCCACACCTCCCACACCCCTGGATTTCTCTCTTGTGAGAAATCCAGGTTTCCTACTCCCCACTTCCTACTCCCCACTCCCTAGCTACTAAAAAAGGACTGGATCAACCAGCCCTTTTTTGTAATTATTTAATTTGTTTATTTTAATAACGGGATTTTTTGTTTTTGAGTTTTTGTTTTTTACGCCGTTTTTCAGAAGTGGCAACTGCCATATCTACCGGATAACCAACAACAGGAATTACTTGATATTTGCGCTCATCTTCTAAGTTTCTCAGTTCTGTGTAATCTACCCAATGGATACAATCAACCGGACAAGTGTCAATTGCTTCTTGGATGACTTCTTCCGCGTCCCCATCTTGACGAATTACGCGCGATCGCCCGTAATCTGGTTCAATGTAAAAAGTATTTCGCGCAACATGAGCGCAGTGTTTACAACCAATACAGGTGATTTCGTCAACATAAACACCCTTTTGGCGTAACACTCCACCCAACTCCGGCTCTAAACCAGAACGTTCTGGGTCATCCCGCAAAAAACCCCCTAATTCTGGTTCCAAACCGGAACGATTATTTTCCTGTTCTTCCGGCGAAGGCAGAAAATCAGCCATTACGCACTCCAGCGTTGTACTACTAAGCGAATAGAACCGTCTGCATTTTTTTGTTGTTCAGCAACTTGAAAACCAGCCAATGCAGTTTCCTTCACAACTGTTTGGTAAGCATAACGTTGGGTAACTTGGCGCAAGAAACCGTCTACAGACAGATTTTGTTGCCAGTACTGCAAGTCAGCTACTAATTCGTATTCTTTGCCATTCCATCTAAAGCCGATGTCATAGCCATTTTCCTGCTCAATGGTGACTTCCGCAGGATGGGTTTGACCGCGATAGCCACGTACCTCGCGGGGGCCAGGTTTCCAGTCGATGCCCAAATCGGTTAGCGCATCTTTTAAAGAATCAAGGTTACGGATTTGAGTCTTAATTTGGCTAAAGTGTGACATGGTGGTTGTAAATCAACGACAATAAACTGTTGGAAAACTTACCATTCGCTGTAAGTAGCTTGTGTATTCGCCTGATTAGATTGGTGTAACTGATTGGCGAAATATTCTGAGGTTGGCTCTTGATTAAGTACTTGCCCCAGCTGTGCTTCTATTGCCGCTGTTACCTCAGCACAAGAAGCACCCACAATGCCAGTGACTTTTTCTTGTACCCGACCGTCTGGATAAATTATGAATTCTAATGTCTCCATGCTTTTGGCCAACCACGATAGTAAGCTTGGACTGTACCCCTTAGCACAATGCTAAGAATCCTGTCCGGGGAACATTGTTACTTAGACACAAACTTGCCATTTTTTAACTAATGTTCCATCTCTCAATATAAATATCTCAGAAAATTTACAAAAGTTATTATTTTAATAAGTCGGTACATCTGTCATTAGTTAGTCTCTCTTAACCTTCTAGAATAGTCAAGCTTAAAATTAGGCTGGTTAATTCAGGGATAAAAGCCTGTCAAACCAACACTCTTCGGTAGTATAGCTAGATCAGTCAGTCACAAAACTACGCAATTTATTGAAAAAGTTTATCATTATGATTAGATAAAACCTATTCTCTCTGTAGGGTGATATGGCAGGTAAGGGACTTCTAATTAAAAAATAACTGCTCTTTCCTACTCCCCACGCCCCACTCTCTACTCCCAACCTGTACAGATAATTTCAAAAATAAAACCTAATTACTATATTTATGACAACTGCTTCTATTACCGATTCCCTAGTTCCTAACCCTGTACCAAAATCGGCAATCATTCGTTTAGAAAATATCTTTAAAGTCTACGGTAGTGGCGAAACCGAAGTCAAAGCACTGAACAATGTCAACTTGAGCATCAACGAGGGCGAGTATTGTTCAATCATGGGGCCTTCTGGTTCAGGTAAGTCCACAGCCATGAATATTATCGGCTGTTTAGACCACCCTACAGACGGACATTACTATTTAGATAACGTTGATGTTGCCCAAATGGATGATAAAGCTTTGGCACATATCCGCAACAAAAAATTGGGGTTTGTCTTTCAACAGTTTCACTTATTACCCCAACTCACAGCCTTAGAAAACGTGATGTTGCCAATGGCTTATGCTAATGTTAACCCCACAGAAAGACGCGATCGCGCCGTTGTCGCCTTAACCAGAGTTGGTTTAGAAAAACGCCTAAACAACAAACCAAATCAACTCTCAGGAGGACAACAACAAAGAGTAGCGATCGCTCGTGCCATTGTCAACCGTCCTGTAGTTCTCCTCGCCGATGAACCCACAGGCGCACTTGACTCTCGCACCACCCAAGAAGTATTAGACATTTTCACCGAATTAAACGCCAGTGGGATTACCGTAGTCATGGTAACTCACGAACCAGATGTCGCCCGACAAACTCAGCGCATCGTTTGGTTCCGTGATGGTGAAGTCATACACTCTGACCTCACACCCAACGATTTAACTCACTTAGCTGGTTAGAGGTTAGAGGCTAGGAAAGGTATTAATCTTGAGATATTGAAGTTACGCTACTACAGCCTTTTTATCTAACCTCTAGCCCCCTCTCCATACATTATTTCGCATTGTTCTTTTTATCTAACCTCTAGCCTCTAATCCCTAGCCTCTTTACAGACTAGAAGTTTTACCAGTTTCTGCTTGTGTTTCAATGGGTTGAACATCACTGTAGCCCATTTCACCCGCTATGGTTCTAAAAACAGACATTTGTGCTTCAAAATCTAATCCTTGAATTTGAGAAAGCAAATCATTAATTGCATTACTAGTTTCGTAGTCATCAGGAAAATCAACTACCGTATCACCCATTGCTACTGCCCAAACATACCAAACTAATAATTGATTATTTTCTTTTAATGCACCATAGGCGCGGGAATATTCTGTGTCTTTACGGTTAACTATATCCCGCATTACATTTAGTTGTGCTTCATCAGAAAGTTGTAAATAATCATTTAATAAAAGTGGTGCTAATTCGGGTTCAGCCGCAGCCGGAGCAGCAGGAGTAATAGAATCACCCATGTTTTCATAAACAAGATAAAACCATGCTAATTTAGTATCAGTATCTAACTTATTAAATGTCTGTACAACACTTTGGGTTTCATTACTTAATGCTTGAGGAGCATTTTTTCCGTAATTCGCAGTCATAATTCATCACCAGGAAATTAACATGTCAAACTAAGAGTTAACAAGGTTTTCTAATTACAATCTCCCTCCCAGAGAAAGACTTATTTTAATGGAGAATTAAAACTTATCTCTGTCTTGTAATAGAGGTAATAATCTCTCTCTAGGTGGCAGTAATTCATAAATTCACCTTGATACAATTGCTCCAGCATTTAATAAAATTACACAAGGTGTTAAATTATGGCTGATACAATAAAACCCAATCCTAATGAAGCTACTACCCATGATGCACAATTAACAGCAGAAAATATGGCTAGTGGCGAAGAAAAATTACAAAAAGTCGATTTTGATGCTGATTACGCAGCCGCACAGCAATTTAGCGTCAGTGAAATAGATCGCACTCCCGAAGGAGAAGCCGCCGCCCAAGCTGCAACTGCGCCTAAATTAGAAGTTCCAGAAGCCGAAGATAGAACCATTGAAGCACAGCCCACAGGAAACCCTGATGATTATTTAGAATTAGCTAAAGAAGTTGGACGTTCTGATAATGAAGGTGTATCTAATGTTAGCGATGATTTAATCAAACAAGCTATAGAAAAGGGTCAACCTAAAAAATAATTTATTGCTTCAGCCTAACGCACTATCATCATCTGGCAGTGCGTTAGGCGTTTTTATTTAGTTTTTGTGATGAATGAGCTACACAGTCAGTGCCTAACAAACCCTAAGGAAATTTAATCGCTTAACAACAATTTTGAATAACATTTAGAAGTTCACTAGGATGATTAATTAAAAAGTCAGGTTTTTGCTTTAATAAGACTTCTGGAGAGTTAAATCCCCAAGTTACAGCGACTACCTTAATATTGGCTTTTTTGGATGCTTCGATATCTCTGGTTTCATCACCAACGTAAATTACAGCTTGAGTTGAGAGTTGTTTTTGCTTTAATAAATTATTGATGATGGTTGTTTTGCCAAAAATTGTGACTCCAGAATAAATGAAATCAAATAGGTTATCTAATTCGTGGTTATTGAGGAACGCTGTAACGTTTTCTTTAGAGTTAGAGGTAATAATACCTAGCTGATAACCATGATTCTTCAGTTCTGTGAGTGCTTCTCTAATTCCAGGAATTGGATGAAATTCGTGAATTTTATTCTTGAGTTCTGATTTAACTTTTCTGAGGAGAAACGGAATCTTTAATAGAGATACACCTGAATATTTGATAATTTCTCTAGAAGTTAAATTTCTCAAATGAGCAAGTTGTTCAGGAGTGATTTGTTTATAACCAAATTCTGTCGCTAAACGATTGGCAATACCAACAAGAGCATCTACTGTATCTGCAATTGTGCCATCAAAATCAAAAACGATTACTTTCTGAGTCATTATTTTGCCTAGATGCGTCAAGATTAGCACGGGCATTCCGTCTTAACATTTCGGGCTTAATCCGCCGTAATGCTGATGCCGGAAATTGTTGATCCCACTCCTCATCTGAGATTTTTGCTAATTCTATCAGCTTGGGCGCGATATTCCCAGGATAAGGTTGAAAATCTGCCACGTCGGTTGTCTGGGCAAATCGCTGATTCCAAGGACAAACATCTTGGCAAATATCACAACCTGCAACCCAGCCTTGCAAGTGTGATGCGATCGCCTCTGGTAATTTTTCCCCTCGATTTTCTATTGTATGATACGCAATGCAGCGATTAGCATCTACTACAAAGGGTTGCGTAATTGCACTAGTGGGACAAGCTGTTAAACAACGAGTACAGCTACCGCAATGTTGTGTGTGGGGGCGATCGCATTCTAGTTCTAAGTTGGTCACAACTTCCCCTAAAAATACCCAAGAGCCATACTCTCTGGTAATCACATTCCCATTTTTAGCAATCCAGCCAATTCCTGCTTTTTGCGCCCAGACTTTATCCTGCACAGGGCCAGTATCTGCATAGTACCTGGCTTTTACACCTTCACCCAGAGATTCTAACCAGCTATTTAGCTGCTTGAGTTTCTTGTGCATTACCTTGTGATAGTCTCTTCCCCAGCCGTAGCGGGAGATTTTGGCGTATTCTTCACCTTCTGGGCGCTGATGTGGAGTGTAATAATTCAGCGCCACACACACAAGCGATCGCGCTTCTGGCATCACTAAACGAATATCTTGCCGCTTTGGGTTATCCATCCACTCCATATCAGCGTGATAACCCAGTGCTATCCATGCTTGCAGTCTTTGAACTTCTGTATGATCTACCCCTTCTACAGCAGCAATCCCCACTTTGTGAAAGCCTAATTCTACAGCTTTTTCTTTGACTGCTTGGCTAGTTACAGAATCTTGATTCATGTGTTTGAGCTAAACTCTGCTCAAATTTTGGTTGTTTAATTATACACTCTACTGTCAAATCTGCCATAGAAAATTTGCCAGTCCACCTATTTGTAAATTTTATTTGCGATTTGTAAATAAATGATGCAATATAGAAATGTCAGAGACAAAGCCACAAAAAATACTGCAAACCTCTGACTAGTTTCTCAGCACACTTGACTAATCAACTGTGATGTCAGTTCTTCGCAAAGTAGTCGCTGAAATAGGTATTGACCCTTTAACTGACTAATCTGTGATATCCTCCCAACCTCAATGATTTGCCAAACACTGTTCCCAGATTTTTATCTGGGAACAAATTCTTTCTTTAGGAATAGTGCAAGTTAACAATCTACTTCAAAAGCAGCTTTTTTTATTTTTACTTTTATATTCAAATTAATTTTGAATGAAAGAATTCAGGGCTTTACTAGATGGAGATTCTCATAGTCTCAAACTGCGAGTTATCCAAATTGTGGCCCCTTCTGAGTTCTATATTCTGTGTTCTGAATACTTACTTTTCAGTCAGCTTAATACTACTAATTTTATGAAAACTGCTAAATCTCTAAGTACAATTCAAATTGTAGGAATTACAGAACCTTGCATCTTAGATTATTTTGCCAGTCTCAATGCGGCTCAATTTCAAGAAACAGCCAAACTGTTTGCGGAAGATGGTGTGATGTATCCGCCTTTTGAATCTGGTATTGTGGGGAAAGAGGCGATCGCAGCTTATTTACAACAAGAAGCCCAAGGTATTCAAGCCTATCCCCGTGAAGGAATTATTGAGAATATAGAAAATCACCACATCCAAGTTCAGGTAACAGGTAAAGCTCAAACCTCTTGGTGTGGAGTGAATGTCATCTGGCTATTTATCTTGAACCAACAACGGCAAATTACTTACACTAAAATCAAGCTCTTAGCCTCTCCCCAAGAACTATTGGCGTTACAGCCCCACAATAAGGGTTAGAGTTTAGAGTTTAGGGACTAGAAAAGAAGTTTTTTTGATTTAGTTCTCATTTCAAAACTTATCAGTGCAGCGTCAAAAAGGCTAATCTCTAATCCCTAGCCCCTAGCCCCTTATCCCTAAGTGCAGGTCGGCGTAAATAAACAGACCATAAGAAATTGCTAAAAGGCTTGTGGTATTGTTCTTCTTTCTTTTTACTTTTGCCTTTTTACTTTTGCCTTGTTGTACTAGCTCTTAGTCGCCACGGCTAACTGCAAAAAGCGCATTAACAATTTTCTACCCAATTCCACATCTACTGGAACGCATATCCCATCAGGATGTGCTGTCATTAGCAGGCTATTTAAAGTTTCTTGATCAAACAAGTGTCAAACAGGAGCATTGTTAATTTCTGTTTCGACCGCATATTAATTCAGGCTAACACAGTGAATCTTACAAGCGTTAGCCATTCTGGTCAAAGTCATTTCCTCTCCTGGTTGTAAAGAGCAAAATTAGCGGATAGCCTGCTTGAAGTCGCTGATATTATCAACCACTAAGCCAGGAATAACTATGGTTAAACTTTTGTCTCCGTTGACTGCAATCCAAATATTGGCGGCTGGGATCAATCCCTTCTAGCCAAGGAAACTCATTATCAAGACTGTACGGGGAGACAAACAAAATAAAGCTTCCATAGGCGGAATCACGACTTTGGTGGTTATTTAACCAATTCAGGAATTGTAGCTTCTAATTTCAAGCAATTAGCGCCATTAACTTGTAATTGGTACTCTACCTTATCCATTAACCGATTCATAATTAGCCACCCATAACCCCCTTCTTGTTTATCTACGGGATTCGGCGCTAGGTAAGTAGACATATCGTAGCCTTCGCCATAATCCCAGATTTCTAGGGAAATGTCTCGGTCTTTGAGTTCTAAACGTAGTAATACTGGTAAATTTGGCTGCTCTTTGTGGGCGTGACGCACCACATTAGAGTAGGCTTCTACCAAAGCCAATCGTAAACGACTGGATTGCCGAGACCAATCTACAGAATCTCCTAGCTTGACTTTCAAGCATCCCAGCAACCAGCTTTCAACGATGTTTAAATAATTCAAATCACTTGGTACATGAAGCTCACTTTTCATTACTTATAAAACCTCTAGTGAAAGTATAGTTTGATCGTCTTCTTGAACTTGATTATTTGCTTGGATGCGAGCTAGTAAATGGTTCAGAGAAAGTGGTTGTGGCTCTGTTTGGAGAAGTTGCCAAAGACCTTCTTGGTTCAGCATGGAGTGGCTACTTGGCGAAAGATTAGCATCTGTTTGTTCGCATTTTAGTAACTCACTGGATACTGATGCTTCAGTAATCCCATCACTAGCTAACAATAAAGTATCTCCTGTAGAAAGATGCAATTTTCCTGACTGTGCTTTCCAAGTAGGTAAGATACCTAAAGGAATGCCACGTACTTTGAGATAGTTGGGTTGCTGATTTGAGTCAGTTTGGCGAGACCATAGCAGAGGGTAGATATGTCCAGCATTAGCATATACTAGTTCTTTTGTACTAGGTGTATAACAAGCTAATACAAGAGTAATAAAACAATTGTTACTAATTAAGTCATTACATAAAGCATGATTCAGATTCTGGACGATGATATGCGGTTCGGCTGGTGTTTCTTGAGATAATTCGCGCCGCAATACAGAAATGGCACTAGCCATGAATAAAGCCGCAGGTACACCTTTCCCGGAAACATCACCCACTGCTAACCATAAATCGCCTTTGGGGTGGACAAATACTTCAAAAAAATCGCCTCCTACTTCTCGCGCCGGATAGCAGCAGGCTTGTAGTTTTGCCTCTTTGATATCAGGTAAGCTTTGGCGGAGCAAATTATGTTGAATTTGGCGTGCTACTTCCAATTCGGCGTGAATTTGCTCTTGCTTTTCTTGTAGGCGTTGATAAAGTTTCGCTTGAAAAAGAGCTAAAGCGGCCTGGTCGGCTACACCTGTAATCAATTTAATATCTTCATCTGGCCAAAGCTCATCACGTCCTACCTGATACAGTGCAAGTACGGCTAATAGTTGCTGCTGATAGGTAAGAGGCACTACCAGATAGTTACAAGGGTTACCATCAAAGGTTTCTTGATTGAGTTGATAATGACGAGTTTCGACAACTTTCTCAAACAGACTATGGTCAAAAGCAAAATTTAATATAGAAGAATTGGCATCTTGATAAGAGAATTTATCACTTGTCAAGCGATCGCCTTCTACCGGAATCAGCAAACAACAAGTAGCATCAAAGGTTTGTCCGATGGTGGCAACAATTTTCTGCAACATATTGCCATAATCGAGAGATTCTCGAATTGCTGTTGTCACTTCATTAAACAAAGATTCTCGGCGTAGCGCCCGACGCAACTCTTGGGTGCGTTGTTTGACTAAACGATATGTCTCAGTAGCTTGTTCAACTAGTAACTTGAGCCGTTCAGGATTCCAAGGCTTGGTGATGTATTTGAACACTTGACCGGAGTTGATAGCATCGACCAAATCTTCCACATCAGTAAAGCCAGTTAAAAGAATCCTAATCGTATCGGGAAACCTTTCTACTGTGCGACTGAGAAATTCCGTGCCATTCATTTCTGGCATTCTTTGATCTGAGATGATCACGGCCATCTCACCTTCTTTCTCCAATATGTCCAGCGCACTTAGGGCATGATTGGCTTTAAATACTTGAAAATCTCGCCTAAAAGTGCGGTAGAGTAAATCCAAATTATCTAGCTCATCATCGACAATCATGAGCTTGAGTTTTTCTACCTCTGTCTCAGTCATATTTGACTTTAATTTCCGATACTTGTGTGGCGAGACAATGGAATTTTTATCCCACCCAGTTACAACTTACAAACAAATCAAAAAGCTATCGCTCTCATCATAGAAGTTACCTGCTTTGAACTGAGAAATTGACTCAAAGTTAGCTTCTTCCTCAATTTATGCCAAGGTTGTTTAACCCTGGAATTACCTTAGCCAACCAACCCAGAACGTAAAGCTCTAACTGCTGCTTGGGTACGGTCATCAGCGCATAGCTTATTCAAAATATTACGGACATGCGTTTTTACAGTCCCAACTGTAATATAAAGTCGTTCAGCTATAACAGCATTGCTACAACCTTCGACAATTAACTGTAACACTTCTAACTCGCGTTCTGTCAGGGTATAAGGGTCAATTATTTCCTCACTTTCCCCAAAGTCTTGATTTTGGGGGATATTTTTATTTTCGTTGGCAACAATCTCCGGTTTAGGAGAATTTTCTTGTGCCTGTTGTAACACAATTCTGGCGATCGCTGGATCAATCCAGGCGTTGCCATTGTACGTAACTCTCACGGCTTCTAGCAAATTATCAAATTTGATATCTTTCATACAGTAAGAGTCAGCTCCAGCTGCAAAAGCAGCGAGAACGGCTTCTTTATTATCTCGAAGGGTTAAGATTAACACCTTGGTGGCATCTTCGCCTGTGGCAATTGCTTTAATTTCTCTGGTCAGTGCAATTCCATCTTTATCAGGTAAACCAATATCGACGATCGCAATATCTGGCTGTAAGATTCTTAACAGCTTTAACCCTTCCGTAGCGTTCCCAGCTTCGCCTAGCACTTCAATTTCGTCTTTTTGCTGTAGTGCTGTGCGAATACCAACACGGGTAAGGTCATGATCTTCGATCAAAACAATACGGATTTTACTCATTGTCAACTTCTGCCCATTAAACTAACTGAACTATCAAACCGAGTTGATGCAAAAATTTTAGTGGCTTGTTATGGAAATACACTGATACAAAATAAATATAGAAGTTTTGCCTAGTAAGCAATTAGTTTTATTGTGTTGGATATTTTCACTGGTAAGCAAACTTAAATTTTGGGTTAGAGAAAAGCTAACCTCCTTTTTTATGAGTATACTGGCTGATTTACGACAGATTCATAATTTGTCAACTACTTAATGACGATTACCAAAATGCGATCGCTCCTAACAATTGCATTTCGATGATGGTTCATTATGAAATATGACAAATTGATACATTTATATTCATACGCCTTATGTGAGATGGGGTAGCAAAAAAGAAGGGGAAACCACAAGATAAAGGTAACGACACCAAAGCTTGAGGTCTCCCAATGAATATGGTAGACGGTTCGACCCTGTTGA
>NZ_JACJTB010000059.1 GCF_014698475.1 Nostoc spongiaeforme FACHB-130 | reverse complement strand
AATAGTAATATTCCTGACCAACCTACGAATACGAAGCGATCGCGCTTTAACCAGTCGTCTAGTACGTCAAACCACCCTCTTCTACTTGGGGCGCGTCCAACTGCGATGGTCATCGGACTAAAATCCTCTTTTTACTAAAAATTTCAACGCTCTTGAGGAATAAACGTTTTTTTGACAATTCCAGCAGCCTTGAAGCGGCTGATTTTCTGAGAGGTTGCCTTCTAAGTAAGTTGACATTTCTCAGGGTTATGCCATTACACGTACCATTGGCTAGTAACCTAGCTTGTGGTAACTTAATGATCCTTAACTTATCACATTAGTTCGGTTTTTTGCCTGAAGTACACAGGGAAATCTGGTATTGATCACAAAGCTATTAAATAATATGAATATCAGAAATTTTACAATCTGACACAACTTTTCTCAGAAATATCACAATTAGTTAAAGGGAGTTGGGAGTTGGGAGTCGTGAGTGGGGAGACAAGGAAGGGGTGGAAATGAGAGAGAATAACTAATGGCAAGGGAAAAATCACCCTTGACCCTTGACCCTTGACCATTCACAAAGTAGTTCCATGACCGTATCAACAACAATTAACCAAGGCGATTCTAATGGCGATCGCGCTTCTTCGGGCGTGTTACATCAAAAAGTTCTCGGTTCTCGTCGGTTGAGTAACTACTGGTGGGCAACTGTTGTAACTTTAGGAGCCACAGGCTTTTTGTTAGCTGGTATATCAAGTTATTTGCAAGTCAATTTGCTATTAGTCACCGATCCGACTCAATTAGTGTTCGTACCCCAAGGTTTAGTTATGGGCTTGTATGGCTCTGCTGGTGTACTTTTAGCTTTATTCCTGTGGCTGATGATTTTATTAGATGTGGGCGGTGGTTACAACGAGTTTAACCACGAAAATGACACCGTTAAAATCTTTCGCTGGGGGTTCCCTGGCAAAAACCGCCGCATTGAAATTTCTGCCCGCATTCGTGATGTCCAATCTGTAAGATTAGACATTAAAGAAGGTTTAAATCCTAAGCGTGCAGTTTACCTCAGAATTAAGGGACGGCGCGATGTTCCTTTAACGAGAGTCGGTCAACCCCTGTCTTTGACAGAAATAGAAACCAAAGGCGCAGAATTAGCCCGCTTTTTACAAGTCCCCTTGGAAGGACTGTAATTAAGTAAAAAGTAGAAAGGCAAAAGTTAAAAGAAAATAATCCAGGACTGACGCACCAAGATTGTCTATGAAGATTGGGTGTAATGGTTTGTGGCGTAAGGGTTTTAGATACATACACACGCCACTTGGCTCAAGTCGGGAAACCCGCCCACGCCAGTGGCTCCCCTATACCCCTGCACCCGCGCCAAAACCTTTGATTTTTCGTTTTTATGCGTAAGTCCTATAATCTTTTGACTTTTTACCTTTACCTTTTAACTTTATTCGCTTGAGAGGCTAAGATACTCTGGTTGAGTCAGTACCTGAAAATGCGGTTAAAAGTTACAAAATTTTTAGTTACCTTTTTGATGGTCGCTGCTTTAATGTTGGGAGGATGTTCTACACAGCAAGTTAGCTCTAGCACCTCTTCTCCAACAGGAACAGCTACCGAAACTAGTAATACAACAAATACTGAAGCAACGCCTGTACCTGAAACAACAAGTGAGAGTATTCCCGGAATGAGTAATTTACCAAGGCTTGAAGGTAAAGCTACTGTAGTGATGACGGTGAAAGGTTCACCCATCACTATCGAAGTAGATGGTACAAATGCGCCGATTACCGCAGGTAATTTTGTCGATTTAGTCCAAAAAGGTGTGTACGATGGGTTGGCATTCCATCGAGTAGTACGTGATCCGCAGCCGTTTGTTGTTCAAGGCGGTGATCCCCAAGGGAAAGACCCGAAATTTCCAGCAGGTAGACTGGGTACAGGCGGTTATATTGACCCCAAAACTGGCAATGAACGCTATATACCTTTAGAAATCAAACCCAAGGGTGAAGCTGCCCCAATTTACAGTAAAACCTTTGAAATGGCGGGTGTGACTACAGCACCAGAATTAACCCATAAACAAGGTGCGATCGCAATGGCGCGATCGCAAATGCCAGATTCAGCTTCTTCGCAGTTTTATTTTGCTTTAGCTGATTTGGGTTTCTTGGATGGTAACTACGCTGTATTTGGCTATGTCACCCAAGGCTTTGATGTCGTCAACAAAATTCAACAAGGCGATCGCATTGATTCCGCGAAAGTTACCCAAGGTGCAGAAAACCTGAAAGTTCCTCAATGAAGAGTGCTGAGTGCTGAGTGCTGAGTAAGAAAAAGAGTACTCAGTACTCAGTAAAGTAAAGAACTTGCAATACTTCAGATCCCCGACTTCTCAAAGAAGTCGGGGATCTTGTTCTCTCCCACTCCCCATTCCCAACTCCCTAATTTCTGAAACTACCTTGGCATTTCAGCAAGTTTAATAGTATATAATGATAGATTGTGTCGAATCGTCAAATTAAAGCCAGCAAATGCCTAAACTAAAAACCCGTAAAGCAGCCGCAAAACGGTTCCGCGCTACTGGTAGCGGTAAAATCGTCCGCCGCAAAGCGTTCAAAAACCACTTGTTAGAACACAAAACCACTAACAAAAAACGTAAATTTTCCAAAATGGCAATCGTCAACGAGCGCGACGAAGAAAACGTACGCTTGATGCTTCCTTATTTGTAGAGTAAATTTTTTAGGAATTAGAACATGACACGGGTAAAACGCGGTAACGTAGCTCGTAAACGCCGCAATAAAATTCTCAAATTAGCTAAAGGTTTTCGCGGTTCACACTCAACTCTGTTTAGAACTGCTAACCAGCAAGTAATGAAGGCACTACGTAGTGCCTACCGCGATCGCAAAAAACGCAAGCGTGATTTCCGCCGTCTGTGGATTACTCGGATTAACGCGGCTTCTAGACAACATGGTTTAAGTTACAGTCAGTTGATTGGCAACTTGAAAAAAGCTGATATCCAACTCAACCGCAAGATGTTGGCACAGTTGGCAGTTTTAGATCCTACCAGCTTCGGCAAAATTGCTGAATTAGCAGCCAGTCAAGCGAAATAAAGGTGGTAACGGATGAATAACCTTTGAAGGATGAAGTATGAAGTATGAAGGTTGAAACTTACCCCCAAAATCAATCAAGGGGTTTGCACAAAGTTGGCTCGTTGCTGAAAAAATTAATCAAGCAACAAGTCTGTTTTTCATCCTTTATCCTTTATCCTTTATCCTTGAATCGGTTATATCTGGGGTTATTTACCGGAATTTTGGTGATTTTCTGCTGTTTATTGTTCGCCACAGGTTTACCTGCATCTGCCGCAGAAATGCCAGAAATTCAACGGCGGGGCTATTTTAAAATTGCCGTTAAAGATAATTTGCCTCCCTTGGGATTTAGGGATGCTAACGGCAATCTTCAAGGTTTAGAAATTGATTTGGCGCAACGTTTAGCCGCCGATTTGCTAGGGAAAGCCGAGGCGGTGAAACTACAGCCTGTAGCAAATCGCGATCGCTTATCTGTAGTCTTAAAGCATCAAGTTGATTTTGCTATTGCCAGAGTCACGGCTACTGAGTCACGTTCCCGGTTAGTTAGTTTCAGTGTGCCTTATTATTTGGATGGCACATACTTGATTACAAAAGATACTTCTGTAAAAGAAATTCAAGATTTAGCTAACCGTAAAATAGCTGTACTCAACAATTCTGATGCGATCGCTCAAGTACGTTATTATCTCCCCAAGGCTGAGTTAGTGGGAGTTAATTCTTACCAAGAAGGGCAAGAAAAGTTAGAAAATAATACAGCCACAGCCTTCGCCGCCGATGCAAGTGTTCTGAGTGGTTGGATCAAACAATCTCCCCAATATCGACTGCTACCAACCAAACTATCGACAGCACCTTTATCTGTGGTGATGCCCAAGGGTGTACAATATGACGAACTGCGACGTAATGTAAATGAAGCGATCGCCCGTTACACAGTTAAAGGTTGGCTAAAGCAACGCGCCCAATATTGGGGATTACCATAAAAGAGATATTGTACTTTTGCCTTTTAACTTTCAACTTTTAGCTTCTCTAAGATTGATAATAGATAGAGAAAGTAGTTTTAATATTTGTCTTAGCAGGCGATGGATAATAATCTAGCTGTTGTTTACCTCTCGATTGTGGTGGCAATTCTGACATTCGCGGTTGTGAGTGTTTTTCGGCAAATTCTCAAAACTCGCAGGTTGGAAAGTGCATTTTCCAAACTGCGAAAAAAATTGGAGAAAGAAAAAGGTACAACTCAGGAATATTACGAGTTAGCCTGTATCTATTCTGAGAAAAAATTGTACATTCAGGCGATCGCGCTATTTCAAAAAGCTCTCAAAGCAGCTGAAGAAGAAGGCGAAGAAGCAATTGCTCCTATTTACAATGGGCTTGGTTATGCTTACTTTGCTCAAGAACAATATGACTTGGCAATTCGCCAATACAAAGAAGCTTTGAAAATTAAACCTGATTATGTAGTGGCTTTAAATAACATCGGTCACGCCTATGAGCGCAAAAAATTAAATACTCAGGCGCTACAAAGTTACGAAGAAGCACTTAAATTAGCTCCTAATAATTCCACCGCAAAACGTCGAGCTGAATCTTTACGTCGGTTGGTTTCTGCATAGTTCAGGATTTGTGTATACAGATGGGTGAAGATTGGGTTTAGAGGTGTCAAAAGTTATTTTCCAAGTAGTTCGTTGTGTTTATCGGCACTTACAGATCCCCCCAACTCCCCTTAAAAAAGGGGGCTAAAAGTCTCTTAAAGTCCTCCTTTTTAAGGGGGATTTTAGGGGGATATAAAATGTTTGGCTACCAACAACAGAGCTTTTAAAACATCATCTTAGCCAAATCCTTTTTATATAAGACTAATATTTTTACCTACACAAGTACATTCGGAAATAAAACCGGATTCCTATTATTCATACTGAGAAATGAATAAATAGAAGTTCTTGGTTTGCTAGTTACAGATGATGAAGAAACTGCGGTTTGCTGTTTTAGCCATTAATATTATTATCTGCCTGAGTATATTTTTTGGAATAATAAGTAAAGTCTCTGCTCAACAACCGCAGATTTTGCACCCTCTAACGCCGTTAACAGAAACAGAAATTACCACAGCCGTGGAGGTGGTTAAAAAAGCAAAATCGTTAAGCGACACGGCTATTTTTTCGATTGTGGCTTTAAAAGAACCGGATAAACAGGAAGTTTTAAATTTTACACCCAATCAAGAATTTCAACGGCAAGCTTTTTTAGTAGTATACGAGCGCCTACAAAACAAAACTTACGAAGGTGTTGTTGATTTAAAAAAGCAATCGCTGAGTTCTTGGCAAGAAATAGCTAATGCTCAACCAGCTTTAAGTTATACAGAGTGTGCGTTAACATCTCAAATTATTAAAGCTGATGAACGATGGCAAAAAGCCATGCAAAGAAGGGGAATTAAAGATTTTGATGATGTTAAAGTTAGTTGTTGGGCGGCGGGAATCTTAAGTAAACAGGAAGAATCTACAGGCGATCGCTTGGTGCGTGGATTATCTTATTATCGAGGCGATAACTGGAATTATTACGGTAGTCCCATTGAAGGTGTACTAGCAACAGTTAATTTAAATAGAGGTGAAGTTGTCAGTCTAATAGATAGAGGCATCGTACCATTCTCCAAAGAAAAGTGGGACTATGATCTGAAGTCTTTGGGTAAATTACTCACACCACCAAAACCGTTAAAATTTTTTCAGCCTTATGGTAAAACTTTCCAAATTAATGGTAACGAAATTAGTTGGCAAGGTTGGAAATTTCGCTATTTAATGCACCCGCGTGACGGTTTGGTATTGTATTTAGTAAATTACCAAGATGGGGAAAATCTTCGACCAGTTTTATATCGTGGTAGCCTATCAGAAATGGTAGTACCTTATGGTGATCCTGATCCTACTTGGTCATTTCGTAATGCTTTTGATGTTGGTGAATATAACTTTGGTGTGTTAGCGAATGCGCTGGAGTTGGGTAAAGATATCCCCAGCAACGGAGTTTTATTAGATGCGATATTTGCCAACGAACAAGGCGAACCTGTGACAATGCCACGAGTTGTTGGTATTTATGAGCGTGATAATGGTATCCTCTGGAAACATTATGGATATGATACTCAGCGTAATGATGTCCGCCGCAATCGGGAGTTAGTGTTAACTATAACGGCGACAATTGACAATTATGATTACAGCCTCAATTGGATTTTTCACCAAGATGGTACTTTAGAAGTTCAAAACGAATTAAGCGGAATTGTTCTAGCCCAAGGGACAAATTTAGAAACAGAATCTTTTGATAATTCCTATGGGCGGTTATTAGCTAAAAATATTTTTGGCGTAAACCATCAACACTTTTTTAATTACCGCCTAGATATGGATGTAGACGGACAGGCAAATTCTGTCACGGAGATGAATGTTAACTCTGTACCAATTAGTGGTAAAAATCCTATAGGAAATGCGATTGCAGTCGAAAACACAGAATTAACAACAGAAAAAGTCGCCGTCCGTGACGTTGATACCAAACATAGCCGAGAATGGATGATTAGCAGCACCGATAAAAAGAATACTCTCGGTGTGGGAACTGCATATATGTTAATGCCAACTGGAAACACCATATTTTTCCCAACTGAAGGTGCAGAAATTCGCAAACGAGCCGAATTTGCTACACATCATTTTTGGGTAACAAAATATAAACCAGATGAAATTTATGCAGGGGGTAATTATCCTAATCAAAGCCAACCACAAGATGGTTTACCACAATATATTACTGACGATGAATCATTAACAAATGAAGACATCGTAGTTTGGTACACAATGGGAATGACACACGTACCCCGTCCTGAAGATTGGCCTGTAATGCCTGTTCATCGTGTTGGTTTTAAGTTATTTCCACGCGGTTTCTTTAGCCGTAATCCTGTGATTAATTTGCCTGAATAACTAATCAGATACCCGCAGATACCCGACTTCTTTAAGAAGTCGAGTATCTAATTCTTCTCGAATGAGATGAAAGATATGAATTAATACATTTTTATTTTTATACGTCTTGACTACGCAATAGTCGTAAATGACCATCGGAAGCAATTTTTTCAAAACAAGAATCCATTTCTATAAAAAGCTCCCAATACTCTTTATGGCATCTTTCTACTAACATATTCATAAATAAATTTTCTAATTGATTGTTACGCTTGCCTTTCCAAAGTGTATCGCTTAAGGCAACACATATCTCTTCAAAAGAACATTCCATTGTTTGCCATTGAGCATGAGAACGACAGCAAAGCGCCAGATTTGAATCAACTCCATTGTTGATGAGTAACGTCTCACCATCAGCTTCGTGATTATTACCTTTAGCTGTCAATTCTT
Source organism: Nostoc spongiaeforme FACHB-130 (assembly GCF_014698475.1). Taxonomy (GTDB): domain Bacteria; phylum Cyanobacteriota; class Cyanobacteriia; order Cyanobacteriales; family Nostocaceae; genus Nostoc_B; species Nostoc_B spongiaeforme. Next base: position 30,486 of record NZ_JACJTB010000059.1, on the reverse strand, counting down.
CTGGATGAATAATTTTACCTGCATCATGAAACACTACACCCAAACGCACAAAACTTTCATCAAACTGCACCTGTAATTCATGTAATTTTGAGATGAGTAAATCAGCCGCTTCGCCAACTAATTTAACGTGAAGTATCAGTTTTGGTAAAGCTCCCAGTTCTTCTAGAAACTGATAAGCTTCATTGACTGTTTGAAAGGTTTTGCTTTGATGATTCATGTAAAATTACTCATCAGTATTATTAAATAGGTATAAGGACTAAGTTAAATTTAACTTGAGATTGGCGGGTTTCGACACTTCGACAGGCTCAGTGCATCGCTTCGCTCAACCCTCTTTTAGTGCAAGATTTGAAATGATGTAATATCAAATACTCTGGTTCTTTAAAGATAGTGATCGCATTTCTCATACCAAAATATATATAGAAATATTAAGAATACTTGCCCAGAGTTTATGAATAAATATTAAATAACAGCTTTATCTTGCTAACAAGATTTGCATAAGACTAAGAATTATTTCCTTAAACAATATATATGTTGTTTAACTTAAAAGCTAAAATCTAATCATCACAAAGGTTTCAGCGATTCTGACACCAATCAACTAGTAAATAGTCCTATTTCTTCCACGCTACAAGTTTTGGGACAATCAAAGACTAATAATTTCGCAATCATAGTCCACCTCTGATTTTGTTCACAAGGGAGAACGCCTGATGAAATTGGCTTACTGGATGTATGCAGGCCCAGCCCACATTGGCACTTTGCGAATCGCTAGTTCGTTTAAAAACGTCCATGCGATTATGCACGCCCCCCTCGGAGATGATTATTTTAACGTTATGCGTTCCATGCTCTCACGGGAGCGAGATTTTACCCCAGTGACAGCCAGTGTTGTAGACCGTCACGTATTAGCACGCGGTTCGCAAGAGAAGGTGGTTGACAATATTACCCGCAAAGATGCAGAGGAACACCCTGATTTGATTGTGTTAACTCCCACTTGCACCTCTAGCATTTTGCAAGAAGACTTACAAAACTTTGTCGAACGGGCGCAGCTAGAAGCGAAAGGCGATGTCATGTTAGCGGATGTGAATCATTATCGCGTCAATGAATTGCAAGCAGGCGATCGCACCTTACATCAAATCGTGCAGTTTTATATCGAAAAAGCCCGCAAAAAAGGCGAACTACCTACAACCAAAACCGAAAAGCCATCAGTTAACATCATTGGTATTTCTACCCTGGGGTTTCACAACAACCATGACTGTACAGAATTGAAAAAACTCATGGGTGATTTGGGAATTGAGGTAAACGCCGTCATTCCCGAAGGAGCTTCAGTTCATGAATTAAAGAATTTACCCAAGGCTTGGTTTAACTTGGTTCCTTACCGGGAACTTGGTTTAATGACAGCTAATTACCTACAAGCAGAATTCGGAACACCTTGCGTAGATATTACCCCGATGGGTGTGGTAGAAACTGCCCGTTGTATCCGCAAAATTCAACAGGTAATTAACGCACAAGGCGCGAATGTTGACTATGAAGAATATATCAACGAGCAAACCTTGTATGTTTCCCAAGCGGCTTGGTTCTCCCGTTCCATTGACTGTCAGAATTTGACTGGTAAAAAAGCTGTAGTATTTGGCGACAATACCCACGCCGCCGCCCTTACCAAAATTCTCTCACGAGAAATGGGGATTCATGTAGTTTGGGCAGGAACTTACTGCAAATATGATGCTGACTGGTTCCGCGAACAGGTAAGCGAATATTGCGACGAAGTACTGATTACTGATGATCATGGCGCAATTGGGGATGCGATCGCTCGTGTCGAACCCTCAGCCATTTTCGGTACACAAATGGAACGCCACGTCGGGAAACGCTTAGATATTCCTTGCGGTGTAATTGCTGCACCAATTCACGTCCAAAACTTTCCCATTGGTTACAAACCATTTTTAGGTTACGAAGGTACAAATCAAATCACAGATTTAATCTACAATTCCTTTACTTTAGGAATGGAAGACCATTTATTAGAAATATTTGGTGGACACGATACTAAAGAAGTAATTACGAAAGGAATTTCCGCCGAATCTGATTTAAATTGGACAAAAGATGGTTTAGCAGAATTAAATAAAATACCAGGATTTGTGCGCGGTAAAGTCAAGCGAAATACTGAGAAATTTGCCCGCGATCGCGGTTTCAAAGATATCAGTGCTGAGGTTCTATACGCTGCCAAAGAAGCTGTCGGAGCTTAGTAAATATTAGGGTGGGTTTCCTCACCCTAAATTACTAATTTGGTGATTGTACTAATCGGGCTATATCTTCGCCAAGCCTGGTAAAATCATTGGCGTTAAGAGTTAATAACACATCCACATTGGCTTTAATAGCAGCTTGAGCAATTAAAGCATCGTAAATTCCCCCACCAGGAAGATTTAAACTTACCATCCTAGCTACTGTGTCTTGATAATCTTCAGTAGTGAGAACAATTTTGTGAAATTTAGCGAGATTTTCTTGGACTAGTCTTTGCGCTAGTTCTGGTTTAATTTTTGGTTTTTGAGGAAGGCGAGTTAGTATGGCATAAAGTTCAGCTAGAGTATGATTTGAAACAAAACCTTCTATCTGCTCTGCCTGAACACGCTGTAACCACGGTAAAGCTATTGAGTAATGGGGATGCTCTGCCACAATTGCAGCAACAAGCACAGAAGTATCAAATAATATTTTCACCAAGATGTAAATTTTTGAATTCGTTCTTCTCTTAAATCATGAACAGCATTTTCCCAGTTGTTTAGGTTTTGAGTATGTACTACTAAGACACCTTCAACATATTCTGTAAAACATTCTTCTTCTACTTGTTCATTTTGTGATTCTGTGAGTTCTTTGTAATTTACCTTTCTCCATTCCAAAAACTCAACAAAATTTAGAACCTCCTGTAATTTATTTTCAGGTAATTGCTCTAGTTTGCCTACAATTTTTTCTTTAAGAGAATCCATCTTTAATTTCACTATCTTTACTTAAAATTTTAACTCAGCATTAGCGTTGAGAGTTTATTCATATCTCTTAATTTATTAGTTATTTTTATTACATTTTCCTAACAAGTAATTTTATGACTAGCTAATGTGCTTCTCTACAGCTTGACACAGCAAGCTTTTTCCTCTATTCGCGCAAGCTGTTACCTGATGCTTGCGGATGAATACTGATAAATAAAATTTAACTCTCATCAATTATTACAATACAAGCTTATTAGTAGAGCGATCCCGCTAAGGAAAATAGCTCACCTACTGATTAACAGTTGTATTTACAATAACGAGGTATAAAAAATTATCTAAAAAACTTGGTAGTTGCCGATCAAAAAAATCGGGGTAGGCATGATAAGGTTTAAATCCTATTGTTTCTTTTCGCGCTTCTCATCATGTATCTACACTATCTAGAAACCAAACACCTTGAAGAATTAGTCAAGGGCAGTAGTATAGATTTACACCTAGCGCAACTAAATTTTAAGTCTCTCCAAGGTGCGATCGCCTACGAATACCTGTTAATTTCCGAACTCCTCCCGCGCACAAACACAGGCATGGTAAAAAGCGGCTGGTTACAGCGTTACAGCCATATTACCGCAGGCGGTTGGTGGTGTGGGGGACTAGATCCGCTAAATAATTGGCAACCAATGGAATGGGGATGTTTTAAGCCAAATCAACCCCGCATCAAGGATAATGGCAAACCCATCAAATATGAACATCCTCCCAGTACACCCACCAGAGTATTTTATTTGCGGGTGACGTTGGAAATCTGGCAAGAAACTGCACAGCGTTACAATCTCGGCTTACCTGAGAATATCAGCGTTGATGCTAACGGCGAAGCGATGGGTTTTTGGCAATGGGTGATGGAACAGAACATACCCGTGATTATTTGCGAAGGTGCGAAGAAGGCGGCTGCACTGTTATCGCAAGGGTATGCTGCGATCGCAGTTCCGGGAATTACTAGCGGTTATCGAGTCCTCAAAGATGGATTTGGTAAAGTCACCCGTCGTCAACTCATTCCTGATTTAGCGTTGTTTGCAACGGCAAAACGCCACATATATATATGTTTTGATTTTGAAACTCAACCTAAGACTATAGCAGCAGTGAATAATGCGATCGCGCAACTTGGTTGCTTATTTCAAGAAAAAAATTGCTTAGTTAAAGTTATCGAATTACCAGGGCCAGAAAAAGGTGTTGATGAATTAATCGTTGCAAAAAATAGTATTGCTTTCGATAAAGTTTATCGCCAAAGTGTTGATTTAGAAATTTACCTCGCACACACCAAACCACATACAGAATTAACTATTCCGACTGCACTCATCATCAACCGTCCTTATTTAGGTGAGATAGCCTTTCCCAACTCAGGCTTAGTCGGAGTTAAATCAGCCAAAGGCACAGGTAAAACTACAGCTTTACAAAATATTGTCCAACAAGCCAAAACCAAAAACCAGCCCATCTTATTAATTACCCACAGAATTCAACTGGGAAAATTCTTATGTGACAAAATTGGGATTCAATGGGGTTTAAACAATAATAATAATTTATTCTCCTACTTTGACAGTCAAACTACTGAATCTCTTGGTTTATGTATTGATTCTATTTGGAAAATCAATGCAGATAAATGGCAAGGCGGCATAGTTATCTTAGATGAAGTTGAGCAATTGTTATGGCATTTATTAAATAGCGATACTTGTAAAAATAAACGTGTCAAAATCTTAAAAAATTTCCAAAAATTAATCGCTACAGTTTTGCAAACTGGTGGTTTAATCATTGCCCAAGATGCTGATTTATCAGATGTATCTTTAGAATATCTGCAAGGTTTATCTGAAATTAAAATTACACCTTGGTTACTTGTCAACCAATGGCAACCTGCACGCGGTTGGGATATAACTTTTTATGATTCACCCAACCCCACACCTTTAATTCATCAACTAGAATTAGATTTACTCGCAGGGCGTAAATGCTACGTCACTACCGATAGTCGTTCTGGACGCTATAGCTGTGAAACTATTGAAAATTACCTCAAAGAACGGTTAGAAAAATTACGCTATCAATTTCCTAAAAGTTTAGTAATTAGTAGCCGAACCACAAATACACCTGACCATCCAGCCGTTGAATTTGTTGGAAAGATTAATCAAAAAATTGGTGAGTACGATACGATTTTTGTTACTCCCAGTCTAGGAACTGGTATTAGTATTGATGTCCAACATTTTGATAGAGTTTACGGCATCTTCCAAGGCGTAATTCCTGATTCGGAAGCACGACAAGCTTTAGCCAGAGTTAGAGATAATGTCCCTCGGATTGTTTGGTGTGCTAAACGAGGAATTGGTTTAATTGGTAGTGGTAGTACCAACTATCGTTTATTATCTGATTGGTATCAAGCCAATCAACAAGAAAATTTAGCTTTACTTAATCCACTGCATAAAATAGATGTAGATTTGCCTTTAGTATATGACCCAATTCATTTACGAACTTGGGCAAAATTATCTGCAAGAGTTAATGCTTCTATCCGTCTTTATCGTCAGTCGATGCAAGATGGATTAACAACTGACGGACATCAAATTTGGCTGCGGAGTAATGCAGTTCACAATAATATTATCCGAGATTTACGTTTAGCCTTTTTAGCAACTGACTCTAGTGATTTAGCAACACGCAAGCGATTAATTTTAGAAATTGTCAAAGTCCAAAGAGATTGGACAGATAAGCGGCAAAAAGCGAAAGATATTAAACGGCAAATGAAAGACATAAAGCTCAAAAATCAATTAGCTACTGCCAAAATTATTGCCGACGCTCCAGATATAAATTATGTAGAATATCAACAGTTATCATCTAAAAATTCTCTCACAGATTTAGAGCGTCATCAAATACATAAATATACGCTCAAACAAAAATATGGTGTAGAGGTTACACCAGAACTCAAATTAAAAGATGACCAAGGTTATTACTCCCAATTATTAATTCACTATTATTTAACCCATGAAAGTGATTATTTTCATGTTAGAGACCAACATGAATGGCAACAGCAACTACTGTTAGGCGAAGGTAAGGTTTTCTTACCAGATATTAAGACTTATACTGTCAAAGTTGAAGCAATGAAAGCTTTAGGAATGCTAGAATTTCTTGAACCAAACAGGATTTTTATTGAAAATGACCCTGATTTACTGTGGTTGCAAGATGTTGTTTATCAGCACAGTCAACATATCAAACGTGTTTTAGGCATTAACCTAGTTAGGGAAGAAGCAATAACTTCTCAGATCAAAATACTCAGCAAGTTACTTAAGTTATTGGGATTAAAGTTAAAAACTGTTAATGAAGGTTATCAAATAGACCCAGTAACTTTTGATGATGGCAGAGATAAAATATTTACTGCTTGGTATAAACGCGATGAATTGATGTTAGCTAATTTTAAAGGTGTACAATTGGAAATAAAGGATTTTTCTAATTGGAAATTTGAGCCTGTTAAGCAGCAGTCTGTATTAGCAACTTTATCAACAAGATGAATTATCCAAGGCTATGACTGCATTTTGACCACCGAAGCCAAAACTAAAACACAAGATATTTTGAATTGAGTTTTGTTGGGCAGTCATGACAAAATTTAAATCAAATTCTGGTTGCTGCAAGCCGACACAAGGCGGTAAAACTTGCTGCTGCAAAGCTTTTAAAGAAAAAGCAATTCCTAAAGCACCAGAAGCGCCTAAAGTGTGTCCTGTTGCGCCTTTGGTGGAACTGACTGCTACCGTTTTAGGAAATAACTGTTGGATGATTTTGCTTTCAATTCGGTCATTTAATTGTGTAGCTGTACCGTGGGCGTGAATGTAATTTATATCATTTGATGTGAGATGACTGCGTTCTAGACATTGTTTAATTGCAGCGATCGCACTTGTTCCACTTGGCTCTGGTTGGTTGGTATGATAAGCATCGGCGGTCAAACCAAAGCCCAAAATTTCACCATAAACTCTCGCTTGGCGTTGCTTGGCTAACTCTGCTGATTCTAAAACCAACAACGCCCCACCTTCACCCAAAACTAAACCTTCGCGCTGCACATCAAAAGGATAAGCGCCAGTCTTGGCTAAAGCATTCATCTGCTGAAAGCCGCAAATAGTTAGCGGTGTAATTGGTGCTTCGACTGCGCCAGCAATTACTCGTTCACATTGTCCAGTTTGAATTAACAAAGCAGCTTGGGAAATCGCCCAAATCCCCGTAGCACAAGCCGCCATCGGTGCAGAAACTATCCCAGTAGCCCCAATTTGTCTAGCAGCTGCGATCGCATTCATCTGGGGTAAAATATCTAACCAATCTTCTAATGCGTAATTGCTATCTTTGCCATTCATCCCTCTAGCCAGCGATTCCCACGCACCTTGATAACTACGACTCGAACCAATAACTACAGCACAGTCAGGTAGTGGAGGACTCAACCCAGCATCTTGTAACGCAGAAGCAACAACCATCTGAGTCAGCATTTGTAACTCAGATGGTTGTTTACCAATTAAAGCGAGAGGAACTGATTCAAGTTCTGCAAACGGTTGCTGATATTGAATTCCTGACTTACCTGCTAACAAATTTTGCCAGCTATCCTCCAAGCTTGTGCCTACAGCAGAGATTAAACCAGTACCAGTGACAACAACTTTAACCAATTTTCTAAGTCAGAAGCGGGATGAGGACAGTATAAAGTGTGAAGTCTGAAGTCTGAAGTTTGAAGTAATACATTTTTGAACAAGATAACCCAGAGGTTAAGACTTAGGCATAAAAATGCAAAATCTGGGGTGTAAGAGTACAGGGGTGTAGATGTTCAAAACCCTTATACCCCTACACCCTCACACCCTTTCACCCAATCTCCACAGACAATCTTTGTGCGTAAGTTATATACTTCTATCGGCTAATATCTGGGTCTAAAACGATATACGAACCAGACTCATCAACGTGATAAGTCCAAGACTGACGACGCACTCGCACAATTACTTCCCAACCTTCGATGGGGTCAAATTGTTGGGTGCAGACTTCGCCAAAGTTGAACACGCAACGATTACTAAAAGTTTTGCGCGTAGCTTGAGTAATTCTGACATCATTCACATCTTCACCAGAACGCCGCGCCGCATCTCTTAATATTCTATCTGCGATCGCTCTGGGTAATTCATAGTTGTTATCTGAACCAGAATTACTAATATCTGGATCTAAAACGATTTGAGAACCAGATTCATTACTGTGATAAGTCCAAGACTGACGACGCACTTGCACAATTACTTCCCAACCATTGATGGGGTCAAATTGTTGGGTGCAGACTTCGCCAAAGTTAAACACACAACGGTTACTAAAGGTTTTGCGGGTGGCTTGAGTAATTCTTAAATCATTCACATCTTCACCAGAACGCCGTGCCGCATCTCTTAATATATTGTTGGCGATCGCTCTTGGTAATTGATAACTGTTATCTGAATTTGAGTTGTCAATTTGCGGATCTAAAACAATCCGTGAACCAGATTCATCAACATGATAAGTCCAAGATTGTCTCTCAACTCTGACAATGACTTCCCAACCTTCAATGGGGTTATATTCTCTAGTACAAACTTCGCCAAAATTGAACTCACAAGGATTACCAAAGGTTTTACGGGTAGCTTGAGTAATTCGTAAATTGTTAATGCTGACACCAGAACGACGGGAAGCATCTTGTAAAATATTGTTGGCGATCGCTCTTGGTAATTGATAACTGTTATCTGAACCTGAGTTGATACTCTTCGGATCTAAAACAACTTGAGAACCAGACTCATTGCTGTGGTAAATCCAAGACTGTTCCTCAACGCTGACAATTACTTCCCACCCTTGAATCGGGTTATATTCCCTAGTACAAACTTCACCAAAATTAAATATGCAGGGATTCCCAAAAGTTTTGCGCGTAGCTTGAGTAATTCTCACTTGATTAGTCGATACTCTAGCACGCCGAGCCGCATCACGAATGATGATATTTGCAACTCCCCTTGGTAAGCGATTGGTACGATTCCGAAAATGGTCTGGTAAGCGTTGCGAAAGTTGTACCGACTCACCAAGCGGCGCAGCTTCCGCCACATAATTACCCACCAATCCCTGTCCAAAAGATAGCAAGCTAGTTAAAGCCAGAGTCAAAGCAACACCTCTGGGAAACTGACTGGCGCTATTGATTATGGGAAATAACTTTATATTTGATTTCATACCGTCATACCTGCGTAAGTAAAAATACTATTTTCAAAAGTCAAACATCGAAAGGTTGGACTTTTGCGTAGCTATTGTAAGTGGGTTGACGGATGACAAAGGTTGATTGTTGCTGATGTTGCTTGGTAATCTTCTGGTGCGCTTTATTTTCTCCACAAGGAAGTTAAATTCTAAGTATCATTCAAGGTGCAAAAAGACTTATCTCAATGTTATTGTTGACTCTGCTTGTTGTAAAAAGTACATTAACAATCTTTCCATCTTCAGCTAAGGCGGAAGGAAATTTAATAGAAGGAAGTCTTATAATTAGTGACACAAAACTCTAAAACAGGCGCAGCATTCATCGCTGGAGGAAGCCTAGCAGGTGCGGGTATTTCCGCGACAGTTGGCGGAATGGGATTAGCTGGCGGATTTGGTGCAGTTGGAATTGGAACTGCGCCTGTTATTGGTGCTGGTGCTGTGGCTGGTGCGGCTGTTTATGGTGCTTTCAAGGCTGTAGCTGCGGGAGATGCGGCGGCTTTTGGTGCGATTGGAATTGGTGCTGTTGGTGGTGCTGGCTTTTCTAGTGTTGTTGGTGGTATGGGAATAGTTGCACCTAAAGTCGGTTTGGCGTTGGGTATTGGAACTGTACCAATGGTTGGTGTTGGAGCAGTTTTAGGAATGGCGGCTTATGGTTTTGCTAAGTTATTAGATGAATCTGAGGTTAAGGAAACTCCTGCACAACTTTTTGAACGGATGGAAGAAAAAGTTTTGCAGATGGATGACTATAATGCGGCTGTTATAGAGTTAGGTTTATTTTTGTCTGGTGAGGATCTCAACCGAAAATTTGCGGCTTTAGAGGTTGAGGAGGAGTTACAGAGGCTTAAGGCTGAATTTGCTACTGCAAAGACTGAACCCGAAACTGTAACTTCCAATCTTCAGCTTCCTGAAACTTGGAAATGTGTCAAAACTCTCAAGGGACATTTAGGAAGAATAAATGCGATCGCTATCACTCCTGATGGTAATACTTTAGTTAGTGGCAGTGATGATCGACAAATCAATCTCTGGAATCTGCAAACAGGAAAATGGCTTTATACTTTCTCTGGTCAAGCAGAGGCGGTTCTATCTCTTGCTATTAGTCCTGATGGAAAACAAATTGCTAGTGGCTGTGTTGACCGCAAAATTAGTACTTGGCAACTAGATAAACAACAATTTTTGCGGACATTTTTTTACTTAAACTCTCCCTACAGTCATCATGGCTTTGTTAACTCAGTTGTATATAGTTCTGATGGCAGATTTCTTGCTAGTGGCAGTGCTGATAAAAATATCAGAATTTGGGGAGGTTATACAGGCAATTTAAAACTGACTTTAAATGGACATACCGACGCGGTTTTATCTGTTGCTATTAGTTCTGATAGTAAAGTTTTAGCTAGTGGGAGTACAGATAAAACTATTCGGATTTGGGACTGTACAACCTGGAAACAGTTAGATATTTTCACAGAACATTCGGCTGCTGTAAATACTTTATTGATCACCCCTGATGGTTGTACTTTAATTAGTGGTAGTACAGATACTACTATCAAACTCTGGAATCTTCATACAAGAAAATTAGTTCAAACTTTGACTGGACATTCAGAAGCAGTTTTATCTCTAGCTGTGAGTGCTGATGGACAAATTCTAGCTAGTAGTACTCGCAAAACTGTCAAACTCTGGCATATCCCAACGGGGAATTTATTACAAACTCTACCTGGTTTTAGTCCTGTCGCCTTTACGCCTGATAGTCAAATGTTAGTCAGAGGTGGTAACGGCGGTACTATCAAAATTTGGAGTCTGCAAGGTCTAAATGAGTTGACTGGCAATTCTTTATCGTCTCAGGAATGGTGGGAAGTTTTAGGTGTAGATGTTGATGCTCAACCTCAAGATGTCAAGTTTGCTTACCTGCGATTAGCTAGACAATATCATCCTGATGTGAACAATTCTGCAAATGCTCAAGCATCGATGCAAGTCATAAATCAGGCTTATCAAAAATTTCAAGCGCAACGGAAGCTGAGATGAAGGTGCGATCGCTCTTACACTTCAAAAATATTAATTATTTTTTACACTACTTAAAAGTGTGATAAAAAAGTTACTGTAATGCTTAAAAAATGTTGAATATTTTATGATTAACGTCAGCGAAGCTCTAGAACCTCTTGCAGCTTGGTTCCGTTCTTTGGGAATACCCCAACCGATTGTGGAATGGGGACATCCTGTGATGATGGGAATTGTTGTGGTAGTGATGGGTAGCTATGTTGCATGGACTGGTTGGCGGGGAAGGCTGGCGCAGGATAAAGATGAGTCTTTTAACAACCGGATGAGTCATCGTCTCCTAGCACCTTGGATGTTTTTCTTTTTAGCTGCGGGTTATCCTGGTGGAGTTTTATCTTTAGTGATGCAGCGTCACCCAATTTTTGAAAGTCCCCATTTTTGGACAGGTTCGCTTGTACTAATACTTTTATTAATTAATAGTTTACTGACGTTAGGTGGCTTTGGTGGTGATAAACCGACTTTACGTACTACTCATGCCTATTTAGGTAGCGGAATTTTGGGGCTGTTGGTTATTCATGGTGTGTTGGGGTTGATTTAATTGGTTGAGAATGGGTGTAGGTGTTCAAAATCCTGACACTTTATACCTTAATTTTTCACATCATTGCATCAATTCTATTAGTTTAGATACACGAAGCCCGCATTTGCGGGCTTTGTTTGTATGAATCTAATAAACTATACTTCACCAAAAGCATCAATATTTGAGTGCTGCCAGTTGAGAGTTTGAATTGTCTTATGCTTCAGACGAGTGGTGTGATTATTTGCCTTGGTTATATTTTTGGGTTGTTGTTTACAGCAGTTCCTTGGGGTGGGGTATGGGTTTTAATTTTGGCGATAGTAGGGGCAATTTTTTTGCGAAAGCGCACCACACAGCCCCAACCCAAAGAAAGCATTGTCAGCAAGAGTAAAGCTACACCCAATATTTGGCAATCATTCCCTCATCCGCGAGCTTGGTTAGTTGCTGGTTTGGTAGGATTGTTAGCAACCTTTTATTTTCAATTGCGATCGCCTCAACCCAGTGTCAAAGATATTAGTCAATTTGTCCCCGCCGATAATGTAGCAAATCAAGAACAACTATTTATTGTGCGCGGTGAAGTAGAAACTAGCCCTCGCTTAACTCGCAGTCAACGGGGACAATTTTGGTTAGCAGCGACTCAGTTAGATGAAATTAAAAATGGCAATGGCCCAGCCAGTGTCCCAAAAGGAGTTACAGGCAAATTGTATGTGACTTTACCACTGCTGCAAGCAACTGGCTTACATCCTGGGCAAGAAATTGCTGTCACAGGGATTTTATATAAACCAAAAGCCGCTTCTAATCCTGGTGCATTTGACTTTCAAAAATATCTCAAACAAGAAGGATCATTTGCTGGTTTGATTGGAAGGCAAATCAATATTATCAATGATGAGAATACATGGGGATGGTGGCAAGTTCGAGAGCAAATTTTAAAATCACTAGTTGAAAGTTTAGGCATTCCCGCAGGAACGCTGGTGAGTGCAATGGTTTTGGGTAGCAAAGCGGTTGATTTGCCTTATGATATTCGGGATTTATTTGTCAAAGCGGGAATGGCTCATGCTTTGGCTGCATCTGGGTTTCAGACTTCGTTAATTTTGGGTGTAATCTTACAGCTAACAAAACGCACAAATAAAGCAATTCAATTTACACTCGGTTTTTTGGGTTTAATGATTTTTCTCGGTTTATCAGGATTTCAACCTGCGGTATTACGAGCCGTCATTATGGGTAGTGCGGCGTTAGTTGGGTTGTTATTAGATAGAAAAGTCAAACAATTTGGTTCGCTCTTATTAGCTGCAACCTTATTATTATTATTTAATCCTTTGTGGATTTGGGATTTAGGTTTTCAATTGAGTTTTTTAGCCACATTAGGATTAATTGTGACTGTCCCAGCAATCACAGAAAAACTGAATTGGCTACCACCTGCGATCGCATCTTTAATTGCTGTACCTGTAGCTGCAACAATTTGGACTTTACCTGTCCAACTTGCGGTGTTTGGCGTAGTTCCTGCTTATAGTTTATTACTGAATATGATTACTACGCCATTTATTTCAGTGATTAGTATTGGTGGTATTATCAGTGCGATCGCTGCATTAGCATCATCTAATCTTGGTAGTATTCTGGCTGGCGTACTGCAATATCCTAGTGATTGGCTAATTCAGTTAGTCGAATTTTTTAGTAACTTGCCCGGAAACTCATTAGTAGTGGGGAGTATTTCAACTTGGCAAATGTTAGGCGTTTATGCGTTGATTCTTTTAGTTTGCTTAGTTAAATGGTGGCAAAAACGCTGGTGGTTTGCTGGGTTAATGATATTTGGCTTAGTACTTGTTCCCGCTTGGCATTCAGCAAATACATTATTTCGGATTACTGTCTTAGAAGCTGGTACAGAACCAGTTGTTGTCATTCAAGATAAAGGCAATGTCACCTTAATTAACAGTGGTGATGAAGGTACTGGACGTTACACAATTGTACCATTTTTGCAACAGCAAGGCGTGAATAAAATTGACTGGGCGATCGCTAGTGATTTTGATAATAACGATAACAATGCGTGGTTAGAAGTAGTACAAACCATTCCCATCAAAAATTTCTACAAATATGCTCTTAAGCCAGAGACTAACCCCACAAATCAAGAAATTCAACAAGAAATTCAAAAGCATCAAGGTATTTATCAAACTGTTGTTCCAGGACAACAAGTAGTTACAGGTTTAACAGTTGCTCAATTAATTAAAGAGAAATTACCTGTTTTATATTTACAAATTCAAAATCAAACTTGGTTACTAGTAGGTGATGTAGAGCCTCAAGAAATAGAAAGATTAGCTAAATCTGGCAGTTTACCTAGTCCTCAAGTATTATGGTGTACGCCTGAAGCTTTGAAAGATTTAATTAAATTGTTTCAGCCAAAAGTAGCTATTGCTACCTCTACTAACCTTGAGCCAAAAATTATGACTGAACTCAGCAAAAACACCACCCAAGTATTTTTAACAGGACGTGATGGTGCAATTCAATGGACACCTAATAATCAGTTTGAATCATTTATTCAAGAAACAGAAAATAAATCATCTGTTTTATAGACAGGAAATACACGCAAATATTTTCTGTGGAGACTGGGTTTAGGAGTTATGGGGTGCAAGGTGTAAATATACCCCGCTTACTGAACGACTTGTACCGAGCAAAGTTGAGGTAAGTCAAAGTAAAACCTCTCCTTAACCCTTGATTTTGCGTTTTTATGCGGAAGTTTTAATATTTTTCATCAACTTCTAGACACCCGATTTCTGCAAAAGTTGGGTGTCTAAACTATTTCTATTTTTGCAGTATTTATGATGATGTTAAAAAAATGCAACAAAGTTATAAGAGAAATAGTATCGGTTCAAAATACATCCTAAACTAGTTGAAAAAATATTAAGTATATGCAAAAGCACCGCTTAGGGAAAGTAGTGGTTTTCTTTGGCAACTTTCCTTTGACTATTCGTGTACCCGCAGCACCACGGAATGAGCAGTTAAATTTTTTGCGCGATCGCATAATTTTTCATGCCAACAATCTTGTAGAACATGGGTTATGGGAAGAACCACTGAGTGATTGTGAACTGGAGAGAATTATGGCAGATGTGGAAATTGAGCCAGTATTTTTTCCTCGGCTTTGTGATGTTGTAGCTTATCCTGGGCAGATATTGGGAAAACTATTCAGACATTAAAGAAAAACCCAGAATCAAAAATTAATAGACATATTGCCAAAATCTTGATTTACAAGCTTTTCCTTGCGCTCATAGGTAAACCAAAAAATTCGGCGTTTCTGATGGAGGGGATGAATTTTGTTTCGCGCATTCGCCGCTAGGCGTTCCGCTTGCGTTAGGCGCAAAGGTGCGAAAAATCAGTCTTTCATTTTCCTTCGACATCTCAATTCATCCCGCATTTATGCAACACCAAAAATTCAATTCTGAATTCTGAATTCTGAATTCTGACTCCTGACTTCTAATTCTGCTAAAGCCACCGCACCCCACAGTGGTGCATCATCACCCAAAGCCGCCGGAAGAATTTCAAAATCTATTTCTGGTAATGCTGTTTCACGGGCTGTTTTTTGTACAGTATTCCACCAAATTTCTCCTGCTTTGGTCACACTACCTCCTAAAATAAACCTTTGTGGGTTAATTAAATTCGCTACATTTCCAATACCCATACCCAAAGCCCAAGCGCCACTTTGCAAAATAATAATTGCGAACTCATCACCTTGCGCCGCAGCTTCACTCACTATCTTTCCAGTAATTAAGTCGAGATTATTATTGACCAATTTTCTGCAAAATCTTCCCCTGTCTCCTCGAAGTTTAGCTGGTTCTTTCAATAGATATTCTCTAGCATCTTGAGCCATATAAGGGCCTGATGCTAGTCTTTCTACACATCCTCGTTTACCACATAAACACACTGGCCCCGCATGATCAACTACTATATGTCCAATTTCACCAGCCATACCTGCATTACCACGCCAAGGTTTACCATTAAGTATCCAACCACCGCCAACACCAGTGCTGATGGTGATATAAAACAAGCTATCGTATCCTTGACCAGCACCAAAGCGATGTTCACCCAAAGCTGCAACATTAGCATCATTATCTACACTTGCAGGTACACCAAATTCATTCTCTAGCAATTGTTTGAGAGGTAGATTTTCCCAGCCAGGAACATGATGCGAAAGTCTGACTGTTCCTGTAGTAAAGTCTACAGGGCCACCAAAGCTAACACCAATAGCTGCGGGCGTTTCACCTTGGAGTAAATTATGGATGAGCGATCGCATAATTTCTAAATCAGTGGTAGCATTAGCACCTGTGGGTGAGAGACGACGTTCATAACGCAACCATTGACGCGAACCAAGTTGAGTTACGGCTGCGGCTAACTTAGTACCACCAAAATCAAGAGCTAAAATTAATGTCATTTGTTTGAATAAGCTAAATGCGATCGCTTCTTCAGCTTACTAGTACAACAAGGCAAAAGTAAAAAGTCAAGAGGGACGAAGTTTTCCACCAATATTCATCACCCAGTCATACTGAATTCTGACTCCTGATTTCTGAATTCTTCTTCATAAACACATTTATGATATTGTCTAAAGATATTGGCAATATCCACCTATAGATATGCTCAATCGGTAATTTTAGCTATTTTTGATACACTGAACAGGTTTATTTACAAATAATTAATTTTTAAAATAGAGATGTGAATTTTCACATCTCTATTATTTGATTTGATTTAACGATTTTTTGTCTCTAAATCTCTCAAGCGCACTTCATTTTCCCGCTTACCAGTTCTGAGTGAATCTTCGTAATTTCTGGTAGCTTGTGAATGTTGACGTTCTTTAATAGCGTAGTAAGGTTTACTAGGTTCAGTTCTGCTTATTGTGCGGTCTTTAGCAGTGTAATAAGGCGGTGCTGTTTCTACCTTATGGTTTTTTGCAGAATAATAGCCATCAGCCAACACAGAATTACTCGGTAAGCTAATCAAAATCACAAAAGCAACGAGGATAAATACTGCAATTTTGCTAATTAACTGACAAAAAAAACTTTGAATGTTTAGCATGAAAAAATTCTCCTATGTCTGAAACAAATGCCTAAATGCTAAAAATACTAATTGCGATTAACGTCTTCCTCTAGGCTAATTATTTGTATATAAAAAGGAAGGTGATAAATATTCACCTTCCTTAATTGAGAACCTTATTGGTTAAATTTAAGCAATAGTTACATCTGGTGATAAATAAACATCTTGAATGGCATGAAAGAGTTTTACACCTTCTTCAAATGGACGCTGGAAAGCTTTACGTCCAGAAATTAAGCCAGTACCACCAGCCCGTTTATTAATCACAGCAGTGCGTACTGCTTCCGCAAAATCATTTTTACCAGATGCGCCACCAGAATTAATTAATCCTGCTCTGCCAGCATAGCAATTTAACACTTGATAACGAGCTAAATCTATGGGGTGGTCAGTCGTTAAGTCTGTGTAAACTCGCTCATCTGTTTTGCCGTAACTTTTACCTGTAGCTTTGACAACTGCACCATAACCATTGTTATATTCAGGTAATTTCTGTTTGATAATGTCGGCTTCAATGGTTACACCCAAATGATTTGCTTGTCCAGTTAAGTCAGCCGCCAGATGATAATCTTTATCTTGTTTGAAAGCATTATTCCGCAAATAACACCAAAGAATAGTCACCATACCCAATTCATGGGCGCGTTCAAATGCACGACTAATTTCTTGAATTTGTCTGGTTGATTGTTCGGAACCAAAGTAAATTGTTGCGCCGATAGCGACTGCGCCTAAATTCCAAGCTTGTTCAACACTAGCAAATAAGACTTGATCAAATTGGTTGGGAAAGGTTAAGAGTTCGTTATGATTGATTTTGACAATAAACGGAATTTTGTGGGCATATTTGCGTGAGACAATGCCTAATACTCCCAAAGTTGTTGCAACAGCATTACAACCACCTGCTATTGCTAATTTGACGATATTTTCTGGGTCAAAGTAAATAGGATTTGGTGCAAAAGATGCTCCAGCCGAGTGTTCAATGCCTTGGTCAACAGGTAAAATTGAAAGATAACCAGTATTTGCCAAACGACCAGTAGAATAAAGTTGTTGTAGATTACGCAACACTTGAGGATTGCGATCGCTATTTAGCCAGACTCGATCTACAAAGTCTGGCCCTGGTAAATGCAATAAATCTTGAGAAACTTTGGCTTTGTAATTCAGCAGGTCTTCTGCTTCTTTACCCAACACTGACTCGATAGAATTAGCCTCTATCAATGTAGTAGTCATAGCACTTTCCTCAAACTTGAGAAAATAAGTTGGCTTTTACCCTAGCATTCTGACATTTTATCTCTCAGACAACTTATTATTTCAGCAAAAACTTATTTTTTGAATCTAGAAGAAATTCTTTATATTTTTTGGAAGAAAAATTACTATAAAGTAATCAGATAAACACCGATAATTTATCTGTGTTTACCCGTGATTTATATTAACTTAAGTAGGATTCTAGCCGATAAACTTAAGTTTATATTTAGTTTTACAAATTAGTCATATACCAGAAGATACAAACATTTCTATCTATAGCCGTCTTATTTGCTAGATGAATAAAAGAGACAAGGAAGATAGGGAAGACAAGGGAGAGAGATGTTTGTCGCTCATTGAGGGGTTTCATAAAGATAGATAAATTAATTAGCATCTATCAAAAGTTATATTTAATATTATCGATATGAAGAAGCATACAATTAGCCCATGTTCTGCTTTGCCGTTGCTAATAGGCTAGGAAGGTTAATTGTATAGCCCTATACTTCTAGTCTGAGGGGGTTCTTTTGCTCTATTTGATTCGCATCAGTCCATTAAGTTAGTTTTCTTTTGACTTTATAAACACTCTCCAAATCTGGCAAATTATTGTTATGGAGAGTAATTATATATTTAGTTATGTTACCTAAACCCAAAAAATATTGGACACCGCAGTACTGGGCAAGTTGGAAGCCATTTGGTATTGGCGAACAATACCCGAATAATTATTGGGAGGTATTTCGAGCTATTTGGTTGTCACGGGATAAATTACCTTATGCGTGGAATATTCTCAATCAAGGTGTGTGTGATGGCTGTGCTTTAGGTACCACAGGAATGAAAGATTGGACATTAGATGGGATTCATCTCTGCAATGTGCGGTTGCGGTTGTTGCAGATGAATACAATGTCAGCCTTAGATCCCCAGCTACTCGCAGATGTATCGCAATTACAAACACAAAAAACTTCTCAACTACGAGACTTGGGGCGGCTTCCTTACCCAATGATGCGCCAACGTGGAGAAAAAGGTTTTCGTCGTCTTAGCTGGGATGAAGCTTTAGATTTCATTGCCCATCGTATCCGCGCCACCACACCAGACAGGCTGAGTTTTTATATTACTAGCCGTGGTACGGTCAATGAAACTTATTACGTGACTCAAAAAGCTGTCCGTGCAATGGGTAGTAATAATATTGACAATGCCGCCCGGATTTGTCATTCGCCGAGTACCGCCGCTTTAAAAACATCTTTGGGGGCGGGGGCAACTACTTGTTCTTATAAAGACTGGATAGGTACGGATTTATTAGTGTTTATTGGTTCTAATGTCGCTAATAATCAGCCAGTCACCGTCAAGTATCTTCACTACGCCAAAAAAGCTGGCACAAAAATTGTGGTGATTAATACCTATCGTGAACCAGGAATGGAACGGTATTGGGTTCCTTCAATTGTCGAAAGTGCTTTGTTTGGTACTAAGTTTGCCGAAGATTTCTTTTTGGTAAATACTGGCGGTGATATGGCATTTTTGAATGGAACCATCAAGCATTTGATTGCTTATGGATGGGTAGATAAGTCATTTATCGACCGTTACACCACAGGTTTTGCAGAACTCCAAGCATCTCTAGAACAACAATCTTGGGAAGAATTAGAAAGGCTTTCCGGTGCATCTCGCTATGAGATGCAAGCCTTTGCCCAAATCATTGCAGCCGCGAATAAAGCGGTGTTTGTTTGGAGTATGGGCATTACCCAGCATGAATGCGGTGAAGATAATGTCCGCAGTATTATCAATTTAGCACTGACTAAAGGCTTCGTTGGGCGAGAAGGCTGTGGGTTAATGCCTATTCGCGGTCACTCTGGGGTACAAGGCGGTGCAGAGATGGGATGTTACGCCACGGTGTTTCCTGGTGGTAAACCGATTAACCGAGAAAATGCTAACCAGTTAAGTCAAAAATGGGGCTTTGATGTACCTAGTACCAGGGGTTTAATTGCACCGGAAATGATTGATGCTGCTTACGACAAGCAATTAGATATGTTGTTTTCTGTGGGTGGGAATTTCTTAGAAGTTCTACCAGAACCAGATTATGTGGAAGGTGCTTTGCAAACTATACCTTTGCGGGTACATGCTGATATTGTGTTATCTAGCCAAATGTTAGTGGAACCAGCAGATACTGTAATTTTATTACCTGCAACCACTCGCTATGAAGTACCGGGGGGTGTGACGGAAACTTCTACAGAACGGCGAATCATTTTCAGTCCAGAAATTCCTGGCCCCCGTATTGGTGAGGCGCGGCCAGAATGGGAAGTGTTTGTAGAATTGGCAAAACGGGTGCGCCCAGATTTGGCAGAGAAGATTGATTTTGAGAATACGGCGGCGATTCGGGAAGAAATTGCCCAAGTTGTGCCATTATACGCCGGGATGCAACACTTACAGCAGGCAGGGGATCAATTTCAATATGGTGGTTCGCATTTGTGCTTTGGCTGGAATTTTGCCACACCTGATGGGAAGGCACACTTTACAGCTTTATCACCTGCACAAAAGGAAATACCAGAAGGCTGCTTTTTGGTGGCGACACGCCGGGGTAAGCAGTTTAATAGTATGGTGCAAGAACGCAAAGATGCCATTACTGGGGCTTTGCGCGAGGCGGTGTTAATGAATGTGGTTGATGCTGCTAAGTTGAAATTAAAAGATGGGGATCAGGTCATTTTAAAAAATGAATTGGGTGAGTTAACTGGCAGAATTTATCTAGCACCAATTCAGAAAGGAAATTTACAAGTTCATTGGCCTGAAGGGAATGTATTGCTTGATAAAAGTAAGCGATCGCTCGAAGGAGTCCCAGATTACAATGCTGTCGTAAGGCTGGAAAAACTCACCTAAATTATTTTCCAGAAGATTAATATGTTAGGAGCGATCGCTGGTGACATCATTGGCTCGGTATATGAAGTTAACAATATTAAAACTAAGGATTTTCCCTTATTCGATAGGCTATGTCGTTTCACAGATGATACTGTGCTAACAGTGGCAGTGGCGGAAATGATTCTTGATGGTGCTGACTTTCTCGACAGCAGTCAATACATTGAGCAGTTTAAGTCTTATTTCCGCCGCTATCCCTTCGCTGGTTATGGCAGTACTTTTAGAAGTTGGGCAAACTCTAACGATAGTCAGCCCTACAATAGTTGGGGTAACGGTTCCGCGATGCGCGTTAGTCCCATCGGCTTTGCTTTGAATGACTTAGATAGCGTCCTCGAAGCTGCTAAAAGTTGTGCGGCTGTGACTCATAATCATCCTGAAGGTATTAAAGGTGCTCAAGCTACAGCCGCAGCTATATTTCTGGCGCGTACAGGTCATGATAAACCAGCAATTAAAGCTTATTTGCAAACTACCTTTGGTTACGATTTAGAAATTACCCTTGACCAAATTCGACCAACTTACAAGTTTGATGTTTCTTGTCAAGGTTCCGTCCCCCAAGCAATTATCGCCTTTTTAGAATCAACCGATTACGAAGATGCAATTCGGAATGCAATTTCTTTAGGCGGGGACAGTGACACCATTGCTTGTATTACAGGTGGTATTGCTCAAGCATATTATCATGGCTTACCCCCAGCGATCGCTGACCAAGCACTATCTCATTTAAATGATCATTTATTTACAATTACCCAAAGGTTTATGTTGCAGTACTGTAACTAGTATAAAAAGGCCGAAGTCTGAATGAAGAAAGCCTTATAGTGCTATCAATTCACGAAATTACTAATACAAATTACTCCCTCTGCGGCCTTAATGGTAAGTATTTGATTTGGACACGATATTACTCCCATCTCGGCTTGACTCGTAAGTATGGAATTTATCGGCAAACTATTAGATAAACGCTACAAAATTATCAAAAAACTGGGTGAAGGAAACTTTGGCGAAACCTATTTAGCAAGGGATCACAAACGTCCGAGTAAACCTGCTTGTGTTGTGAAGCGACTCAAACCGAAGCATACCCATCCCAGAGTACTGGAATTGTTTGAGCAAGAAGCAATTATCCTCGAAAAATTAGGAGAACACCCCCAAATTCCACGCCTCTTGGCTCATTTTGCCCTTGATAATGACTTATACATTGTGCAAGATTATGTGGAAGGACATACCCTGCGAGCCGAAATTTTACCAAGAAGGCAAATGGCAGAAGTTGATGTCATAAAACTGCTACATGATATTTTAGAAGTCTTGGTCTTTGTGCATCAAAATAACGTGATTCATCGGGATCTCAAACCCGAAAATATCATGCGGCGCAAACATGATCATAAAATTGTGTTGATTGACTTTGGCTCTGTGAGAGAACTTGGCTCTATCGCCATTGATGTATATAAAATGATTCGCACCAGTGTAGTGGTTGGGACTCCAGGTTATATCCCCACTGAACAAGCCAAAGGTAAACCTCGGTTATGCAGCGATATTTATGCTTTAGGAATGATGGCTATTGAAGCCTTAACAGGTATTTTGCCCCATCAATTACAAGAAGATCCCGACACAGGCAAACCTATATGGCGAGATTATGTCAAAGTTAGTGATGCTTTGGCAGATGTGATTGAAACTATGATATGCGATCGCTACACCCTCCGCTATCCATCAGCCACAGAAGCATTGCAAGCCCTGATTGCAACTCAAATCATACCCTTCAGTGCCATATCATCTCCACCAATCAAACCCAACCCACCAAGAGAATCACAATTAAGTCTGGAACCAGAGTTAGAAACCGTATTTTTACCCCTAGAACAATTCGAGTTTGAAATCGCAAATATTTCCGCGACAAGATGGTTAGGTTCTCAACCATCTTATGAAGTTAACCGTCATTCTGGCACAGCCCAAGGTTTCACAGAAGATTTAAATCAGGGAATTACCTTGGCAATGGTATCTATTCCTGGTGGACAATTTCTTATGGGTTCCCCAGATGATGAACCAGAACGATTTCAGAGCGAAAGTCCCCAGTATCTTGTTAAAATTTTACCCTTTTTTCTCAGTAAATTTCCTATCACCCAAGCACAATGGCAAGCAGTCGCCACACTACCCCCAATTAACCGCCATCTTGATCCCACACCAGCTAGTGTTAAAGGTGCAAATCGCCCGGTCGAGCAAGTTTCTTGGGAAGATGCCGTAGAATTTTGCGTCAGGCTGGCTGATAAAACCGGACGCAACTATCGCTTACCCAGCGAAGCTGAGTGGGAATATGCTTGTCGTGCCAAAACCACCACACCCTTTTATTTTGGTAGCAAGCTAATACCTAGCTTGGCTAACTACAACAACAGTTCTCCCTACAATCCAGAACCAGGAAATCATTCGCAAACAACCATAGTCGGCAGTTTTCCCGCCAACGCTTTTGGTTTATACGATATGCACGGTAATGTTTGGGAATGGTGCGGAGATCACTGGCATGAAAATTACCAAGGCGCACCTGTGGATGGCAGCGTGTGGCTGTCTAATAATCATGAATTGAAATCGCGCGTCATTCGGGGTGGTTCTTGGAAAAGTTCTTCTCGCTTATGTCGTTCTGCTTATCGTAGCTGGAATCCTCAAGATGGGCGGGGAAATCTTCTGGGATTTCGGGTGGCTATTTCTTTATCGGATTTTTAGGAATTTTGATCAAAGACAAGGGAAGGGGGATAAGGGAGACAAGGGAGATAGAAGTTTTGTTGAGTAAATTGGTTGGAGTTCCTACTCAGCAACGCCAGTTGCTACAACGGAGGGAACCTCCCTTCGGGTTCGCAGTTCCTTCAAGTCGGCGAAGCCGCCCAACGGACTGCTCACCGCAACGCACTAGCTCCTCAGCACTTTGCCGTAGCTTTTTGAGTTAACAAATACTCGTACACTACACACACAGTCAACCAAACTAAACCTGCGGCATAACCAGCAATCACATCACTAGGCCAATGTACTCCCAAATATAGCCGACTAAAACCAATAGCCAAGATTAAAATTACCGTCAAAGTGAAAATCTGCGATCGCCATTCGGGAAATTCTTGGGATAAGGAATAGCCGATGCAACCATACACCACTATTGACACCATTGCATGGCCACTGGGAAAACTGTAATGATTCACATTAATAATGTAATCCCACAATGCCGGACGCGCCCTGACAAACAATTCTTTCAACAGAAAATTTAAGCTGATTCCACCAACTGCTGCCATCCCAAAGGTAGTAGCTTGGAGGTAACGGCGGCGATGCAGCAGAATTGCTTCCCATGTTAAACAAGTCAACAATAGCAGTGGTGGTTCAGCGAGAGAAGTGATACCCACCATAATTTTGTCTAGTAAAGGCGTGTGGAGTTTTTGAATTGCTAATAAAATCTGGGTGTCTAAATTATTGGTGTTTAAGATGGCTGTCCCCAAGGATAAAGCCGAAAAAGCTGCGGCTACGGGGATGATTTGACTCCGCGATTGGGTTATAGCAGCATTTGACTGCACAAATAAAGTAATGCTTTTACTGGGAATAAATTCTGGTGCGGTGCTGGGGGGTAATTGTTTATGACTTCTTGCGTAGTCTAAAACAATATTTTGTAGCATCCAGGCGATCGCATTGGGACTAAAATTTGGCTGAAACAGTACCAAAACATTGCCGGTTAAATGGTTCGCGCTGGCTTGAAAAATTCTGTCTTCCTTGGATAATCTAAATTCTAGGTATTTTTTGAGAGCCAGAGAATCATGCAGTCCCTTGACTTTATATCTAGCTCTACCTTTGATAGAAGTGTGTAAAACTCGAATCAAAAAACTTTCCCCAAGAAGACTGCCAAAATCAGTGTTCATGTTTCTGCTTCACAAATTTTTGTACTAGTTAGCAAAGTCAAGAGAACTGAAAAATCCCTTGCTCACATCGTATCAAGCCTTTCCCACTCTTCACTCCCCATCACAATAGTTATCGAAACATAAATTTTGTGGGCAAATTTTGACAAGTAGTTGATAATTGCGTCAAAGTATCAGCAGGAAAAAACATGAGTTTCTATCGTAGTCGGAAAATTGTCGCAGCGTTGTTAATCTCAGTATTATTACTAACAACAGCTTGTAGTCCCAAAACCCCAGGACGGTTTGACCAAGCACAACAAGAAAGTACTAAACAAAAAAGTGGTCAAGCAGTTGCTAAAACTGCTACCCAGGGAAGTGAATTTAACAAGTTCTTCCCCAAATCGGGTGGTGGTTACGATAGCGTGTTCACCCAAGAGAAAAAAGGTTTTGCAGAAGCCAAGCTGAAAAAAGCCGGTAAAGAAGTAGCGATGCTGTCAATTTCAGATACAAGCAGCACCCCAGAAGCAGCCGCTAAATTCTCTAAAAGTACCAAAAAGATTGCTGGATATCCGGCTGTAGAACAAGGAAAAACCGCAACGGCAGTTTTAGTAGGTAAATATCAAGTCAAAGTTCTATCCAAAGGTACAACATTTACAGCCAGCGATCGCGCTGATTTGATTAGTAAATTCAATCTGAGTGGTTTAGCCAAACTTAAATAATCGCTACTCAAAATCTTTAGACATAACAATTGCAACCAGGCGAGGAGATTTTTGTGAACAAACCTATTTTTGAATTAGTTGATCAACTACCTACTGGTGGTTTAACGGTATCTGTATTGAAGGCTTTAGATTTTGTAGCTCCTGGTGAGTGGCAAAATACTGTTGGTTTTGTTAACACCATCAAAACTGTGACTGGTGAAGAAGATGAAAGTTTAATTCAACAAATTGGCGAACGGGCGATTTATCTGTACAATGATCGCTCTCAAGGCTATCAACGAGCAATGTGGCTTTATCAAACTGTTGATGGTACTGATAAAGCCCTCGGTGCGGCAGCTTTAGCCAATAAAGTCGGTGAAACAATTCCGCTATTGGGTTTTCTCAACTCTGTGACCCCCAAACCAGATAAAGCACAAACCATAGATTTGTCCTTAAAAGTAGTAGCTGAATTGGTGGCTTTCTGTCAAATTAATGGCATTCCTGGGGACAGCATTGGTGATTTTGTTGGTTCTTTAGGAGAGTATAGTGGTGAGTCACTCATCCGCTTGGCAGCATTAGTTTGTATTGATGGTGTGATACCTCTAGGCCCAGATTTCATCGAGAAAGCACTATCTTTTATCAGTACCCTTAATCCCCAGGATCTATCGCAAAATCCAACTTTTAACACTATTCAAGATGCAATTCCTGGTAACGGTACTAGCGGTAAACTTGACTTTATTGGTCAAAGTCTTGATTCTGTTAAAGGTTGGATGAATGGGTTTGTTGCCCAAAATAATTTAACTCAGCAAAATGTTGTCAGTCACTTGAAAAGTTTTGTTGAATTCAGCGACGACAAGTTAGATTATTTGGCAGCTTTCTTAGATTTATCTACCAATTATTATGAGCATACAGGCACACAAACTTTAGCACGTCGTTTAATTGAACGCGCCGTTGCTGAAATTTAGCTAAGGCGAATATTTAGTCATTAGTCATGGGTATCTACAAATGACTAATGACTAACTAGAGATTTAAATTTTGTGCGATCGCACTCAAATAAGGCTGAAAAATTACTAAATTTTCCAATTTTTCAAACTTACCTGTCACCGCACCAGGGTCAAAAGCTGTACTGATGATATAAAGTGAATTTCCATCAAAAGCAGCATAACTAATATATTGCTCTTGTAACCCACCTTCAGCTTTAATTCCTGTAAAACCATAGCGGATTCCGGGTAGCTGACTAATTGATATCTCTTCTAATGGGTGAGTTGCAAAAATCAGTTTATTGCCGTTGCTTTTCTGACGATCTTTACTCAAAGAAGCATAATAATCTCCCGCCCAAGCTTTCAATGCGGTGATAGCTTTGCTGTGGTTAGCCGAATTTTTATAATCTAATTTAGAGTCTAGGGGAATGCCTGCATCAGCAAGATGCTTTTGCAAGTTGGGATTTTTACTCACTTGAGCAACACTAATCTCAACTGTACCTAAAACTTCACCTTGAGCAGCTACACACAACAAAGGGGCATTTCCCTGACAAGGAATCACTTGCCAACCACTAGGCACGACAATATTTTTACCTAAAACTTTTTGCCACAAATTTCCTGCTGTTGGCTGAGAAGTTTCTCCCGCAGCAATTTGAGTAGCTGTCTTAGATGCAGGTGCGGCTTGGTTCTTGGTTTCTACTTTAGTTCCAGCAAAATAGGGAAGCACAAATTTTGCCCCCACTGGCATTAACAAGAGTAAGACTACAGCTATGAACAGATGATAAACACGCAACATTTTGGGAAAATCCAGGGGCAGAAATTACCGAATTAGGCTACAGAATATAACATTTATAGAGCTTACGCACCAAAATTATTTATGGAGATTGGGTGTAAGGGTTTTGAACACTACACCCTTACAGATAAGTCAAAAGTAAAATAATTTTTGACTTTTAACTTTTGACTTCTCCTATCTCTACCTAAGCCTGATTAAAAATCATCATCATAATTTCGCATCGTTTTCGGGTCAGGCGCAAAGGCTAACCACAAAGGAAATTGCAGTATACCTAAACTGATTTGTTCTTCGGAATCATCAATGATAATTAAAGGTAATTGATTGGCTTTTACCAAACGGTCGGCTTTTTGGGCTAAAGCGTCTGCTGCTTCAAATAAGACAACGCCCCTGTCAGGGCCAAAATCTGGGCGACCGATACCCAAACAGTCTTGCAAACCCCGCCGCCATTCACCCAAGCGTTCTGGCGTGTTGGCTAAAACCAAAGTACGGACGCGATCGCCATACAATTTATGTAATATCGAAATAATCGCCGAAGCAATCAAAGTATTCTGCAAACGGCTACCCATCGTCCGCAAAGCACCCCGTCCCCCTTGACCAAAAAACCAATTCGAGACTCGTTCTGCATGAACTGGTTCAAAGGTGCGGCGTAATTGCCAAGCCGGGCCATAATAATCCGGTTTGTTGCGATATTGGTCAATCAAACGGCGGACTTGCTTACTCGTTTCTTGAAACTGCTGTTGAGCAAATTGGGGTGTAATTGCTTCTGGTTCGGCGGGTTTAGCTTCTTTAACAGTTGGCTTTTCCCGTTCTCTAACTTCTGGTACCAGTTGTAACTGCTCGGCGGCGACGGCTAAGTCTTGTAAGCTACCAGTCAGATAATCTTTAAAACCTTGCACACGAATAGCCAAATCTTGCGATGCACCAGCAAATGTGGTTCGCATTTCGTTGCGGATGCGTTCTTGGCGGCGTTCTAACTGTTCTACAGAAATTTGCAGGGCTTGTTTACGTTGTTCTAATTGTGCTAATGATTCCTGCACAATGCGCCCTAGTGAAGTTTGCGTTTCACTTAATTGTGTTTGCAGCGTGTTGTAAGTTACTTGCAAACTCGCAATTTCGGCTTTGAGTGCAGCTTCAGTTTCTTGCAACTGAGCTAACCTTTGCTCTGCATCTGCGTATACTGATTCTGTTTTTAACCCTAATACAGTTGTCTCAGTTGCTAAGGGAAATTCTGGGGCTGGTTCATCTGTCAAACTAGCCAATTCTATACTTGTGTTGCTGGGTTCTGCGTCAACTGCTGAAGCGGTTGCTTCTGGTTCCAGAACTGACTCTACAGATGAATTGTCTGGGTTGTCTGTTGTCGGGTTTTCTGGTTGTATTTGCTCTAACCACTCATCTATTGGTTCTGGAGTTGGAGATGACTCAGGGTTCATAAACAATAATCTAATTCCTAGACGCGGATAAATTTTTTGGTTATTTGTCAATAGTCATTGGTCATTAGTCATTTGTGTATGATTCAAAACTGTTAACCA
Source organism: Nostoc spongiaeforme FACHB-130 (assembly GCF_014698475.1). GTDB lineage: Bacteria > Cyanobacteriota > Cyanobacteriia > Cyanobacteriales > Nostocaceae > Nostoc_B > Nostoc_B spongiaeforme. The sequence continues at coordinate 1,707 of NZ_JACJTB010000059.1, read as the reverse complement.
TTGACTATTGACTCAGACTTAAATACGGGGACAGCGTTCTTCCAAACAGGTTTTTAAGGTGTTGGGGTCGAACAAAATTGGTAAAAAGTGAATACTGTTAATTTCTTTAAAATAAAACAGAACCGGAAACCCATTCCAGAATATCCGCCAGTTTTGCCATTCTCTGTAGGGAAAACGCCGAATTAACTTTTCACCTCTGTAAATATCTAAGTCGGTGGCAGTAAATTGCAAGCGTAACGTTACAGTTTGAAACAAAAGAAACAACCCAAAAACTGCGATCGCTCCTCCCACCAAAGGTTGCACAATTACAATGGGAATCGCTGCCAGCACCAATACAACAGGGATATTGTAACTAGGTTTGAGTTCCACTGTGGCTGTAGAATTAGGCGCAAATGAACTGGTCACTGTTTCAAATCCTGTTTCGGTAGTAGACATCTTTTTTATTTTAGGATTAGGGGCTAGGGACTAGAGACGAAAAAATAATTTTTACAGTACTTAATTTTGCCTCTCACCTCTAACCTGTAACCTGTAACCTGTAATTTAAAACCCCTTCACAAACGCACTACCCGCACCTTGAAACATCAACCACGACAAAAAGAAGTTGCTAACAAATATCAGTAGCAAAGCAGTCACCACAGCAGTCGTCGTTGATTGTCCTACACCTTTAGCGCCGCCTGTAGTTGTCAAACCCCAACTGCATCCAACAACTGCTATTAATAAGCCGAAACATACAGCTTTTACTAAAGCACTACCAATATCCCAAGTGTCTATTAGGTTGCGGGCAGAGTCTAAAAATACTGTATCAGCCAGTCCGTATATATGAGTGGCAATGATCAAGCCGCCGAACATCCCGGTGACTAACGACAAAAGTGTTAAAACTGGCAACATTAAACAGCAAGCAATCATGCGCGGAATCACTAAATAATCGATGGGGTCTGTTTTTAACACCAACAGCGCATCAATTTGTTCTGTCACTCGCATTGTACCGATTTCTGCGGCAAAGGCAGAACCAACCCGCCCCGCTAAAATCACGGCTGTGAGTACTGGTGAAAGTTCTCTGGTTAAAGCCACCGCCAATACACCACCCACAAGATTACCCGCACCAAAGTTAATAAACTCTCGCGCTACCTGAATGGTAAACACAGCACCCACAAAAATTGCAGTTAACAAAGCAATAAATAAAGAGTCTGGCCCTACGGCTGCCATTTGCTCTAAAGTGTTACGCCAATGAATCTTGCCGCGCAGCAGGTGAACTATTACTTGTCCACCCAGAAAAATCGCTGCCAGCAATCGCTGACCCCACGCTGCTAAACTGGAATTAGATGTAATCTGGCTCAATGTTCTGTAGCTAACTCGGTAATTGCCTTAAGAATAGCGAAAGTTTATAGCCAATAGTCAATAGTAATTTCTTAATACTCCCCACACTTCCCACACCCCCCCTGACAGGTGTAGGTTTTTTACGTTATGTTCCAAAAACCTTGATTTAGGGTGTAGGGGTGTGAGGGGGATAGAACTCTGATTCAATCGTGATTTTTAGAGTCGCTACTCATCACTTTGTTAAAAACCTACTGTGAGCCACACCCCCATCCTCCCCCTGACAGGTGTAGGTTTTTTACAATTAGGAGGAATTGAAGCAAAAGAAATCGTCAACAGGAGTAGGAGGAAAAGTACTCCAACGCGGAAGACGAAGAGGAAGATGGTTGAGTA
>NZ_JACJTB010000058.1 GCF_014698475.1 Nostoc spongiaeforme FACHB-130 | reverse complement strand
TACTCAACCATCTTCCTCTTCGTCTTCCGCGTTGGAGTACTTTTCCTCCTACTCCTGTTGACGATTTCTTTTGCTTCAATTCCTCCTAATTGTAAAAAACCTACACCTGTCAGGGGAAGAGTGGGAGGTGTGGGAGGTGTGGGAGGTGTGGGAGGATGGTGAAGAAATCTTTCCCCCCACACTCCCCCCTCTCCCCACACTTCCCCCTCTCTATATACTCCCCACACTCCCCTCTCTCCCCACACTTCCCCCTCTCTCTACACTCTCCTCTAATTAGCAATTGTGACCGGGGGAGTGCTGCCATTAGAAGTCACACCTGGGGTTGAGACTTCGTTGACGCGCTTGATTTTAGCTCCCAATTGCTGCAACTTGATATCAAGACGATCGTAACCGCGATCGAGGTGATGCAAGCCTTGGAAAGTGGTTTGTCCGTCAGCCGCCAAGCCAGCTAAGACAAGGGCTGCTGATGCTCGCAAGTCTGTACCAATAACAGGCGCACCCGATAAATTGGGGACTCCACGCACAAAAGCTGTGTTACCTTTGACGCGAATATCTGCACCCAAGCGGTTTAACTCGGAAGCATGGCGCAAGCGATTTTCAAAGACAGACTCGTTAATGATGCTGTCACCTTCTGCTAAGGTGAGCAACGCCATGAACGGTGCTTGCATATCTGTGGGGAAACCAGGATGGGGCAAGGTTTCAATATATGTCGCCTTGAGAGTTTCCGCAGGTAGTATTCGCAAGCAGTCTGGCGCTTCTTCAATAATCTGCACGCCGATTTCCCGCAGTTTGGCAATTACGGGAATTAAATGGTCGGGTACAACTGGAGATAATAAAATGTCCGAACGTGTAATTGCACCAGCTACCAAAAAGGTGCCGGTTTCAATGCGATCGGGGATAATGCTGTAGTCAACAGAATGCAATTGCGGGACACCTTCAATGGTGATGACACTAGTACCAGCACCGTGAATTTTGGCTCCCATTGCGTTACAGAAATTCGCCAAATCAGCAACTTCTGGCTCACGCGCCGCATTTTCGATGATAGTTTCGCCATCAGCCAGGGTAGCCGCCATCATCAATGTTTCAGTTGCGCCTACGCTGGGAGTATCGAGGTAAATTTTGGCTCCTTTTAATCTGCCTCCATTGGGAACATAAGCATTACAAATGCCATGTTCAATCTGCACCTCGGCTCCCATTGCTTGCAGTCCCCGGACGTGCAAGTCAACTGGTCGAGCGCCAATTGCACAGCCACCTGGTAAGGGCATTTGTGCCACCCCTAGCCTAGCCAGAATGGAACCAATGGCAAAAAAACTGGCTCGTAGCTGAGTTACGAGTTCGTAGGGAGCTTTAGATGTGGTGATATTACTGGCGTTAATGTCTAAAATGTCGCCTTGGTGTGAGACTTTTACACCTAAAGCTGATAAAACTTGTCCCATTTTTTCGACATCCGCCAACAAGGGAACATTGCGGATGTGACAATCTCCAGAACAGAGCAATGCTCCAGCCATGATTACCAGTGCTGAATTTTTTGCCCCGCTAATTTTGACATGACCGTGCAAACGATGCCCACCGAAAATTTGCAAGACTGAGGAGTCTGCTTGAGGTGCAAGCTTGGCATCTGGTAAGCTGGTAGAAGGATTAATAAGCCTACCTCCAAAAATAATACTTAATTTTCAAGGGTTGAAGTTGGTTTTGATTCTACAGTAAAGATTTCATTTGTCTACATCTTGGATTAATCAATATATTTTTTGGCTCGTGAATTGAGGGCAGAAAATAACGGTAATTAATCTCAGATGTAATGGTAAATTTCAATACTTCGTAGACTATAGGCGCTGTTTTTTAGGGATGGTCTTTGAGTTGTAGGAAACTCAACCACCCATCATAGTTCCCAATCTGCAATTTAAAATATCTACGACACAGAGATTTTGAATATAAGTTGACAAAAATAAATAATTAAGTAATAATTAGAAATTGTCGATTAAAAAATGCCAGCGGAACTGGCGGAATTGGCAGACGCGCTAGATTCAGGTTCTAGTGCCGCAAGGCTTCCGGGTTCAAGTCCCGGGTTCCGCATTTTAAAGTTAAAAAGTAAAAGTTAAAAGGCAAAAGAAACTTTTACTTTTTACTTTTTACTTTTTACTTTTGCCCTTAATTGTGTTAACTAGTTTACAAAACCCTCTCGTTAAGCAAATTCGCAAGCTGCACTCTACTAAGGAGCGTCACAAGCAGGAGTTGTTTTTGCTGGAAGGGACGCATTTACTAGAAGAAGCTTGTGCGGTAAATTATCCCTTAGAAACGGTGTGTTGTACACCAGACTGGCAAGCGGCTCATGCTTCCTTGTGGGAGAGGTTATGTAGTCGTTGTGAAAGGGCAGAAATTGTCAGCGAGGAAGTTTTAGGAGCGATCGCTACTACAATACAACCAGATGGTGTAGTCGCCACAGCTAGACGCAGCGAATCTTTCAATCAAATCCCCTTTGATGGCATTGTTTTAGCTTTAGAAACCATCCAAGACCCAGGGAATTTAGGTACGATTATTCGTACAGCTGCGGCGGCTGGTGCATCGGGATTATGGTTAACTGGTGATAGTGTAGATTTAGATAATCCAAAAGTGTTGCGTGCTAGTGCTGGACAATGGTTTCGCTTAAATATGGCAGTGAGTGAAGATTTATTAACCACAGTCCAGCAAAGTCAGCAGGCTGGAATGCAAGTGATAGCGACTTTGCCGACAGCAAAATTAACTTATTGGGAAATTGATTGGCGCAAACCCAGTTTAATTTTATTGGGGAACGAAGGCGCAGGTTTATCGGCAGACTTGGCAAACATGGCAGATAAACAAGTCAATATTCCCCTGAGTCCTGGAGTTGAGTCTTTAAATGTGGCGATCGCAGCTGCTTTAATGTTATACGAAGCTCGGCGACAAATAACCACAAACTAACGCAACATTACTTAGTCTTTTCTTCCAGATATTGTTCAATATCAGCCACCGCATCCTCAAAAGCGGCTAAATCAATTTCTGTTAAATCATCAGCTAGTTCAATATCGATTGGTTCTTCAATCTGGGTTTCGTCGTCTTCAGTCAGACCTTGCTGTAGAATACCTTCCAACTGGTTGAGAGATTGTTCAAACTCTTGATTAGCGGCGCGGCGCTGTTGATGATCATTTTGCTCCATCATACTGACTGAAAAATATTGATTTACTAACTTTAGTTTTAAATTGCAATTCCTACAAATTTCTATTTTGCATATATACAACCTTGATGGCTATCTACTGTATCTACTTTACACATTTAGCACTTAAGTATGAATCCGCAAAATCAACGGATTAGGCGATCGCATTCCTCGATAAACTGCAAACATTCCAAAATTCGATTGACAAACTCCACATACACTAATTAGCATTGAATTAAGTGCTAATTAAATGTTTATATGCTAATAAACTTATCAAAAGATATACATTCTCTCACCGAGTTTAAGCGTAATACTACTGAGTTTTTACAAAGGATCAAAGAAACAAAACATCCGTTAGTTCTGACTGTCAACGGAAAAGCAGAGTTGGTTGTTCAAGATGCGGAATCTTATCAAGAACTTTTAGATGCTGCTGAATTAGTAGCAACCTTAAAGGAAATTAAACTTGCTTTGGAACAAATGCAGCCAGGACAAGGAGAAAAAGCAGAAAATTTTTTCCATGAACTGGAACAAGAAATCCGCGAATTGTTACCACAACGCTATAGAAAACGTGATGAAGTGCTGGGGCGTATTCGTCAACGAGTCGAGGCTTTACCGATAGAAACAGAAAGCCGTGTACAGACTTGGAAATCAGCAGGACAATCCTGATGGTGATTGATAAGATAGCAATTCAATCTAATACTCTAGTGTTAACTTATGATCAAAAACTAGTGGCTAAGTTTGGCGATCGCATTATATTGCTGGAATAGATGACAGAATATTCCACAGATGATATTTTCAACAATAGAGATCGCCTTCACAACTCCATGATTCCGCTTCAGAACACGAAACTTCGAGTAAAAAGGTCAAGCGATCGCCTTCACAACTCCATCATTCCACCTCAGAACACGAAACTTCGAGTAAAAAGGTCAAACGATCGCCTTCATAACTCTATCATTCCGCTTCCGAACACGAAACGCCGAGTAAAAAGCTCAAGCGATCGCCTCTACAACTCCACCATTCCACCTCAGAACACGAAACTCCGAGTCAAAAGCTCAAGCGATCGCCTTCAGAACTCCATCATTCCATCTTAGAATACGAAATTTCATGTTTAGGCGATCGCTGTTATGATTCGGAGGATAGGCGATCGCGCAAATATGCTAAATTTTTACGACAAGTAATAGTATTTGGGTGATTTACTCCTAAACGTCGCTCTAAAATTTCTAAAGCTTGGCTATAAAGGAATTCAGCTTTGGTGTAATTTCTTTGGATAGTGTAGAATAATGCCAGATTATTGAGGCTCGTAGCTACATCAGGGTGATCTTGTTGCAGCAGGCGTTGTCTCATCTCTAAAGCTTGGTGATGAAGCGGTTCAGCTTCGTTATACTTTCCTTGAGTTGTGTAGAGTAACGCTAGATTGTTGAGACTTTGTGCAACATCAGGATGTTCATTTCCTAGCAGGCGTTGCCTCATTTCTAACGCTTGGCGATAAAGCGGTTCAGCTTCGCTGTACCTTCCTTGAGATTCGTAGAGACTTGCTAGATTGTTGAGGCTTGTAGCTACATCAGGATGCTCCTGCCCCAGTAAGCGTTGCTTCATTTCTAAAGCTTGGCGATGAAGCGGTTCAGATTCGTTATACCTTCCTTGAGTTGTGTAGAGTAACGCTAGATTGTTGAGGCTTTGTGCAACATCAGGATGCTCTTTTCCCAGCAGGCGTTGCCTCATTTCTAAAGCTTGGCGATATAGAGGTTCAGCTTCGCTGTACTTTCCTTGGGATTCGTAGAGACTTGCTAGATTGTTGAGGCTGCTAGCAATACTAGGCTGTTCCTCTCCCAGCAGTTTGCGCTTTAGTAATAAAGCTTGGAGAAAAAGGGTTTCGGCTTCGCTATATCTGCCTTGGGAACGATAGAGATACGCTAGATTATTGAGGCTGGTAGCTAAGTCTTTCTCTAAACCTAACTGTTTTTGCAATTCTACAGCCTTGCTTAAATACTTAATGCCTAATTCTTGCTCTTTCTTATAATTTTGAAACTCACTACGTTCCAGCCTTCTCCTATAGATATCTCCTAAGCTAAAGTATAAAGTTGCTAAAGTTTTATCTTTAGCACCTCGCTGTTCTAAATCTTGAATAAATCCTTGCAAATCTTCTATAGGTAATAAATAATCATTGTCATCATCAAAACCAGATAATTCATTATCCCTAAAAACAAAACGAATAGGTTCTAATTCTCTAGCAGAAACAGTGTTTTTCCTTATAGGTGCAAACCGAAAAACACCATTACGCCAACTCCAAAAATCAGGCGCTTTTTTAATTAACTCAACTAATATTTCATTAGTAACCCACAAGACAATGGCAAAAGGAAATGCCCTTAATGCTTCCCTAGTCCATTGTAAATAACCGAAAAAAACCTCTTTTTCTGAACGTTCCTTACCCTGTTTGACAAGATAAAGCTGTTCTGCGCCAGTCACGCTAATTACTGCTGGGTTATGTTGCTGCAAATATTCTTCACTTCTGATTAATTGAGAAATAGCAGCAGTTAAACTCGGTTCGCCCCTTGCCAATGTCGTCCGATAGCAATGGATTTGTGGCTGTAATTCTGCCTCATACTGGGCAATAATCTCATCCCGAAAACTAGCATCATCACAAACACCTATTAGCAAATTCAAACGATTTGCTTTAGCCTCAATGGAAACAGTTAAATACTCATAAGCTTCTCTATTTTTATCATCTTTCAGCAAGTCTTCATTCATGATTAATTAATCAACCCCCTACGTTTCAAAGTTTCTATAAGAATAGGGTGTACATCATACCAAGTTTCATCATTACGATATTCCAATATAAACAACCCATGCAGTAGTTCTAAAAACTCCGACTGCTTTACATCATCAGGTTCAAAATCTTCATAAATAGTTTTCAAAATTTTAAAATCTTCTTTTCCTAAACGCAGAGAAAGTTCATTACGAATTTCTTTGATGGCTTGTTCTATAACTTGGCTATCAATTACAATTTTTGCTTCTGGTGTCTGCTTGATCAGCCGTAAACAAATAAGACAACATACATTAGCTATACGAATTAACTCCCGCAACACTCCTCCACTGTAAACAACAATTTTTTCTGCGGCTGACTTATCTATTAATTCACTAGAAATGCGTTTTTGTAATATTTCACATAAAATATTATTTGCTTCAGTCCGAGGCTTGGCATCAATTAAGCGATTGTCGCTCTTACTAAAAATTTTAATAACAGGCATTACTACAATTCGGTAGTTGCTTTCTGCCTTAATAATATTCCAGAGAAAAGTGTTACACATTACCGCAATCGGGACAGTGTAAATAATCCTAATATTAGGTTGAAAGAGGGATTTAATGTTGTATCCATAAATTTCATTAACTCTTTCCAAATCTAGTTTATCTAAGTCATCAATAATGACTATAGTTTCTTTCTTACTAGCAGTTTGAATCAACGCCGCAATTTCATTAATTCGTGCGACTAAATCAGATATTTTGCGTTCAAATTCCTGTGTGATTTCTTCTCTAACTTTGGCATCAGCTTTTAATTGGGCTTTAATAGATTTGAGCAAATCAAAACCTACTTCAAGCCCACCGCCTAACTCTGTCTCTGTAGTTCGAGTGCGCGTTGCAAACCACCCGTAGATTTTCTCTTTAATAGATTTATTGATTTCTACTTTGCGTGCTTCGGCTTCAGACATTAAATTAAGTGCGATCGCAAACAAAATATTAATATGATCAACAGCCGACCTTTCAATACTGTCAGCAATAGAAAATAACACTACAAAATAATTATCTTCAATTTGTCTACTTAACTCAGCTAATAAAGACGATTTACCGCATCCTGTATGTCCAGTAAAGATAATCTTCGCATCACCATTAGGACTATACTCAATGTATTGAATCAACTTTTCTATAGAATCATTACCATAATCCACTCTAAAACTTTCTGTTTCTTTCTTTTCTAGCAGTGGAAATAATTCGAGATTGGCATATGCTTGTTTAAAAGATTCTTGTAATTCGTTAGACATTGGCTCTAAAAAAATAATATTTTTACTGCCTATTTATGTTACTGCCTACCTAGCCTCAACTCAGAAATCTTTCCTTTATTTTTTCGTATCTCTGCTGGAAAAGGAAATATTACTTCCTTTCATCCTAACGCCAAAAAAACATTACCCCCCTCCGCCGCCGGAGAGGGGTTAGAAATGAGACATTAAAATTCCCACTATAGACACTCAGCACTCAGCACTCAGCACTCAGCACTACCTAATAAGCGTCTTGTAACTCGTAAAAATCAGGCGAGATGTAATCTTTCCGCAAAGGCCAACCCACCCAATCTTCCGGCATTAAAATCCGCTTCAGGTTGGGATGTCCTTCGTAGATTATGCCGAACATATCGTAGGTTTCGCGTTCTTGCCAGTCTGCGGTTTTCCAAATCCAGTAAACTGAAGGGATTCGGGGATTTTCTCTGGGGAGGAATACCTTAACTCGCACTTCTTCCGGTTTATCAGCATTATCACCAACTTTGACTAAGTGATACACACTGACTAAATCCTGTCCTGGGCCAAGGTCAATACCCGATTGAAACTGGAGATAGTTAAACCCATAAGCATACAAAGCTGTAGCAATGGGTAGTAAAAATTCTGGCCCGACTTTAATAATCTCTACGCCATTTTTATCAGGCGCTAAAGATTCATGATCAAAGCCATTTTCTGCTAACCATTGCGAAATCGGCCCAGCCGGAACTAAGGCATCTTGTCCTGCGGGTACTGGTTTAGACTCTTCATCAGCCACGGTTCAATTCCTCCTTGGTTTGAGAAGTTAGCAGCGCAGGTGGTACTGGTAAACCAATTGCTTCTGTTAATTCTTTGGGTGGAGTGAAGCGAGTTTCTGACTGCATATACTTGCCAGTTAAAATTTCTGCAACTGGCTTCAAGTTGTGAGTTGTACTGTAAAAGCGGTGGGTTTGCTTGATTTGAGCGCGTTCTTGCATGGAATCATTAGCAATTTTCTTCCGCAGCTTAATGATTGCATCAATAATCGCTTCGGGGCGGGGAGGACAACCAGGTAAATACACATCTACCGGAATTAACTTATCAACTCCGCGTACAGCTGTGGGAGAATCGACGCTGAACATCCCGCCAGTAATTGTACAAGCGCCCATAGCAATCACATATTTTGGCTCAGGCATTTGTTCATAAAGACGCACTAACTGGGGTGCCATCTTCATCGTGATTGTGCCGGCGGTAATAATCAAGTCAGCTTGACGGGGACTGGAACGGGGAATTAAACCAAAGCGGTCAAAGTCAAACCGAGAGCCAATTAAAGCTGCAAACTCAATAAAGCAGCAAGCTGTCCCAAACAGCAAAGGCCAAAGACTGGAAAGCCTAGCCCAGTTGTAGAGGTCATCAACCGTTGTCAAGATAATATTTTCTGAAAGGTCTTGAGTGACTGTCGGACGCTCAATGGGGTTGATGATTTGCTCTTTGTTTTGGGTGCTTAAATCAGAATTCAAGACCATTCCAAAGCTCCTTTACGCCATGCGTAAACTAAAGCAATTACAAGAATTGCAATAAAAATTAGCGCCTCAATGAATGCTAATAGCCCTAAACGGTTGAAAGCAACCGCCCAAGGATACAAGAACACAGTTTCTACGTCAAAGACGACAAAAACCAGCGCAAACATATAGTAGCGAATGTTGAATTGAATCCAGGCTCCACCGATGGGTTCCATCCCAGATTCATAAGTTGTGCGGCGTTCCAGGCTGTTACCACTGGGTCTGAGAAGCTTGGAAGCAGAAAGCGCCAGGGCTGGCACTAGGCTACAGATAATTAAGAAGCCTAGGAAGTACTCGTAACCGCTAAGGACAAACACAATGAATTTCTACCGCTTATGGTGTAAATAACGCTGTTACTTTCTTTTACATTATATCTTTTCGAGTTTTCTGAAATCTGGGAAACAGACGGATTTCAGGTATTTGATTCGTTTGTATGAGTGATAGAAAAGTCTAACAGTTATGTCATAATTTTTAACGTATATTTAATAATTCCCCTCTGGGAGACCTTAGCCATGAGCGAACAAGCTGTTGAGACTCCAGCGTTAGACCGCTATGAGTGTCGCGCCTGCGGTTATGTTTATGAACCTGAGAAGGGAGATGATAAGCATGATATCCCTTCCGGGACACTGTTTACAGAGTTGCCTGTAAACTGGCGTTGTCCAGTTTGTAGTGCTAAAAAAACTGCTTTTACCAATATTGGCCCGGCTGGTACAGCATCTGGTTTTAAAGAAAATCTGGGTTTTGGCTTGGGTGTGAACAAACTGACTCCAGGGCAGAAGAATATCTTAATTTTTGGGGCTTTGGCTCTGGCTTTCTTGTTCTTTATCAGTCTTTACGGCTTACAATAAGACCCGCTATCTTGCTTTACCGATTTTAGAGAGCGATCGCATCTCTTAAGGTAAAACTTAAACGAATTTAGAAAACACTAAGAAATACTGATGCAATCCATTGTGAAAAGTTGGCAACGCATAATTGCCTGTTTGATAGTAGTTGTTTTGTGTATAGGTTGTAGTAAAGTGCCTTCCACTAGCTTCAACCCTTGGGAAATTATTACTGTGCCAACCAACGAGAAGTTGCTAGATATCGCTTTTACCCAAGATTCTCAGCATGGTTTTTTAGTAGGCAGCAACGCCACACTTTTAGAAACTCAAGACGGTGGTAAAAATTGGCAACCCTTGTCCTTAGCACTGGATGATTCTCGATATCGCTTTGATTCTGTCAGTTTTTCTGGCAAAGAAGGTTGGATAGTCGGTGAACCTTCCCTATTACTGCATACCACCGATGAAGGTCGTTCTTGGTCACGCATTCCTTTAAGCGAAAAGTTACCGGGTAATCCCATTTCTGTTCACGCAGTGGGAAGCAACTCCGCAGAAATGGCTACAGATGTGGGCGCAATTTACAAAACTACTGATGGTGGTAAAAATTGGAAAGCCCAAGTCGAAGCTGCTGTTGGTGTAGTACGGAATATGCAGCGTTCTGCTGATGGTAAATATGTCGCAGTTTCGGCTAAGGGTAGCTTTTACTCGACTTGGGAACCAGGACAAAATGCTTGGGTTCCCCATAACCGCATTAGTTCTCGGCGGGTAGAAAATATGGGTTTCAATGATAATGGCCAACTGTGGTTATTAGCACGCGGTGGTCAGATTCAATTTAGTGAACCCAATAACGCCGAAGAATGGCAAGAAGCTTTATATCCAGAGTTATCCACCAGTTGGGGTTTACTGGATTTGGCTTATCGCACACCCGAAGAACTGTGGATAGGCGGTGGTAGCGGTAACTTGCTGCGGAGTACTGATGGTGGTAAAACCTGGGAAAAAGACCGTGATGTGGAACAGGTAGCCGCTAATCTATATAAAATAGTCTTTCTCAGTCCCGACCAAGGATTTATCATTGGCGATCGCGGTGTATTGCTGAAATATAACGCCAGGGCTGAAAAAACTGCGTCAGAAAAAGCAGCTTAGACATAACCAGAGTTTAAGTGTTAATTCTGATTTATGAGAACAGCGTTGCAAGTTGTAACTCTTTCTAAACTTTGTAGGATAATAAACTCAATAACAGTCTTTGTGAAGGTAGGGATCTAAATGTCAGGTACCACTGGAGAACGTCCGTTTTCGGACATTATTACCAGCATTCGTTACTGGGTAATTCACAGCATCACCATCCCAGCATTATTTATTGCAGGTTGGCTATTTGTTAGCACCGGGCTGGCTTATGATGTATTTGGCACACCTCGCCCTAACGAGTATTACACACAAACACGGCAGGAAGTGCCAATTGTGAATAACCGTTATGAAGCCAAGAAACAAGTTGAAAAATTTATTGGAAAGTAGTTTGAAATCATGACTAGCGGAAATAACATCAATCAACCAGTTACCTATCCAATTTTTACAGTTAGATGGCTGGCAGTTCATACCTTGGGTGTGCCAACCGTGTTTTTCTTGGGCGCGATCGCCGCAATGCAATTTATTCAACGCTAGGAGCAAATCATGGAAAGAACGCCCAATCCCAATAACCAACCGGTTGAACTTAACCGTACTTCTTTATACCTGGGATTGCTACTGATTTTTGTTCTAGGTATTCTCTTTTCCAGTTACTTCTTTAACTAACTGGAACTGTTTTTGGGAAACTTTGTTTATCTAAAATTTGTGTTGATTTGTTGTTAAGGGAGGAGGAAAATCTGTGTCTGCTGGAACTGGAAGAATTCCCCTGTGGGTTGTCGCTACAATCGCAGGTTTAGGCGTAATTACTGTTGTAGGTATCTTCTTCTACGGAGCCTACGCTGGGATTGGTTCTTCACTATAAAAGTGGTTTGAACCTCATAATATAGTAGGAGGCAGAAAACAGGAGGCAGAAGGCAGGAGGTAAAAATCTTATTATTCCTAATGTTAAAGCTTCCAAAATTTCCTAACATATCTGACTACCGCTATATATCCACTAAATTTTCTAGCACTTACTTGTTTAGAAAATAGTACAAAAAAACCGCCTGACTCTTGGAGTTAGGCGGTATTTTAAGTATTAATTGATTGCACAATCTAGTGAATTGTAAGGAAGTGATAATTAATTGGCTACTAAAATTTTTACCAATTAATTATTACTAAATACCTATTTAGGCAATGTCATCACGCTCAATGTATAACAACAGAAACGAGAATGTTGCAATTGGCAGAACCCAACCAATAATAGGTACAAAGATAGGAGACAAGAAAGATGCAGAATAAGCAAAAATTTGGGGGAAAAGTTCAGTGGACATGGTAAAGGTTCCTGTTAAATCACACTACAATTCAAAATGAGCTTACTGCAAATTCAGTCAGATTTTTTAAATTCTAAAGATTTTTAACACAGTTATGTAAAGCAGGTGTTTACAAACCCAACAATTCATCTAACTGATAATTTGGTAAATCTGGTGGAATTACAGTCCTGACAGCCGAGGCTTTGTGACTTTCTTGTTGAGTAGATGGATTAAAGGCGATCGCTTCTAAACGAATTTCCACACAGCCAAAGGGAATATTGATCTGAGTCATCACCTCTACACCACCCAAGGCTTTAGGTAGCAAATCATTTAACACATGAGGGCCATCCAATAACCCGCGAGTTTGGCAATCCTCAATCCACAATTTCACCACCACTGGCGCAGGAACTTCTGGTAGTTCTACACGCACACGCACCGACTGACCAGCAATCAGTTCGCCTGCGGGTATATGTAATTGCGGAATAGGTAAAGGTTCCAATTTTTCGCCATCTAAGGGGAATGACGCTACAGCCGGAATTGACTGCTGTGGTTGCTCGACAAAATCATCTTCTGTGGGTTCACTATCAGTATCATCAACCACAATCTCTTGCGCTAACCAAGCTCTCGGTATTTTAATCTTTTGATTTAAGGGTAGCTCTGTTAATGGCAATGAAGAGTTAGATTCCTCTTGAGGAATGTTTTCTGTTTCCACATCCGCCGAGATATTTAGCTCCTCAGATTCTGCTGTAATTATGCTTGTCTCTGGATTTTCTTCAAGCTCAGATTCTACTGTATTTATTTCCGCCTCTGTAATTTCCTCAGTTTCTGAGATACTTAAATTACGCTCTACTTCCAAATTAGCCTCGGATTCACTATCAAGAGCTTCTAACTCTGTATCAAGATTTGATGACAAATCAGCCTCAAAACTTGGCATTGGTAAATCAGTCTCTATAAAATCCTCGTCCACAGGAACAGGCTCTAAAACTTCTGTGTTACGGCGTTGCTTTGGTAGAGGCGGAAGTTCAGGTACAACATAGCCTTGGCTCTGCATCCACTTCCTAATTAACGGCGAGGAATAAGGATTAACCTCTGCTATCAATTCTGAGCTTAAGGGAGCAGCTGGTTCTAAGATGGAGTCGTCACTAAATTCCAAACTTGGTGTCACAGGCATTTCTAGCATAGACACAGCAAATAACTCAGAACTAGCTGGCGTTAATTTTTCCACCACAGAATCATTTACATCCAGGTTCTCCGACTCAGAATCGCTTGAAGTTAACGTTTCAACTACGGAATTATCTAAATCTAGATTTTCCAGTTCCGAAGCATCGGTTGAAGTTAACGTTTCAGTTACAGAATCATCTAAATCTAGGTTTTGCAATTCCGAATTTGGGGAAGTCAAAGTTTCCACTACAGCATTATCTGTCTCTGGGTTCTCAGTTTCTGGCTCAACTACCAGAGATTCTTCAACTATCGGAGAATGAGAAACATCTTCTACATCTGTCGTCTCAGTCGGTGCAGTTTTCCGGCGCTTGAGATAAGGAAAGACATTCCCCGCCATCCACCCTGGACGACTTTTAATTTCTAGCTGTTCTAAGTTAATGGGTGCTAAAGGGATGGGAGGTGTCTGGTCTTGCAAATCCCCTTCTTGTTGTCCTTCTGGGGGAACCTCTGTTAACTCATCATTAATTGCGATCGCACTTGTTTGATTTTCTGGTAACTTAGGCAATTGTGGCGATCGCCAATCTCCTGACTTTTTCAGAGACAACAAATTAATTTGCGGCGGTAAAGGCTGGCTTGGTGATGGCAGAATAGTTTGTGGTTGTGTAGCAGTAGTTTTGACCAGGTTAAACAGTTCCAAACCCAAGCTGACCGATGTTTCTGGCTCTTGACTCGGTAGAGAAACCGCTAAAGTACTAGAGTTATCAAAAAAGTTCTGCTGATAAGATTTCGCCACTGTAGCGATCGCTAATAATTCTGATACATCCGCCGTAATTGTAAAAGAGCTATTAGCTAACAATGTGACATCATCAAAATCACTGATTGCGCCATATAAACTGAGTTCACCCAAAAGCAGCTTAGATTCGCAATCAATCGGAATATTAATGGCCGAGTTAATTGCAAAAGGCAGTACATTATCTGCTAAAGGTTGCCTTACCTGAGCCAAAACTTCTGAACTTAAAGGTGAGCGTAGCTCAATTTTGGCTTCTAGTGCATAAAAAGTAGTGGGGTACTGTAGCTCATCTTCCAAATCAGGCTGTGTTTGTAACTCCACAGTGGCATTAATGCTGAGTCCTTGTCCCCAACGCGCCACATAGTTTTCTTGCTCTAAAGTCAGCTTGAGTGGTGGTAATGGTTGTATCGTTTCCTCCTCTTCTAGCTGCTCATCCTCTAACAACAAGGTGGGTAAAGCTTGATCTATTAAACTTTGTAATATTTGTTCTGCTGTTTCACCTTTTAGCCATACCGGACTTACAGGTTGATCAATCATGCCATCTTCTGATTTTTCTCCAGAAAATTGAGCAATAACCAAGCTACCATCCGGGATTTCTGCTGGAGTTTCCCCAACAGCCGATTCACTCACAACCAAGTCAAAGTCCGAAATTTCTTCTTCTATGGTGACTGACAAAGTGTCATCGCTTGTAGGTAAAGTTTCTTGTACAGACACTTCACTTACCTGCGAATTATGATCAGAGATTTCCTCAGTACTTACTGATAAAGTGCGATCGCTCGTAGGTAAAGTTTCTTGTACCAAAGAGTCATTATCAGAAATTTCCTCAGTACTTACCGATAAAGTGCGATCGCTGATAGGTAAAGTCTCTTGTACCAAAGAGTCATCATCAGAAATTTCCTCTGTGGTGACAGTTTCTTCGTCCGAAACTGTATTTACCTGTGAATTATGATCAGAAATTTCCTGTGTGGTTTCGGATAAAGTGCGATCGCTTATAGGTAAAGCGATTTCTCCTGACACTTCACTAACAGACGAGTGATGATCAGGAATTTCTTCTGTAGTAACAGCAATTGTTTCATCATTTGTAGATAAAGTTTCCGCCGCCAATTCGCTGTTGAGGGAGTTGCTATCAGGAATTTCTGCTGCGTTGACAGATAAAGTGCGATCGCTCGTATCTAAGGCTGCTTCTACAGACAATTCATCTAAATTACTCTCAGGGGCTGCTTCTAGCGTTGTGCTGATAGCATTATCACTAGCAATTGACGCAATTTCCGCCGAAAGTTCGTTAGTCACTAAGTCGCTATCTGTCTTAACCTCTGCGGCTGGAGAAATCGACTGATTACCAGCATTGATATCAACCTGATGAATATTAGGTGCATCAGACAGTGGAATTATGAAAAAGTCAAGTTCTCTTGACTCTAAATTCCCACCATCAAGTAATTTATATGCTTCAACCTCTGCCTGTTGAGACAAAACTTGTAGATAGACACTTTCTTGCCAAGACTTACCAAAAATATCTGACAACAAATCGCCAGAACAGCGTAATTCCCATAGTCCTGGCTTAAGCAGCGTAAAGGGAATCACCGCCATTAAACCTTCGGAATTAGTGCGCCGCGATAACTTTTGAATCCGCCGTTTTGGGGGAACTTCATGAGTTGTAGAGTGAGTTACCCGTACTTCCACATCTGTATTTGGCAGGTTAGAACGAGCTAAAACTCTGTACCGACCCTCCAAAATTTGTAGATTTGGCGATTCTAAAGTGTGCCAAGAGCGATCGCCCTGTTTCTGGATGAGAAATTGCCAGTGTTCCATTTTGAGTGATGCCCAGACCGAAGAGCAGCTGAGTAATATTTTGCATTACTTTGCTTGCAAGTTTACCTCAGCAATTTATAATTGCATCACTTAATATCATGTTTTGAGCTAAACACTAACATTTTTTTATCAATCGGCACATATCACAACAGATCAAACGCTAATAGTCAGCAAGAAACCAGATAGTATCCAAATAATTAAACAGGGTCAAGACAAACTGTATCCAATCACTACAAACTTGATGGGATAGATTGACTTCACCCAGCTAATTAAAATTTATTGATATAATTCGAGCAATTTACGGAAATTTCAGCCGTCAAACTCCATAAAGGCTGTGATAGTAAGCCAAAATTTGCTGCACACGTTGTCGGCTTGCAGGACGAGAGTTAGGCGACCAAGATATCCACAAACCATCAATTTGACTTTGGTTGTAATCAAATTGTTGAGATGACTGGGGAATTAAACCCGCCTCAACTCCTTCAACTTGACGTAAATGAGCAGCTATCTCTCGATAGACAGCTAGAGGTAAACCAGTAAATTCAAATTTTTCCTGAGTATCCATCCTTAAGATGCTCCAACAGCAGTTAGATTTCGGGTTGGTAGAGTTGATGAAATTGCATTGCCATTAACAGCCGATGTGACTGATGGCGTTGAGTCAGTCGGGGCTTCTCCTACCATTCTGGCAACTTCAATACCGTATTGTTCCAGAATCACGATCGGATTTGAACCCTGATTCATTTCAATGCGTTTGATCAACAAACCATTTGCTAATCGCTGTCCCGCTTGTACATAGCGGCTAGAAGGCTCATTGGGAATTTTAATAATAGCTTGGGGTTCTCTACCAATCAAAACTACACCAGTCACCACCACTGCTTTCGCTAAATCTGGTTGGGGTGTAGAGGGTAATACAGAACCAAAAGGGTTGCTGGGAACAACCTGCGGCAAAACCTTGGGCAGAATAGTGGTAGTTCCCGCCAATGCAATAGGAGTTTTTCTAGTACTAGCACTGTTGATCGGCACTTTGCGATTCTTGACAATAGCTACCGATAAAGGAGGTAAGCGAGGAATTTGCTTGGCGTTGGGATTTTTGCCAACTTCAGCACTAATTGGGGTAATAATCTGGGCAAATGGATCTGGCCTTCCTTTAGTTACTAAATCTATCCGGGTTTTACCATCAGTGGGTTGAATTAATGTAGGAGAGGTAAAGGCAACGTTAGTGACCTTTTTTGTGGACACCACAGGGTTATTAAATGGTTGAGCCGCCTGGGTTGGTGGTGCTGCGGCTGGGGCTGCGGCGGGTGGTGCTGGTGTTCCTGGAGCCTCTGGAGCCGGTGCAGGAGTACTAGCTTGCGGTGTGCTTTCTGATGCACATCCAGCGATCGCCAAAGTTAGAATAGTTGCAATTGCAATTTTTGATTTTCTGCCCATTGGCTGTTCTCAAAAGCTATAGAAAATTTGCTTGTGGAAATTAACAAAGCCTGTATTTATTTCAGGCAAAGTATTTCACCTTTATAACCTAAATTATTAAATTTTAAGGGCTGGTTTCTGCATAATTAAACCAGTACAAATACGGTTTTATTTTGCTGGTATTCAATCATCTGCTGTACACATCAGATGTTTTAATGAATCCAAACCTTTTTTTACTCTCCGCGAAACCGTCACAACACTAATTCCCAAGTGTTCTGCTACTTGTTTTTGTGTCAAATCCTGCAAAAAGACACATTCTAAAACTTCTCTAGTACATTTTTCGAGTTGAAACAATGCTTGTTGTAAACGCAGTTGGTCTTCTTGAGCCAGTTGAAAGCTGCGGTAATGAGGATCAGGTACTAATTCTCCTAAACTAGTAGCACCTTCTTCTGAGTCTTGAACTGGCACATCTAAGCTGAGAGGAGCGCGATTAATCCACGCTAATTTGATTTCTTGCCACTCACTGAGAGTAATTTCCAATGCTGATGCTAATTCAGAATCGGTGGGTTGGCGATTATATTTTTCTCGTAAAGAACGAGACACGCCAATTGCTTGCTGTTGTATTGCTAAATAGCGTCTGGGAATTCTTACTGTCACACCTTTATCCCGCAGGTAGTGTTGAATTTCACCACGAATATAGGGAATAGCAAAGGAACTAAAAGCGTGACCTTTAGAAATATCAAATCTTTCAATAGCTCGAATTAAACCTAAACAACCAACCTGGAGTAAGTCATCATAGCTTTCACGACATTGATTAATCCAGTAATGAGCTTCTTTTCTTACCAGTCCAAAATTCAGTTTTACCAGTTGATTGCGAATATTTTCTGAGCGAGATTGCTTATATTCTCTCAACAACTGCCAAATTTCATGCTTCAGTTCGTTGGTGGCTGTGGTAGGCATAGCACCGCATTTATTTAGCAAATAAACAGTAGGTTAAGTGCGTTTAAACAAGCCAAGATTACAAAATTTCACAGCAAGTAATTGGCTATATGCACTAATAAAGGTTTTTGTCGTCATACAGCACTGCTACTACTATGAAATCTTGAACAATCGAGCAATATTTAAATCGGCAAAATTGTTTTTTATTTATTTAGATTTGGTATTATCTGTAGCTAATAAAAAACTACATAGAAACAAAATATAAAATAATTTACTTAATTTCAAACCGAGATTGTACTTAATTTGTTTACCTGGGTATGAAGTTTGTTTATAATAATTTTCTGACCTAAATTAAGATGTATTTTTTCAGTATGGTTACGGTATACAACAAAATAATTAATACAATTTTTACAAATATTCAGTAGACCTAAGTTCAAGGTAGGAAATAAGTAGGGGCGGGTGGAGCCAATCAATGATGTGGGTAGATGAAATTCTTCATTAACCCGCCCGTACAGGAGTGGGGAGTAGGGAAGCCAGTAAGGCCTAAAAAGCAATAAAAAAAGGGCGAAAAGCCCTTTAATTGTGAAATATGTTGCCATTTAGGTCAATTTAGCTCAAAATCCACCTTTCCATTTTCTAAAGACTGATTTGAAGCCTAATGGCTTTAAATTTTGATCTTAAATGCCAGCAATGTGCTGAGTTTAAGAACGAGTAGATTCAACTCTGGCATAGAATAAACCGCGAATCTTCACTTCCTTGGGTTCACCGGCTCCTAAGTCAGTATCAGATGGTTGTTCGCTCTCAAAAGTACCTGCAATTTCACCGCTAGAACTATCTATTTTAGCTACTTGCAGAGAAATCTTGCCTTTGAGAATATCAGCACGCTTCACATTTGCACGGGTGAGTTCTTCGTCATCTGCTTGAGCAGGAAGAGCCACAGCATTATCATAGCCAGTCACAATACCGCGACCTTTGGGGTCTAGGAAGGCAGCACCACGGTAAGAAGGCACTTTAAATTCACCTTCAAAGTCTGTAGAAGTATTGATGCTGGTCAAACTAGGCTGTGTTTGAGCCACTAGGTTTTTAATGGTGAAGAGGAAAGGTACTCGCTCACCACCAGGAAGTTGAACTGTGATCGCTTGGAAGTCTAAACCATCTTCTTCAACAAAAGTCAAGCTACCATCTGAGTTGAACTTCAGTGGCCCTTGTACTTGGTCAATGGTAGAAGTGTATCTGGTTAACAATTTGCCAGTTACAAATTCAGCTACTTGGCGTTTATTAGCTGGTTCTTCTTTGACAAAGAAATTAGTAGGTTCCAAACACAGTTCTTTAATGGCGTAAGACTGGCTACTGTCAAGGGGAATAGAGCCACGGCTAGTTTCTGCCAATTGAGGACATTTGTTAGCCAAGCCTGTTCCACGAATTTGTTCGTAGGTGAGTACTTCTCTAACACTAGCCTCTGGAGCATCACTGCAAGCAGTTAATAGCCCTAGGCATAAAGCCAAGAATGCAACAATTAAAGCGCGATACCTCATGGTCAACCTCAATGTCAAAAATTAATATCTAAGTTGTAAAACTGCACGAAGTTTTGATCTCTGACGAAAAGCAGTCCTCACTGACAGCAAGCTGTTCCCGAAAGTTAGGCTTTGCTGCATCAATGACGCTTTTAACATCGTTCCGACCTCTCACCTTGCAACTACCATAGGCATTTGCAGGGTTTTTTGAAGTCGTTCTGTATTATGTATGTATTGCCACTACATACAGCCCATTGCTTTATAGGGAAATCAGCCAGATCATACGATTTTTTTTAACTCAAAATCAAAGCACTCTAGTTTAAAGTAGGAAGTCTTTGATCCTATCTAGCTTCCTGAGAGGCTGTAATCAAAGCCACCACTCTCTTTTGCTGAGAATTGCTATGTTCTGCAATTTGTGTTGAGTGAGCAAAATTAGTTTAGGACTGAGGCCGCAAGATTGTCTGTTGAGACTGGGTGTAAGGAACTCAACGAAAAATAATTCATCAGCCACTCCTAGCAGCTTACAGAAGCCGTATCTTTATGACTGTGAGGATTATGTATAGGCAAGAGGCGATCGCGCCTGAAAGCTGACAATCTTCGGTAAATTTGAGTAGACCTAATTTTGACAGAGAGAGTTGCATGAGCAACAAAAGTTTTGAATCAATAGATTTTGTCGAGCAACTAGAGAAGATTGCCACAGCTGTACATGATGTAGCGAGAGATTGCCAAGGAAATCCATTGGCGCTGTTGACCTTGCTGCGGCAGTTGGAGTATTTACATCGCTCAATTCGGGATGGTGCTTTTCAGGATAGCCTACCCGATAATCGCCAGCAACTTTACTCACTCCTGAAAGATATTGAGTCTGAGGGTGGCTGGCCTTACATTGAAAGAATGAGATTGCATACGTTTTTAGTAAATTTGCAACCAGAGGTGATAGCAGAAAACGGCGATTAAAAAGCTTGAGGCGCGATCGCACTGACTTACCTCAAGGGAAATTTTGACTGACTGCGATTAATCCCATCACACAACAAGCGATCGCCCCCCTCGACATTGTAGTTGTGGTTGAGGTAATTCTCGGCCCAGTTACAACCACGCAGCAGTAAGTCTTCCAAATGTAAGTTCCACAAAATAATTGTGTTATCATCGCTTGCTGATGCTAATGTCTGGCCATCGGGGCTAAAACTCACACTCAAAACTGGAGCGCGATGACCATTCAAGGTTTTAATTAGCTTGCCATCACGACTCCACAATTTAACTGTACTATCCCAACTAGCAGCAGCCAATAATTCACCATTCGGACTGAATGTCACGGAATTTACACTATCGCTGTAGCCCTTTAACAGTGTTTTTAACAAAGTGCCATCGCGTCGCCATAATCTCACGGTGTTATCCCAACTAGCAGAAGCGATTAATTGGTCAGTAGGGCTGAAACTGACACCCAATACCCAACTGTCATGGGGTGAAAATGTTTTGATCAAGGTGCCATCACGCCGCCAGAGTTTGACGGTTTGGTCATCACTAGCGGAGGCCAACAACTGGCTATCAGGACTAAAGTTAACGGCGTTGACCCAACCTTGGTGTCCGACTAAGGTTGTGATTAATTGACCATCACGACTCCAAAGTTTAATTGTTTTATCTTTACTGGCTGATGCTAATAACTGGCCATCAGGGCTAAAACTCACACCCATGACGCTATCTGTATGTCCTTGTAAGGTTTTGAGTAAAGTGCCGTCACGCCGCCAGAGTTTAACTGTTTTGTCATAACTACCGGATGCGATTAATTCACCGAAGGGATCAAAACTTACACTGGGAACTTTCTCTGTATGCCCGACTAAGGTTTTGTAAAGTCTGGTGGTGGCTTCGCCATTGATAATTTCTTTTTGCCAGAGTTTGACGGTGCGATCGCGGCTCCCAGAAGCCAACATCTGCCCATCAGGACTCCAAGCTACACTCAAAACTCGATCTTGATGCCCCCGCAAAATTGGTAATGATGGTGCATCTAGACTCCAGAGTTTAACACTTTTGTCATAGCTTCCTGATGCCAAGATTTTGTTATCTGGGCTAAAAGCTACACTGGCTACCGCATCACTATGACCTTTAAAGGTTTTAATTAATGCACCAGTACTACTCCACAGATTAACCGTATTGTCATCACTTCCTGATGCTAACTTTTGTCCATCAATGCTGAAGCTCAAGCTCCAAATTGTACTGGTGTGCTGTTCTAAATTTTTATAAGCTTGAAAGTCAAAGTTATTGTTGCTATTTTGCTGGCGCTGCCACAATTTAATGATTTTGTCTCTACCTGCTGATGCAATCATTTGCCCATCTGGGCTGAAAGCCACAACAGTTACACCATTTTGATGCCCAGACAGTGTTTTTACGAGTGTGCCATCACGCCGCCAAATTTTGACAGTGCGATCATCACTCGCAGAGGCAATTAATTGACCATCAGGACTAAAGCTGACCCAATTCACCCAGCCTTGATGCCCTTTGAGGACTTTAACTAAGGTACCGTCCTTGCGCCAGAGTTTGACTGTAGCATCTCGATTACCTGTGGCTAATAACTCGCCATCAGGGCTGTAAGTTACGCAATAAACCCAATCGCGGTCTATTAGGATTTTGGCTGGTTGTAAGTCAAATTCGCCAGTTACGGGGTTTTTCTGCCAGATTTGCACGGTTTTATCAAGGCTGGAAGATGCCAGACTTTGCCCATCTGGACTAAAACTCACACTGGTAACTGACTCAGTATGCCCTTTGAGGGTTTGTAATAAAGTGCCATCGGGTCGCCAAAGTTTCACAGTTTGATCCCGACTACCCGATGCCAAAAATTTACCATCAGAACTAAAGGCGACACCCCAAACAATATCAGTGTGTCCTTCCAAACGATTTAATTCAGAAACGCCATAAACTGCCTGTTGTAAAGCAGTTACTACACGCATTCGAGTTTCTGGTAGTACTTCGTTGGCTTGTTTTAGCTTTCTCCAGGCGCGTAACCCTTCTAGGAGGGCATCAAATTCTTTATTGGAGGCGAATAAAGCTTCACTTGTGGCTGCGATCGCGCTAATTTTTAAATTAGTTTCACTACGTTCTGCCCGAATTGTTTGACGAATGGCGGCGCGTTTTTGCAAGTCAGCTTGCCACCATAAAGCTGCAATAGTTCCACCCATGACTGCCAAAATCACACCTGCTATGCGTGCTTCCCGCAACCGCCGTTGCAAAATCAAATTCAGATGTTCTTGGGAAAGTTTTTGGGCGACTTCGGCGCGTTTTTTTTCAGATTTGACTTTTTCCAGTTCCGCAACTATGCCGTAGCTATTGCGTTGGCGAATTGGTTCGACTAAATAATCATGGACTAATTGATAGCGATCGCCCAACTCTTCACGCAAGCGCAATATCAATCCTGAACCTACCAAAATTTCCAGAATTAATTCCCAATTTGATGGGGTTCCTGATGTGGGATAAATATGTGAGCCTAAAGCAATGGCTAAATCAGATTTGGTCTTGAGAGGACGAAAACCTTTTTCATCAGTGAGTTCAAATAATAATTGCCAACTCAACTCTTCATTTTCTTGACCACAATCTTTAATTACTTCCTCTAGCCACCGCTCTACTAACTTCGCCGAACCACCACAAATTTTGTATTGTTCTAGTGTAGTAATATTTTCTGCTTGTAACTGCACTCCCACAATTTGCAGTTCAATTGGATTGACTTCCTTGGCTTCCCCGGCTAAATCTTGGACTAGTTGATGAATTAATTCATCACTCATTTCATAGTGGGATCGTTTGATGAAATTATAAATAATACCTGTCGTATTTTCTATAGAAAATTTACCTAAAAAGTACCGAATATCTTTATCTAAAATATTTTTATTAATTACACCTAAATCATATATATTATCAGTGTTATCTTTGCTCAAACGCTCAAATTCTAATAAATAATGTAAATAATCTTCGCGTAAAGAAATAATCATTTTTACATAGGGAATATTTAAACAGGCACTAAAAAATTTATAAAATTCTAATCTTTGGCAGGTGTTACTAGTAAAGAAAAATTCTTCAAACTGGTCAAAAATAATCACAGTAATATGATTACATTCAGTTGCTAGACGTAACTTTTCTAGTAAGATATTCGAGTTGAATTCCACGGCAATTGCTAATTCTGATTGTGCTAAGGCCTGATTGATACTTCGTCCTAAAGCTGTTACCCAATCTGTGTATCCTGATAAAACAATAGGTAAAGGAATTCTTTCACCAATCACTCTTGCCTTTAAAGCGGGAACTAAACCTGCTTTAATTGTTGAACTTTTACCAACTCCTGACTGTCCATGTATAATGGTCAATTTATGGTCAGCACGGGTAATTCTTTCAATTAACCGATTAACATCTTGCAGTCTTCCTGAAGCCGCAATTTCTTGAGCGATATCTTCAGGAATAAAGGGAATTGTTTGGGTATCTAAAACCGGGTTAATTCGATAACGTTTGGGCTGTAACTGACTTGCACCAATAAATACACGAAAGCCATATTGATGTTCTATGTGAATTTTTTCTTGCTTGAGATTGAAGGCTTCTGCATAATCATGACGCTCAAAAAAGTATAGCGATCGCAATTCCTCTAAAATTTCTAAATACAGCGATGGTTCATACTGTAATTCACAAACAACCCTTGCCCATTCTAAATGACTAATTGCTTCTTCCCACTGCCCTAAATGTCTCTGCGTCCGAGCTAATAATAAAAGATACCAACTTTCTTGCTGACGAGAAACTTCTGTAGCTAATTCTGCAATTGAAAGTGCTGTATTAGCTAATTCATGAGCCATTACCCAATTATGGCGCGATGCTGCTACCTCTGTTAAAAAACCATAACTTTGGGCAACTTTAGCGGTATTACCATAGGTTTCATGCAGACGTAAGGCTTTTTGGGCTAATACTTCTAATTCATCCCAATATTTGAGACGTTGTAGCATTTCACAAGCAGGGATAATAAATTTTGCTACTAAGTCTTGTCTTTGTAATTTTTCTAATAAATCTAAACATTTCTGAAACCAGGAAAGAGCATGTTGACAATAGTTACTATTCGTAATTTGATATAAATCAGCCATGCGGCGATAACACAGACCAAGATGAAATAAAACTATTGCTTGCCGAATGCGATAAGCAGAATTACATTCATTCTTTTCATCAACACCCTCTATTTTTGGAACAGCTTCATTCTCTCTCATTCCATCTCTTTGCCACAAACTTAAGCTTCTTTGATAATGCCCTAATGCGCTATTAATTTGGTCATTAGCATACTTATCTCTACCTAAGACAAATTCTAAACTAGCTTCTAAACCAGGCTCTAACTGCACATTATATAGACGTAATAAATCATTTCTGGCTGCATCAATTTCATGACGATGTTGTGATTTTGGTGCTAAATTCAAATCAGCATTAGACAGAAATTTTTCTGCACCTAATTCTAAAAATTTAGCAAATAATGATTCTGTCTCTTGACGGATTAAGGCAATTAAATCTTCCTTGGCTAATTCAAACTTAATAGTGGTGGCAGCCCAACTTTTAAAATCAGGTGCGAGTTTTGTTAGCATTGTTGCTACTTCATCTTGTAGCCACAACACTACAGGAAAAGGAAAAGCTGCTGTATAAATATCTCTAGCTTGATTCAGACTTGTTAATAAATCTTCCAGCGCCAGAATTGATTCTAGACCAAAAACCATGACTGCTGATGGTAAAGAATCAGTAATGACAGCAGGATTATCTAGAGACAATTTGGTGATAATTGTTGTATGTAAAGCTTTAGTTTCGGGTTGTAAATAAATTTCTTTTAAATTGATATCTTTTGTCAGAAAGCGAATGCTTTCTAGCATTTTCTCTCTTAAATGGCTGTAATTACATCGCACTAGAATCAGAGCAAATTGCCCTTTAGAAAGTTTGATTGAGCGAACTAATCTTTGTAGAGAATGCCTATTATGATTAACGCTTTCTACTGTGAATGGGGATTTTGTCATATTTCAAAACTGGAATTCAGCCTCAACAGAAGAAATTGCCCATTATAAATTAGTCATTAGTCAAATTCACATAGACTAATGACTGATACTCATAATTATTTGCTTGCTTAGTCCTATTACTTTGTTTGCTGCCAAGCCAGGACTTTTTCGGTTTCTGCTAATGCTGGGCTAATCCCAAACCAACGACCCACCGGATCGCGGTATTCAAATAAATACATACTTCGCAGCAAACTTTGATATTCAGACTCCCCTTTGACGCTTTGCTGTTGTACTACTTCAAACAATAGTTCCCACTGATATTCATCAATGGCTAATAGCAAATCATCGCGGTAATCTTTAATGACGGCTTCTAAACATTGTGCCGAAAAAGGCGGGTCTTGTCGTTGCAAACAGCTATAAAGTAAGCCTAATAAGTTACGGATGTGTCCGCCACTTACCCGACATAAACGATCGAGGGTTTCAGGCTGTTCAAATAATTCTGTGATTAATGAAAGTCTTTCATTATAAGAAACTTCTGGAAATGCTCTAGCTAAGACTAACTGACGCAGTAGCAACATCCCCGGTTCATAATCACTACCATCTCTTTGCTTAACTCTCACCATTGGTAAAACTTTTGGTGAAATACCTCCACCCAAGCGGTTTTTGAGTGTTTCATACTCATTAGAAAAAATTAACGCTAGGGGAATAGTGTAGACGACGTGACATTTGAGTCGGCGTAATTGTTCACCCCGGTCGATAAAGAGATATTCTGGTTGTGTCCGCCCAGATGCTAAGGGACGCATATCGACTCGATCTAAATTATCGACAATGACAACTAGACCTTTTTGACCACGGATTTTCAGTTGTTCAACGGCTTTTTCTAGAACCTCTTCGTTAATTGCTTGCAAAATGCTGTTAGTACGTGGTTCTAAATATTGCCGGAGTTGATTTCGGGCTTGGGCGCTATCTTTGGTTTTAGCGGTAATTTTGGCAATCCCCAGAGATAATTCGGCTTCTCCAGAAAGTTCTATGGGGCTTTGCAAAAAATCTCCAATTTCTTTGAAGAGGTTGATGAAATAGTGTGGTTGGACTTTGATTTTAATTGCTTCTAAACTAGCACTGACTTGACGAGCTACACTCAGTAAAATGTCGCTGACATCAATATCAGCCATATCTAGGTCTTGACTAGACTCAAAGTAAACTACATGAAATCCCACCGCTTCTAGTTCGGCTTTGAGGCGTTGTAATTCGGTAGACTTGCCACAACCAATATGACCAGTAAATAACTGACAGGTAGGTTCATCAGGAGAAATACGGCTGATAGTCCGTTGCAATTCTTCCACAATCTTGCAGCCACGGACATCAGCGAAATCTATATAGTACTGCTGATCACTGCGAACGCTCATATTGAGCGTATAGCTGGGGTTACATGCTTTATAAAAGCGTGACAAATACTCTGTATTGATCATTTAAATGTAGATGCAGTTGGAGATACGGTGTTGTTTGTCTATTTATATACAAAGTATCTTTAGTGAATGATAGTTATTGTGTTAACTCACTTTTGGTTTGTGAATTGTAGTGGGTAGCAGTTTGTAATTTTTTGCTACCAGTAACTATCAGACGATACTAGAGCTACTATTGTCCCTGATACTTACAGTATATCCGTCTTTATTTGTATTATGTATAGCTTTTGATAATCTTTAAGCTTCTATTTCACTAAATATAAACTGATATCTGGTTATGTAGGCAGTCAATAAATTTACCAGATAGCAAAAATTTACAAGTGATTATTTTACTATGTAAATACGTGATTATGCTTAGATTGCTTGGATTCTGCCCTATAGATAACTACTTGTGACATTTTTTCTGCTAAATGTGGAGCAGAATCCAGATCGCTCTTCTTTTTACTGATGGGCAATGTTTACAAATTAAATAAGATTGCTATAATGTCGGACTCAAGATTGTGTTGTGTTGGTTGAGTTAAATTTTAGATCACAAGATTGCTTTTGCTACAAAACATCTGTGTCTATAAAATTAACTAGATTTTTTGACACTGAGTGCGATCTACATCACATAACAGCATAACTACTGTAAGGCAGTTATATATTTTGCACACATAGAATAATATTTTTGTCAATATTTATTCTCTAGCCAAGTTTAGGGCGATCGCAGTGACGGTAATTCACCAAAATCAATTTAACTCAACGGCAACTCCGCACTGCAAAATAGAATAGGCAAAATTTCTCATAGCTAATCCCTATGCTCAAGGGGTTGATAAATTTAGCCAAAAATTGAGAATGTAATCAATAAGAGGTGAGAATGGCAGGTATTGTATCCGTTTCTCAAACAGATTTGTCCCAGCGCCGCAAGAAACTACGTCGCCAGCGACAAATGAAAGTTATTCAAGCTATTTGGCGGACTTTGGCTATTAGTGGTTTAGCTGGTGGTTTACTTTGGGTAGCACTGCAACCTGTATGGGTACTTCGTGATCCCAAACAAATTGTGATCAAAACTAGGAATCAAGTCCTCCCAAAAACAGCGATTAAGTCAATGTTAAAGCTATCGTATCCGCAATCTTTATGGAAAGTTGAACCTGTGGCGATCGCAGAGTCCTTGAAAAAACAATCAACTATTGCTCAAGCTACTGTGACTCGTAGTCTATTTCCACCTGGATTAATCATCGAAATCCAAGAACGAGTACCTGTAGCCGTAGCGCAAAGACTTACACCAAATAATCAACCGAAAAACAAACAGTCATCAACTGGGTTACTAGATGCTAGTGGTGTTTGGATACCGTTAGAAAAATATACATTGGTGAATCCTAAGTTGAAGTTGCCCAGCCTGAAAGTGATTGGCACACCAGAACAGTACCAAAAATCTTGGAGTCAACTGTATCCTTTGCTAAATCAAAGTTCCGTGAAAATTATGGAAGTTAATTTTCAAGATTTGGCAAATTTAATCCTGAAAACTGAAATTGGCAATGTACATTTGGGTACTCCTAGTTCTCTATTGCCAAAACAAATCAAGATACTGTCGCAACTGCGAAATTTACCAGCCAAAATTAATCCTAGTCAAATAGAGTATATTGATCTCAAAAATCCTGATTCTCCCATAGTACATATGATCCAAAAAAGCCCAAAGGTTGACTCTCAAACTCCCTAACAAATCATATATATTAACTTTTGTGTATCAATCCCTCTCAGTAAATCAAGAAATTTGATGCTAATAGATAAATATATAAGTTTATTGATAATTTTGAATTTTTTGACAACACACTCAAAATATTAGGATGAACTTTTAATGCGGTGTGACAGGAGGCTTAATTCGCAAGTCTCCTTTGTCGCTATCCGTCTAAAGTTCCCTGGTGCTGTCAAATCTAGTGATAGGTAGATATAAGATAAATTTCAGATTTTAGGTTGTAATTATCGCCAATGGTGAAATCTATCAACTATATTATTAAAGCAGATAAGACACGATACCTTGTGTTTTTTGCAATTATGTTATTTGCACAATTATATAAGCTGAGTGTGCTTTATAAGCTCATTGAGCTTGTATTTGACAACGTAAAACTAGTCAAGACTACATATGATAGAAGTAAAAGTAATCATAGTTTTGAGTAATATTTGATATTAAGAAATCATAAAATTTACTCATTAAACTCAAGAGAAGCGAAATTTAACGCACAAAAAAACATTACAGGTAGTTGTAAAATTAATGACCAACTTAAATCGTCAACAAAAATCATGGGAGGGCGTTCAGTATGCAAAATGTATACTGTGCCAAATCGGCAACATAGTAGGAAAGCTATTAATAGCTTGTTGAATTTAGACAGATCAACTTTAGGTAAATGTAGGTATACTTCTCTAGAATTAGTTGTGCGATCGCTGGCTTTCATAGCGAACTAGCAGATTGACAAGCTTGTTAAGGTTGTCAATCATGATCAAAATACAAGAGCAGTACCTATAGATTTTGGCAGTGTCAAACTATAGTTGATTCTGCGGTGAGTAGCACCCGGAAAAGTCGTTTATCTACCTTTCACAAATCCAATGACGCTTGATAATAACCAAGGGCTTACCTATAAAAACTCCCAATCTGTGGGACAGCCAGGATTTTCACTGGCAGTAAACTCAAATAATCCCTTTAATCATTCTGGGCTGAACTTTGCTCAAGGCTCAGACAGTAAAAAAATATCTTTAGAAAATAGTCGCATTGGCGAGATTGTTCCCGGTAGAGTCGCCAACATCAAAGTCATTGGCGTTGGTGGTGGTGGTGGTAATGCCGTTAACCGGATGATTGAGTCTGATGTGAGTGGTGTGGAGTTTTGGTCAATTAATACTGATGCTCAAGCTTTGACTTTAGCTGGAGCGCCCAGTCGCTTGCAAATTGGTCAGAAGTTAACCAGAGGTTTGGGTGCTGGGGGAAATCCAGCCATCGGTCAAAAAGCTGCGGAAGAATCACGCGATGAAATTGCCACAGCTTTAGAGGGTGCTGATTTAGTATTCATCACGGCTGGAATGGGTGGTGGAACCGGAACAGGTGCTGCGCCAATTGTGGCAGAAGTAGCCAAAGAAATGGGTGCTTTGACAGTTGGTGTGGTCACACGGCCATTTGTGTTTGAAGGTCGCCGCCGCACAAGCCAAGCCGAACAAGGTATTGAAGGATTGAAAAGTCGGGTAGATACACTGATTATCATCCCCAACAATAAATTATTAGAAGTAATTCCCGAACAGACACCTGTACAAGAAGCCTTTCGCTATGCCGATGATGTGTTGCGTCAAGGGGTACAAGGGATCTCTGATATTATTACCATCCCTGGGTTAGTCAACGTTGACTTTGCAGATGTGCGAGCTGTAATGGCCGATGCGGGATCAGCACTGATGGGAATTGGAATTAGTTCAGGAAAATCACGTGCTAGGGAAGCTGCGATCGCCGCAATTTCTTCTCCTTTGCTAGAATCTTCCATTGAAGGTGCTAGAGGAGTAGTCTTTAACATCACTGGTGGCAGTGACTTAACCTTACATGAAGTGAACGCAGCCGCAGAAACAATTTATGAGGTAGTTGATCCCAACGCCAATATTATTTTTGGAGCAGTAATTGATGACCGTTTACAAGGCGAAGTCCGAATTACCGTGATTGCGACAGGGTTCACTGGTGAAGGCCAAGCAGCACCACCACAAAACGCCAGCAACTCCCGCGTTGCACCGCCGCCCAAAAAATCAACCACGCAATCACCAACAGCTAATCCATCAACACCAGTTGCGGAACCGAAAGAAAAATCAGGTTTAGACATTCCTGAGTTTCTGCAAAGACGGCGCACCCCACCACGCAATTGAGGTATCTTGGCTTCGAGATATGAGATCAAGTTTGCAGTCTCAGATGGCACTGAGTACTGTATAAAATTTGTGAATGCCTAAATTGCATCAGGAACAGAAATTATTCTGTTGCTATCTTTGATTTGGCAAATTGGTGAAAACAATCGTCCACACTATTTACAGAATAAATTTATTTGGGCAAAAGTCTGTTGGCTTTGATGTCCTAGTTTTGTATTTAGAAAAAATTTTGAGTAGATTAACGATTAATTTTCAGGTAATTAGCACCTGTCTCAAAAGCTCTCAGCCTTACTTGACAGGTGCGATCGCTCAAATTATTTGATTGATTCTAGAGTGACCTAACAGTAGATCACCAAGGCTGACCGGGAAATATTCAAAAGAATTGCAATTATTTTATTTTTTAGCTTGTAAACGCTGTTCCACCCATTGAATTACCTGATGGCCTAAGCGAGTACCACTCAGTCTGTCAATTTCCCGCACTCCTGTAGGGCTGGTGACGTTGACTTCTGTGAGGTAGCCACCAATTACATCAATCCCGACAAAAATTAACCCATCTTGACGTAATTTATCAGCTAATCGAGTACAAATTTCATGTTCTCTGGGGGTAATTTCTGTTTCCGCAACCGTACCACCAGCAGCCATATTGTTGCGAAAATCACTACCACTAGAAAGCCGATTTAAAGCACCAATCGGTTCACCATGCAGTAAGATGATGCGCTTATCTCCATCCTTAGCTTCTGGGAGATAAGTCTGCACCATCACTGGTAACTTGCCTTGATAAGTGCTGAGTTCCACAATGGAGTTAAAGTTGCGATCGCCTGCTTGTAAAAATAAAATCCCTTCCCCTGCTTTGTTACCCAGTGGTTTGAGAACCGTTGCTCCTTTGGTTTCGACAAATTGCCGAATCAACTGCTTATCCGCACTGACAATGGTTTCTGGAATCACTTCCCTAAATTGGAGGGCATACATTTTTTCGTTTGCCCTCCTAATCCCATCGGGGTTGTTAATCACCAAAGTTTTAGTTTGGTCAACATAATCAAGAATGTAAGTAGCAAAGAGGTAAGAGTCATTAACTGGTGGATCTGTCCGCATAAATACGGCATCCATTGTTTCTAAGGAAATCAAGGAGCGTTCTTGCAAGCGATACCAAGGATTAGCCGCAACCCAACGTCCTTCTACCAAATCTATTGGTACTAGTTCCACCCGTTGCAGAATTGCCCAAGCTTTACCTTCTACTACACTCAGCCAGTTTGCCTGAGTTATCCAGACTTCATGTCCTAAAATTTGTGCTGCTTCCATCAGAGCAACACTGGTATCATGACAAGGGTCAAGCAGATGGATGGGATCAATAATAAAAGCCAGTTTCACGCTATTTGCCTCAATCGCCAGGAAATTCTAAGTTCTTCAATTTAGATTAACTCCTGATGATTTAACTAACTCACAAACCTTGGTAGCAGAAAATAGCGTAATTCCAACACTTGCTTGTTTTATAAATTACCTCTAACTAGCTAGTAGCTCATTTAGCTTGCCTTGACGGTCTAAAGCGTGAATATCATCACAACCACCTACATGGCGATCGTTAATAAAAATTTGTGGTAAAGAACGTTTGCCATTTGCTCTTTGAGCCATTTTATCCCTTGCGTCTTCGTCACCATCAATACTGTATTCGATAAAGTCAACACCCTTACTAGTTAGCAAACTTTTGGCACGGATGCAAAATGGGCAAGTCCTCCAAGTGTAAATTTCTACCTTAGCAGCCATAATGTCCTCATTGAAATTTAATAATTTTCCGTTTTATGCTCTTAAAGTTGGCTGTATAACACTCATTTTGTATTTGAGCATCATCAGCAACTGATAAATCTGCTGATATTATCAAGCTTAATCAATATATTGTAACTTTATAGCTTTTTTAATGCTACGAGAGCATCCTTAATTTAGCCAGCCCAGACCTATAGGTAGAGTGGGTATTTTCAGTAAAATCATCAATCAACCTAGAATATAGTACTTAATCCTGAGCTACCAAATACTTGCCTTTTTTCAAAAATCAAATATGAGTTATTTCTATATTCCTATATATATCTATTGAGTTAGATAGTTGTTTCTATTTTTTAGACTAAATAATTATATAAAATAGCTGAAAAACGCTAATACACTTTTCAGCCTATGTTTAAGATAAATCTAGTAAAGATGCAACCGAGTATTTGACTCTAGGAAAGATGCTTTTTATGTTTCTTCATGGATTTCAAGCCAACTATGGCAAATAAGCCAAGAGCTAAAGTCCCGCTAGGCTCAGGAACTTTTTTTGGTGGCGTAGAGGTGGAAGGCTTATAATAAGAACTTGATCCTACCCAAATAGAATTACCACCAGAAACTCCAGGGTTATTACCGTAATTACCAATGTGAACTGCTGCAAATATGTTATTGAGAGTATCTTTGAAATCAAAGTTTTTGATATCTAAATCAAAACTACCCAGTGAGATTGTAGCAGTATAACCATCATTGCTTGGGCCAGTAGCTTTTGGACTAATCTGGAAGTCTAGCTTTCCTTGGTATCCACCTGGCTTGATGTTATTTTCACTGCTGGTAAAGCTCTTAACATCATATCCAGAACCTGCCGTGACATTCCAATTCTGTCCTGCAACTGGAAAGAGGCTGTCATTGAAATTCAAGTTAATGTCCAGCAGTTTATGGACATTGTTTCCAGCTAAATCCACGAATACATCTACTTTCTTAGAATCACTAGCATTTTCTTTTAGAGTAATTGTTCCAAAAGAAGTACCAGCATTAGCGCAATTACTACCTCCAGAGTAACTATTATTACCTACTGTTCCAGAAATAACACAATCTAAATTAAAGACTAAGGAAGTTGGTACAGAAGTTGGTGATGAACTACTACTAGTACCAGTACCTGTTGTGCCAGTGCCTGTTGTACCAGTACTTGTTGTACCAGTACTTGTTGTGCCAGTACCTGTTGTACCAGTACTTGTTGTACCAGTACTTGTTGTACCAGTACTTGTTGTGCCAGTACTTGTTGTACCAGTACTTGTTGTACCAGTACCTGTTGTACCAGTACTTGTTGTGCCAGTACTTGTTGTGCCAGTACTTGTTGTACCAGTACCTGTTGTACCAGTACTTGTTGTGCCAGTACTTGTTGTGCCAGTACTTGTTGTACCAGTACCTGTTGTACCAGTACCTGTTGTACCAGTACTTGTTGTACCAGTGCCTGTTGTACCAGTGCCTGTTGTACCAGTACCTGTTGTACTAGGTAGATTCACAAAAGCTTCACTACCACCATTAGCAAAAGCTTGAACGTGGAAACCAGCACGTAAGGAACCATTGTTCATGCTGTTCAAAACATCTTGCAGCGTTTTACCTGATTTCAAATCAAATAGGACACTGACATACTCACCTGGATCTACACCATTCTTTGCTACACCTCCTTGAGATTTAGCTTCTACACCAAAATCAGCCGAAAAGTTAACATTATTTCCTCCTGGAAGATTGAGGTTACCAGTACTTTGCTCAAACTTGACACCAGAACCACTACTAGTAATTCCATTAGTAGTTGCTAAACCTTTAAAAAGGTCTGTCCAAGTATTCGAGTAATCAAAGTAAATTTGAGTAATCGAAGATGCGGCTCCTCCCACTGGATTACTAAACTTAAACAAAACCTGAGAAGCAGAGAGTGCAGTACCAGTATCATTGCCACTAGCGTTGGTGACATCTAAAAACAACTGTGACTCACCAGCAGTCTCATTTGCAACACTGTTATGAGTAATGTTATCAAATTTGAATGTAACAGCTTGTGCTGGGTTAGCTATTAACCATGATGTACATGTAACGCCAGCAGCCAGGACAGAATAGCTGACGAAAGAAGAACATTTTCTATTCATTATTCATTGCAACCTTCACTAGTAATGTCAAAAAAATTCACAGTTTCTGTCATACTGTAGGCATCACAATAAATAGTTGTCAATTTAAAATAAGCGTTTTTATCTATGTTTTAATAATAATTCTCCCTACATATTTATTTAGTGAATTTATTTATAAATCCAGATAATTGCTGATGACAGAAAATGAATA
The DNA here is from genome assembly GCF_014698475.1 of Nostoc spongiaeforme FACHB-130. Taxonomy (GTDB): domain Bacteria; phylum Cyanobacteriota; class Cyanobacteriia; order Cyanobacteriales; family Nostocaceae; genus Nostoc_B; species Nostoc_B spongiaeforme. The sequence goes on along the minus strand of NZ_JACJTB010000058.1, from coordinate 4,907 downwards.
AAACCACGCCTGCATTTTATTCATTTTTCCATATTTTTTATTTATTATAATGTCTATAGAATAAATACGGAATTATTTGATAGTTGTTCAAATTTTAAGGATGTTTAATGTTAATCAAAATTTTATAAAAAATAGCCAAAAATCTAGTATTTTCTGTATTTTCTGGGCAAATAATGAAAATGTATCTGGTTGAGAATGATTATAAAATCGTTTACCAGTATTGTCAAAAGTATCCTGAGAAAATTGGCAAAAAATGATTATCCAATTTTGAACAATAGTCTGTTATTTGAATGTTGGCTATCTTATGTACTGGATAGCGGCTTAACAAGTATGAAATATTTATTTAAAAAACCGAATAATATGAAAATACAAAATTTCGGTAGATATCTCGACTTTATTCAAAGCTAATCTATATCGGAATTTAAAAGTAATTTAAAAAATTTATCAAAAATTAAATGATTTAACTTGTTGGATTAAAATTTATTCAAAAATTAGTCCAGAAAAAGAAATACTTTGTTCTCCAGATTAAAAAAATTGGAAATTATAATTTCAAAAATCAACTGAATTAATAAAAATTGGCTCATCTGATTATGCTCCTGTCCATATAAATACAGAATTTCCCCTAAGATGCTGCTCGACGTACCCAGCCGTTGATTGTAAAGCGACTATCGGGAAATGCCTTAGATGGACACTTCACTGGCAGAACTTCGTGCATATATCGACTGAAGAAAAATACAATACTGTTATTGCGTGGTTCTATAGTTTTAAAGGATTCTGCTTTGACATAAAAGTTATTTTCTACTTTACTGTCATATATTAATAATTCTCCTCCAGAAAACCGCTTAGCTTCTTTATTGAAGTAATAAACATACGTTAGTTCTCTGGTAGCAGTATCCGAACTACCATTATCGTTATGAATTTTGTAATAATTGCCATCATTATGTGCAGTGAGTTGGCTTTCAATCTGCCCTACTGTGAAGGGTGTCATTCCCAATTTGCTCATCACATCAGGCATAATCTGCTGAACTTTATTGACAATTAGTTCAGAAAACTCTGGAAATGAATACAGAACCATTGAGCGGCGATAATTTTTATCATTGGTCGAAGTACTAGTAGAAACAAACTTTGACTTGTTAGCTAGTACGTACTTAATCAGTCTTTCATGCTCACTAGGTGAGAAAAAATTATCTATTTGTACATAAGTAGAATTCAAAATATCATTGGCTACAGGTGGGACATTTTCAGGTTGCTGTATCCAAAGAGGTGGTTCGGTGATTAACCCAACAAGATGATCACTAGCAAAGCATAAAGCTGAATGCCCTTCATTAACAGGCACTTGAAATAAACCTTGACTGGCTGCTTCTTGTTTATAAGCACGAGCAACAACAGTAGTTAACAGGCTATGCAATACGGGGTCATCTGGATTGAGATAAACTGTATACTGATGTCCTCCTGTTAAGAGAAGCTGAACTTTGACTTTTGTTGGTTCTACTTGCTGGGAATTTGTTGACATAAATAATTGTGCTAGGGATAGGAGCGCAAAAAAATTGGTAGCAGGAAAATTAATATAAGTCTTCCTAGAACTTGAGTTGCTTTCTATATCAAGTACCAAAATCAAAATATCTATTAATTATTGGTTCTAGCACGTCATTGAGCATCCTGTCATTCAGGAAATACCACAGTAATAGCCATAGAAAAAAATTAAAGCCGTAGTTTCCCTAACTACGGCACTGATGTCATATATTCAAAATTTAATTTTCGGTATTTACCGAGAGTCAACAGCGTATGCAATCAATTGGCTAAGACGTAAACGCAAGGTTTCTAAACCTAAACGTTCGCTTGCCGAAATGAACACAGCTAGGGGAAATTCTTCTCTAGCTAAGGCTAATGTCTCGCTGTCTACTTGATCAATTTTGTTAAAGGCGACCAAGGCTGGGCCAGGAGTCACAGGCATAGCGGCGAGGATTTCTCGCACTGAACGAATGTGACTTAACCAAGCAGGATGAGACAAATCCACTAAATGTAATAACGCATCCGCTTCTGTGACTTCTTCTAAAGTTGCACGAAAGGCATCCATCAAGGATGCAGGTAATTCGTGAATAAACCCTACAGTATCTGTAATCAGAATTTCTTGGGGTTCATTGGTGTCTGCATGGGGAATGACTAAGCGACGTGTAGTCGGATCAAGGGTAGCAAACAACTGGTCAGCAGTATAAACTTCCGCGTTAGTTAGGGCGTTGAGTAAGGTCGATTTGCCTGCGTTAGTGTAACCAACCAAAGCCACTGAAGGAACTTCTTGATGTTGTCTTCGTTGCCTTAAGCGTGAACGATGGGCTTGCAACTGGTTGACTTCTTGTTGCAGTCGAGAAATTCGCCGTTGAATTGCCCGACGTTCTGTTTCTAGTTTGGTTTCACCAGGGCCGCGAGTCCCAATACCACCACCTAGCCGCGACATTGCCTGACCTCTTCCAGTCAGTCGCGGCAGCATATATTCTAGCTGTGCTAGTTCTACTTGCAATTTACCAGCGCGGGATTGAGCGCGTTGAGCAAAGATATCTAAAATTACTTCTGTGCGGTCAACTACCCGAATACCAATTTGCGCTTCTAAGTTGCGGACTTGGGCTGGTGAAAGGTCGCGGTCGAAGACGACGAGATTACATCCGAGAGTTTGGGCTGTTAAGGCGACTTCTTGCACCTTACCTTCACCGATGACTGTTTGGGGATGAATGCGCGATCGCTTTTGTTGTACTGTCTGTAGTACATCACCGCCAGCAGTATCTACCAACCGTCCTAATTCAGCTAGGGTGTCGTGGAATTGTTGCAGAGTTAATTCATCGGTCATTACTCCCACAATCAACACGCGGTCATGATCAGCATCTACTTCCTGGGCAACAAATTCCCGCCGGAATTCTGCTTCCAGTCCTTCCACCAAATCGATGAAGTCCTGTTCTGCCAGCATATCCAAGCTCATCGCTGGGGAAATGCTGGAGTAAGTTGCTGAGTTTTGCGTACCGCGTTCTGAGTTTGGGACTGCTACTAGTTGTTTCGTATCAGATACTAAATGAGCTAAATAAGCTTCTTTGACATAACCTGTAGCGCCACCACCACGCTTGGTAAATCCTGTCCCAGTGATATTCAACATTACCAGCGCGTCTAACCGTTGCATTGCCATAGCAGTCAGCGCCACCTCATTGGGTGGTTCTGATTTGAGATGGGTAGCAATACAGCGAATACCGCTCAGACGTTCTGCACCGTAACGGGGCAGTTCTAGCGGTGGAATTTGCGTCTGACGCGGTGTGCCTACCCCAACACGAATCACTTGACCGCGACGGTTGAGATAGGCACACACGGGTTGATTGATTTCTGTGCTAATAGCAGCCAGACGCTGAGAAAATTCAGGCGTTGTGATGCGATCGCCTGGTATACGCTGGTGGTACAGCCGCTGTAGTTGTTTCAGCTGGCTGGACTTTAAACCTTGGAGATTTCCGAAGATAGTCTCTATAGGCGTTTATGACCAGTTAACTGGCCCTCCGAATCTGTCTATTGTCTATTTTACAACAGTTGCTAGGGTGCAAGCTCTGTCTTTTGGTAGGTGCGTGGCTGAGTGGGAGCGATCGCTACATCATACTTATGCTTATAAAACAAAAGTTGAGGTGAAAATCTTCCGCCAGTGACTAACTGTTATTTGCAATTCTTTCGATAACCAGCTATCAAATTGTGGATAAACAGGTAAACGTGGTACTAACTCCCACCCCGCAGGTTGTAAAATTTCTTTCAACTCTTGTTCCTGAATATGTGGATAATCGGGATTCACTTCATCTATCGGCCCTATCCCGCCTAAATCTCTCGCGCCTGCTTCAATACAAGCCAGTAACCACGGCTCATCTTTAACTAAATTTGGCGGAATTTGAATTGTAATTTCTGGCGGCAAAATTTGACGTGCTTTGCTAATAACTGCTGGTAATTGATGGGGGTCAAATGGTGGTGCGTCAAATGTTTGCTGATTTCCCGGACTGTGGGGTTGCAAAATCACTTCTTGAATGTGATGGTAGCTTTGATGAATATGAGATATGGCTTCTAAAGTTTTCCACCAATCATCTGTGGTTTCGCCAATTCCTAAAAGTAAACCCGTGGTGAAGGGAATTTGCAATTCTCCCGCCCATTGTAATTGTTGCAGTCTCAGTTCTGGGACTTTGCTGGGTGCGTGGCGATGTACAGTCTTCAACAAAGCTGGTGTTAACTGTTCCAACATCAAACCCATTGAAACGTTTACATTTTTTAACTGTTGCATTTCTGCAAAACTCAACGGCCCGGCGTTGGTGTGCGGTAAAAAACCCATCGTCAATGCTAATGCACACAAATCATAAATTTGCTGAAACCAGGACTGACGCTGTGGTGAATTAGGGTGTACCTCACCGCTCAGGATCAGAATTTCACAGACTTTCTCATTTTTAAGTCGTTTTAAGATTTCCTCTGCTGCGGATAGCGTCAGCCAAGGACTCTCGCCAGGGTTGGTACGAAAGTTACAGTAGGCACAGCGATTGAAGCACTCATAGGTTGGAACGATTGTGTAAGCTGGGCTGTAGGTGACAATGGCAGAATTGGCGTTGGCCATAAAATAAAGTTTTTCAATAATTGTAAACGTATTAATTTACTGCACAACCCTGACTGTAACTAGGTATCAGAGCTTTCTACAGGGTAAGTTAAAAATTTTTCCTCAGATTACTTTACAAAACGCAATAGATACCTTTAAGATATGTAACAACAGGTGAAAACACCTGAAACATACATAACAAAGCAATCATAAAGACATGACAGCAACCTTACAACAGCGCAAAAGCGCCAACGTATGGGAGCAGTTCTGCAACTGGATCACCAGCACCAACAACCGCCTATATATTGGCTGG
>NZ_JACJTB010000057.1 GCF_014698475.1 Nostoc spongiaeforme FACHB-130 | reverse complement strand
CCCCTGGCGACTGTTCGAGTTCTGTCAAAGAGATTTTTGTAGTGACCCGTGCTACATAGCGGTCTATTGTGACCAAGGTTGGGACGGTCTACTACTTCCCTCAATATACAAGGTTGGGTGGAGGAACGGAACCCAACATTTTTAAGACTCTGTTGGGTTACGCTATCGCTACACCCAACCTACTATTCTCTTAACTGAACCGTATTGTGTCATAGGGCAATTTTCTAGATATTGAAAAAGGATAATTCGTAATGTTTTGTAGACCTGTCCAGGCGCGAAGTTTCTTGTCTCTACAAATCTGATATTCTCACTAGACAACTTTAACTGAAGTGTCAGAGATAAGACTTGATTTTATCTAAATATCTGTGATACTCTGCCTTCATTAATAAAATACAGTTAACCGATAAGTTAACCGTACTTTAAAATATACAGTGTGCATTAAACGGGAATTACCCCTTATGCCAAAAGATTGGTATGAATGGCACGACCTCTACAAGACTGAGCCTAGATTGCAGCAGCGTCTAGAAATCGTGCGAGAATTTATTGGATATAGCTTGAATGCGTCTCCAGATGGGGCTATTCGGATAGTGAGTGTTTGCGCGGGTGATGGACGAGATTTATTAGGAACATTGGAAAATCACCCTCGGAGAAATGACGTACACGCAAGGCTTGTGGAACTCAACCCCCAATTAGTTGAACGTGGACGCGCAACTATAGAATCTTTGGGTTTAACCAAGCAAATTGAGTTTATCAATGGTGATGCAGCGATCGCCAGTAATTATGTAGGTGCGGTACCAGCAGATATTGTGATTGCTTGTGGTGTCTTTGGCAATCTAACAGAAGCAGAACTCAATCGCTTATTAGATAACCTGAGTTTTCTGAGTAAACCTGGTGCTTTTGTTATCTGGACTCGCGGACACTCTAACGGTATTCCCTACTCTGACAATGTACGAAAAATCTTGAGTGCATCGGGATTTGCAGAAGTTAACTTCAAACTCACAGCTACGGGTGACATGGGAGTAGGTCTTCATCGATACCTTGGTGAAAATTTACCTCAATCCAAAGAGCAGCAATTATTTGTGTTTTCGGGCGTTCCTAGTAAAGCGAGGTAAAAATGGCTATTCAAAACACACTATCTAGTTGGGAAGAACTTTTAGAAACTGCTAGAAAAAATACTTCGGCGCGTCGTGTAAAAAGACCAGGACAATCACCTTCTACCGCACCAATACCCAGCAGTTTACATAAACTTCCCCCAAACACTCAACCGCCAGTCTTACTGTACCGAGATACTAATTCTTGGTGTCCTTTTTGTGAACGAGTTTGGTTTGCATTGGAAGAAAAAGAAATTCCTTTTGCAACGGAGTTTATTGATTTAAGCAATAAACCCAAGTGGTATACAGATTTGGTTCCTACAACTCTTGTCCCAGCTGCCAAGATTGAAGGGAAGTTGGTGTATGAATCTAAAGATATTCTCTTGGCTTTAGAAGAACAGTTTCCTAGTCCTGCATTATTGCCGGAAAATCCAGAGGAAAATGCTGTTGCTAGACAGTTAGTTGAAGAGGCTGAGACTAATGGATTTAGAGAGATTGCGTTTAAATTTCTCAGAGAAGCACCCAGTGATGCTGATGAGTTAACAAAGTTACAAGCAGAATTTGAGGCAAAGTTAGATGAACTTGAGCAAGCTTTAGGGAAATATCCAAGCCCCTTCTTTGTCAGTACATTTAGCTTGGTAGACATTATGTATAGCCCCCATCTCGATAGATTGGCGGCTAATTTACCTGTGTATCGGGGATATCACATTAAAGGAAATCCGCGCTTTCCTCGAATTAATGCTTGGTTTGAAGCACTAAATCAGCGTCCTGCTTATCATCGGGTGAAGTCGGATAATATTACTAACAATTTACTTTTACGTCGTCGATGGGGTGTAGAACCGATTGGTAATCCCTTACCTTTAGATGCAGCAGATAGCGAGAATATTCAATATCGCGCGGAAGCGGCTGAGAGGTTGAGCGATAATCGGGAAGTTGCCATAGGAGATATTATTAAAAATTCTGGAGTCCAAGCAATAGCGGTAGATGGTGACTTTACCACAGTTAAAGACGCAGTTGATTTTCACCTACGACAACTGGCTGATTATCTCATTTCTGGCAATGGCGCAACTTTACCAGGTGGTCGGACTGGTGGTAAAAATAGCAATGTTGATCCTATCTTCGCTGCTGTGGGGGCGATTACTTTTGCATATCTAAGAAACCGCATCTGTGCGCCGCGTGATATGAGTGCTGGTGCAGCAACGGCGTTTCGTGCGGCGATAGATAAGCTGTTGGCTTCTGTTTATTAAAGAAGGCAGAAGGCAGGGGGCAGGAGGCAGAAGGTTAGTTTAAAGCACTGTTTGACGTAGTTCTGGGAAGACTTTGGAGACTTTGTTTAACAGATAATCGCCGTATGTGCCGCTAAATTCGTGGACACTAGTTTGATCCCAGCGATCGCTTTTATCATCATTCACTACTACGTCTTTGATTTCAATGGGTTTGACTTCAACGTTAAAGTTGGGATCAAAGAAGAAGGGAAATGATAGGCGATTACTTGTTGAGAAGTTTTGAACACGGTGAGGTGTTGAGCGATACAATCCTTGCGTCATGCGATCGAGCATATCCCCAATGTTGCACACAAAGGAATTAGGAATAGGAGGTGCATCTATCCAACCAGACTTTGATTTGATTTGTAATCCACCGATATTATCTTGCTTGAGAATAGTTAATACTCCGTAATCTGTATGTTCGCCAACACCCCACTGAGATTGAGATGATGATTGATTAGGAGGATAATTAAAAATCCGAAATAATATTAATGGGTCTTTTGTATAACGGTCTGCAAAGTAAGATTCTTCTAATCCCAAACTCAAAGCAATCCCAGCCATTAGCCTATGTCCGAGTTGAGTCATTGAGTGTATATATTCCAGCACTGTTTCTCTAAATTGGGGAATGTTGGATGGAAAAAGGTTGTGACCGTGCATTGGTGTACCAGCTTTTACCAGTGGATGATTTTTTTCTAGTTCTGTGCCGAAGTAAATACCTTCTTTTAAGTCTGGTTTACCTGATGTTAATTCGTTACCTACAGGAAAATAACCTCGCCATGCTTTACCACCAAGAGACATCTGAATTTGCAGTTTAGCGTTTTCATCCTGTGCAAAAAACTGTTGGCTGAGGTTTTCTAACTGTTTTTGTAATTGTTCATCAACTCCATGTCCAACGATATAGAAGAAGCCGTAATCTTGGCAGGATTGTCTAATTTGTTCTGCAATTACAGAATAAGATTTGCTAGTTTGGGAAACCAGCGCACTAATATCAATTATGGGAACTTGAACGTGTGAGTTTATCATGCTCTGCTAGTTATGCTGAGACTAATAACTAGACTACACAATAAATGATGTTGAGAGCAGAATTTTGAGGATGGCGATCGCTAAAAGTTGTTAAGCATCAAAAGAAATGTTTTTGTTAATTTTATTGGAAAAGCATTTAATTAGATAAACATACCGTAGTATTATTTGAATAATCCTCAGTTACTCTAAAAATTAAAAATTTTTCAGCATAAATAATAATTATTGAGTAACCAAAATTGAACAATAAAAATATTCCAAAGTATGCAGTATAACCAATTAGGAAATAGTGACTTAAAAGTTTCGGAAATTTGCCTTGGTACAATGACTTATGGGCGGCAAAATACTATAGAAGAAGCCCACCAGCAGCTAGATTACGCCATCAGTCAAGGCGTTAACTTCATTGATGCGGCTGAGATGTACCCAGTACCACCAAGTGCTGAAACCTATGGCTTCACCGAAAGTTATATTGGAGAATGGTTAAAACATCAACAGCGAGAAAAACTCATAATTGCTACTAAAATTGCGGGGCCAGGACGCGGTTTTAAATGGTTGCGTGATGGAGCCAAAGCAATTGACAGAGATAATATCAAGCAAGCGGTAGATGATAGCCTCAAAAGATTACAGACAGATTATATCGATTTATATCAAATCCATTGGCCTGACCGCTATGTTCCACGTTTTGGACAAACAGTGTTTGACCCCTCTCAATTAAAGGAAACAGTTCCTATAGTTGAACAACTGGAAGTGTTTGCTGATGTCATTCAAGCTGGTAAAATTCGCTATATTGGCTTAAGTAATGAGACTCCTTGGGGAGTTGTCCAATTTAGCCAAGCAGCTAAACAATTTGATTTACCCAAAGTTGTCTCGATTCAAAATGCCTATAATTTGCTCAATCGAGTTTTTGATGGTGCGCTTGCAGAAGCAATTTATTACGAAAACGTTCCTCTACTCGCTTATAGTCCTTTGGGATTTGGTTATTTAACTGGTAAATATCTCAACGGTAAACCAGAAAAAGCAAGAGTTACTTTGTTTGAAAACTTTGGTCAGCGATATTTAAAGCCAAATGTCAATAAAGCAGTTGCAGCTTATGTAGAAATAGCTCAACGCCATCAACTAAGTCCTGCACAATTAGCTATAGCATTTGTGCGGAGTCGTTGGTTTGTTGCGAGTACAATTATCGGTGCTACTACACTAGAACAACTCAAAGAAAATATAAATAGCATCAATGTAATTCTCGACAAAGAAATTCTGGCAGAAATAGACGCAGTTCACACTCAATATCCAAATCCAGCACCATAAAAATAGGTTGTGTTACGAGATCCCCGGCTTCTTTAAGAAGCCGGGGATCTGAAAACTCCAAATACATTATCAGTGTACAAAATTCATCATAGCTATTTAAAATTATGACGATCGCAACAGCATCAGTTGATCAAAATACTATCCGTCGCCGTGGTACTGGTTTAAGAGCTTATAACCCAGACAAAGTATATAAGGGTTATACACTTTTCACACCACTTACAGGTAATGGAGAAGTCTATCTTCTCAACCTGGAAGGAGAAGTTATTCATCAATGGAATTTACCTTATCCACCGGGTTTATATGGTTATCTCTTGCCTAACGGGAACCTTTTTTATAACGGTAAAACCCCAGAAATTCCACCACGTTTTCTTTTGTGGGATGCTTTTAAAGGTGGAGTTGTCTTAGAAGCAGATCCTAAGGGAAATATTATCTGGGAGTATAAACATCCAGATCATCATCACGATGGACGCAGACTTCGCAACGGAAACACAATTTTATTAGCAATTGAAAAAATACCTCAGTCTTTGATTCCCCATATCAAAGGCGGTGTAGCGGGAACAGAAGCAGACGGTGACATCTATGCAGATGTGCTTTACGAAGTTACTCCTGGCGGTGAAATTGTTTGGACTTGGCACGCCTACGAACATCTAGACCCAGATATTTTTACTATCACTCCTCAAGACCAACGACACGAATGGACTCATGGTAATACTGTAGGCGAACTCGCTGACGGCAATATTATAGTCAGCTTTCGTAACATTTCTACTGTCGCAATTATCGATCGCAACACAGGAGAAATTATCTGGACACTTGGAGATGACATACTAGCACAACAGCACTTTCCTAACGAATTAGCTAATGGCAATATCCTGATTTTTGACAATGGCGCACATCGCCGTCACACTGCGCTGAATTTCTCGCGTGTGATTGAAGTTAGTCGTCAAACTAAAGAGATTGTTTGGCAATACACCGACAACCCACCTCAAAACTTCTTTAGTTCATATATATCAGGCGCACAGCGTCTACCTAACGGCAACACTTTAATTACAGAAGGTGCTTACGGTCGGATATTTGAAGTGACAGTTTCAGGAGAGATTGTCTGGGAATATATCAATCCTCACTTTGCAGTACGGAATCTGGATGATAACTCAGCAGTGGCGCGTGGAGAGCAAAATTCAGTCTTTCGCGCTTTTCGTTATGCGCCTGAAGAAGTACCTTGGCTGTAGTTCAAAAGAATTTTATGAATTTTATCGCCACCCAAAAAACTTTGTGGGTGGCGAATCACTAAAAATAGTAAGGCAAGATATGGGTTTAAGTAGTAATGAATTATCTGTGATAAATGAAGATACTCAATCTTGGACGTTCATTAGCTAGACAGTAGTGCATCTGCTGACACTAAACTTGACCTACGGAAATAAGAAGCAGAATTAAGTCCCATTGCGTTACAACTTTGAGCGCATTTGCGACAAATAGCTGCACACAGCATCATTGTGACATTGCTATTCATCTTTTCACAAACCATTGCGGTGCGATCGCAAATTTGAGCGCACAAACTACAGGTATTACCCATGAACTCAGAACCATCATTAATCATGTTGACGCACATCATGCACATTTCTGCACAGTCTCGCAACATGGTAAGCACTGTCATATCTATGTATTTACTATTCTGGTTCTTACAGTACTTAAGTGTGTCAATACAGGTATTTTGACATTCAATGCAGATTTGTTTGCAAGCTTCCATTTCAGCGAGTAAAGATTCAGTTTCCATCATCATAAAAGTCTCCTTGCTGTTGCAGTTGTAAGGTGTGGCTGACCTAATTAGCAAGGTAAAACTTTATTTTTGGAAAATCAACCTATTCTCAAATCCTAGCAATTTGAAGGACACTATATCTATGTACTTCAAGTAAATTAGCCGCTTTTAAATATTTAATGAGCATCTAATTGCTTGAAATCCTTATCCATTAAAGGGTTATATTCTTCTGTTCGATTACTTTATCGGTGTCAGCTATCTCTGCAATATTTATAATTGACCTTCAGTTAACTTGATTTTTACAGTCTGTATTGTGAAAAACAGTAAAGGCATAATATTACTTTTACTTTCTAGCTTTTAAATCATCAAAGCCTTATATAGCAAACACTAGAGCTATATCCATCCTTGCTAAAACACCTCAGTCACAAAAATGCCATAAGTATAATTTCTCAAAATTATCCAATGTCAAGATTTCATGACTTAGCTAGATTTGGTGCTAGTTTTGGCACAAGGTTGAATAAGTTACTTAACGTTAGTTTTGATTTTTTTCAAAATCTACTTGCTTTTTATATATAACCATGTAAAATTACTATATTGGCAAAACAGCTAAAATTCTATCGATTTATAGTAGTTAACTTTAATTTGTCAGTAGATTATCAAGTGATATTGGCAATTAAATACTGAATGAAGACTTGACCTTAGTAAGGCAATCTCCCTCAGCCCAAAGTTTTAGCCACAGTATACCTCCGCTTACTAAAGGTGGTTTATCCACCTTTTTTACTCAGTTTGAAAATTGGAATTTTGAATAGCTTGATAGCAAAATATGATTCGATACATACAAGATTTTAAAAATAAATCTAAACAAAGCTTACGCATCACTCGTCGTCATGCTTTATTTGCTTTTGGCTATAGCTTAGTCTTGTCCACATCATTGTTGAGTTGTAGTCCTGCCAATAATAATCAGCAACAAGTAACTTCATCTAAATCGAATGTAGGTAATAATAATAAAGTAGTCAGAATTGTTCGTTCTAAACAACTAACAGCCCTCGCCGTTTTAGAACAAAAAGGCATTTTAGCAGAAAAACTAAAACCTCTAGGTTACAGAGTAGAATGGCCAGAATTTGCTGCTGGGCCTCAACAATTAGAAGCATTAAATGCAGGCGCACTGGATATTGCTTCTACAGCTGAATCACCTCCTATTTTTTCTCAAGCAGCCGGTGCGCCTTTGGTATATTTAGCTGCTAATTCTAATGATGGTAAATCAGTTTCTCTGTTAGTTCCGAAGAACTCTCCTATTCAAAGCGTCAAAGATTTGAAAGGTAAAAAAGTAGCTTTTCAAAAAGCATCGATTGGTCACTACCTTTTAGTGAGAGCTTTAGAAAAAGCAGGACTAAAACTTAGTGATGTAGAATCTGTTTATTTGCCACCTCCAGATGCAAATGTGGCATTTAGCCAAGGTAAAGTAGATGCTTGGTTTATCTGGGAACCATTTGTTACAAGAAATGTTCAAAATCAAACTGGGCGTGTTTTGGTAGATGGTGGTAACAGCTTGCGAGATACTAACAATTTTTACTCTACAAACCGCAAGTTTTATCAAGAAAACCCAGAAGTTATCAAAATTTTTCTTGAAGAACTGCATAAGGCACAAGTTTGGTCAAAAAACCATCCTCAAGAAATTGCTCAATTACTTGCCCAAGCTACTCAACTTGATTCATCCACTTTAGAAATCATGCACAGTAAATATGATTTTGCGCTAGTACCAATTACAGAGAAAATTATTAATAAACAACAGGAAGTCGCTGATAAGTGGTATAGCTTGGGGCTAATACCAAAGAAGGTAAATGTCAGAGATGGTTTTCTAACTCCAGAACAGTATGTGGAAATTACTCCTCAAGAAGTGCTGGCTAAAAATTAGTCAGATGGATAACCCTGGGTTTTACAAAAACTCAAATTTAATTTGACTGGTTTTTGCATTAATTTTTGACGAAAATAGATAATTCGTCTTACAATCTACTGTAAGTGAATCAATTTAATATAGGACTCATATTTGATTTATGAAAAAAACCAGTACACCCAGGTCAGGCTTTTTTCCTACTCCCTACTCCCCATTCCCTACTCCCAGCCTACACAACTAGATTCAGAAATCAAATCGGATTCTTATAGTATTTAATTTTCGGCTATAAGGAGAAAATTGAGATGGCATTAGCCTGAGATTTCACATCAGGCTGTAATCCCGTAAACCCAATTCTGCTTTTGAGCCAAAAAGACTGCATCTTGATAAACTTGCTTAAACAACACGCGCTGCGTATGACTACCTCCAATCTCATGCAGGCGCGATAAAACAGGTTTGAGTTCTGCAACTGTGGTGTGAAAATCACCTTTGGCATGAGCTACCATACCTCTAGCGGCGGGAATTGCTACTTCTATCCAACGCTGTCGCACAAAAGGATTGATACTCAAGGTATGATATTGCATACTTGCAAGCATCTGATTTACCCAATCATGATGTCCAGCTTTGGCGAGGGCGTAGACATAATGTAAATCTTGGAATGGTAGTGCGTGTTCTTCAATCCGGCTGTAAAGATAAGGGCTGATGCTTTGCCAACGATCGCCCACATTTACACCGTGCAATTCTAGGCGTAATAATAATGAAATGGCTCCTACTTGGTCTTTAGGAGATTGTTTGTTAGCACGTTCCCATATATGCGTATCGTAGAGTTTGAGAACTTTTTGATAGTTTTTCAACTGCAAATAATATAAGGCAATGTGCCACCAGTTGTGAGTGTAGAGCATAGAGTTGCAGTTTTCCCAAGTATCTGCAAAACTCTCCATCCAAGCTATGCCTTCATCTATTCTTCCCTGGGTTTCCATAATATGAGCGATCGCATGATGCGCCCAAGGATCATATCTATTTAATGCGATCGCCTGACGAGCCATTTTTTCTGCTACTCCCAATTGGTGACATTGTTCTAAACCAAACGCCACCATGCCATATAAATAATGATTTCCGGGATTGCTAAGTAAAACTTTCTGGGCAATTTGCCGCAATCTCTCTTTGTCACCTATGTAAAAATAGTGATACTGTCCCTGCTGCACAGATATCAAATCATAGTGAAATTTGTTGGTAATCTCTTCATGTAAGGCGATCGCTACATCAATTTCTTGATTTGCCCAAGCTGAAATTGCTTGCACATATAACCTTTCTCTATCGGTAATCTTGGCTAAATTTCGTTGTGCAGTTTGCAGATATGGTTGAGCTTGCTGCCAAGCTTTACGGTTTTCTTGGGTGAGATAATAAGCCGCCGCATAAGCATGGGCTAATGCACAAGTTGGATCTGCTTCAATTGCTTGCAAAATTGCTGTTTCTGCATCTTTGCCATAGCATAGTGCTTGATCTATAAAACGATTAATAGCTGCGATCGCTTTGTCTGAATCTGTTGTAACTACTAGTCCTTGTGCATCTTTAAGCATGATTAATTCCTTGCACCAAAATTTTTTAGAGGTGTTGATAACATCTCTAGCTAGGGTTTTTGTAAAATACTGTAAGTCGGTCGAGTTAGTGTTGTTTGCTTTAACCATGAGTATGTCATACTCACTAGAAAATCGCAAGGATTAAAATACTAAAACTCGATTGGTTAACCGTATTTATTTTGATCAAGGCCTTGATTTACATCGTTGGCTGTGCGATAGTCTAAAAGTAATCATAAAATACGGTATATCGATTGACTTGCCGTTATATCAGAAATCTTGATCTGACATAGATATCATGCAGCTACTTTGGTTTATCCCGACTCACGGTGAAGGACGCTATTTAGGTACTGCCATAGGTGGGCGCGTAGTCAACTTTGATTACTGGCGACAGATAGCTCAAGCCGTGGATCATTTAGGTTTTGCGGGGGCATTACTACCTACAGGCCGTTCTTGCGAAGATGCTTGGATTTTGGCATCAACTTTGGTGACACATACCAAACAGATGAAGTTTTTGGTGGCGATACGTCCGGGTTTGATGTCACCGGGAGTAGCAGCAAGGATGGCTGCAACATTTGATCGCATTTCTGGCGGACGGTTGTTAATTAACGTCGTCACCGGAGGCGATCCTGTAGAGTTGGCGGGAGATGGATTGCACCTTTCCCATGACGATCGCTACAAATTAACAGATGAATTTTTAGCAGTGTGGCGACAGATAGCAGCCTCACAAACTACCAACTTCCAGGGAGATTATCTTAATATCCAAAGTGGTAAGCTGTTATTCCCTACAGTTCAGAAACCTCATCCGCCATTATGGTTTGGAGGTTCTTCCGCCATTGCTCAAGAAATTGCTGCCAAACACGTAGATGTATATTTAACTTGGGGCGAACCACCAGAACAAGTTGCCCAAAAGATAGCCTCTGTACGCCGACTAGCCGAAGCACAAGGTAGAACATTACGTTTTGGGATTCGTTTGCACGTCATTGTGCGAGAGACAGAAAGCCAAGCATGGGATGCAGCCAACGATTTAATTCGGTATGTCGATGAAGATGCGATCGCCCAAGCCCAACAAGCTTACGCACGCATGGATTCCGAAGGACAACGCCGCATGACAACCCTACACAACGGCTCTCGTGAAGCCTTAGAAATTAGCCCCAACTTATGGGCAGGAATTGGCTTAGTGCGTGGTGGCGCGGGAACTGCCTTAGTAGGCGATCCCGATACCGTTGCAAGAAGAATGTTGGAGTATCGAGAATTAGGTATCGACACCTTCATTTTCTCTGGATATCCCCACCTAGAAGAAGCCTATCGAACAGCAGAATTACTCTTCCCTCGCCTACCCCTAGCAACCCAACCAACAATACAACCACAACTACTAAGCCCCTTCGGTGAAGTCGTCGCCAACCAAGAATTCCCTAAACCACAAATTGCCACCGTAGATTAAAAAACCTCCGCGTAACTCCGCGCTTCCCTCCAAATACCTCTGCGTTTAAAAATCCTCAAAGAACTAACTCAACATGACACATATATTAGCGATCGCAGGTAGCCCCTCCCACCCTTCCAGAACCTACGCCATTTTAGAACACGCTGCAAAAAGCCTATCACAGCAAGGATTAAATATAGATATCATCTCAGTGCGAGACATACCTGCTGAAGATTTAGCATTCGGACGTTACGATAGCAGCGCATTACAACAACCAAAAGCATTATTAGAAAAAGCCAGTGGCGTAATTATTGCTACCCCTATTTATAAAGCCGCCTACACAGGTGTACTGAAAGCATTTTTAGACTTATTACCCCAAAAATCCTTAACAGGCAAAGTTTTACTACCCATAGCTACAGGCGGAACAATCGCTCATTTATTATCAGTAGAATATGCCTTAAAACCCGTATTATCTGAATTAGGCGCACGCCACATATTGGGTACAGTTTACGCAGTCGATAAGCAAATTCAAATTCAGCCTGATGGTAGCGTCCAACTAGATGCAGAAATAGCCCAAAGATTGCAAGATGTCCTTAAAGAGTTTGCTGTCGCAGTGAATCATACCCAGGATGCAACTCAACAATTGGCACTCGCTAATAATTAATTAAACTTGTCGCTTACTCCTTTTTTAATAGCAGATGGGATACTCCCACCCATCTGCTATTTTTTGACTTAAATTCCTGCACCATCTAAAAACTCTTCAATGACTAAGTTGCTTTCAGCTTTCGTCTCATCGATGTGTTGATTGTTTTCTTCGTTGGTAGATAGATGGACATTAATATCTAACTGTTCTACTTGCTGTTCTAAGTATTTAACACGTTCAAACAGAGCGCGAATTACCTCTGCTTCTACATCTCGGATTTTCCCATGTGCTAAAACATCAGCATGACTATCAACCTTAATCAAACGTCCTGGAACACCTACTACAGTAGTATTGCTGGGAACATCGCGCAGAACAACTGAACCTGCACCAATGCGAACGTTGTCACCTATTTGAATATTACCCAACACTTTTGCACCAGCCCCAACGACAACATTCTCACCCAAAGTAGGATGTCGCTTACCGCTTTCTTTGCCTGTACCACCAAGGGTGACACCTTGATAAATGAGGGCATAGTCACCGACAATGGCTGTTTCACCAATGACTACACCCATACCGTGGTCAATAAATACGCCTTTACCAATCTTTGCGCCAGGGTGAATTTCAATACCTGTCAAAAACCGACTGATAGTAGAAATCAATCGCGGTACAAAAGGAACCCCAATTTTGTACAACCAATGGGTAAGGCGATGAAACATTAAAGCTTGAACGCCAGGATAACAGAATAAAATCTCAAGCCAATTACGGGCGGCGGGATCGCGTTCAGAAATTGTACGTAAGTCAGTTAGAAGCATATTTCTGCATTTGCAAATGAAGGCTAGTTGAAATTTGTAGTGATATTTATTACAAGGTCAAATTAGATAGGGTGGATTACACGAAATTGTCATAGATTAAATCAGCCTTAGATATAGAGCTTTATACCTAAACACCGATAAATGGATAGATTTATAGTAATTCAACAATAATTAAAGTAACTGTAGCTATCAGAACATTGTTTTAGTAATTTCGCTTTTAAAGTACAATAAGTCTACCAGTTAACAGTAGTATAATGTCGGAAAGCTTAAAAAAACAAAACTATGCCCTTTTGGATCTGTCTGCCAAGGTGGAATATGCTCTATTGGCACTTTTAGAGTTAGCGAACCATTATGTTCGCAAAACCCCTATAACTATGAGTGATATATCGGCCAAGCATCCAATCCCAGAGCGTTATCTGGAGCAAATTCTTTCTAATTTGCGGCGGGCGGGTGTGGTGCAGAGTCAACGTGGTTCTAGAGGTGGGTTTGTCTTGGTGCGTGAACCTCGACAACTGACTTTGTTGGAAGTCGTAATTATGTTGGATGGAGAACAGAAAGAAAAAGAATCTGCTGTTGAAGAAAATTTAGAAAAAAGCTTGGTGGGGGAGATTTGGCGACAAGCGGATGTAGCAGCGCAAGCTGTTTTAAGCCAATATACTATCCAAGATTTGTGTGACCAACGACAAGCACGTTTACAAAAAAGTCAGATGTATTACATATAGCGACATCAAAATACTGCTATGAAAATTGCTAAAAATATTACAGAGTTAGTCGGACGCACGCCATTGGTGCAGTTAAACAGAATTCCTCAAGCAGAGGGAACTGTAGCTAATATTGTGGTGAAGTTAGAAAGCATGAACCCATCTGCATCTGTAAAAGACAGAATTGGCGTGAGTATGGTAGAAAATGCAGAAGAAGCAGGTTTAATTCATCCCGGTAAAACAATATTAGTAGAACCAACTTCTGGGAATACGGGTATCGCCTTGGCAATGGTGGCGGCGGCAAAGGGTTATCATTTGATTCTGACGATGCCAGATACCATGAGTACAGAAAGACGGGCGATGTTACGAGCTTATGGCGCACAGTTAGAATTAACTCCTGGTGTTGAAGGGATGCGAGGAGCGATCGCTAAAGCCGAGCAAATTGTGGCAGAATTACCCAATGCCTATATGTTGCAGCAATTCCGTAACCCAGCTAATCCTAAAATCCATCGTCAAGCCACTGCTGAAGAAATTTGGCAAGATACCGATGGACAGGTAGATATTCTGATAGCGGGGGTTGGTACTGGCGGAACATTAACTGGTGTAGCTGAGGTAATTAAACAGCGCAAACCCAGTTTTCAAGCTATTGCTGTAGAACCAACTAATAGTCAGGTGCTTTCTGGTGGTAAATCAGGAGCGCATAAAATTCAAGGAATTGGGGCGGGATTTATCCCAGCAATTTGCCGTTTGGAATTGATTGATGAAGTGATTGCCGTATCTGATGAAGATGCAATTAGCTATAGTCGCAGATTAGCCAGAGAAGAAGGTTTATTATCAGGTATTTCTACAGGCGCAGCGTTGTATGCAGCTATTCAGGTAGCAAAACGTCCAGAAAATGAAGGTAAGTTAATTGTGATGGTGCAACCTAGTTTTGGCGAACGCTACTTAAGCACTACGTTGTTCAAGGATTTATCAGATTTAGAAATACCTGTTTTCACCTAGATAGTTAAAAGCTAGAGGCTGATGAAAATTTCTTCCCTACACCCTTGAAGATAAACCTAATCCCTAGTCTCTAGCCCCTAATCTCTTACTCCAAAATGTAACTATTCAAATAGTCTAGTGGAACTGTGAATACATAGTATAGTACGCCACCACCAAGGAGAAGCACAGCTATACTCGCTAATAATATCCAACGGTCTGGCGGTTGATAAGTATCTTCGTCAATATCTCGACGAACGGCAAAATAATGCTGTGTTGAAAGTAAAACTGTTAATACTCCTACCAAAGAAAATGCTAAACCTAACTTCCAACCATTACCAGGAAGTTGTGGTGCTAGTGGGGGACGGATAATCCGCAATCGTACAATCAACACACCAAAACCCATGAGTGCAATACCACTCCGCATCCATGCTAAATAAGTACGTTCATTGGCTAAGTGATCCCGGATTCTATCTGACCTGTATTTCTTTTTTGCTATATTGTTCACTGTTGATTTTTCTGCGTCTATTTTCATGGGATTTATGTATTTAAGTAGCAATGTCAAATTGTTTATATTTATTGATATAGAGCTTTTAATAAAACAATTTTATTGATGTTTCATTATTGATATTTTTTATTGGCGTATTTTAATTTATCTTAATATAAATCGTAAATAAAAGAGCCAGAAAAATTCTGACTCTTGTTTTAATCAACCTGCATATTCCAGTACAAACCTTGATTTAATCGTTAATTTTTGCAGTTCTTATTCCTGTATTGAGTACAGCTTGCAAGTCATCAGGAATAAACCAGTTAGCTTCGCCAGATTGAAAAACTTTAGCTGGGGGAAGATTAAATTCAAGTTCTCCAGATTGGGAATTGGTTGTAGCGACTAACCGAGTTCCATGAAAAATCTTAACCGCTTTAGCAGGTATAGCCGCTTGTTCTGCTGTAGCCGCTTGTCCTGGAATATATACACCTTGACAATCCCACTCGTCATCTGTTTCTACACCACTCGGTAGCAGATACAATTCATTATCGTAGGTTGATGTAGATTTTTTAGGTTTTTCTCCATAGATTAACAGTGTTTTATCTGTGTCATTACGGCAGATTCCTACAGGGTCTTCACTATTTTCTAAGATATATTTTTGGTATTTTAAGTTAGAGATTGTTTGTTCTATTTCTGGTGTTGAACCTTGGGTTTGTTTGTCTTGTAAAGAGGATTCTAGCGATTTTGTGATTTCTATATAGTCTGGATCAGCAGTTATTTTTTTCTCTGCCCAAGATGGTTGAGCAATCATTAAGTTAACTAACAGCAACAAGCAAACCAGTGTAGTTTTAACAAGAGCATTTTTGAAAAATTTCATAGTTCTCTCCTCAAAGAGCTAGATTTTTATTTGTCTAATGGAATAGGCTAAAGTCAAAGCCTATTTTTGTTTGACTCTGAATAAAACTTCAGCTTCCGGTGATCCCAAAGAAAATTTATAAATTTCTCGCCAGGCATTCTTGCCTGTAATTAATAGGTAAGCACCAATATTGATACAGGTGATCAAAGCTAAGACAGGAGTTTCTAACGTGTGACTCTGTATTAAGATGGAAACGCCTAATCCTATGAGAATAAAGGGAACTAAAGAATTACCATAGCGATTAATTACAGAAGCGATCGCTTCTGTTTGAGTTAAGCGGTAAGCTGTATAACACCACACCCCTACCATCACAAAGAAGACTAACAAAATTATGATTAAGCTGTCCCATGTATGGGTAGCAAATATGGGCATATAGATACTAATGTTATCGCTACCATTGGCGATCGTAACTGCTGCCACACTATAGGCTTGGGGTGAAAGAAAATTACTCCACCAAGTTGGCGAAGATTCACAGGTATTTAAATCTTCTGTGTCGTTAGTATCTTGATTGAATAAGCGATTGATCCCAATGATGATTGGTACAATACCAAGTAACCCAATCCAAGATTCGGGTAGGATGAGCTTGCCAAAGAAGCTAGGTAAACTTGCAATTACTAACGCACTAAAGCCCAAATACTGACCAATAACAATATGACGACGGCGAAAGCAAGCATTGATTTGTGAGAAAAACAGCGACAAGATAACGATATCGTCAAGATTGGTAGCAGCAAAAGCGGTAAATGCTACAGGAAAAGAGGTTAGTAATTGGTTCATTGTGCGTCGTAATATAGCTGGAGATTAGAGGCTAGCGGCTAGCTTGAACAAGGTAGTAGGGAAAGAAAACCTTTTTCATCTTTGGTTTTGGGTTTTCTAATGAGTAGCTAAATTTGGCTTTTTTCCTAGAGAGCCTGTAAAAAAGGCATAGTTTCACTCTATGGCTCCCCATCAATAAGAGCAAACAGTCTTTTTTGTTAAATCCATAGACTGAATTTATGATGATGCAGATATGCCTCAAACTATCGAACTAAAAACATTTACAATTATCTACAGTTTTCCTGTGCATTTACCGTATAATAGCTCCAGGTCTTCAAAATAACTAAGATACAAGCCCGTACATAGTCCAAATGACGCTGGAACAGTTGCGAATTTTTTTAGCCGTAGCAGAAATGTTGCACTTCACCCGTGCAGCAGAAGCATTGTATATCACTCAACCAGCCGTCAGTGCTGCTATTCAAAGCTTAGAGACAGAGTACGGTGTCAGGTTGTTTCATCGCATTGGTCGTCATATCGAGATTACAGATGCAGGGAAGTTATTACAAGGTGAAGCGCAAAAAATTCTCGACCATGTAGAGTTAACAGAACGAGGCTTGAAGGAATTAAATAATCTGCAACGAGGAGAGTTAAAAATCGGAGCAAGTCTCACAGTTGGTAACTATTGGCTACCTGAAAAAATCAGTCAATTTAAGCAGTTATATCCGGGTATTTTTATCAATTGTAAGTTAGGGAATGCCGAAGAAATTTGTGAAGGAACTGCTGTAGGGATGTATGATTTGGGTTTTGTAACAGGAGATATTAAACCATCATTGCAGCAATCTTTAGAGAAAGATGAAATAGGAAGCGATCGCTTGCAAATTGTTGTAGGTAAATCCCATCCTTGGTCTCAACGTCATGAGATTTATTTAGATGAATTATTGCATACAAGTTGGGTGATGCGTGAGTCTGGTTCTGGCGCACAGCAGATGTTTGATCAAGCCTTACAAAGTTGGGGTATTGAACCCAAAAATCTAGATGTTGTGCTGAATTTTAACACTAGCGAAATGGTGAAAGCTGTTGTCGAAAGTGGAGTTGGCGCAGCCGCACTTCCAGAATTAATGGTCAAAAAAGAATTACAACTAGGAACATTACACGCTGTACAAATTACTAATCCGCAAAAAAAATCTACAAAGAAATTAGAAATTATTCAGCCGATTTGGAAACTAAAACATCGTCAACGTTTCCATACACAAGTCATGCTTGCTTTTGAAAATATGCTCATGCAAGACAACATACAAGTTGCTTAATTTAAACTATTATTTTTATTTATCGTTTTAAAAAGAAAGAATATTTGCTCTTATCAAGCCGAAAGAAATATTATTAGCACCAGGTAAAGCCAAGTATCTGCTCAGGAAATCAATCACATGAAGCTTTTTGATAACGTCTGTTTGTTGATACTAGGCATAATAATCAAACCATCTCCTGATGTAACCTCTTTATGACCAATAGAGAGTGACTAAGGAGAACAGAATTACGTCCTTGCGAGCAACATATATGAGTTGGTTAGTTGGTACTATCATTATCGGGATTTCTACTGCGCTTGCTACTACTTTTGACGACAACTTGTACTTGACAGCATTTTTCGGTAAAGTCAATCGCACCTTTCGTCCAAAACATATTATTGTAGGTGAATTTCTCGGATTTACTGTATTAGTAATCGCCAGTCTCCCTGGTTTTTTAGGTGGTCTGATTATTCCTCATACCTGGATTGGATTACTAGGTTTTTTACCAGTTGCCATTGGTATTAATCATCTTCTCAATCGAGAAACTGAGGGAGAAATAGTACAAGATGTGACAATTAACTTCGACACTCGGACAAAATCACAGCGACATCAAAAATCTTTATTAGCAACTCTGCAAGATCCTCAGACTTATCGTGTTTCTGCGGTAACTATTGCTAATGGTGGAAATAACATTGGGATTTATGTACCGTTATTTGCCAGCAGTAGTCTTCCTAGCTTGGGTGTGATTTTGAGTGTTTGCTATTTGACGGTTGGACTGTGGTGTTTTCTCTCCTACTACCTGACTCGTAATCCTCTGATGACTCCTGTACTAGCTCGTTATGCTCGTAAAGTCTGTCCTATCGTCTTGATTTATTTAGGATTCTCTATCTTGATCAAAAGTGAAACGTATCGACTCTTACCTAATATTGCCATGTTTCCTAATTAGAGCTTAATAAACCAACTTTAAGCTCACCATCATCAAGATAAAATAAACCATAAATCGCAGTGGTTTTTGGGGCGCAATTTGACAGACTTTCGCTCCTAGTAATACTCCTGGTACTGAACCAAGCCATATTGGTAATACTAAATTCCAGTCCACTGTTCCCAACGTCAGATGTCCGATAGCAGTGAATATTAACAGAATGGCAGCTTGGGAAATATCTGTGCCAACTAACTTTCGGGTATCTAACCGAAAAAATGTAATCAGTGCTAAGGCAAACATTGAACCAGAAGCAACACTAGTTAGACCTACAACACAGCCTAAAAATGCTCCTACAGTTAATGTTTGTAAACGTCCTACTCCAGTAGTTAAGTCAAATTTAGGTAGTTCAGGTAGTTGTACTTTTGGGAAAAAGGTTAGTACCAGCATTTGCATCAAAGCAAAAACAGTGACTAACAAAATTGTCACGCCTAGCAAGTGCAGCATGATGTTATTCAAGTTATGTTCAGCCTTGAGTTTGATCAGATGTAGTATTCCAACTCCTAGTAAGGAACCAGGAACGCTCCCCAAAGCCAGCCATTTGACGACTTCTCTATCGAGAGTTTGTTGCTGCCAATGTTTGATACTACCAACGACTTTCATCAATGTCGCTGCAACTACATCAGAACTTACTGCGATCGCAGGTGGTACTTGAAAAACAAAAATCAACATTGGAGTGATGAGAGAAGCACCACCAATTCCTGTCAGACCTACAACAATACCAACTAAAAAGCTGAAAAGAGGCAGTAATAAAAAATCCATACTCCTGTCCTGAACCGGGGTTTTGTGAATGTGGCTTTGTCTAGCTGACACTAAAAGATTGGCTGTAACGCTGTTGTGTAAAAGGTTTCATAGAATTGCAAGTTTTGAATAAATTTAGAGAAGATAGTATTAAATACTTTAATTTGACCGATTTACCGTATTTTAATATTAAAGTATGAGAAAAGTCTAGATTTTTAGGAATTAAACAAAGGGCGAGTATTAATTTATACTATTAAAATAGATTTGATTTTTAATTAACATCGTTAATAAAGATATTTAAGCTTCAGTATTTAACTAGACCACAGTGTTTTAAACAACCAGATTAAAGCTTAAAAAATCACTGATTAAATATATTTTTTGTTATTAGGCGATCGCTCACTTAATATTGGATACTGTGTTAGTTAGCTTCTCATCCAAGGTAAGAGGGTAAATGTACCTCTTTCGTAGAGAATGAATAAACCTAAGCCAATTAAGACAAAAGGTACAATAACTTTACCGTAGCGACTTAAAATATAGGCAATAGTAGTGTGTTGGCTTAATAGATAAGCAGCCGCACATAAAATTCCTAGCATTATAAAAAATACACTTAAAATAACTCCCAAACTGGCAAAATTCTGCCCAGCAAATAAAGGAATATAAATACTGATATTATCTCCACCATTAGCAATTTTGATTGCTGCAACTTTATAAGTTTGGGGATGTAAAATACTTAAAATGAAAGACAATAAAGAATTAACCGGTGAAGACTGTTTAAATTCAGTTGTTACCGTTTGAATTTCTATGGTTTCTTGTTCTTGGTTGAGCAATTGCATCAAACCAATTATTATTGGTAATATTCCAAGTAATCCTATCCACTCTCGCTGTATAATCAAACCACCAAAAAATCCAGGTAAGCTAGCAATGATGATAGCAACAAAACCAAGATATTGACCAAGCACAATATGTCGCCGTCGAAAATTTCCATCTACCTGAGAGAAGAGTAGAAGCAAAATTATGATGTCATCAATATTTGTAGCTGTGAAAGCGATAATTGCCTCAATAAAAGATGTACCTAAGTTAATCATGCTAAATTTTCAACCAAAAGGAAATGAATGAGTTAATTACTGCTATTAGCACAGGTGTAGTTGCATTTATCTCTACCAATATTGATGATATTGCAATTTTGCTCATGTTGTTTTCGCAAATAAATTCTTACTTTCGACCACAGCATATTTTTTTTGGTCAGTATTTAGGTTTTATTGTACTATTAGCCCTCAGTTTATCTGGTTTATTTGGCGGTTTTGTGTTAGGAGCAAACTGGATTAGTTTATTGGGTTTAATACCAATTGCTATAGGTATGAGCAGTTTAATCAATCAGGAAGATGATTCTATAGAAAGGTTGGTAGAAGAAACTATGCCAGCTTCAGAGGAACTAGCCACTAGTTTTATTTCACCGCAAACTTATACCGTAGCAGCAGTGACCATTGCTAATGGCGGTGATAATGTTAGCGTGTATGTACCGTTATTTGCTAGTAGTAATTTAACTAGCTTTTGGATAATTATTGGAATATTTTTTTTATTATTGGGGGTTTTATGCTATTCAGCATATAAACTCACCAATCAGCCAGCGATCGCGCATACCTTAAATCGCTACGTTAACCATATTGTACCTTTCATTCTAATAGGTTTAGGTTCGTTTATTATATTAAAAACAGAAGCTTTGAGTTTGATACAATTAGTTGCAAGTTGCTGTTGTTTAATAGTATTAGTGAAAAAATAGGTTAAATTAGCTTTAAAATTTATTCAATCATTCACTCTCTTCTTGCAGCTAATGTTGAGCATGAATATGAAAAATAATAAAACCTTTAAAAATGCTGGGAGATTCACTGCTTTTTTATTTCTAATTACTATCTTGCTCACACCCTGCGTAATTGTCGGTGCAGGAGAACGGGGCGTATTAATGAAGTTTGGCGAGGTACAAAAGCAAATATTAGGAGAAGGACTTCATTTAATTATTCCAGTAGTTAATACAGTTGCCAAGTTAAGTGTTCGTGTTCAAAAACAGGAAATATCTGCTGAAGCTTCTTCTAAAGATTTACAAGATGTGTTCACTGATGTTGCTTTGAATTGGCATATAATTCCAGTAGAAGCTAACATTATTTATCAACAAATCGGCAACGAGCAAAGTATTGTTGATAAGATTATTAATCCAGCAGTTGAGGAAGTTCTTAAAGCCGTCATTGCCCAATATACTGCGGAAGAAATTATTACTAAGCGCGGAAAAGTAAAATTAGAAGTAGACCAAGCTTTAACTACTCGTTTGCGTAACTATCATATTGCAGTTGACGATATCTCATTAGTCCATGTCCATTTTTCTGAGTTATTTGGTGAAGCAGTAGAAGCAAAACAAATTGCTGAACAAGATGCAAAACGCTCAGAATTTTTAGCGTTAAAAGCAGCTAAAGAAGCAGAAGCTAAAGTTAATTTAGCGAAAGGAGAAGCTGAAATTTATAAATTACTACGTAACGGACTAACAAAAGAATTGCTACAAAAGCAAGCAATAGATAAATGGAATGGAAAACTACCCTTAGTTATCGGTAAAGAAAGTCCTAAAATATGGGATTTTAGTGAATTTATTAAATTTTATAAGTAAAAAAGTATGAGTCAGCAAAATACTTCTTGCTTCTGGTTCATACTTTTCAAATTCTTACAAATTATTAGCTATTAGCAAATAAGGCAGGAGTTTCGACTATCTTCAATTGAAGCAATAATATAATTATTAAAGTATAAACAGTCGATGAAATAAAACCTGATAAAAGTTCCTTTTTCAGATTACGTTCTTGAGAGTTTTTTTGAAAAATATCTTGAGAACCAAATTGCATTAAGAGAATTCCCGCAACATTGGAGAGCCAGTAACCTAGAATTGAACCAGGAATGAGCAATTTGGAAGACACTAGACTACATAAGTATCCAAAAAAGTAAGCAATGGGTAGATTGAATAACAGGTCATTCCACCAACATAGGGGGGATAATAAATATCCAAGTACCAGCAAGAATCCACCTCTCAACCTTTTAAATATATTTTTTGGGGATTCCTGAGTCACAGCCTGAAATAAAGACTCTGAGAATACTCTTGCTGCTAAACTCGACTCTTGACTATGTTTTTGGATGCTTTTCATATACTACACTATTTCTCTCAGTTTAGTGTAGTTTAATCCAGAAACGGTGATAAAGTCTAGTACGATGTTGATTTGTTCGGTTAGCTAGATAGTCAGCGATGCTTCGAGAAGCAGATAGTTGATGCGCTGCGATCGCTTCCCAACGCAGACATCCGCTTTGACGCAGATAGTCTATAACCTGTATTTTAATGAAAAGATATATTAATTTTTATATATTGACAATTACTAATTTATTCATTGGACACCAAAAGAAAGTGACTCTGAATTTCAGAGTCACTTTCTCATTTGCAACAGACAGCAATTTAAACTTTCACAATATACTCAAAAGTGAAAGTTTACTTTTTAGCTTCTTCGATGGGAACCCATTCTGTGTGGAAAGAACCGGGTTTGTCGAGACGCAGATAGGTGTGTGCGCCGAAGTAGTCGCGTTGTGCTTGAGTGAGGTTTTGGGGCAAGCGATCGCGGCGATAGCTATCAAAATAATCTAAAGATGCGCTAAAAGCTGGGACAGGAATACCCAGTTGAGCAGCAGTAATGATAACTTCCCGCCAAGCTGCTTGTCTGTCTAGAATTGTTTGCTTAAACTCAGGAGCTAAGAGCAAGTTAGGCAATGCAGGATTTTCGGTAAATGCCTTTTTAATTTTATTCAAAAAGCCAGCGCGAATAATACAGCCACCTTTCCAAATCCGAGCTAATTCGCCCAAATCCAAATTCCAGTTATATGTTTTGGAAGCAGTAGATAGCAGCGCCATCCCTTGAGCGTAAGAACAAATCTTGGAGCAATATAACGCATCCCGGACTTTGTTAATAAACTCTTTGGTAGTACCGCTATATTTGCCACTGGGGCCTGTGAGTTGTTTGGATGCGGCTATCCGTTCATCTTTAATTGAAGAGATAATCCGAGCATTTACAGCTGCTGTAATGGTAGGAATAGAAACACCTAATTCCAACGCAGTTTGTACAGTCCAACGACCAGTACCCTTTTGACCTGCTGCATCTACAATCAAATCTACTAAAGGTAGACTGGTGTCTGGGTCAATGTAAGGGAAGATATTAGCTGTAATCTCAATCAAAAATGAATTGAGTTCGTCGGTGGTGTTCCATTCAGCAAACACTTCGTGAAGTTGATTGTGGTCAAGTCCACCAGCATTCTTCAGCAAGTCGTAGGCTTCAGCAATTAGCTGCATGTCACCATACTCAATGCCGTTGTGTACCATCTTCACATAGTGACCGGAACCACCAGGGCCAACGTAGGTCACACAAGGGCCGTCATCAACTTGGGCAGCAATTTTGTTGAAAATTGGTGAGAGATACTCATAGGAACTTTGGGTACCACCAGGCATCAAAGAAGGGCCGTTTAATGCGCCTTCTTCACCACCACTCACACCCATACCGAGAAACCGTAGACCCAGGGGTTCTAATTCTTCGGTACGTCTTTGGGTATCTTCAAACCAAGAGTTGCCACCATCAATGATGATATCGCCTTCGGACAGCAAAGGTTTTAGCTGTTGAATCACCGCATCCACGGGTTTACCAGCTTGCACCATCACTAGAATTTTGCGAGGACGTTCTAGTGCTGCAACGAATTCTTCTAAGGTAAAGGCCGCTTTAACGTTCCTTCCTGGCGCACGTTCAGCCATGAAAGCATCGGTTTTCTCGCGGGAGCGGTTGTATACTGCAATTGGAAAACCATTACGTTCCACGTTGAGAGCGATATTCTCGCCCATAACGGCTAATCCAATCACACCAAAACTTTGTAGTGTCATAACTAGTTTGGCTAACTCTTGCAGATTCTTTCATCTTTTAGGGTAATCCGAGAGTTTCTCTTATCCCCTAAAGAAGACATTAAGAGTTACCGTGATTGCTAAAAGCTCAGAACTAACATCACATATAACAAGTTTTAAATTGTATCTAATTCAACAATTGTGCTACAAAATTTGCAAAATTGGAGTATCTAGTTTAGGCATTAGGCAGATGGGATAAAGGATTAAATTCAGAATAATTTTTCCTTAAATTAAGATAAATTTTCCCGTATCCAGTCCCTAATACCTGATAACAAATAGTTAAGGAGTAACCAAAAATGCTGGCATACGTCCTAGCTTTGGTGGTCGGTATTGGTAGTTTATTACTCTACATATCGGCGTTCTTTTTTCCCGAAATCCATCGCAAGAATGATTTTATTTGGAGTGGCATTGGGCTGTTTTACGCTTTAGTATTATGGGTGTTTGCCCCCCACATTAGCGGCGGATTATTACTAGGCCATGTGGCGAGTGTGGCTCTTTTGGTGTGGTTTGGTTGGCAAACTTTATCACTGCGTCGCCAAGTCACACCACAGTTACAACAAACGCCTGTACCCAGTTCGGAAGCCGTGAAAACTTCTCTGCAAGAACAGGTGACAAAGGTATCTCTTCAAGAACGCCTTGGCAAATTACAACAAAGTTTGAGTAGCACTTTTAGCGGTGTGAAAGACAAAGTACAACCACCTGTCAGTAAAAATGTACCAGCAGAGAAACCTGCTGTGGAGATTATTGACAAAACTACACCCATTCCCGAACCTGTTATTGAAGAAGTACCTGAGACTACAGATGCTGCACCTGTAACTGAAGCTGTTCCAGAAGTCATTCCACCCCATCCCCCATCCCCGGAATTAGTGGAAGCCGCCCAAGCACATCCTGAAGCGGAAAATAAAGAACCAATCCCCGTAGAAGAAATTGCGCCTGATGCGGTGCTTGCTCCCCCTGCGGAAGCGCCACCGGAACAAATACCGCCGAATAGCTAAATTCGTTAAATTTTGTAAAACCCAGCTTGATTTTATGATCATGTTGGGTTTTGCTGTGATCTAAAGTTGCTAGTGGCGATCGCTCGATTTAGACAAACTAGGTAGTTGAAGAAGAATTCAGAAGTCAAAATCAAGGAATGGGGTATCGTATATTCATTAATATTTCTCTTCGTAAATTCACCGCAACTACCAGGGAAGTATCAGATCATCAATAACCAAACATTCGATGCAATCACCCTAACGATAGAACACAATTATTCCTATAACGCGGATAAAAATAGGGTCATCACTATTTGAATCTGTGAGACGTACTGAACAGACTAAGTTGTTACCCCGCAGACCAATAGCAACAGAGAATTGCCCTAAAGGTCTTTCTGTTAGGTTTTGAAAGTTAGATGTTGTAAATGCTCCCATGAGATATGGTATGGAAGTAAAAAAACCTGTCCCAGAAGGAACATTAACCACAACCGATTTTTCCAGCCAGCGACCTGGGGTATTGCTGTTTTCTCGAAAATCAAAAGTGTACGATGCAGTGCTGACAATTGATGTTACATCTGCGCTGGCTGCAATCCCATCGGCACTAACTTTTTCTACACCCTCTGGGAGACGAAAACTTTCTAATTCTGGCACTTGTAAGGAAGTTTCATTCAATAACATAATCGCTTCTCCTTAGATGAAAAATTGGATCATCTGCATAAATTAAGCTTGGCTACCACTAACAACTTCAGTTGATTAACTGGAAGTTGATCCAAGGCTATTTGGATATAAACCATTATGATAATTTTGAAAGTTTCATCCTCTAACCAAAGGTTGATACAACTATTCTTGTGGAATAGCATGATAATTTTGATTATTGGTAAATCTCAATATGATATCTGCAAGAGATAAATCAACCCTAATTAATGAAAAACGTCGATAAATGTGTATTTATTTAGCTAGTTATTAATTTATTGCTTCTCTTAAAGATTATTTTACTTTCATCTCACAAAGCTGGTTTTTCTTGACTATAAAAATAAAAGACAATTTCATTTTTCATTTGATTCAATTTGTTTATCAAAAATTCTCTACCTTAAGTCAGAGGTGCAACTTTTATTAATCTATGAAAATTTAAAGTTATTAGTTAAAACAATTTTGTCTTTAATGTTGAGTAAGCTACACGGGAGCCAATTCACTATTTTTTTAATTAGTGAATGATTCTGATATCGGTTTTTATTAATTGTGACTAATTAATTTTAGTCTTTTTCTAGTCTATAAGCTTACTCAATTTTCTGGGAAAATATTGTCAGACTAAAGCGATTTCCAAGAATATTTTCATAACTTTTCAAACTTTGTTAGAGAATGTGTGAAAAGTATTCAATATTTCTCCTGAAGAGAGCTATCAAATCTTAAATACAACACCGGAAATTTTTCAGACATTCTCTTAATAGACATTGCAACTCAATGGTATTGAGTTCAAACTGCTCTATTTTGTGAGTGTAAGTCTGTTTGCTGTTGCTTAACAATGCAGATTTACCTTACAAGACTCAGTAGTTGAGACAATACTTTTTCCTTTGTAGCCAAAGAAGTCACTAGATAAGTAAAAGAGAAGAAAACTATGATGAACCCTATCTCGTCAATTAATGGGTCAGAGACAACAGGAAGATACTTAGTATTATTGCGAGAAAATGAACTTGATTCAGGAATCCGCACCCTACGAGACCATACTGGAAACAGGAGAGTTGCTAGAGCAGCTGACTTTGAAACCAACGCTATTAGCGCAGAGCAATTAGAGCAAACAGATACAACAGTATTTGATAATTTGGGTGTTGCTGTTTGTACTCTTGACCCAGAACAGTTGCAGTCACTCCATGCAGCGAGTGATGAAACTAGCCCAATTGCTGTCATAGAAAAGGAAAGAGTTGTCTATGCTTTAAACGGGCAAAGAGTAGGTATTGTAGAGCAACTAGCACCCAGTCCTACTAGCAATTTGGGAGTAGAATATCTCAGAGGTTATCGGGATGCTGTTGATAGGCTTGTAGATCACCTCGTACCGACTAATGGTGTTCAACAGATGTTACCCTCGCCTGGTATCCAGGTAATTGACGAAACAATGGCAACATGGGGGCTGCAAATTACCAAAGTAGTAAATTCTAAATATAGTGGACGTGGAATTAAAGTTGCGGTTCTGGACACTGGTTTGGACTTGACTCACCCTGATTTTGCTAGTAGGAGAATTTTTAGCAAATCTTTCATAGCAAACCAAGAAGTGCAAGATAGATACGGTCATGGAACCCACTGTATTGGCACAGCTTGTGGCCCTCTTTCTCCTCCTATTCTGCCGCGTTATGGCATTGGTTACGAAACAGAAATTTTTGTAGGCAAAGTGTTAAGCAATCAGGGTCGTGGGACAGATAGCGAAATTTTAGCAGGCATTGAGTGGGCGATCGCCAATCGCTGCCAAATTATCTCGATGTCCCTGGGAGCGCGTGTATCAGTTGGACAGCCGCACTCAGGGTTGTTTGAGGTTGTGGCTGATCGTGTGCTGCGGAATGGGACGTTAATTATCGCTGCGGCTGGTAACGAGAGTCGTCGTGATTTAGGCATAGTTGAGCCAGTTGGACACCCAGCGAATTGTCCCTCAATTATGGCTGTAGGTGCGATCGCTTCCCAACTTCAAGTAGCTTGGTTTTCCAATGGTGGGCTGAATCCAAACGGTGGACAGGTCGATATTGTCGCTCCTGGCGCTGAACCAGGAACACCAGGGGGTTCGAGAGTTGATGTTTATTCCAGCTATTTGATGCCCACAAGGTACAGAAGATTAGCCGGTACAAGTATGGCCACACCCCATGTTGCTGGCATAGCTGCTCTTTATGCTGAAGCTACAGGAGCTACAGGCCGGGTTTTGTGGAACCGACTAACTCAAAATGCTCTCAGATTGGCTCTACCTTCTGTAGATGTTGGTGCTGGACTGGTTCAAGCTCCATAAAAGATTTGTTTTCTTCTCATCTTTAAACTGTGCTTCAACCATCCTCAGACTATCACTTGGGATGGTTGAGTACCCATTTTAGTAATGTAAACTCCATTTACAAGCATTGCAGATTTTACTCCAGAAAGCGGCAGGAAATTGTTGATATGCCAAAGGTTAATTTATCAATTGCACTTGATGAAAAATACAGAGATCAAATTCATGAAGTAGCCCAAAAATTGCAGACTGCTGGCATGAATGTTGAGCAAATACTGGGCAATCTGGGAATTATCACTGGCTCATGTGACTCTGAAAAACTCGAATCTCTTTCTCAAGTTGAAGGAGTTACCCATGTTGAACCATCACGAAAATATAAATTAGCACCACCGGAATCTGATATCCAATAATATCTTGAAAACTATATTTGTAAATGAAATTTACCTACTAATACAAAAGTAAATTTATCACATTGAGAAATTAACATGCTTAACAAAATTAGCTTAAATGAATTTATCGCGCAAGTAAAAAAAGACTTGCTACCTACAGAAGATTTACCTATTTTCTTCTTAGAAAAAGCTGAGTTAGAAATTAATGTAGCTGTTGCACAAGAAGATTCATCAGAAGACCAATGGCAAGGGAAAGCTGGCTTAAATATTAGTGTATTGGGGGTAAATTTTCTTAACTTAGGTGAATTACAAGCTGGTGAAAAAGCATCTCATAATCTAAAACGACAAGATATTCATACTATCAAAGTTACTCTCTTACCAATTTTTACGAGAGAGGAAATTAAGACAGATTTAAATGATGAAGAAATAAGAAAAATTAAATGGGGAGTTAAGAGAAGGATAATGCGTGGAGAACCGGAAGAAAATAGCTCTAATTTCAGAGATAATGAACCAGACCAGACTATTAAAAATAAAATAATGCGTGGATAAGATTTAGGATAATACGTAAATGGTTAAGAAGAAGATACTGATTTTGGCAGCCAGCCCAGAAGATAAACAGAGGTTACGGGCAGATAAGGAATTTAATAAAATCAAAGATGTCTTAGAACTTTCTGAAAATCGGGAAAAATTTGAAATTAAGTTTAGACCAGCAGTTAAACGTCATGAATTAATTCATATTCTAGACATTGAAAAACCAGATATTGTACATTTCTCTGGTCATGGAAAAGAGACGGGCTTAGTTTTTGAGGGTGATGAGGGAAAGTCTGAGGTAGTTCTTGCAAATGCCTTGGCACATCTATTTGAGCAATTTAGTAATGATATTGAGTGTGTTGTTTTAAATGCTTGTTATTCCGAATCTGAAGCCCAGAAAATCCATGAACACATCCGTTATGTGATTGGGATAAAAAATCAGATTTCTGATACAGCAGCAATTCAATTTGCTGTCAGTTTTTATGATGCTATATTTTTAGGGCATAACTATCAAGTTGCCTGTCAACGCAGTCGTGTGCAACTTGAGATAGTACAGGAAATACCACCGGACAATTTAATCGTCTTTTTAGAAAAGTCCCAAACTAATTTAACTGTTACCCGACTCCCTGAAAATCCTCCAACACCTCGCCATTACTCAAATATTATTAATGCCTTAAAAAGCGGGCGATTGGTTCCATTTATTGGGCCAGGATTTAACTTGATTGACGGAAAATTAACAAATCACAGACTCAGTGAAATAGAACTAGCAGCTCACTTAGCCGAGAATTTAGAAATAACCTCTCCCTATGAATCTTTAGTAGGATCGCCTTGCCCAGTCTGTCTTGTGAGTGCAGAAGATTTACCCGCTGATTGTCCTGTCAAGAAAGCTCTGGTAAAAGGTACAACTACAGCTTGTCCAATTGCTAACGAACAAGCTCTTGCCCTTGCTAAGATGAATCTTCAGTGCCTTGCTCAATATAGCCAACTCATACACGGCATCGAGAATCTGTATAAAAGTTTGTACGAGCTTTTAAGGGGGAAATACAGTCCTACTCAGTTTTATAGTTTCTGGGCTGAACTACCTCAAAAAATGCAAGAAAAGCAATATCCTTTGCCTTACCAACTACTTGTAACCACAAATTACGATGATATGTTGGAACGAGCTTTTAGAGCAGCTAATCAACCGTTTGATTTAGTCTTCTATGTGGCAGAAGGCGAAGAAGCGCGTGGTCGGTTTAAATATAAGCCGTATGAAAAGCAAGCGATTCCTATTGACCATCCGAATAAATGGGAAGTGATTAATAAAGCAAAAAATCACCCTGTAATTCTCAAACTTTATGGTGCATTGATTGAAGAAGAGGGTAGTTTTGTGATTACTGAAGATCACCACATTAATTATTTAGCCTACCGAGAGATTGGACAATTACTGCCCAAAGATATTTTGGAAATTTTATGGGAAAGTCACAATATTTTGTTTATGGGCTTTAACCCCAGCGATCCAGATTTGCACGTCATCATCAATCGGATCTGGGGAGAACGGGTAGTTGGGCAACAATCTTGGATGATTCATGAATCGAAGTCAGGGGAACTAGATAAAGCCTTCTGGAGTAGGCGAGTGGTAGACCTGATTGAGAGTCGTTTAGACGATTACTTTACTGAGTTAGTCAATGGGATAGAAAACTTGCGACCCAAAAAGTCTATGTATGAAATTTGGGGTTAATTCTATGGCTGAAATGCCTTACCTGGGTTTAAATCCATTTTCAGAAAAAGATGCACCATTCTTTTTTGGCAGGGATGAGCAAACAAGAGCGATCGCCAGAAATTTGCGAGTTTCGCGCTTGACGGTTCTGCTAGGGGAAAGTGGCGTAGGTAAGAGTTCGATTCTGCAAGCTGGTGTTGTTCCTCAGCTTCACCAAGAAGCCGAACAAAACCGACAAGAGTATGATGGTAAGCCTCAGTGGGCTATTGTTGTGTTCAATGCTTGGCATAGCAATAATCCACTGATGCTGCTAGTCAACGAAATTCGCAATTCTGTCGCCACAGCTCTAAAAATCAACCCAACTAGTTTGAAAGATGAGCCAACAATTACTGAAAGTCTGCAAACTTGGTCAGAAATGTTGAGCGGCAAACCAGAAAAAGTCCAAATTTTCATTATTCTCGACCAATTTGAGGAATACTTTCAGTATCATTCACAAGAGTCTGGAGAAAAAACCTTCGCGGATGAGTTTCCTCGATGGGTGAATCGTCCTAGCTTGTGGGTCAATTTTCTCATTGCTATGCGTCAAGATGCGCTGGCTAAACTCAATCGCTTCCAGGGGCGAATTATCAATATATTTGATAATCAGCTAATACTCCAGCGCCTTGACCGAGCTTCAGCACGAGAGGCAATTGTCAAGCCAATTGGGCAATACAACTTGCAAGAGATGATTACAAGCTACTTTTGGAAGTGCCGACTAACGCTGCTTTCCACACCCAGCATCGAAAAAAGTCACATCCTTAAATATGCTATACCCCATCGCTTGCAGCAAATTGCCCAGCAAAATCTACACAATCAGGGCGTACCTCAAAAAATAACCACTGTTATTTTTAATTCCTGGCGGGGTAATCCAGTCGTGAATTTAAAACAGCAGGTATATAACGAAATTAGAACACTCTTTCCTAACGTCGAAGTTCCTCAAAATGGGGGGTCATTGGCTCAAGGTTTACAAGATTGGGCAGAGTATATCGGTGGTAAAGAAGATAAAGGTAAATTTTTTATCATCCTCGACCAATTTGAAGAGTTTTTTGAGTATCAACAGCCGGAGATGGGAAAAACCAGCTTTCTCGCGGAATTTGCCCGTGCGGTCAATAGTCCGCAAGTACCTGTGCATTTTTTGATTGTTATCCGTGATGAAGCATTAACTTTGCTCAAATATTTTGAACAGCGTATTCCTGGCATTTTTGACAACCACTTGCGGATTAAACAACTAGAAGAAGATTCTGAGATTGCTGATTTAGTCAACCCGATTGAGGAACCGAAAGCAGAAACAAGCGAGGCGATCGCGATCGAACCTGAACTAGTTGAACAAGTCTTAAATCAGATTTACGTCGGTATGATTTCTCTCATCGAAACTGATCAACGAAGAAATAGTATCCCTTCTAATCCCCAAGAAAATATTGAAATTGAAACTCCCTTTCTAGAGCTAGTCATGGAGCGACTCTGGAAAGAAGAAATCGGAAAAAAAAATTCACGTTGCTTACGTTTAGAGACACTAAATCAATTCAGCATTCCAGATAAGAACATCACTGGAGCGCAAGGTATAGCCGAAGAGCATTTACGCAAACAGATGAATCTTCTGTCAGAACGAGAACGAGATGCTATGGCCACTGCCTTTAAATACTTAGTGAGTGGAGGAGGGACAAAGATTGCTTATCCTGTCCTTGATCTACAAGAAAGTACAGGGCTTAACAAAAGTGAACTCACATCTGTGCTAGACAAACTCGACAAACAACGTATCTTACGTACAGTCAAAGCCCCTCATAATTCAGCTATGAAACTCTATGAAATTTTCCACGACATCCTAGCTGTACCAATTTTAAATTGGCGTACCCAATACTTGCAGGAGAAAAGACTTAAACAAGCAGAAGACATAGGCAAGCAGAAAGCAGAGAAAATTAAACAGAAGGGACTTTTAATAGGGGCATTATCTGGAACAGTAGTTTTTATTGTTTCTCTGGCTTTATTATGGGGCATAGGTAAACAGAAATATATATTGCAGACACAAGTAGCTGAGATGGAAGCGGCTAAGGATGTTTTTATTTCCAAACCTTCTGAATCTTCTGGACAAATTGTGGGATTAATTAAGGCAATAAAAGCAGGAGACGAGTTATCAAAAAACTTGAACAATCCCTTGCTCACTTGGCTTCCTGATTTTAGAAAGTCAAAAAATAAAGGAATCGCTTCTCTACAGTATATTCTCAATAACATCCAAGAGAAAAATCATCTTCGTCTTCCCTCCAAATCTCAAAGTGAAATCGTTAGCTTTAGTATTAGCCCTGATAATAAATTTTTAGCTACTGGTTATACCGACGGCAGTGTTCACCTGTGGAGACTGACAGGCAAAAAACTGAAAACAATAAAAGTTCCTGGAGGTTTTGTGTGGAGCCTTGGTTTTAGTTATGATAACCAGCTTTTGGCTACTGGGTCTGATGATGGCAAAGTCAGGCTGTGGAAGCTAAAAGGCGAAGTCAAAGAACCGACAAAAACAATATCAGTTTCATATCCCCCTGCCTCTATCATAAGCCTCAGTTTCAAACCTGATAACCAACTCTTAGTTACTAGTTCAGCAAACGGCCGAGTCCATAAATTGATAATAAAAGACGGGAAAAAAATATTATTCGATGAAGATAAAAATAATCCTGTCTATAGCCTTAGTTTTAACCGTAATGGACAACACCTAGCATCTGGCTATCAAGACGGTAAGGTTTGCCTGTGGGATCTACCAAACCCAAAAATTTGTAATCCTCCCAAACAACTTCAGAAAGGGGATACCGTTTGGAGTCTTCGCTTTAGCCGAGATGGACAGCGTTTAGCTACTGGCTATCAAGACGGTACTGTCAGGCTAATTAGTCTACAGGGTAAAAAACTGCAACAATTCCCGAAAGCTCCTCCAGCCGTCAAAGTTCAAGTCTTGAGCATCAGTTTTACTCCAGATGACAAGGTTATGATTACTGGTGACAAAGATGGCATGATTCGGTTTTGGAACCTTGAGAATAAAAAACCACAAACCGAACAGGACTTAAATACATTGTTAACAAATGGTTGTCAGTGGCTCCAGGAATATCTAACAACCCATCCTGATGACAAAAATAATCCATCATTCTGTCAACATAAATAGGAAGTTGTGACTATATGAAAACAAAACACGATGAATGTAAGGTATTACAACTTTTCACAGCAACAGTTGTTGCTACGGTTATTAGTTCTGCTTTATCCAATTTTGCTTTAGTCAATGCTGTAACTGTTTCAGAGTCAACTATAGAAGAGAGATTAGCGAAGGTTAGGGAACATATAAAGCAAACAGGGGAAACATTAAATCACACATCTGAAACTCTATTATCACAAACAGATAATCATGATGCTCCAGCAAAAAATTCTCGTTGCAAGCTAAATAGTCAATTGTCTCAGTGGGGCAAGTGGGCTAAAGTGTAAATTTTAATGAATTAGTGACGAAATCCATGCAAAAAAATAAAATTGGATCAGTCGAACTTGTTGTCATTCAACCTACTCCTTTCTGTAATTTAGATTGTGATTACTGCTATCTACCCAATCGGCAATCTCAAGCTCAGATGTCTCTTGATTTGATTGAGCCAATATTTAAAAATTTGTTTGCAAGCCAATTAATTGAGCAAGAGTTTACCGTTGTTTGGCACGCAGGCGAACCTTTATCTATCCCCATTTCTTTTTATAATGCTGCTTTTCAAACTATTAATCAACTCAATCAAGATTGCAACCAAAATCGCTGCACAATACATCAAGCTATTCAAACTAATGGCACACTCATTAATCAAGCTTGGTGTGATTTGTTTAAAAGCTCTCAAGTTCAGATTGGTATTAGCCTGGATGGGCTAGATTTTATTCATGATGCTCATCGCAAGACGAGGAAAGGTTTGGGTACTCACGCCAGTACGATGAGAGGAATATCGTTACTCAAAGCAAATAATATTGACTTTCATGTAATTACTGTGCTGACTCAAGACTCTTTAGATTATCCAGAAGAAATGTTCAATTTATTCATGGAACATGATATTAGAAATATAGGATTTAATATTGATGAAAAAATTGGCTGTCATCATTCATCATCTTTTAAAGGTTTAGATATAGAAAAACGTTATTATTATTTCATAAAGCATTTTTACGAATTAATAAAAAATGAAAATTGGTATTTAAAAATTAGAGAGTTTGAGGGAATTAGAAATAAGATTTGCTACGGAATAACTAATGAAATAAAGGGACAGTTTACACCTTTCACAATTATCAGCATAGACTATGAAGGTAATTTCTCTACATTCTCGCCAGAACTTTTATCTATGAAAGATGTTCTTTATGGCGATTTCATTTTTGGTAATGTGAAAGATGACAGGTTTGAATCAGTTTGTGCAACAGATAAATTCCAGATAATTAATCAAGCTATTCAAAACGGAGTAGATTTGTGTCAGCATACCTGCCCATATTTTTCTGTCTGTGGAGGTGGTTCTCCTGCTAATAAATATTTTGAAAATGGGTTGTTTAATTCGACTGAAACTATGTATTGCAGATATACAACTAAGATTTTAACAGATATTATTCTGGGTGATATTGAAACTACTCTGGGACTTAACTAACCTGAAATTTCCCGGTGAAGGTGAGCAGGTAGCAGAATTGGAACATTGTCTGATGTTTTAACTACTTTGCGATCACTATACATCCAAAATTTATCGCTGTTCAATAG
Source organism: Nostoc spongiaeforme FACHB-130 (assembly GCF_014698475.1). Classification (GTDB taxonomy): domain Bacteria; phylum Cyanobacteriota; class Cyanobacteriia; order Cyanobacteriales; family Nostocaceae; genus Nostoc_B; species Nostoc_B spongiaeforme. Next base: position 3,998 of record NZ_JACJTB010000057.1, on the reverse strand, counting down.
CTGGCATATCTAAAATTTTAATTTCGGAGAGTTACAGAAGAAGCCTAAAGTGCTAATAATTACCAAAGTCTCTGCGGGTGAGCAAAACAAGTAATTTGAGACTTCCTGCCATCTTCTATAATTGATAAAACCTGCACATATATTCTTAGGCATGAAGCTGTGACGGAAACTGGAAGTTACAAAGACACTGTAAATCTACCTAAAACTAATTTTGAGATGCGGGCTAACGCCATCAAGCGTGAACCTGAAATCCAAAAGTTTTGGGCAGACAATCAAATTTTTGAACGCCTGTCGCAAGAAAATCCAGGCGAATTATTTATACTGCATGATGGCCCTCCCTACGCAAATGGCTCTCTGCATATTGGTCATGCCTTAAATAAAATTCTCAAAGATATTATTAATCGCTACCAGTTGTTACAAGGGCGGAAGGTTCGTTATGTGCCTGGTTGGGACTGTCATGGCTTACCAATTGAACTGAAGGTTTTGCAAAATCTCAAGTCGGCAGAACGGCAGAGTTTAACGCCTTTGCAACTGCGGCAAAAAGCGAAGGAATTTGCTTTAGCAACGGTAGATGACCAACGTAAAAGTTTCAAACGCTACGGTGTTTGGGGTGACTGGGACAACCCATATCTGACGCTGAAGCCGGAATACGAAGCGGCGCAAATTGGTGTATTCGGTCAGATGGTGTTGAAAGGATACATCTATCGTGGGTTGAAGCCGGTTCATTGGAGTCCGAGTTCTAAAACTGCGTTGGCTGAGGCGGAATTGGAATATCCAGAAGGTCATACTTCGCGGAGTATTTATGCGGCGTTCCCTGTGACGGGTTTGGCTGAGGCGGTTAAGTCTGTTTTGGGTGAGTATTTGCCAGAGTTGGGTGTGGCTGTTTGGACTACTACTCCTTGGACAATTCCCGGTAACTTGGCTGTGGCGGTGAATGGGGATTTGAATTACGCGCTGGTGGAAGTTTCGCGCAAAGGCGCAGAGGCGCAGAGAGGATTTAAGTATCTGATTGTGGCGGCGGATTTGGTGGAACGGTTAGCGGCGACTATCTCGGCTGAGTTGACGGTGAAGGCAACTTTTAAGGGTAAGGAGTTAGAACATACTACTTACCGTCATCCTTTATATGACCGGGAAAGTCCTGTGGTGGTGGGTGGTGACTATATCACTACTGAGTCGGGTACTGGGTTGGTACATACTGCCCCTGGTCATGGTCAAGAAGACTACATTGTGGGTCAACGTTATGGCTTGCCCATCCTTGCGCCAGTGGATGATAACGGCAACTTTACCGAGGAAGCGGGACAGTTTGCTGGTTTGAATGTGTTGGGTGAGGGAAATCAGGCGGTTATTGATGCGCTGACGGCGGCGGGTTCGCTGTTGAAGGAGGAACCTTATCAACATAAGTATCCTTATGACTGGCGGACGAAAAAACCAACGATTTTCCGGGCGACGGAACAGTGGTTTGCTTCGGTGCAAGGTTTTAGGGATGAAGCATTAAAGGCGATCGCATCGGTAAAATGGATACCAGCCCAAGGTGAAAATCGTATCACGCCAATGGTGGCGGAACGTTCTGATTGGTGTATCTCTCGTCAGCGTTCTTGGGGTGTGCCAATTCCGGTATTCTATGATGAGGAAACCAACGAACCTCTGTTAAATGAGGAAACTATCAACCACGTTCAAGCCATCATCGCTGAGAAAGGTTCTGATGCTTGGTGGGAATTGTCGGTAGAGGAATTATTACCAGAATCTTATCGCAACAATGGCAAGTCTTACCGCAGAGGTACAGACACAATGGATGTGTGGTTTGATTCTGGTTCATCTTGGGCGGCTGTACTTAAGCAACGTCAAGAGTTACGCTACCCCGCCGATATATATTTGGAAGGTTCCGACCAACATCGCGGTTGGTTTCAGTCGAGTTTGCTGACTAGTGTAGCTGTGAATGGCATCGCACCTTATAAAACTGTTTTAACTCACGGCTTTGCTTTGGATGAACAAGGTCGGAAAATGAGTAAATCAGAAGGAAATGTGGTTGATCCCAATGCCATCATTGAAGGCGGGAAAAATCAAAAATCAGACCCAGCTTATGGTGCAGATGTATTGCGATTGTGGGTATCTTCGGTAGACTACTCCGGTGATGTCCGCATTGGGAAAAATATCATCAAGCAGCTTAACGATGTGCGCGGTAAGATTCGCAATACGGCACGGTTCTTGTTAGGTAGCTTGCATGATTTTGACCCCGAAAAAGATGCTGTATCTTTTGACGAATTACCACAGTTAGATAAATATATGCTGCACCGCATCCGTGAGGTGTTCCAGGAAGTAACGGAAGCGTTTGAAAGTTTCCAATTCTTCCGGTTCTTCCAAACTGTGCAGAATTTCTGCGTGGTGGATTTATCTAACTTCTATTTAGATGTAGCGAAAGATAGACTGTATATCAGTGCGCCGAACTCTTTCCGCCGTCGCAGTTGTCAGACAGTGATACACATTGCTTTAGAGAATTTAGCACGAGCGATCGCACCTGTACTATGCCATACCGCCGAAGATATCTGGCAATATCTACCTTATAAAACACCCTACAAATCAGTTTTTGAAGCTGGTTGGGTACAGTTAGAAGATAAATGGCACAACCCCGAATTAGCAGAGTTTTGGCAACAACTCCGGCAAATTCGTACTGATGTGAACAAGGTATTAGAGCAAGCTAGGGTAGAAAAGTTAATCGGTTCTTCTCTAGAGTCGAAAATCTTGCTTTACGTGAAAGATGAGCAATTACGCTCCTCAGTAAATACTTTGAATCCTGAAGTTGGTAACGGTATCGATGAACTCCGTTATTTGTTCCTTTCTTCGCAGGTAGAAATGTTAGATTCTGCCGACAAACTGCAAGATGTGAAATACAACTCGCAGTCTGATAACTGGGGAATTGGGGTAGTGAATGCAGATGGTGAAAAATGCGATCGCTGCTGGAACTACTCAACTCATGTGGGAGAATCACAAGAGCATCCCCTGTTATGTGAAAGATGCGTTCCTGCCTTAGCTGGCGAGTTTTAGAACAGGTTTAACATAAATGTAGGGACGTTTTATTCAACGTCTCTACGTCAAAATTCAGATGGGATTATGAACACGCAATCACCTGTAGCCACAGACTTCTTAGGAATGGTGCTGAAAATGCAACCAAACATCATCGTGAGTGACGAGCAACTTTTTGATTTCTGTCAAGTAAACCGTGATTTTCGCATTGAACGTAATCACTTTGGAGAATTATTGATTATGCCACCCACAGGCTCCGAAACAGATGAACGCAATTTTAATTTAATTGTCCAGTTAGGTATTTGGACAAAGCAAGATGGTACGGGTGTAGGTTTTGGTTCTAGCGGTGGTTTTACCTTACTTAACGGTGCAGTGCGTTCTCCTGATGCAGCCTGGATAAAAAAAGCCAGATGGGAAACAATACCTTTAGAACAAAGAAAGAGGTTTGCGCCTATTTGTCCTGAATTTGTAGTGGAATTGCGCTCAGAGACAGATAATTTGAAAACATTACAAGAAAAAATGGCAGAGTATATAGCTAATGGTACAAAATTAGGTTGGTTAATAGATAGAAAACAACAGAAAGTATTTATTTATCGTCCTGAACAAGCAGTAGAAGAATTAGATAATCCTTTGACATTAAGCGGTGAAAATATATTACCAGGATTTGTTTTAGATTTAAGTCAAATTTGGTAAACGGATAATATTATAAAGAAACTTAATAAATCTTTTATTCATTATTTTAATACCTGCAAATAAATAACTTCTCATTGCATAATAGTTTAACTGTCAGCGTTGATTGACGCTGCTGGAACTACTCAAGCTATATGGCAATACAGTTCAGTTAAGGCAACAACTTAGACTGATGTAGCGACTGTCTTAAAAGTCAAGCGATCGGGAGCAAAAAATGAAGCAGAGGAAGTAAAGAAAAAAGAAACAAGAGAAAAAAACATACATTCCAAAGTGAGCCAGTCATGCTG
>NZ_JACJTB010000056.1 GCF_014698475.1 Nostoc spongiaeforme FACHB-130 | reverse complement strand
CATGTTGCCGCTAAAATCACCAGTCATACTCTACGCCTTTTTCTGCGTCAGCGTTTTGGTATTGATGTGCTTACTTTTGAACAGCATCCTCTGGCTTCATTCACATAAGGCGTACTCTTCTTCCGCCTCTGGTTGGTGTTTAATACCTACTGCACATGGCACTTTTAGCTTCGCAATCAGATTGATAACGCACTGTATCGTGTACTACTTTGTAAGATCCCTCTGTTGTGGCAACTGTCGTCGGGTTTCCCGTTAGTGCAGTGTTAGCGACACAAAAGCTTCACCCAAGGGGCTTCCCGCAGGATAAGGCATGAAGTTATAAGAGCTTGAGAGGGTTCTTGCGTAAGTCCTATATATTTTTAGTACAAAAATACTATAAAAAGAACTGTCCTATAAACAAAACTCTTGTAATCCATAAATTACAAGGGTTTTACTTTTTAAGCGGGCGGCGGGAATCGAACCCGCATTAATAGCTTGGAAGGCTATAGTTTTACCACTAAACTACGCCCGCGAATTTTCAACTTAATCATGATAACACTATTTTGGATAAAATTCAAATATTTAATTAGAATTAACCGATTGAACTGTAATTCTGACAAACAGATTACTCAATTCTGGTTTGCTACCATCTTGATTGTAGGCGGGAGTAAACTTCTCGTTGCTGAAAAGTTCCTCGATCGCTAGTTGATAGAGATTCTTTTCGCCTTGGAGTTTGGCGGGTTGTATTTCTAAGACTCTAGCTTCTTGAAAGTTACCATTTTGATCAATTACTAAGCTGGCTAAAAGTTGTGCTGGTGCAAGTCCCTGTTCGCCATTGAGAGAATTTACGGCTAATGTTTTCATACTGCTTCCCTGGTATTGAGCCAGAACATCAGGTAAATCTTGGCTGAGTTGACGCATTTCCTGATCAGTTAAAGGCACTATTTTAATTGTTGAGCCAACTTGTGGAGAGGTTTGAGAATTTGTGCTTGTAGGAGTTGGAGAAGTCTGGGGATTTTTCGGTGTTGGGGTGTCAGAAGTTGTACCTGTAGAATTTGGAGGGGGATTTCCAGTCGGCGTAGGCGAATTTTTCTTGGTTCCTGTGGTGGAACTTGTTGGTTGATCACTAGGAAGATTGCTGGGTAACGGCTTTCCTTTTCCCAGAACGATTTGTTGGCGACGATTCCAAGGAAGATTACCAACAGCCACTGTCGGTGTAGGTCTAGGCTGTGGCGGAGATTTAGTTAAGTCAGGTGTAAAATTGGGTTGCGGTGTCGTTTGTTGTGTGGGTTTTGGCTGCGAAACTGATTTTTTGACTGATGGTTTAGGTTTAGTGTTTTTTGGCGAAACCGCAGGTTCTTTTTGATTCAAAATGCTGGTATTTGCGTCTTGATTTCTGGGTGTAGTTTTTGCTGTTTCAGTTCTGGCTACAGATTTTGGCGATGAGTTGTTTGGTTTGGGTGAGACTGTCGTCTTAGGTAATGTTGATTTGGCTGTGGGAGAAATTTCCACAACCTCAATAGGAACAATAGCTTGGCTTGGCGCTGGAAACCACATTCCCAAAGCATTAGAAGATCGCATCAGCCAGAAAACCAACAAATGTAGGGAAACTGAACCTAGAGCAACAAATATCCATAAACTGGGAGGATCGCTATGTCGTCGCCAAATTTTGGGCGGAACAGGAGTTTTATCTGCAACAGGCGTTGTCATATCACCAAAGCCAAATATAATCCAAAGTCTTTAGCAAAGCTTAAGGACTCCGTTTGGATCTTAGCGATTAACTACTAAATCTGGCGAAACTGCAAAAGTCAGGACAGTTTCATCAACTCCTTTGAGTTTTAATGGACTACCTTTGGTAATTTCTTCATCCTGTAAATAATCTGCCACAGCCGCCGAAACCAAAATTGTACCGGGAACCGCAGCAGCTTGCAACCGGGCGGCAATATTCACACTTGGCCCAATCGCAGTATAATCAGCGCGTTCGGCGCTACCAAACATCCCCACAACGGCTGTACCTTGGTGAATTCCGCAGCGAAACTGTACGCCAGAACGTCCATCGCTTTCAAATACACCTTGGTCTCGCCAACGCTGGTTTAATTGTCCTAGTGAACGGTGCATTCCTCTGGCTGTGTTGACAGCGCGACGTACCTGTTCATTCGGAGTGAGTTCTTCTGGCGCTCCATACAAAGCTAAAATCGCATCTCCCATGAATTTATCTACAGTCCCGCCATTGTCAAACACAACTTTGGTCATACATTCTAAATATTCATTCAGTAATTCTGCCACCCGACGAGACCTGAGAGTGTTAGCTAACTGAGTAAATCCGACAATGTCACTAAACAAAACTGTAATCAACCGTGGTTCAGGACGTAAATCTAAAGTTAAATCCCCGGCGGCGGCTTTCTGCACCAAGACACTGGGAAGAAATCGCTTGAGAACTGATTCTGTTAGATAAGTATTCAGTTCTAAAACCCGTCGTTCATTTTCCTTCAAAGCCAAAAGATTTCTGACTTCTGCCAGCAATTCTCTATCGTTAAATGGTTTGGCTAAATAAGCATCTGCACCATGTTCTGTACTTTCAATGCGAGTTTCTTCGTCTACTTTGGCGGTAAGCAAAATGATGGGAATTCCTTTTAATTTCTCATCAGAACGAATCATCCGAATCATTTCTAGCCCTGTCACCAGAGGCATCATCAAGTCTGTGACGATTAAGCTGGGTAAAATTTCTTGAACTACACCAAACCCTTCATAACCATTACGTGCTGTGTGGACTTGATAGCCGTTGCGGCGAATAATATCAGATACGTAAGTTCGTAAATCTGGGTTATCGTCAACAACTAAAATAGAGTGACGGCTATTCTGCTGTGTGCTGGAGTCTGCCACCGCCGGATGGTGATTGATCTCTGAATTCTGATTTAGCAGCACAGCTGATACATCTTTTGTGATGTGTTCCAATTTTTCGGCTGTTGGTTCTATCAGTTCCAAATCAGCTAATTCCACAGTGGCACGGCTGGTATTCAATTCAGCTGGTGTTTCTAATACTTGATTGATTGGTAAGTGTTCATGACCAGTCAGTAACCACAATGTAAAAATAGTTCCTTCACCGTACACTGAATCTACAGTGATTTTACCGCCATGCAGTTCTACCAATTCTTTGACTAAGGCCAACCCCAGTCCACTACCTTCATAAGAACGGTTTTCTGAGCCTTCAGCTTGGCGGAATCGCTCAAATAACATCGGAATCTGCTCTTGAATAATGCCAATTCCTGTATCTTTGACTTGCAGGATGCAGTATTCGTTGTGATGTTGGAGTGTAACGCTGATTGTGCCATCTTCAGGTGTAAACTTCATGGCATTTGACAGTAGGTTGTAAACCACTTTGTCAAATTTTTCCATATCTAAGTAAACCTTGGGACAGGCATCAAAATCAGTGGCAAGATGCAGTTGTTTTTTCTCACAGTAGGGACGAAATGACTCGACAATTTGGCTGACGAATTCCACTAAATCACAGGGACGAAAACTAGGCTGCATTCGGCCTGCATCTAAGCGTTGTAAATCGAGTAATTGGTTGACTAGTCGCAGCAGACGGCGAGAGTTACGTAAGGCGATCGCACTTTGGGCATGAGATAATCCTTCACCAGCCGCTACTGCCGATTCTAACGGCCCTTGAATTAAAGTAATTGGGGTACGGAATTCGTGGGAGATGTTTTGGAAAAACTCGGTTTTTTGTTTATCTAATTCTAATAAACGCTCGGCTTGTTCACGGGTTTTTTGATACAGGCGTGACTGCTGTACGGCGATCGCGGCTTGCGCGGCTACTGCTTTAGCCAGTTCAATATCAGATGATACCCACTGCCGGATTTTTCGCCCTTCCCGTAAGGTAATACTACCAATACATTTGCCATCTGCTAACAAAGGCACAACCATCAGCGATCGGGCTGGCTTTTTCACAGGTAAGTCTAAACCCTTTAGTTCTAAGGGGCTGACACTTATATCAGAAATTACTACTGGCTCCTGTGTCCGCAAAATTTCTTGCAACAAAGGATTATCTTTAATAGGAGCTTTCGTTGAGTAAGGGAAATTTTGAGATATTAAGTCAAGATTAATATTTAAATTAGTATTTTGCCCTGGTTTAAGTATATGGTCAGGATGTTGAAAAACATCATATAATCCCACACACTGAACAGCTTCATCTTCCTCTGTCCATAAAGACAGCGCACAGCCATCAACTTGTAAGGCTTGCCCTAATTGATGGGTAATGGCAGCAAAAATATCTTGTGGGTCTAAGCTAGAGCGAATTGCAGTTGTAACTGTATTAATCAGTGCTTCTCGTTTCGCTAAAGCACGTACCTGCTCATAAGCATAGGCTTGAGATAAAGCCAGCGCCGCCTGATCTGCCACCATTGTCACTAGCTGAATTTCTTCATTCCCCCAAAGGCGGGACTCATGACACTGATGCAGTGCCAATACTGCTAACAATTCTTGTTGACAAATCAACGGTACAACTAAGCTAGAGCAAATATTCGCAGTAGCAAAAGCTTGTCCTCTTTGTTGTAGTTTTGAATCGTCTCCTTGAATTCGCTCATCAGTAGCGACATCGTGAATTACCTGAACTTCACGGGTTTCCCAAACTGTTTGCGCTAATAAAGCCGCTGAAGCCGAGAAGGATGTGGCTGCTGTATCTCCTGAAATTTCTGATACTGTTTCTGTTTGTGTCTGGGACAGTTTTTGGTAGACAAATCCTTCGTCTGCTAACTGTTCATCTTGAAAAGGACGTAACAGGCAGACATCTACCTCTAACATGTGACCAACGGTATCGACAATTGCTTGCAAAATTTGCCGATAGTCTAAAGCACTGCGAATTGTATTAGTAACTGTATTCAGCAGCGATTCTTGACGCAATGTGCGGGTGAGTTCGCGGGTGCGAGCTTTTAAAACATTGTGGGTATCCAAAGCTTGGCGTACCACTGCTTTAAGTTCTTCCGCTTCCCACGGTTTGGTGACATATTTGAATACCTTACCAGCGTTGATGGCTTCTACTAAGTCTTCGACATCAGTGTAGCCAGTCAAAATAATCCGAATAATATCTGGATATTGAGTTGCTGTCAGGCTCAAAAATTCCGTACCACTCATAATTGGCATCCGCTGATCGGAGATAATCACTGCGACTTCTCCTTCTTCTGCCAGCAGGTCTAGTGCAGCCGGGCCAGAAGTTGCCCGCAACACTTTATAATCACGATAAAAAGTACGGTAAAGCAAATCTAGGTTGTCTGGTTCGTCATCAACAACCAAAATTTTCGGCTTACTGTTTACTTGAGATTTCATGCACCGCTTTCCTGCTGCAATAGCAGTTGAATAAAGAATAATCTGCTCAAGAGATAATTTGTCTGAATCAGGTAAGAGCAGAGCATTTCGCCCAATCGGGTTTTCTGGCTATACAAATGCTGGGTGTAAGAGTATCTACTCACAGTAATTAGCCTCAATCGGTGGTAATGTTTGCCACTGGCTCTGATACAGCACAGTTGTTGGGACGGTTGGTTTTTGTACTACAGAGTAGATGCTTGCTTTTCAAGTCTTGTTTCACCTCCTATGAAAACCTTTGCGGATGACATACAACATTCAGGTCTGCTGGAAAAGCTAACTGAAGCTGCATATTAAGTTTGCCCTTTGTCGCCGTTGTAATAACATTTGCAAGTAAATTTTATTTATTTTGGTCATGGGAGAGTGAGCTAGGTCACAACGATGAGTATTAAAGGCAAAGTATACTATTAGACTCATTGCTTGTTCTAATTTAGCAATCATAACCACCAGTGAGAAAAGTGACATGGGGCTGTCACAGATTAATGCTGCTTTAACTATTACAGCATGTACTTAGTTTATCTAGGCGATCGCTAAAAAATAACTGCATTATTATCCCAAAAATGTTTGAGATATTTTTTCAGTATAAATACGGTAGTAATCTATCTTTTTATCCAAATTACTATATAGCTTTTTAGTTTTATAGTATAAAAATAATTCTTTATCCCACCCGGTAGAGACGTTACATACAACGTCTCTACCGGGTGGGAGTAGGAATACTATTTCTGAAAGCAACTTAGTATCATCCTCAGAAGTGCTTGAAAAGCTGTCTAAGATCAGTAGTGAGTCTTTTTCCCCTAGTAATTAATTTCGGAGTTCTGAATTCTTCAATGGTTGTGACAATTGATATCCTTAGTTGCCTAAAATGATGCCAAGTATGTTATTAACTTACAGAAGAACCTCAGCTACCGAAATAATTCCCTGATATGCAAGTAAATAAAACAATTGTATTGAAAGTAGCAAACGGTGTTTTAGAATATTTGAGAAAATTTTTGTAAAATACAATTAACTAATAATAAACTAGCCTTGACATCCTGGTTTTTTGACTCATCTCACGAACAACCACTGACATCAGCTACAGAACAAGCTGGTCAACAATTCCAAATTCGTGCAGCTACAGCTACCGATTTAACAGCTATTGCCCAGATTATTGCAGAAAGCTTTCACTCCCCAACTGGTTTCTGGGGATGGGCTTTTCCGTTGTTACGCCTGGGTATTTACGAAGACTTCAGAAATCGTTTATCCTCAGCCGCACCCCATCATATTTGTTTAGTTGCTGTTCAAACCAGTGTTACTGGTGCTAACAATTTAGTGGGAACTGTAGAGTTGGGACTGCGTTTCCCTGATTCATGGAGAAAAAATGGTATAAGTTTTATTTATTTGTCTAATTTGGCTGTTGACCAAAAATATCGGCGGCATGGTGTCGCCTCAAAGCTACTACTGAGTTGCGAAAAACTTTGCCAGGAATGGGGTTTTCAAGATTTATATCTCCATGTTTTAGAAGATAACCATCAGGCACGACAGTTATATTTCAAATTAGGTTACAAGATGTGTAAAGTAGAGTCTAATTGGAATTTTTTCTTTCTCCAGCAGCCTCGTCAAATCTTATTGCATAAACGCTTACAGCCAAATTCAGAGTGCTGACTCCTGAATTCTAAACCACAAATTGCTGTGAATACGTCTTAGGTGATGGCAGAAAGATGTAGCGATCGCAGTTAGAACTTGTATTGAGATTCTTCTTTAAGAACTCACACCTAAGTTTTTTAACCTACATTTTAAGCCTAAGTTAGTTTTTGATAATCAAAATTGTGCCATCACCAATTAAAATAAATTAAGCTAAATTTTCGATTATCGATAAAGTTATTTTTATATGAATTTTCCTAAAATATATTTCGTAGATATTACGATTCATATTTGATTTTTGAAAAAACATTACACAAAAAATACCCTTTAATATTTGCAATTCTTTGCCTGTAAGGATAATTGCAAATATTCAACCTGAATTAATGTATAGGAATCATATTTGATTTATGAAAACAATCAATAAACCCAGGTAAGGCTTCTTTGCGACTCCACAACGCCACTTGCTACAACTTTGGAAACCTCCGCAACGCAGTGGCTCCTCTCTATTCGCTGTCTACACAACTAAACTCGGAAATCAGACAGGATTTCTATAGTAATAATCTGTTTGATATCCAGCCATTGTAGAAACGGTAAATAGAAAATCAAATCTAGATTTACTTGCTATTCTGAGACAAAATGCTTTATATTTTCAACTGCTCTCAAATAACGACTTAATACCTTATTTAATCAACGCCTAATCTAAATTCTTCAATATATGATATCCACTATGTGGAAGCCATCGGTAAAACTACGCTAAATAAAATATTCCTCATAATAACTTTGTATTCATTTTATTCATCTTTATAAAAACTTTAATTTTTTGAGAGTTTAGTTGGAAGACAAATTCAGCTATATCTCATAAAATATGATTACATAATTACTGAGTGAAATCTGATTCATCTCTGTTATTAAGTTGAACAAAAAGTTCTTGATAGTAAGATAACCAAAAAACTAATTTGATTTAACACCAAGTTACTGCTTGACGTGCATCAAACTACCAAATTATTCAAAAGTTATAGAAAACATGGATAGCGAACAGCCAACGCGCTATCAAACCGCTATGGTATCAACTTATTACCCCGAAACCAGTTTTCTGAACCATCTTGTTATGTCAGATGGAACTGAGCAATCTTGCGGCTCGGATACTTTAAACCTTCTGCATAGCGGAAAAGTTTTGATTGTTAATAGTCGCAAGCGGAATGGGTTAATACTTTTTAAACGCTACCATGCAGAATTTGCTGGCCCAGGGGCAGCGGTTGGTGGAGAATATGACAGTGATTGCCAGATGGTTCTGCCGATCGGCAATTTATCTTTATTAGATCCCGAATCTTATGAAGAACGCCAGAAAGCTTACTTAATTCGGCGACAATGGATTCGCTTAATCAAGCAAATTACCGAAAATCCTGTGCCGCAACAGCGAGTCCAAAAGATTTTAGATCAGTTTGACCAATATTTTCAAGCAGAAATAGTGACTGATTTACCAGATGCAGCTTTTGCGCTTTTAGTGGGTGTATTTCCTCAAACTGTGAGGATGGTACGTCGTTTTGGTAGTGAAGTTGATGGCAGATTCAATTACTAGCTATTACAAAATATGAGTCGGAATGATTCATGATTCAGTATTTTTTTACTTGAGATTTGCCATAGCAGCTTGTAGTCTTTCCCAGGTACGGGAATTTTCTGCGGGAGTTCCAATTGTGATTCGTAATCCCTCACTCAGTAGTCTGACAAGAGTGCCAGAGTTGCTGAGTTGTTGGTGTAAATTTTGTAGGGTAAGATTTTTGGCGGTGGAACTATTGGGTTTGAGACGTACATAAAGGAAGTTAGCTGCACTGTCTGATACTTGCAAGACGGGATGTTGTGCCAAAACTTCTATCAGCCTGTCACGCTCATTGAGAGTTTGTACAATTGAACCCAGTAAGAGTTGACGATTTTGTAAAACTACTAATGCGGCGGCTAGTGAAAAGCTTGGCAGGTTATAAGGCAAGCGGACTTTCTCTAAAATGGCGATCGCTTCTGGATGAGCAATACAATAACCCACACGCAATGCAGCTAAACGGAAAGCTTTAGAAAAAGTTCGTAGTATTATCCAATTGGGATGCTGTGCCAATTCACCCACTAAAGTATTTTGGCTAAATTCAAAGTAAGCTTCATCGATTACTACTAAAATTTCCTCTGGTAAACTTTTTAGCCATACTAATTCTGCCGCAGTGAGTGGATTAGCGGTGGGCGAATTAGGATGTACAACAAAAACTACCCGAATTGGTGGATTTTGGGTTTGGGTAATGGCTGTTTGTGCGGCTTTTAAGTCGATTTCAAAGTTTGTTTCATCTCTGCCGACTGACACCACTTTGATACCCAAGGTTTGGGCTAGAATGCCGTACATCGAAAAAGTGGGATTGGCTACTAAGATTGAACCTTCTCCTCCCAGACAGGTGGCGATTAATAAAGAGCGAATGAGTTCATCGGAACCATTACCCACAGAAATATTAGCCCTAGTCAACGGTGAAGAGGCAAGATTAGCTGATTCATTGACATATTCTGCGATCGCATCTTTGAGTGACTCATGGCCGCCATCAGGATAACGATTGGTTTCGATAACTTGCTGATATGTCCAGGCTAATTTTTCTTTGAGTTCAGGGGGTAAATCCTCAGGACTTTCATTGGTATCCAGTCGATCAAACTGGGTGGCGACTGGTTCTGCTGTATTGCTGCTAGGGTGGGGTTTGTAAGCTGTAAATTGGGCTAAATCTGACCGGATAAAAGGAAGCATAATTTTTGGTCGATAGTCATTATTGATTTGTTCTTATGACTAAGAGAGTGCTTGTTGGTATGTTTCATATTTTACCGTTTTACGGTAACTGACAGAAGAGGCGAATTGCTTGCCAAATTTCGGTTGTGACATTACCTAAAGCATGATCACTCTCAAGTTCTATTAACTTTACCCAAGGGCGCGAGTTTGCAAAGTGACGACTGGCTGTAATGGGAATTACCTCATCTTGTCTACCGTGTAGAATCAGCATTGGCACTGGACGCTGTAAGATATCCTCTCGGTATTGCTGGGCATCTGTCACGAAATCGTAACTTAGAGGCAGCGATCGCGCTTCCCCATAGTGGTAAATCATGAGATATTTTTCTTGTTGCCAACGCTTCATCGCTTCATCTCCTAGCTTCGGCAACCAATGAGATAAAAAGCCAAAAGCAGGTGCTAACAAAATTAAGCGTTCCACTTGCTCTTGTTGTTGTGCCAAATAAGCAGATACTAAACCACCTAAACTAGAACCGATTAATGTAACTGGTTCAGAACTATCCAAGAATGCTGCTACTTGATTGATTTGGCGAGTAATTGTCAACTGGGAAAAATTACCAGCATTGAGATCAGGAATGTTTAGCTGTATTGGAATTGTTTGAAAGCGATCGCTCATCGCCTGGGCTTTAGCAGATTTAGGGCTAGAAGCAAACCCATGAAGATAAATGTATTGCAAGACCGTAGTTATTGAAATTAAAAGGAATAGGGAAAAGTGCAGACTGACAAAGAGGGTTAAAACCTTTCCAAAGCGATCGTCTTAACCCTGAGCAAACTTGTATTATTTATACCCATTCAAAGGTTTAAGGTGGGGGGAAATCTCCTTCTAGTGGTCTCCCTCCAGAATGACCACCACCAGTATCATCACCACCGGGATTGCCACCAGGGTTTCCGCCTGGATTGCCTCCGGGATTACCACCAGTATCATCACCACCGGGATTGCCTCCGGGATTGCCACCTGGGTTGCCACCTGGGTTTCCGCCGGGATTGCCTCCGGGATTGCCTCCGGGATTACCACCTGGGTTTCCGCCTGGATTACCACCGGGATTGCCACCTGGGTTGCCTCCGGGATTACCACCTGGGTTTCCGCCTGGATTGCCTCCGGGATTGCCTCCGGGATTACCACCTGGGTTGCCACCTGGGTTTCCGCCTGGATTGCCACCTGGGTTGCCACCTGGGTTTCCACCTGGGTTGCCTCCGGGATTACCGCCGGGATTGCCTCCGTGATCACCGCCTGGATTGCCTCCGGGATTACCGCCTGGATTACCACCGTGATCACCTCCTGGATTGCTACCGTGATCACCGCCAGGGTTGCCACCGTGATCACCTCCTGGATTGCTACCGTGATCACCGCCAGGGTTGCCACCGTGATCACCACCAGGGTTTCCACCAGTGTTGCCGCCAGTGTTCCCGCCTGAGTTGCCGCCAGTGTTCCCGCCTGAGTTACCGCCAGTGTTACCACCAGTGTTGCCACCAGTGTTGCCACCTGGGTTACCGCCAGTGTTGCCGCCAGTGTTACCACCTGGGTTACCACCAGTGTTCCCGCCTGGGTTACCGCCAGTGTTACCGCCTGGGTTACCGCCAGTGTTGCCACCGGGGTTGCCAGGATTATCAATATTACTTGGCAGATTTATTTCATTATTGCTGGTATTGCGGGTAGTGTCTGATATGACTTCTCCAGTATTGACAAAAGAATCTACTGAAGAATTATCTAATTCCTCATTTTGGTCAGATGAGTTAGAAGCGTTATTACCAGATAACTCCATAAAAGATGGATTTTCAATGACTCCTTGACCGGCTAGAGGCATTTGTGTTGCTAATGCTGCGATAATTTCAGATTGAACACTAGCGATCGCTGGGTCAGGGTTAGCTGTATTATTTTGCTTGGTTAAATCTAATCCTTCTACTAAATCACTGGTTTCATAAAAAGTTTTCAGATCAAAATCATATAAGCCCCGAAATTCACCTTTGACGATGACCATCAGTTGTCCTGCTGATAAGACCTGATTTTGGGAGGCTGCTTGATTCAATACTTCAATACCGCTATTTGTCAGCGCCCCAACAATTGTGGTGTCTGTTTGTTTGTCGTAGCGGACAAATAATGCTGAACCACGAATAGCCGCAGTCGCACTTGGTGTTTGTATGCGTGTCTGTCCTTTTCCTGGTGGAATCAGCAATAGTACTGTCCCGTTTGATAGCCGAAAATTTCTAGTTTTGGGCAAGAATTGAAATACTGCTCTTTCTCCAACCCTCGCTAAAGAACCATCGTTAAAACGTAAATCAGCTAAAGATGCTCTACCTGTAGACAACCCATCGCCAGGAATTATCGGATCTAATTTGCGTGCTGGGCGCTTTTTATGATTCTGCGGTAACAATTGCACTAAATTTCGCAGATTTTGAATCTCGGCGCGAGTCAGAGGAGTAGACGCGATCGCCGATAAAGGCATCATGTTCACTCCCCATACACTCATTATCAACAAGGCAATAAATTTCAAAGACATCGCTTTAATGCTGGATAATTTACCTGAGACAACACCAACTGAAGATAGATTCTGAAATATTAGATTTACTTATCAGTTTGTGAGTTTTATCACTAAATTTTTTTGTATTCATTGAAAATTTTAGCGAAATTTTGTTATAAATCAAAGTAATAAAAATTATCAAAAAATATTAAAATCAAATAATTAATTTTTAAAAGGTAACAATCTTTGTCTTTTAATGAGCAAACTGAATGACGATATTCTGTTGTCTATAAAATATAAATGTTAATACAATCCCAGGACTGGACAAAACTGTTATTTACAACTTTATTAGCTTTGATTAGTGGCAATAAGTGTTGTATGGGAGTAGATGTAGTATTGGCTGCTAACTTAGATAACTCTGGTGATCAACACAAAGCAAACATAAAATCTGTTAAAGATAGCCAGCAAGTTTATCAGTTTTACCAGAATATCAAATTTCAGGCAAGTAATTTTGATTTTCAGCGATCGCCGCTACCGAATTTTAATTCAGTAGCAAACATACTCATATCTCAATCTAACCCTGAAGCAAACCCTGAGACTGAATCCTTACCTCAAAGGCCAACTCCACCTAGCAATCCTCCACTATCCAATGAACCACTACAGCTAGAAGCACAGCCTAGAGAGTTTCCGCAGTCTTCACCCACAATTATCGAAGAACTGTTAGATAAACCCGCAGTCAATAGAACTGAGCAGTTAGAGATACTCAGAAGGATTTTACAACCAAGACAAAAACCCAAAACCCAAACAGATAATCGGCGAGAATTACAACTAAGAGTTAGACAAAGACCTTTACCCCAACAACAACCAACATCTAATGCTAATAGTATCCGGGAACTGGAGTTAAGGGTAAGGCCAAGACCTTTACCACAAATAAAACCACCTGTAGCCAAGTTTAAACCTATCGGCTCTCTACAGGCTAATGTTGGTTACTTTCAGACAAATAACATTTTTTCTTCTGAGTTTTTTCCTAGAGAAGATGGCTTAATTTTTTATGGTCTGAGTCTGGCTTCTGCTTATTTTCCTTTAGGCAATAAAACTTATATTAATGGTTCAATCAATGGAAATTTAATTCGTTACATTGATCAATCAAGATTTAACTATAATCAAATCAGTTTTAATGTAGGTATTTATCAACAACTCTCGCCTCGGATGTATGCAGAGTTAGATTTTAACAACCAACAGTTTTTCTATGCTAAGAGCGTTGGTAGGTTTCAAGCAGGCGATCGCTTTTTAGATGAAAATTCAGTCAGAGTGTCTTTAGGCAGACGAGATCCCCTTAATTCTAAATTAACCCTAGATAGCTTTTACGAATTTAGTGCTAATTTTTCGGAACCCAATAGTCGCAGTCGGCTAATTAATAATTTCTGGTTATCTCTGAGTTATGCGTTACAAGAGCCGCTACAAGTAGGAATCAACTATCAATTAACCCTTGCTGATTTTACACAAAGACAAAGAGATGATAATTATCACCGTCTGTTTGGCCACGTGATTTACCGAGTATCAAACTCTAGTAATTTAAATTTACAGAGTGGTTTTAGCTTTGGAGATTCTACAGATAGAAATATTAATTTCGACAACTGGTTTTTGAGTGTTTATTACAATTTGAGAATTGGTGAATTTTAATATAAAAATCCAAAACAGAAAATTCTACATATAACTAATCCAATCACTCCAGCTACCTGCATACAATTTACCTGTATGAATGCCGGCTAATTCTAAAGAAAGCAAATTCACGCAAGCTGTGACACCAGAACCACAGTAGACTAAAATTTCTTTGGCTGTGGCAATATTTTCCCATCTTTGACGGTGCTGTAATTGGGAAAGTAGATAACCAGAGGAGTCTGTCACTTCTTGCCAAGGATAGTTAACTGCGCCAGGAATATGTCCAGCAATTTTATCAATGGGTTCTCGTTCACCACGATAGCGATCGCCTTCTCTAGAATCAACTAAAATAACTTCTGGTAAGTCTTTACGGCTTTTCACAACGTCTATATCTACTACCAGTTCGGTTTGAATTTGCGGAATAAAATTACCTGTCTGGGGTTCTGGAATCGCATCTGTCATGGGGTATCCAGCTTTTTGCCATGCAGCATAACCTCCATCCATGACTACCACTTGTTCATGTCCGAGATAACGTAATAACCACCACAAACGAGATGCAAAAGCCAAGCGAGAGTCATCATAAGCTACCACCAAAGTTTCTTGGGAATTAATTCCAATTGCTGATAATTTCTTCGCTAAATTATGAGTATCAGGTAAAGGATGTCTCCCACCATGTTTGCCTATAGGACTGGAAAGATCCTGATTTAAATCTAAATAATATGAGCCAGGAATATGACTAGTTTGATATTGTTGTCGTCCCAATTCTGGTTCAGCTAGAGAAAAACGACAATCAACAATAACAACTTGTGAATCATTGAGATGATTAAGCAGCCAATCTGGAGAAACAAAAAGTTGAGTATTAACCATAAATATAAGAATTTATAAGAGTCAGAGAATCAAAATCACAATTTATTAATAATACTAGATTGTGATGCAATTATAACTAGTCAAAGTTTTTTAACTATTGACTATCAACTAAAATGGAAAAGTCTAATGGTAGAATTTGAAAATTTCATACCACAAGTAACAGCAGATGGTTCGTTTACTTTTTTCTCCCCAGAGTTTAACGAATCATTTCACAGTCATTTTGGTGCGAAACAAGAAAGTTATTTTAAGTTTGTTGAACCAACCCAACTGGCTCAAGCAGCGCAAAAACCAGTTGTGCGGTTATTAGATGTTTGTTATGGTCTAGGATACAACACTGCGGCAGCTTTACAGACAATCTGGAGAGTAAATCCTAGTTGTTATGTGGAATTAATAGGTTTAGAACTGAATCCGGCTGTACCGCAAGCTGCGATCGCCAATCATTTATTTGATCAGTGGGATTATGAATATACACCAATTTTGACCCAACTAGCTTTTGAGGGGCAAGTGAACACAGAACGCATGCAAGCAAAGTTATTCATTGGTGATGCGAGAATTTCAATTCAAGCAGTTAATCAAGCAGGGTTTTATGCAGATGCTATTTTTTTAGATCCCTTTTCACCACCCCAGTGTCCTCAACTATGGACTGTAGAATTTATGCAGCAAGTTTCAGTGTGTTTACAGAAAAATGGCTGGCTGGCGACTTATTCTTGTGCGGCATCTGTACGGACAGCCATGAAATTAGCGGGTTTAAACATAGGTTCTACGCCACCAGTCGGCAGGCGATCGCCTGGTACAGTGGCGGTATATCCTGATAATGAGTGTTTGAGCAATTTACTGCCGCCTCTTTCCCCAGAAGAACAAGAACACTTGTTAACTCGTGCCGCAATTCCTTACCGCGATCCCCAATTAAATGAGCCGCCAGAAGTCATTATTGTGCGGCGACAACAAGAACAACAAGCTTGTTCATTAGAACCTACTTCCCGTTGGCGCAAACGTTGGTTATGGAAAAACCAAACAGGCCATTCTAAGACTTAAGCACTGACAGCAATAATACAATATGCTTGGGAACTTTCTGGTCTTGAGATTTGATGATTGACCATAAGTCAGTGATTGCACTTGCTCCAGCACAATTATCCAAGCTTCTAGAACGACGTATTTTCACTATGCATAAAATAGTTGTTTTGTACAGTGCATAAGTCCTAATATATTCCTAATTCAAATCATACCCATTGGGCGAGACAACAACTAAAAATATATATATGGACGTTTTACTGCCAGCTAGTGTTTAATCACACCTGAAATGCCTGACACACTGCGTTGCTAATTCTTAGATGTTGAAATCTACAGTCTTTCATACGCGATGCTTTTAAAATTGTTCTATTTTTCCATGTATAGGTTACGTCAGTTAACCTCAGAGCCAACTATTTATTGAATATGATGATTATCAAAAAATTCTCGCAAGAAGTATATCTTTTTTTGAAATTTTCCTAAAAAATCAAAATAAAAATATAATTTTTCAGACAATTTATAACAGTAAAACATCATAACTGTAGCTGTACTGAAATTTGAAAAAATCTCCGTAAAAAACCTGATTTAATATCTGCATGAATTTATGATACTAGAATGAGTACTTAGGATGTTTACGGCAAATTTACCTTAGTAAAATTATATTTTTATAAAGAAAATATCCTTGACATGATAAAAACAAGCAGCTTCAAAACAGGTAAGCAAGCTTGTCAAAATCCAAATAGGAGTAAGTTAGCAAAGCTAAATTTGATTTTTGTAGACGGAAACTGTTAGTTTAAAAAAAATGGGGTGCTTGCGTGATTTACTGGAGTGCTAATTCCACCAACTCTAATCAACAAAGTCATAGTGGAACAAATACCAAAAAAAAAGTACGTACAGAAAATGCAAATCCTGAGCTAGAATGGCGAGATTTAGAGGAATATCCACTAAACTTATCCCAGCAAGAAGTAATGATTGAACAGGGACAAACCGAGTCTTCTTGGAGCAAATCGGAGATTAATTCTGGTTACAATTCATTATTATCTAGAAATCTACAAGCTAAAGGCTCCAAAGTGAATTGCTTCTTTGATAATGAAGCACCAAAAATTTTAGTAGTTGACGACCATGCGGCAAGTCGAATGACAGCTGCGGCGTTGTTGGCAATGGAAGGTTATGAAGTGATTGAAGCAGACAGTGGTGCGGCTGCTGTAATGTTAGTAACACAAAAACAACCAGATTTAGTTTTACTAGATGTGATGATGCCCGGTATGGATGGGTTTGAGGTATGTCAATTACTCAAACAAGACGAACATACAAGACTGATTCCAGTAATATTTATTACAGCATTAAATGATCGGCGATCGCGCATTCGTGGTATTGAAGTGGGCGCTGATGATTTCCTCACCAAACCTTTTGATCGAGTGGAATTAGCAGCCCGTGTGAAGTCTTTAGTCAGACAAAAGCGTTTAAACGAAGACTTAGACCATGCTGAACAAGTCTTATTTTCCATTGCGAGAGCCATTGAAAGCCGAGACCCCAACACCGGAGATCACTGTGAGCGCCTCGTCAAGCTAGGACAAGCTTTTGGTGAATACTTAAATCTTTCTCGTTCTCAACTGCGGGATTTGATGTGGGGTGGTTATCTTCACGATATAGGTAAAGTTGGCATTCCCGATGCAGTGCTACTCAAAAATGAGCAACTCACCTTAGAAGATTGGGAAATGATGCAGCAGCATGTTTTAATTGGGGAAAGAATTTGTCAGCCCCTACGTAGTATGCAGGGTGTAATTCCGATTATTCGCCATCATCATGAGCGTTGGAATGGTTCGGGTTATCCTGATGGACTCAAAGGTAATGAAATTCCTTTCCTCGCCCAAGTATTTCAATTGATTGATATTTATGATGCTTTGACTAGCGAAAGACCTTACAAAAGAGCCTTTACGCCAGAGGAAGCTTTATCAGTAATGCGAGAAGAAACAGAAGCAGGTTGGCGTAACCCCGAACTCATGGAACGGTTTACTGATTTTATTCACACTTACAAGCGGTGATGATGTTTTAGCTCTCAATTGTCAGTGGGAGTAGAAAGTAGAACTAAAGGCTACCTTCATCTAAGGCTTGTGCAACTTGCTTTATGCCTCCTGCTATACTACCCTTTGGGAACGTCAAGGGCGAACACGCTTCATACTTTTGATTATGGTAGTTGTAGCAATTCTAGCGGCGGGACGCGGCACAAGGATGAAATCAAGCTTACCCAAAGTTTTACATTCTTTGGGTGGGCGATCGCTAGTAGAAAAAGTTTTGGAAAGTGTAGAACCACTTTCACCTACAAGGCGCATCGTGATTGTAGGCTATCAAGCCTCAGAAGTAAAAGCTGCTATCCAGTCAAGCTTGAGCTTAGAGTTTGTGGAACAGACGGTACAACTGGGAACAGGTCACGCCATCCAGCAATTACTCCCCCATCTTGAGGGCTACACTGGAGATTTACTAGTTCTGAATGGTGATGTTCCACTTTTACGCACCGAAACCATAAAACAGCTATTGCTCACTCACCAACAAAATCAAAACGCTGCTACTATTTTGACTGCACATTTATCCAACCCTAAAGGTTATGGGCGAGTTTTTTGCAATGGGGAAAACATCGTTCAACAAATGGTTGAAGATAAAGATTGTACCCCTGCTCAAAGAGAAAATCGCCGAGTTAATGCCGGGATTTACTGCTTTCGTTGGCCGGACTTAGCTCAAGTTTTACCGCATTTAGAAGCCAACAACGCCCAAAAAGAATATTACCTCACCGATGCTGTTACCCAGGTTGGGAAAGTGATGGCGGTGGATGTGGCAGATGAGCAAGAAATTTTGGGGATTAACGATCGCCTACAATTAGCTACAGCTTACGAAATTTTACAAAGGCGGATCAAAGAAAAGTGGATGACCGCAGGTGTGACGCTCATCGACCCCAACAGTATCACCATTGACGACACTGTAGAATTACAAGCCGATGTGATTATTGAGCCGCAAACTCACCTGCGGAGAAATACCATAATTAAAACTGGTAGCCGCATTGGGCCGGGAAGTTTGATTGAAAATAGCCAAATCGGTGAAAACGTCAGCATTCAATATTCTGTAGTCACAGATAGTATTGTCCAAGCCGGAACTCGAATTGGACCTTACTCTCATTTACGTGGTAATACTGAGGTGGCTGAAAATTGTCGTATCGGTAACTTTGTTGAGTTGAAAAATACACAACTAGGTGAAAAAACTAATGTAGCCCATCTATCTTATTTGGGCGATTCTACTGCAGGTACTCAAGTCAACATTGGCGCAGGTACAATTACCGCTAATTATGATGGTGTCAAAAAACACAGAACCAAAATCGGCGATCGCACTAAAACAGGTTCTAATAGCGTCTTAGTTGCACCAGTGACTTTGGGTGATGATGTCTATGTCGCCGCAGGTTCCACAGTTACTGAAGATGTGCCTAATGATAGTTTAGTGATTGCTCGTAGCCGTCAGGTAGTCAAACAAGGGTGGCGGAAGAAGAGTGCTGAGTGCTGAGTAGGAAAAGTTGTGAGTTATCAGTATTATCTCCATTTATCTAACTACAACTCAAACTGACTCAGCACTCAGCACTAGGATATACAGCCGACTTGCGTACCATCAGCCATTTCTAAAGTGTCGCCAATTTTTTCACCGTTGTGATAGGCGGCGAGTAAAACTTGGCTAGTTTTACCCCAGGCGATCGCACCACTAGCATCTAAAGCGATCGCACCTAAATCTCTTTGATGTTCGTGGGCTTCAGCAAAAGAGCGTTGCATGGCATCTTTGAGGGTCATCCCATCAGTTACCCGCACCACAATTCTGGGTGCTAAACATTCATCGATAATATCTTCGCCAATGCCAGTACAGCTAACAGCCGCATGACCAGTTGCATAATTCCCCGCCGGCATGGCTGAATCACTGACTCGACCAATGCGTTCAAAACCTTTGCCCCCGGTGGATGTGCCGACTGCTAGTCCACCATGAGCATCTAAAGCAACTACGCCAATTGTGCCACGTCCGGCATTGCTGGTTTCTAATAACTCTGGCTCTGCTACCACCCCAGCCATTGTTCTTTTAAAATTATCTTGCCGTTCTTGAATCCATTCTTGTAAGCGTAAGTCAGTTAAGGCGTTGTAACTGGGAACTTGTAACTCGCGGGCTAATTCCGCCGAACCGTAATCTGAAAGTACACGGTCAGGAGAGTTTTGTAAAAAATAGGCTAACTCAATGGGGTTTTTGACTCGTGAGACATTAATCACACCGCTAAACCGCCCGGAGATTCCATCCATTAAGGCAGCACTCATCCGAATTTGACCATCAGATTGCAGTACCGAACCAGTACCCGCATTAAATCGGGGGTCATCTTCTAATAATTGGCAACCCCGCAGTACTGCGGCGGCAGCGTTTGTGCCTGATAATAACAAAGCATAAACATCTTCAATGACTGCATGGAGCGATCGACGTACAGCCTCTAATCCTCCTTTGCCGTGGAGAGAACTACCAGCCCCTCCATGAATAATTAATTTTGGTTGCACTTTTACCTGCATTTATAAATTTATTGCGCTATTTGCGTCTCAATTGCAGTTGATTTTACTAGGAATTGGGACTGATACCAATTCTCCATGAATATGCACTTAATTTTTTTACGAACCGCCAAGAACGCCAAGAGCGCCAAGTCAGACACAAATAATTATTAAGTGCAAGCTTACAGAGATTTACTCTGAGAAAGTAATTTTTTCATCCTCTTACTCTGTTTTCGCTTCAGAACGACGACGGCGACAACGTTCTGAGCAATATTTCACTTCATCCCAGCAATCTTGCCACTTTTTTCGCCAAGTGAAGGGACGTTGACATACAGGGCAGATTTTTGTAGGTAGGTCAGATTTAGAACGATAGCGCCCCATATAAATACTGTAAAAATATCAAGTTGATTTCTGAGAGAGACGAAAAATAATTATAACCAGTTTGCGAAAAAGCCGGGAGGCTGGAGGTGATGTTGCTGTGTGAATAAAAGAGACGTGGGGGACAAGGGAGAGATGTTTATACAATCAATTAATCAATGATTGGTTGGCAAATGGGAATGGTGATGACAAACTCTGTTCCTTGTCCTGGTTGGGAGTAACACTCCAATTTACCTGCGTGTTTTTCCGTAATGATTTGATAACTGATTGACATTCCCATCCCAGTTCCTTTACCAACGGGCTTGGTGGTAAAGAAGGGATTGAAAATTTGTTTTTGAATTTGTTCAGACATACCCATTCCATTGTCAGCGATCGCAATTGTTATCCAATCAGAATCAATTACCGCAGTCCGAACTGTAATTGTTGGCGGTTCATCTTTCCTTGTTCCCATTTCTAAAGCATCAATGGCGTTTGTCAGAATATTCATCAACACTTGATTGAGTTGTCCAGCGTAGCATTCTACTAAAGGTAAAGAAGCATAATCTCTAATAACTTGAATTTCGGGAAATTGTGGCTTTTCTTTGAGACGATGTTGCAAAATCATTAAAGTACTATCTATACCTTCGTGAATATCAACATCTTTAAATTCGGCTTCATCCATCCGTGAGAAGTTACGTAGAGATAAGACAATCTGACGGATACGTTGAGTGCCGATTTTCATGGATTGCAAGATTTTGGGTAAGTCTTGCTGAATGTAATCTAAGTCAATTTCCTCAGACAAAGTTTCAAATTCTGGCAGATTCATCGCTTGGTATAAATTAATTACCTGCAATAAATCTTCGGTATGTTCCTCTAAATGGGTAAGATTACCGTGAATAAAATTTACAGGGTTGTTGATTTCATGGGCAACTCCCGCAACTAATTGTCCCAAGCTAGACATTTTTTCCGCTTGAATCATTTGTGCTTGGGTGCGTTGTAGTTCTTGGAGAGTTTGGGCTAAATCTTCGGCTTGTTGTCGCAGTTGGGCTTCGATTTGCAGGCGATCGCGGATATCACGGGCGATAGTTGATAAAAATTCTATTTCTCCCTGTTCATTCTTATGGGCAATCATTACCTGAGAAACGGGAACTTCTTCACCACTCCGACTAAGTAACTTAGATTCTCCTGACCAGATACCCTTTTCAAGTAGAGTTGGTAGGCTTTCTTTCTGAAATTTGTCTAACATCGAAGGTTCTACAAACTCGCTAATATGAAACTTATCAGTTTCGGAAGCAGGAATACCCAACATTTTCTGCCCTGCTTGGTTGAGATAGCGATTATTTCCGTTGACATCAGCTATACCAATGATGTCTGTGGTTGCTTCCAGGATGGTGGTTAATCTGCGTTGTTCTTTTTCAGCTTGTTTACGCTGGCTAATATCACGCACTACCGAAAGTGTATGGGGTTTGCCATTGTAGTTCAAGAGTTTACCTGTAACTTCGATATCAAAACAAGTACCATCTTTGCGAATATCTACCGCTTGAGCGTGAAATTCTAAACCCATATTGATGGTACGAATAAATTCCTCAAATAAATGAAAATAATCGGAATGAATATAATCAAAAGGGCTTAATTGTATAAATTCTGCTGGCGTATAGCCGTGCATTTTGCATAAAGCTGGATTGGCAGCAACAAGCTTACCAGTCTCTAATTCCATAAGACTGATGCCATCACTAACAGCCTCAAAAATATTACGATACTGGGCTTCTTGTTCACGTAATGCTGCTTCAGTTGCTTTGCGATCGCTAATATCTCTCGCTACCCAAACAACAGTATTATTGGTCATTGGTGCAATATTTGCCTCAAACCAAATTTCTTGATCACCAATGGGCAAACTGTATTCGATTTTGGTATTTTTCTTTGTTTTAAGTACTTGTTGAATACATCCCACAAAAAGATCAGCTAGGTGGGTAGGTAAAACTTCATAGGCAGTTTTACCAATAATTTCTGTAGGAGGTTTATACAGTAATGGCGCACAACTAGGAGCAATTTTTAAGTATCTACATTCGGCATCAACAACAATAATTACATCTTGGATAGCGTTAAACAATGCGAGTAATTCGGCTTGTTCAGCTTTGAGTTCTATTTCGGCTTGCTGGTAGTTTTGTAACAGTTGTTGAGTATCTTGCAGTTCCTTTTCTAATTGAGCAATTCTGGTATTGGATTCACTGGTAAATTGTGCTAACTGTTGTTGTAAATCAGCATTTTGTTGCCGCAGCAAGATAATTTCTTGTTGTATGGGTATATTATTCATAATTTATTAGTTAATCGGAAGTAAAATGACAAATTCTGTACCTTGTCCTGGTGAGGAATTACATTCAATGGAACCGCCATGTTTTTCGACAATAATTTGACGAGCGATCGCAAGTCCTAAACCTGTTCCTTTACCTACACCTTTAGTAGTAAATAAGTTGTCAAATATTTTTTGCTTGACTTCTGCATCCATCCCAATGCCGTTATCAGCAATTTTGATTTCGACATATTGATTTATTAAAGATGTTTGAATTGTGATTTGATGTTTAATTACTTGGTTCTTGCCAATTTTTACTTCTTCTAAAGCGTCAATAGCGTTTGCCAAAATATTCATAAATACCTGATTTAATTGCCCAGGGAAACATTCAATTGCAGGTATGTTGCCATAATTTGTAATAACTTCTATGGCGGGGCATTTTTCGTTAGCTTTGAGGCGATGTCGCAGAATTAAGATTGTGCTATCAATACCTTCATGAATATTAAAACTGACTTTATAATCTTGGTCAGCACGGGAGAAAGTGCGAAGACTAGTGCTGATATTTTTCAGGCGATCGCAAGCTAAAATCATCGCATCAATTACCTTGGGTAAATCTTCTAAACTGTAATCCAAATCAATTTCTTCAGCATGTTCTTGGATTTCCTCACTGGGATGGGGTAAACTTGCTTGATAAAGTCGCAAATGTTCAAAAATCTCCGCAATTGTTGGTTGAGTTTGTTTTAAACTAGCAGCAATAAAGCCCAAAGGATTATTCATTTCATGGGCAACACCAGCAACTAAATTACCCAATGCTGACATTTTTTCGCTTTGCACCATTTGTAATTGGGCTTGTTGTAAATTCTGCAATACTGCTTCTAGTTCTGCGGACTTTTGCTTGACAGCAGCTTCGGCTTGTTTGCGTTCGCTAATATTTCTACTAAAGGCAAAGTTATATGCTTTACCATGAAATTCTACATAGTTAACAGTAACTTCCACAGGAAAAATCTGGCCATTTTTATGCCGATGATAAGATTCAAATACACAAAAACCTTTCTGAGATAATGATTGCCAATGTTCTGCCCATAATTCTTGCGGGAAACCAGCATCAAAATCAAAAATGTTTTTCCCAATAATCTCTTCTCGCTGATAGCCCAATTCTTGACAAGCTGCATCATTTACATAAAAAATACTGGCATCTTCTTCAACCCACCAGATTCCAATAGAAGCCCGATCAATTGAAAATTGTTTGAGTAAAGAATCTTGGAGTCCTTGCTGTACTTTTTGGAACAGTTGGGCATTTTCTAGAGATATTGCTGCTTGGGAAGCCAGGAGTTTAATAACTTGTACACGTTCTTGAGTAAATACCCCAGCAGTTAATTTATTTTCTAAATAAAGCAAACCGACTAAATTCCTTTGATTCAATATCGGTGTACACAATACACTCTGGGGTTGATGTTGCAGCATATATTCACCAATTACCCCTGGAATATCTGTTTGGCAATTTTCAATCACCAGTGTTTCTTGGGTATTCTTAACATAATAGATAATTCTTCTGGGAATATCTGGGCAAATTTCGAGTAATTGTGGTTCCAGAATAGTGTGTAATTTTCCATTCTCAATCACAGTAAGGGCTTGTACTTGCCAAATATGATTTTGAGGAAGTAACAATATAGCTTTTTTTGCCCCAGAGTTTTCCAGAATAATCTGTAGTAAATTAGTAATTAGTTCATTTAATTCTAAAGAGCTGGAAATTGCTTGTGCCGCTTTGATTACAGAAGTCAGATCCAGAATTTTGGAATAACTAGTGCTATTACTACTAGAAGTACGAGTCGATAAAGTAACGTTATGGGAAGCAATAGTCTCTAAGAAGCTGAAGTCATATTTTTGTTGTTGCAAAATTAAATGCAACAGTTGGGGATAGTGTTTTTCTAAGTCGGTGACTTTGGCTTTCGCACCCCAGCGAGCGTAACAGTAGTATGCTTCTTGCATATAACCTGCGGCAACTTTCTCTTTACCCCAGTTGAGGTAAAATTTAGCTGCGAGTTCGTTAGCTAAAGCTTCTTCTTGGATGTAGCCGTTAGCTTTAGCTCCTGAAATAGCGCGATCGTAAAAATCTCCAGCTTCGTAGAAGTTGCCTAATACCCGATATTTTTCTGCTGCGATTAAATCAACTTTATGCTGATGATTCATTGGTGCATAATGCGCCCAGTTTTGAAGTTTGGTTTGATTTTCGGCTACACGTTCTAAAGGGGCTGATGTTTCATCTAGCTGTGCCAAAGCCAGGAGAGAATCATAAAAATAAAAAACTGGTTCACTGACTAATCCTAAACCAGCCATGAAATAGCGTTTGACTTCCATTGCATAATTTTCGGCTGATTCTATGTCTGCAAACCAGAAACAAAGCATTAGCTTATATAAAGAGAAAATATATAATCCGTAACTATCATTCCCAGACCGCAGGCGGTAAATAAATTCATCTTCTTGTAAGGCTTCTCCAGATAAAATTGTCGGATTCTCTGTGAAACCCAGTAAATTTAAAATTGCTTGCCAATAAATGCGGCAATAATTGGCGGTGGTTAATTGGTTAAGCTGCATCAACCCCTTGCAGTAAGCGCGAGTCTCTTGTTCTAAAGTCATTAAAGACTGACCGCAGCAAAAAGCGTAAAAGCAAAAATTGTGGGCGTTGTGTCCAGCAAATTCTAATTCGCCGACTTCTAGCGCCATGCTATAGCCTTCTTGCAACAGTGGTAGACTTTCTTGGATGTGAGATTTGCGTTGGCGAATGTACAACCCTAGGAGGAGACATACTTGAGGTTTAGCTGCTTTCCCATCTAATTTGGTGATTAGTTGGAGTGCTAATTGTCCAAACTCTGTGGCTGTATCAATATCTTGCAAAAAATTACACAGCAGCACACTATAAGAGCAATAAATATAACTTGTAGCGGGTGTGTTGCCAGACTGAATGGATATTTTCACAGATAAAGAAATCAGTAACGGAAACAAAGGAGAAGCAGAAAGATAAGCTACGGGCATGATGCTACCAGCAATTTGTACAATTGCCAATTTTGTGGCATCTGTCATCAATGGGAGATGAACTAAATCTGCAATTTTTCTCTTGCCAATTAGTTGCTTAATTTCTTGGATTTCTTGTTGAATATCGGCTGGTGTGGGCGTATCTTTTAAGGTTACGCCCAGTTGTTGCAAAATTGTTTGAGCGATCGCAATAGCTTCACTAAATTTATTCTGGGAAACAAGAGACTGAATTTTAATCCGGTAAACCTGTATCTTTTCTGGTAAGGATTTAGCTTGCTGAATCACTTGATTCACGAACTGTTCCATCGCCGCAAAATCACCGCACAACATAGCCAATTCTGCCGCTAATTCATGGAAAGCAAGAGTGATTTCATATTGCTGTTGCCAAGCTTGGGCAGTTAATAATGATAATCCTACTGTGGCGTATTCTCGCGCAGCTTGATAAGCAGTGGCGGCTTTAGCTTTATGACAAACCATCAAGTTGAGTTTGACGAGTTCCTCTTGTTCTGTTGCTTGGGTAATTAAATCAATACCATGATTTAATTGATTTACCAGTTCAAAAATCCGCTCTTCTCTGGCGGCAGGAGAAATTTTTTGTAAAAGTAGTTTGCCGATGCGATAATGGGTTTTTTGTTTTTGTTCTAGAGGAATTAAGGAATAAGCCGCTTGTTGGATGCGATCGTGTAAAAATCGATATTGAACTGATATTTGATGATTTTCATCGTTGATGATTAATTCATCATTAACATCTCTTTGATAAAATTTATAAATATTATTAGTCGGTAAAATTAAACCTTCCTGTAAAGCTTTCCATAAATCCGCCGCTACTTCAATTTCTGATGTTTCTGCGACAATGGCTAAAGTTGTCAAATCAAATTGATTTCCAATATAAGCGGCTAATTGTAATACATATTGCGTTGCTAATGGCAATCTTTGTAACTGAAATGTCATGAAGGTGACAACATCATTTGTTGCTGCTTGTTGACTGACTTTTGTGATGTCGCATTCCCAACATCCCAAGTCAAAGTTAAATTGAATCAGTTTATCTAGATGTAGTGCTTTGAGAAACTGTGCAGTAAAAAAGGGATTACCGTGGGTTTTTTGCAAGATCAGTTGTGAAAGCGGCCATGCTAAATTTTCTGGACACCTAAGTGTATCAGCCACTAATTGATTAACTTGCCCTTGACTGAGTGGTAATAAATGCAGCTGATGAATTGTTGTTTGTTTTTTTTCAATTTCACCTAAAGTTAACATCAATGGATGTATGGGACTGACTTCATGATCCCGATAAGCCCCAATTAATAACAGATGTGTTGTATCGGTCATTAATAGCTGCATCAATTTTAATGATGCCGAATCTGACCATTGCAAATCATCTAAAAATAATACTAATGGATGTTCGTCACTGGTAAAGACTTTAGTGAATTTTTGCCAGATTAAATAAAACCTATTTTCGGCTGTTGTTCCTGATAATTCTGGTATTGCTGGTTGCTTACCAATAATCCGTTCCAATTCTGGAATGACATCAATAATTACCTGTCCATTTTCGCCAATAGCCTCTAATATTTTACTTTGCCATTGCTGAATTTGGGCATCACTTTCCGTCACCAATTGCCCGATTAAATCCCGGAATGCTTGGACAAAAGCACTAAAAGGAATATTGCGATTAAACTGGTCAAATTTGCCTTTAATAAAATAACTATTTTGTTTAACAATCGGTTTATGAACTTCATTGACAACGGCTGTTTTCCCAATTCCCGAAAAGCCGGAAACCAACATGATTTCAGTTGCACCTTGGCTAACTCTTGCAAATGCTTCTAAGAGAGTATTTACTTCAGCTTCTCTACCATAGATTTTATCAGGGATGAGGAAGCGATCGCACACATCCCTTTGGGCAATGGGGAAACTCTCGATAATGGCAGTTTCTTTTAATTGACGCAAGCATTTTTCTAAATCAAATTTCAATCCCAAGGCACTTTGATATCTATCTTCAGCATTTTTCGCCATCAATTTACTGACCATCTCAGCCAGTACAGGCGGAATTTTCGGGTTAATTTGATTGGTTTGTAGGGGTTGTTTGGCAATGTGACAATGTACCCAGTCCATCGCATCATTTGATTGAAATGGTAATTTTCCTGTGAGTAATTCGTAAAAAGTCACACCTAAGGAATAGAAATCAGTGCGGTAATTAATACCCCGATTCATTCTTCCGGTTTGTTCTGGAGAAATGTAAGCAAGTGTCCCTTCTAAAACATTAGGATTAACGAGAGTTTGGGTTTCTCGTGGGAGTAATGATGCAATACTAAAGTCGATTAATTTAATTTGTATGCTTTCAGGATTAATTAAGATGTTGCTGGGCTTAATATCTTTATGAATGATGCGCTCGCGGTATAGTATTTCCAAGGCATTGCATAAAGCGATCGCAATTTCTAAAAATTCCTGTAAGGATTGGGAAGTTTCCCCCATTCCCGACTCCCAACGCTTGATTCCCCATTCTTTCAGGGAAATACCCCCATAGTCTTCCATTACCAAGACATAGCCATTTTGGTAAGGTTCCAGGCTATGGGTTTGGATAATTAATGGCGAATTGAGATTTTTGGTGACGGTGTATTGATTGCGAAATTGTACCAGTTCCTCAAAACTAGGGTAAGGGTTTTTCAGCAGTTTGATAACCACTTTTAATGAGTCAGCCTCTCGATATCCTCGATACACCAAGGTTCTGGAACCGTTATAGAGTTCTTCTGTAACCTGATATCCAGGTATGCTGACCATTGTTTTAACCATACTGCCAAATCCTGATGACTCACAGCTTTATTTTTCCCAATTTTTCTCAGCCACGTTAAATTTATGATAAATATGAGCAAAAATTTACAACGGCACTTGAATGATAAATTCTGTCCCTGAGTCTAGAGTTGAGTGACAACTTCAGGTTTCGCCGTGGGTTTATGCGACAATTTGACGCGCGATGGCACATCTTAATAAGTCAGTCTCTCGATATCCTCGATAAACTATATTTCTGGAGCCATTGTATAATTCTTCACTGAATTTGTAGTTTGAAAGACTGAGCATACTAATGAGTTCCGAAATATATGCGTATTATTCAACACAGTTCAGATCAACTTTTTTGCTTTTTGAAGTCCCCTAAGTAAATTTGGGAACACTAAAGTCAGAAATTCTCCAGCCTGAACGCAGTTATGATTAGTACTCCAGTCAGTATTCCCGGATATATAGTCAGCGAACAAATCTATGATGGTTCTAGAACTGTAGTTTACCGAGCAGTCCGAGAAACTGACAATTTACCTGTAGTCATTAAACTGTTAAAAAACTCTTATCCTAGTTTTAGTGAACTTTTATCTTTTTGCAATCAGTACAGCATTGCGAAAAATCTCAACTCTCCTCTCATTATTCAAACTTATAGCCTTGAAGCATACAAAAATAGTTATGCCTTTATTATGGAAGATTTTGGTGGAATTTCTCTTCCAGAATGGAAGGCTAAGAGTAGGAAAGAATTTCTGGAGGAGTTTTTAGAAATAGCCATTTCTCTTTGCATAACCTTAGATATTTTATATCACGAGCGGATTATTCATAAAGATATTAAACCCAGCAATATCTTAATTAATCCTGTAACCAAACAAGTTAAATTAATTGATTTTAGTATTGCATCTTTATTACCACGAGAAACACCAGCGATTGTTAATCCTAACGTCTTAGAAGGGACACTTGCTTATATTTCTCCAGAACAAACCGGAAGAATGAATCGCCCAATTGATTACCGGACTGATTTCTATTCCTTAGGTGTGACTTTTTATGAATTACTCACAGGAGAATTACCTTTTCAGTCAAATGATGCGATGGAATTGGTACATTATCATATTGCGAAAATGCCGCCAAGTCTGGAAGGCAGGAGACTCACTTCTCCTGGGGAGACGCTAACGCGAACGACTTCGCTTAGTGAGCAAAATGGAGGAGGTAGAAGGGAAGAAATACCAAAAGTTTTATGTGATATTGTGATGAAATTGATGGCGAAAAATGCTGAAGACAGATATCAAAGTGCCTTGGGAATAAAATATGATTTAGAAAAATGCCTATCTCAACTCCAAGAAACGGGTGCGATTGAACATTTTGAAATTGGACAACGGGATATATGCGATCGCTTCATTATTCCTGATAAACTTTATGGTCGAAAGGCGGAAGTAGATACTCTATTACAAGCATTTGAACGAGTCAGCCAAGGCACAACAGAAATGATGCTGGTAGCTGGGTTATCTGGAATTGGTAAAACAGCAGTTGTGAATGAAGTTCATAAACCAATTGTCAGACAACGTGGTTATTTTATCAAAGGTAAATACGACCAATTTCAAAGGAATATTCCCTTGGGTGCTTTTGTCCAAGCATTCCGAGACTTGATAGGTCAAATCTTAACTGAAAGTGACACACAAATTCAACAATGGAAAAATAAAATTTTAGCGGCTGTGGGTGAAAACGGCGGGGTAATTATGGAAGTTATTCCCGAATTAGAAATCATTATTGGTAAACAGCCACCTGCTGTAGAATTATCCGGCACAGCAGCACAAAATAGATTTAATTTAGCATTTCAAAAGTTTACGCAAGTATTTACCAGTGCAGAACATCCCTTAGTGATATTTTTAGATGATTTGCAATGGGCAGATTCAGCATCATTAAACTTAATCCAACTTTTAATGGCTGATATAGGTTATCTTTTTCTAATTGGGGCGTATCGAAATAACGAAGTCAAACCAGCAGATCCATTAATGTTGACTTTGCATGAAATTCAAAAAGCTCAAACTCCAATTAATACTATTACTTTAGCACCACTAAATCAACTTGAGTTAAATCAATTAGTCGCAGATACCCTAAAATGTCCCGAAAATCTGGCTTGGAATCTTTCTGTACTAATCTATCAAAAAACTCAGGGTAATCCATTTTTTGCCACCCAGTTTCTGAAATCATTACATCAAGAAAATCTCATTCAATTTGATTTTGCCTTGGGTTGTTGGCAATGTGATATTAGCCAAGTCAATCAAATGGCACTTACAGATGATGTTGTGGCGTTTATGGCATGGCAATTAAAAAAAATGCCACAATCTACGCAAAATGTCTTACAATTAGCGGCTTGTATTGGGAACTCTTTTGATTTAGCAACTTTAGCAATTATTTCTCAGCAGTCAGAGATAGAAACTGCTGCTGATTTGTGGAAAGCTTTGCAAGAAGGACTAATTTTACCGATTAGTGAAGTTTATAAATTTTATCAGGGAATTGAAGGCGATCGCTTAACCCTAGAACCAGGTAATACTACTCAAAAATTAGCCAAATATAAATTTTTACATGACAGAGTACAGCAAGCCGCCTATTCGCTGATTCCCTCGGAGAGAAAACAAGCAACTCATCTGCAAATCGGACAATTACTCCAACAAAATTTATCTGATACCGAACAAGAAGAAAAAATCTTTGATATTGTCGGACATTTGAATAAAGGCATTCAGTTAATTACTGAACCAAAAGCACAGGAGAAATTAGCCCAACTTAACTTAAAAGCAGGAACTAAAGCGAGAAATTCTACAGCATATTCCGCAGCTAGAATATATTTCCAAACTGGATTGGAACTCTTACAAGAAAATTGTTGGATTCAGCAGTATGAATTGGCGTTGCATCTTCATATTGCGGCGGCGGAAGCGAGTTATTTAAATAGTGACTTTGCCAGTATGGAACAAATAGCAACCATAGTATTGCTATCGGCGCACACAATTTTAGATAAAGTGAAAATTTATGAAATTCAAATTGCCGCCCAAGTTTTACAAAGTAATGTGTTGGAAGCGATCGCAGTTGGCAGAACAGCGTTAGCACAATTGGGGGTTGAACTGCCACAAGCACCTAATCCAGCCTTAACTGGTAACATCCTACAAAACCTCAATACTCAACTTGCAGGCAGAAACATTGCAGATTTGATCAATCTGCCATTAATGACAGATCCCATCACAGAAGCCGCAATCGAAGTCTTGGGAATGCTGTTTTCACCCATCATCCAAGGAATGCCAGGTTTATTACCCTGGTTAAGTTCAATGATGGTGAGTTTATCTCTGCAATCAGGTAATACTGTGGCATCCACAACTGGATATGGCATTCACGGGATGGTGTTGTGTGCATTCTTAGAAGATGCGGTCACAGGCTATGCCTTTGGTCAGTTGGCTATCAACTTACTGGAAAAATTTCAGATCCAAAAGCATAAATCCGTTGTCCTTTCTTTGTTTGGCTGCTTTATTCAACATTACCAAGAGCGATTAGATGCCACAATTCCGTTGTTGTTAACAGCCTACCAAACTGGCATCGCAACCGGAGATTTTTTACACGCTGGTTTTGCTTTGGGTGGTCACAGTGATGGCAGATTTTTTACTGGTGAAGAACTGCATCGTTTTGTTCCAGCGATGGCTGATTATAGTCTGGCATTGGCTCAGGTAAAACAATATTCGGCTCAAGTATATTTGAATTTGGGCAAACAAGCGGCGGAAAACTTGATAGAACCAGTCAGCCAACCAGATTGCTTGATTGGTCATACCTACAATGAAACATTGATGCTGACTAAGCACCAGCAGGATAATGACTTGATTGCGATCGCCCAAGCTTATATCTACAAACTGCTACTTGCTTGCTATTTCGCTAATTATACAAATGCACGTAACTATATTGACCAAGCCAAACCGTGTTTAATGGCAGTATCAGGATCAATTTTTGTGCCGATTTTCCATTTTTATGCGGCGCTAACTTATCTAGGACTTGTCCCCACCCAGCCAGAACCAGAACAAGCCCAACTGTTGGCGGTAGCAGCCAGCCACCAAACAGTTCTGCACCAATGGGCGGGTTATGCGCCGATGAACCACTTGCATAAATGGTACTTAGTCGAAGCGGAACGTCATCAAGTTTTGGGTGAAAAATTTGCCGCCAGTGAATGTTATGACAAAGCGATAAATCTGGCTAAAGAACATCAATTTATCAACGAAGAAGCCCTCGCCCAAGAATTAGCAGCCAAGTTTTATCTGCAATGGGATAAACAGCGCATCGCCGAGGAATACATGATTCAAGCCTACTATGCTTATGCCCATTGGGGTGCCAAAGCCAAAATTGCCCACTTAGAAAAACACTATCCCCAATTACTTGCGCCGATATTAAAATCAACTCGTGCAGCGATTACAACTAACGAAACTATCCTAGCTTCAGGAATTTTCACATCTACCAGTTCCCCCACTTCTAGTAGCAATATCTCCGATACCTTCGATTTACAAGCAATTCTCACAGCTTATCAAACTCTAGCTGGTGAAATGGAACTAGGAAAACTGCTGTCAACATTGCTGACTATTGTTGTGAAAAATTCTGGAGCTGATAAATGCGTGTTAATGTTATTGCGAGATGAGCGCCTGTTCATTAA
This sequence comes from Nostoc spongiaeforme FACHB-130, assembly GCF_014698475.1. Taxonomy (GTDB): domain Bacteria; phylum Cyanobacteriota; class Cyanobacteriia; order Cyanobacteriales; family Nostocaceae; genus Nostoc_B; species Nostoc_B spongiaeforme. The sequence goes on along the minus strand of NZ_JACJTB010000056.1, from coordinate 8,044 downwards.
AGGCTTGATGACAGAAGGAAAACCGCCAGTTGTCTTGCAGAGGATTCCGGTTGAAGACAGTCAAGAAATTCCCCACAAGTTAATTTACAAAGTCAAGCACAGCAGCCAAACTGTTGTGCTAAGGGATGCAGCCGCAGATTATACCTTAGCCAACGACCCATATATTTTACGACAACAGCCCAAGAGTATCTTATGTAGTCCAATTTTGCATCAAGGTAAATTGCTGGGTATTTTATATCTAGAGAATAATTTAGCAACAGGAGCCTTCACTAGCGATCGCGTCGAACTGTTGAATTTACTCTGCACGCAAGCAGCGATTTATCTAGAAAATGCCCGACTTTATGAGCGAGAACAAGAAAAATCCCATTCCTTACAAATTTCCCTGGCACAATTACAACAAACTGAAGTATCTCTGGCTCAAGAAAGAGAATTTTTAAATATCATCATTGACAACATTACCGATGGAATTGTTGTTTGTGATGCTAATGGTAACTTGACTTTATTTAACAAAGCAACTTGTGAATTTCATGGCTTACCAATAGCATCATTACCCCCTGAAGAATGGGCAGAACATTTTGACCTTTATCAGCCTGATGGTCAAACACCATTATCAATTCATGAAATTCCTTTATTTCGTGCCTTGCAAGGGGAAAAAATCGAAAATATCGAGATGGTAATTGCTCCCAAAAATGGTACACCGAGAATTTTGTTAGCCAGTGGACAAGCAATCTTTGATGCTTGGGGTAACAAAGTTGGTGCAGTAGTTGTTATGCGAGATATTAATGAGCGCAAACAAGCTGAACTGGCTTTACAGCAAAAATCCCTAGACTTACAACAAGCTCTCCAAGATTTACAAACAGCACAATTGCAAATCATTCAAAATGAAAAAATGTCGGCTTTGGGTAATTTAGTTGCGGGCGTAGCTCATGAAATGAATAATCCTTTAGGCTTTATTTCAGCAACTCTCAAACAGACTAAACCAAATTTGGATGATCTCATAGAACACTTAAAGCTCTATCAAGAAACTCTGGAAAACCCTAGTGAGAAAATTCAAGACCATGCTGACGAAATTGACTTGATTTATCTTTTAGAAGACTTACCAAGAACTCTAGATGCAATGATGATAGCTTGCGACAGATTAAAAAATATTAGCACTAGCCTGCGGACTTTCTCTCGTGCTGATAAAGATTACAAAGTCCAATTCAATCTTCATAATGGCATTGATAGCACTATCTTAATTCTCAAACATCGCCTCAAATCTAATGAACAACGTCCAGCGATAGAAGTGATCACTGAATACGGAGATTTGCCTCAAATAGAATGTTTCCCTGGGCAGCTAAATCAGGTGTTTATGAATATTCTCGCTAATGCTGTTGATGCTTTAGAAGAAGCAAGTACAGGTAGAAGCTTTGCAGAAATCAAAGCTCATCCCAACCAAATTAAAATTACAACATTGCTCTTAGAGAAATCAGTCAAAATCTCAATTGCTGATAATGGTAAAGGAATCAGTGAAGAAGTGAAACAAAAAATCTTTGACCATTTATTCACTACTAAAGGAGTTGGTAAAGGTACGGGATTAGGATTAGCCATTGCTCGGCAAATTGTTGAAGAAACTCACGGTGGTAAGTTAACTTGTCACTCTGTTTTAGGACAAGGTACAGAATTTGTGATTGAAATTCCAGCGTGAGCTTGATAGAACAAGGCAAAAGTAAAAAATTAAAAGGCAAAATAAATTGACTGTTACCTGTTTCCTTGACTACACAGGGAAACTTGCTTAACTGAAAGGTATTAACTCATGCTATGGGTAGAGAAATTATAAATTCCGTTCCTTCTCCAACAACAGAATTAACAGTGATTTTACCGCCATGTTTTTCTTCGATAATTTGACGGGCGATCGCTAATCCTAAACCTGTACCTTTTCCCACTGATTTGGTAGTAAATAAATGGTCAAAGATTTTTTGTTTGATTTCTTCACTCATACCCTTACCGTTATCAGCAATGGAAATGTTGACATATTGATCTAGCATTGCTGTGGTAATTTTAATCTGGTTAGGATTAGCTTGAATTTCGGCAATTTTTTTGCCAACACTTGCTTCTTCTAAAGCATCAATAGCATTAGCCAGGATATTCATAAACACCTGATTTAATTGCCCAGGAAAACAATTGACTGGCGGTAAATCACCATAACTAGTCATAACTTCAATGGCTGGACGCTGGGTATTAGCTTTGAGACGATGCTTAAGAATTAAAATTGTGCTATCGATGCCCTCATGTAAATTAAATTTTACTTTGTAATCTTGATCAGCGCGGGAAAATGTCCGCAGGCTAGTGCTAATATTTTTCAGGCGATCGCAGGCTATGACCATTGCATCAATAATTTTAGGTAAGTCTTCTAAACTATATTCCAAGTCAATTTCTTCAGCATGGTTGAAAATTTCTGCATTCGCATCAGGAAAGCTATTTTGATATAACTTCAAGTGTGTAAATATATCAGTAAGAATAGGTTTAACTTGTTTGAGACTGGCCACAATAAAACCCAAAGGATTATTCATTTCATGGGCGACTCCAGCAACTAGATTACCCAATGCTGACATTTTTTCGCTTTGCACCATTTGTATTTGAGCTTGTTGCAAATTAGAGAGTGCTTGCTCTAATTCCTGAGATTTTTGTTTGAGTGCGATTTCTGCGAGTTTGCGATCGCTGACATCAATTACTACCCCATCCCACATAATTGTGTTGTCTGCTTGTAGTTCGGGACGCGCATTCGATTGAATCCATTTTACAGTGCCAGAAGGTAAAATAATCCGCCATTCTTGATCAAATGGCGTTAAATTTTGGGCAGATTCAGCAATTGCTTGGGCAATAATTGGGTCATCTTCGGGATGGTGTAGAGTATGAAGGGTTTGTCTACCTGCCATAACATCTTCTGAATCTACACCATAAAGTTCATAACAACCAGAACTAATGTATGGAATGGAAATTGTACCATCAGGAGCAAGCCGAAACTTGTAAACCACACCAGGAATGTTATCTGCGAGATTGCGAAATTGAGCTTGGCTGGCTTGCTGTTGTACTAAAGATTGTTCTAATTGTTGAGCATAGTTTTGAGTGTCTCGATACAAACGCGCATTTTCTAAAGAAATTGCGGCTTGAGTGCAGAGTAAATTGATAATTTCGATGCGATCGCTAGTAAAGACTTCGCCGGTTAAACTATTTTCTAAATATAAAATGCCAATTAATTTACCCTGATTAACAATCGGAGTACAAACAATACTCTTGGGTAAATATTGCTGAATATAACTATCTGTTACCCAGTTATTTTCTTTAGTGATGTCGTGAATAATGATTGGTTGCAGAGTGTGTTTAACAGCATAAATTATTTTAATGGGAACATCATAACTACTGTTGAGGGTATGGGGTGAGAAAACAGAAGTTTCGACATCTTCAATGGTAGCCATAGATACCACAACCAAATCGGCGTTTTCTGCCAATACCAATGCTATTTTCTGCGCTCCAGAATTTTGCAATAATACTTGCATTAAATTTGTAATCAATTCCTCAAGTTTGATCGCACTTAATAATACCCGTGAAGCTTTGAGAATAGCTCCCAAGTCTAAACTATCCGAAAAGGTGCTGCTATGAGAAGTCGAGGCTTGACTAGTATAGGTAGCAATAGTAGCGTTACTGATGGTTTCTTGAGGATGAAGGTTAATTTTTCGTTGTTGCAGAATGTGTTGCAGTAGGTGGGGATATTTTTTTTCTAAATCGTCTGTTTTAGCTTTTGCACCCCAATGAGCATAGCAGTAGTATGCTTGCTGCATGTATGCTTGAGCGACTGTTTCCTTACCCCAATCAAGATAGAATTTTGCCGCTAATTCATTAGCTAAAGCTTCTTCTTGAATATAGCCATTTGCTTTCGCGCCAGCAATAGCGCGATCGTACAATTCTATCGCCTCCAGTTTTTGATCTAAAACTCGATGCTGTTCGGCTTGAATTAAATCATACTTGTGTTGAAAATTCATTGGTGCAGCCAGCGCCCTTTTCTGGAGAATTTGCTGATTAGCTGCGATGATTTCAGCATCACCTGATGTTGCCAACAGTGCCAGTGATTCATAAAAATACACAAGCGGTACATTAAATGTACCAGCCCCACTTCCTAAGAATTGTTTAGCTTGTTGTACTACATCTAAAGCTTGAGAATATTCCCCAAACAGGAAACACAAATAAACTTTGTTTGTTAACAAAAACCACAATCCTGAGCGATCGCCAAGTTGATGCAGCATTGCCAACATACTAGCTTCTTCCATTGCTTCCCCAGTCAAAACAACAGGATTAGTTGTTTGTCCCAGCAAATTTAGAACTGTTTGTTGACATGATTTTGTAAAATTCAAAGCTGTCTGCTGACCAATTTGCTGGATACCTTGACTGTATATATTGATGTTTTGGATCAATTCATTTAACGGCTGCCCAGTCAAATATGAGTGTGAACAATAAGTAAACCCGCCAAAACCAGCAAATACTAAGTCTCCCACTTCTAAACTACGTTTGTAAGCTTGCTGTAAAGGCGCTAGGGTTTCTTTAGCATGATGGGTACAGAATGTAATGTAAAAATGGACGAGAACGAGGGTGCGCCCATAAAACTCTTTTTCATTTAATTGTTCGCAGAGATTGAGTGCTAGTTGTCCAAACTCGTAACCTGTGGAAAAATCTTCGAGTACAGCACATAGCAACAACCCATAATAAACATAACCAATCACAGAAGTATTAGCATTACCATACTGGAGTGATAATTCTACTTTTTTCAAAGCTACAAGCGGAAACAATACTGGATTGCAAGCGTAAGCAGCAACTCCAACCTTAACTAAAATCCGCATAGTAGCTAAGATTTTCGCATCAGTCATTGGCGGAAGATCAAGTAACTCCGATGCCGATCGCCCATTTAGTTGCCGGGCGATCGCTTGAAATGCGGCGGGAATTTCTTCTGGTACAGGTTGTTTAGGCAAATGAATGCCTAACTGATTAAGTAAATCTAATGCCATCTCAATGGCAAATACAAATTGACCTTGGTTGGTGTAAGCTTCTAGTCTGACTTCGGTAATCTTCGCCGTATCAATTAAGGTTTGTGCATGGTGTTGAATTGTTTGGGAATAAACCTCCATTGCCTCAATATTGCCTGATAAATAAGCCACTTCCGCCGCTAAATTATGCAGGTTGAGAGTTAATAAATACTGTTCATTCCATGCCGATTTATCTAATAATTCTAATCCATTCCTGGCATAATCCCAAGCACTAGTATAAGCAGTGGCAAGGAGAGCTTTTTGACTAGCTTTGAGGTTACATTCTGCTAGTAAAAATTTTTCGCTTACGTCAGTAATTAAGCTCTGCCCTAAATTCAGTTGACCAACAATTGCAAAAATACTTTCTTCCTGCTGCTCATCCGAACTATCTTGGAGTAAGAGTCTACCAATTTGTAAATGAGTGGCTTGCTTTTGTTCATCAGGTATTAATGAATATGCCGCTTGCTGAACGCGGTCATGGAGAAATTTATAAGTAACGAATTGAGAAGTTTGTTCAGTTGAATGTTGATTATCTTGCCCTACGTAAAATTTGTAAATTTCACTTTGGGGTAAGATTAATCCTGCTTGTAAAGCTGTCCACAAAACTGCCGCCGCATCTCTGTCTGATTTTTGACAAACAATTGCCAAAGTTTTTAAATCAAATTGATTGCCGATACAAGCGGCTAGTTGTAATATTTCTTGAGTAGATGCTGGCAATTTTTGTAACTGCATTGCCATAAATTCGACTACATCATCAGTGAGCGATCGCTGGCTAACTTGAGTAATATCACATTCCCATAAACCTTGATTGAAATTAAAATAAATCAGCCCATCTTGGTGTAAAGATGTAAGAAATTGCGTGCTAAAAAATGGATTACCTTGAGTTTTTTGATATATCAGATGCGCTAGTGGTAAAGATGATTCAGATGGGCATCCTAAAGTATCAGCGACTAACTGATTTAAATCTACTTCGCTTAGAGGTTTTAAATTAATTGTATTAATTCTGGAATTACTCTTATTAATTTCCTCTAATGTCAACATCAAAGGATGCCCCGGAAATACTTCATTATCTCGATACGCACCAATTAATAGCAGATAACCCCTATCAACTTCACTCATTAATAATTTAATTAGCTGTAAAGAAGCTGAATCAGCCCATTGTAAATCATCTAAAAATATCACTAAAGGATGTTTTTTATTAGCAAATATTTGAATAAATTTCTGTAATAATAAATTAAAGCGATATTGAGCCGCAGTCCCAGATAATTCTTGTACAGGTGGTTGTTGACCAATAATTTTGGCTAATTCGGGAATCACATCAATAATTACCTGACCATTTTCACCTAAAGCTTGGAGAATTTTAGCTTGCCATATTTGTAGCTGTTGGTCAGTTTCAGTTAATAACTGCCTGATTAAATCGCTGAGGGCTTGCACAAAAGCCGAAAAAGGAATATTGCGATTGAATTGGTCAAATTTACCTTTAATAAAATAACTGCGTTGTCTGACAATTGGTTTATGAACTTCGTTGACAACGGCAGTTTTACCAATACCCGAAAAACCAGCAACCAAGACTAATTCACTGCGGAAATTAGATGAGTCTTGAACTGTAGCCACTCGTTCAAATGCTGCTAGAATTTGTTCGACTTCGGTTTCTCGTCCGTATAATTTCTCAGGGATGATGAAGCGATCGCAAATATCCCACTCAGCAATTTCAAAGTTGGCAATATTACCAGTTGCTTGCAAATGCGACAAGCAGATTTCTAAATCATGCTTTAACCCTAAAGCACTCTGATAGCGGTCTTCGGCATTCTTTGCCATCAATTTCATCACAATATCGCATAAAACTTTTGGGATATCTTCCCTTCTGCCTTCTAGACTAGTCGGCATTTTCGCAATATGACAATGCACCAACTCCATTGGGTCTTCACTGTTAAAAGGCAATTCTCCTGTTAACAGTTCAAAAAATGTCACTCCTAAAGCATAAAAATCACTGCGATAATCAATCCCGCGATTCATTCTACCAGTTTGTTCTGGAGATAAATAAGCCAGAGTTCCTTCTAAAATATTGGGGCTAATCAGTGTTTGAGTTTCTTTAGGTAACAGCGAAGCAATACTAAAATCTATAAGTTTAATTTCGGGAGTTTTAGGATTAATTAAAATATTGGCGGGTTTAATATCTTTGTGAATCACCCGATTTTGATATAGGTAGTGAAGAACATCACACATTTGCAGAGCAATAATTAAAAATTCCTGTAATGTTAATTTTTGAGTTTTAAGATATTCTCGCAATGAAAAGCCACCAAAATCTTCCATTACCAAGGCATAGCCGTTGCGATATGTGTCTAAACTTAAAGGACGAACAATACCAGAAAAATCAAGCTCTTTTGTAATGGTGTACTGATTCTGAAATTGCAAAAGTTCGCTAAAAGTGGGATACTCACGATTGAGTAATTTAATCACTACGGGTTGGTCATCTGCGGCTCGAATACCTCGGTAAACTACCGTTCTAGAACCAGCGTAAAGTTGTTCTATCAGGTGGTACCCAGGAATTTTTGCTGTCATATCCACAGGTGTATTCATTTCCACATACCTCAGTACAGAATTGTTGTTGCGGAATTAGCAAATTTATTATTCCCGTAGTTTAAGTATTGTGAACAGCAAAATTTTTCAGTAGGTCGATGCAATTTTAAAGATAACTGGTAATACCAAATCGATACGAAGAAGCATATAATTAGCCTGCGAAGGCAGGCTTTGTTTGTATAGCCCCAGACTTCAGTCTGAGGGGTTTATATGCAGACTCTCATAGAATTGGTATAAAGGCTATCATTAGCTATTGATAAGAGTTTCAGGCAAATTTAAATTTTTTAATATAGTACGCCTTATGTGAGATGGGGTAGCAAAAAAGAAGGGGAAACCACAAGATAAAGGTAACGACACCAAAGCTTGAGGTCTCCCAATGAATATGGTAGACGGTTCGACCCTGTTGA
>NZ_JACJTB010000055.1 GCF_014698475.1 Nostoc spongiaeforme FACHB-130 | reverse complement strand
CAAGTTAATCAAAAGACTTGGATATGGCTTTCGCAACTTTAGTAATTTCCGCTTACGTAGCTTATTAACTTGGCACTTTACTACTAATTCTCCATAAAATTACCGGAAGAACCATTATTATATAGCGTTTTCGAGTCTGCTGAGTTACAAATTTATCTGTTTTTATCTGCGTTCATCTGCGTCCATCGGCGGTTAATTATTCTTGCTTGTACTTCACTAGAATGAGAAAAGCTATATGGTTAATCTCGGCTCTAAATTCACAATTTAAGCACAAAAAAACTCAAAAGCAGATTATTGTGGACATTGATTTGCAGATTGAATAGTAACAAAGCAAACTATTCAAAAGCAACTTGTAGCGGCTCAAGATTTTTTTATGCTTCTTGATGGCGTTGACAAAATTTTCAATCTACGGTATTTACTTAAATAGTAGAAAAACTGTATCTCAAAATTTAATTAACTTCCAAACAGCAAAACTCCATCGCAGCTATTTTCGCCAACTGCGATAGAGAAAAAGAAATTGAAACACCAAGGTAAAGCACAGGCGAAAATGTTATGCTTCAATGCTAAAAATGAAGCAAAATATGAGGAAATAACCTACTGTTTTTGCTTATCCTCTCCCTTGGTGCTTCCTACTGTGCTAGACATGTTCAATATATAGTTTTTAATTTTTGGGAACAGTATTCTATCGATCAATTTTTCGGTATTGCAATCAACGACAATTTCCCCAACTCAAATCATCGGAGATTGCTGATTAATTTCACTACAACATCTCAGGAAAAAAATTCTGATTACCGACAAAATTTGTGGGTGGGAATTGGCTTTAAACAAGGGACTGCGGCGCAGTTGATGGTGATAGCCATTGAACAAGTATTTAAAAAATATTTACTCGATGAAAGTGCGATCGCGGGGATTGCTACCATTGATACAAAAGCATCAGATTCGGCATTAATAGAAATTTGCCATCAACGCCATTGGCTTTTACAAACATTTTCCGCCGCAAAGTTATCTACCGTCTTAGTACCCAACCCATCTACAATCATTACCAAAACCACGGGAACACCCAGTGTTGCAGAGGCGGCGGCGATTTTGGCGGCTTACAATGGCGAACTTGGTGCTAAATTATTAGTTCCAAAAAATATTTTCCGCGTATCAGAACTACCTGGGGTGGTAACTGTAGCAGTGGCGCAAGAAATTTAAGCGTGATTCAGGGAGTTGTAATTACAAGGGAGACAAGGGGGACAAGGGAGATGGAAGTCTGGCGAATAAACTGAACTATATTACGAAATTTAAGTAGTCTGGAAACTCTCGCCAATGAATAAAGACAGCGCCAACTTATTTATTCAACAGCTCTCAGAAAATAATTAATCACACTCGACACAATTGATAATACAATTGACCCCAGCAAAGCGGGTAAAAAGCCTTTAATCTCAAAACCAGTACCGGGAGTAATGGCACTGGCTAACCACAGAGATAAAGCATTAATTACGAATGTAAATAACCCAAAAGTTAGTAAAGTAATGGGAAAGGCTAACAGGCGCAAAACTGGTCTGATAAAAGCATTAACCAACCCAATAACGAATACTGCTACCAAAGCCGCAACAAAATTATTGACAATAAAACCATCGACAATTCTAGAAGTAATCAGTAACGCCACCGCAGTAGCCAGCCAAGTTAACAAAAAGTGTTTCATATCAAACAGGTACTACTTCCATCACATAAATTGAGTAGAGATGCCATATACCATCCCTACTGAAAACTGACATAACTACGTATTATTAGCCTATCGTTGCCCAGGCGATCGCCGCAAGAGAATGTCCCAGGTAGCACCACCAGCCACACCATCTTCTTCTAAACCATAGCGCCTTTGCAACGCTTTCACTGCGGTTTCGGTAGTGCGCCCAAAATCACCATCGACATTACCACTATTCAAAAAACCAAACCTTTGTAATTGTTTTTGCAACGTGATGACATCTTGACCACTCATCCCTAAACGTAAAATTGGGTATCCTTCCGCAGTGTATTGAATTCCCGGAACTTGGCGAAAGGTAATAGTTGGTGCTGCTGGCTTTGTCGGAGTTCTGCGTTGCGTTGTGGGAGTTCTGCGGTTAACTGGTTTTGGTTCTGGTGCGAGTGTTGGTACTTGGGTGGTTCTAGTTCTGGGAGTAGCAGGTCTTGGTTCTGGTTTCGCTACAGCAGTGTTGGTAGTGTTTGGTCGAGTTGCTGACAAAGATGCAGCCGTGTTGGTAGATGCAGGTTCTTTAGGAAACAGTTTTTGCCAAGTAGCCGCATCAACTACCCCATCAGGATTTAAACCAACGGCTTGCTTGAAACGAGAAACTGCATTTGCCGTATTTTCGTTATAAACTCCATCAACATTCCCTGAGTAAAAGCCTAAAATCTTGAGTGCGGCTTGCAACTCCGAAACACGTTCCCCTTGGGAGCCAATTTTCAGCGTCGGACGAGAAATAGCAGCATTTGGTACAGCTTGAGCGATTTCCAAAGGTGCAGCCAATGAAACTATAGACGAAGAAGCCACAAGTAAAGGCGGAGAAAATAACAGCAGTAACCAATACAACTGATTAGCACTCAAGCAACGCAAGCCTGACCGTAACTCTAAGTACTTCAAGAAACATGCTGTTAGGCTGCCTTTCATGGAATTTACCCCCAGAATCTTCTGTTGCTAATATTACCAGCCACTGGAGTCCAGAAAAAAGCTAGTACAGCACAATATGGTGGGTTGTGGAGCGATCGCTCCCAATCCAGTGATAATTACAATTGCCTAGATGAGTAAGTGCGATCGCTCCCAATCCAGCGATAATTACAATCACCTAGATAAGCAAGTGCGATCGCCCCAACTTCAGCGATAATTACAATGCCCTAGATGAGTGAGTGCGATCGCTCCAAATCCAGCGATAATTACAATGCCCTCAAAGTCAGCAAATTCCACCCTGAATTTCTTACTAAGACTAGTCACACCCAGATAAATCAATGCTTTTGAGAGCCAGTGTTGTGCATCTCTATTGCGAGGTAAAAGCTGGAGGAGAAATGAGATAATGAACAATATTTATTAGTTTGTTATTAAAATACTATACAAAAGCTAATTTAGAAAATTAACGTTTCTAACTTTGCTTGCACTTCTTCTATTAAATCTGTTGAAACTGTTTCAACAAATTTTACTTTTCTAGCTTTCCAGTCAAGTGTTTTAATTTGATCAGCTAGTACAACTCCTTCTGTTTTCATGTCTTCAGTAAGCGGAACTTCAAATTTAAGTCCTTTTGATTTACTAGTTATGGGACACGCCAAAACTAGAGAAGACATTTGATTGTATTTAATTGGAGATATAACGAGAACAGGGCGGTAGCCCTGTTGTTCGCGTCCTTGTTGTTGAAGCTCATTATTCAACGTTACAGCAATGTCTTCAAATGACATTCCAGCTTGGTGAAGGGCAAATGCACGCTGAATCGAATCAACAGTAAACTGTTTCTCTGCTCCAAATTCTAACTTGATAATATCTCCTCTTTCAGGAAAATATGGTTTAACTACCAATCTTCATTCCCCACAGCATTGCCAGTTTCAAATTCAGAATGAAAATTCTCAGGAGTCATCCCTTCCAATAACTCATCAAGAGTATATTTTCTTCTTTTTTGTGGCGTGATAATAATGCTGTTTCCTTCTACGGAAAAATCTATACCAATGCCCTCAGTTACGTGTGCTTGTTCAGCTACCGATTTTGGAATCCTAATAGCTAAACTATTTCCCCATTTAGCAACAACAGATGTCATAGTTAGCTCCAAAATAATTTCGTGAAAACCTATACGTTTAGGCTTCAGCTTTCTTAGTCAAAGCAAAATGCTGTTATATGTCTGACGTATATACTTTGAAGATACACATTAATCTACAGGGTGTCAACACCCTCGTATTTATTTATAAATTTCAGTATAAAAAATACTGTATTTCAAAAATTAGTCCCGACCTCGCAAGGAAGTTGCTCATCATTGGCGGATGAAAGCTTTACCATTAAAGCGTTTGAGTCAGTAAACAGATTTTTTCTGGAATTAATTTTCTTACTTGCACCCTATTTGATTAGGACTTTCGCATGAAAACGAAAAATCAAGGGTTAGGGAGAGAGTGAAGGGGTATATAGGATTACTACTTGATTTATGAACAGATACGTAGATACGTAGGATGTGTTAGCGACAGCGTAACGCACCTACCACCAAGGCTGTGCCAATAGGGTCTTCTCGGTTAGCTTTAGAAACTACGGAGCAGTAACGACAATCTTCAGCTAATTTTTTCATGTTACAGCTTGATTTTTGAGCCAATATACTGAAATACCGGCTGTGAAACTATATAAAGTCATCAAAATCAGAATCGAAACCTCATCAAAAGGAAACTCTACCCCCATACCTTCCCCTAACCAAAAAGTCCCCATTGCACAGAGCATAATTCCTGCACCCAGTTTTATTAAGACTTCTGGCAGTTTCACTAAATATTGATGTAAAAAAACTACCACAACTAAAGATAATAATAAAGCTAACCCTGTAGCTGTGATCGCCTCAGACCATGCGCTGCTTGCTAAACCCAATGTCATCACAATCACAACTATTTCTAAGGCTTCCAATGCTACACTTTTAGTCATAATCAGGAAATTCAGTTTGCTAAATCCCCCAGATTCCTGTTCTAAAACAATACCCTCTTTTTCCAGAACATCATCATTAATCCAGCCTGCACGCCTTCCTGTGGCTAGTCGGCGTACAGACTTTTGCGTCCATCCCCAACCAAACCACAACAATAACCCGCCAATCAAGATTTGCAATGGTTGTAATGGTAAGAATTGTAACCCAGTGCCGACAGCGATCGCTACAGACAACACAGCTATCAACCCGACGATAGAACCCCAAACGGCTTCTCTAACATAACCAGAACTACCAATAGCATAGGCGATCGCTACCACCTCGAAAAACTCCACACTTGTACTACCAAGCGCAGCCAAGAAAATACTCCAATTCATCTCATTTTAAGCCTGCTTTACTTCTTCATACCAAATGCCAACTTTTTCAAAAGCCGCGTAAGCCAGCTTGAGAAAATGTACGACTCGCTGTTTGCTCAAAATTCCAAATTCTTTGTATTCTCTTGCTTCTGAGAAAGTCATCCGAGTTTGGTCAATGATGTTTCTTTCTTTGTATGCCAATTTCGGAAAGTCCACAACCTGAACGTTATGTTTCTGTACTAACTGTTGCATGTTCGGGTCAGAATCAACATGTTCCCAGTCGTCACATAGTCCGCAATTTCTCACGAGGACATGAGGAACTTTATCACCATAGCTATTAATTGACTGAACAAATAAATTGAGGCTGTCATAGCCGCCTGTAGTGACAAACCACTTGCAAAAACTAACTCCTTCGGCGCTTCCCAGTTCCAGTAACTGGTTTTTATCAATCCAGTTTTTGACGGCGCGATGGCTTTGGGCGGCGAGATTGACAATTACAGGCTTAGACATTGCCATTTCAAAGATTCTATCGGCTTTGTCGGCTTGGCGTTCATCTTCGGTAAACACAGCATACTGACACATACCTTTATAAACGCCAGCCACATCAGGATTTGATCTATCCGTCTCTATGGGGACAAAGGGAATTTTCTTATCTAAGCAATATTGAATCATTGTCCGGGTGACTAGCGACTTTCCTACCCCACCTTTTTCACCATCTATTAAATGAATTGTTGGCATAATAGCTACCCCTAATACTGTTTGAAGTTATTTAAAATATCTGCTTGTGTTTTGGAAGGTTTTGGTGTCTTCTGCTGCAACTTTTATACCATCTGTTGAGAAATACTGCTGATTTTTCGTGAAATTAACGTTTATCTATAGAGTTTTTTTAGACTTTGTGCCTGTCATATTACCGATAAGGGTCAAAATTTAAATAATCCTATCATCAAAGACTGACAAGGTTTCGATACAAACTTTTACATTTGCTGGGGGAATCAGAGGTAAAAAATACCAGACTCTACTTTTAGAGTTTTGCGAGTAGCACTTTAATATTTTCGGTGTTATCTTAAAATCCTGGCTTTATGTCAGGCTGTGCGCTTGATTATTTAGCGATCGCACCCACAAACATCATGCACAATATCTAGTAATTTTTGCCTAGTAATTGAGCAAGAAAATCTCATCCATAAATCATTGAATCTGTCCTGTATCTACCTAAAAATACAGTCAATTAGTGTATCTATTGTTATAGATTTAATTGCGAAATTGTAATATTAAGCAACCAATTTTGAGCAAGAAGTCTACAATTTGGGTGGTAGCTTCCATAACTAACTTTGTGTAAAAATAGGCGGCTACCTCAAGCTGTTTTTTAATGGGGGTCAGGTAATGGCTATCGCCACCATCAATCCCGCCACTGGGGAGACGCTCAAAACTTTTGAGCCACTCAACGATGTAGAAATTGCCGCTAAACTAAATTTGGCAAATCAGGCTTTTGAGCAGTACCGTAAGACGAGTTTCCCACAGCGATCGCTCTGGTTGCAAAAAGCTGCGGAAATTTTAGACCAAGAAAAGGCAGACTTTGGCAAAATCATGACGCTGGAAATGGGTAAACCATACAAAGCAGCGATCGCAGAAGTTGAAAAATGTGCCAGTGTTTGTCGCTATTATGCGGAAAATGCTGCTGATTTTTTAGCGGATGTGACTGTGAAAACAGATGCTAGTCATAGCTTTGTCTGCTATCAACCATTGGGGGTAATTTTGGCAGTTATGCCGTGGAATTTTCCCTTTTGGCAAGTGTTTCGCTTTGCTGCACCTGCACTGATGGCAGGTAATGTTGGTTTATTAAAACATGCGTCGAATGTACCGCAATCGGCTTTAGCAATTGCCGATATTTTCCAACGGGCTGGTTTTCCTGGAGGTGTATTTCAAACTTTATTAATTGGTGCGGCAAAAGTAGCTGATTTAATTGCTGATGACCGAGTAAAAGCGGCTACCTTAACTGGAAGTGAACCTGCGGGTGCGTCTTTAGCCGCCAACGCCGGCAAACACATTAAAAAAACTGTTTTGGAATTGGGAGGAAGTGACCCGTTTATTATTTTAGCCAGTGCGGATATAGCAGCCGCAGCAGCTACAGCCACCGCCGCCCGGATGTTAAATAACGGGCAATCTTGTATTGCGGCGAAACGCTTTATTGTGGAAGAAGCGATCGCTGATCAATTCGAGAAGTTATTGTTAGATAAATTCCTGGCTTTAAAAGTCGGCGATCCTATGCAACCAGACACCGATTTAGGGCCACTCGCCACACCAGATATCCTCCAAGAGTTAGATCAGCAAGTACAAGTTGCCAAACAAAGCGGCGGTAAAGTCTTGACTGGTGGGCATCCTATATCAAACCTTCCAGGTAACTTTTATCCACCGACAATCATCTCAGATATTCCTCTTGACGCGCCAATTGCCCAGGAAGAATTTTTTGGCCCAGTCGCCTTGTTATTTCGAGTGCCAAATATTGATGCAGCGATTAAACTGGCAAATGCTACACCCTTTGGTTTGGGTGCAAGTGCTTGGACAAACAACGACCAAGAACGTTCACGCTTAATTGCCGAAATTGAAGCTGGTGCAGTCTTTATCAATGGTTTAGTTAAATCTGACCCCCGCTTGCCCTTTGGCGGTATCAAACGTTCTGGCTATGGCCGAGAATTAAGCATTCAAGGCATACAAGAGTTTGTCAATGTTAAAACTGTTTGGGTGAAGTGATTAGTCCTTTGTCATTGGTCATTCGTCATTGGTATTAACACAAAGGACAAATGACTAATGACCAATGACGATATTTCGTGCATCTTATGAGGAACTTAAAATGAATACAGCAGAACTATTAGTAAAGTGTTTAGAAAATGAAGGTGTAGAGTATGTTTTTGGACTACCGGGTGAGGAAAATTTACACGTTTTAGAAGCAATCAAACACTCTACCATTAAATTTATTACAACTCGTCATGAACAAGGTGCGGCTTTTATGGCCGATGTTTATGGACGGTTAACTGGTAAAGCCGGGGTTTGTCTTTCTACCCTTGGCCCTGGGGCAACAAATCTCATGACTGGTGTGGCTGATGCAAATCTTGATGGTGCGCCTTTAGTAGCAATTACTGGGCAAGTGGGAACCGATAGAATGCACATTGAATCTCATCAATATTTAGATTTAGTGGCGATGTTTGCCCCGGTAACTAAGTGGAATAAACAGATTGTGCGACCGAGTATTACACCAGAAGTTGTCCGCAAAGCCTTCAAGCGATCGCAAACTGAAAAACCCGGTGCAGTGCATATCGATTTACCAGAAAATATCGCCGCTATGCCTGTGGAAGGGAAACCTTTACAGCGCGATAAAATTGAAAAAACCTACGCATCTTTCGCCAGCATCCGCGCCGCCGCCGCGATTATTTCTCAAGCAGTAAATCCCTTAATTTTAGTTGGTAATGGTGCAATTCGTGGTCAAGCTAGTGATGCAGTGACACAATTTGCTACCCAAATGAATATCCCTGTTGCTAATACATTTATGGGAAAAGGTGTAATTCCTTATACTCATCCTTTAGCGTTATGGTCTGTCGGATTACAGCAACGGGATTTTATTACCTGCGGTTTTGATAATACAGATTTAGTAATTGCGATCGGCTATGATTTAATTGAATTTTCGCCGAAAAAATGGAATCCTGAAGGTAATATTCCCATCGTACATATTAGTACATCTGCGGCAGAAATTGACAGTAGTTATGTTTGCAATGTCGAAGTTATTGGGGATATTTCTGATTCTTTGTTTGAAATTTTAAAAGTAGCAGACCGCCAAGGTAAACCTAATCCTTATGCGATTAGTTTACGCGGTGAAATTCGCGCTGATTATGAACAATATGCTAATGATGAAGGTTATCCAATTAAACCGCAAAAATTAATTTACGACTTGCGGCAAGTCATGGGGCCAGATGATATTGTAATTTCCGACGTTGGCGCACATAAAATGTGGATGGCGCGTCATTATCATTGCCATAGTCCCAATACTTGCATTATTTCTAATGGCTTTGCCGCAATGGGGATTGCAATTCCTGGTGCTTTAGCCGCTAAACTCGTATATCCCAAACGCAAAATTGTCGCCGTGACTGGTGATGGTGGCTTTATGATGAATTGCCAAGAATTAGAAACTGCTTTGCGTGTGGGTACTCCCTTTGTCACCTTAATCTTTAATGATGGTGGCTATGGCTTAATTGAATGGAAACAAGAAAACCACTTTGGTAAAGGTAATTCATCTTTCGTCCATTTTGGTAATCCTGATTTTGTCAAATTAGCCGAAAGTATGGGTTTAAAAGGTTATCGTGTGGAATCTAGTCTCGATTTAATCCCGATACTTAAAGAAGCCTTAGCACAGGATGTACCCGCCGTTATTGATTGTCCTGTAGATTACAGAGAAAATCGCCGATTTACTCAAAAAGCCGGTGAATTGAGTTGTGAACTGTAGTTCTTAGGACTTACTCACAAAGGTTGTTTGTTGAGAATGGGGGTGTACAGATGGGAACACACCCCTATACCCCAATACGGTTCACTTAAGGCTAAAACTCTTGATCAAAGTCAGATTTTTTAACGAACCGCCAAGAACGCCAAGGACGCAAAGAGAAGGAAGAAATGCTTAACTGAACTGTATTGCCCTATACCCCTACACCCTTGTACCCTCGCCAGAACCCTTGATTTTTCGTTTTTATGCGTAAGTCTTTATGGTTGATATCGATTCATCCTTACCCAATCTTGAGTCGAACCAACATTGGGATTTTCACCATAGTCATTCGTACCGTATATCTGTCCTTGCCGATTGATCCAATAGTAATTGTGGTTTGTGGGTAACTCAACAATGGGATAACCATAAGGATTTGTCCAAGTTGTCACATTACCCAAGTTCTCGCGGAACTGGAAATTTTGACGGTCTATCGACTCATGGCGTTGACGGGTGACTTCATCCCAAGTATGTTGCGACCATTCGCGGTATTCTCGATATCTCTGTCCTTCAACTTGGGAAATTTGGAGGTTCTGCGCCATAACTCCTTGCATTCCAAACGCAGCCCCGTTGGTGGCGGAAACTTGAGAGGCGACTTGGGGCAACCATGAAGCATAATGAGGCCACTGTGGTTGATGGGAGGCAGCACAAGTCATCACCATTGTACAAATGTTGTAGCTATATGCCACACTACATTTAGCTATGCCTTGGCAAAAAATACCATTGTGTATGTATGTGCAATCAAACTCATAAGCAACGGAACATCCCGCAATTGGTTGCGCTGGGCGGGGCTGACTGATTCTGAGGTCATAAGGCTGCATTGCCATGAGTTTCTCATACACAAACTGCCCAGGATTGTAGTTTACAGGCAGTCCAGAATTTCCTACCATAATTGTCAAAGCTGCATTGTCTGGGGAAACTAAGACAACAGCAAACTGGCCATCCTCAACCACTCGCCAACCACTCGGCATTGCATAGTTGAAGTAATTTCCATAGCGAATTTCCAGTGAGCCAGGGGTAGAAGAAAAAGGCAGATTGTTGTTATACATTTGGCTTAGTGGCAAAGGTTGGCATTAATTATGGATACATCTAGAGTATGGGGTTTTACGTATGAGATTGCAAAAGTTACTTGAAGAATTATGGCGTTGTATAAATACAAGATGAATTGTCTCCTGCAACTTTTGACGATGATTTATCAAAATTAAAGCATCTGTTAGAGCTATGTTGATGGCTGCAACTCCTGAGAATACAGAGTTTTTATTCAGTACTCAGCACTTTGCTATAATTTGGTTTATTCTGAAAATAATGTAAGTGATTAAGTTTTTTCTGATTTAATAGTATTAATTTAAACAAATACTGTTTAAGTATAAAGCGATCGCCTAGTCCAAACATCAAACTATGAATTATCACATTTGCGACTTGGAAGCGACTCCCGAATGGCTGAAAATGGAATCAATTGATTACATCGCCGAATGTTTAGAGGTTTGTGAAACTCTAGAAATGGTGGCTGACTTACGAGAAATCTTTCCTCGCCAGACACTACGTTCGGCAAGTATCAAAGTATGTGAGGCACAACGCCAAAGGCTGATTAATTGGTTACAGGTGCTGAATCAACAGGAGAAAGCGGCATAAATTATTCTCCAAAGGGAAAATTAGCAGTTATGGGACTCGCATTTAATTTGAAGGAAAAATACAGTACGCCCAAAAAATGCTGTTTCCTACTCCCTACTTCCCTACTCCCCACTCCCAGCCTTTACAGAGAATTTCAAAAATCAAACCAGCTTCCTATATTTGAGTTTACATTTAGCAAATATCAACACTCTTCTGTCAAGTAAAAGGGACAATAAAAACAAGTCTCCCTCAGTTCGCAACGCATGAGCTACTGCCTTAATCCTCGGTGTCCCAAACCAGAAAATCCAACTGATGTTAAGTTCTGTACGACTTGTGGTTCTAAGCTTCTTCTCAAAGAACGCTATCGTGCCATTCGTCCGATAGGACAAGGTGGTTTTGGCAGAACCTTTTTAGCTGTCGATGAAGATAAACCCTCAAAACCGCGCTGTGTGATTAAGCAATTTTATCCGCAAGCCCAAGGTACAAACACAGTCAAAAAAGCGGTGGAGTTATTTAACCAAGAAGCTGTGCAGTTGGATGAATTAGGTAAACATCCACAAATCCCGGAACTTTTGGCATATTTTACGCAAGATGATCGGCAGTATTTGGTGCAAGAATTTATTAATGGGTTAAATTTAGCGCAGGAATTATCCCAACATGGGACTTTTAGCGAAACGCAGATTTATCAACTCTTGCATGATTTATTATTGGTGTTGCAGTTTTGTCATGCTAGGCAAGTAATTCACCGTGATATTAAACCAGAAAATATTATTTTACGTGAGAGCGATAGCAAACTAGTTTTAGTCGATTTTGGTGCAGCGAAGTCGGCAACGGGTACAGCTTTAAATCACACTGGTACTAGTATTGGTAGTCCAGAATATGTTGCACCAGAACAAATTAGAGGTAGAGCAATTTTTGGCAGTGATATTTATAGTTTGGGAGCGACTTGTATTAATTTATTAACTGGGCGATCGCCTTTTGATTCTTATGATGCTAATAGTGATACTTGGGATTGGCAACAATATTTAGCTACTCCTGTGAGTCCTCATTTAAGTTGCATTCTCAATAAAATGCTAGAAAGCATTCCCGCTAGACGTTATCAAAAAGTAGATGAAGTTCTACAAGACTTAAATACCCAATCTCCGCCAATAAATAAACCACATATCCCTGTCAAATCCCAGGTGCAGTCCTCGCCAACTTTACCACCTCAAGTTGTGAGTCAAACGCCAAGCCAAATTGATTTAGAATTAGAAGAATTAAAAACTCAATTTATGGGTGGGAAATCTCAACCAAATCAAGTAAAGCCGAAAAATACCACATCGCCACCTACAAGTAACAGCGAAATAGATCAAGAATTAGAAGAATTAAAAGCTAAGTATTTGGGTAATCATAACTCACAAAATCCCTAATGAATTTTAATAGATAGATTCAACAAGGACAAGGGAGACAAGGAAGCAATCGTTCTACCTTGTCTAATCCCACTTAGCACTTCGTACTCAGTGGATGTTTAACTAGCGATCGCACTGCGGCAATTATGGCATCAGCATCGATTTTGGCGGCGTGGAGTAATTCTTCTGGGGTTCCTGATGTGGGCATTTCACTCACGGCTAATTTGATCAGTTGTAGTTGCGGCCCTTCGTAAGTTGGCATTTCCCCAACACCAGCGAAAGCATCCAACACCGCCGCACCTAATCCGCCCTCTAGCCAATGATCTTCAACTACGACTAAGTTACCTTCGGTGTCTTGTGCAGCTTGATGTAGGGTTGACACATCAATGGGTTTGACTGAGTAAGCATCGATAGTGCGGACTGTGATCCCGGCGTTTTTCAGTTGTTCATAAGCTTTGAGGGCTTCATGTAAGGTAATCCCCGCACCGATGATGGTGGCTTGGTCTTGGTCAGAACTGCGGATAACTTTGCTACCACCAATGGGAAATTCTGCATCTGCATCGTAAATTACAGGTGTAGCTTCGCGGGTTGTACGTAAGTAAACAATACCTTGGCGATCGCTCATTTGCGCTACTAATTTGGCGGTTTGATTTGCGTCGCTGGGGTACAATACAGTACTACTCCACACAGCCCGAAAAGCCGCTAAATCTTCTAATCCCATTTGGGAAGCGCCATCTTGACCGATAGATACACCAGCGTGGGAACCCATTAATTTAATGTTGGCGCGAGACACAGCCGCCATCCTGATAAAATCGTAGGCGCGGGTTAAAAAGGCAGCAAAGGTAGAAGCAAAGGGTTTATATTTTCTGACTTGCAAACCCACCGCCGCCGCAATCATTTGTTGTTCGGCTATGTACATTTCAAAGTAGCGTTCGGGAAAGGCTTCGGCAAAGTCTTCGACATACGTGGAATTACTGACCTCAGCATCAAGGGCAACTACATCTGGTTGAGAATTGCCTAACGCTTTTAAAGCATCGCCATAAGCCCGACGTGTCGCTACTTTTGTGTCTTTTTCATAACTAGGAAGTTGCAGGGGTTGGGGCTTACCCGTAGGAACCGGCTCTTGGGTATCTGGTTGATGAACTTGGATAATTATCTGACGTTCACCGCCTAATTCGGCAATTGCTTGTTCTTCTTGTTCCGGTTTTAAAGCTTTACCATGCCAACCGCCTAAATCTTCTAAAGTAGCCACACCTTGACCTTTCTTGGTACGGGCGATAATTACTGTCGGGCGATCGTTAACGGCGATCGCGGCATTCATGGCATGATCTATTTGGGTAAAATCATGACCATCAATTTCTATGGCTTGCCAACCAAAGGCTTTCGCACGATGAGAGTATGCTTGCGTATTCCAGCCTAATTCCGTTTGCCCCCGTTGACCCAAGCGGTTGACATCAATAATGGCAATTAAATTATCTAAGGTATAGTGTGCAGCATGGTCAAAGGCTTCCCAAACCGAACCTTCGGCGGTTTCACTATCTCCCAGTAACACCCAGACATGATAGGGAAGTTGGTCGAGATATTTTCCGGCTAAAGCTAACCCCACAGCAATGGGTAAGCCTTGCCCTAGAGAACCAGTTGCCACATCCACCCAAGGTAAAATGGGTGTGGGATGACCTTCTAAACGACTACCCAATTTTCGCAGCGATCGCAATTCTTCATCGTTAATCACACCTGCGGCTTTGTACATAGAATAAAGCAATGGTGCAGCGTGACCTTTAGAAAAAATCAGGCGATCGTTATTCGGGTTTTTGGGATGCTCAAAATCGTAGTGAAAATATTTAGTCAGTAAAACCGCCATCACATCCGCCGCCGACATAGATGATGTCGGATGACCAGAACCCGCAATTGTGGTGGCGCGAATACTATCAACACGCAACTGTTGGGCTAATTCATACCATTGATGCAATTCTTCTTGTGTAGTCATAATTGTTTTCCTAACTTAAAATAATTGCAATTATTGGATGTTGATATAAAATTTGTAGTCAGTGATGAGATAAAAATAATTAACCGCCGATAAACGCCGATATAGACGCGATAGCGGCTTCCCGAAGGGTACGCCGATGTTTTTTATCAGCAGATAAAACCGTTATCAATCAATTCACTAATAAGATATGATTGCTATTGTCAAAAATCTCTCTATCTGGGTTTACTTTAGAGAGGAGAATCAAAAAACTCTTCTGACTAAGGGAATAAATAATATTTATATCTAGAAGAAGACTGCAAAAATCACTAAAGTAGTTAGGAGTTATAGTAATCCTCAATGAGTCGTGAGAAATATAGATAAGGAAACGAACCGCAAAGGACGCAAAGGACGCAAAGCTAAGAAAGAAGAAAGAGATATAGAAATTTTACAAATGATTTAGGACTGCTATATTACTCAGAATGCAAGTAAATTCGGCTGAGGGATAAATATTGGAATGACAAATAAATTATTATGTGAAATATTACAATAAACGTCAGATAATAATCAAAAAAATCAGCGTACATCCGCGTTCATCTGCGGTTAAATTTATCCCATATTCCTGACTAACAAACTATTTAATTTCCCATTATTCGCTACAATATAAATATGTCTAAAAATTCTACTTTAACTACAACACGCCCCACATTCATCTTAGTTGATGGACATTCTTTAGCATTTCGTTCTTATTTTGCTTTCGCCAAAGGACGAGATGGCGGACTGCGAACTAAAACCGGGATACCGACGAGTGTGTGCTTTGGTTTTCTCAAATCTTTGCTGGAAGTGATGACAACACAACAGCCACAAGCAATGGCGGTTGCATTTGATTTGGGTTTACCGACTTTCCGCCACGAAGCTGACGATACATACAAAGCCGACCGTCCGGGAACACCAGAAGACTTTGTTCCTGATTTAAAAAATCTGCATGAATTACTCGAAGGCTTGAACCTGAAGATTTTTACTGCGCCTGGTTACGAAGCTGATGATGTGTTGGGAACCTTAGCGCAAAAAGCCACGGCGGCTGGGTATAAGGTGAAAATTTTAACAGGCGATCGCGATTTATTTCAACTCATTGACCCAGACAAAGAAATTACCGTTTTAAACTTTAGTCCCGATGCACTCAAACGCGCCACAAATAGCATCACAGAATTTAGTGTAGAACAAGTTAAAGAAAAATTAGGCGTATTACCTACACAAATCGTCGATTATAAAGCCTTGTGTGGTGATAAATCAGATAATATTCCTGGGGTAAAAGGCATAGGTGAAAAAACGGCAGTTCAGCTATTAAATACCTATGGTTCTTTGGATAATATTTATGCTGCACTAGCGGAAATTAAAGGCGCGACGCAAAAAAAACTTACCGAAGGTCAAGAGGATGCTAAAAAGTCGCAATATTTAGCACAAATAGTCACTGAAGTACCTCTAGAAGTTAACTTAGACAACTGCAAATTAACTGGATTTGATACAAGTGTCCTTACTCCTATTTTAGAAAAACTAGAGTTCAATACCTTTTTAAAGAAGGTCAACGAACTTCAGCAGAAATTTGGTGGTGAAGTTACAGAAACTCCTGTAAATGTAGAACCACAAAGCACAGATAATGATGGTGATGATTTATCGTTTTTTACTGCTGCTGAAACAGCCGCATATCAACAGCAACCAGTTTCAGAAATTCAGCCACGGATAATTAATAGTGAAGCTAAACTGACTGAGTTGGTCAATATATTGCAACAATTTACTGACCCTACAAACCCAGTGGCTTGGGACACAGAAACCAGTGATTTAGAACCGCGAGATGCAGCTTTAGTCGGAATTGGTTGTTGTTGGGGAACGCAACCAGATGAATCAGCATATATTCCCCTGGCGCATAAAAACGGGGAAAATTTAAATCCAGAAACAGCACTTGCAGCACTACGTCCCATTTTAGAAAGTGCTAATTATCCGAAGACATTTCAAAACGGTAAATTTGACCGCTTAGTATTTCGCTGTCAAGGAATCAACTTAGCCGGAATTGTCTTTGACCCAATGCTGGCTAGTTATGTTTTAAATCCCGATACTAGCCATAATTTAACTGATTTAGCTTTACGATATTTAGGCTTATCTATTCAAAATTATGCCGAATTAGTTCCTAAAGGTAAAACCATTGCTGACTTAGATATTTCGGCTGTCGCCAATTATTGTTGTTTCCAAGTTTATGCTACATGGCAATTAGTAGAAAAATTGCGCGAAGAACTGGATAAATTTCCAGCTTTATCAAAATTATTACTAGAAGTAGAACAGCCATTAGAAGCCGTTCTTACAGAGATGGAATATACAGGTGTCAGCATTGATTCTGGTTATTTGCAAGAACTCTCAAAACATTTAGAAGTAGATTTAAAAAGAATCGAAGAGACGGCAACTGAAATTGCTGGCGAAAAATTTAACTTAGGTTCTCCGAAAAAATTAAGCCAAATCTTGTTTGAAAAGTTAGGATTAAGTACTAAATATTCTCGCAAGATTCAAACTGGTTATTCTACCGATGCCGCAACTTTAGAAAAGCTATTAGAAGTTGATAACACTGGGTTTGTCGAGGCGATAATTGAGTATCGCACATTATCTAAATTAAAATCTACTTATGTAGACGCTTTACCTGCGTTGGTACGTGCAGATACTCAACGTGTGCATACTGATTTTAACCAAGCTGCCACATCAACTGGTAGGTTATCTTCTTCCAACCCAAATTTACAAAATATCCCCATTAGAACTGCTTTTAGTCGGCAAATTCGCAAAGCATTTTTACCAGAAAAAAATTACTTGATGGTTGCTGCTGACTACTCACAAATTGAGTTGAGAATCTTAGCACATTTGAGTCAAGAACCATTGTTAGTGAAAGCATATCAGCAAAACGAAGATATTCACACAGTTACAGCGCGACTGGTATTTGAGAAAGAAGATGTTTCCGCAGATGAACGCCGAATAGCCAAGACAATTAACTTTGGTGTAATTTATGGTATGGGTTCGCTGAAATTCTCACGTTCTACGGGAATAGATAAGAATGTTGCCAATGAATTTATTAAGCGATTTAACGAACGCTATGCTAAAGTATTTGCATATTTAGAGAGCGTGAAAAAACAAGCGATCGCACAAGGGTATGTTGAAACTATCCTCGGTCGTCGGCGTTATTTTGATTTCCAAACCAACAGCTTACGCAAGTTAAAAAATACCAATCCTGAAGATATTGACTTGAGTAAATTAAAAAATATAGGTGCGTTTGATGCTGGCTTACTGCGTTCTGCTGCCAACGCACCAATTCAAGGCTCTAGTGCGGATATTATCAAAATTGCAATGGTGAGATTGCATGAAATTTTAAAACAATATCAAGCACGTTTATTATTGCAAGTTCACGACGAATTAGTGTTTGAAGTTCCGCCCCACGAATGGGAAGAATTACAACCACAAATTAAATCAGTCATGGAAGGTGCAGTAACTTTAACTGTGCCATTACTAGTAGAAGTCCGCGCCGGAGAAAATTGGATGGAGACGAAGTAAACTTCCCATCAGACTACACAAACGAAGCCAGCCTAGCCTATCCGAACGAAGGCTATAGCTTTTCTCATAGGACTTACGCAAGAACCTTCTCAAATCCTCTTAACTTCGTGTCCTTTGCGCCCTTTGCGGTTCGTTTTTTCATGATTTTGCGTAAGTCCTGTCTCATTCTAGTGAAGTACAAGTAAGAATAATTAACCGCCGATAAACGCGGATGAACGCAGATAGAAACAGATAAATTTGTACCTCAGTAGACTAGGAAAAGCTATAATTGATTTGGTATTATGTTTTGAGATTTTGTATGCAATAGCAAGTATGATGAATTATTTCATACTTCATACTTCTAATGGATACCATTAATTTTGATGGTGTAAATGGGCATCGCTACTGGTTTTATGAACCTTATGTTTACACTGGTGTGGCTGATATTGATGAACGATTAAGTGGTTTTCCTGTCGCCGTATTTTTACCACAGCACCAGCCTACACAAGACACACCCTTAGTAATTGGTTTGCAAGGGATGTGTGCGCCTTATGGTTGGAATGCTTTTATTGTGCCGACATTAACGCAAATGGGTATAGCTGTGGCTTTATTTGATACACCTTTTGCGGGTGAACGCAGCTTAGTACGTACATTTACGGCTGTAGTGCAGAACGAAATTAAGCCATTAATTGACCGAGGTATTGCCTTTGATACAGCATTACTTTTATCTATATTTCGCAGTACTGCCCAGGATATTACTAGAATACGAGATTTTTGCTGCGATCGCTATAATCTGAGTCAGACAAAATTGGCATTATTTGGAGTTAGTATGGGAGTCTTGCTATCTGCATATACCTTTACAGCACATAGCTTGGGAGATAGACTACTAGGCACTATTGGTCATGCTGATCTGCCATCATTTGCTAAAAGTTGGGGATATGGTTTTTTACCTGATTTAGCAGCTTCGCCCCTTGGTAATTTAGCAGAAATATTCTTAAAAAAATTCCAGCCGGATTTACAACCTATAGTTTCACTTTTACAATTAGCTAAACATCTCAAATATCAAGATAAATATACTTGGGAATGTAACCCGATGAACTATGTTCAACAAGTCGAACTTCCCAGAAGAGTGCGTTTTTTAATTGGCGCGAATGATCCAATTGTTAATATTAAAGATACTCGTGCTTGCGCTCAAAAATTTCCCGATGGTGCTTATTATGTGGTTCCGGGAATGGGACATGGAACCAGACAACAAGGGCTAACATTTGTGGATCATGTACGTTATTTTCTCACTACCCAGTTGGGTGACTGGCAAAGATAGAAAAGAATTGACAACTGGGCGTTCCACTAGTACAACAAGGCAAAAGTAACCCTTCTCCTGTCGGAGACGCTAACGCGAACGGCTGCGCTCAGGGTAAAAAAGGCAAAAGGAAAAAGAAATAATAACGATACCACAAGCCTTTTAGCAATTCCAGATAGTCTGTTTATTTACGCCGACCTGTACTAGCCCCTTGGAATATAGCAATTCTAAATGAGTCGTGAAAAACATAGATATGGAAACGAACCGCCCTCCGGGTTCAGCAGTTCCTCATGGGGGAAACCCCCAAGACCGGACTGCTTCACCAAGAACGCCTTATACTGTTTCACTTTAAGTTTGATACAAATAGACCGCAGGGGGGCAGGAAGCAGGGGGCAAGGGGAAAGAATAAAAAAACATGAATTTGTATCATTTTTTTCGTGAAATGGTATTAGACGCGCAAGCGGCTTCCCGCAGGGTAGGACGCAAAGGTAAGAAAGAAGAAAAAGATATAGAAATTTTACAAATGATTTAGGACTGCTATAGTAAGACTTTTCCTCCTGCCTGGTTGGTGAGCGAAGCTGAACCACTGCCTTCTGCTATATGATTAACGCAGGCGGCAGAATTTACGATCGCTATCATTTTCTTGGTATTGCCAAGAATAAGCAAAATGACTCACACCTGCGAGTTGCGGCGCATATTTGCGTAGGGCTTGCATTTGGGCTTCTAGGGATGGGCGAGTGCTGGTTGATTGTCCCCATGCACCTGCTAAGGCGGGAATAATTTTTGTCCCCGGTTTGGCGGCACTAATCACCCGTTGCACTTGGTCGGCAATACAGCTAACATCACTACAAGTTGCATAAGCCATCGCGTGCCATTGCAAGTTGCTGGGAAATCTATCCCAAGGTTGCAAGCGGGAATCATAGCCTTGTCCCACCATTTGGTTGCCATCGGGGAAAAACACTACTCCGGCGGGAATGCCTAGCTGCTGTACTGGGTAACTGGCTAAAGCAACAAAATCTAAGATACCTTGCATAGCATGGGCAACCATTAACTGCCAAAGTTCAACTTGCAAAGTCGGTTGTCTGTTGGTTGCTGGTAACAGGGCTTTGTCTTGTGGTGGCGGAACGCGCCCTTGCCACATCGGTTCCCCTTCTTGGGGATACAGTTTATCCACTTCATCGATATCGCCGGCGGTGACATATCCCTTACTCAAGAACCGCCGCATCAAATCCAAACCTTTAGTATTCAACGCCCGCTTAAATAAAGCTTCTTGCGTAGCTGGGGTAAATAGCCATAAATCAGTAACTTTTGTGGCAATAGAATCAGTGCCTGCTTGTCTGGGATAACGCACATAATCAAATAGCAAACCATCAGGGCGACGGCGTAGTACTTGCTGTACCATCTCGAAGTAATCGCGCTTGGCTTGCATATTGTAGGGGTCGATAAATACTTGCGAACCGTTATCTACAACATATAAACTCGTTTGCCCTTTGCCATTACGGGCGATCGCAGGTTCTCGATCTGGTCTTTTGGCGTAGTTATAGCCAAAATTCGCGGTATACATCCACGAATAAACCTTCAAACCCCGTTCTCGCCCTTTTTGAATTGCCACGGCCAGTAAATCAATCTTTTCCGTCCCTGGAGTCCGTATTACAGAAGGCCAAACTGTGGGATTATCGGCGGCTGGTAATAATACCTGCCCATCATAAAAAGTTTCTACATAAATTTGGTTATAGCCACGGTTGACCATTCGATCCATAATTTGGTCAATTATCCCTGGTTGAATATCACAGGGATATAAACGCACCCAAACAGCTTGAATTTTTGGCCAAGTACGGCTGCGGCATTTTTGGACATCTTGGGCGTGTTGGCGTACTAACTTTTGATACTGGCTTTGGGCATCGCGATCGCCTTTGAGTGCCGACAAACGCAATTTTTCCTTGGTTTGGGCGGCTGTGTTTGATAACTTGCAATCTTGGTTAACTTGTGCTTGAGCTGGTTGACTGATCAAGTTAGGTAGCAAAATACTACTAGTAAAAACCACAGCCCACAAGCGTTGCCATAATAATTTTGCAGAACAGTGAGATATACCAACAAGGTAGATGTACAAATTCACGGGCATTGACGATTAAGGTGTATCAATTGTTATAGCAAGAGGTATAGAGTGAAAGGATTAGTATTTCTAGCGTTGACGCTCGGAAAATCATCTTTCCTTTAAATACAGCTATTGCATCTAGGAATTACGCAATTACACGAAAAATTAAAAGTTTGGAGGTATAGGGATTCAAGGGTGTAAGTGTTCAAAACCCTTACACCCGGATTTCTCACAAGAGAGAAATCCAGGGGTGTGGGAAGGGTAGGAGGATGGTGAAGAAATCTTTCCCCCCACACTCCCCACACTCCCCACACCCGCTACCCATACGTGAGAAATTCGGGTTACACCCCATAACCCTACACCCATTCTTCACAAACAATCTTTGTGCGTCAGCCCTAACAGATATACCTGTGTCAAAATAAATAAATCAAGAGTCCAAAGTCATAACTCTGGACTCTTGAATCTGAAAAAATATCACTAGAGGAATAGTTAAGCACCACGCTTGAGTGCAGATTCTACTTGCTGAAACTCCTGTTCTAGACGACTTTTCAGTTTTTGCGGAACTGGACGGTTTGGGTAAGAACTGTAGTGTCCCGCCAGAGAGTTAAGGGCGGTACGCATGGTTGTAAAAGAACTTAAACCAGAAGTTGAACCAGCGCGTTGATAGCGGGCGGAGAAATCGTTAATTTTTTGCCGCGCATCTGCTTGAAGTGCGGCTTTATCTGGTGAGTCGTCAGTTACTTCTAGGGCTTTTCTCAGGGTACTGACTACAGTCAAGGTGTCTTGGCGATAATCCCCCGTTAAGCTATCAGGGCTGGAACAACCAATTAAGCCAATAGCTAAAACTAAAACCAAAGCAAGCAGACGCGACCAATAGCGTTTCATAAGCATTATTTGAAACTACACATAAATCATCGTCCATCCTATCTTGGAATGGTATCTAGGGGATCAGGAGAAGCATGAAGGATAAAATCAGCAACAAATTTTATCAAAACAGAATTTAGGAGTTATTATTCTGTATTCCTTATGAATTCTGACTCCTGACTTCTGAATTCTTCTTCACACTTTTTGATACAAAGTATCTCGTTGTTGATAAGGCCTTCCCAAAGATGCGATCGCAGTTTGTAAGGTTTCCACTTCCATACAAGTACCGCCCACAGCACCAGCCATTGTGGTGATGTGTTCTTCCATCAATGTGCCACCAATATCGTTACAACCCCAAACTAAGGCTGCTGTCGCCCCAGTTAACCCCAACTTTACCCAACTGGGCTGATGGTGAGGAATCCAATTACCCAAGTAAATTCGGGCGACTGCGCCTAATAATAAAGCATCTGCTAAAACTGGTTGATCACGTCCTACCCGACGACGTAAAGATTTTGGTGCTTCTTGACCCACAAAGGGTAATAAGATAAATTCTGTGATGCGTGCGGGATAGCCGTGATTGATGGCTGTTTGTTGGAGCGATCGCAATTTTTCTAAATGCCCAATTTGTTGTTCTGGGGTTTCGATATGCCCCGATAACATGGTACTGGTGGTAGGTAAACCCAATTTATGGGCTGTGGAGATAATTTCTAACCAAGTCGCTGTGTTAATTTTTTCAGGACACAACACTTTTCGCACTTCATCATCCAACACCTCAGCCGCCGTTCCTGGTATCGAACCAACCCCAGCATCCCGCAAAGCTGCAATCACTGTTGCATAATCCAGCCCATCAATTCTGGCAATAAACTGCACCTCTTGGGGCGAAAAGGCGTGTAAATGAATTTGGGGAAATTCCTGTTTAATCGTTGCAACTAACTTCAGGTAATAAGGCAAAGATTTGCCGTTAATTTGAGCTTCGGGGTTTAATCCCCCCTGCATACAAATTTCTGTCGCCCCCCGCTTAACTGCATCTTGGGACTTTTCTAAAATTTGCCCCCAATCTAACCAATAAGCACCAACATCATCAGCATCGCGGCGGAAAGCACAAAAACTACAATGCTGTTCACAAATGTTGGTAAAATTAATATTACGGTTAATTACATAAGTAATAGTATCGCCTACCTGATTGTAGCGGAGTTGATCGGCTGTGTGACGAATTGCTGCGATCGCTTCAGGAGCAGTTTGCTTTAACAACAATACTCCGTCTTCAGGAGATAAATCGTACCCCATTAAAGCACGTTCAAGAATGTTTGCAACAGAAGTGTTGATCACAATTAATAACTAAAACTGTATTGTTTTTATTGATATTATCTAGCGAAAGTCTAGGGCTTTGTATAGAGATTTTTATTTATACATCCGAAATCTAAGATTTATTACTTAAGAAAATTTGCTAATCGTAAAAATACTTAGCAAAAAATATTTGATGCTTTTTAATAGAAAAATCAGTATTTTTACGGAAACGTTTTCCTAATGATTCAGATAAACTCTATTAGCTCCTGAGTTATTACCTACTTATTTTTACATAGTAGTACTAATTCTGTAATTACCTAATCATTGCACCTACTCGTTAGGTGCATTTGTTTTATAAGTGATCTGACTTATGTAATATTCGGGAGAAGAGGGCAGGATAAACTATGTGCTAATCTAGCGACTTGAGCCAATTTCTGATTATCAGTACATTTGGGGAAAAATAAACTATGTAAAGAAATATAAAATAGGTTAGCAATCTGATTTTCTCTTCCCCACCGTAATTTAGCTCTATGAGAAACAGCCCAAGCAATACATTATTATCAGTGCCATCTGGCGGTTTGCAGATTTCAGAATTTCCACCTCCCCATCTCACAACAGGTAGAACAAACTTTTATTTTTCGCTGATCATTCCTACTTATAAAGAACGTGACAACATCGCCAGGCTCATCAGAGTACTAAGTGAACTGCTAGAGGAAGTGATTCCCGATGATTATGAGTTAATTGTGGTAGATGATGATAGTCCTGATCGCACTTGGGAAGTCGCGCAATCAATGATGGCAGAATATCCCAATTTGCGGGTAATGCGTCGCCAACAAGAACGGGGATTATCTTCAGCAGTTATTCGGGGTTGGCAAGTTGCGAGGGGAAGTGTGTTAGGAGTGATCGATGGAGATTTACAACATCCGCCAGAAGTATTGTCACAACTGTTACATAGTATTGAACAAGGTGCAGACTTGGCGGTTGCTAGTCGTCATATAGAAGGTGGTGGGGTAAGCCGTTGGAGTGCGGTGAGACGCTTTTTATCTCGTGGCGCTCAAGTTTTGGGTTTGATTTTCTTACCAGGGGTATTAGGGAGAGTTTCTGACCCGATGAGTGGTTATTTTATGGTGCGTCGCAGTTGTATTGCAGGGGTGACACTCAATCCTGTAGGCTACAAAATTCTCTTAGAGGTCATTGCTAGGGGAAATGTAGCAGAAATCGCCGAGGTGGGTTATGTATTCTGTGAGCGCAAACAAGGTGAAAGCAAAGTAACTTGGAAGCAATATGTAGAATACTTGCATCACTTATTGCGCTTACGGCTGACTACAACACAAGTGGGACAAAAATTTTCTTTTCCTATTGGTCGATTTCTGCGCTTTGGCTTGGTAGGGCTAAGTGGTGTATTTGTAGATATGGCAATACTTTATTTACTGAGTGACCCATCAACTTTAGCTTTACCATTGACACGCAGTAAAATCATTGCGGGTGAAATTGCTATTTTCAACAATTTTTTGTGGAATGATGCTTGGACATTTGCCGATGTGTCGATGCAGCAGCAAGAATGGCATCATCGTATAAAGCGGTTTTTGAAATTTAATCTGGTGTGCTTGGCGGGATTGGGAATCAATGTTTTGGTGTTAAATTTGGTGTTTAATTTGGTGATTCCCAATCGTTATATTGCTAACTTGATTGCGATCGCAGTTGCGACTATCTGGAATTTTTGGGTGAACTTAAAACTGAGTTGGCGCGTAACTGATGTGAAATGAGGGAGTTTGTTGGGAAGGGGGACACGGGAGACAAGGGAGAAATCTAAATGAACTTAAATTTACAAATCAAGTCAGAATAGCAAAGAGTTGACTTGTAAATGGCGCGGCTATGAAAGTTTTGTTTTGGAGTGCATCGAAATTTTACAAAAATGCGAGCTTGTTGTTATCTACCTTTGCTAACCGCCGCGTTACCCCACAAACCATGTCGGGACATTGGCATTTTGTAACTAATACTCGCTGGTTTCATCCTTTGCTGTTACTGCTGTGGTTGTTGATTGGTCTGGGTTTGCGGTTCACTAATTTAACAGCTAAACCACCTTGGACTGATGAATTTTCGACTTTAGTGTTTAGCTTGGGGAATAGTTTTTTACCAGTACCCTTAGACCAAGCGATCGCACCTGATATTTTATTACAACCATTACAACCCCAAGCAAGTGATACTGTACAAAATGTTTGGGCGCACTTGAGCCGCGAAACTAATCATCCGCCACTATATTTTTTCTTGGCGCATTGGTGGATGCAGTTATTTCCGACACAACAAGGTCTAGTTTCATTATGGGGGGCGCGATCGCTTGCCGCAATCTTTGGTGCTGCATCAATTCCCGCTATTTATGGTTTAGGATGGCTAACTTTTCGCTCTCGCTTGATTGCACATATCGCTGCTGCCATTATGGCGGTATCACCCTACGCGATTTTTTTAGCCCAAGAAGCACGTCATTACACTTTAGCAATTTTGTGGGTAATTGCATCTTTGGCTTGCTTCATTATCGCTACACGCCACATGCAAAATCGCACACCGTTACCCATCAATACAGCACTAGCTTGGGTAGTAATTAATGCTTTCGGAATTGCGACACATTACTTTTTTGTTCTTACCCTTGGTAGTGAAGCTTTAGTCTTACTTGTTATCGGCTGGCGACAACGTAATTTTATCTCTCCACCTTGGCGGCGAATTTATGCGGTTGCTGCTGGTACTGCTGTTTCCGGGATAGTTTGGCTACCCATATTTTTACAGAATAACTATGGTGATAAATTAACCGATTGGATACAACAACCGCGCCAAGGTTTCGAGTGGTTAAACCCATTTTTTCAAGCCTTCGCCGCTTGGGTGACAATGCTTTTTTTATTGCCAATTGAATCACCACAACTAGCAATTATTTTAATTTCTGGTTTAGTAATGTTGATTTTCTTTATTTGGTTTTTACCAATATTGATTCGGGGAATCAAAGTGCAATTACAACAACCAGAAACTCAGGTGATTTGGGGAATTATTTTAGCTGCGATCGCTTTATTTTTTGTCTTTACTTATTTCCTGGGAATTGATTTAACCAGAGGCGCACGTTATAACTTTGTTTACTTTCCGGCTGTCATCCTTTTACTCGGTGCAAGTTTAGCAGTTCGTTGGCAAACTCAGCAAAACAACTATAAAATTACAGGTCAACAAGCTTTAGCTATCATTTGGCTGATGGGGTTTTGTAGTGCGGTAACGGTAATTTGTAATTTGGGTTATCAAAAATACTATCGTCCTGATTTATTTTTACAACTTATCAGGCAAACATCTCAAGTTCCGGCGGTAATTGCCACTACTCAAATTACTCATGTCCAAATAGGTGAAATGATGGGTGTTGCCAGAGAATGGAAACTTCAAAACCAACCCTCACCATCACTACAATTTATTCTTGCTCATCAAGACCAAGACCCAAATAAATCTACAAACACCCTCAATAATATTTTAAAAACTCTACCAAAACCTTTTGATTTGTGGTTAGTAAATTTTCATGCACCTATAGCACCCGAAACCGAAAAATGTCTTGCTGAAACTAAAACTTTACCAGCAGTTAACGGCTATGAATACAAAATCTATCATTGTGAATAGTCATCTCAAATACATTTTTTTGTGGATTTTTTTAACTGTAAGTTTCAGGAATACCCACAGGTGATAAACCTGCGATCGCTCGCAAATTTTGACAACGAATTAATTCGGTAAAATCTAACCCAGGACGTTTTTCTATTTTTGCCATTGCTTCAATTGCAGAGAGTAAATATTGAGCCGCTTCTGTTTCCGAATAACCCCGACGTTGGGCGATTTTAATAGCTGCTTTATCTGCATTTAACTCTGACTCTGATGATTTATTGCTGCGCCAGATGCGGAAAGCTGCGATCGCACTTAATCCTACAGCCACACCCACACCCACAGCATCCGACTGTGACGATTCAATTAATCCCGCCAACAATCCCAGCAACACTACACCTTGATAAATATCCGGTTTAAACCATCTCACCCCAGTCAACCAACTCACTTTCTGCAACAGCGATAAATCCCGTTGTGGCTTGGTTAAACGTCCCCACAAATCAAAATTAATATATATCGGTCTATACTGTTGCCAAGGCAGAGGAAAAGTAGCATCAATCACCTGTGCCTGCTCCGGTTTGCTGACGATTTTAATTGTCATTCTCCCCGAAGCCGGCATCACATCTAATAACCGACGAATTTCAGCATTTTGTTCCATCTTTGTGATTTTCAGTAAGAAATACAGTCAAAATAATGCTTAGAATCTCCTCTTAATTTTCTATTAGTCCGCGCAGGCGGACTTTGTTTGTATAGCTGCGAATTCCATTCGCCAAGGCTTAAGTTGACCTTTAGCGAAATTAAGAGTTGTAAAAAAACAGCCGAATTTAGCAAAATACCAGATAAACAGATATATATTAATTCGGGCTGATATGCTGCCTACTGAGATTAAATTTTAAATTACATGGACGCTTTTGTTCCCATCCCACCTGAATGGACATCCAAGGCAGTTCACGCCTATGAATTTTGCTGTCCAACTTGCCGTTCTAGTAGTTTAGAAGCATTACAGGTTTGGATCAATCGGCGATCGCCTGTATTCTCAGAAGAACATCGCCGCAAATGGCAAGAGTTTTATCAATGCCATTGTGGTTGTGCATGGTGGGCTTGGAGTAGCGACAGACCTCCATCAGATTTAGTCAAACCAGAAGACAACTTTAATTTGTAAAAATCGTGCTTAACCCTGATTGTCAGAGGCGTGTTCGCCTGATATCGAACACGCCATCTTGATTTACCAATTAAAAAACCCATACCGCCGAATCAATATACAAAGATATGGGTTTTCAAATGATAAGGAAAAATTCTGTTTAGTAATATCTGAGAACAGTCGTTAATTCGATGGTCGTAACTCGGCTTGAATTTGCTCACCGATTCTGATGGCTTCACGCCGAATTTGCTCAGTATTAACCGTGAATACCTGACGCTCAGACATCAGAACCTGACCATCTACAATCACAGTGTCAACATCTTGGGCTTTCGCTGCATAAACGAGATGGGAAATAACATCGTAAAGAGGAGTCAAGTGTGCAGATGTGAGGTCTACTTGAATTAAGTCTGCTTGAAGCCCTACCTTAATTGCACCAATTTTATCTGCCAAACCAAGAGCTTCTGCACCTCCCAAGGTTGCCATCCGTAAAACTGTCTTGGCAGGTAAAGTAGTGGGGTCAAGGCTTTTACCTTTATGGATAAGGGCAGTAAGACGAATTGCTTCCCACATATCTAAATCATTGTTGGATGCCGCACCATCCGTACCCAAACCAACCTGAATTCCTGCCTGCACCATTGCCGGAACTGGTGCAAAGCCAGAAGCCAACTTCAAATTAGAGTCAGGATTATGAATCACGCCAACACCGCGTTTTGCCATCAGCGCAATTTCACTTTCGTTAGGCCAGACTACATGGGCAGCAAAAACGCGCGATTCCAGAAAACCGAGATTTTCTAGATGTTGTACTGGGGTGGCATTATAGCGTTGTTGGATGTCTTGGACTTCGGTTTGTGTCTCTGCCAAATGAATGGTCAATGGCACATCATATTGACGTGCTGCCTGTATAGCCTGTGTTAGATGCTCTGGCGAGACAGTATAAGGGGCGTGGGGAGCGAGGGCAGGGATAATTCGTGGATTACGTCCTTTCCAGCGTTTCACGAAATCCACAGCCGCAGCAAACGCATCATCCCAACCACGAAAACCAGGGCTAGGGAAATCTATAGATGAAGGTGCAATTACAGCCCGCAGTCCACATCTTTCAACTACTCTAGCTGCAACATCCGGTTTGAAGTACATATCAACAAACGTCGTAGTACCGCCACTAATCATTTCCCAACAAGCCAGTGTCTCGCCAACACGGATGAAATTTTCGTTAACGAACTGTCCTTCTGCGGGAAATATATAATTTTGTAGCCAATCTTGTAAACTCAAGTCGTCCGCTAAACCGCGAAACAAAACCATTGCGGTATGAGAGTGACCGTTGACCAGCCCTGGCATTAGTACCTTACCTTCGCCTGGTAGTCTCTTAGAGGCTCTGTAAGCTGCCAAAATTTTATCTTCTGTATCTAAGGCAACAATTTTGCCGTTGTTGATGGCTACCGCACCATTCTTAATTACGGGTTGTGCATCATTCATTGTGACGACAAAATCACCGCCAACAATCATTTCTACTCGCTGTCTGTGTTGATTGCCCCAACGGTAATTATATTGGGCGAGGGCTACTTGACCTGTAAAGGCAATCAACACCGTACAGACAAATAAGATAAGTAGTCTGTAGTATTTTGGAAACTGACGTTTCACTCTATTCTTCCTCACTAATTTTTGTTCGTCGTGGAAAAATAGGTCTAATTCTTAACCTAGAATTAAACAGTAATTTTACTGACACTAATTAATATACAAATAACCTGAAATATTTCTGATAAATATTTATAACGGGAGTACTTCTGTCAAGTCTCCATGATAAGTCTTTTACAGGACATGATATGACTGATTTACTGTTAATCTCAAAAACGTTGCAGCCCTAGGCGATCGCATTTCATAGCGATAGTCAGATATATTAAGACAAATTGAAAGCTTGAATGCCAGGAATAATAAGACTTTTCCTTCTACCTTTTGCCTCCTGCTTTCTGCTATATCAAAATCAGCTTTAGTTCCGTCGAACTCACGTTAAATAAAAGCCCGCCTTATAAGGCGGGCTTTTATTCATCTCATCCAAAACTGAAATCTAGAAAGAGAAGGTAGTACGCAATGTACCAACGTAAATAGTATCGTTGTTGTCGTTATGTTCTGGGTTGAAGATTACCAACAAGCCAGGGGTAACTAAGATGTTATCGCTGACTTTGATTTTATAAAGACCTTCTAAGTGATAAGAAGTATCTCTGTCGGTATTTGCTCTAGTACCAAAGTTCAGGTCAGTAACTTTGGGTGGTTGACCAAAAATTATCCCCAAGGTGTTGCCTTCTCTACCCAGGTCTTTGACTGATAAATTAGCAGCCCAGTACCAAATATCTGCACTACCAGAGGTTGGCCCCTGTTCAACTTGTGCATCAGTGTAACCTACCCAACCACCAATGCCAATTTTGTCAGTGGGGCGGAAGTTAGCCATGAAACTGTAGTTATTAGCTGTGGTACCAATGTTACCGAAAGGTCTGTTG
The DNA here is from genome assembly GCF_014698475.1 of Nostoc spongiaeforme FACHB-130. Taxonomy (GTDB): domain Bacteria; phylum Cyanobacteriota; class Cyanobacteriia; order Cyanobacteriales; family Nostocaceae; genus Nostoc_B; species Nostoc_B spongiaeforme. Next base: position 12,522 of record NZ_JACJTB010000055.1, on the reverse strand, counting down.
GAAAGAGAACTACCTTGGCTGCCAAACAGGTTGACATCAATATCAGCACCATCATTTTGATAAGTGTGAGAGTAAGCAAAACCAACGTTGATCTGTTTGCTTGGTTTGAAGTCTATTTGACCAAAGTAGGCATTAGATCCGTTGAACAGACCATTACCTTGGCTGGGGTCACTAGCGTTGGGTGCAAGATACGCACCTGTTAAGCTGATGGGGCCTTTGGGGTTGACTGTCACAGTCAAACCAGCACCACCAGGAGATGATGCCCGATAAATTGGGCTGAAACGTCCGTAGCGAGAGATTGCACCTGTACCACTACTTCTGAAGTCTGGGTTGAACACGTTGATGTTGTTCCAAAGTTCTGCACCAAATGCGTCAACTTTGACTCGCACTGCATCACTCACCAAGTTGAATTCATAGTTGAGTTTATCAACTTCAACACTGTTACCATTATCGCCATCATGACCTAAGCGAGTCATGCTGGTACCTGTAACATTGGGTCTAGTTGAGCTTCCACCGTCGAATTGAGTAAGATTCCGAGCTTGCAAACGAGTTTGCAATCTATCTGAACCTGTGAAGCTGGTATACAAGTTCAAGCGTACCCGGTTAGCAAAGATCACGTTTTCATTTAGATCAGCGTTGTTGTTGGGATTAGTGTCTGTATCAGCGCGATCATCACCAAAGGGTGCAGCTACAGTGAAAATAGCTTCACCAACCAACTTGGTAGTAGTAGAAAATTGATTAGCTTCTAACTCAGCAGTGCGAGCTTCTAGCGCATCTACCCGACCACGCAGAGTTGCCAATTCCGCCGAAAACTCTTCTTGTAAACGTTGTAATGTGGCTAAATCTTCTTTAGTGACTAAATCTGCTGTTGCTGTCGCAATCAGTTCGTTAACCCTATCTAAACAAGCATTCAAACCAGCCGCAAACTCATAACGAGTTAAAGCCCGGTTGCCCCGATATGTACCGTTGGGATAACCTGCAATACAACCGTAACGTTCTACTAAAGACTGTAACGCTTGGAATGCCCAATCTGTTGGTTGCACATCCGAAAACTGTGATACGGATGTCACTTGACCCATGCTGTCATTTTGTTGGGTTAGTTGTGCAACAGTTGTAATTTGTTCGTTAGCTTCTCCAGCTAAGGCGCTGTTAGCTGCCAATAAAGACGCAGCTAAAATTGCTGGACTAACTTTTAATACATTCCAGAAAGAACTTTTCATGATTTTGTTTGCTTTCACTCACACCATACCGTCAAAGTTTATGGGTATTTTCCTTATTATTTTTTAAGGGAAAATACCCACCAACCTTGTTTTTATTATATCACGTAAGTGTGATTTTAGAAAGTAAAAGTTGTGCGGAGTGTACCAACGTAGATGGTATCGTTTCGATCGTTATTTTCAGGATTGAAAATCACCAACAAGCCAGGAGTCACTTGAATATTGTTGTTAACCTTGATTTTATAGAGACCTTCCAAATGATAAGCTGTGTCTCCATCTCTACGATTAGCAACAGGAGTATCTGTAACTGTTGGCTGCTGACCAAATACTAGACCTAGTACGTTACCTTCTTTACCAAAATCTTTGAGGGCTAAGGTTCCAGCCCAGTAGACGACATCTGCATTTCTGCCTCTATTGGAGCCACTTTCAGCTACAGCATTGGAGTATCCAGCCCAACCACCAATAGTTAATTTAGAACTAGGTTGAAAGCTCGCTTGGATACCGTAGTGATTACCTGTAGTAGCAACACTAGTACCAAAGGGGCTGATAGCATATAAACTACCAGTATTTCCTGTGAAATTAACGTTGTTAGTTCCACCATTTCTGGCACCGTCATAAGTATGGGCGTAGGCAAAACCAATATTAAAGGCTTTACTGGGTTTAAATTCTAGTTGTCCAAAAGCTGCATAGTCACCGTTGAACAAGCCAAAACCTGCATCGGGGTTACTGGCTTTAGATGCTAAATAAGCTCCGGTCAAACTAATAGCACCTTTAGGGTTAAGAGTAACTGTTAAACCAGCACCACCAGAGCCTAAACGATAAATGGGGCTGAAACGTCCGTAACGTGAAATTGCACCTGTACCACTGCTTCTAAAATCTGGGTTGAAGACGTTGACGTTTTCCCACAACTCAGCAGTGTTGGCATCAACTTTCACCCGAATATAATCGCTCAAATTGAAAGCGTAGTTAATTTTATCAACTTGAACTTGGTTGGAAGTATTGTCTACAAAAGACAGGCGGGTTTGACTTGTACCAGTTACATTGGGTGTAGCATTGACGTTATTTCCAGATTGTAACCGGACTTGTAGTTGATCTGTGCCTGTAAAGCTGCTTAATAAGTTTAAACGTACCCGGTAATCAAAAGTAGTGTTAGAAGTTAAATCCTGTGTTGGTGTCTGAGAATTGGGTACTGCTCGGTTATCTCCAAAAACTTGAGTTGCGTCAAAAACCGCTTCACCAACCAACTTGGTAGTAGTAGAAAATTGATTGGCTTCTAACTCAGCAGTGCGAGCTTCTAGCGCATCTACCCGACCACGCAGAGTTGCCAATTCCGCCGAAAACTCTTCTTGTAAACGTTGTAATGTGGCTAAATCTTCTTTAGTGACTAAATCTGCTGTTGCTGTCGCAATCAGTTCGTTAACCCTATCTAAACAAGCATTCAAACCAGCCGCAAACTCATAGCGAGTTAAAGCCCGGTTGCCCCGATATGTACCGTTGGGATAACCTGCAATACAACCGTAACGTTCTACTAAAGACTGTAACGCTTGGAATGCCCAATCTGTTGGTTGCACATCCGAAAACTGTGATACGGATGTCACTTGACCCATGCTGTCATTTTGTTGGGTTAGTTGTGCAACAGTTGTAATTTGTTCGTTAGCTTCTCCAGCTAAGGCGCTGTTAGCTGCTAATAAAGACGCAGCTAAAATTGCTGGACTAACTTTTAGTACATTCCAAAAAAGTCTGGTCATTATCTTCACTCTCACTCACACCCACTAGTGCAATGTATGGATGTATTTGGGCTACAATTGCTGCTTGTTTTATGGGTATTCACTAAATAATTACAGGCATCAATATATCAGAGAGGATGCAACCAACACAAGTTAATAAGCATTGTTTTTAACTATAGTTTGGGTAGTAAATTTATTTGGTAAACGCAAAATAATCCGTCGTTTGTATCTTAATAAGACCCCTTCTTCTTCAAATTGTTGTAATAGTCTGGTAATTGTCACCCTAGTGGTGTTTAAAACTTCGGCAATTTCTTGATGAGTGATGTTGATGTCGATAACTCGATCTTGTTCGACATTCCGTCCAAATTTATCACTCAGCCAAACCAAAAATTTCCATAAGCGCAGGGAAATGGGTTTGAGATGGACAATGCTTAAAAGCTCTTCTGATTGTTGAATATGGGCAAGTAAGCCTGCCATATCTTGATGCCAGAGATAAGAAGGTACAATACTTACCTCGACGCTGGTTAGGCACTCAATTTGGTAGGGTTTGACTTTCGATAGGGGAGAACCAATCAAATCCCCTGGACCCCAATAACCTAAAGTGATGAAAGTTCCATCTTCTGCCCAAGTGAGAGTGCGGACTGCACCACGTTCGATGCGCCAGATGATCTCGTTTCTGAGGGGAATGATTTCTTTCCGGGCAAAGATTTTTAGTGATAATTGTTCACTAACAGATGCCGTGGATAATGTTGGTGTCAAACTAGTAGATGTCATTATAAATTTTATGGGATCTGGTGAAAGTTTTGATTTTTTACAAGGCGATCGCAGCAAAACTATTGGGGCTAATTTCTAACAGCTATTTGCTTGATAATTTCACAATCATTTGTAGCTAAATAATAGATGTCTGATTATGTAGTTAATTGAGGATTTTGATATATTTTGTTAGTAGATATTGCCGTTTTTGTGATAGCGATAACCGCTGGTTTTGGGGGTGCATTTGGTGTTTTATCAGGCCAATTAGAACCAATGGGAATTTGACGAGTTTGCAAAAATTCTTCGCCTGTGGTAGAGGTGACTACAAATTGTCTGGTTTCGATTGCTTGGTTTTTTCTGGTGCCATTTGTTTCACCTGGATGTTGTATAGATAAGAACATAGTTGTTTGATCATTTGTGAAACAAGGGCCTGTCGTTTCACATTCCATTGGCCCCATTGCAAATAAAAAGGCTTTGCCTGCATCTGCGCCACTGGTGGGGATAAACCACATAGAGTTATTGCCAAACAAGCCAGACAAACTCACCGATTTTCCGGGTTCAGCATTGCGGTTATTCACGGCGTTATTGAGTTTGGTGGTGGAAATATCTGTCACCATCCAGACATTACCTTGTCGGTCGAGTAATAAATTATCGGGATTGGCAAAACCCATCCCGCCTGCGGCTGGTTCTCCACCTGTGGCTAACATTTGCCAACGAAAACTCATGGCTGCGGGGTCGTTGTTATCTTCAGTTAAACGCATCACCCAGCCGTATTCATAGCCTGGTTCACCTTTGGGACTTTTAAACACTCGCACATCCGAACCACCTTGTTTGTCTGGCGCACCAGATGTAAAAGTGATGTATAAATCACCGTTGGGGGCAATTTCTGTATCTTCTGGACGGGCTGTGCAGGTAGCGCCAGCAGCATTAGCGGCGTAATGTGCATCAATTAAAATTGCGCCTTGTTTTTCTTCGGTGTTGCCTGTGTAAAGGTCTGCGAGTTTTTGATACTTTTGTTTGTACTGGGCGATCGCTTCATCTTTGCTGACTGCAAAATAACCTGCCTTCAGGTCTGTTGTTTCGGCTTTGGTTCCCAGGGGCAACAAAATGATATTACCAGCAATCTGACTCGGCACATCGGGATTAACCGGAGTCTCGGCTTTCAGGGGTATCCAGCTACCAGTACCATCGGCGTTGAATTTGGCAGCGTACAGCATTCCCTGTTGCAATAGCCGTGAATTGCCTTTGTCTTGGGGATTTTTTACCTGATCACGACTGACAAATTTATATATGTGTCCGCCACGGCGATCGCACCCTGAATAAAATGCTAATGGTTTACCTGCTTCTACCCGCACACCGACGGCTTCATGGCGATAACGTCCTAACCAAGTGTGTTTCGTCCCGTAATCTTGGGGGTTAGCGGGGTCAATTTCCACAATCCAACCATATTTATTCCCGGCTAAACCAAATACATTTCCTTGTCCAAATAATTCTTCATCCCCCAAAGCAAAGGGCAATGTCCCAGGGTTAAAAGCTGTACCATCAGCATAAACTGGTTCCGGTACTTGGGCTTGGAAGTTTTCTTCGGCACTCAAAACTGTTCCCCAAGGTGTTGTTCCCCCTGCACAGTTGCCAAAAGTGCCAATAATGCGATCGCCCAGTTTATCGATGTATCCTTGTCCTGTTTGCTTGCGAAATATTGCCACGGCGGGGCCTGTGGCTTTTAAATAGCGATTATCTTTTAGTCCCGAAATCCCACTAATGCGTCTATCTGCTGGGGAATTAGTTCTTTCCCACTTACCATTGGCTGTTTTTTGCAGGGAAATAACACCTAAACCTTGATCTATTAAAGCTGCTTGACAAATTTCGGCAATTTGAGCTTTTACTGAGTCATTATCTGGCAAAGCATAAGCATTAATGGCATTTTTCCCGGAATTTGTGCTGTCTAAAGCTGCTTTCACCTCAGCAAACGGTAATGATTGACCAATGACTTGCTGATAGGTTTCCATCCAAGGAATCGCACTGATATACTCAAAATTCACTGCCAGATAACCAGCATTTTCGGTGGTGGAGATAAACGATAAATAATCGTTGTTGTAACCAAACCGCGAATCTCCGACTTGATCACCCCAAGCCGCAATGACTTGATATCCAAACCCTTCTGGTAGTACCAAGTCATCTACGACTTCATAACTACTATATTGGACTTGTTGCTGTTCCCGATTGAAGCCTGCTGTTTCTAAGGGAATCGGCCCTTTGATGGGTTTAAACGAAAATGCCGATTCTCCCACAAATGATGTGTTTCTTTGCGTCGTTGTCTTTTGACCGCAACCTGCGAGATTAGCCAGCGCCAATGCACTTGCGCTACCTCCCATTAATAGCAATAAATCCCGACGCTTGATACTCATTTATATCAGTAAAGCGATAGTTCCTGTGATTTCGGATACTTTAATCAGTCAAGGTTAAGAATAGGTAAAAATTCAGTGAAATCTAACTCAGTTAAGCAAGTTTTAACTTTTTGGTAGTTCAAAATACTAGTCATACCATTTTGGATTTTAGATTTTAGATTTTGGATTGGGTAAGGGTTGATCGGTAAGCTTTTGAGTCATCCATCTGTCGCAATCATTTTTTAATTTGGTGTCAGTTCAGATCCCCGACTTCTTCAAGAAGTCGGGGATCTCTTAATTCCTCAGCGAAAAAAAACGAGAATTGGAAATTTATATATCCCAATTCTCGTTTTTTTATGTTGTATTTAGTAACAAAAAATTTGCTAAATAATCAATTCCTTAATTTGGAAAAATCTCTCATCAATTATTGTTAACCGCGTTGACCAGTGACAATATATGCTACTCTCTGACCAATATTAGTAGCATGATCAGCCATTCGTTCCAAACAACGAATTGCTAGTGCTAACAAAATAATTGGCTCCACCACTCCAGGAATATCCCGTTGTTGAGCTAAAGTTTGATAAAGGCGATCGTAAGCATTATCTACAGCATCATCTAAGTGCTTAATTCCCCGTCCGCCAGCTTCATCTAAATCAGCCAAAGCTACCAAGCTAGTTGCTAACATTGCCTGGGCATGGTGTGACATGATTTCAATTTCTGGTAAAGATGGATGAGGTGGATAAGGGAAAAGTTTAACTGCTATTTTGCCTAAATCTTTGGCATAATCTCCTATACGTTCTAAATCTCGAACTAATTGCATAAAGGCACTCAAACAGCGCAAATCTTGCTCTGTTGGTGCTTGGGTCATGATGGCTGTACAGTCTGATTCTATTTGTCTATAAAAACGGTCAATTTTTTTATCTAATTGGGGGAGTTCTTCAGCAGCCGTAAGGTTACGAGCAAATAACGCTTGGTGGCTGAGGCGAAATGATTGTTCTACCAAAGCTCCCATACGTAAAACATCTCGTTCTAAGCGCCTGATGGCACGCGCCAACTGAGAACTGTCAGGATTGGGATTATAAACGACAGCTTCCACACTTGTATTCTCAAAAGTGAAGATACTATTAACTATAGTCTTGGCTTTGAGAGTTCGCCACCACTTCGGGGAGAGTGAGCTGCATCCACGCCCCACCTGTTTGGGGATGGTTCATGGCTTTAATGGAACCACCATGTGCTAAGAGAATTTGCCGGACGATCGCTAAACCCAAACCATTTCCGACAATTGAGCCAATGGAATTATCTTGTAAGGGCGAATGAGTTCTGGCTTGATCTCCGCGATAAAATCGCTCAAAGATATGCGGTAAATCTGCTTCTGAAAAACCTGTACCGGAATCAATTAAATTTACTTCTAAAAAGGAATGTATAGAATTATTTTGATGATGATGATGATTATCTTCAGAAAATCTAATTTTTGCTTCTACTTGAATGTTGGTGCTAGGAGAACTGTACTTAATACTATTGTCGAGCAAATTGAGAAAAACTTGATAAATTCTGGCTTGATCAGCTTTTACCCAAATATCTTGCGGCCCAGAATAGTGCAGCGACAGGTGTTGTCTTTGTGCCAAGGGTTCTAATGTTTCCCAAACAGATGTAATCAGCGATCGCAATTCCACTGGTTCCAGATGCAGTTGCATAGTTGGGTTAGCTTCGATTTGCGTCAGTTCTAACCAGCCTTGGACTAAGCTAATCAATCGGTCAACTTCTTGCATCAAGCGGTCAACCCAACGGTTTAATGGTGGTTCTAGGCGATGCTGTAAGGTTTCTGCAACCAGCCGAATGGAAGTTAATGGTGTTCTGAGTTCATGGGCTAAATCAGAAAATGAGCGATCGCGTTCTTGATTTACGTCTAAAAGTGGTTGACGATTTTCCAAAAATACGCCTACCTGACCGTTGGGTAAGGGCAATCCAGAGGCGCGTAAGGTCATAGACTTGATTGTGGGCAATTCGGCTGGATTGTCGGATGAGGGATGAAATAACCACTCTTTGGTTTGGGGTTTTTGGCGATCGCGTGTTTGCTCAACTAACCGATCTAATTCATAGGAACGCACTAATTCTAACAACAAGCGCACTTGCCCCGGTTGCCATCTTTGCAGATATAAAATTTTTCGCGCTTGTTGATTGCACCACAGCAATTGATTTTCTTCATCTACTTGCAAGTATCCTATAGGTGCAAAATCCAATAGGTCTTGATAAGTTTGTAGAGATTGCTGTAAATCTTGGCGCTGCTGTTGTAATGTCTTGATTTCCTGACGCAAACGAGGTAATAGCGGTAGAGCTAAGTCAGTAGAACTAGAGTAGGGTTGAAGAACTCTCCCCAAGTAACGGTTTAATTGAATCTGTTGCCAAATCCAAAACCCAATACCTACCGCCAAACCTAGAATTAATCCCAATAAGAACATTGTGAGTCCCAGTTGCTAGTTGCGTCGTAATTAATAAAAACTAACAACTATCTTCACCAATTATCCGAAACGATAGCCAAATCCTCTTACAGTCACAATATATTCGGGGTGGCTAGGATCTAACTCTAACTTCTCCCGCAACCAGCGAATGTGAACATCTACAGTCTTGCTATCGCCAACGAAATCTGGCCCCCAAACCTGATCTAACAACTGTTCCCGCGACCAAACTCGCCGCGCATAACTCATAAACAATTCCAGCAACCGGAATTCTTTCGGGGAAAGATTGACTTCTTGACCCCGCACTAGTACCCGACATTCTTGGGGGTTTAAGGTCACGTCTTTGTATTTCAGAACGGGTAATTGCGGTAAAGTGCTTAAACGTTGACGACGCAGCAGTGCGCGACAGCGAGCCACTAATTCCCGCATACTAAATGGTTTGGTGAGATAGTCATCTGCACCAACTTCTAAACCCAACACGCGATCGGTTTCACTACCCTTAGCACTCAGCATCAAAATCGGCACTGGATTACCCTGATGGCGCAGCAAGCGACAAATATCTAAACCATTGATTTGCGGCAACATCAAGTCAAGAATCACCAAATCAAAAGGGAACTCACCTGAGTTGGGTTCATAGCTTTTGAGATACTCGATCGCAACCCTGCCATCTGGCGCTGTCACGACCCCGTAACCTTCCTCCTCCAATGCTACAGATAGCATCTCTTGGATTAACTCTTCATCTTCTACCACTAGAATCTGACTTGTGTGTCCGATATCTGCTCTGGCAGAATACTTGGTCGATTCACTGGTGTACATTGATATCACAAAAGTCTGCCCTGTGCTTGTATCAATATTGAGAAACGAGTCAATTATCTAATCTCTCGGTGCATTCACTGTCGCACCTGAGCAAATTACTTTGCAAAAAGTAACATATATAACAGTCATGTCTACAAAACATTATAAAGCAAGTTTGTTGCATATTAGCAAAAAACTCGTTGTCAAACTTCACACTCAAATGTTATGAAGTTTGCTGTTATCTGCTACTAGTTGCAGACTAGGTGATTCTACACTGCTACATCGCCGAAAAACAAGCTTTTCACGTCAGCCATTACTCTCTCTTGACAAGGGCAAGAGAGTTTGAGTATACTTATTAGTACAAATTTACTATAAAATTTCTCGTAGCAAACATACCAACAAGAAACCAGTACGGTTAATTGACATCGTACTTGATTCACCGTATTTCTTCATTCCAGTATTTGTACTGAACAAAAATCACTGTGTTAAAGGTTACTCTGATGTCTGCATAGGGTAGCTATTGGTATGGTTTGCTACCTGTTCAATTCATTGCTAATTAAGGGAGTTTGAGTATGACTTCAGTTGCAGTTAAAGACAGTAAACAGCAACTAATACAAGCATTTCAACAAATTTTAGCTGAACAAAAAAAATTAGAATCAAAAATTGCGACTAAACAAGAAGAAGCTGAAAAAGCCAAAAACCAAGAAATTTTAACTGCGGCTTCTACATATACCGTTGATAGTATTGTTAAAGGTTTAGCCGATTTACAACTTGAATTTGGTAGTATTGTCACCTCTCTATCAGAAAAACTTGCAAAAGAAAATTCCAAATTAGATGAACTCAACCGAGCGATAGAAATTGCTACTCAAAATCTTCAAGAACTGCAAAGAATTAGAATTGTTGCAGATACATTAGATATTCTTACTCAAGAACATCAAGAAAAGTTAAAAACTTTAGAACAAGATACCGCTAGTAAACAAGAATCTATTGAAAAAGAAATTGCTCTCAAACGTAAAGAATGGCAAAAAGAGCAGTCAGAATATGAAGAAGCTATCACAGCATACAATGATACAACTAATAAAGAACGTCAACGAGAACAAGAAGAATATCAATATAAATTAGAAACTACTCGTAAGCTCAACACCGATGCTTACGAAGCCAAAAAACGCACCTCAGAAAGAGATATCCAAGAAAAGACTGAACAGAAAGAAAAAGACTGGACTGAACGGGAGAAAGTTTTATCTAGTAATCAAGCTTTATTTAAAGAATATCAGCAAAAAGTAGCAGCTTTCCCCACTGAATTGGAAGAAGCCGTGAAAAAGGCGCGAGAAGAAGCAATTAAAGAAACTAGTCAAAAAGCCAAAATCGAAGCTGATTTATTTGAGAAAGAATGGGAATCTACCAAGCAAAGCTATGAACTCAAAATCCAAAGCTTAGAACAGACAATTACCAAGCAAACTGAGCAAATCGAAAGTATTTCCACCCAATTACAAGCCACTCTGAAGCAGGCGCAAGATTTAGCAATGAGAGCTTTTGGTAATTCTGCTGCTAAATAGATAATTCTTATCTGAGTAATTTAGAATCATTGGAGGTTAAATATGGCTAGTAAGAAACTCACAGATAAGAATACCAAAGCTGAAATTCTGCAAGCTTATGAAGAGTTAACAAAAGAAACGTCTGGGCTAAAAACTCAACTAAATCAAGCCTTAAAAGCAAATCAAAATGCCAATGTAGAAAAGCCAAAAGTAGAACAAAATACAACTATCACTATGACTCAGCCTACAACTATCCAACAAAAGATGAATTATACAATTGAAAGTTTAGCTAAAATTCAACTGGGTTTTGGTAGTGCGGCAAATGAGTTATCAGAACAATTAACCACTCAAGCTTCTAAATTAGGAGAAATTAGACAATCTGTAGAAGCAGAAATTACCGCCTTAAAGCAACTACATAATTTAGAAATTGCTGAAGATACATTAGACACTTTGATTACAGCCTATGAAGATAATTCTAAGGCATATCAAGAAGAGTATAATCAGCGTTATGAAGTATTATCACAAGATATACTTGAGCAGCGTATTGCTTGGCAAAAAGAACAGGATGAATATAAGCAATCAACTAAAGAACGTAATGATAATTTAAATAAAACCCGACAGCGTGACACAGCCGAGTATAAATATGATTTGGAATTGCAACGCAAGTTGGAATTTGATGAATATGAACAATCCCAAAAAACTTTATATAAACAATTAGAAGAATTTCAACAAGAAACAGAAAAGCAATGGGCTGAAAAGGAAAAACAAATTGCAGAACGCGAAAAGCAATTTGAAGAAGCAAAAGTAAAGGTAGAAGCATTCCCAAAAGAGAAAGAAGCAGCCATCAAAAAAGCCACAGAAGAAGGTAAAGGAATCGCTCATTACCAAGCCAAGGTAAAATCTGATTTATATGGGAAAGAAGTCGAAGGACAAAAGCGTTTCTATGAGCAAAGATTACAATCCCTAGAACAAACTATCACTAACCAAGAAACACGTATTCAAAATCTATCCAAACAATTGGAATCTGCGCTGAAACAAGTTCAAGATTTGGCAGTTAAGGCTATTGAAGGAACTGCAAATGTCAATTCTTACCAAGCAATTAAAGAGATTGCATTAGAACAAGCAAAAAGTCAGGTGAAGAATAAATAGACATTAATTTAGAGACGTAATTACTAATTACGTCTCTACTTTTTAGGCATTATTTGTAATAAATGATTATTGATAATCAGGGTTCAGTCTTATTAGGCTTACCATTGTTCAGAGGTTTCTTGCGGGGAGTTGCGTTTTCATTAGATTTTTTATTGGGTTGGGGGTTGGTGTTTGATTTTTGGTTAGACATAAGACTGGGAAATTAACTATACATTGATATACAACAAGAATATTACTGAATCCAGAAATTAGTTAAAAAATTTACATATAAAAATAAAAAAGAGACGCGGTTATACTTGCGCCTCTAGATAGAGAAGAAACCCAATATTGTAAAAAATTAAAAGTTTTAGTAAATGTGATCGTTATTAGTGAAGTTTTATAAAAAACTATGGTTCTTCCGGTAATTTTATGGAGAATTAGTAGTAAAGTGCCAAGTTAATAAGCTACGTAAGCGGAAATTACTAAAGTTGCGAAAGCCATATCCAAGTCTTTTGATTAACTTG
>NZ_JACJTB010000054.1 GCF_014698475.1 Nostoc spongiaeforme FACHB-130 | reverse complement strand
CACACTGATACATCCCGAACTCAGAGGTGAAACGCTGCTGCGGCTACGATAGTTGGAGGGTTGCCTCCTGCCACAATTGCTCGGCGCCAGGTCTCTTTTTCCTAAAAAGCTCCTTAGTTCTAACATTGTACTGAGGAGCTTTTTAGTATTTATCTCTCTACTTTTAATATTTGCACACAAGAAATATTGAACACAACACGACAAAGATATATCGCGCAGTAATTCAACATCAAAGTTCAAGGGGCGACAATCGCCACCAAATTTTGTATTTCGTCAGAAAAATGCTAACGCGCTTAAAATTCCCTGCTTGAAACAGTAATTTTTCGATTGCCAACTCACTAGAATTTCTGGCTGATACTCTTGACAAAATCCTAATCTGAGCGAATGAAACAGCCCTGCTTAAAAAGCTATGCGTTATATTACCCACATCTTTCTTTACAATTCTAAAAAACTTGTTTTCTAAGCATCTTAGAGACTGAAACTGATTCATACATTTATAGCTTGTTTGTGACACATACTCATTTAATTAAGGCTTATTTTCAATTTGTTTCTTGAATTTGTAGGCGGATAGTGTGATCAGTTGTTCCACTCAGTTGCAGTTCCATAATTTCTGTACCGAGGGGTTCAATAGAACTGAGAAGAGAGCGCAGGTTTGGTGTACTCGCACCTGTGTCTACATACAATCTATCGGCTAAACTGCTGATGCGTTTCCAAGTCATGTATAACTTGCCAATCAGTTGTTCCATTTGGGAAGCTTGATTGACTAAATCAGCCGCAACGCTTAAACAGCCAACTCTATGGGCTTCTTCTAAGGCGGTTTCTATATCTACATCTTCTTTAGCCAGTGCTTGGACTTGTGCCGCCGATTTGAGATACTTGGCTAATTGACGGGCTTCTGTAGTTACTTGCTTGATGGTGTCTACGTCAGGGTTGGCAATAATTTCTTTTTGAATAAATTTTTGGTGCTGTTCTGGTAACTTTTCCATTTCTTTTACCAGTGGGGCAATGTAGCGTGGTGGTAAGGAATTATCTGCGGCTTTTACTTTGACTGGTTCAGGGATTAAATCGGAAGACATCGCCATCCATTCATCGGTGAGTTGGCGGACTTCGCGGCGGGTGATGCGATCTCCTTTTTGGGCGGCTTCACTCACCATCTGTTGCACTTCTGGGGCAGATTTTGCCGTTTCGACAAAGGCGCGTTTGCTAAAGTTATTGACTGCGGCTGGCTCTAGCCGACCTTCTTCTAAAAGTGTATCGGCACTATTGGCTAGTTGAATCCAAGAATAAGCTTGACTCTTGCTAATTTCTCTTTCTTTGAGCCATTTGAGAAAGCCCGTACCTCTAGCATCCCCACCTTTTTTCTCCCTGTCACGTACAGCCCTTAAAATTCGCCCCCGCCAAATTTCTGTTTGCAGATCAAAGCGATCGCATACTTGCCAAGCTATATCTAACTGCTGTAAAAAATCAGACTCAGGAATCTGTTCATCTTCTGGGTCTGGTAGTTCAAAACTAAGATCAGTGGGCTGTTGTAGGGCAGCAGCAAGGTCATTAATAGCGTCGGTATCTTGCACGGTGGATAACTGACTAAGAATATGCGTCGGCTTATTATGACACAATCTTTAGGGAGTGGGAAATAAGATACAGACTGGCTAGTGCGAACCTGGTTTGGCGAAACTCGAAAATGTTACTTAGCTAATTTGCGTTGACGTTGCGATCGCTACATGACATCTTTGATGAAACATAAAGAGCGATCGTCGGGATTAGATGTGATTGAGCGTCAACTAACAAACTCTTTGTGACGGATGCTGATTATTGCGTATATTCAGCAACGCAAATATAATTTCGTTAAATAAATATGCCAAGATTTTTCAAGTTAATCATCAATATATTATGTTTGGCAGCATTGCTAATTTTATGCCAAAAAGTTTGGGCGCAAGAATGGCAACCTGTACGTGGTGGCATTCCCTTTGGTATTAGTGGTATAGCTTTGTTAGGGCAACAAAATAATTCTTTAGAATTTTTGATTGTCCATGATAATAAACAAAAAAACCAAAGTCGCCTAGCAACTATTAAGATTCAGGGTAAAAATGCACCTGAGTATTTACCTTTAAATTGGCAAAATAATCTAGCATTACCAATAGATTTAGAAGCTTTAACCTCAATTCCCAAAAGCAGCAATTCTTTTATTGCTTTTGCTAGTTCGGGAAAAGCCTATCATTTAAAATTACAGCCTACTAATAAAACTATTTCTGTAATTAAAGAATTTAGTCTTTCAAATATTCCTCCAGAAAGTAATTTTGAAGCATTTGCACTGCAAGATATCGATAACAAATTAGTTGCTGTTTGGGCGCATCGTGGCGAAGCAGAACAACCAGCAATTATTTATTGGGGAACATTAGATTTACAAAAATATCAAATAACTACTCTTGGTGCTGCTAATTTTACAGTTCCCTTTCCTTTAGGAAATGTGCGGCATATTTCTGATTTAAAAATAGACTCTGCTGGAATTGTCTATGTCACTTCAGCTAGTGATGCAGGAGATGATGGCCCATTTCAATCAGCAGTATATGTTGCAGGTTACGTGGGATGGAGTGGTAATAAATTAGTTTGGCGGCAAAGTTCACAATTAGTTCCACTCCACCGCAGTGATTATCACAAAATTGAAGGTATGGAACTAGTACCCGGTATTGCAGGTGGATTAATTGTGGGTACTGATGATGAAAATTTTGGTTCCTATGTGTATATGGTAGGCGGAAGTAATTAAGGCAAACTTTGGCGGATGTAATGGTATAAGGGTGAAGGTCTTTTATACCCTTACACCCATTCACCCTTACACCCTCATTAACCTACACATTAAATAGGAATAACATCACATCTCCTTCTTGTACGATGTACTCTTTGCCTTCACTTCTAACTAAGCCTTTTTCTTTGGCACTTTTCATCGAACCACTTGCTACCAAATCATCATAAGCAACGGTTTCGGCGCGAATAAATCCGCGCTCAAAGTCAGAGTGAATCACACCTGCGGCTTGGGGTGCAGACATACCAGCATTAATTGTCCAAGCGCGGCTTTCTTTGGGGCCGCTAGTGAAATAAGTCCGCAAACCTAACAAGGTGTAAGTCGCGCGAATCAAAGATTTTAACCCGCCTTCTTTCACACCTAAAGATTCTAAGAAATCTGCTTTGTCTTCTTCAGCTAATTCCACTAATTCTGCTTCTACTTGAGCAGAAACAATGACGACTTGAGCATTTTCTTGTGAGGCAATTTGTCGAACTTTTTCCACAAATTCATTACCTGTGGCTAAGTCATCTTCTGAAACATTGGCAGCGTAAATAATCGGTTTACTGGTGAGCAGTCCTAGACCTTGAATAATGGCTGCTTCTTCTTCATTTAAACTGACTTGACGGACAGATTTACCTTCGTTTAAGGCTGCTACTAATTTTTCAAGAACTGTAATTTCAAACTGAGCATCTTTGCTGGTGCGGGCTTGTTTGCGGGTACGTTCAATGCGGCGTTCAATTTGGGCTAAGTCGGATAAACCGAGTTCTAAATTGATAATTTCAATATCTCGCGCTGGATCAACAGAACCAGCAACGTGGATAATATCATCATTCTCAAAACAACGTACCACATGAACGATCGCATCAACTTCTCGAATGTGGGATAAAAATTGGTTCCCCAACCCTTCACCTTGACTCGCACCTTTGACCAAACCAGCAATATCCACAAACTCAACACGGGCGGGGATAATTTGTGCTGAACCAGAAATTTGCGAAAGCACGTTTAACCGCTCATCCGGTACTGAGACAACGCCGACATTCGGTTCAATCGTGCAGAAGGGAAAGTTAGCAGCC
Organism: Nostoc spongiaeforme FACHB-130; assembly: GCF_014698475.1. Lineage (GTDB taxonomy): Bacteria > Cyanobacteriota > Cyanobacteriia > Cyanobacteriales > Nostocaceae > Nostoc_B > Nostoc_B spongiaeforme. The sequence continues at coordinate 40,045 of NZ_JACJTB010000054.1, read as the reverse complement.
TCCGCTTTCGCATTGGCTACTAAGGCATTAAACAAAGTAGATTTTCCGACGTTGGGAAGTCCGACAATTCCGGCTCTTAGCATTTTGGATTTTAGATTTTAGATTTTGGCTCAAACTACTAAGATAATTCAAACAGGTTCAGGTATGGTTTGGGGAATTGTCCCAGGAACAGTTTGCGGAATTGGTGCGGGTACAGTTTCTGGTACAGGCCCCGGTATTGGTTGGGGAATTGGCGCAGGTACGGGTTCTGGTACTGGTTGGGGGATTTTTGGTTCGGGTGTTGGTAGGGGGTTTGGTTGCGGTGTCGGAATTTGGGGGTCGGGAATCGAAATAGCTTGAATATCAATCATGGGTAGTTTTTAAATTACCTGACTTCCTCAAGCTAGATGATTAGCCTTGATGCTGACATCTTCCTAAAAAATGGAAAAAAATCTGAAGTATGAAGTCTAAAGTATGAAATAGAGCTTCAGATCCCCGACTTCTCAAAAAAGTCGGGGATCTTTTGTCTGCTATCTACCCTTGCAAAGCAAAGAAATTTTCAAACTTCTGCGGGATGATATTCTTGTTGTCTTTCGACAAAAGTTTGCACACGATGACGGTAGTTGCGGATGGTGTCGTCTACCCAATCGCGATCGCTACTATTAGCAAACAAATGTACTAATGGCTCGCTGGCATCGGGTAAAACTAACAGCCAATTGTCATCGAATGGTTGACCAATTTTCACGCCATCGATGAGTTCCAGGTTTTGGGCTGGGTGGGTTTCTACTAAGTAGCGCATCAATGCACCTTTAGCAGTCCAAGGACAGCGAATTGTTTGGGTTCTGTGAATGACGCGGGGTAATTCGGAACGTGCAGTAGCCAGCGATCGCTCTTGAATTGTTAACATTTCAATGATCTTGGCAATGCAGAACATGGAATCAAAGCCCGGATGCAGTTGCGGAAAAATAAAACCAGTGTCGCCACTACCACCCAGAACCACATTAGAATTTTTTTGGCAAGCTTCCATTAAGGCGGTTGGGTTAGCCTTCGTCCGAATCACTCTTCCATCGTGGCGACGGGCGACTTGTTCCACCGCACTAGAGGCGTGAACTGGCACAACTACTGTACCTCTGGGGTTAGATGTTAATATCATGTCCACCATTAAGGCGGTTAACATTTCCCCACGAATGGGAAAGCCTGATTCATCAACTAAAATTAGCTGTTCACCATTTGCCGAGACTTGCACACCAAAGTTAGCTTTCAGGGCTTCCACCACATGACCTAACTGGGTTAATAAGGCTTCGCGGTCAGCCGTGGTGACAGCATGTTTGTTTAAGCTGGCGTTGAGTACCACTGCATCTGCGCCGAATTTATCCAGCATTTGCGGTAAAACTGCCCCAGACACAGCATAAACATAGTCAATGACGATTTTGGCGCGACTGTTGGTGAGGGTAGAAACGTGGAGTAATTTTTCAAAGGCGGTGCAGTAACGGTCAATGACTTGGCTGGGATACGCCACATCGCCAACTTCATGAATCAACGCCCGACGCATATCTTCTTTAAAATATGCCCCTTCAATTTTCTTTTCTTGGGCTTTGGAAATGTTAATCCCTTTAGCATCCATAAATTCAATTAGGATGTAGTCGGGGCGGTCGGGATGCACCCTGACATGAATACCGCCAGCTACCGACATTGTAGGAATCACAGTCCGGGCGATGGGGATAGCGGTAGCATCAAGGTTTTGAATATCAACGCCTACAGACATTAACCCGGCAATCAGCGATCGCGTCACCATTCGAGAAATATTCCGTTGGTCTCTCGATACTGTAACTTTAGAACCGGGTTTTAAAATCGAACCATAAGCCGAACCTAAGCGCACTGCAAATTCTGGGGTAATGTCGATATTCGCCAAACCTTGTACACCACGTTGACCAAACAAGTTTCTTTGGGCAGTATTCCCCCAAATTAAGTTGATGTTTAAAATCGCACCAGACTCAATTTTCTTACTTGGCCAAACACGCACACTAGTACTAATTTGGGCTTCTTCTCCGACCGTAGATAACGAACCCACCACGGCAGCTTCTAATACATGAGCGCGACGGTCTACACGGCTACCACGGGAAATGACACAGGCACTTAATTGGGCTTCTTCACCCACAAACGCCCCATTCCACACAATTGGACGCTTCAGATTAGCATCAGCCCCAACTGTAACGTTATCACCAATGACTGTTCCCGCTTCAATTTGAACTCTCGCCCCAATCCGGCAATTATCGCCAATCATGGCGGGAGTTTCAATTTTAGCTGTCGCATCAATAAAAGTATTCTCTCCTACCCAAACGCCAGGGGAAACTTCTTCATAAGCAAATTCCAGTTTTACCTTCCTGTCTAAAGCATCATATTGTGCTTCCCGATAAGCATCTAAATGGCCGACATCGCACCAATAACCTTGGGCAATATAGCCATACATCGGCTCATTTTTGGCTAAAAGTAACGGAAATAAATCTTTAGAAAAGTCGGTTTCGGTATTAGCTGGTAAATAATCTAAAACTTCGGGTTCAAGAATGTATGTCCCGGTGTTGACTGTATCGGAAAAAATTTCGCTTGTAGATGGTTTTTCTAAAAATCGTTTAATTTTACCTTCTTCATCGGTAATTACTACCCCAAATTCAATGGGGTTAGGAACCCTAGTTAAAATCAAAGTCGCTTTTGATTGTTTTTGTTTATGAAATTCAATTGCTGCTGTTAAATCAAAATCAGTGATGCTATCGCCACTAATTACTAAAAAAGTTTCATCTAGGAGTTCGGCAATATTTTTCACACAGCCTGCTGTCCCCAAAGGCTGATCCTCTTCCACAGCGTAGGTCATTTGTACGCCAAAATCGCTACCATCTTGAAAGTAGTCGCGCAAAACATCGGGTAAATAATGTAATGTGGCAATTACTTCGGTGATTTGATGTCTTTTGAGCAGATTGATAATATGTTCGGCAATGGGACGATTAAGAATCGGCACCATTGGTTTAGGTAAATCGCAAGTTAAAGGACGAAGCCTTGTCCCCGAACCGCCTGCCATCAGTACTGCACGCATAAGTCCTCCTAAATTATTTGCAGCTTCTGCTACTTGTAAAGCTATGAAAATATGTCGGTTTTATCTTTAGTGTCTTATAGATGTTCTGAGTTCAGGAACTTCCACAAGAGACATCTAATAAGTGTTAAGCATATTTACTCAACACAGTAGCCTATCTAGAAAAATGAAGAAATGTTTCTAAAAATCGAGTTTATTTATTATGCCAGTTTCCCATACTGTTGAGGTAGCAAGAAAGTAGAAAAAAGAACATAAAAATCTAGAATAGTATATTCTTTTTATCTTGATAATTTAGCTTCATGGTTAAATAGCAACAATGCTGGATGTTAATTTACACTGGAATCAGAGAATATGCGATCGCATCCTCAACTGGTCAGAAAATCAATACTAAATTCTAGTTTGTCCGTATAAATTAATGATTGTTGAGATATTTTGACAATTCTTAACTTAAATTGAGTTAGTAGTGAATGGAGTTTCTGAAAATGAGCAACTTAATCGTATTTGTTTTGATAGTAGGTTATGTCGGTTTAGGTTGGAAGTTTTGGAAGGGATTTACCAGGACTAACTTTACACCATCCTTACTCAATCGGATTGCTTTATCTTTGTTATGGCCTGTTTTATTTATCGCTAATCAATCCTATCGCCGCAATTTTAGAAAAGCTTTGAAAGGGTAGGTGTTAATTTTAAATTAACCAGTATCGACCTGTAGCGATCGCCTATATCTTAAAAAAGTTTAGTCAGTAGTTTCTTGAAATTCCAGAGTTTTAGACCCCCGACTTCTTTAAGAAGTCGGGGGTCTTGTACTTAGCCAATAGGTAAATTACCTGGGTTGACTGCGTGAATATATTCACTACCAGAATGTGGTCTACCGCGTTTATATCTGGCTTCTTCGGGATTACCCCATCCTAGCTGTAAAATCATCTCTAAAAAGTTAGGATTTTCCCACTTCCATAAACTTGTCCACTCAGTTCTGTGAGCAATTCTTTGGACATCATCTGTGGTAATTTGTTGATATTGCTTACTGTTATTAAAACTTAAGTATAAATCCATATCTATAGTTACTTCATACCAAAAATTCAATATCGAATCTTTGGCAGATTGTAATATGGCGATATCACTAGTCAACCCTACTAATTCGGTATCTACTTCTGGATAGCGCAAGGTTTTGCCTTTGACTGTCATTTCGCGCCAGACAATACCGGAAACATGATTTTCTCTTTGATAATCGTGAATAGACGCTTTAAAATCTTGATAGGCAGTGAACTTTTGGAACCCTTCGGTTCTGATAAACTGGTCTATTACAGGATTGCCAGAGACTGTTACCTCTAACTTCAGACGCTCTCCTTTTAGACAAGCTTGGCGTTCGGCTGCCAAAATTTGGATTAGCTCTTCGGTAGTGTAAACTTTTGACATCAGTTATTAGTCAAGGGTCAATAGTTTTGAACTTGAGACTATGAATTTGAGCTTTTGTGAAAATCGGTTATTTCAACATTATCCTTTGCTTGATTGGTGATGCAGTAGCCCACAGTACTAAAAATTAGGGTAGACCATCTCAGTCTACCCTGGCAGTTATTTGGCTAACTCACTGCTAAATTCATTAAAAGAACGGCGCTTTAATTCTACTGATTCAGAGCGGGGTAATAAATCAAACACTTCGCGGAATTTATCGTCTATTTCCTCAAAGGGTACTTGACCTTTTTTGTTTAACAATACTTTCCCTGATTGGTTAAACACGACAACTTGAGGCACACCCCCAGAATAGTAATATCCTGGTTCGGTGGGATCATATTTTTCTTTGACGGGAATTGTATCAACATCAATTGCAATGATTTCTGCGGCGCGTCCGTAAAATTCCTGGACACGAGAAATTACAATGGCATATTGTTTGCAATCCCTACTGTCGTCAACATAAAATGCTAAAAATGCAGGTTTATGTTCTGCTAAAGTCTGTGCGAGTGTTTGTCTGGGTGGAACTAAGGAACCATTGCCAGCATAAACGACAAACATATTGCCATCATAATTATCATCATTAATACCAGCATAAGCCGGTTGAATGCTGAACATCAGTAAACACACAAGCAGTAACAGGCATTTGGATACCAACCGTCGCCAGTCAGCCATACGTTCTTGTAAAAAAATCAACTTTGTAATATTCATCAAAAGGAACCTTGCAAGCTACGATTTGTCGTAAGTTTGTGCTGAATTCGGCAACCTGGGCTGGATAAGTAATTACACCCGCGCACTATTTTTTAAGATAACGTCTTACGGATGAAGTATGAACTCTGAAGTCTGAAATTTCTTTTTTAGACTTCCCACTTTCCTATCGCTGGCTTTTTGAGCCAGGATTCGCTAAACTCACAGGATTAAATTTGCAACTAGATTAATTAGCAAACACGAGCAGATTCAGGTAAAGAAGTGGGCAAGAAAATTAAACTGATAGATAGACTGCGCCTTGGTTTGGCGGTATCGGTGGCGAAAACTGTAACATTTGCGGTGCGATCGCTGCGCTTAGGTGCTGCTAGTGTATTACCAGGGTCAATTGCACGGCGGATTGAACCTCGACTGTTGCAATTATTGAGTCAGCAGGTAAAAAATGGCGTAATTATCATTGCAGGGACGAATGGTAAAACAACTACGTCGCTGCTGTTAAAAACTATTTTGGAACGTAAAGGCTACTACATCGCCCATAACTCCACAGGTGCAAACCTGGAAAATGGCTTGATGACAGCTTTACTAGAAAACACTAACTTGGTGGGGAAGCTGGCTGCTGACTACGCCATTTTGGAAGTAGATGAGAATATCGTCCCCAAGGTATTAACACCACTCCAGCCACGTATTATTCTGTGTTTAAACTTGTTCCGTGACCAACTCGACAGGTACGGCGAAGTAGATACCATCAGTAAACGCTGGACAAAGGTAATTTCCACACTTCCCAAGGAAACAGTAGTAATTCCCAATGCGGATGACCCGACTTTATCGCACCTCGGTCAGCAGTTACCGCAACGAGTGTTATTCTTTGGCTTGAATGAACCAGAACAGTATCTAGAATCAATTCAACACGCCGTAGATTCTATTTATTGTCCTAATTGTGGACATTCTTTAGATTATCAAGGTGTGTATTTGTCTCACTTGGGCGATTTTACTTGTCCCAGTTGCGGTTTTAGTAAGAGTAAACCAACTCTAGAAAGTAGCGAATGGGGACAAATTTTGGTTGGTTTGTATAACAAATACAATACTTTAGCAGCTGCCACTGCGGCTATTGAATTGGGTGTTGATGAAACCACAATTAGAGATACTATTAATAATTTCCAAGCTGCATTCGGTAGGGCGGAAGATTTAATTATTGATGGGAAAAAGGTGAGAATTTTATTATCAAAAAATCCTGTGGGGACAAACGAAACGATTCGGGTGGTGAATCAAAGTACCGATAAAACTACATTGATGGTGTTAAACGATCGCACCCCCGATGGTACTGATGTATCCTGGATTTGGGATGTGGATACAGAAAAATTAGTCGAACGCGGCGGAACTATTGTGGTGAGTGGCGATCGCGTTTATGATATGGCTTTACGTCTCCGCTATAGCGAAAAGTCTCTGGAGAGTAATTTAAACCTAATTGTCGAGGAAGATTTGAAGCAAGCGATCGCAACTGCCCTCAAGCATACACCAGAGAACGAAACCTTGCACATTCTCCCTACATATTCCGCCATGCTAGAAGTGCGTGAAGTTCTCACAGGCAGAAAAATTCTTTAGAAAATGGGGAATTGAGAAGCTTTTTGATCAAAATAGAATGCAGGAGTCAGAATTCAGAATTTACCTGAGTACCTTACTGGTGGATGAATGAGTAGTGAAACACCACATTAAATCTCCAATTTAGTAGTCTTTAATTAGTAGTAAGTTTAAATACCCTACTAATTACTTCTGACTCCTGAATTCTGACTTCTGAATTCCTTTTTCAAATCTTTCTCACCTACTAAACTAAATAACTGGTATTCGGGACAATAGGAAAGAAAGCATACTCATACCAAGCCGTCCAAATAAAACTTCTCAACCACCGTTGACGTTTTTCGGGAGTGAATTCATACTCAAATACCCCACGAGATGTATCAATCGAAGATAGGTGAGAATTGCAACCACAACCATGTTGATAAGTAAAGCCATATTTAGAAGCGATACTCTGCACCTTCATTTGCATCGCAAAAACCTTACCTGCGTGCAATATTGCATCCCAAGAACGCTTATGTTTGATATCTCGCTTATCAAATCTTAAAGCGCGTTCTTCAAATACATGATCGCGGTAAATTGGTGCTAGATGCACATGATAAAAACTTGCTGGTAGTTCATAGCCAAATTCTTGAAAAAGTTCTATTCCTATCCGTGCTACTTTTAATTCATTAGCAAACTCTTCGCCCTTTGATTCTAACTCTTCAAGCAGTGTCGCAAAATCAGGATAGCTAGTTTTTATAAAGTCATAACCGTAAAATTCTAGGGTTTCCCAAGCTAACTTGCCAAATAGTTGGGAGAATGATGATTTAAGATATTCTAATTCTGGACGTTCGTTAAATAAATCAACATCACCTTGTTCTAACTTATATTGAAATAACTGTGCCATCTCAACATAACTTTGGGGTTCAGAGATGCCTACATCTGCCAATCCGTTAGCAATATCTTGCCACACAGCAGGTAATTGAGACACAGGAACTGCATTTTCATACGCAATTACCGTCAAATTGGGAGCTTCAATCGCTTGCATATAATCTCCATTGAGATATTCACAATTTGTCGCTTAGTTAAACAAAGTTAACTTTTTGGGAAATTTGCACAAAAACAGTGTAACTGTTTACCCAAATATTTAGTAAATTTACAGTTACCTGTGGAGATTATGGCTGTCTGACAATTACAAAACTGTGACCTAAAATACTGAAGTCTGATAACAATTGCTATATGTCCATCTAAAAATTTTAACTACCAAACCCATTACCGAGGACAGATTTACGATATGCTGACCCCAGCCAGTATCTTTGGTTCTGGATACACACCTGATTCTGCAACTATAGAAAGAAAAAAGTTATAAATTATCAGTTATGAGTAAAGAGTTATGAGTTCTGAACAATTAGAATTAACAATTGGTTGGTTGTATCCCACCTTAATGAGTACTTATGGCGATCGCGGTAATGTGATCACTATAGAACGTCGCGCCCAATGGCGGGGATACAGCGTTAAAGTATTACCGTTAGACCAAAATTCCACCGCCGAAGATATTAAAGCTGTAGATGTCATTGTGGGTGGTGGCGCACAAGACCGTCAACAAGAAATTGTGATGCGTGATTTGCAAGGGGTGAAAGCTGACGCAATGCGCGAAAAAATTGCCAATGGTACGCCAGGGGTTTTTACTTGCGGTTCACCCCAACTCCTAGGACATTATTATGAACCAGGATTTGGGCAACGAATTGAAGGGTTAGGAATCCTCGATTTAGTATCTATTCATCCTGGGGAAAATACCAAACGTTGCATTGGTAACTTGGTAATTGAAGTTACAGCCTCCCGCCTCGCCAAAGAGTTAGAAGAGATGACTGGTAGTAAACCCTATCTTGTCGGGTTTGAAAATCATGGTGGACGTACCAAGTTAGGTAAAGTAGAAGCCTTGGGGCGTGTGGTGTATGGCTTAGGCAATAATGGCGAAGATGGTACAGAAGGTGCATTTTATCAGAATGCGATCGCTACTTATTCCCACGGCCCCCTGTTACCCAAAAATCCCTTTGTCGCTGACTGGTTAATTCAAACTGCGTTGCGGCTGAAGTATCAACAACCCATCACACTCAAACCCTTAGATGATGACCTCGCCATACAAGCGCGAGAAGCCATGATTAAACGCTTGAAAGTTGCAGTACCATCTTCTTGATTAAAAATTTCAATTTAGCATGATTATAATCGACTCCTAATTTTAGGTGTTGCAAGAAAGGCGATCGCAAACTCTGGCGTGATACCGCGTTTCACTTTAAGTTTGATACAAATAGACCGCAGGGGATCAAGGGGCAGAGGAAAAGAATAAAAAACCCATGAATTTGTATCACTTTTTTCGTGAAATGGTATGAGGGGCGATCGCCTTTCTCATGTCTTGTGCAAAGTATAAATTTATACAAATTAATGACTAAAGATAAAAATATTTATCACAAAAATATCCCCAATTTTCAGGAAAAATCGGGAAATTGACGACTAAGTTATTACTTATATTAATTAATACTTTAAAAAATAAATTAAAATAACTGCAACTTGGTATGAGAACAAAATTATGCCTTCCCCAAGCAGTATTGAGAAAGGCATCAAAAAAAAGTGAAATTATCAGTGTTTAATTTCTAAATTGAGGATGTAACATCCTATTTGGACTTTTTCTGCCCACAATTCATACTCTAGGCGCAAGTGTTCTGGGAATTGTTTACCAGTAAGTGTCAATGTTTTTGTAAAATTTCGTAAGCGAATCGGATTATTTGGTTGTAAAGATTCCGTAGGCAACCAATAACGGCTGACACCGTATATCCCTTTTTCCCAGAAGTGGCGGTAACTTACCTGACCATTGCCTTGCATAGTCATAATTACCCGATAGGGAGAAATTTCCAGCCACAAAACTCTGGGACTACTGGGAATGTAGGCAGTGTTGTTTCTGTGCGGCAAAATTTCCTCTGTACTGGGAGAAGTTTCTACTTCACAAGTAATGAGAGGCGGTGCAGTTAACAGTAAGTGAAATCGTTCCGTATCTTTCTGATACAATGTTCCGGCAGTTTCGACCACTGACCAGAACGGCAGGTCAGTGGAAATTAGTGATAAGCACACAGGCTTGCGATGATAGGTCAGCATGGGAGCAGTATGGGCTAACAGCTATTGAATAACAAGATGAAATTAATCCAGGGAGTCTAGCAGTCCAGAACCAGCAACTAAATAGTAAAACATGCTTAATCTTAACTGAATATGCTAATTTGGTAAGCTAAATATCTCAACATAAAAATAAGTAAAATCTCAATAGAAGTATTGCAAACCAAATTTTTTTTTGATAAAGGTAACTTTAAACACAGTGAATAAATACTTATATAGGAATCCGTTGGATTTTTGAAATTATCTGTAAAGGCTGGGAGTAGGGAGTAGGGATTAGGAAAGAGCATTTTTTGGGTGTACTGATTTTTTCAGCAATCAAATATTAGTCTGATAGTTTGATGAATGTTATGTTTTGCAACAAATGATGAAAATACTAGAGTCGTTTTGACCAGCCGCCAAATAAACATTTAAATTTATGATGCAACTATCTCAGTAAATTTAATATGACAAAATAACAATAGGACACTAAAGAAAAAGTACAGAAAGTAGAATCGAGAAGCGAAAAAGACCAGAAATATAGCAATCCTCAATGATTGGCAAACATTCTCCCTTGTCTGTTTTGTTCAAATATCAAATAAGGTTGCTATGTAGTTGAGGCTTGTAACTCTATCACCTGTCACCTGCTATAAAACAAATTTGTAGTTAATAGATTTTGATTATCACCTAAAAAATCACTCAGTTTGCCTTATGTGTACGGAATTTGGGCGGGAAATCTGCGGCAATCTCGACATCGCAGAAACACGGGAATGGTTAGTTACTAATGGCATCGGTGGTTATGCTTCTGGGACGGTGGCAGGGTTACTGACTCGGCGGTATCACGGCTTACTCATTGCAGCTTTACACCCGCCTTTAGGTCGTACTTTACTGTTGGCAAAACTAGATGAAACTGTATTGTATGGCGATCGCATTTATCCCTTACATACAAATCGCTGGGCAAATCAAACTGTGAGTCCCCAAGGTTATCGACACATTGAATCTTTTGCCTTGGAAGGGACAATTCCTCTGTGGCGGTTGGCGGTGGCTGATGCTTTGCTAGAAAAGCGCATCTGGATGCAGTTAGGCGCAAACACTACATATATCCAATACACTCTGCGGCGTGCCACCCAACCTTTGCAACTAACCCTCAAAGCAATGGTAAATTACCGCGATTATCACAGCGACACCCACAGCAACGGTTGGCAAATGTCGGTGGAAGCGGTGGAACAAGGAATTTGTGTGACGGCTAATCCCAGTGCTACACCATTTCATTTGTTGAGTGACAAAGCCAGTTCTACACCCGTTCACAACTGGTATTATGACTTTGACTTAGCAGTAGAGCGTTATCGCGGTTTAAACGACAAAGAAGATCATCTCCACGCTGCCACCTTCGCTGTGACTCTCCATCCTGGAGAAGCAGTTACTTTTGTCGCCAGCACAGAAAAACAAATTGATTTACATGGTGAAACAGCACTTAAATTACGCCGCACTCAAGAACAAAAACTGTTAGGACTGTGGCAGAGTAATCGACCCATCACAGCACAGGAGTCTCCCGCTTGGATTAAACATTTGGTACTGGCGGCTGATCAGTTTATTGTTGATCGTTCTGTACCAGAAGAATCTCACGGCAAAACCATCATCGCTGGTTATCCCTGGTTTAGTGATTGGGGAAGGGACACAATGATTAGTTTACCTGGGTTGACAATTGCCACTGGTCGCCCAGAAGTAGCACGGGCAATTCTCCGCACTTTTGCCAAGTATGTCAATCAAGGAATGCTACCCAATCGCTTTCCTGATGTTGGCGAGGAACCAGAATATAATACAGTCGATGCGACACTGTGGTATTTTGAGGCAATTCGCGCCTATGACAATGCCACCAACGACGATCATTTACTCAGTGAACTGTTTCCCGTACTGGCAGATATTATTTATTGGCACTGTCGCGGCACACGCTATGGTATCCACCTTGATCCCACCGATGGTTTACTTTATGCAGGGGTGACAGGTACCCAACTCACTTGGATGGATGCCAAAGTCGGAGATTGGGTAGTGACACCGCGAATTGGTAAACCAGTAGAAGTCAATGCCCTGTGGTATAACGCCTTACGCACAATGGCGAAATTTGCCCGTCAACTGGGTAAACCGCATCAAGAATATGAAGCAATGGCAGACCGCGCCTTAGCGAGATTTTCCCGCTTTTGGAATGAGGCGTTGGGTTACTGCTATGACGTGATTGATAGTCCTGATGGTGATGATGGGGCGTTGCGTCCAAATCAAATTTTTGCTGTATCGTTACCAGAAAGCCCCCTCACCCCTGCCCAACAAAAAGGTGTGGTAGAAGTTTGTGGCAGAATGTTGCTGACTTCTCATGGATTGCGATCACTCTCTCCCAGCCATCCCCAATATCAGGGAATATACGGTGGTAATCAGTATCGGCGTGACGGCGCTTACCATCAGGGAACAGTTTGGGGTTGGTTGTTGGGGCCATTCGTCCTCGCCCATTTGCGGGTTTACAAAAATCCACAACAGGCGCGGCAATTTTTAGAACCAATGGCAAATCATCTCACAGCATCCGGTGTTGGCAGTCTCAGCGAAATTTTTGATGGCGATGCACCAATGACTCCGCGCGGCTGTACTGCCCAGGCTTGGACGGTGGCGGAGGTTTTACGTGCTTGGTTGGCGACGGAGGGGTAGGGGATGTGGGAAGGGGGATGAGGTATGCTGTTAAGCATATAAAAAAGCACATTGAGGCCGCAGGGGGGCAGGGTGCAAGGGAGAGGGTTTGCAGCTTTCATTACCATTAACATGGTGTAATTTAAATGACGATTAGCTTAGACAACAGAAGGGGGAGATTGGGAATACTAGAATCAAGCTGTTTGCTGTTTATGCTTGTATAATCAGATACAGAGACAATGCTATAATGAATGCAGGCTGGAGGATTTGAGGAATCAATTCAGTAATTAGCGTTTCATCACCCTGACACCCCACGCACACCCCTAAAGAGAGATGAGCAATTTGCCACAAAATGGAACTCATAGCAGCGAGAATCAGCAATACGCTTCTTTGATCGAACAACTTGATTTGATGATTCGGGCGCGGTATCCCTTACTGTATGTGATTTCTGTGGAAGAAGAACCTGTAGAAGAAGTGCTGTTGCAAGTTGCAGCGCGTTCTGCGCCTCAGCGACAGGTGTTATTTTGGGATATTGTGCGGGGTTGGAGTGATAATGGTGCGGATAAAGGTTCTGTGATGGCGGCTTTATTACGCATTGCGAAAGCTGATTCGCAAACAGCAGCGATGTTTGTGCTGCGGGATTTGCATCCGTTTGTGAAAAATCCTACCACTGAGAAGAATGCACCGATTGTTAGGGAATTACGAAACTTAGCGCGGGAGTTAAAGCGATCGCGCAAAACTATCATCACCACCAGTCATACTTTAGAACTTCCCGATGAACTACTGCAAGAGGTGACAGTTGTTGATTTTCCCTTACCCAGCGTCAGCGAAATCGATTATTTAATTACCCAACTAGTCGTCCCAGATAAATTAAATATTGCTGGCTTGGCGCGTGAACAATTAATTAAAGCTTGTCAAGGTTTAAGCCGCACTCGCATTTCTAGGGTTTTGGCAAAAGCTTTAGCCGCCAAACAGCAGGTAAATGAGTCTGATATTGATGGTGTATTAGAAGAGAAAAAACAAGCAATTCGCCAAACCGGCATTTTAGAGTTTTTCACACCCCAAGAATCACTCAAGCGCGTCGGGGGATTAGATCAACTCAAACAATGGGTGTTGATGCGCCAAGATGCTTTTACCGAAGAAGCCAGACGCTACGGTATTCCTAACCCTAAAGGGATGTTGCTAGTAGGAATACAGGGAACGGGTAAATCTCTTTCAGCGAAAACTATTGCCCATGAATGGCGTTTACCGCTACTGAGGTTAGATTCGGGACGGTTATTTGGTGGAATTGTCGGTGAAAGCGAAAGCCGAGTCCGCCAAATGATTCAGATAACCGAAGCAATGGCCCCTTGTGTATTGTGGATTGATGAAATTGACAAAGCCTTTGGCAATATTACCAGTGGTGTTGATGGAGATTCGGGGACATCGCGGCGGGTTTTTGGCAGTTTAATAACTTGGATGCAGGAGAAAACCAGCCCAGTTTTTATTGTCGCCACTGCCAATAATGTGCAGATATTACCAGCCGAGTTGTTACGCAAAGGCAGATTTGATGAGATTTTCTTTTTGAATTTACCAACAGAAACAGAACGCCAAGAAATTTTTAAAGTGCATTTGCAAAGGTTACGTCCCAATCGCCTGCGAGAATTTAATTTAGCATCCTTGGCGAAACAAACACAAAACTTCAGTGGCGCAGAAATTGAGCAAGTAATTATTGATGCTATGCACCAAGCATTTTCCACAAGAATAGAAGGGCAAAGACGAGACTTCAATACAGAAGATATTTTACAGGCAATAGCGCAGACTGTACCCTTAGCTGCGATCGCCCGTAACCAAATTGAAGCCTTAAAGCAATGGGCAGCAGAAGCCGGTGCTAGGGCAGCTTCCAACGATATTCAATTAGTGGAGGAATTAAAACAATACTCAAACCAAAAAGGCATCGGCCCATTAGAGGTTGATTAAAATAGAAAAACTCTGCGTTCTCTGCGTCTTGGCGGTTCGTTTTTTCATCCAAAATCCCAAATCTAAAATCCAAAATTGGAATTATGTCTCATTTTACAACCATCAAAGTTCAAATCAAACGCGGTGAAGTTCTGCATGAAGTTTTGCAAGAATTAGGTTATCAAGTTGAGTGCAATACTAACGTCCGGGGATATGAAGGAAATACTACTCAAGCCGAGTATGTAATTCGCCAACAAAACGGTTATGATTTGGGCTTTCGCCGCAATGGGGAAAATTACGAAATAGTAGCCGACTTTTGGGGCGTAAAAATTAATCAACCACAATTTGTTAACTCCATCAGCCACAAATATGCTTATAAAACTTTGATGGCAACAGTCCAAGAACAAGGCTTTAATGTTGAAGACGAAGAAGTGTTACAAGATGGCACTGTGCGGGTAGTTGTTGGGCGTTGGGTTTAATTATATTCGTGATCATCAAGATCCCTGACTTCTTTAAGAAGTCGGGGATCTGAACCCTGAACAAATTCATCCGCGCCCATCTGCGGTTAATTATTTTTCCTCTCGTTGACTGTATTGAAAACTGCTATATATTCATCACAAAAACATGTCACACTTTACTAGCATCAAAACTCAAATTAAAAATTCAGCCGCATTAATTAAAGCCTTGGCAGATGTCGGGTTTAAAAATGTTGAACATCACAAGGTAGCACAGCCGTTATATGGTTATCAAGGTGATGTGCGTCCTGAAACTGCGGAAGTGATTATTCGCAAACAATATATTGGTTCTTTGAGTAATGATATCGGCTTTAAGCGCCAAGAAAATGGTCAGTTTCAAGCAATTATTTCTGAGTACGATCGCAGAAAATATAATCAGTCTTGGTTAAATACCTTGATGCAGCGTTATGGATATCACGCCTTGATGGCATCAGCTGAGGCGCAAGGCTTTACGATTGAAGCAGATGAAGTGATGGAAGATGGAACAGTTAGAGTAGTGGTAGCAAGATGGACATAATTAATTTGTGTTGAATTTACCCTGATATTCCCCAAATCTTGATAGTTTTATCAAGACTGGTGCTAACAAGAGTTTTGCCATCAGGACTCAAAGCCATAGACCAAACAATCCCTAAATGTCCTGCTAAATTGTGAATGGTTTCACCTGTTAGTAAATTCCAAATTCTAATCACACCATTCTTTAAACCACCAAACAAAGTCTTACCATCTTGGCTAACACATAATGAATGAATATCATTATCGGCTTCTATGGTAAGTGTATAAATTTTCTTGCTTGTTTCTATATCCCAAACATCAAGTTGAGTTTCTCCTCCACCAATAGCAATTTTGCCATCTGGACTAATAGCAATACAAGAGATTCCTGGTATAGAAATATTTAAACCAAATGTTTCATATCCTAGGGTTGTGAGTTGTTTTTTGCGTTTCCAGTCCCAAACTTTGATTGTCCTATCATTAGTACTGCCACTAATCAGAATTTGACCATCAGCACTCAGGGCAACCTTAACAATATTCATTCCCCAAACGTGACAAGGATGACTACCTAATTTATAGTATTTTCCCAAATGAGGCTGTTGCCAAACATGAATATTTTTATCTTGACTACCACTAATTAAAGTGCCATCAGGAGCAACCACAAGTGATAAAGTAGCGTCAGTATGACCTTTGAGTGTGCGAATTTGTTGCTGGTTTTCTAAATTCCAAATTTTGATTTCATGCCAATCGTTAGCATACAAAGTTTTGCCATCTGGACTAAATGCCAGTCCATAAGGTGCTGATAAACCTTCGCTTAATGTGCAGATTAATTGGCTTGTTTGAATATGCCATAATTTAATAGTTTTATCGTGGCTGCTACTCGCAATAGTTTCTCCATCGGGACTAAATGCGATTCCACATACATCTGATGTATGTCCACTAAAAGTAGTTAAGCATTCAAAAAATTGATAATGATATAAATTGAATTCGGCAATAATTTGTTCAGCACTAACTTTGTTTCTTTGATGTAATAACTTATATCCTACTGCTTTTAACTCTACTGATTCATGTTGCAAACTTTGAATGACTAATTCTACACCTACATCACCATAATCTATTGCTGGTGCGATCGCAGCGATTTTTGCTTCCAGATTATTACTTAACAGGCGATATTTAACACCTTCAATTCCGCCGAGAACTAACCCATTTACAGGAGGTGGTGTTTGTCCTCCCAGCACAACATCATATCCTCGCGGTTGCTGGAGATTTTCTGGCATTATTGTTTCCTTGACACTAATACCAGTGTTCCCAAATTTCAGATGATGTTACATCTGGCTAATTTCTCTGCAAGTGCAGATAAGGTTCTGCAACCTGTCCAAAAGTCACCTAAACCCCAACCGATAAATGCACCGCCACGGGGTAGATGTCCGACACTAGCATTTAAATCAAATTGCAAATCGTTCCAATAACGCCAACTACCTTGAGAAAACCATCCGACACCTTTACCAAAACGACACCAAGCTTCCCAGTCAGGGTTAGCTGTACCGCCAACTTTTTGCCAAATATAAGTTTGGACTGCAAAGCCAAAGCGGCCATTACTAGATTTTTGCCAGAGAGTTTCAATGATGTTTAAATCTGCACAGGGAAATTTTTCAATGTCTGTTGGATCTAAACATCCTTGTTGTGTGCGATCGCAAATTTGCAGCATCATAGCGGCAGTTTCTTGATCTGCATCTCGCCATTTTCCCGCAGTCAGTAATTTTTGTAAATTGCTGTAATTTATGCCAACCGCAGAGATTAAGGGAGGTTCGGTGTCTAAAGAGGATTGTAATTTTGCTAATGCTTGTTGTCCCAGCAGTGATGATATTGTTAATTGCAGTTTTTCAGATTCAGGATTGATAATTTCAAACACCAGCCTGATTCCCGCTTCACCATATTTTAACGCTTCCGCAACAGCCAGAACTTGCTCTTCTACAGATACAGCACTAGTCAAACGCCGTTTCACACCTGCAATACCACCTAAAACTACTCCATCTTTTGGCGGTGGTATTTTTCCACCCAGAACTGCATCATATTCTCGCGGTTGATTGAAATTTTCTGACATTGCGGTTGTTATTTAGAGAAGGCTTGCACTCTATCAATACAGCCCCGGCTTACTGCTTCTCGTAAAATATCTGTGATACCTCGTCGTTTAAAGTACAGTGCTGCATAGTTACGTTGTATCTGTGTACCGTTGAACAGGTAATGTCCGATTCTGTCTTTACCCTCATGAGTATCAACTAAGCCAAGTGTAAAGTCAATTAACTTGCAAGTGGCGCTATTGCGATCGTGTTCTAAATTATCCATTAGTGTATCGATATCAGACACGCCGCCAGCACGCGCCATCGCCACAAAAGCATCATATCTGTCAATTTTATGGCTATATTCTTGTAGTATTTCTTGCACTATAGGTTCTGGTCGAGAAGCAAGTAGGGAATAAGCTGCATAGCGGACTTTCCACAATCTATCTTCTAACGCCCAGATTACCAGTTCTAAACCTGCTTCGCCATACTTGAGGGCTTCTTCTAGTGCGGCAATTTTTTGTTCAACTACCGAATTTGCCAACCGTCTTTTAACACCTTCTAGTCCCCCTAAGACTACAGCACCAGGAGGGGCATTTTCTTGACCGCCAAGCACAGCATCATACACTCTGGGGCGATTATAATTTTCTTTCATCAAGTTTTTAGTATTGAGCCTACTACTTAGTATTCCCCATTACTAAGGTTAGGCGATCGCATCCCTCATTTTTTTCCAACTCGCTATTAAGATTATTTTTGAAACGAACCGCCGAGACGCAGAGGGCGCAGAGAGGGGATTATTTGAGTTTAGCGATCGCACCTCTATTTACTAACATTTTTCCCGTCAATAAATCCTTAACTGTTACTACTAAAACCCGTTGTTCGTTGACTTCAAATTGTGCTTGGATTCTGTCGATTCCGGTTTGTCCTGGTGGTTCAAGATAAGCGACACATACTTGTTGATGATGGGTTTCTAGGGAACGATAGCTATCTTGTTTGATTAAGTGAATACTCGTCATTCTGCCTTGTTCATCATAAGCAACTTCCGCTTGGGAAACTTCGGCAACTTCACCGATGTCAAGGCGAATTTCTCGCTGTCCTTCGGTGGCTACTTGCAATGTTAAAGCTTCAGAACGCGCCCCTGGATATTTTGCTCCTTTTTCAATTAAAGTCAAATAAGAATAAGTTTTACTGTGGGGTTCCCAAAGGCGAATCGCGTAACTGTGGCGGAGGTAATCATCAACTGCTACCATTTTGCTTAATGCTAATGCGCCATGTGCGACAGCTTCAAAGGGTTTATCTAACTTGACTTTTTGTCTACCAAAATAAGAAATTACTAATTGTTGAATGGCGGGGATTTGACAAGTACCGCCGACAAGTAACACTTGTTCTATAGATGATTTACTGATACCTTTAGTAAGTGCGATCGCTAATACTTCATCAATAGCTTGTCTTAACTGTTCTAATAATTGTTGATTTTCTAAAATTTCGCCTAACTCGTCCCGATGTAACTGCAATTCATGGGACATGAAATTTTCATCATCAAACCAAGCTTCCTTAGCTAAATCTGTTGTAGAAAGTTGAATTTTTACCTTCTCTGCTACTTCCAATAAATTCATAAAACCGATTTCCCCGACTTCCTCACGGGAAGAACCGATTTTGTGTAAATAATGTTCGACAATCCAAATATCAATATCGACACCGCCAATAAAAGCATCAGACTTGGCGATAACTTCAGCGCGTATTGCTTGCTGTTCGGCTGCTACACTCACAGTCCGCACTAAACTTAAATCCAGAGTTCCGCCACCAAAGTCCACCACCAAAACCACACTACCAGGACGCTTGACGGCATAACCAAGGGCGGCGGCTGTTGATTCATCCACAATTTGCACTGTGGGCATATTGAGTTTATCGCCCAAGTCCCGAAACCAATCAAGATACCTTTCAAACGCACCTACAGGAACGGTAAAAATAACGTGACTTGGCTGCAACTGCTGTTCAACTTGCTGCCAAATCTCCTTCAAAAACAATTCTGAAATAATCTCTGCACTATAACTACTACCATCCAACAGTCGCGGAGGTGGGACAAAATCCGCCGCTAAATCCCGTTTAAAAGCCCGAAAACAGCGTTCCGGCTGGACAAACCCCAAGCGTTTAGCGCGTACCGCTTCACCAAACAAAATGCTATTTTGTCCCTCAACAAACACCAAACTTGGTACAACACTTACCTGTTCCGTCCCCACCTCAAACCGCCGCGACATCCCCTCAAATCGCAAAGTCCGCGGCCTTTGGGTAATCAAATCCGTGGTACAAACAACAGTATTACTCGTACCAAAGTCAATTATTACTGTAGTCATTAGTTATTAGTCATTTGTCATTGGTCATTGTTACAGACTTATCCCCCTCCTCTCCCTTGTCTCCCTTGTCTCCCTCACCCCCTCACCCCCCTTCCTTCACCTCCCCCCCGGCAAAGTCCGACTCACCTTAGCAGGGCAAAGAATTCTCCCTTGATGCTGATAGCCGACAAATCGGATGTAAACTAATTCACCTTCAGTAATATCAGCTTTGTCTGGTTGATGAAGTTGGGAATTATAAGGTACTTGTTCCCAAGGTTTACCAATGAGTTCGTAACCCCATTTACCAAGGAGGTTATCTAGAGGGGTAAACATGGAAAGCAGATTTTTTGCAGGTAATTCAGGTTTCACACTCACCATTTGATGAATGCTGGGATAGTTGGTTAGTAATGTCTGCAATTGTTCAAAGGTGGTAACGCGCAATTCTTCGGTGAGTTGAAGTTGCTGCTGTTGCAATTCTTGATGCAGTCGCAAGCCTTCTTGGTGTAGTGCTTCTTTTTCAGCAGTAATTTGGGCTAGTTTTTGGGCTAAGTCTGAGTATTTTTCTTGCCAGGTAAGGATTTCTGCTTCTAGGAGTTGAATTTGAGATTGTTTGTTGAGTCGCAAGATTTTCGCACCATTGATCATTAGAATTATCAACAGTGGGGAAAAAGTTGCGATCGCCATCACAACCAAGCTTTCTACAGAAAACATTCCGATATCTTGGATATCTGATAAGATATCTGCAATCATTTCTGCCCCTCCTATTTTTGCTTGAGAGACTGTTGTTCTGTTCCTGTAACGTTTTCTTCTCCTTCGTAATATTCAGGAAGCAGTTCTTGGCTTTCCACTTCTCCTAAAGCACCCTCAATTCCCGATGTTGCATTGGTACAACTTACACCAGATCCATTAATCACAGTCTCAGTAATTTTGCCGTCTTTACCAATGCGATACTCAATTTTTTGATACTCTGCCATAACTAAAATATTGATATTTTCTAGGTTTTGCAGCACTACGCAGCTACTTCGTTGTATCACTTTTGCCAGTAAACGGCAATTGTTAACCAGCACAAGCACAAATCAATTATACTAAAACAAATGTACTACTTTAAATAAGATTGCACAATTCTCAAGAACAGTATGTCCAGCATATAAATGTATAGGCAGAACAAGGCGATGGAGATTGAATACCTACACCCTTAAACCCCTACACCCTTACACCCAGTCCCAATAAATAGACAAACTTTGTATACAAACCCTAATAAAACTCAACAGGTGAAGCAAGATGACTAACAATCAAAATCAACCCCAGGATTATGATGCTGTATTAGGAGGACAATCACCACCGCCTATAGATGGGGTTGTGCTGGGAGGAATTGAGGGAATTAAGCGTTGTTTATCAAACCCTGTGGTTAATGTGCGAATGGCAGCACTTAGCGAAGCCTTGAAATATGGTGACGCTGGGTTGGATGTTTTAATTCAAAGTTTACAAGATGAATCAAGATTAGTAGAACGTTTTGCTTATCGACTATTAAAGCCAAGAACAGAATCGCAAGTTAAACAAGCTTTGCAAACATATAAACCTTGGAACTTAGAAGAAAGATTTGATGGGTATCAAGGGTATAAAGGAAATAACGCTACTCAATTTGCTAATCGGCAAGTTGTAGAACTTGATGCAGATGTAAGTATTTCTGAACCTACAAAAAAAGCCTATGCCCTTAGATGCGAGCATTATGAATATGATAATAACTTACCTAGTAAAATAAGTAAACTTCAACAACAACATAACGTCCACAAATTAGAAGCTTTAGTTTTGGGTTTATGGGCAGAAGCATCTGAAAATGTAGATTTGAGTAACGTTATAGCAGCTTTAGTTAATGCAAGAGAATATTTAACAAATCTCAAAGCTGTTTTTATTGGTGATATTGTTTCTGATGAATTCGAGATTTCTTGGATTCAACAAAGTGATATCAGCCCTGTTTTACGGGCTTATCCTCAACTCGAAATTTTACAAGTTCGTGGCGGTGAAGGATTACAATTTAGCCCACCAATTAAAAACAATAATCTCAAAGCATTAATTGTAGAAACTGGGGGATTAAGTAGGGATACCGTCGCACAGATTTGTAATATGAATCTGCCAGCATTAGAACATTTAGAATTATGGTTTGGCTGTGAAGATTACGGTGGAGACTGTTGGGTTGAAGATACACACCCAATTATTTTTGCAGATAAGTTTCCTAAATTAACTTATTTAGGGTTACGTAACAGTCAATTTAGCGATGAAATAGCTAGTGCTATTGTGAGTTCCCCAATTCTTAACTCTATCAGCATCCTTGACCTTTCACTGGGAACTTTGAGTGATGCAGGTGCGGAAGAGTTACTGAATTGTGAAGCGATTAATTATCTAGATATTCTCAATGTGTCAGAAAACTTTTTATCTGAGGAAATGATTGAGAAATTATCAGGTTTGGATGTGCGTGTCATAGCAACTGATCAGAAAGAAGAAGAGGATGATAGCTATATTCACAGCCGCTATTGTTCTGTTGCTGAGTAATGTATTAAGGGTGCATTATGTCCACTTTTAAATATCAGAAGTTTAGAGGTAAAGTTCTCTTTATCAGTTTAGCGATCGCTATTACTCAGTCTGGGAATAAACTATACCTCAAAATAGTACAAAAATACAGAAGTCATACATAGGTTTGATGCGTCGCAGATATTTTAAAAATCAGTAAAACCCAAGATGAATAACAATCCAAATCAACCCAGAGAATTTGATGCAGTGCTTGGTGGAGAATTACCGCCTCCTGTTAGTGGCGTAGTTTTAGGAGGACTTGAGGGGGTGCAGAATCGGTTGCAAAGTGGGGTAGTTGAGGCGCAAATTTCTGCGCTTTCTGAGGCGTTGAATTATGGCGATGTAGGTTTAGAGATAGTGATTCAAGCCTTAAAAAATAAGTCGGGACAGGTGAAATTATCAGCTTATAATATTTTGCGTAGGCGTAGCCAGTCGCAGACATCGCGTGCTGAACCATCCGTCAAAAAAGCACTGCAAGAATTTAATATTTATGAGTTTTTTCACTGCGATTTGACATTACAAGCATATTATCCACAAGTTCATTCTTTAGCTATTAGCCCAGATAGTAAAACCTTGGTATGTGGTGCAGGTGATAACCGTCATCAAAGTATCAATTCCCCAAAAGTCTGGAATTTAGAAACAGGAGAAGAAAAATTTGATTTGCGCTTCAATCATCATCACGCTGGAGATATTAATTGGATAGTTATCAGTCCTGATGGACAAAAGATGGTTAGTGCTGGTGCAGATAAAGCTATCATGCTTTGGGATATAAGTAAGGGTAAATATCTAGGTAAATTAAGCAAACATTCCAATGTAATTTATGCTTTAGCAATACATCCTAACGGAGAAAGCTTTTTTAGTGCAGATGGCAATGGATGTATTAAAATGTGGCAGTGGAATTGGGGTGAGGAAATTGCTACTTTAGAAGGGCATTCTCGCTCAATTTATGCTCTTTGTATATCTCCTGATGGCAAATTGTTAATCAGTGGAGGTGAAGATAAAAACATTAGAATTTGGGACATAAATTCTAGACGTGAAGTTTGGAAAATTCAAGGACATTCTCAGTCAATTCGTTCCCTAGCAATTAGTCCCAATGGGCGTTATTTGGTTAGTGGTAGTGACCAAAGAATCAAAATTTGGGATATGCAAACCGGAAAACAATTATTTTCTTTTTATGGTCATGCTGACTGGGTGCGTTCTATCGTATTTAGTCCCAACAGCCGAACTTTTTTAACTACTGGCGACCAAAATATTAAAGTTTGGGATATAAATTCAGGTAAGAAAATATTTTCATTTCCAGCACATACAGGCGCGATTCGTTCATTAGCATTTAGTTCCGATGGGCAAACATTGGTAAGCGGTGGTGTAGATCATAAAGTCAAGATATGGAGGTTTTAATGTCAGATACTTCTAATCAATTTTTTATTCAACTAGAAAACTGGAAATATCAAGAATTTAATCCTCAAATTGGTATTACCGAGCCTAAAAATTATGCGTATGCAATTCAGTTTCAAACAGAAAATCGCAATCGAAGTCTAAATTTAGAACATTTCAATAGGCTATTACAAGATACGCAAATTAGTCAACTTCAAGCCTTGATTTGTCACATAAGATATAGTTACTCTAATGAAAATACCTCATTTGGAATTGTCTTAGAAGCCATCTGTGATGCTTGTGAACAACTGCCAAATCTGCAAGCATTATTTATCGGAGATACAGAACAACATGAATATCGCAAATCTAAACTCGCAGTTTTTGATATTCGCCCAATTTTAGAAGCATTTCCTAACCTGCAACTACTCAAAGTAAGAGGTCAATTTTATCAGTACCTCTTAGAATGCGAATCTTGCAAGCATGAAAATCTCAAAACACTGATTATAGAAACAGCAGATATTAATTCTGACAATTTTGCTCAAATTTGTGCTTTAGAATTACCAAATTTAGAATACCTAGAATTATGGTTTGGTAGACAGCTACCTCACTCAACATTTGTCATGGATGTATTAGCACCAATTTTAAGTGGTACAAAATTCCCTAACTTGGCTTATTTGGGACTGCGTAGCAGTGAATTTTCTGACTTGCTTGCAGAGGAAATAGTGCAGTCACCAATTATTGAACGCCTCTTAGTACTTGATTTATCAATGGGTAATTTAAGCAGCGCACAAGCTTTATTAAACTGTCCAGCAATCAATCAGCTTCATAC
The DNA here is from genome assembly GCF_014698475.1 of Nostoc spongiaeforme FACHB-130. Lineage (GTDB taxonomy): Bacteria > Cyanobacteriota > Cyanobacteriia > Cyanobacteriales > Nostocaceae > Nostoc_B > Nostoc_B spongiaeforme. The sequence continues at coordinate 15,356 of NZ_JACJTB010000054.1, read as the reverse complement.
CCTAAATATTTCTAATAACTGCTTATCAGAAGGTATGGTTCAACGATTGTTACAACTTAACTGTCAGGTAATTGCAGATGAACAGGAAATTGAGGTAGACAGAGGATGTGGTGCATCAAGATACTCTGCTTTGCATGAGTAATATAGGAATCTGAATTGATTTTTAATTACTACAAATTAACACTAGTCAATATGAATAATCATCCAAAACAACCGCGAGAATTTGATGCAGTAATTGGGGGCGATGCACCTGATAATCGTGCAGTATTAGGAGGGATTGCAGGAGTCAAAAGCCGCCTAGAAAGTGGAGTTTTTGAAGTGCAGGTTGCAGCACTGACTGATGCACTGAATTATGGAAATGCGGGTTTAGATTTAATAATTGAAGCATTGCAAGATTCCTCCCCCAAAATTCATAAAATTGCAGTTGAACTATTGCGAGAAATAGAAGGTAAAGGAAAGCAAGCAGTTTTAGGATGTCAGCCTGGGTTATTTTTTACAACTTTGGAGGATTGGAAAGCAGAAAAATTTAATCCTAATACTGGAATCGCTAATCCATCGGAGACAGCCTACATAGTAAATATCGAACAACTAAAGTTATTATTGCAAGACCCCCAGGTTAATCAAGTTGAAGCTTTAATTTGTCATTTATCTGGGTACGATTGTTATTACGAAGTTAGCCCTGATTTTTATAGTTATGTTGATACCCTTTATGAAGCACGTCAGCATTTAACTAATCTGAAAGCTTTATTTATTGGTGATAGTCGAGACAATCAATACAAAAAATCATATATAGGTGTAGGAGATATAAGTTTAATATTGCAAGATTATCCTAACCTAGAGGTACTACATATTCGTGCTTGCTGCAATGAACTAGAATGTGAAAAACTACAACATCAAAGTTTAAAAACTTTAATTGTTGAAACAGCAAATCTCAGTGATGTAGCAATTTATCGTCTTTGTTCTCTCGATTTACCAGCCTTAGAGTATTTTGAATTATGGATGGGTAGAACTTCTGAAAATAGTTGTGATGATACGATTGATAGTCTCAGACCAATTCTTTTTAGTGAGTCATTTCCAAATTTACAATATTTAGGTTTGCATAGCGATTATGCTGATGCAATAGCTGATGCGATCGCACAATCTTCTTTCATGGCTGAATCTCCCCTTCTCGCAACCCTTGATGTACTAGATTTATCAATGGGAAATTTGACAGACAAAGGTTTGAACGCTTTGAGTGAATCCGAGGCGATTATTAATTTACATACTCTCAATATTGCTCACAACTACGTATCAGAAGAGTTTATTCAGGAGATAAAAGAATCATCCCTGATTGATTGTTTATTAATTACTCATTCTCAAGAAAAAAGAAGTTACGGACATATACCTTCTCGTTATTCGGCGTTATACGAATAAAAAATAATCAGAAAATGCTAAACTTTATCCTCATCGCCAACCCTGAAAATCGCCGTGTCGGTTTCCTCCAACAAGCACTAACTTATTTCAAATTACCACCAGCTACCGTAATAGATTACGCAGACTTAATTTCCGGTAAACAAACCCTCGCACAATTCAACACACCCAACACCATTATCCGCTTCGATTCTCCTGAAAAAAACTTTGATATTGATAAAGCCATCATCGCCGCAGGTTTCAACGTATCGGATAACGGACAACATCAACGCATCAGTCCCGGCGAAGCTATGAAATTAGAATTCGACAAAGGACGCATCCTCTACCCGCGACAGTGGTATTTAGGCTGGCGATATCTCCTGCAAAAATGGGAAACACTCTTTACTCCCCTCCTCGCTTGCGGAGAGAAGTTGCGTGCGGGGGTTCCCCCCGTTGAGCAAACTTCGGGGGAGGGGTTGGGGGTGGGGTACTTCATGAACCATCCCCAAGACATCGCAGTGATGTTTGACAAACTAGCTTGTCACGAAAGATTCAGCCTTCACAATATCCCCGTTCCTCGTTCTCTAGGTAAAATTCACAATTACGAACACTTGCGCGAACAAATGCAAACCCAAGGAATAGAACGAGTATTTGTCAAACTTTCCCACGGTTCCGCCGCGTCTGGAGTCATTGCTTATCGTGTAAATTCCCGTTTTGAATCAGCTATTACCACCGTCGAAAGAGTTCGAGAAAATGGGGAAACTCTACTTTACAACTCCCGAAAAATTAGCCACTATACTCGCCGCGAAGAAATCGCCGATATCATCAACATTTTGACAGCAGAAGGCGTACAAGTTGAAGAATGGTTACCCAAAGCACATTTACAAGGATGCGGTTTTGATGTGCGTGTGGTGGTTATCAACGGTGAAGCACAACATATAGTTGTTCGTCTTGGTAAAAGTCCCATGACAAATTTGCATTTGGGGAATGAACGGGGAGATACTGAGGAATTTTTAGCAAAAGTTGGTGCAGAAAATTGGGAGATGATGAAGCGAACTTGTGAACAAGCAGCAGCGTTATTTCCTGATAGTTTATATTGTGGTGTTGATTTACTAATTTTACCAGATTGGAAAACTCACGCGATTTTAGAGATTAATGCCTTCGGCGATTTATTACCGGGGATTTTGTGGAATGGGATGGATACTTATACGAGTGAAATTAAGGCGATTTTGGAAAAGTAAATGTAGGCTGTATTATGCCGCAGGCTAACGCACTTTAATTGTTGATCGTCCCGGAATTTTGTTAATAACACATCCTCATGTAGGTTTATTAATTAATATTAACGAAAATGAATAATAATTCAAATCAACCAAGAGAATTTGACGCATTACTTGGTGGAAACGCACCACCTCCTGTTAATGATGTGGTGTTAGGCGGAATTGGCGGGGTAAAAAGTAGCTTTAAAAGTTCAGTCTTAACAGAGTCTTTAGACAGGATATTAAAAGCCTTAGAAGAAAAAGATCCAGAAATGGCTTCATGTTTACAACCAGGCTTAACCTGTAAAGAGATTGATGAAATAACTAAAGATTTACCTTTTAAGTTACCAGAAGAACTATATGAGCTATATCAATGGCGAAATGGTCTATGTAATTATATAGTATTTGGTTGGGGTAAATGGAATGGTATTCAACTAATATTTAGACCCTTGGTAGAAGCAGTAAATGATTTTCATAAGTTAAAAAAACGTGGTTCCCCATCTAACTTATTTCGTATTTTTTTATTAATTCATCAATTAGGAGGTGATTATTTTGCTGTACTCTTAGGTGACGAAACAAATCCTATAATTCATTTCGATGACAATAGTGAAATTTTTATTGATCAAAGAAATTATTCTAAAAAATCAGCATTTTTCTCAAGTTTGACAACCCTAATGTATGCGATTGCAGAATGTTTTAAAGATGCAATATATACTGAAACCGACTCTAATGGTTATATATCTTGGGAATTTGACGAGGATAAAGTCAAAGCGATTCTCCATAAATACAATACAGGTAACTTTAAAATTTATCGAGCATAATTTTTCATAGCTATGTTTAATATGAATCTAATCGTGGGAACTCACGATATCCTGTTTATCACCCTAGACACACTGCGTTACGATGTAGCTAAAAATTTACTCATACAAGGACGCACGCCTAATTTAGAAAAAGTTATAAACACAGGTTGGGAAGAACGTCATTCACCAGGAAATTTCACTTACGCGGCGCATCATGCTTTTTTCGCTGGCTTTTTACCCACACCCATAACACCAGGAATTCACCCCCGAATTTTTGCATTAGGATTTGAAGGAAGTACCACTACAACTGATAAAACTTGTGTGTTAGATGGTTCAAATATTGTTAGCGGATTAGCTGCTAAGGGATATCATACAGTTTGCATTGGTGGTGTAGGTTTTTTTAACAAACGCAATCCTTTAGGTAATGTAATTCCTTCGATGTTTGCTGAAAGTTACTGGAGTCCAGAGTTAGGTGTTACTCACCCCAAATCTACAGAAAATCAGGTAAATCTGGCGCGAGAGATTTTAGAAAAAACGCCAAATAATCAACGCCTATTTTTATTTATAAATATTTCAGCTTTGCATCAGCCAAATTATTTTTACCTTCCCAATGCCAAGGATAAAATCGACACTATTGAATCTCACGCCGCAGCTTTGGAATATGTAGATAGTCAATTAGCTAAACTCTGGAATATTATACGCCAAAGACATTCTACATTTTGCATTCTCTGTTCCGACCACGGGACGACTTATGGTGAAGATGGTTACACTGGACATCGACTCAGCCATCCCGTTGTTTGGACTGTTCCATATACAGAGTTTATTTTATGAAAACCTTAAAAATTTATGATTAAAACTCAAAATCCTCAATCTAAAATCCAAAATCTAAAATCCAAAATTGCCCAGTCTCCCTATCAAGCATACGTTTATTCTTATCCCCACAAAACAGCTTATCGTCCTTTAACTCCGCCGATATATCTCCCCGAACTTTGGACGCAGCAAGATAGACAAGCGTTATTTCTCTATATACATATACCGTTTTGTGAAATGCGTTGTGGTTTCTGCAATTTGTTTACCACAGTCAGCCACAATGAAGATTTTATCAGTCAATATGTCCGCACATTACAGCGACAGGCGCAACGGATGAAAGCGGTGTTGGGTGATGCGTCATTTGCAAGGTTCGCTATTGGTGGGGGAACTCCGACTCAGTTACCCATTCAGCATCTCGCAACTGTTCTTGATATTGCTGAAAATACGATGGGTGCAAAGTTACAGGAAATTCCCATTTCTGTGGAAGTTTCACCAGAAACCGCAACTGAAGAAAAGTTAAAGTTGTTGCGATCGCACTTTGTTGACCGTGTTAGTATTGGTGTCCAAAGTTTCATAGAGTCGGAAGTCTTAGCAACCCAGCGTCGTCAATCTAATACTCAAGTAGAAGCAGCATTGACAAGGATAAAACAAGCCGGATTTCCCACTTTGAATATTGACTTGATTTACGGTTTACCCGGTCAAACTGTCGATACTTGGTTGCAATCAATACATACTGCCTTGCGCTTTCAACCAGAGGAAATTTATCTATATCCTTTGTATGTACGGCCGTTAACAGGTTTGGGACGCACGGATAAAGAATGGGACGATATTCGTTTAGCTTGTTACCGCGAAGGGCGATCGCTCCTGTTGTCTGAAGGGTATACTCAAGTATCTATGCGGATGTTTCGACAAGGTGGACAAGGTAGCAATTTTTCTCCCCCCTCTCCCCACACTCCCCACACTCCCCCCTCTCCCCACACCCCCCACACTCCCCACACTCCCCACACTTTCCCCTCCCCCTCCCCCGTCTACTGCTGTCAAGCCGACGGTATGGTTGGTTTAGGTTGTGGCGCACGTTCCTACACCAATACTTTGCACTACTCCAACGAATATGCAGTGGGAGCAAAGGGAATCAGCGAGATTTTACAAGCATATATTCAAACACCCGATGAGTTATTTGAATACGCGCACTATGGCTTTCAACTAGATGCAGAAGAACAACGTCGGCGATATATTTTATTATCTTTACTTTGCGATGAAGGATTAAATTTGGTTAGTTATCGCCAGCGATTTGCTAGTGAAGTAGACGCTGATTTTCCACAACTTTCAGAATTGCTGACTTTAAATTTGGCGATAAAAGATGAAGATAGTTTGCAGTTAACTGAATTTGGCATTGAACGTTCTGATACTATCGGCGCGTGGTTATTTTCTGAGAAAGTTCAAGAATTAATGCAAGGTTATGATTTGAAATAGTAGAGTTGAAACCAGATTTTTAGAGAAGCGATGAATTACTTTTCTACAGAAAATTACATAATTGACCGGGGATAAAATATGACAAACAATCAAAATGAACCGAGAGAATTTGATGCTGTAATTGGAGGAAAAACACCACCTATTTATGATGCTGTATTAGGTGGTATCGAAGGGATTAAGAGACGTTTATCAAGTCAATTTATAGAAGACAGAGAAGAAGCACTTGGTGATGCGCTTCAATATGGTGAATCAGGTCTAGATTTGATAATTCAAGCTTTACAAGATAAATCAGGAAGGCTACGAAGATATGCTTGTGTTTTACTAAGTGAAAGAAATGAACCTCAAGCTATAGCAGCTTTGCAAAGTTATAAACCTTGGTTTTTAAAAGAACGCTGGGAGCTAGAGAAACGTATAGGATCGACTATCATAAGATGGCACTCTAAAAAATTTGCAAATCGTAAAGTAGAGGAGTATAGTCCACAGGTTGGTATAACTGACCCTGTAGGAACTGCATACGCTTTCCGAACTGATCGAGATGGAGACGATTTTATTGCAGATAAGCTTGCATTACTTTTAGAAGATCCACAGGTTTGCAAGGTAGAAGCTTTAGTTTTTGGAATGTGGCATTCAGATGTTTTTGAAAGTGATTCATCACAAAATATTGTGAATTTTCTTGTGAAATCTCAGGATAAATTAACTAATCTCAAGGCTGTATTCATAGGCGATGTTACAGATAATGAGTGGATGATTTCTCAAATGAGCCATAACTATATCAGTCCAGTATTAGAAGCTTACCCTAATTTAGAAATATTAAAGATTCGTGGTGGTAATACTCATAGGATGTTCAATCCAATACGACATGAGAAATTAAAAGCTTTGATTATAGAAACAGGAGGACTACGGCAAGAATCTCTATTACAATTGTACTCTCTTCAATTACCAGTATTAGAACATCTGGAAATATGGTTGGGTAGCCTTAACTATGGATGCACTTGTTCTGTCGAAGATTTAATTCCTCTTCTTTATGAGGATTTATTCCCTAATCTTATATATTTAGGGCTACGCAATAGTGAATATACTAACGAGATAGTTCATGAAATAGTTCAAACACCAGTCTTACAAAAAATTCAAGTGTTAGACATTTCTCTCGGAAATTTAAACGATGAAGGAGCAGAAATCTTACTCAATTCTCCTGTAATCAATCAATTAGATATGCTCAATATATCAGAAACTTATGTAACTGATGAAATGCTTGAATTGCTTTGGCAAATGGATGTTCGTGTTATTGCAGAAGGTAGTCGATTTTATGAATATGAAGGCGATCGCTACTGCACAGTAGCCGAATAATTTAAAAATTCAAAATGGGTATTTTCATCTTTCAACTAATATGCACCTCACTATTCTTTATCGCGGCTCTTTAATCAGTTGCAACTACGGCTGTGAATATTGCCCCTTTGCTAAACGCCAACAAACAGCCGCAGAATTAGCAATTGATAAACAATCTTTAGAAAAGTTTGTCAATTGGATTTCCCAACATCCCCAACATCAATTTTCAATTCTATTCACACCTTGGGGAGAAGGCTTAATCCATTCTTGGTATCAGCAAGCCTTGGTAAAATTAACCCATTTACCCAACGTTAATAAAGCTGCAATCCAAACTAATCTCTCCTGTCAAATAGATTGGGTAGAGGAATGTAATCTAGATAAATTGGCACTTTGGGCTACTTTTCACTCAGAATGGGTATCACGCGATCGCTTTTTATCCAAATGTCTTCAATTAAACCACCAAAATGTTAAATTTAGCGTCGGAGTTGTGGGCTTCCCCAAGTTTAAATCAGAAATAGCCGCTTTACGTCAAGAATTACCAAATCAAATTTATCTGTGGATTAATGCTGTCAAAGCTGAAATCCCCAATTTATCACCAGCAGACAGAGAGTTTTTCCAATCTATCGACCCATTATATGAATTAAATACCAAACATTATCCTAGCTTTGGTCATTCTTGTCGGGCTGGAAAATCCGTAATTTCTGTTGATGGCGACGGGACAATCCGCCGTTGTCATTTTATTAAATCACCAATTGGTAATATTTACAATTCTGATTGGGAAACAGCTTTATCTGATCAACCTTGTACCAACCAGACTTGTCATTGTCACATTGGTTATGTCCATCTTGATTACTTAAATATGAATCAAGTTTTTGGTTCTGGACTTTTAGAAAGGATTCCTGATAATTGGGCTATCCACAAATCATAAAACAGTTGGTGCAAGATGTAGCGATCGCACTAATTTTTCCTGCACCTCTGCATTCTAAAAGACACGATATCACTAATTGACATACTCCCCGCCTTAAAAGTGCGAAGATTCTGGTTTTAAATATTAATTGGCATTTTTGTAAGGTAGGTCAATTCTCGCTGTACCTACAGGAATCTCTCCTTCTAAACCAGTTCGTTTAGCTGTGACTCCATAGAGTAATATTCTCCCATCTAAAATTTTTGTTTGTACACCTGTCAACTGCACTTCTACAGATGTACCAGAAACTATTGGTTGATCAAAAATAATTGACAAACGCTCTTTGGTGATTTCTGTTTTTGCTGCAATTTCTTTACCCGAATCATCTACCACCCGAACATTAGTAAAACGTTCCATTTGGTTGGGTAGAGAAATCATTAAGTCTTGTACAGACATTCCCAGTACTGCAACTTTAATGAAATGTGTATCATTTCTAACTCCAGAGTTGGTAATACTCGGAACATTAACTGTATACGCAACTTGAGACGATGATGCAGAATCTAGCTGTTGAGATTTAGTTGGGGTAGCTATAGCCGTAGAGGCTGTAGTGACTATTAAAGCAGACAAACTACCAAATATTAAAGCTTTCATAATCAAACCTCACTTTGGGGTGAAATAATATCTTGGTGTTGTGCAATCCATCTACATTAATACATTAGTTTATTAATATGAAAAAAGGCTGAATAAGAAATTAAATTTTATAAAGAGTCCGCTTTAATTTCCGCACAAAAAATAATCGCTAAAGCTCACAATGCTTGCAAAACAAGGATTGCATACCATACATACACTAACTTTTGTTGGCTCTATACAGATTTTTAAACACCCGTTAATAGAGGGTGTTTTAGAAATTTAATCCCTACTTAAGAACGGGAGAAATCCAATAATTTATGTATTGATAATAGAATAATGCCAAATCGTTCTGAATAAGCTTTCAGCAAAAGCTTTAACTCTATTCAGGAAAAACTCATCTTTCTCAAAGAAACATCGATTAAATTTGAACTATGGAAAGTGCAAGATGTAAATCTACCTTATTTCCCTTATCTGCCTAGTCTACCTTATCTATTTTGTTCATATATCAAGATATGCCAATAAATTTTGGGGAAAGTTTTAAAAGAAAATTAGCTGAATTTTTTGTCGCTAGAATTGACACGGCCTCACTGCATTTTCGGTTGACTGTTGGCATTATCTTAATTGTGATTCTGGGACTAAGTAGTTTTACACTCTGGGTTGGATGGGAAATTAAACAATGTTTGATGGTTGATAATTATCAACTGTTAACTGTGATTCAAAGTTTGGGAATGATGAGTATTATTTCCCTGACTATCACCACAGTTTTGACTACTTTATTTATTAAGCGATCGCTCTTACCATTACAACAGATTAACCAATGGGCAGAAACCTGCACAACTGAACTGACTCCCCAGCAGTTAGGCTTAAATCAAACACCAAGTGAAATTCAAGAATTAGCCCAGACATGGATAGAATTTTTAACCAAACTTTCTGAAGCCAAAGAACAACAACGCCAGTTATTCAGTGATTTAGCCCACGAGTTACGCACACCTTTGAGTGTGGTTTATGGATATCTGCAAAGAAGTCTCCAACGTAGCCATAATTTAGCCGCTTCCCAAAAAGAAACGCTCGAAATGGCTGTTTCTGATGCAGAAAGAATGAATCATATCCTCCAAGACTTACTGGACTTAGCACGGGCGGATAACAGCGCCATTCCCTGTCCCCGCGAAACTGAACCACTCTTACTTAATGATGTAGTTGTAGCTGTCGCCGAAATGACAGAAAAGTTTCATCATCGGGAAATTCAGTTAGAAATCGCTCCTTTTCCTGTCCAAGTCAAAGCAGAGCGTCAACAGCTAATGCAGATATTAAACAATTTGATTACCAATGCGGTGAAATATTCCGCTACTGGTGAGCCAATTATTTTACATCTCACCCAAACGGAAGATGTAGCAATGATTCAAGTCAGCGACAAAGGTTGTGGTATTCCTTTATTAGAACAGTCCCGCATTTTTGAACCATTTTATCGCCTAGATTCTTCTCGCACCCGTGCTACAGGCGGGACTGGTATGGGTTTATGTATCGTCAAACGCCTTGTAGAGTGCATTGGCGGTACAATTGAACTCCGCTCGGAACTTGGGAATGGTAGTAGTTTTATTTTGAAATTACCTGCATTAGAAGTAAAAGGAGGAAAACCAGAAAATCTCATTCCCTACCTTCACGAATAAGTTCAGAAATCAAATTTGATTGCTATATGAAAATTAACTTTAAACCAGGAGCAAATAATGATATTGAAACACTTTTAGTTTTAATCCAAGAATTTTATCAACTCGATGGTTATCTCTCCTTTAATGCAGTTATTGTGCGTCATGCGTTGAATCAACTGCTGAATGAAGAGTCTATAGGCCGCATCTGGTTAATTCAACACCAAAATCAAGCAATTGGTTATGTCATTCTCTCATTTGGTTATAGTTTGGAATACGGAGGACGAGATGCTTTTATTGATGAAATATATATTAATCCAGCTTATCAAGGTCAAGGCATTGGCAAGCAAACAATTAAGTTTTTAGAGGAGGTGTGTATTTCCCTGAATATTCAAGCGTTACATTTAGAAGTTGAAAAAGAAAATACATCTGCCCAAAATTTTTATCATCGAGTGGGATTTAAAGATAGCGATCGCTATCTCATGAGCAAAAAACTAAATCAATCATAAAAGGAGTTCATACAATCATGTCAAATAGCAACTTGACACTTTCTCGCAACCTAGTACGCAACTTGTCCATCATCACTTTGAGTTTCATCCTCTTGTATGGTGCATCGCGTGTACTATTTCCCACTCCCGCCAGTGATATTTCCACCACTACACCTCAAACAAAGCAAGTAGCCGTTTTTGGTGGTGGCTGCTTTTGGGGAATGGAAGCAGTATTTGAGCATCTCAATGGTGTGTCTGATGTGGTTTCTGGCTTTTCTGGCGGCGATGCAATAACCGCAGACTACTCACTTGTTAGTTCTGGATTTACCAATCACGCAGAATCAGTGAAAATTACTTATGATCCCTCCAAAATTTCTTACGAACAATTATTAAAAGTTTACTTTTTAGTAGCCCATGACCCGACACAATTAAATCGTCAAGGGCCGGATTCTGGTAGACAATATCGTTCAGTGATATTTTTTGCTAACAATGAACAAAAGCAAGAAGCACAACAATATATTGATAAACTTAACCAGCAGAAAATATTTGATCAAAATATTGTCACCGAAATTAGTCCACTAAAAGGTTTTTATCAAGCAGAAGAATACCATCAAAACTATATAACCCGTAATCCAGATAGTCGCTATGTCGTAGCCCATGACTTACCAAAATTGGCTAAACTTCAAGCCACATTTCCTGAAATTTATACTAAATAGGACTAGTACAAAAAGGCAAAAGTAAAAAGAAATAATAACGATACCAGAAGCCTTTTAGTAATTTCTTATGGTCTGTTTATTTACGCCGTATTGTACTAGCTGAAAGCTTGATCTGTGCGGGTGTTCAGATTCCCGACTTTTTCAAAAAGTCGGGAATCTATAACCTCTCTACAACAACTCAGACAGCCTTAAAATATTGACTTCAACGCGAGAAATGCCGTAATCCACAAAATTAAACTTATGGGTGCGCCGACGAGGATTCCCGCGATCGCCCAACCACGTTGATGTTCTTTAAAATGTTCAATACTGCGCCATTGTCTACTTCTCCAAGCCCATTCATTGCCTTTCGCCCCCATTGCGATCGCCATAAACCAACCAATCTGCGGTACAAAACAAAATAAGCCACACCATACCTGATTAGTCCATAACCATAACCAAGGTAATAAAAAAGCCCCCCAATTCCATCCCAAAATCTCCTCTGGTACTGGTTCTGTAGAATTAATCCCACACCCAGAATTATTAACTATCTTATTGCTTACAGGTTTGACAGCCAGATTAGATTTTAAAGCCTCAATTGCTTGGCGGGCATTACTAAAGCGTTGTTCCGGCGCAGGTTCAGTCATCTTTTGTAACCAGCGCATAAAACTAGAACTCACGTTAACTCTATCAGCAAATTGCAACCGCAAATCTTGTTGCGGTAAATCACCAGGGGGAATACCCGTTAATAAATGAATTAACGATGCGCCCAAAGCATACAAATCAGATGCAGGAACAGCCCTACCACCAAATTGTTCCATCGGCGCATAACCATAAGTCCCAACCACCGTAAAAGTCACGCCTTCTTTAGCAGCTTTATCTTGGACTGCACCAAAATCTACCAAATATATCTGATTATCTTCACCCCAAATTAAATTACTGGGCTTGATATCCCGATGCAACACACCAGGATTCAACTCATGCAGATATACCAGAATTTTTAAAACCTCAGTCGCAATTTTCCGGGCGTGCTTTTCTGTACAGCGTTTACCAATTGCTAGTTTTTCTTTGAGTGACTCCCCAGGAATATATTCTTGGACTAAGCCAAACCATAATGTCCGGTCATCAACACAAAAATAATCAATGTATTGCGGAATGCGCGGATGTTTTAACTGTTTGAGAATTTGTGCTTCTCGCTCAAACAACTTCAAATCATCCCACTGTACAGTTCCGCCGAAAGCCAAAAGTTTGACCACAACTAATGATTCTCCTCCATCAGCAGCTTGTAAATCTTTGGCCAGCCAAGTTTGGCGAATGCCATTATTACCGATTTGCCGTTGGATTTGATAACGGTGGTGTATTATCTGTTCTATTTGCAGCATCAAACACCTGCTGGCAATTTACGCTAAGGTGATTCCCCTACTATTCCAGGATAGACATTACACAGAGATTTTGGGGGCAGATGTTTACCAAAAACCATGCAAAAGTCCCACTCATCTTGATTTCAGAACTTAAACTTGGCTTTGTGCTTCTGTCCTGCGTATAGGACTCATATTTGATTTATGAAAAAAATCAGTACACCCAAATCAGCCGTCTTTCCTACTCCCTACTCCCCATTCCCTACTCCCTACCTACACAACTAGATTCAGAAATCAAATCGGATTCCTATATATCATTCACGTTAGTTAAATTATTAATTAACTCAATTTCTCGGCTGCTTGTCTAAGCAGCCAATCGTCGTCAGACCTGTATGGCAACCCCAAAATGACTAACGAAGAACTGCTGCAAATTATTGCACAAGCCGCAAAGGAAAACGCGACAGAATTAGACCTTTCCCACAGTGATTTAACAAAACTGCCACCGGAAATAGGACAACTTGTCAACCTGCAATCTCTCGACCTCAGTTTTAATCAACTTAGTAGTTTTCCAACGGAAATAGGAGAATTGGTCAACCTGCAATCCCTCAACCTCGTTGGTAATCACATTCGTAGTTTGCCGCCGGAAATCGGAAAACTGATCAATCTGCGATCGCTCAACCTCAGTTTTAATCAACTTAGTAGTTTTCCAACGGAAATAGGAGAATTGGTCAACCTGCAATCCCTCAACCTCGTTGGTAATCACATTCGTAGTTTGCCGCCGGAAATCGGAAAACTGATCAATCTGCGATCGCTCAACCTCAGTTTTAATCAACTTAGTAGTTTTCCAACGGAAATAGGAGAATTGGTCAACCTGCAATCCCTCAACCTCGTTGGTAATCACATTCGTAGTTTGCCGCCGGAAATCGGAAAACTGATCAATCTGCGATCGCTCGACCTCGCTCATACTCGACTGAGAAATCTGCCACCAGAAATCGGACAACTGATCAATCTGCAATCCCTCGAACTCACTCATGCTCGACTGAGGAATCTGCCACCGGAAATAGGACAACTGATCAATCTGCAATCTCTCAACCTAGCTCATGCTCGGCTGAGGAATCTACCACCGGAAATAGGAGAATTGGTCAACCTGCAATCCCTCAACCTCTTGAGTAATCGCCTGAGCAGTTTGCCACCGGAATTTGGACAATTAGTCAACCTGCAATCCCTAAACCTCGCTGATGCTCGACTGAGTAGCCTGCCACCGGAATTTGGACAACTAATCAACCTACAATCCCTCGACCTCTGTGATAATCAACTGAGTAGTCTGCCACCAGAATTTGGACAATTGGTCAATCTACAATCCCTCAACCTCTTCGGGAGTAAACTGAGTAGCTTACCGCCAGAATTTGGACAACTAATCAACCTAAAATCCCTCGACCTCTGTGAGAATCAACTGAGTAGCCTACCACCGAAATTTGGACAATTGGTCAATCTACAATCCCTCAACCTCTGTGAGAATCAACTAAGTAGTCTGCCATCGAAATTTGAACAACTGGTCAAATTGCGATCGCTCTCTCTTGGTGGTAATCCACTGAGTAGTCTACCATCGGAGATAATACAACTGGTCAAACTGCGATCGCTCTCTCTTGGTGATAATCAACTAAGTAGTCTGCCACCGGAAATAGGAAAACTGGTTAACCTGCGATCGCTCTTTCTTGGTGATAATCAACTGAGTAGTTTGCCATCGGAAATAGGAAAACTGGTTAACCTGCGATCGCTCTTTCTTGGTGGTAATCAACTGAGTAGTTTACCATCGGAAATAGGACAATTGGTCAACCTGCGATCTATCGACCTCCGAGAAAATCAACTCAGCAGTCTGCCACCAGAATTTGGACAACTCACAAAACTAGAAATTCTGAATCTTGAAAATAATGAATTGATCAATTTGCCTTCAGAAATACAGCAACTAACTAAACTCAGAAAGCTAGATTTAAGAGGCCAAACCAATACTCAGTTGCAAATTCCGCCGGAAATCTTAGGCGAGGAATGGGTCAGTTTAGGCGAACCAGCCACAATTCTTAGCTATTATTTCTCTCTGCAAGCCGGACAAGAAAAATGATATTTGCCAATACAGCATTTAGCAATGCTCAAGAATATTGGTTGTATTTAATTTACGTACTGATACCAATTCACAATTCGCAAGTCGCAATGACGCTCGCAGGCTCGCTACCGCTTCGCTAACGCAATTAAAAAACTTAGATACAGTAAACCTTTCAGGGTTTACATCTGTATCAGATTTTTCGTGAAATGGTATGAGACGAGAAATCAAGAGTTTGGGCGAGGGCGAAGGGGCAGAACAAGTCAAAAATTCTCTGACTTGTGAATTTTGACTTCCCCGTAGGGGTGTAAATACTGCAAAACCTATACACCCTTTCACCCATTCTCATCAAACAACCGTTGTCTTATATATTTATACGCCTTATGTGAATGAAGCCAGAGGATGCTGTTCAAAAGTAAGCACATCAATACCAAAACGCTGACGCAGAAAAAGGCGTAGAGTATGACTGGTGATTTTAGCGGCAACATG
>NZ_JACJTB010000053.1 GCF_014698475.1 Nostoc spongiaeforme FACHB-130 | reverse complement strand
CAATTTATCTGGAAGCGTTTGGAGAAATTAAACACATCAATCGTTGCTTCTATTACAGGTTGGGATTTTATTCTTGATGCTTTATTTGAATCAGATTTTTCGTGAATTGGTATGAAAGGAGGCGATCGCTCTTTGCTGATTTTTCTTAACCCGCTTAAAGACAGCATTTCATTGGCAAAAACGAATATATTCTTAAAATTCCAAGAAATTGGTAAAAATAGGCAGTTTTGCCAATTTTGGCAATTAATCTGATAACTGGTATTGCATTCTAGATGTTCCCTAACTTGCATTCCCACAGCATATGCAAGCAATGGGGGTACCGAATTTCCGATTTCTCTTTGGGCGTGGAGTATTGCCTCGCTGAAATTAAACCAATCGGGGTAGCTGTGCAAACGAGCAGCTTCTCTTACAGATATAACCCGTGGCTGTTCTGGATGAAGGGGACGTAATGCGGTGCGGTTGCCACTCCCCGCTCTTAAAGTCACGCAGAATCCATCCCATTGCAGCTTCTTTGATTTGGATTTAGCTTCCCTTGCACCTGGGGGAGTGTTGATGAATTGCTGAATTACTTCTGGTGTATGTGTTGTCGCTGCGAATCCCGTTCCAATGTTATTTACTATACCAATATTTGGGAATATTTTTTCAAGATACTTAGCATATTCTCCCTTCACCCAATCTGGATGCCATTCTTGAGTGTTTTGCTTGGGGAGTAGGGGGACTGGCGACAAGTCCGCGATCGCATCTCTAACTGTATGTTGAGGTTGATGCTCCGGCGCTATAATTTCTCCAAACTTAGATGCAATAAAAAACACCCTTTTTCTAGCTTGCGGAACCCCGTAATCTGAAGCGGTGAGGTTCCACTTTGAGAGAAAATAATGTTCTTCTAGCACTGCTTGGAGGTTAGCAGTAATGCAGCCAAACTTCTGATTCTCAATCCCTGGCACATTCTCCATGATTGCCGCAAGAGGATTGAGTTCCAACACCAGGCGAACAAACTCCCCCACCAACGAGTTTCTCTCATCCTCAACATTTTGCAGTCCAGCAACGCTAAATCCTTGGCATGGTGGGCCACCAAAAACGGTATGAATTTCCCCGTCCCAATCTACATACTTCGCCTGAATACAGGCACGTATTTCTTGCGCCGTCACCTCCCGAATGTCTTTGCACAAGACTGTGGCGTGCGGGAAATTATGTTGGTATGTTGCTAGGACGATGGGATTATTATCAATGGCGATCGCGATTTCAAATCCTGCTGCTTCAAATCCCAAATCAAATCCACCCACCCCGGAGAATAGGCTAATAGCTATTTTTTTGTTTGTAGCTGTTGAGTTCATTTTTCTGCGCTAATATAATGCGCGGTTTTATCTTTAAGACCAAGTTTCCTAATTCGACTATTTAAATAAATCAGGCTGCTTTTTCCCAATTTTTTGATGACGATTTGGAGATAGCAGCCAAAGCATAGCTCAAGGTATGCTTGTGAATTTTGGGCATTTTGTGAAACGACATATCTTGACCCCAATCTTGGACTGATTTGGTGCCAATATGTAATACTTGCGTGAGGGTTTTGACACAAGTTGCGCGAAAATTGGCGTGAGAAACGGTTTGCAGTATTTGTTTTTCAGTTAACCCTTCAAGGAGTATTTTTTCAAGAAAGGTTTGAGCGTCTACTTCCGGTGCATTGTATTCTCCTGTCAAGATGCTATTTAGCTGGTTTGGTACGATTTCGGCGGTGTGAATGTAAGCAAGTGTAAATTTACAATAGTTAGGTATTCCATCAAAATTGAGATCGCTTCCCCACTTGCGAACTGTTGGTCTTTGTACACCTAAGATGGCACATAGTACAGTGATGCATTTTTTTCGATATTGCGAATCTGTTTCTTCTTCAAGAAGTTCTCCAGAACTGAGTTCGGCAATACCGAAACAGTGGCGTAGAAATTGTCTGGGTTCTAACCTTTCTTTGGGTAAACTCTTGAGCATTTCATAGTTTTTCATAAATGATCCCTCACCTAAATGCAATTACAGCAACTCAAGGTACAGAGATACATTTTGTGTATTCTCTGCATAGCAATTATGTGAAGCTAGCTGTAATTTGTTAGGTGTAACTCTAAAATGTGATTTGTTGTTATTAATGACGTTGGGAATTAGTCAAATCAAAGACAAAAGCCGCAATAGCATTTATCCCTGTATGTAAAATTCCATTGACTGCTCGATAACCTTGACGACTCCAACCAGCCCAACCAAACTGCTCTCCTATATGCCCAAATTCAGCAATAATTGTTGATTCTTGGGTTTCGATGTTAGGTAAAGGTAATAATTGGCGTAATTGCGTTATTTCTTCCTGTTGTTTGGTATTAACAACTTGAAGTTCGGCTAGTTCTTCTTCTCGTAATAAGAGTACATTATTTAAATGCTCAACTTGCGACATTAAAGGTGTAATAGTTTTCTCCAACTCCGAGTTCACTACTTTAGCAGCTTGGCTATTGAATGTATTGCTCCATCTGTTTTTGTTAGCATCTTCGAGAGCTTTTTCTAATTGGGCTACTCGTTGTTCCAATTGTGCCTTTTCTGTTTGGAGTGACCGCACTTTCCCTAGTTCGCGTTCTGTTTCAATTAGCTTTTTAGCTACTTCTTCCTTGGTTTGGGCCATTTTTTGGGCATATGCTCTTGCTGCTTGGAGTTCCACAGTTGCTGCTTTTAGTGCTGCATCTCGAATTTCAACAAACCGCCCCAGTTCTTCTTCGGCTTTTTCTTTATTTTGTTGTGCTAAGGCTTCTGCTATTTTCTGCTCTAGTTGAGCCGCAGTGTAGAGTTCTTCAGTTCTGTAAAGCTTTGTCTGTTTGGGAGTAATTTCGGCAGTGGACACTTCTACTTGTAACTGTTCTGGTTCAAACAGGCGCTTAGTTTCTAGCCCCATAGAAACTGTATGGTCTAATAATACCCACCACAAATCTGAGTCAGTTTTATCCCATTTAGAAATAATGATGCCCCTACATCCAGTACAACCCATATTGTCCTCGACCACGATAACTCGCACTCCCGGTGCAAACTGTGCCTTAGATAATGCGATAGAATCTGATTTCCTAACAACCAGAACTGACTTAGAGTTATAAAGAGTATTTGCTTTAGGAGTAGGCAGTTCTGAGGTTGCTGCTGCTTTAATTTGTGCTGCTGTCTTTTTCCCAGTACCTACCAGCTCCTTCACTAAGTCAGTTGAGATTTGAGTTAACTGGCGTAGAGCTGCAACGCTCCAATTCTGTACTTTCTCGCGCACAAGGCGTTGCACCCTTTTCGGAAGCTTCTTAAACCAAGCGTATATTTCCATTGAGGCTTTAGCGATGTAGCGTGATGCCCCAAAGTCAGGGCTATCGAGCCATGCTGCAAAAATCTTTTTTCCATCAGTGGCCATAGCGATGCAGTCGTCATAGACATGCTGCAAAGCTCGACCACTTTCTAATAAACCATCAAAGGTTTGGCGAACAAATCCTAAGAAGTTACCCAAAGTCGTTCGGGCTTTGCTTTGTAGTTCAGGTCTTTTAAATTGGTTGTAATCGAAGCTGTAAGTTATTGCAAAAGGAGCAATGGCATCGGCTTGTTCTTTGATATATTGCTCTAATTCTAATTGGGCGATCGCTTGGTTGTCGGCTAAAACTACGACCGCTCCTTGCAGTTGTGTCATGATTATATTGACCTCGCAAGGGGTTGACGTTAGCCGTTGCGTTCTTCCTGGAAGTCGAGTGCAGCGGCTTTCTGTTACTAATTCTAATTGTGTTAACTAAAAGCGTCAACCCGTTGCGGTAAGTAAATGGTAAAGTTACTGTAATGGATATGAAGCAGTTAAGAGAGCGGTTAAATCTCAGAACCGTCGATGTAGCTAGTAAAGTTGGTGTTGGAGAATCTTCTGTACGCAATTGGGAGAAAGGGCGTACTATACCAAAACTAAGAATTGATCAGACAGCAGCATTATGTAAGCTTTATGGATGTTCAATTGAGGAATTAGACCAAGCAGTTAAGGAATCCATAGCTAATGCTTCACAATACCAAGATTGAAAATTTCGGCGTTGCTGAATTATGGGATGATTTCGCCCAATGTGGAATGAATTTTCAATGGTTTCAACCGCCAATTCATCCCGCATTTATGCAACGCCAAAATTTCCTATTGTTTTTAAATATTACAAAGGAAGAGAGAATAGCACTTAACTATTACCAAGCTATTATCAGCCGATGATTTGCTAATTTACTTGTCGAATACCAAAGCACTAACGGACAATAAGAAACAGGAAGGTGAATATGCGATAACACAGGCAGTAGCAATTATAGAATCAAAAATAGATCTGTATGAAATATTCAGGGTGAACAGTATCAAGTAGCATTTGTGGGCTTGGTCAAATCTGATACGGTATAAGATGCAATTATTCAACCCAGTAGGCGCAAATGTTCTACACTGCCTGACTGATTGCATCTAACAAAAACAAACCCAAGTCTTTATGCAGTGCTTCATTATGCTGCGGACAACCAGTTGAATGTAAACACCTTGGACAACCTGCTTCACAATCACATTCAGCTGCTAGCGCATATGCTTTAGCAGCGAAATTGGTCAAGTCAGAAAATATAGCTTCTGCTGCTCCATTACCACCTTCACAAGTGTCAAAAAAGTAGCCAATTGTTCTAGTTTCTTTTTGCGTAACTATTCCATCCACATCTAGGCTAGAGGACAAAACTACCAGGGGTACAGCTTTTACTATCTGGTGTTGGATGCTATGGACTGCTGTAAAATCAGCACTACTAGTCCATAGTGTTTGGTATTGTTCAGGAACTTCACCTCCTGTGGATGTTATAATTTCTTGTTTGTATTTGTTGACTTGTACTTGTATCGCTTTTTGTAGGGGTTCATTTATTTCTACCAGTACGCAGGGCGCTTGGTATTTTGTAACATACGGCTCCTCAAATGCTACTTCTGACTGAAGTTTTGTTACTTCAGCTGCTCCTAGAGGATGCCTACACAAGGAGCAAGTTTTCCCTTCAAGCGGTTTTTTGTAGTTACCACAACGCTGATTTTTACAAGTCATCCCATAAGTGCGTTTCATCAACCGATAACCTGTAACAGAATTAGTAATTTCTCCCCAAACAAGGGTTAAACGCAACCGAGCATCTTTGATTTTGGTGGGGATAATTTTGGACTCTGCCAATGTAGAAAGTGGTTGAATATCTAATTCTGATTCGGCTTCAGTAAATAAATCTGTATCTTTACCTAGATAAGCTAGTAATGCTTCCCCTTTCTCTTCATTAAGGCTTTCGCTGCGGTAGGCTATTAACTCGCTGCTGTCATCTTGTACCATATATACTGCTTGCGGAAATACCTCCCGATGGGCAAGCGAAAGTGACATAATTTCTAAAATTTCGCCTGTGTGCTTCTCAATTAAGGAAATCGAGGTTTGAGGGCTGCTTCTGAGATTGATGTCTTTGTGCGGATAACCTCTTCCCCAAAGTTTTCCATTATTACTCAGAAAAATTTTGTTTTGTTGTAAAAGAGAACCTGCAACTGCGTCGGCGGCTTTTCCGAAACGGCTATTGAGTTCCTTTAAAGCCAGACTACTTTCAATGCAGCCGCATTCTAAATGTTTGCCTAGAATTGTGGGATAGTCTGGGTTAAAAGCAGCAGATTCAACTTCTCCCGATAATAACTGTTCGCTATGCCGAGCGTAGAATATATCAATAGGATTTTGTCCCAAGGGTAGATAAATTACAAGTCCATGCTGCTTGCGTCCGGCTCTTCCTACTCGTTGCCAAAATGACATTAAACTACCCGGAAACCCACGTAGCAAACAGCAGTCTAGCTCAGGTAGATCAATTCCCGCTTCCAAGCTAGAGGTTGAGATAATTACTTTAATTTGTCCAGCTTGCAGTTTTTGAATAATCTCCCGGCGGCGATCGCCTGTCAAAGAACTGTAGAACACCGCCACCTTGCTTGTTAAATAACCTAATCTAAGTCGTTGTGTTTCTCTTTGAATTAAGCCTAGTAAACCTTTGACAGCAGCACGAGAGTTACAGAAGACAATACCACTGAGATTATACTGCAACCAGGAAATCACAATTTTGGAAGCTTCAACATTAGCTGCACTATTTGGAGCAAGGCATAACAGGGTACGTCCAGCATTAGCTGCACCACTACGTTCAATTAAGTATAGTCTTTGGGGTTGATGGGTTCTGCCACTAAAGCGCAATGCCATCTCTTGAGGATTGCCAATTGTGGCACTTGAACAGATAAATTGCAATTTTTGAGAATTACCGCCAACTGCATCAACTGCTAACCTTAGCCGCCGCATTAAATTGGCAAAGTGTGCGCCAAAAGCACCAATATAGGTGTGGCTTTCGTCAATTACACAGTAACGCAACTGTCTTAAAAACTGCCGCCATCCTTCTCCCTGATCTCGACGGCGCACATTATAAAGATAGTGGTGCAACAAGTCGGGACTGACTGCCAAGATGTTTGGTGGATTAGGAATAAACAAGCGCTGCCGTTCGGATGTAGGTGTATCCCCCGTCATTAATGCGAGTTTGAGACGATTGTTGGGCATTGCCTTAACAAGCGATTGCAACTTTCGCATTTGGTCAAGGGCTAATGCCTTAAGTGGAAAAATATATAATGCCGTTGTTTGCGGTTGCTTGATACAGGATTCGAGGATGGCGAGATTATAGCACAGCGTCTTTCCGCTGGCTGTGGGCGTGGTAATACTTAGGTCAAACCCAGCACGTAATTTTGTCAGAGCTTCTAGTTGATGAGAATAAATGTTGGTGATACCGTTATTTTGCAACGCCAAACGTAAAGCAGGCGGTAAATCGCTGGGTACGGGGTGAACGATCCCTTGGTTGGGATTTTTGATATCCACCGCCGTGATGCTTGCAATCAATTCTTGAGCTACAGACTGAAATGCCAGGTGGGGGATTTGGTGAATGCGTTCGGAAATTGTTGTGAGTGCGGCGTTGTTTTGTTCAAGAAATGTTGTAGAGGAAACTAAGTTGGCATTACTTGATTGAATTGATCCAATAGAAATTGCGTGTTCCCAATCTTCAAATTGAGTTGGTTTCACCTCTTCTACAAACTTAACAATCAACCGTCTGCCCAATACTGCCATTACCTCGCCAACTCCATACTCTGGCGAGTAAACCTGTTTACCATTACTTAGCCATGCGGGCAGTTCTGGAACAGTTTGGTTGGCGGCACGGATAATGGCGGCGTAATCAGTTGGTTTACTGTCAGTCACAAAACTAGATTTTTGCTACTGGTGCTTGATTACCTGTCAGTATAAACCTAATGAATTTAGTCTGAACATTGCCATGAGCCAGATTATAAGCAAGCATTAGTATAATATTTTACTATGCTTGACTTTTCAAACATCCTCTTAAACTCCGAAACCTTGACGAAAATGTAATAGGAGATTTACATAGTAGGATGCTAACGAGAATTTCTGAAAAACTATTTAAATCGGTAACTTAACTATTGAGGTTTGAAGGAGGGTCTTGCTTGCTTGCCTCTGTCTTTTTGCAATTATGACTGAAACTGCTTATGCTGCCCGTACTGACAATGCTTTTGTCCTAACTGAAACCATAACAGTTGCTGAACTGATGTACCTTGGTGCAACCCATGAAGATATTCGGCAACGGGTATTGATAGGAGATTTGTTTCAATTGCGTTCTCAAGTTTCCCGTGAGCGAGCGCTACAAACTATACTCAAGCGCCTTCATCAAGTGCCAGAGGCATACATTAAATTAATTGCCACTGGAAATCCTGATATTCGCCGACTTACTATCCTGTTTCTGATTCTGCGAGAACATCGTTTGCTACGCGAACTCATTGCCGAAGTACTGCTGGACAAGATTAAGACTTTTGATTACTTCTTAACTTCTGCTGACTTGCGAACCTTCTTTGAAGGTAAACGAGACCAGAGTTCAACGGTGGGTGCATGGTCTGACTCTACTTATAAAAAGGCTATTAGCAATACCGTATTAGTACTAGTAAATGCTGGTCTGTTGCAGCCCAAGTCACCACGAGGGAATTATCAAATTCGTGCGGTTCCCGTGCCATCACCCCTTCGCCAGCAACTCCTTGCTGATGGGTTAGGTCATTACTTGACTTTGATGTTGGATGTTTAATCGACGGCTAGGGCTTTAAATACTGCGTCTACTGGGTCAGCGTAAAACGATGTTTGAAATTTAGCAAACAACTCTGGCGGGACGCTGGCTAAATCCACGGCGCTGGCCATTGGTAGAAGTATGCGTTTTGCGCCTGCATCAAAGGCTACTTGCAGGCTACCTGCTAGGTTACTGACTGGGGTAATAGTACCTCCCAAAGTCATCTCACCAAATATGGCAAATTGAGTCTGGACGCTCCGTTTCAGGGAGGCAGAGCATAAAGAAACAAATAATGCTAATGCACTCTCTTCTGGTGTTCCAGCCCCTTGTAAATCTATTAACTGTAGCAGGAAATCCCAATTGCCTGGGTGAATACTGCTACTAACTCTTTGAGCGTTAGCTTTGAAGTAATTAGTGGCAATGTTCAAGCTATCCTTCATTTTGCCAGTATTTGCTATACCAGTACGTACTAGCTTGCCACTACCAGGTACTGTTTGCAGTTCGAGTTTGAATGTGCCGATTATGCCGCTATCTCCAATACTGACAAAGTGTAAATGTCCAGGAGTCAGCACATCTTGACTAATCAGGCTTGACCCTCCCTGTTCTGGAACTGAGACAAAATGCTCTTCTAAAGTTTCCAGGTCGATGTAGCTGAAATGTACATCGTAAAATTCCATGCCGCCAATTTTCTTTAGCTGTTCCTTGACTCGCCGTCGCACCCGTAGTGCATAAACTAGAGCTTCACGCACGTCTTCTTTGCTAAATGATCCATCTGGGAAGAGCAGCTTTAGTAGACCAGATACGGTTTTGCGAACCGCTTGCACATCTCTTTGCTTCAGGTTATTACCCAACCGAAAGAAGGAGTCGATCGCATCGGCAAAACTGCGTTTACGCATTTCCCGCAGCCATTCAGCTAAATAATCTACGATAAAACCGTATTGGTCAGTGAAGTTTTTAGGGCTGAATTTGGGGATTTCCCAGCCTGGAATATAGGCATGAAAGCGGTCGAAAAAGGCAGTGTCAATCATGGCTTCGGGGAAAGGTGCAAGCAGGTGAGAAGTTTTCACCAAGGATTCTACGCTTTGATTAATGTTGCCAACAAAAACCATAGAAGCATTGGCGGTAATCTCAGCCTTACCCCGTGCAAAGGAACCCGATGCCATGTAGTCTTTCATGATTTGCACACCGTCATTATCATGAAAGCTGATGCCTGCTACTTCATCAAAGGCAACTACGTCAAATAAACCCACTAGTCCCACACGACGGGTGGACATATTGTAGAATAGGTTGGCTACTGTAGTTTTACCACCAGAAACAAGGATTGAGTTAGGAGAAACTTCTTTGTAAACGTGGGATTTGCCTGTAGAACGGGGGCCAAGTTCGCAGCAGTTGTAGTTATTCTCGCAAAGGGGTACTATACGGGCTAGTAAATGCCATTTCACGTCTTCACTGACGGTAGTCGGTTCCAGTCCTGTTGACCGAATTAACAAGTCAATCCATTCACTACGATCAAAAGCTGGGCGACCTGCAAAAAGTTCTTCCATATCCACGTTAGGCATTTGGATGGGTTTGAGGCTACCCACAAGGAAGGGGCTGGGTTTGGTTCCTGCTTCGTACTCTAGTTGCAGGATGCACCAGATACCACTACCCAAGAGTTTTGGATTTGGTTTGACGATTTCTGGGTCGATGACTATGCCTTTAATACCCAGGTTCATTAAACTACCTTGGTAAATGTCATCTTTTTCGTTGAGGGTTACTGTTACTTGGTCAATGATAGTAAATCGCCCCAATTCCCGAATCTTGGATTTAACCTGTTCTGCCTCATCAGGACGAACATAATTCTGAGCCAGGATATTCTTGACACGAGCAACGCCCTCGTCAATGGTGATTTCGTCGTCGGTCGCGCAGTACATACCCAGCAGATACTCCAGCACATACACTGGTACATTAGCGCCTTCTTTGATACGTTTAGTTAGGTCTTTACGCACTACCTTTCCTGGGTAAATGCTGTTTAGCTTTTGGTTCAGGTCGTCCATACTAGAGGCAAGGGCAAGGGAGCAGGGAGCAAGGGGCAAGATAGTAGTTAAAATGTTGGCTTAGAAATCTCCAAAGTCGTTGGCGATTCCTAAACTAACTGACCAATTTTCGCGTAGCAATTCACTTTCGTCATCTGCATCCTTGACTATGAGAAAGGCGTTACTAGGGGGATTAGCGATCGCCACTGTTAACCTTAAGCTAATTTCTCTTTCGCTAGGATGAGGACTGGTACTGCTTAAGTTGGCTCCTCGGACATCTGTTATGGGCATAAGGGTTTGGGGATCGTATAAGGCAACTGTAACTTGACGTGATCGCCATCTGCCCTCAACTGCTTCAGTTTGTACTAATGTCAAGCTAAAACGATTGTTCGTCACTCTTCTGACTCTGGCACTGACCTGTACACCTACTTTCCGGGCTGGGCCTTCGTCACCTTTTACTGCCCTTTGGTGATGATAGGTAAGAACAGGTACGCACACTTCTTGAAGGGATGCACCACCATGAACAAACTGCGCTCCTGCCCCTTGAACGGCAAAGCGTAAACTGCCACGGGGTACAATGGCGATCGTGTCATTTTCTATATAAGGCAAGCTGAAGTGCAGCAAGGTTGGGTCATTTACCTGTTCCCGTGCCAGCAAATAGCGGCGTTTGTTTTCCAGCACTGCTTCACCACTTGGTAAGGGGCGCTTGTCTGCTTCTTGAATTGGGCGGCGTTGGTATAAAAACCCGTGGTCAGCAGTGATAATGACGTTTGTACCGTTGATAGAATTGCAGATTTTTTTGACCAGCCGTAGCAGTTCACTAATTGCTGTGCTGCAAGCTGATAATACTTGGCGTTCATTGGCGGGTTTATCGCCCGTTGCATCAATGACGTTGTGATAAATGTAAATTAGGCGATAGGGTTGCACAGCTACCCTTCCTTCCTCTGTACTCATCGCCAGTAGGTCTTTAGCATTGAGTACTGTGGTATCAACACGGCTATTTTCGGTTAATACTTTTTGCCTTGCTAGCGTACCCTTGGTACTAAGCCCATCGAGCCGGACATCATCATCGCCTGGTATTAGTTCTAATTTTGAGCCAGGAAGGATTGCTGCCATCCCCAACCGGGTAACGCTGGGTAAAACTCCTAATTGCGCCTCTAGAGTAGTTTCACCCCGGATTTCTTTCTTAATTACCTCTTCGAGTTCGCTGGCAACTTCGTAGCGCAAGGCATCGGAGATAATTACAAAAGCTTTTTCGCGATCGCTCCGTTCTAAAATTGGAAAAACGTGCCTACCAAAAAATCTGGTTTGGGATGCTATGCCTTCCAATTCCCAAGTTTTACCAAGGGCATCTGACCAAGCTTCCCCGAGTTCATCCAAAAACCATTGGGTGTATAAATTTTCTACGTCTTCAATTAAGCCTTTGAGGATGTCTCCGTGAGCATCATCACTATGTACTATAAACTGGCGGTAAGCTTTGTCAAAGGAGTACAGATTACTGGCGTAAGCTTTAAATAAGACTGGGGCTGGCTGGCGGAATCCTGCTATGTATTGCTGCTTGAATTCCAAAAGTGCGATCGCGGCTTCCAAAGCTTGATAAATTTTCTCATATTTAGGGAACCAAATTAGGGTGTGACGAGCTTTTAACCAAGTTCGCCAAGGGGTTAATTCCATTGTTGGTTGCCAAATTTGCGTCCTTAGTGTTTTAACACAGGCGCGAATTAATACTTGGTCTACAACCTCGAAACTGGCTGCTTCAAATAAAACTTCTGGTTCTAAATTCTCTAAAGCATCAAATATATGTAACTGGTCTGCTACTTCATTGCTGAGGGTTTTCCAGCCTGGGGAATCTTGCTGGTCACGCATCCACTGGTCGATGAAGGCGTAAGCCCGTTGTTTAGGCATGATAACTTGGTTTGTTAGCCCAGATGGCATCGCGCCGTGCAGTGATTGAGCAAAATGAGTTATTAGCAACTGCACGAATAATTTATTTAAGCTGGGGTTTTGCTTGGGAAAGTCAGTGTGTTCTTGGACTACTTCCCAAAAGGCTTCTGGAGAAACGAAACGCTCAATATCAGACCAGAGAGCATTATCAGATTCTAATAACCCCCCCAGCAACACCCGCCGAATGAGTGTACCTGCATCGGGTACTTTTAAGCCTGCAAGGACAGAAAGCATAGCCAGGAGTAATCCTTGCTCGTCGCTATCAGGAGAAATGCCCATTGCTTGTAGGGCTTCTTTCCGCTTACGGTTTTTAAAGAATTTTATGTGTTCTTTGATGACTGTTTCTAAGCGGCGTTGTCGCAAACCTAAATCTGCATAGATGAGGGCTGCGGGGTCAGCGGAGAAGGTTAAGCCGCTTTTTTGAATATCTAGAAGCCAGTTTTCTTGAGGTGCAGGTTCTCCAAAGGGAGCGTACAGTAAAAAAGCTTGTGTGGGTTTCTCAACTAAAAGGTGATATTTGGTGGTGAAGGGAGTATCAGCGAGTTGAAGTTTTTCTACGCCTTCGAGTTGAAGTTCATTGAAACTGCTGGCAAATTGTTGGTCAGGGTCGTACCAAAACACCACCCGTCGTCCTGAATGTGGCCAACGGGCAGAATCTTGAAACAGGGTTTGTAGGGTGTTTTGGATACGAGTAGTGTTCATGAAGATAATTGAACCAATAATTAAAAACTTGTGAATGTAAATTAGCTCAAGATTTGCAATTACTCAGGTTCTTCCTCATCGATTTCATCATCTTCAATCTCCTCTACTACTTTAGGTAAACCCATAGGAGAGGATTTCGATTCCTTGGATCTTAATTGCTCTAATATGTTTTTAATTTCTTCGGGTATGTCACTAGGTTCAAGACATTTAAGAATGTCATTTTTGGATAAATTCAATTTTAAATCATCATTTAGCCACGCCATAATTCCTCTTAAAGTTTCCTTGCCCATACCTACAGTCAATAACTCATCTATATTTTCATATGTCTCATATCTTGCTCGTTGTTTTTTAGATTCACTCTCGCAAGCTTGAGGATTACGATATTCTTGTATTTTTAACAACAAAGCTGTTTTGTAAATACTATCTTCTAAATTGTCATCAAAACTATATTTACTCATTCCTATGGTTTGCTGGAGTAGTGTTACTATTTTAGTCTTTATCATCTCCTCACTAGGTATATTTTTATCGGGATGATTATGGGTTAAAGCCTTAAATATTAAACTAGGAGATAATAGATAGTTTTCTATCTCATGCCTTTTTAGTTGATGGAGAATTACATTACGTTTATTAGCATATTCGTTCAGCTTTTCTCTCCATTCTGAACTAATTCCATCTCCATCCCTAACAAAATGAATTTCAACCTCACGTCCAACAAATTCATTTAGAACTTCATTCATTTGAAATGGAACTTTATCATCTTTACTTCTACCTTTTAATACAGGGACTGTATTTGCTCCTGAAAAGCATCCTGTAGATAAAACTTTATCAAAAGCTTCGAGTATAGAAGTATCAGAATCTTCTAGAAAGACTAGCTTACCACTAATGACTGATTTACCTAAATCATATGTATCGATACGAGCAGATATTTGATCTTCTACATCATCTGAACCTACTAAAGGTTTGTTAACTCTTTCTTGTGATGAAATGGGAATAACTTCAGATGGGTCTGCTGCTCTAATAATTGATGTAGAATGAGTAGAAATTATTATTTGAATTCCCAGCTCTTTTTGTATGCCACGCAATGTGTTTGCTAAGGAAGCTTGTAAATTAGGGTGTAAATGTGCATCAGGCTCATCAAGTAATACTACTGAAGCTTGCTCAGGACAAAAACGGTAAATTGGTGCAAGTATTTGTAAAACCTGCATAAAACCGCTACCAGAAGAATTAAAATCTAGTGAGATTTTCTGTGCAGCACATAAATCACTATAATATGCAGATATATTTAAATCTCGGTTTTGATCAAAAGAAATATCATCTAAATAAAAGTTGAAATCTCTTTGCAATCTCTCCTTAAGGCTTGTGAATTTTGTAGGTGATTGTACTTTAGTGTCTAATAATAAATTTCTAATAATTGCACTTACTTGTCCAGAACGAAGCCTATCTTGTATGGCTACAGGAAATGCACGCTCTTCCGATGATAAAAGTCCAACAAAACCAGAAATAAATAATGGTGATTTTAAATGTAATTGTGGATTATTAGCAAGGTCTAATTCTTCCGAGTTACACTTTATATTGAATGCCCCGAAAAAAGACCTAATTTGAAGTTTATAAATATTTTGTGTTGTATCAACAAGTCCAATACTAGCAGAAATTTTTGAACCTGATTTTTTGGAGTAAAAAACTTCTCGATAATCTGAAATGCTTAATCCTGGTAAGGCATTTAAACCTACACCTTTATCCTTTATTTTTAAATTACTATTGTTATCTATATATATAAATTGATGGATAAAAAAGCTACTTAACGCTAAATTTATTGCTTGTAATACTGTTGTTTTGCCCGAACTATTCTCACCCATTAGTACTGTAAAAGGACGAAGATAGACTTCTAAGTCTTGAAATTTTTTAAAGCGTTGTATATAGATTCTATCTAGCATGTTTTATATTTTATTAATTGAATGAGTAAAATTTTATTGATAAAATTCATTTGCAGCAAAATTTAATAATTTCATTTTTCAATAAAAAAACCATGTTACTTAGTCTGTTTCAACAACTCTAGCTTCCACTGTGAGGCTTTCTCTAAATCAGCCATCTTTAAATCAGCACCTTCATACACCAACCCCTTAAAGCGTGTATAATTGTATGCCACGCCATCATCAAGGTCAAGTTTGATTCGTGCATCGGCTTGGGTTTGCAGTTTGGCTTGATAATCTCGCAGTTCTAGCTGTTGGGCTTGTAGGTCTTTGAGGCGGTTGGTAGCGGCTTTTTTAGCGGTGCTGGAACTGGCGTTATCTAGCTGTTGCTGTGCGCGGGCAATTTCACCGTCTAGTTTGACTTGCAATTCTAAAACGTAATCGGTGCGGATACGGGCGAGAGTGTCTTCGTTGTAGCGGTGTAAGTAGACTAATGCGCCAAAGGCTCGTTTTTTACCACTGGTAAACAGCCAGTAAATCGGGCGTTTTTTATAAGTTTGGATGTGGTCGGAAATAAATTCTTGCAGGAAATAGCGGCGGATACGTTCTTGGGCGGTTTCGCCATTTTTTAGGGTAAGAGCGTTGGCGATGAAGTTGAGGTTTTCGGTTAGGGTGTCGGGGCTGTAGGCGACACGCAGAAATTCTATGAAGCGGGTTACGATGTCGTTATCGAAGTATGCTTGGTCTGTGATGGGAATTATTGCATCACTGCTGGCAGGGAATGTTTGATGTAGGGAGGGGCCAAAAGCTTGTCCGGCGTGAATGAGTCCGGGTTTGTCTAGGCTATAGCGTCCCATGATACAGCCGACGGCGTAGGAGATGAGGGAACGGATATCTCTGTTTAAGTCGGCGCGGCGGATGGTGATTTGGTCGTCGGGTACTTCTGGGGTGAGTTCGTCTTGTAAGCCGTATGCTTCTATCCAGTAGCGGTTGTTTTCTTCTTCTAGGCGTTGGAGTTCGCGGAAGGCTGTTTCTGATTGGTTTTGCCAGATGGTGAAAGCTTCGCTGAGGTGTTTAGTGTTGTGGCGCAATAGGGGGTGGGTTTGGAAGTCCCAGGATGTTTCAAAGGTATCCCAATCAGTTTTAGAAATTTGTTCTATTTTGATAATAATAGAAGTTATTTTAGATTGATCAGATCCATTTGTATAAGGTAAGTTTCTTATATCTCTGACTTGAAAGTTAAGCGTAGGATTAAAAACTTCAAGTAATTGAAGAGCTATCTTTGAATTAAGTAAACCAAGAGTAGTTCTTATTTGCTCATTATTATGAAAAAATATTGATGAACCGCCAACATCAAAAGTTGCATATGCAGGTAATATTCTAAAACTAGGAATTGATGATGTTATTAAACCCCAAGTTATACCTTCTCTATACCATAAATACTCAGGTATAACTCTACAAATACGATCTTTACGGTAATGAGATATAGCTTCTTCTGACCAATTTACTACTGATTCTAAATTACCAATCCATCTTCTAAAACCACCACCTTTGGCATAGAATCGCCATTTACTATCTTTGCCAATTTTATTTGAAAATAACTCCCAAAAGTATCGTAAAAATCTATTATTTTCTCCAGTCTTATTTTGTCCATCAGAAATAGTTATATCTTCAATTTTTTCATATTTTCCAAATAAATCTATCATTTTCCCTGACAACCAATAAGCGATCGCACACCCCGGAATCTTTGCAAAATCAGCAGGTTTAGTATAATAATTACTGTGATTAAAATACCTTTGCTCTAGTTCCTCATTACTAGCAACACTACCCTGTTTATCAAATAATCTCTTAAATACTCCTAATCCATTCTGATAAACTTTCTTACGAATAACAAACGAACAACTACCAAAGTCTGAGCCAAAAACTCCTCTACCATTATGTACTAGACTTTCTAAAAATGTTGTTTCTAGAATAAATTTACGTAAATCCTCAAAGCTGGATAAAAACATCCAGTTAGGTATGGTTAGCATTGCCAATGAACCGTTAGCCATGCACAATTCAATATTTTTCAGAGTATAACAAGCATATAAATCACCTTTGCCAGCTTTATAGTTCTTATTTATAAATTTTTTAACCACATCATTAAACGACCCATCGCCCATATAGGGCGGATTCGCAACCACAACCCAATACTGATTCTTCAACAACTCCGCCTGTAATAACAACCCCCGCAAAGCCGGAACAAACTCCCGAAATAGCGAATCACTAGCTTCTAAATTATCTAATTGCCATTTCAACTTCTCACTATCGAAAGCTGGCGGAGTAATTAAACTTCCTAAATTATCTGCATCCTTAAAAGCCTCAATTAACGGTTGCCAATCTTCTGCATTCAATTCTGTAGCAAGTGGTAAAGTCTGACTATGAGTAGGACGCACCGCCATAATATTCAAAGCCAGAGATTTCCGCAAAATACGCGAATTCTTAGCCCGCGCTTTCATCAAAACTGCAAAACTCGCTAACTGTGCTGCACGTTCATCAATATCTAAACCATATAGATTGTGCGTCAAAATCAGCGCCGGAATATCCCGTTCTAAATAACCTTGCTCTTTGTAAATTTCAAACAGCAAATCAAACGCATACACCAAAATGTGACCACTACCACAAGCTGGGTCTATCACAGTTAACTCTTGAGGCGTTAAAGGTTGCGGTTTTTCACCCTCACCATTATCGTTAGGATTTTCCAAATAGTAGGGCATATATTCACGCAAGCGTGATTCCGGGTGAGACTCTAACCACAACCGCCCTAGACTGTTCTCCACCATATACCGAACAATCCAGTGGGGGGTAAACAATTGCGTCGCTGCGGGAATATCTGCTGCTGCAACCTTCGACTTTGCCCCAATTACCTCATCCTTGCGTTCCGAAATATAAAACTGATATAGCCAACCCACTACCTCAATATCTTGCCAGTCCTCCTCTGGAATCTCCTTCACCAGCCTTCGCACAATCGAATCTTGATTTAACAGATTCCCAGGCAAAAACAGTGCTTGGTAGTTCTGGCGCGGGTCAAACAGTGCCGGAATCCCTTCTGCTAAGGCTTTACACTGAGCTAACAGCAGACGACGGTAGAGAAACTCATCTGGATTAGGATCATGATTGGCAAAACTACGCCACTCATTGAGTGTATCCAAATCCAGCCCAGGTAAATCGCCCATTTCGGCAATAGAACTAGCATCCCGTAATAAATCAGGATCTACCAAATTTGGGTCACTACTACTCAACACCCGCCCGATATATCCATTTACCTCCATAAATCGCAACGCCGCCAAGCGGTTAAACCAGGTGTAGGCAATTTCATCTATCAGCGTATCTACCGCCAGGGGTTGGTTGGAAGTTAGCGTTAACCCTTCGGCTGTGCTCAGGGTTAAATCTTGCAAGCGATTCCGCAGTTGATGATACTGGTTTGCTTCGGTGTTATTTAGCGTTTGACCCGCCACTAACAGTCCCCCCGCAACTGTCTGAGGTTCTGTAATGCTTTTGTGAGTAATGCCAAATTGGGCAGCACGGGCTTTAACTTGTTCTCTTAAGTAACGACGCGCCCAAATAGCAAAGTTTTTGATAGCAGTGCGGTTCATAAGCTGATAAGGGAATGGGGTGATGCGATGAAGGTAAGTAGGGAAATAATTGGTAGAACTAATGAAGTGAGATTACTCAAGGCGCACGCGATGATTTTGTTGGATCTCATCCAATAGTGTTTTCCGCAACGCCTCTACATAAACATCAACGTCTTGGGGTGTTTCTAGTAGAGACTTAGTTGCAACTCTCGCTACCTGCACTGATACGATGGGTTTGACACAGGTTGCTTGGCTGTAACTACCGTTTTTGGATTGACGCTGAATTATTTCGTTGGCTTGCCGATCTACTTTTTGCAGCAATTGTGGGAGGATGTGATCTAGTTCACTTTGACGAGCGATCGCAGAATCGATACTGGTGGGTACAAAGGTGACGACTTGCTCGATATCTTGGGTAATACTTGTGAGGTCTAGCTGGGCAGAAACGTCCTGGTGAGCGGAAGTTACATACTCAGCTAATTTCTCCCGCATCGTCTGACTCTTAGTCTGCACTTGGTAGATTTGATTTGTTAGCGTTTCCTGCACCCTCTCCTTAACGGGTTTGAGCAGCATTGCTAATTCTGGAATCTTGGCAGTTGGGTCAGACATTGCCAAAATTTGCTTTACTGAATCCACCCGCTTGAGCAAATCAGGGTCGCTGATATGACGCAGTTCTGGTTCTAAAGCTTTCAAGTCATTCCGGGCTTGCTGGAACAAGTTAACTTGCGTTTTGAAGAACGATCGCAACTTCTGCACATCCTCGATATGTTCTTCTATTTCATCCCGTCGCTGGCGAAATGTGCGGAAAAACTCAGCCGCACCGTCATTTGCTAGCAGTTCACGCAAGATAGCCAAGTTGGTACGTAATAATTCAGCGAAGGGTAGCCCAGTTTCCGCTTGGGTCAACCAGCCTTCCAGTTCTTTGCAACGCTCCCCCAGAGCATTTTTGTAAAATTCAAAAAGTACCTGTGGATCGCTAGACAAATTGCCATTGAGTAGGTCGCTGGCCATATCTTTAGCAATCTTCAAACTTGCGGGGTCAATTACATCAGCAAGTCGCACGGTATATTGATCCATTCCTTTGCGCGATCGCATCTGAGTAACCAGACCCTTTTCGCGTAAATTAACATTAGCTTGGGCGTGTCGCAGTTCTACCACACCTTTATTAGCGAGTTCCGCCATTACGCCCAAAGTATCTAATTCCGACCAACCATAGGGACGACTCGAAAATTTCTCTACTAATGCTCGGATGCTAACTTGGCGGTGAACACGGGCTTCATCCATTAACCAACCACGCATTTCACTGTGAGCAGCAGCATTGGCAGGAAGTCCTGTGATATCCTGTTCTTGGCTGTCGCGAGTTAGGGCATTGCTCACCTGGTCTTCGTTTTCAAAACCGCTAGTCACATAACGGAGCTTTTGGTAAACATTGTCAACCAGATAGGTCAGTCCTTCACTGAGAACATTTTTAGCGTCTCGGTTGCGAATCTCTAGCTTACTCCCATAGGCAAATACATCAGCACGGGTAATCAAATCTTCCAAGATAACTTTCAATTCCTGACGACGCTTGCTATTTTCGTCTCCCCGTGAGATTAAAATTCTTTGGATGCTAGGACTGAGGTTACTGCTATTTTTCAGCCGTAAATACTCATCTGTTTTAACTAGGGTATTGAGGTCATCCAGCAGACGTTGGTTATCAGGCAATCGTACTAATACTTCATAACCAGAACCCGTAATTCCAATGCAGAAAGCATCATCCTGCATGGCAGCATAAGTTTCGGCGTAGGGGGTAACAATATGCAGGGTCAGGTCGTTAGTTTGTTGCCCAAAAGTTTGTTCATCCAGCTTGCGATTAAATGGATACCTATGACGCTGGCTGTATCGCAATTCCTTGTCAGTAAAAATTGAATCCCAAACAAGCTGTTGCAGTTCTTTGAGAACTTTTGCCGAATCAACTTGAGTATTTTTAATTTCCCTGCCAATGTCTTGCTCTTCATGGGTGAGGAAAATATATTCATCACCGTTGCGCTGAATGAGAGTTTGACGTTCCAAGCGCCCTAACGCCGCTTCTACCTGCTGCCGCAATGCCAGCTTATCTTGGTCAATATTACTTAAGCTAAGGGTAGTCAAGTTATCCAAGTTTGCTCGAATTTCCTTCAGGTACTTGACCATGAACAGGGTTTTTAGCAGGTCAATATCAAAAGGCTGTAGTTGCGGATTTTGAGCCGCCTGAATAATTACCTGGCTGATAATCCCGTCCAAAAACCCTTCCACTGCCATGTAAAAAGTGTGGAACGGAACCAGCACGCCAAGGGGTTGTCCTGCTACTGCTTGAGAAGCCACCTGAAACGCATCTAATAGCGATCGCTCTCCTGATGCTAGATGTTTCCCCGCAGAACCCATGATGCGAATTTGAGTAAAAACCTTTTGTAACAGGTTGAACTGGTAAGGGACAAAGGGATAAGCAGCAATAAAATCTTGGGCATTGCTATATCCCGGCATATCGGCGCTGTCCTGAGTAAAAGCAATTTGGTTTTTTAGGATAGCGACTTTCTGGTTATACAAAGCTTCTAACCCAGTTCGTGCAGCATCAGTTTTGCCCAGTAATCGCAACTTAATTACTTCATCGGTATTAGCAGAAGACAGATTCAGTGGACGATAAAAACGACCGATAATTTTGGAAAAGTCTTCACCTTTAATCTTGTTTTTGGTAATCTCATCCATTGCCTCTTGGGAAGTTACCACTACCCAAGCTCGTCCCTGACAGTGAGTACCCAAATCTTCGACAACAGTCTGGAGATTCAGCATCAGTTTGCTGTCTTCACCAATATACTGTCCTACTTCATCCACCATAAACACCAGGTGATGCTTAGTCCCAATGCTTTCGAGATATTGCTTCACCATGCCAGCAAGCTTCTCTGGGCTTAAGGTATAGTTATGCTCACCTAAATCCAGCAATCGGTTAGCCGCCTCTGTACTCATACCTGTGCTGGTTTGTAATGCAAGAGCGATCGCATCTTGATAAAAGCCCCAGGCGTCCCGGTTTTCTTTCCATTCCATTCCCGTCTCTGCCAAAAAAGCTTCTTGAAAAGCTTCGTACTTGCCTTGGCGATCTAGTTGACGTTCAAACTCAGCAATGGCTGGAACTGTTCCAAAATAGCCCAAATGCTCATCAAAGACTTTTTGAAAGACTTTGGTAATGCTTTCTTTATCGTTTTTATTATTAGCGTCAGCTTTTGAGTCAATGTTAAACAGAATTACATCACAAGAACTGCGTGCTGCTTGCTGTATCTTGGCCAGCAACATCGGATCGGGTATGCGCTTCTCATCAAAGTAGTCCAAAGCACAGCTACTGCCCAATTGCCGATTAGCTAATAGGTAGGAAAGTATCTTTAAAAAGTGAGATTTTCCGGAGCCAAAAAACCCTGAGATCCATACCCCCATTTTGTCAGTGGGACTGCCCAAAGCAGTGGTATAGCGTTCAAAGAAAGTACGAAAATGCTTATCCAGTTCCCTAGTAACAACGTACTCTTCCAATTCCTGACGAATATTCTCGCTGTCCTGCTGTCCAACTTTAATTACGCCATTGATGTTGCGGTGAATGTCTTTGTGGAAGAGTTCAGCGATATTCATAGGTGATGTTCTTGGTGGGGAATTAGAGGAAAAGCTCGGTAGTAGTTGTCGTCTTTAAAGGTGTCGAATAAGCGTAGTTCATGCCCATCGTAGGAACCAGGGAAGAACATCACCAACGGAATTTTGTCCAGCACGGGATGTAGGTTGTTGAGAATGCTGTGCGATCGCAAAAGGGGCCAACTAGCACCAACCCCGGTCATAATCACAAGCTGTTCATTCCCCGTAAGTTTCTGTTGGATGTAGGCAATAACCTGGTCAGGTCGCACAAGGGGGGCAATGGTTTTTGCTAGAGCAGCGTTTCCCTTAGCTGCTTCCAACTCAAAAGCCCTTGTTAGTACCCGCCGTTCTTCCAGAATGTCGAGGATAGTCTTATAAAGGTCGATTTCTAGCAAAATAATTTCACTGGGCGGACTCATTAATTGCGACTTCAGGCGCTCAATGTATCGCTGTACCAGTGGTTCATATTCAGCATCATAATCAAAAATATAAAAGCCAATTTCGTTACCAATGCCACGGTTACTCAGTAGGCGTGAATCTTGCAACTTTGGCAGTAGTGCATCAAGGCGTTGGTTAATCGTCAATGTGGGCATTAGTTACGCCACTATATTTTCCAGTAACAGTTAGTAATTAAATATTTTTTATAAATAAAAATATCAAGATGACTTCATAGGTGTTTTCTAGGCTTGAAAAATTTATTTACACACATGGCAATATAGCCCTTTACTCTAAATAGTTCCTATCAAAGATAATCGAAAAAATAGTACTAGTAGTTCAGTAGATTTACGCAATTAATAACCAAACATCCCAACACTCGCTGTGACCAAGTAGACGCAATAGCGGCACTATTTACCATTTTCGCTAAATTGTCCTTCACTACGTAGTAATTTTTGTGTTAGCAATTGTTTTCATATACTTATTTTAAAAGGTATAAATAGAAACAGAGTATTGTTTGCAATTGAACTATAATTGATACACAAAAATAGAATAATAATTCAGTATTCGTAATCATGACAAAAAACTAGGTTTCGTTGGGTTGCAACAAGGAATTTTCGTTGTAAAAGACTTTAAAAGAGGATTTTTCAGTCTTTTTTTTGTATTTATGGATTGGTGTTCTAGCCAAAAATTTCAAAACAGATTAATTTCTAACACGCTGACTATTCTTTATAAGCACATCATTTAACATTTAATTGTTATTTTTTAAACATCAACTTTCAGTAATTTTATTTTTGTCTATACATTTCTGTAAAAGCAGTTTCTTACCTAAACATTCACTTTCGACCTTTCTTCACTCATATATACAAACGTGCTTGCATTATCAACAGGCAGTATGTAACTTGGCTAGTGTGTAGTTTATTTGGAGCTAGGTTGAAATATAGATGTATTTGAGTTGAGCTATACCTGTACTAAACTGGCATATTTGGTAAATTATTTTTTAATCTACAAACAATTTAGTAATGTGCTAGTTTAATTCGCTTCTCATTGATGTTGTCTTTCACTTGGACTTGAGTTTGATGATATGTGAAAACGTTATCTACACCCAAAAAACACTTGCCGAAAGATACGGGATTTCAATCTCTGCTTTACAAAAGTGGTATCCCTATGCCGGTATAGTAAAACCGCGAAAGCGGGGAGGATATTTTGATGCGGCAACAGTTGAGATTGCTGATGTTTTTTACGTTGCTACCAAAATTCGGCGGTTGACGTATAAGGAATATTTACAGCAAGTAATTCCTGCTGGTGGCTTAGATGCTTATTTACAAAAAGTTAATGGCCTAACCCTTTATAACTTTTTGACCAAGCATATATCTGATGAAGAAAAAAACAACCCAATTGTGCAATCAGTAATTAGGAGAATTGAGCGCAATGAAGCATATCAACAAAGTGGCAGAGACTTTGCAGGTGTCGCCTGATGTAGTACGTACCTGCTGTAGGTTATTAGATTTAGCTTTGCAGCCAAATGATACGCTTGACGAAACAATCGAACAGCAATTAGTTCAACTTAAAGAGATAGCTTCTCGTGAAGGTATGTCCCTGGAAGAAGCTGCCCAGCACTTGATTGCAATGCGCGATCGCAAATCAGAAGTAGGCGAACATAAATTCGACAAGCGCGAGTATATTAAACAGCGATTTGGCGTAGATCCAGAACAGGCTTCTCCCGATAGTTTTGTAGGAATACTTTATCGGGATGCAGACAGGGGTATTCAGTTAGGAGAATTACGCCATAAAGTGGTGCTTGAATCTTCCACACTTGCTCTAGAAGAATTTGTTTTTCATGGCAGTAGTTCGCTGGCTGAAGGTAATACTTCCGTTGCGGCTGGTTACGACCAGGCGCAAGAGCGAATCAATTCGCGCATCGATAACGATTTTTTCGGCAAGGTGAACTGGGGGGAAGAGACTCATCCTCTGTTGGTCGGTACATCGACACCACAGCCCAGACAGTTGAAGTCCTCGCAGCTGAAAACCGGGCAATCTCCGAAGAAATAGTTAGCCAGATGCTACCCATCTGCTATCGAATACGGGATGAGAGTTTACTTAATTTGAGAAAAACATCTACCCAAGCAGTTGGTATAAATTTACTTTCAGTAGTAGCTGGTACTGTAGTTGGGACATGGGTAGCGATTCCCCCAACGCAGGATAAACAGGAGATTTACAGCATCCAGCCAATTTTGGTAGGTGTATGCATAGGTGAATTAGTTGGTTTGATTCTGGCACTAGTAGTTATTTGGTTTACCAGGGAGTAAGCATGAGTGCAGCATTTGACTTTTTGGTTAACACTGCGGGTGGTTTGTTGATGAACCTGGGTGTTTCTGGGATGGTAGGACAGCTATTAGGAGTGGGGGCCACGCTTGCCTTGCACCCTCTGTTACTACTAACCGGGATAGTTGTGGGTGGTGCAGGAATTGCGATCGCACGCGAGTTAAACAAGCGCCCTCAGTTGCAGTTGGTTGTTGATAATACGTGAGGGGTAAATTATGTTTACTCCTACACCTGTCCGAAATAAACAACCAAGTCGAAGAAGACAAAAGGTAAATGTCACCCTGTGGACGGTTTGTTCGACGGTTAGTGCGTTGTCTGTGATTGGGGCGGTTGCATTAATGGTTGGATGGAAGCAACAAATTCCAGGTAATCAAATATCGGAGGTACAGCAAGTAAAGGCGCAAGTTGCCCAAATTCGAGAAGTGTACTTAGAAAAGCTTTCCCGTACTGACTACAATATAGACCATCTATCCAGTTACTCCTCTGTAGAAGGTGCGCCTACTCTTACAGGCTGGCGACAGTTAGCGGCGGCATTGTGGGGACAGCAATTGCGGGGTGAAATATCCATAATGCAAGCTAACGAAAAATCTGGGTTTTACCGCCTTCACTATATGCCAGCACTGGAGATAGTTAAATTCAACTCGCTGGATGTTTTACTAGAAGCGGCTTCTGGAAATAATAGTTTTTACTGGGGATACCACAAAACCGATGGTACGAAAGTTGAGGAGAAGATACCAACCGGTGCTGCTGCTGTGTTGATCTTGGGTAAATTAGAGGCGATTGATTACGCCCAGAATTTGGAATCTCAACCATCGGTCGATCTGAATCAAATGCTAATTCAGATTAGGAATGCTCAAGAGCCATACTCGCTTGCACAGGCGCAGCTATTACGGGCGCGGGGGTATTTAGATCCAGTAGAGCAGATGGCACAGGTGGCAGATATCCGCGAGAAAATACGCCAGAAGGAGGAGGAAAGGCGAATATATCTCCAACAAATGAAGAAGCAATTACCTAATCCAATTTTTAATAGAAAGCCTGTTAATAAATCAGGGGAGTGATGTCATGTATGTCAAGTTTGCTGCTGCGATAATTTGCATAGCTTTGTGTTCGCTCAATGTTGTAGCGGCAGTCAAACGTACCCCTATTCGTACTACCCTGGAAGGTTCAA
Source organism: Nostoc spongiaeforme FACHB-130 (assembly GCF_014698475.1). GTDB lineage: Bacteria > Cyanobacteriota > Cyanobacteriia > Cyanobacteriales > Nostocaceae > Nostoc_B > Nostoc_B spongiaeforme. Next base: position 18,125 of record NZ_JACJTB010000053.1, on the reverse strand, counting down.
CTCGGACAACGGTTGAGATGATGCCATCTCCCAATTCAGGAGTGCATTGGATGAGTGCAGTTATATTTTTGGCTGGGTTTGCTTGTTTCTTGAGTTGGGGCATTTCTGACTATAACAATGCAGTTGAAGAAACAGATGCAGTGTCTGATCACTTGGGAAATTCTGGCAATCAACAACTTCATGCTGGTGTTCCTAATACTGATATTCAGCCTTCTTTAATCCCCCCAGTTTCGCCTCCTGGGATGAGATTTAATAACGAGTTTTCTGCTAAAAATGTTGTTCAATTTTCTCCTCGTTCTGCTGTTTCTGGATTAGGGCGAGTAGATAGTAGTGAGTTTGTGGAAGATGGAGTGCAAAATCAACCTGTAATGTTATCTCCAGAAGAGTTTTACGCTCAACTTCAAGATGAAGATTTTTGGGAAGATACTAACTCCCAAATAAATAATAAACCCGCCAGCTAGTTAGTTAATTTGAGGTAATACTATGAGTAGAAATCAACGCCGTAATTTTGATGTTGATTATTCTGAAGGTGGAGCAATTGTGCCTGCCAATCGATTGCAAAATATGTTGCAGCAGGTACAGCAAGGAGGAATGATAAATCAGCAACCTAGCGTTTCTCCTATGACCACTTATGATACTCAACCCGTAGAAGTTAGGTATATTAATGCACCTACTGCTTATAAGCCGAGAGTTCCTCAGATAGAAATTCCCTATATTGAGACTTGGAAAGCACATAGGTTGCATCCACAGAATCCCTGGAGATTTGGCTGGTATCCAGTATATTTTTTATCTGATGTAATTAAATCTCCTGTGGGTGTTGCTGCTGTAGGAGTGTGGTTATTAATAATGCTGTTGAATTTTCTCCTTAATGGCAGTTACACCGGGCCAGGATATGCAGCTGGGAAGAAGATTGAAGTTGTACCCAAGGAAGTTCCTTCTTTTGCCCTGCCTGTGGTTAAGCAATTGGAATAATGTGGGTAAAGGCAATTTTTTGGTTCGTACTGCTGGTATGGATTGCAGATATCTTGCAACCGGGATATTTGCAGTTTTATAACTGGCGTAATGCTGTGGCATTGGCACAAAAGCTTCAATTTTTATCGCCAACAGTTGTTTCTACTGCTGCACCTGGCGTAAATATGTCTTCTAATCCTGTCTCTACTCGCTATTCCCCTAAAGTTAAGGAATCTGCCACATCCGGAGATGGCCTAAATTCTCCTGATTGCCGTGTAGCTCAGAATGATTTTGAGGAAGTATTGAGTACTGCAAAGATTGGTTGTTGGCAGGTTTCTCCTGCTAATGCAAAAAGGCGTTGAGACAATGCGAATAATCTTTGAAACTGACGGTAAAAAGGAGGTTAGTAATTCGACTGTAACTAGTTTGGATGAGACAGCCGATACTAATTCGAGTGAAAGTTGGAGATATGCGATCGCAACCTCAGTTGTCATTGCAGCTATGGTCATTCCCCAGGTTTCTGGATGGATTGAATCTCAACTGTTAGTTAAATCTCTCCAGAATCTAATACTACCTAGAACTGTTGTTGGCAATAGGGTTTCAAATAACGGTCGAATTGCCTTTCCAATTGCTGCTGGTACTCCTGTAACTAGTGAATTTGGTTGGCGGACACACCCCATTACAGGCGATCGCAAGTTTCACAGGGGAATTGATTTTGGTGCAGCAAAGGGTACGCCAATTTATGCGGTTGATGCTGGCCGAGTAGTTTTTGCGGGTGACAAGGATGGTTACGGCAAAGCAGTTATTATTCAGCATCAGGGAAGTTTATCTACTCTCTACGGTCATGCCAGTCAGCTGTATGTACAGCAGAGACAACAAGTTGTCCGTGGGCAGATGATTGCAGCAGTAGGTAGTACGGGGTTTTCGACGGGGCCGCATTTACATTTTGAGGTTCAAGTTAATGGTGTACCGCAGAATCCCCGTCCTTATTTACAAGAATATTTAGCTAATCGTTGAAAGTTATTTAGCTATTGGCAAGAGCAATGCAAATTGTACCGATTTTTATATCAGGTGTGGTTGGTGCAGCCTGCTCTGTTGCATTTTCTTTCGGAGTAGCTTCACTGCCATGTGGATTGGTATCCAAGGGTGCGGATAGTGTTTGCCAAGTGCGTAGTTTCGGTAAGGCAGTTGATAGTTGGAAATTTGGGTTTATTGTTGGTGGTTTAGTAGGATTGATTTTCAGTCCTCGTCATCAATTTATATCCCGTTTTCAACCCATTCATTTGTCAACTGCTTCCTTAATTACTTTGGGAATTTATTTTTCAATTTCTCAAAGTACTGGTGTTTCTTCATTGTCGTCAAATAGTTTAAAAGGAAGAGTTAGTACCAGAGATTACTTACCACATCCTTATTCACCACGTTTGAGTGCTTTTTTAGCAACAATTCGTTGGGCAGAAACAGGAACCAGTGAGCCAGAAAGTTATCGCAAGTTAGTGTTTAACGGAACTTTTAATGATTTTTCTACGCACCCGTTAAAGAAACAGTGCGCTCCTATTAATGGTAAAAATGTTTGTTCGACTGCGGCTGGTGCTTATCAAATGTTGGATATAAGTTGGTATGATCTTCAGCCAAAGTTAAACTTAAAAGATTTTAGTCCAGCTTCTCAGGACAAGATGGCAATTGAATATATTCGTCGTAATAATGCTTTAAGTGACATTGAAGCAGGAAGGTTTGATACTGCTGTATGCAAAGTAGGTAGAATTTGGGCTTCGTTTCCTTGTAATAATTACAATCAAAATGCTAAATCAATTGCTCAACTAAGAACTTATTATCAGCAACATTTACAAAAGTTTGAAATTTCTAGAAAGTGAAACTTAGTAATGTTACTACCATACAATGACAATAATACTAATCCTGAATTTCAAAAACAACAGCTTTGGACTGCAATTGTACAGGCTAAACAGGATGGTTTGAGCAATGAAGTGATTGTAGAGAATGTACGGAAAGCTTTACCGGACGCAATGGTTTTTTATGCTGAAACTGTTTTAAAGCAGATTGACTTTAGAGCAAAATTATCACGTCCAGTTGTTGAATTTAACTTAGAATTTTTATTTCAGGTAATATATGAATCAGTAATTGCAGGTACAAACGATGATGAAATATTATCAATATGTGCAGAACATTGTACTTTAAATCAGTACGAGTTTGTACGTTATGCACTTGAATATATCCATCTCAATCGAATGCCCTCACAGTGGGAGCTAAATAACGTGTATCAAAAAATGATTGAGATAGTTAGCATCTCGCCAATAGAATCTTTATTTGAATATATAGAATCCATCAAAAATATTTATCTCAAGCAGATTGGTTATAAAGTAGTTCAGGAGAATCTTTATAATTTATTTTTGAGCAATAAAGGAACTGGTTATTTTACTGATTTAGCAAATAAATCGAGAGATAACTTTATTAAAAACTATTGCTGTCGAACGGCAGTGCTTGTTGCGCGTGCCACAGGTAAACCATTAGATTTAAAAGTGACAGGTAATGGCTCAATTCTTTTAAAAGAACCTAAATATTTAAATAGTGAAATTGCTAATAATGAGACTGTTAATTCAAATATTTTAACTATGGGACAAGCAGGAAAACTATTAGTTGATACTTTAGAAGATTTTAATATTAATGCTAAGTATATTGATGCCAAAAATGGCCCTACTTTTAACCGTATTAGGGTAAAACTCGGACGGGGTGTTAGTTATAAAAAAGTAGAAGACATAGGTAATGACTTAGTACAGCAGCTTGGTGAAGAATTAGGCTTAAAAGTTGCGCCAATGGTCAGTGTAGTGCCTGGGGGAGTTGTATTTGACATACCCCGGTTAGATAGACAATTTGCTTATTTTCGTGATTATTTTACTTTTGAGGGCGAACCTGATATTTATTCGGTGTCTATCCCTGGTGGTGTTGATGTTGATGGCACTTATGTCGAAATCCCCCTTTATAGCGATAACGTGACCCATATCCTTGGTGGTGGGCGGACGCGGGGTGGAAAGTCACAGTTTGAGAAAGCAGCAATCTTATACTTAGTGCGACGATATCCCCCTTCTGTTGTGCGATTGGCACTTTCAGATGTTAAACGTGTGACCTTTGGTAAATTTGATGGGCTTCCCCATCTTGTAGCCCCAGTTGCGCGTGATGCAGAGTCTACCGCTAACTTGCTTGATTACTTAGTCGAAGAAATGGAATTGCGCTACCAGGAATTTGAGCGCCACAGCAGCATTGAAACGATCGCACAGTACAACTCACGGTTCGCACCTAATTGTGTTATGCCACGAGTAATTTGTCTAATTGACGAGTGTTTTGACCTACTTTCCGATGATAACTACTGCGATCGCATTGAGACTGCGCTGATGAAGTTGCTTGCAAAAGCAGGTGGTGCGGGGATTCATGTATTGTTATATACCCAGCGACCTGACAAAAACGTGATAGACCCGTTGATTCGCTCAAACTTTCCAGCGAAGACAGCCTTTGTTACAACCCGCCCTGAAGATAGTTGTATTATCCTGGGGGACGATAAAGACAAGCGTGCAGTTTATTTGCTGGGATACGGTGATTTTTTGTACAAGACGACTGAAGTTTTACGACTCCAAGCTTTATATGTTGCTGACGATGAAGACCCTGAATACTTCCAGCAATTACTCTTGGAAGCAAAAAACCATAACGATCCTTATACAGCATGGAAATCTGGATTAGATTTTGATGAATTTGTCGCTAGTCTGTATGGCGAGAGTCGTAGTAATGATAATGGTAAATTTAAAGCCACTACTGCTACTAAAACTAAGCAGTCTAAGACTGATTTTGAGGGCAGTTTTAGTTTTAAGGTGCAGCTTGACGAAGAAGCAAGAAACTCAATTATGAATTTGCATCAAAAGGGCTATCAACTTGATGAAATTGTCAAAGCAGTATTCAATTTATCCCGTCAAGATGGTAGGTCATACAAGAAATTTAGAAACGTTGTCGAAGAATTTTTAAATAACTTTAAAGGTGGCGGTGAAGATGATATTTGAACTAACCATGCCTTTACCCCCTTGTATGAACGAAATTATTAACCAGGCACGGTCAAGTTGGCAAGCTAGTGCTGAACTTAAGAAGTATTGGACAAACTTAATTGGTGAATTTGTTAGAGAATGTGAATTTTGTTTTGATAGTACAGTGTGGATTGAGTTTCATTGGTATCTCAAAAATTTTGCACGAGATAGTGATAATGTAGCTGCTGCCGCTAAATTTATTATGGATGGGCTAGTTACAGGGCGAGCAATTCGTAACGATAATCTGACAGTTATCCAATCACCTGTTGTACATTACTATCATCGCAGTAGTGGTGATGATGGTGTGCTATTAAGACTTTCACAATCACCTGATTTTTTATTAGATAATTTTATTGTATCTAACAAATTTTCTAGAAAAAGTTTAGAAAGACACAAGCAAAAAATCACACATTTAATCTCAAGCCAATTGTAGTTTCTCTAAAGGAGAATAGTAATGTTACGTTATAAAGAATATACTTGGTTGATTGGTGAACTAAATGCAGGCAAGAATGTTAATTTATGGGGTAAACAGGATATTGGTAAGACTTTTACTGTTAAAAACTGTTTACTTAAAGATATTACTTTAAAGTCTGTTTATCTTAATCTTGAATATCCTTTTAGTGTGGTTCATCTATTTGATGTTATTCCTATGAGTTTTGATTTGTACTACCAGCAGGATTGGCAAAATATAATAAGCGAATTATCTGATGGATTAAATAGATTACTTGTAATTGATAATTTTGATAGGTTGCACTTTGTGAGCGATAGTTTTAGCAATGATTTATTGAGATTACAACAGTTGGCTCAACTAGAAAATTTTTCTTTACTATTAATATCTCGGCTGCCGCTAAGATGTTTTCATTTTACGGGTTTTGCTAACTGTTTTGAAGAATTGGAATTAAACGAAACTAATACTTGGACTTTTGGAAAGTAGATATGTTATTTCTATATATTGTGATTTGGTGATATTTCAGTTCGGGTAGATTGTTGTTTTAAGCAACAAAGCAAGTTCGACTCTTGCTATCACCATTGGGAATGAAACTACTACTGAGACTGAAAATTAACTATTACGAATCTATTAAATAGTTTTGGAATTGTTAATAGAGTAAGGGGTAGGTTAGTAGTGTAGTTCTCAGCAAATCCCAATTTGTGCCGGGGCGAGAGTAATTAAAAACCTTGTGACCTGCATTTTGGAGGGATGAATTATGTTCAAGAAGTTTGCGTTTAATTGCTTGAGGAACTTTAATGCTGCTTTTGGAATGGTGTCTTTGACTGCTATTGCTTTAGGCACTGTAGCAACTTTTTCTGGTTTGGGCTTATTGTACTTAGCTAGGGGCGGATTCCCAATAGTTGAGGAAGAACGCTCTGAACAAATTGCCTATATTGGCACTGGTGCTATTGTATTGGGCTTTACTGGAATTATTTTTGCTTCCTTGGGCGGTGCTTTCTTCAGCATTGTTGAAGAATCGGAGGAAACTAATTCGAGTAGAGAAACTGCAAAAATAGCTGACATAAAACCGCTTGTAATAACAAAAACTGAGAGCTTTGAAAATTTTGATTGTCTGCCTTCAATTTACACTTACACGGTGATGAATTTTGAAAGACATTCTGATTCAAAGTGCTTGGTTATTTGTAGATTTGAGGAAGAAACATATCGGAAATTCGTACTTTACGAAGAACTACGTTCTCACCAAATTGACGACTTGGCAGTAATCTATGATGAAACAGATCCAGACAGATTAATTGGACAAACATTCTCCTCATATAAACCTTTACCTTATGAAGCTTTAGAGGAGCATTTAGATATACACCGACGCTATATTAATGCAGTTAATAGCGAAGAATTTAGTTCTTGCTATTTACAAGTATGTGCTGGGTGTAAGTTACTGCATGGTGCCAATAATATTGTTTGTGGGATTCATCCATATGGATGTTTAGAACATAGTTGCTGTCCAGATAAACAATGGGATGAACGTAAGGCGTTGTTTCCATTTGAAGATGATGCTGTTGTCGAAAATTTAAATAGAGAAATATCGTCCAATCAAGCGAATATTTACAAATTTTACGGCAATCTTATCTTGTGGGATGAATACGCTAACCGTAGGTTTTCTTTTTCCTATTCCGGTATCTTGCTTAAACATTCTGACAGACTGCTTGAGCTTGGTATGGAAGCAACACTTCTTTCTTACATCCAGTATTTCCGTACTCGAAATGTAGTGGTCTTTGACTACGTAGCAACAGGACGAGTTTTAGAGTTTGCAAAGGAACTCAAGGGCATAGCTCAAATCGAAGTTGATGGTGATGAAATATCTATCTTTTTTGATATATATGCGCCCTGTCATTGCTTTCGTCGTGATGGTGTATCGCTGCATCCTTACTCAACTTTCGTTCCTCAAGAACTCAGATATAACTACAACTTGGTTAGCTACGTTAACTACCTTAAGAGTAAAAAATCTGGAGTATTGAGATAAATAAGGAAGTTTCTAAAAGCTGCGAGTACAAGCCGGAAAAATCGCATTTCGCATTTTTGCAATTTCTGTATCTTGAACTGGTAATTTTTCCAATTTAACAGGTGCAAATTTTGGAAAACTTAGTTCATCTAATTGCTTAAAAAGGCACTTTATCCTCCTTCCTCCTGCTATTGGTTGGGATACGTATACAAGCTTTCACTCAGTACGGGGGTTTCCCCCGCTACTGGGTGGTAAGCCGCCATAACGCCGCCCATCAGTAATTCATGGAGGAATCACATTATGTCTGCTTTTGCAATATCGCCTTTTGTGCAATCTGTTAACGATGTTTTGTTTCCAATCGAGTTGTTTTTGATGGTCTTCCCAATCTTCTATGTGATATTTGTCCCTGCTCAATCAGTATCACTTCAAGTTAGTAATAGCGTTGGGGTGATTTCTGAAGAGTTCCTAGTTTTGGAAACTCATGGGGATTTGACTGGTGTTGGCGCTGTTTCTGTTCGGGAAGAATTTTCTAAACCAGAATCTTCGATTATTGAAACTGCACCGCCAGTTGCTGAAACTGGGGTTGCGGATGAAGCTAGACAGCTTGTGCTGGTAGATGTTAAGGAAGAAAGGAAGAAGCTTTTGGATTTAGGTGCGCGGAAACTGCGACAGTTCTGCAAAGAACGCCGAATTCAAGGCTATTCTACCGTCTACAACCGTAAAAAACTCGATGGACTCGTTGACTTTCTGATCGCGCAACAAGTGACCTCTGCTCAAGTGGTCGAGTGTGTGGAAATGCTTGCTTAGAATTAGAATTTGGTGAAAAGCCTCGGTAAAAACTGGGATTGCAAAACTACTCCCTTGGGCTAGGATAATACTTGCTTGATGACTCTTTCTATTAAGGTTGAGCTTCTAAAATGCGTCCTATACTTCTTGGCGATAGTGTTGGTAAACCTCTCCTAGCGGCTTCTTCTGCTACCTGCATATGGTAGTGGTGCTTGGAACGACTAGGTTTTCGGTTCTTGCTCCATTCGCTAATTTCGACAATTTTGCTTGCCTCTGTACTTTTGCACTTCTTAGGTCTGCCTACGTTGACACCCAATACTTCATTAGCTTTTGCGATCGCCGACTCCTGGGTTTCTGACAAGATGGTACTTGATGTCCATCTTTTCTTCCACTTTGCTATTGAGTTTTCGGTTACACCAATCTCTTGGGCTAAAGCTACATATTTTTTGCCTTCGTTTAGCCCTAGCAGAATTTTCGCTCTTTTGCTAACTTCATCGCTGCTCGTTGCCGCTATGTGTTCTAGTGCTTGTTTTTCAAGAGAATTTAATATATGAAGATGAGGCATCTAAAAATTTACCCCTCTTTACTGTACAATTTTGCCAAATGGAATGAAGCCTGATATACTCTTTTTGTAGCGTTCATTTTTTCTAAAAACCCACCCAAAGCCCTGTTTGCACCAGGGCTTTGAGGAGAAAACAAGCCCACCTGTTAGTAAAACAAGGCGGAACATTGTTTTGTCAATTTAATTAACTAGAGACATCATATCATGAGTTTAGCCAGTTTTACAAATCTTTCTTTCGGTAGATGTATTTTTCCCAAAAATAACACCAAAAAATATCTCTTCAATGAAATTGGTTTTAAATGGGTTAATAATAATAGTTTTCTACTGCAAAAATTCTCTTCGGGAGATTGTTTGATAATTAATTGTTCATTATTTACAAAAATTAATTATTTTCTAATAATATCACTTTCACTGTAGAAAGTGCCATCAGTCCTGCTGCTTGAGTTTTCCTGCTTTCTGCTCAGGCTTTTCAAAATTGAACTTATCTTTTTTAGGCAATTTGTGACCCGGAGTATCAATATGTCTGAGGTGCATAGTCCGGCAATTGTATATATTTCTCCTGCGGAGTTAGTTGTTCATCCGAAGCTGATAGAAATATACGGTGAAAATGAGGTTCGTCCCGCTTTAGAAAAAAGTATCTCGGAAAAAGGGATTCTGGAATCTTTAAAGGTATCTGCACGCACTGGTGTAAATGTAGTCTTAGCAGGTAAGTGTCGTTTGCAGATAGCCCGCCAGTTGGGAATTTCTGCTGTGAAAGTAGAATTTGTCGAGTCTAGTTCGCCTGAAGAAGATTTGAAATTAGTGCTTGATTTTAATCTCCACCGCGAAGGCGGAAAGACTCATTACCAAAAATTTCACGAAGGGCAGTACTGGGAGAGCGTACTTCGTCCCCAAGCGAAAGAAAGACAGAGGGAAAGCGCTCGTCGTTTGAATGAATCGAAGTATTCAAATTTGAACACTTCGATAGATGAGAGTAACTCTCAATTAAATAAGGGCAAACCTGTAATTCGGGAGGTATCAGAGAATCTAAGGATAAGTGTTGGCAGTTATCACAAGGGTAAAAAAGTTTTTGAATATATTTCTCAATTACGGGATTTGCAAAAATTTAAGGCAGTTGTTGCACTGGAGGCGGAATTTAACCGGAGTATTGATGCAGCTTACAAGTTTGTTTGCAATCAAGATATCTGTAACCAGGTTATAGACCTGATTGAAGCAGACGAGATAGGTAGTATAAGTGATGGTATCGCTTGGATGCGGAATGGCGATCGCAATCCGTTTCGGCGTTTCCAAATTGGTCAAGTATATCAATTTAAGGAAAGACTGCGGACAGAGTTGGAAATCGTGGGGCGTGTTATTGGTATAACTAATGAATTTGTTGTGTTTGGATTGAGGAATTTAGTAAATATGAACCTGGAAATTGTGAATCTACGTCCGCGACAGATTGATGCGGAGTTGCAAGATGAACCATCTGCGGAACAGAGAGCAAGAATTCTTCACTTAATGGAAAAGTTTAGGGATGTTTTTCCAGTTCAGGTATCTTTAGCTGAGTTGTTAAAACTACCAAATTTAACTGATAAAGAGGAGGTTTTATTGCGGATGTATGAATCTGACGTATTTGAAAAAACTTGGGAGGATTATAAGAGCCAAATGCAAGCAATGGAAATGTCTACAAATAGAAAAAAGGATAATATTCGTGCTGCATAGGTAGCTGTGAGCCGTTAATCTAGCAGAGAATTTATCCCACAATTTAACGTTACCTAATAGATTAGCATCTCAATACTAATTGCAGTACGAGTTCATATTTTGGGTGCCGAACTCGTATGGATATATTTGACTGTTTTTTGTTTTTAAATTCGTTGGTGGAGTGTAATTTCATCTTCACCCATTGTACTAACCTCTGTCAGTTTTTGGTGACACTTTTAGGTGTTACTAGCTTTGCATTCTTATTCCAAAACTATTTTCTAGATTTAGTCACAACTTCGCTAGAACTGACCTATTTAAATAGCTCTCAAAAAAAAGTTGGGTAGCCGCATTGTTGTTGGTGAAGCGTGTTGGACTAAATCTTAGCCTAAGCCTACATATGTCTAAGCCTAAACAAGTGTAACCTCTGTTTGCTTTCAGCCATGAGACGATTACCAGTCGTCTCCAACAAGCGGATAACCAACCGCTTAATAAAACAAAAATTTCAAATTTAGGCTAACACATTTTGACCAACAGCGAGGCTACCTGATGCACTAAAACCATCAGGACAGTCACTCATGTTCCAAGAAGATTTCGGGGCAGATGTTGATAACAGGCCCCAATTAAGTCTTTCACAGCCTGTAAAAAAGAAAATCAAACCCCACCTGCCCGCAGAATCTGTGGGTAAACGCTACGTAGAGCGTTTTTGGCATCCATTTGGGGCGATAGTTGCCCCTTCTTTAGTAGAAGGTGCAAAACCAGCATGGCGTACCATCGATTACTACCTGCAACCCTCGCAACTGTGGAAGTTGCACCAAGATAAGTCAAAATTAGTAGGGCTGCGTTTTGACAACACAACCCGTTACGCCACGATCGATTTAGACTTTTGTGGCGACTACCATAACATTGAATCTATAAATCGCATCAAAGCCGCACTAGAGGACATTGGCATAGTCGATATCGTCATTCTCCAGTCCAGCTTTAGTGGTGGTTATCACTTGATTTTAAACTTTGCATCTCCCCTGCCCACCTTTGCCGTAGCTTGCGCCTTAGAAATTACTTTGAGAAATGCAGGCTTTATTCTGCGCCAAGGACACCTAGAAATCTTCCCCAACACTAAACCATATAGTGCCAAACAAATAACCAACTACAAAGCCATCCGTTGTCCCATGCAACCGGGTAGCGGGTCATTTTTACTTGATGATGACTTACAACCAATTAGCGATTCCGTTTCTATCTTCCTCGATTATTGCGATCGCGCCGCCAGTCGGCAAGATTTAACCAAATTAAAACGGGTAGCGAACAAAGCCAAAAAACAAATTGCACGGGAGAGATATCGTAAGCAAGAGTCTGCTGATGCTGCACAGTGGCGTGCCAACTGGGAAGAAATAATTGCGATCGGTTGGACAGGACAAGGACAAACAAACACCCTCCTACAAATCTTTGCAGGCTACGGAATCGTCTTTCTAGACTTAAGAGGCGATAAATTAGTCGAATTTTGTCTTTCCACTGCAATTAACGCCCCTGGCTATAAGCAATATTGCCGACACCAACATGAAATCGAAGCTAGAGTACGGCATTGGGTAGGATGCACAATTCGTAACAAATGGTACAGTGCCTACGTTAGTTATCCCGAACGGCTGTTGGGTACATTCGCCAATACATTTGCAGAAGCAATAGCAGGTGTTAGCAGGATTGATCAACCCAAAGATAACGTAATTTCATTTGACCGTCGCCACCAGCAGAATTGGGAACGCAGCCAACAAGCCCAAAGACGCATCCAGATAGTAGTAACAGCAATAGAGTGGGACAGTGGATTACCAGGAGGGGCTACTGAACGGGCAAAAGCTATACGTGCTGAGTATAAACGCCGCTTTAACAAAACTATCTCTCAAGAGACACTACAAAAGCACTTACATTTGTGGCATCCCACACGCTACATTTTAGACCCTTGGGCAGAAAATAGCTTAAACCCTTATCAATCAAGCGAGAACGGGCAATTTTACGAATTTCAAAGCTCATTTGTAAAACACGATACTCAAAATCCTTGTGGAATAAGTAATTACGTTCATTCTTTCTATATGAAGGTTTTTTGCTTACCTCCTGCTGCTACAGCCCCCCAAGGGCTGGAGTCAGCAGAGGAAGTTGCACAACCTGATGTTTCTCAGTCAGACTCAGCTCTAATCCAGTCGGTGGAAAATCTTGAATTCATAAATTCTTTTAATACTGCTGAAATTAATTCAAATCAAACCAGCAATCAATTAGAGAATTCAGTTTATACAAACATTTTACAATTAAATGGACTCAGTTCTCATCAGGATTTTATATACCCCTGTAGCTCCGGCACGTCGTCAAAAGTTGATAATCAAAACTTATCTAACACGGGGAATAATGGGCTGGGTGTAGTTTCGATACCTGCTGCGGTTGCACCAGAATCACCACAGGAAGTTCCACCAGAGCTACCACTCCAAAACGCCAACAACGGCTTGCAGGGTGCATCTGTTGGTGACGAGACTGCTGATGTTTCCTACCGCATCGAGGAACTCAAGCGAGTAACAAAACTGCGGCTAATGGCTCTCAACCAAGCTAGGGCTAAGGTACACCAATACCGCCTAATCACGGGACGTATTCTCAGCACTCAAGAACGCGATCGCTTAGAGCAACGTGCCAAAATGCAATTCTACCTCGATTCGGGTAACGAAACTCTAATTGCAGAAGCTAAGGAGTGGGCGACTGCCAATCCTGGATGTTTACCATTTTCCTTGGAGTTAGAGAGCGAAAAATTTTGGGAAAGATGAGGGACATCAGGCGGTAAGATGTTCGTTATTTTGGATTTTAACTGCACAAAAAGAGGTGATTCAGCTTTACAGAAGTTATTATACTTGTGAGTAAAATTTAGTACAAAAATATAGAAGAAAATATGAAAGATATCTTAATGGAAAAACTGTTTAATCAAGCAGTTGAACCAATTTTCCAAGCCAACAATTTAACTAAATATTCAGCACTCAAACAAAGAGAGGATGAATTTAAATCGTTATTTAATATTGAATTAGCAGAATATGTGGACTCGAAAAGAGGATTTAATTTTTCTCTATTTATCCGCGACTTTTTAAGTGAAGATTGCTTGCCGTACAAGGACGCTATTCAACAAAAACATGGAGAACGAGCAGCAGATTTGATTGGAGAATTAATTTGTATTTGAAAGCAAACAAAGTTAGCTGGTAGTTAGAATTTATGACTATACGGCTAGCGTTCCGTGTAACTTTAAAACTATGTATTTGTATTTTCTTGACTTAATTGTTGCCCAAACTCAGATATTGAACTTGTAGTTACGGCTTTTTCTAACAATTGATTCAATAACTCAATGTCATATAATTCATTTAGTTTTTCTACTAATTCAGTAGGAACATCTTTAAATCGAATTGTTAGGATTTGAGCAATATATTTCTGGGTAGCTTTTGCTATACCTATGCGTTCTATGCTTGTCATGTATGTCATTTGCTGTTCAGCCTCAAAACGCTCTAATTCGGCTTGAAAATTTAAGTCTAACTCCGGTGGTAGAGTCATTAATCTATCTAGCAACCGGAAGATTTGCTGGATTTTATCTCTACTATAGCCTAACTCATACATTCGTTTAATTAAGCTCAACTTCCATTGCAATCGGCCTGCTAAATCTTGAGTTGTGGCTTGTGTCCGCAGGTGCGCCATCACCAGTACAGCAAAAGGACTATCACTTTGTTCTAATTCTGACCAACGAGATTCATAGTCCAGTAGCTTGACAATGGGAAACTGAAGACTCAATCGACATCCCCAACGACCATAACTATATTCTTGTGGTCGCCAATTGGCTTGATTATCCCCCAGAATTGCCAAGCTAACAACTTCTTGGTTATAACGGTCAAAGATTCTGTAGTGGTAAGAAAACATCCGTTTAGGGAAGTTTGTATCTACTTGACTTTGGATTTCCAGGTGAATCAGCAACCAAGTTTCCTTTCCATCTTTTAGCCAAACTTTGATTAGCTTATCGACAAATTGTTTACCAATTTCAGATTCTCTCATCAACTGCTGAAGTTCTTTCTCAAGGAATTCATAGCCTCTCTCCCAGTCAATTTTTGCTTGAATCTCTGGAAAAAAGAATGCAAGAAACGCTTCAAAATATTGTTCTACACCTTCCTTCCAAGCACCATCATAATCAGCTCGTACTTCACTCATAGATTATTTCCGATCAAAATATCATAATGCCCTTTTTGAAAGTCAAGTTACTTTAAACGACATAAAATTTATGACTAATTTACATATCAACAAATGTTGATTTAATGTGGAATTTTGTTGCTAGGCTTTTTGAGCGAGAGGTTACATAATCAAAGTAGTTTATTCAAAATAAATTAGGAAAATTTTATTGAGCGATATAGTTGCTGATTTCTTTATTTCATTAATTTAATTTATTGACTTTGTGTTTACAAATTTAAAAATTTAGATTGGCATCAATCTAATCCAACAAAGTTTATTTACTTTGTAAATAATATTATGACGCGAAAAAATAAAGAACAACCAGCCATGTCAAATAATACTTCCTCCAATACTAATGGCAAGCCTCAAAAGCGGCTGATAATTATAACAGGTGATAAAGGTGGCGTGGGTAAAAGTACCTTTGCACGAGCAATATTTCAACTTTACATTAATAAAAATCTACCATGTGTTGCTTATGAAGCTGACTTAAGGAATCCTCAGATAGAAAGATATTTTCAAAAAGACTACCGCCCTATAATACGTTATATTGATATCTTTCATAGAGGTGGTGCTGATGATCTATTAATTAATCTAGATGAGAGTGATTGTCCGATCACATTATTAGACTTACCTGCACAATCTGGAGGTTTTTTTGAAAGTTATGTCAAAGAGCTTGCATTTTTTGAAGTTTTAAAAACTGAAATTAATTGTCGAGTGACAATGGTTTCAGTCATTAGTAGAGTTCTTGACTCTATAAATGTTTTAGAAAAACTTCGTGAACTTTGTAAAGACCAAGTAGATTATATTGTTGTCAAAAATCTATTTCATGGTGAAGAAGAAAAGTTTGAGCGATATAATGACTCTTCCCTACGTCAGAATATGCTTGCAGAAGGTCTGATAGAACTTGTAATGCCAGATTTATTCTACAAATCTTATGACTTTCTTGACCGTCATGCTTTAACCTTTAATGAAGGTCAGACTCATAAAGAAACAAATATTGTAATTAAGTCAAGAATTAAATCTTGGGTTGCTGAGTTTGAAACGCAAATTAAGCCAGCATTTAATTTATTGGGTTTTGATATACAACCAGATGACTGTTACTACCCAGCAGTTGTGGAAAAATCTAAAGAGCTTAGAGAAAACGAAGAAAAAGAAAAAGCTAAAAACCAAGATGCAAATTTATCATCTCAAGATATAGCTGCTTAATTGAATAGTTTGCTTGGTTGATTATGTTTAAAAAGCGTTTTGTAATTACATCGGGTGATGCTCGTGTGGGTAAGTCCACAGCTTCTAGGCTCTTGCTGGAATTGTACTTGAAAAGTAAATGCAATGCGCGTATTTTCTACCACGGTTATCGTAACAAACTGTCGATGTATAAATCAAAAGGTTTTGAAATAAACCATTTGGGATTGTCTAGGGGCGATTCAGATAGATTATTACTTGACTTAGAAATGTTTCCAAATATTGATGTAGTTTTGACAGATATGCCAGGTCAAAACCATCAAGAGTTTAAGTTTTTTGATAAAGATGTTTCACTGATAGAAAATCTTAACCATTTCGGATATCGTGTTACTTTCTTGCACCCGATATCACATCGTAAAGACTGTGTTGAAGATTATCTTGAGGATTTATACCAGCATTTTGGTAGTCAAGTTGACTATGTTGTTATCAAAAATTATTACTTTGGCAAGCAATTTCGATACTATGAAGGTAGTCAATTCCAAGCTGATATTAAAAAATTAAATGGCTTGGAGCTAGTTTTGGGGGGATTGCATAACGAATTTTACGAGTTGCTTGAGGATACTGGTTTACCCTATGCTCAACTTATTGAAACTAACTCGCCTCTTAATACTATTCAGCGTTCAATAGTATTCAACTGGATAGAGAATTTTAATAATTCTATTGTTTCTAATGAGATTGCTTTGAATTATTTAGGATTAGGTAATCACTGTACAGAACTAGCTTCTGTAGGTACAAATCAACAACATCCTTCCAATTTTGATGTAAATGAAGATATTGAATCTGAAGAATGGTAAGTATGAGCTTTACCAAATTGACAGTGAGGTTTTAAATTAACTGTTTAAACAACCTATGACTAATATTGCAAAAGTTGTTGAAAAAGTTATTGCAGAATATTCTGAAGAAAAGAAAGCAGAGGTTACTGATTGGATACTTAAATTAGGTGTTCGACCTGATGACCCCTTGTTTAATCTATACGCGGAACTAGGTACAACCCAATTTGCGTTGCAGCAGCTACCAGGTAGGCTTGACTCGCTTGTGGTGGGTTGGACTGACATGGTAGACGATAAGTTAAATAGTGCTTCTAAGGTGGCAATACAACAACAAAAAAGTGCGATCGCCCAAGCCGCTAAGGATTTAATTAAGATGACTAAGCAAGCTGGCGGGGCGTTGCCTTTCTTGGGTGTAAGTAATTGGCGATTGGCACAAGTAGCGGGAGTGTTGGGTTTTGTACTGGCTTTGGGAGCTACAATTGGTGTTTTTACATACAAAACTATTGCTGAAAGTGTAACTTTTCAGCAGGCGGTTTCTGGAACTGCTATTTTACAACCCGAAGATAAAAAGCTTCTGGATTGGGCTAAATCTAATGAAGGTAAGGTAGCACGTAGTATTTATGTTAGAAACGCTGCCATCATTAAAACTTGCCGTCAGCAGAAGAAGTATTCAGGTGGCTGCATAATTGCAGTTGATTAATTTTTTAGGCAACCCAGCCTTTGTATCCCTTATTACTTGTTTTAACTGTATCTTTTTGACTATTTTGGTTGGTTTTGACTTTGGTGTGGGTTGCTTGAGTAACTTCTTCTTCGATTTTCATGTCTGCAAAGCTGAGGATTCCCAGGCGGATAGCTTCCCGGATAGCGTTTAATCTATCTTTGACTCCTAACTTGATAAATGAATTATGTAAATATGACCTGACTGTACCTTCGGAAACATACATGACATTAGCAATTTCATTATTTTTCATGCCACCAGCCGCTAATTTGAGAACTGTAATTTCTTTATTAGAGAAATCACTTAACAAATCTAGTGAATCTCTATCGGCTGTGTCATTTGACCTAAGATTATCAATCAAAATGCGATTAATAGTTGGGTCAATCCATGATTCATTATTGTATGCAGCCATTACTGCTTCAATGAATCTTTCTCCTACTTCTTCCCTGGCATTATTTTTACAGTAGTAGCAGTCTGCGCCATTACTAATTGCTGCGTTAATGGTATCTCGGCTGCTATTTGCAGTCATAACCACTATTTTGGGGTAAATATAGCGAAGCTGTCACCAGGGGCAAGATAGCCTGAAAGTACTGCGGTGAATGACTTTCAGGCTATAAAATTAAGAGACATAAGAACACTGATATTTTTAGACAC
>NZ_JACJTB010000052.1 GCF_014698475.1 Nostoc spongiaeforme FACHB-130 | reverse complement strand
TTTACCAGCCTGGGGTCGCCGAATGTTTTCCCCTGAGACTCTTGTGCATGAATTAAAATTGGGTTTTCCATCTGTTTTTTCTCCTCACTTTCCTTGTCTTACTAATAGACATCTATTTATGTGTACAACTTAATTTAACTGGTCTGTTATGCCTGAAATCCTTGCAGCTACCACTTGTGTGTACACCGTAGCTTAAAAAGGGGGGAATTAGAATCAAAGTCCCCCTTTTTAAGGGGGATTTAGGGGGATCAGATGATTTATGTATACACGGTAGCTTTTTAAGGGGGATTTAGGGGGATCTTTAAAAAGACATTGTTCCAATATTACCTGTCCCACCCGACATCACAACCATACCAATCTTGTCTGCCAATTTTGTTAAATTAGGCGTAGCCAGAATTTCTACAAACTTGGGATTTGTCTCTGCTTGTGCTGCTGTTGCTACTTCTTGTACAGCTTGCGCGATTTCAGGATCAGCCTTAGCCGCAGCTTCCACTTCTAATACAGCATTGCCATAATCTAATGGTGTGGTTGGTGCTTTTTCAATCGCGGCGACAACATTCGGTGAGTGTTTTCTCAGCTTGACAAGCAATTCGCCAGTTTTATTCCACAGAGTTTCGCCAACCATTTCACCTGTTCTTTCTAACGCTTTAGTGGCGACTACAGAGCCAAGTGCGATCGCCGCAGTAGTTAATGGTTCCATGTGCTACTTTAATTTAGGTGCATCCTATTTATTTAGGAATACAGGGTTTTAGCGTTAAATTACGCAATTTAACTTAAATAATTTAGATTTTGACGCTCACTCAATTACTTGTCTGATACCAAGATTGGCAATGTTGGGTTCCATTTCATTCCACTCAACCTACATTTACTGCTATAAGTAGTTAAACATAATTAATTACACACAGTCATTGCGAATGGAGCGAAGCGAAATGACGCAATCGCAAAGGTTTGAGATTGCTTCGGAAGCCTCGCAATGACTTTTATAGTATGTAATTAATTCTGCACAGGTATTTATATGTAAAAAAGTTATTGTCGTAAGGACACAAACTTCTGTTGTAAGGACACAAACTTCTGTCGTAAGGACACAAACTTCTGTCGTAAGGACACAAACTTCTGTCGTAAGGACACAAACTTCTGTCGTAAGGACACAAACTTCTGTCGTAAGGACACAAACTTCTGTTGTAAGGACACAAACTTCTGTCGTAAATACACAAACTTGCACAGAAAGCCCAAAGCTACGCAGTAAAAATAATTGCTGCCATTTTAAGGAAAAATACTAAAATCTATCACCAAAGTTAGCATAAGAAATATGACAATATGTGTGCTTTGCTGAAGCGGAATGCAATTGGATTGAGACAAACTAGTTTTAGAAGTTTTGAAGATCAATATAATTTATGTCTCGTAAAAGACGTACATCCCGCGTTTTAGAAAAAGCTGAGTTAAGAGTATCTGGACTCAAAGCAATTGATCCAAACATAGATTTTGGTGACAATCGCAGTTTACAATATATGACACAACTAATTGAGCAATACCGTAGTAAAATTGATGCTTATAATACTGCTTTAGCTGTGATTGATTCTTCTAAAACAGAAATGGAACAATTGGAAAAAGTTTTAGGTGAATTAAATGATCAAATGCTGATTGGTGTTGCTTTTAAATATGGCAAAAACAGCACTGAATATGAAAAGGCTGGTGGTGTTCGCAAAAGTGAACGTATCCGCAGAAGTTCAGTCAGTCGTTTAAAAGCCGACACGCAAGAAACTGCTGCTGATGATAAAATTTAAAGCCCATAAATCTAGCCCATTAGGGTGTGTTAAACGTTAGTTGTCATGCAACAAAAATTAAAGATGGTGCGTTATTTTTTTGTTGACAACAATATCCCCGATTTTCTTGAGAAGTCGGGGATTTAATTTTTTGTAGGACAAAATCTCAATTCTTTGTGATTTTAGAATATTCCACAATTAACGATAATGCTGTTAGTTAGTCTTCTGAAAATTACCTGACTTCTAAATCATTCTTCTCTGTAAAAATTGGAAATTTCTTAATAAAAATTTTTGCATTAGTGGTTGACAGGTATAAATTTATACTTTAATATAAAAGACATGATAAAGGCGATCGCCCAGTTCCCCAAAGAATAAAGCAACCGCCCTTATCTAAACTCAAATAAAGGATAAAAGCGATCGTCTGGTTCTGGCAAGAAAAGAGCGATCGCTTTTATAAAACTCAAATACAGGAGTTTCAACATAATGATGGCACAATTACTCAACTTCGCCCAATCTCAAATCGCCCTGTTCTTAAAACAAAACTTCCCCATCCCCACACCCAAGCAAATTCCCCAACAACCATTTCCTTTCCGGGAACCAATTAAACATTTGCTAATCGGTTCACCCAAAGCTGTGACTAGTACAATTCACTATTTGCAAGTTATTGGCTACGCCAGTGTGGGAGACTGGAGTCCACTGCAACCAACAGGTAATCCCGATGAAGTGATGAGCATTTTAACTCGCCAAATCTCGATACAGTAATTTATAGCGGTTCTTACTTGCTTGTAATACAGTCGGAACCCTACCCCGCATTTGCTTACGCAAACGCTCCCCTCCCCGCTTGCGGAGAGGGGTTGGGGGTGGGGTTGAAATGTACCTCATCCAATCGAGAACTGCTATAAATTTAAAGACGTTGCATTGCAACGTCTTTTTAACTCAGCACTCAGCACTCAGCACTCAGCACTCAGCACTCAGCACTAAATTAAGGTAGCCAACGGGGATGAAAGCCAATTAACGGTAGCTTTTCTGGTTTAATGGTGGTCACGGCGGCATCGGCAATGGGTAACAATGGCATTAACCACAAACTACTAGTAGCGATCGCTTCACCGTCATCTGTCTTTAAACTATTGGCAGGTGCGGGTGCGTTATCGGCTTGTGGGACTACTTGGTCAAACAATAAACCCAGCCCATCCGGTGATAAACTCATTTCTACATTTCGCTGATCAACTGGCAAAACTAATAATGGTCTTTGTTGTCCAGTTTTCAAATCGATGGCGACTAAATAAGGTTGTTCTACATATTCTGCTTGGGTGATTAACTGAGTTAACAAGCAATATAAAGTGGGTGAAGCTGGGTCAAATTGACAATCGATTATTGAGCCTGTAGTTTTTACCAAAGGTTTCTGCACACCTTGGTTGGTGACTAAAAATAAGTCACGGGTGTAATCTGTATTAAATTTGACCATCGCCGCTTGAGAACCATCTTTAGCAAAAGCTTGCACTAAGCCAAATTGCGGCAAAAAATCTAAGGGTTTACTCGCATCTTTTTGTAGTGGTAATATCGCAGCCCCTTGACCTTGGGCAACGGCTACGGCTTTGCTATCGGGAGTAATCATAAAATCTCCCCCTGGTTGACTTTGCAGGCGTTGGGGAGTGGGTTTGGGGCTGGATTTATCCACAGTGGTTGGTAGATACCACAACCCAAAGTCACCGGGATTATTTTTATTCCCACGTTGGACGACGATCGTTTCTCCGTCTGGTGATAAATCAAATTTTAAGTTTTGATAATCCTTGTTATCTAAAATTAAATCAACTTTCGCGGCTGCTTCTGGTTTTGTGTCAGACTCGCCAGCAATTCCGGTGGTGACGGTATATAACTGGGCAGAAAGTAAATCTTGGTTGTTGGCTGTGCGAGCCGAAAATAAGATTTTCTCTCCGTCAGGAAATGGTTTAAAATCCATTACCGTCAGGTCTTTGGGAGTCAAGACTTTTTTCTGCTCTTGGGTTAAGTTGTAGAGAATTAATTGCCCTTGTTCTTCTGGGTTAGCACCTATGTAAACAATCACGCGATCGCGGGTGCGAAAATTGCCCACAAAAGGCTGAATGACTTTGCTATTAGTTCCTTTTTGGGCAAATTTATCTTTTGCTTGTTGTAGCTGAACTTTATAGTTTGTACCGTAAGGAGCAGGTGTTAACAGCGTATAAACCATCCGCCTACCTGCCCAACTGAATTTTCCGGCTAAGGGCGGCTCAATTTTTAAATTATCCTCCACACTTTTAATATCCATTGGACGGCTAAAGGTGAGGCTAAAGGCAATATCTTCTGCCCCAATTTGCTGATTTTGCCAAGTAAAGGTGCGGACGCGGGGAGACACAACATCACCTTGAAAGATGATAAAGCCAATCAACAAACTCAGCAGCAGCATCAAGGCGATCGCTACACGATCTAGTGGTTGGATGAGGGTTTTGCTAGTCATTGGTTATTGGTCATTAGTCATTGGTCATGAGTCATTGGTCATGAGTCATTGGTCATTGGTCATTGGTCATTAACAAAGAACAAATGACAAAGAACAAATGACAAATGACTAATAACTATAGGGATTTTGGGGTTGGGGAATTTTTTTGACAGAGTTCGCCACAATGGTAAGTTGGCGTTTCTCGTTGAGGTTGTCTGTAGCCATTTGTCCTTCGACTTCTAACCAAGTATCAGGGGTGTATTGTTCGGGATTTGCTGGTAATTTCACGGGTAAACCAACAGGGTAAGCATCCGCCGCACAGCATGAGAGAACAAATCGGGCGAGAAATATATATTCTTTACTTAAATCTGGGGGACGAATTACAAAGCCTTGGACTTTGGCTTTTTGTCCTGTGTATGCGTCTGGTTCGGGATAAACGTTGAGTGTCCGTACCCAGTCTACTAGCGATCGCTCCTCTGGACGAACCGAAGCCCGGAAGGCTTGGGGTTTAATCCGGGAAGTTCCGAGTAAATCACTCACGCCACGGTTGAGGGCTTTGTCGCTGGCAAAAACTTGCGGTGTAATAATGAAACCTAAAATTGCCGCCGTTAACAGCAACGCACCACCCCAACCAGGCGGAAATAAAGTTATATGCTGGACATTTGGCAAAACATCGCGGCGATGACGTTGCCAAAGTTCTTGCATTTTGAATAAGCCAACAATAATTAAAGCAATACCAGCCACTAACACCAAACCAAAATAATTGGGATGAATCAGCAAATTCAGCTTGCCAGTCAGCCAGTATTTCAACATTAAAATTCCCCAAGCTGTGATGGCTAGGACATCCAACCAAGAGAGTAATAAATTCAGGCGTTGAGCTTTAGGTGTCATTGTTAATTTCTCCACTCTTGCAAAGTTCTGAATGGACGAAGCCTCCAATCAGACTTTGCGATTCTTCCTTTGTCATTGGTTATCAGACGTATCCATCTTTTAACTCAGCACTCAGCACTCAGCACTCAGCACTTTAAAGAACATGCAAGTTAATAAACAGCGTGAATAAAAATGTCAATTGTCCGGCTAAGGCAAAGAGGTAGAAAATTGCTCTCGGCTTGAAAATGGATAACATTAACCCAACGCTTTTAATGTCGATCATTGGCCCAAAGACCAAAAATGCCAGCAAGGAACCGCTACTAAATGCTGATGCAAAGGATAGGGCAAAGAAGGAATCGACTGTGGAACAAATGGAGACAACGGCTGCCAAAATTAGCATCACGATGATGGAACTAACCGGGCCAGCACCGAGGCTCAGGATTAAATCGCGGGGTGCAAAGACTTGGATAGCAGCTGCGATCGCACTACCAATCACCATAACTCCGCCCAGTTCGCGCAATTCTTGAATGCTGTTATCCATCATCAACCGGAGTTTTGCCGCCAGTGGTTTATTTGGGCTTGCTAGAGGGTCATCTGCTGTGCCATCCATGCGGTTGGGTGTACCTGCTTTCCCACCCAAAATATATGTCCCAGATTGCAACAAAGTTGGTGCTGTTGATTCTGGGGGAAGTTGGTAACGTTTGCCCCGACGTTGAGTTTCGACTTTCGCTGGGGGATTAAACTTCATATAACGGGCGATCGCAGGCTGGACTATGGGAGTCAAGTCCTTTTGAAAACTAAACACAAAGCCAACAGTTGTGGCAATCAATAAAGAAAATACTACCCGTAAAACCACTATTTCTGGCTGATCTCGAAACGCCGTCCAAGTTGCCCAAATCACAATCGGGTTAATTGTTGGCGCTGCTAGTAAAAAACCAATCGCTACAGGTGTGGGTACGCCCTGAATCAACAAGCGCCGCGCTACCGGCACATTGCCACACTCACACACCGGAAATAAAAAACCCACCATACTGCCAACTAAAGCGCCCAATAGGGGATTTTTGGGCATTTTTTCCACTAATTTGCGCTCATCAACAAAAAATAGCAGCAAACTAGAGAATAAAACCCCTAGAAGCAAAAACGGCATCGCTTCGACTAGCAGACTCAGAAATATCGTGAAACCATTGTTCAGTTGATTCATGGGTGTCGCAGTCAAAAGCGGTTGAAAGTTTTGAGGTTATGTCTAGTCATTCTATCGAAATGGGGATCAAAATCATGTACGGATCGTTAAACATCATTGACACAACCAGACCATCTTTAATTCGTAGTCTTGCTTAAGCGCCAACTAGCGCCTGTGAGTTTTAGTATAGCCATTTTACATGAGTGCATTTACGGATGATTGTTCTGGTTGAGATTGCCTGATTTCCGAAATAGTTCTGAATTATCGGTTCACAGGCATAAGATTAGGTGACGTTTAATTACCTAATGTTTATACTTACTGTAAATTAGCTGATTAGTGTGTTATCTTCCACGCATTTTCATCAAGGATTCACAGTCTTTAAACATTTGGGGATCACTCTTAGTTGCTGATATGCGTGTTTTAACTGAATTTTGCTCAACTCAAGAGTGTCTGTGGTTGATTTCTACTACAAAAATCAGCAATCTGCAATACCAAAATGGAATTATTTCAGTAAACATTATGTATGGCGCTAATTTTCCCAAAGACTCCAAGTATTTTCACGGCTACTGGTACCTAAAATCTGGCAAATTCTCATTTTTGTTATTATTATTTAATATTTTGATGAATTAAGTTGTTTAAATTATCCTTCTGTTAATAAAATAAGGATCTAAGTCAGTTAAGACAAACAAAGCTAACGCACGAAGTTCGCTAAGTTCCTATTAATTAGGGTTTTCGATATGTTTAACTTGCGTCACATCGTTATTATTGATAGCTGCATACTTACTGAATAGACTTTAAAATCTCAGCTTTTTACTTATTAATTAGTTGTTAAAATTCATATATCTCAGGGTTGCCAGTGTCATCAGAATTAACTGCTTTAATTTCACCACCAATTTTATCTATTGCCAGTAATAACTATCTCAGTTTAGAGTCAAATCTCCAAGAATTATCTACGTACCACTTTGCTGTAGATATTAGTTGTACCTGCACTGAAGTAGCTAATTTTTTAGAAAAATACCCGCGCTTACCAGGAGTAGTCTTACTAGAACGGGGAAAATTCTTGGGGATGATTTCGCGGCGACGTATCCTAGAATTTCTCATTCGCCCTTTTGGGCAAGAGTTATTTGCCAAAGCCAATCTCAACGAGCTTTATAGCTATGCACGTACAGAAATTTTGCTGCTACCAGAGACGACAACGATTTTAACAGCAATGCAGCATACGCTCAAGCGATCGCCTGAACTTTTTACTGAACCTATTGTTGTCAAAACAGAAACAAATACTTATAAATTATTAGATATTCATGACTTAAATTTAGCAGCTTGGCAAATTCGTGGTATTGAAACTCAAGTACGCTACGAACGTAGTCAAGCCCAAATGATTCAAAATGATAAAATGGCGCGTCTAGGGCGTTTAGTGGACGGCGTAGCCCATGAAATTTTAGATCCCGTAGGTTTTATTTGGGGTAATTTAACTTACATCTCAAAATATAGTCAAGACTTGCTTAAGCTGATAGCTGCTTACGCCGAAGCTTTACCTGAAGGTTCAGCAGCTATTAATTATCTCAAAGACGAAATTGAATTTGATTTTTTAGAAGAAGATTTATCCAAAGCTTTAGCCAGCGCCCACACCGGTGCAGAAAGATTAAAAAAACTCGTCACTAGTTTACAAAATTTCTGCCATATTGATGAAATTTATCCCAAACCAGTAGATATTAATGCTTGTATAGATGGGATTGTTTTGCTGTTAAAAAGTCGTTTAAAAGGCGAAGTTGAAATAGTCAAGAAATATGGCAAAATTCCACCCGTTCCTTGTTTTATGGGACAACTGCACCAAGTATTAATGAATATTTTTAGTCAAACTGTAAACGGCTTATTAGATGAAGCTGTACGCCAACAATTTCAACAAGCATCTTGCCCTGACAAAAATCAACCCCAAATTATTATTACTACAGCCGTTGTTTCTCAAGCACCAACTCACCCAAACGCCCCGGATTCTCGTTGGGTTTGTATTAGCATCGTTGATAATAGCCCCGGAATGTCGGAAGAATCGCAAAAACAAATTCTCGATTCTTTTTCAACGGAAAAACGGGCTGATGTGGAAACTAGTTTAGGCGTTAGTTACCGAATTATTACCGCCAGACATGGCGGTAAATTAGATTTTCGTTCCCAAGAAGGTGTAGGTTCAGAATTTAAAATACTTTTGCCGTTGGTGTAGAGTATATTGATCAGAATGAAATAAAAAACATAGAGAAAATTATTAATCAAAATCCACGAATTAGTATTATACCAAATTGAAGAATGATTGCGACAAATGGATTGCTCAAAAGCTTACCAGTAAACCGTTTCTCAATCCAAAATCTAAAATCTAAAATCCAAAATGGTATTAGATTTAGTGATAAAATTGAATTTACCAAAGCCAAGAAATTGACCATTGCCTGTTTCTCCCATTGGAAATGCTGTAACTCCAAAACTATAAACACCACTTTTTTGAGGATTCTGCATAGCTTTTAAAGCAATAGTAATTTCCGTACCAGGAGACACAGCAGGCTCAAAAGTAAATGATACTTTTTGGTTTTTTTCGTCGCTGCTAATATCTTTTAATTCTAGTTTTTCTCCTTGCTGAGAACGTGTCCCTTTAAAAGCAACACTCTCGTTGAGATTGAAGCGAATATATTCTGCACCTTCAGGCTGGTTAATTGTAATTTGTTGCAATGTGGTTCCAGCATTTTTTGGCAAGTGAACTGTAAAGTAATAGGTGGCTCCCAAGTTTTTAATTCGACTATAACTAATAGTTACTTCAACTAGACTCGGTGGTTGGACAAAAGCTGTTGTTCCTGGTGAAATTGGTGGAGTCGGAGGAGATGCTGGAGGTGTAGGAGGTGGTAAATTGTCTCTTTTACTATCATCATTTGTCCGATTGAAAGCAAAAGAACCAACCAAAGACGAAGATTCCCAAGGTGTTTGTTTGCCGTCAGTTGTTTGGAGTACATCAGCCCGCACTTGTTTAAACATTTGCTCCACATCTAGATTAGGAGCTTTCAGGCTGCGTAACAAAGCTGTAGTGTAGGGGCTGTTGCGCCCATCTCCATCTAAGGCAACTTTTCCAGGTGCAGTAGAATAAGCAATGAGTGTACCTTTAACAGATTGTATTGGTGCTGCTAAACCGCGTTGTAGAGAACGCCATTGACGAGAAAAGGGATTATTTCGACAGGCATCTAAAATAATAAAATTAGCATCGTTAGCTGCATCTTCCATCACATTCAGAACTCTACCCATCGCCATCGCTTCGTAACGTACATCTTGTTCCCGTTCTAGCCGCGCATTGACTGGTATTAAATAATTTTCTCCGTCTACCTGTAGTCCGTGACCTGCATAGTAAAAGAGTCCGATTCCTCCCTGACGCAAACGGCGATTAAAGCTTTCAAGTGCTTCTTCCATTTGTCGCAAATCTGCATCTTTGAGGAATATGACATCAAATCCCAATTGCTGTAAGGAGTTAGCAATATCTGTCGCATCGTTGACAGGATTAGCTAATGTGTCTGCTGATGTGTAATTGGAATTGCCAATAATCAGTGCAGTGCGGTGTTGACGTTGTGCAAGGATAGGATTTTGGGCAATGGCTTTGGCTGCGATCGCTCCGTTTATCTTTATCCTTGGGTGAGCTAAACTAGACGTTAATGGTAATACTAATGCCGCAGTTCCTAACAATAGTTGCCATTTGTGCCACAACATTTTATTACTCAGTATTTTTATTTAAATTCAAATTAAATTATTTGTAACAATTTTAATTCAAATTAAGTAATTATTTGAAGAAGATTTAATTAAGTTTACAAGTAAACCTTTAAGGTAAGCTGAACATACCTACACAAACAATATTTGATTATTTCTCCTTAAATTAAATATGTTGATAAAACTGTAATCTGCCAAAACCTAAAAATTGACCGTGAGGTTTTTCTCCCATTGGCAATGCGGTCACACCAAAGAGATAAACACCACCTCTTTGGGGATTTTGTTGGGCTTTTAAACCAATGGTAATTTTTGTCCCAGGTGAAACTGGCGGATCAAAAGTAAAAGATACTGTTTGGGTTTTGCGATCGCTGCTAATATCTTTTAGTTGCAGTTTTTCACCTTTTTGAGAACGCCCCCCTTTAAAGGTGGAAGTTTCTTTGAGATGAAAACGGATATATTCTGAACCTTCTCGCTGGTTAATTGTAATTTTTTGGAGAGATGTCCCCGCACCTTCTGGTAGATTAACTGTAAAGTAATAAGTTGCGCCTAAAGCTTTGGCTTGATTGTCGTCTGTTGTGACTTCTACTAAACTCGGCTGTTGAGCAAAATATGTTGTTTTGGGTGAAGTCAAAGGCTGCGGAGTCGGCGGGGTGGTGATGATTTCTTGATTGCGCGGTGATTGAGGTGTTGT
Source organism: Nostoc spongiaeforme FACHB-130 (assembly GCF_014698475.1). Lineage (GTDB taxonomy): Bacteria > Cyanobacteriota > Cyanobacteriia > Cyanobacteriales > Nostocaceae > Nostoc_B > Nostoc_B spongiaeforme. Next base: position 34,535 of record NZ_JACJTB010000052.1, on the reverse strand, counting down.
AACAGAAGATGTCATATTATTTCTGTTACTATCATTGGTTAAATTAAAAGCAAAAGAACCAATTAAAGAAGAAGATTCCCAAGGTGTTTGTTTGCCATTAGTTGTATTGAGAACATCCGCCCTTACTTGTTTAAACATTTGCTCCACATCTAAATTTGGAACCTTCATATTGCGTAACAAAGCTGTAGTGTAGGGGCTATTGCGTCCATCGCCATCAAAAGCAACTGTTCCTGGTGCAGTGGAATAAGCAATGAGTGTGCCTTTAACAGATTGTATTGGTGCTGCTAACCCACGTTGGAGCGATCGCCATTGCCGCGCGAAGGGATTATTTCTACAAGCATCTAAAATAATAAAATTGACATCGTTATTTGCATCTTCCATCACATTCAGAACTTTACCCATCGCCATTGCTTCATAACGCACATCTTGTTCTCTTTCTAGTCGCGCATTGACTGGTATTAAATAGTTTTCTCCATCTACTTGCACTCCATGACCAGCAAAGTAAAATAATCCTACTCCTCCTTGACGTAATTGGCGATTAAACTTTCCGATGGCTTCTTCCATCTGTCTTAAATCTGCATCTTTGAGGAGAGTCACATCAAAGCCTAATTGGCGTAGAGAATTAGCAATATCTGTCGCATCGTTGACAGGATTAACTAATGTATCGGCTGATTTATAATTGGAATTACCAATAATGAGTGCTGTACGATGTTGGCGTTGTACTGGAATAGAATTTTGAGCGATCGCTTGCTTTATCTCTATCCTTGGGTGAGCGACACTAAACGTTAATGGCAATACTAATACCGCAGTTCCTAATAATAGTTGCCATTTGTGCCACAACATTTTGTTACTCAATATTTTTATCTAAATTCAAATTAAATTATTTGCACTAATTTTAATTCACCTTAAATAATCATTTGAATAACATTTAATTAAATTTACAAGCCCCGACGAATGGAATTCGCGGCTATAAAAACGTAGACGCACTGCTTCACCGCTTGCGCGTCTACGATATTACAGCACTTGTGCGTAAGTTCCAGAGTTTAAAAATTTGTGTGCAGTAAAGCTTCTCCTTGTTGATAAATTGCTTTAGCATAATCTGTCCAAGCACCTTGTCCCCAATAGCGAAAACAGCTAGTTTGCAGCAATAAGTTATAGAGTAATGCCTGCCGATATTGGGATTGTTTAGTAATTACACCAGACTCATCGTTGACTAAAAATTTATCTGTCTTTTCATGAAATAAACTGCTGAGTTTATTCATAGGAGATAATACATTTTCATATCCTTTTACCCAACTAATATGATTTGTCCAAGAAGCACCATCTACATGAAAGTGAGGATTACTTTGCTTTAATTCTTGGATGGCATTTTCCACAGCTTCGGGGTGATAATTATCGGATGCAACTCTTTGCCAAATGAGATGCTGTCCTACTGGCTGACAAGTTGGATAATCTTCGGGGTTACAACCTGCGGCTGTAATTAACTCTAAATATTCTGTACCGCACACTCCGACAACGCCAGATTTACCACCGCCATGATTAACCATATCCCACCAAGCTTGTTTGAAAGCACTGGGAAATTCATTCATCATCACGCCGCCATTTTCACCATCACCAATTTGACTGACTATCGGTGGTACTAATACATTACCTATTTGTTGTTTGGAGAGTGTTTTAGCTTCGTAGTAGGGCTGCATTTGAGCAACTAATTTTGTATCAGAACCTTGAGTTTTAATTAAGGCTGTAATACTAATTGTTTCACCTTGAGAATTACGCGCTATTAAACGGTGTGGTAAGTGTTTATATCTTAGAGGTTCACCGTTGATTGTTTCTACAGAATGTTCTTGGACTAATAACCAACGATAGCCACACTCTTTGAGAGATTTAACAAATTCAAATAAAGTATCAGGGTGATTTGGTAAGTGCATTTCTGGCGGTGAAAATCCTTTGACTCTTGCCAATGCTTCCCAGCCAAAAATAGCAGCAAAATGTTGTTGCCAAGCTAAAATATGCAATTTAATATCGGGTATTGGTGTGGAAGGAACAACAGCATGACTCCACATTGTTCCTAACCATTCAACATAAGGTTGATATTTGGAATCGCAAGTAATTTTTTTGAGGTTGTCGAGGATGTCGTTGCGTCCCATTTGATGTAATCCCCACAACAAATTGCCAGAATAATCTAACATGACGCGGGGATTGCAACCTTGGCTGACAAGTTCAGGAATGAAATCACCCATCCGGCTATAGCAATAAGCAAAAGGCGCGGCGTTGTGGTTGTCGCCTTCGTGGGGATGTTCAAACATATATTGCAGATTGCTGATCAGTCCGCCGTTGTATCCTGCGGGGATAGTCGGCTGGTGCATGTGCAAAGCGATCGCAAATACCGCATTAACATCCTCTAACCTGAGATTGGTTGAAGATAAAAAAACAGGTTCGTTGTGGTTCACAACCGCAAGAACTTCTTTCTCCCAACCAGAAATATTTGGTAAGCCATCAACGATTTCTGGCGGGAGAGTCGTAGGAAAGGAAATCATAAGTGTGAGGAATAAAACTTTTCATCCCTCATACTGTATCTTTATTGTTGCAGTAGGCGATCGCGTCCCAGAATCTTTTAAGACTTACGTGCAGATGCTAAGGGAGTCACGTTTCTAGATAGCAAAACATCACAGAAACGATTGATTCTGGTCAATAAGTTGGGTCTTTCTGCAATTGGCTGCTGTTTTGGCGGTGTGGCAATTTTTAAAATCAACTCTAACAGCCAAGGGGCGAGGCGTTGACACCACACAGCTAAATGACTTTGCCATCCGACTAAAATTTCTGGTGCATCATTCTGCAATCCGACTATCAATGCTTGCGCTACTTGTTGGGGTGTCATGGGAACTACCCAACGGAATAGTTGCAAGTCACGCACCATATCTGTGTCGGTGAGAGAAGGTAATAAGGCTTTGACTTGAATATTGTACTCGGCTAATTCTTGACGCAAGGCTTGGGTAAATCCTAAGATGGCAAATTTTGTAGCTGAATATGTTGCCATTGTTGGTGCAGCGACTTTCCCCATTAAACTAGAGACGTTAACAATTGTCCCCTGTTTTTGGCTGGCCATGCGTCGGGCTATCAAACTGGTGAGGGTGTACATTCCCAACAAATTCACCGAGAGTTCTTCTTGGAGTTGGGGAAGTTTGGAACGCAAGAATGAGGTTTGATAAGCAACACCAGCACAATTCACTAGCAGATGAATCGGGCCATGATTGCGCCACAATTGAGCTACAGCAATATTTACATCTGTAGCGCGGGTTAAATCTAACGGGATAACGACGGCTTCTGTTCCCATCGCCGTAATTTCTTGGGCGACTTGGGTTAACTTTTGGCGATCGCGTGCTACTAAAATTAATTTTTTCATCCCTTGTTGTGCCAGGGCAAGGGCGATCGCTTTGCCAATACCGCGAGAAGCCCCCGTAATTAGAGCAACATTACCTTGAATCTTCATCGGTTTTTATCTCCAGAATTTAAGTCTTATCCTGCGTTTTGTGTTTGTAAATAGACGCAATTACGGTTCCTAATTTTCCGCAGGTAAGACAAATCATCTATCCTTGTTGACTTCAGAAGAAAACTCAGCTATTTGCAATGGAGATTTTTGGTTTAATCCGCATTGCAGAAATCTTCTGACTTGAAAGTGCTGAGTAAAAATCTTAGTACCTATCTTTCTTTTTCCTTTTAACTTTTGCCTTGTTGTACTAGTCCCTTTTCTATGCAAGGCTTCAAAACTTCATCAATACTTCCAGCAATTGGCTGAATGGATATGGCTCATAATTTTTACCTCTTTTCGATTCAGAGCATTGATCAGCAGCGTTGCTAAACACACGTTAACAACAAAATCAAGTATCAGCAATATTTTTTAATAAGAATTTCTTAACACTTTGTAACCAAGATGATATATATATCAAATATTTTGGGAAATAAGTTTTTATGAATCATCCTAGATAAATATCATCATTTCTTGACAATTAGTGATAAAGTCCCTAGAGTCAAGAAAATAAATCACCAATTGTTAGCAATATAGAAGAAGCTGATATGGGTAAACAGACATAATAAAGACACAAAAAAGTCATATACTAGAAAATAGGAGATAAGCTCAAAAGTCTCTTGGTATAAGTGTTTGATGATTAGTTTTATCTTAATCTAGCTGGCAATGGCTATTAAAATTATTATCCCTGCCTCATAGAATAAAACAGGGATCAATGATTTCCTAAAAGGGATCTTTTAATTAATAAATAATTTGATAAAGCTGTGTATGCTTACTGAATTTAGTCCAGAAATAGCAGATGACCAAGAGCAACCCACGATGAATTAAAACCGCAAAAAATACATTAATTGCGCGATCGCTTCCGCAGATAACTGCAACCTTTGTTGAAAATCAGCAATATTACGATATAGTCCATAAGCTTGGCGATTTTCCACCACTGCTTGAGCCAGGGACAAATCAATCAATGGCGTTTGCGCCAACATCTCGACTGTAGCGGTGTTGGGATTAACCAAATGATTTGTATGCACCAAAGATTCATTGTCGTAATAAACGAAATGCAGCAGTGGTTCTAATGGCTTGAGACGCTGCACAGGTAAACTCAAAGCTGCGGCAATATCTTCGATACAGTAAAATTTAACCCCAGAACGAGAAAGTTCGACAAGCGATCGCGCTTGGTGAATCGACAAACCCGGTAAGCGCAACCAATCATCCACCGTTGCTTGATTCACATCAATCCGAATACCCAATTGCGCCGCTATTTGAATTTCTTCACCAGACTGCAACCGATAGTAAGGATCATTCAGCAATTTGGCGCGGAGTTTTTGTAACTTAAAGTTTAGAGGTAGCCAGTTGTGCATCATGTTTGCTTACGTAAACAGTATCCCGAAGCCAGAAATCAGTAATCAGAATGGCTACACAAAGGTTTTACAACTTTCAGACGCTTGTTATTTCTATTTTCTTGTAAAAGCGCCCAAATTATTCTGAATTCTGACTCCTGAATTCTCAATTCTTTTGTATCAAGAAATTTGGTCTAGTAGCTGACGACGCTTTTGCTCAAATTCATATTCCGAAATCAAACCATCTTGACGCAGTGCATCAAGTTCGCGCAAAGCATTCGCCACCGTTTCTACCTGATTACTGGCTGATTGCGAAAACTTGACAGCCGACTTACCCTGATTAAAATTCCGGTCAAAAGCTTCCTCATCTAAGGCTAAATACCACACACCTTCAATTGCACTAGCCACTTTGGGGATTGGTGTCCAAGAAAGCAGCACATATAAAATCCCCCACAACGGCTGACCTAAATAGAACTTGTGTAATCCTGAGACGGTGAGCGTACCAGAAAAAGCGAGAATAGCAGCGATACTGCGGCTTTTGCGTTTTACCAACATATTTATTATAAAGTTACCACTATCACAGTTAGGTCAATTAAACAGCGATCGTAGCAAAATACCTACATAAATTCAGTATCATATCGTCTTTAGAGATAAGCAAAATCCAGCCCTATCCTGATGCTATATTAGGATATTTCGGCTGTATGGGTGTTGAGGGTGAGAGTAAAGGCGATCGTGAAGCTGTATTTCAGCCAAAATTTTTAGCATACTTGGAATACTAAGTGTTAAAAATCAGCCTGGAGTTCATAATTATTATGCTCATCGAGATTTCATTAGAATAAGGTGCTAGAGATTTATAAAATCTTTGTCATCAAATTATTGAAACTAGCGAAGTAATCAAAATTAGACATTCTGAAGAGCTTATAAACAAATTATGATAAGATATTTTCTAATGATTAAGTAAGTCGATGCAATAAAACCAAACTATGTAAAGAAAAGTAAATAAAGCTCAAACGCTTTCTCCCCCTGCTCCCTGCCCCCTGCCTTATTCCAACAATAATTATTTACACCGACCTACTTAAACAAAATTAACTTAATGAATGAATTATTGACTCGTATTACACAAATTCCAGGTCAATGTGGGGGTCGTCCTTGCATTCGAGGTATGAGGATTAGAGTCAGTGACATTTTAGAAATGTTAGCGGAAAATGTTACCATTAGTGAGATTTTAGAAGATTTTCCCGATTTAGAAACAGAAGATATTCAAGCTTGCCTTTTGTTTGCTGCACGGCGTACTGATTTTGTGCGGTTAACAGCATGAAAATTTGGCTTGATGCTCAGTTACCGCCAGCATTAGCAAGTTGGATAACAAATACGTTTGCTATTGAAGTTTTATCTTTAAGAGATATAGGGCTACGTGACGCTAAAGATATCGATATTTTTGAAGCTGCAAGAATCGCTCCACAAATTCTTTGGCTGACTTGCGGAAATGTCACTAACCGTAATTTGCGTCAAATTTTGACAATTACCTTACCTGATGCACTGGAAAAATTACGCCAGGGCGAAATAATTGTGGAAATAAGCAATAGTCAGTAAACAATTACAGCCTTTCCTAGTCTGCTGAAGTACAAATTTATCTGCGTCCATCTGCGTTCATCTGCGGTTAATTATTCTTCTCTGTATCTCACTAGAGTAAGAAACGCTATATCTACAAATCCTAAGCAGTGTAAATGGTAATTCGCTGTTCTCGACAAGTACGCTCATAAATGTTATCTAATTCTACGGGTAAGCAGATTTCACCATGTAACCACAACGGCAAAGTCGGTAGCCGACAACCCACAGTCAATTTTTCCTCCCAAATATCAATTTTATACTGTTCATTTAGCTGGATAGGTCGATAAGCTGTAGCGTAAAGTTCAGCATTGAACAGAGATACATTGCTTTCTGTAATACGTGTTAATAATTCATTGTGGAGATTGGTCTTACGTTCAGTCACAACATCAACAATAACTAAACCAATTCCCTGCCGTAAATAACTTTCACACTTAGAAATAAAAGCGTTACGATGAGTAGCACGGTCTTTATTCGCAGGACTGACTAATTCTATTGCGCCTGCTAAAACAGGGCCAGCCTCAGTATTAAATATATTTATTTCGACTGTTTCATCTGTTGGTATAAATGCTATTGTTTTACTTGGTGGCGGAGGCATCCAAATATTAGCTGAATCTCTTGATTCCTGCCATGACTCTTCAAACGCAGCTATATCAATTTCAATCCCAAATTGTACATTTGGTTCCGCAAAGTAGCCTTCTGGTAATTTAGAGTTCAAATCAGAAGCAATATAAGTTGCCCAAGCGTTATGAAATGCGTGCCAGTGACGGCGGACAGACAGTGGTGGACGAAAATGATCTTGCAGAATCATTGTTTATAGATTACTAATTTGAGGGCTATAAACTCCAAACAAATTACTTATGATATATGTCTAAATTTCCTCTTTACTCAGTCTTTGCAACAATTCCTCACGCGATAAATTACTCAAAGAAAGAAGTAACTGAGTCCGTTCTGCAACCGGAATTTGGGCAATCTTTCCTACCAAAACAGATAATTCAGAATCTAAAGTACCAAAGCGTGCTTCTAGAAGAGAAGCTATCATTGAAAATCGTTCTTCTTGCTTCCACTCTTCCCGTTGTTGTAAATAAGCTGGTGATAAGTTCATAATCACTTCCTGTTCTTCTCTAGTTAAATTATCTCTCAACTCTAAGTTTTTACGCCAGTCTGCTAAAATTTCTAACAAATTCTCTCTAAAAGGGTTCTGTTCTGGTAACTCCGTTAACTCTTCTACTGCTCTTTTTTGTGTTCCTCCTTTCCCCAAAACCCTCAACCATAAGGTATCTGCATTTTCTGGTAATTGATGAATAACAACTATTGCGGTTTTTAGAATATTTGGCAGAAAATAAACACCTTTCACCCAATTTTCTAAAATTTCAGTCGCACCTAATCCGGCAATCATCCGAGATGAAAACGTTGGTGTTAAAATCCATAAAATTGGTAACTCTAATTCAACAATATTTCTGCTTTCTCGTTTTGCTTTTCTGATTACATCACCATGAACAGCATATAATTTTAGTAAACAACTACGAATTTCTACTTCAGATGGTGGGTTGCGAAAAGGTTCAAATAAACACTGAGTTGTTGCCATTTTTCCTAATAAACCCAAAGGTAAATTGTTTTTGGGTGAATGAGAAAATGGCTCAAACCAAACATCAATTTCCTGAACTTCACTTTTAACTTTTTCGCTGTTTTTAATTGTTCCTAGACCTGTTAATAATTCTTCTAAATATTCTTTAGCAAATTGGTCATGAACTTGACGAGTCATTGAAGTAAATAATATTTTTATATTAAGTATGTAGTTCTAAAAGCGATCGCTTGGCAACTCCAATAAATTCTGGATGTGGGCTTGAAACCCTTGGAAAACATCGTTACTAGGTTCAACCCAATAACGATGTTTCACGAAAATTATCTTAACCTTGTACTACAGCTTCTTTAGCCAGAAACTTCTCTAGTTCAGTCAACGCATCAGCATCAACTTTGGTTTGCATAGGACAGAACTTCGGCCCACACATTGAACAAAACTCAGCAGTTTTATAGATGTCTGCGGGTAAAGTCTCGTCGTGATATTCCTTCGCTCTTTCGGGGTCGAGGGATAATTCAAACTGACGGTTCCAGTCGAAGTTGTAACGAGCTTTGGAGAGTTCGTCGTCTCTGTCTCTTGCACCTGGGCGATGTCTGGCGATATCGGCGGCGTGGGCTGCTATTTTGTAAGCAATTAACCCATTACGAACATCTTCTGCATTCGGTAAACCTAAATGTTCTTTGGGTGTGACGTAGCACAGCATTGCTGTACCATACCAGCCAGCCATTGCTGCGCCAATAGCAGAGGTGATGTGGTCATAGCCAGGAGCAATATCTGTTACCAATGGCCCCAACACATAGAATGGTGCTTCGGAACACTCTTCCATTTGCTTGCGGACATTAAATTCAATTTGATCCATTGGGACGTGTCCAGGCCCTTCTACCATCACCTGTACATTGTGTTCCCAGGCTTTGCGCGTTAACTGTCCGAGGGTTTTTAATTCTGCCAATTGTGCAGCGTCGGAAGCATCATGGGTACAGCCAGGGCGCAGAGAATCACCTAAGCTGAAGGAAACATCATATTTCTTGAAAATTTCAATGATGTCGTGGAAGTGGGTGTAAAGCGGGTTTTGTTTGTGGTGATGCAACATCCACCGTGCCAAAATACCACCACCACGAGAAACTATTCCTGTGATGCGGCTTCTAACCAAAGGTAAATGTTCCATTAAGATGCCAGCATGGATGGTTTGATAGTCTACCCCTTGCTGGGCGTGTTTTTCGATGACATGGAGGAAGTCGTCGGCAGTGAGGTTTTCAATTCTGCCGTGGACGCTTTCTAATGCTTGGTAGACTGGAACTGTACCAATGGGAACGGGTGAAGCGTTAATAATCGCGGTACGAATTTCATCTAAGTTACCGCCACCTGTGGACAAGTCCATCACGGTGTCAGCGCCATATTTCACCGCCAGCTTTAATTTGTCTACTTCTTCTTGAAGGTTAGAGGAGTTGGGTGAAGCACCGATGTTGGCATTGACCTTACATTTAGAAGCAATGCCAATAGCCATCGGCTCTAGATTGGTGTGATTAATGTTCGCTGGGATAATCATCCGCCCCCGTGCTACTTCCTCACGAATCAGGTCAGCAGGAAGATTTTCCCGTTGAGCAACGTAGTGCATTTCTTCGGTGATAACACCCTGACGTGCGTAGTGCATTTGAGTTACATTGCTCTGCCCACGCCGCTTGGCAACCCATTCTTTCCGCATGATTGAAATCCTCAATAAACAGCTTCCCTCCGCTGGTATTACCCAGACTCAGGTGTTAAGGGTGTGATCTCAGCCTGAAATCTCAGGCACCCCTAGCATGGATGTAGATTGTACCATTTTGCTTACGGTTGAGGACAAGGAGGTTAACAATTTATGAGGTGTGGGGGAGTGCGATCGCCTTCTACAATATGTGTATTTATGCTGAGAGCGATCGCACCTCGCCTTGCTAAACACCAGATATTTTCGGGCGATCGCCTTGTTGAAATCTCATCCAATCTTGTTTTAAAGCTGCTGGAGCCGGATTCTTGGCATCATAGACAACAATCACATTTGTTAGGGGTCTGCCAGCCGGGACTAAAATTTTATTGTTTGCTGCTAAAGCTTTGGAAGCACCACCATCTAAATTCATGGCTTCGTGACAGCCGATTGTTTTCATGGCTTGTGCTGTTTGCTGCAAACTTAAGCTACTGTCAAAATTCACCAAAAATAACTTTTTGCGATCGGCGGGAAAACCAATGGCTGTACGTGCGCCTTTACCTAAAACATGAGGATCTTTAAATCCTTCTAGTCCTGGGTTGAGCCAAATTTGTCCCTGTCTTAACAATCGGGGGCCGCAGGTAAGAGAAAACCAATGTTGATGCCATTCTGGTTTACCATCCGCCCGTGCTGTAATCATTTCCGGTTGATTGCCAACTCGCAAACCCAAGGTAGTACCAAAATTTTCCCATTGGCTGTATTTTAAAAATCTACCGCCTGCTACCATATTACCCATCACTGTTTTTTGGGCATTTTTGGCGAAAAAAGTCCCGTTGGCAATCACGGCTGCTCGATAACGAGATACGATTTTGCTAAATTCTTCATCTCCGCTACTTTTCTGCTGTGTATTAGCAAAAGAGGCATTCTTGGCTAAACCAATGGTGATGAAAGTTTGGGGGTCAGTCAGGTCAATAATTGTTTGGTAAAAAGAAATACCGTTTATCTTGGCTTTTTTAATTTGGACGGTTTGAGCCGTGGCGGGGAGATCCCATGTTAATCCTTGAACTAGAGAAGCACCGCCTAGGAACAAGAAAGAACGCCTACAAATCTTAGAGTTCAGCATCATCAACTCATCTTTATCTGGTTTTTATTAAAGTTCCCAAATCTTTGGATAATTTCACTCAATCAACCCTGTTAAGTCTAAATTGAGACTTCTAGGAGTAGCAAAAATCTGTAATATCTAATGAGCAATAGCTTTCGGTATTTAATCTTTCACAAACCTTATGGTGTTCTCAGTCAATTTACGCAGGAAACACCAAACCATAGTACCCTCAAAGATTATATTGATGTGCCTGATGTCTATCCGGTGGGGCGTTTGGATTGGGATAGTGAGGGGTTATTACTGTTGACAAACGATGGTAAATTGCAACATCGGCTTGCTGATCCGCGTTTTGGCCATCAGCGAACTTACTGGGTACAGGTAGAGCGGATTCCCGATCCAGATGCTATAACCAAATTGCAAAGGGGTGTAGAAATTAAAGATTACCGCACTCGCCCTGCCCAAGTGAGGCTGTTAACCGTAGATCCACCAGTGGGCGATCGCAATCCACCGATCAGATTTCGCAAAAATGTACCAACGGCTTGGTTAGAGATGACTTTAACAGAGGGCAAAAATCGTCAGGTACGGCGAATGACGGCGGCTGTGGGGTTTCCCACTTTGCGACTGATTAGGGTGAGCATAGCCCATCTTAATTTAGACGGACTACAACTCGGTCAGTGGCGTGACTTGAGTGCATCGGAACTTAAATTACTACTAAACAAGTCTTCTGAATCTAAAACTAAAAAGTCTCAATTCTCTTAATTAATAAATAGATGTAAATAAACGTGAGAATTAATCTGTGAATGTCAGCTATTCAAGGAAAGCATTAAAAACTGGGAAAGATATTTTTTGCCTGTAATTGGCTAAATTTTGCCAAAAAAAATTATAATAAACTTTTTTTCTTCCCTTTCCCTATTAATGAACGTTAGCCTGTGAGTACAAGTTTAGGTCTTATGAGCTTAAATCAGCGATCGCTCTGGCATCAAACACACACACAACAAGATACCTTGTCAGCTTCTCCGGCTCGCTTGGAACTTGTGCCTGAACGCACCTCGGATTTAGAACTGTACACAGCAGATATGCTGCGGCGTACACAAGCAGAACTCCAGTGGTATCGTAGCCTGTATGAACAGACTCCAGCAATTTACTTGAGTGTGAATGCAGCCGGGATAATTCTTTCTGTCAACCAATTCGGCGCTAACTTGCTGGGTTACAAACCAGAAGAATTAATCAAAACCTCTGTATTTAATTTGCTGGAATTATCAGACAGACAAAGATTATCGGAAACATTCATTGAATTGTTCAGTGCTGTTCACCCCAACCACTCGATCAAGGCGGAATATCGTCTCTACTGTCCTGATAGTGAAATTACCCAGGTGAAAACAACTCTCAAAATTTTACCTGATGGTGAATATCCTGAGAAAAGTCCGGTAATTTTGATGGTGTGTGAACAAGTCAGCCAACCAACTAACCAAACTGCAATGCAGGTACAGTTGGCAGAAATGGAAAGTCTGACTCACCTTAAGGAAGAATTTCTCAGCACAGTTTCTCATGAACTCCGCACACCACTGACAAACATGAAAATGGCAATTCAAATGTTAGGAATTGCACTACAGCCAGAACAAAACTTTTTGCAGGAAATGGCTAAACCGCCAGCCGAACGCTCAAAAGCCGCCCGCTATTTTGCCATTTTAGATAACGAGTGTGAACGGGAAATCAACCTGATTAATAACTTTCTGGATTTGCAACGCTTAGATAGCAACGCTCAACCTTGGGTGCTGGAAACTATTCAAGTCCCACAATGGCTGCGGCGAGTTGTAGAGCTATTTCATGCCCGTAACCGAGGTATCTGCAAGCAAAAAATCCACCTAAGTATAGCTCCGCATCTCCCATCACTGGTTTGTGATCCTTTTAGCCTAGAGCGCATCTTCATCGAACTTCTAACCAATGCCTGCAAATTTAGCCCTCCAGAGTCTGAAATCACTGTTTCTGTGGCATTAAATTGCCAAAATATGCAGTTTCAAGTGATTAATTCGGGTGTAGAAATCCCTAGTTCGGAATTACCCCACATTTTTGACAAATTCTACCGCATTCCCAGTAATGACCCGTGGAAGCAAGGCGGGACAGGCTTAGGATTGGCATTAGTGCAGAAATTAATTAAGCAATTAGAAGGAACAATCGAAGTAGAGAGCGGGTCAAATCGTACTTGTTTTATGGTGCAATTACCATTGCATCGTCAGATATAAAAGGGAGTATAATTATACCAGTTTCTCACTGAAAAATTACTACTCCCCTTAGACAAGCGCAAAATTTATTTGCAGGTATCTGAAATATTTAGCTAAGATGCGTCACAATTAATACTGCCACCAACATTCACTGGTGAAACCACAATCTCTTGTAGGTCTACTGTAGGCAGGGGCAGTTAATTGTGGCACTTTGGATATTAGTGGCTAGAAGCACCTTGGAACGGGAATAAAGGAACTTCCACTATGCTGATTTGCCCTCAGTGTAAATTTGAAAACCCCAATGCTAATAAATTTTGCCAAAACTGTGGCACCTCTCTGACTCATCATGCTTGTCATGAATGTGGTATTGAAGTGCCATTAAATGCCCAAAGTTGCCATAACTGCGGTGCTGAATGTGGGACAGTTTGGTGGGCAATTGTGACAAAAGAAGAAAGCGGGGACTGGGAATTAGGCAGTTGGCAAGATGATCAGGATGATTTACCAACTTTACCTCTTTCCACGGAACATACTGTACCGCTTGCTGCTAGACCTGTGTTGAAAGCTGGTTCTTACATAGATAAAGAACAACGCTATCAACTCCTAGAACCCCTAGCAATCTTTGATGACAATACCCAGCAAACTGAAGTTTGTGTACGAGTTTTAGATTGTCAGCCGTATCAAATATCACCGATTGAAGCAATTTTAGATAATCAAAACCAAGGATTGTTCACTGCAACAGATCCAGAAATTAGTATTCCTAAATTGGCTAAGGCTTACGTACAATTACAGTCAAAATGTCAAATAGAAATACCAGCAATTCACGATGCTTGGCTGGAAGGAAACACCCAGGTTGTCTTAATTGAAGACCGTTCTGATTGGACCCTGTTAATCGACTTGTGGAAAGAAGAGACAACAAGCTCGTTACAAATTTTACATTGGTTCTATCAAATGACTCAACTGTGGGCAGTGTTGGAACCTGTGAAATGTCGCCAAAGTTTGTTGGATTTGTCGAATCTGCGCTTGGATGAAGACCAAACATTGGCTTTGGCAAGATTGTATAGGGAAAGTGAAGCAGAGGCCGATGACATAGCCGAAGACGAAACATTATCACTAACAGAACAGCCGTTTAGTGTAAAAGTTTTGGGGGAAATTTGGCAGGAATTATTTAGACAGTCCCAACGTACGCAGTTTGGTGCTGTATTGCAGATTTTGGAGGATTTAAAACTAGGGAAAATTCAAATGATTGCCCAGTTGCGATCGCGCCTAGAAGCGATCGCCTCAGACCTGGAAACCTCGGCAATTCCTAGTTTTTCGCCAACTGCTCACCAACATCCCACTGCACCCACAGTCATTCAGCTAGAAGATGATCCAGATAAAGACAGTTCTGGAAGAAGCGACGACTTACCCACCATTGTGCTGTCAATGCAATTAAGCAGTCTCGAAGATGTCGGATGCACCGATGTAGGTCGTCAGCGTCAACACAACGAAGACTACTTTGGTATCGACACCAAAATTGAGAAGCTAGAACTTCCCAGAAACCGAGTCTACCAAGCCCGTGGTTTATATATTCTCTGTGATGGGATGGGTGGTCATGCTGGTGGGGAAATAGCTAGTGAATTGGCTGTTAACACTGTCAAACAATACTTCCAAGAATTTTGGCAAAATAACCAGCGCCCAACCGAAGCAAATATGCGCGAAGCTGTTTATTTAGCTAATCAAGCAATTTATCAGCTAAATCAACAAGATGCGCGATCGGGCATTGGGCGGATGGGTACAACTCTGGTCATCTTAGTAATTCAAGATACTGAAGCTGTAGTAGCTCATGTAGGCGATAGTCGTCTCTACCGTTTAACTCGCAAACGCGGACTCGAACAAATCACCATAGACCATGAAGTTGGACAACGGGAAATTGCGCGGGGAGTAGAACCCAGCATAGCGTATGCCCGTCCTGATGCTTACCAATTAACCCAAGCTCTAGGGCCGCGTGACGAAAGCGCCATCTATCCTGATGTAGAATTTTTTGACATTAATGAAGATAGTTTGCTAATTCTCGCCTCTGACGGTTTGTCAGATAATGATTTACTAGAAACCCACTGGAAGACTCATTTGCTTCCTTTATTAAGTTCTGGTGCTAGCTTAGAACGGGGTGTCAACGAATTAATTGAATTGGCAAACCAAAAAAATGGTCATGACAACATTACTGCAATACTTGTGCGGGCTAAAGTCCGACCAAACATGGAAAGTCAAAAGTAAAAAGTAAAAAGTAAAAAGACTTTTACCTTTTTACTTTTAATTTTTAACTTGTTAATTGCTACTCCCTATCTTTTATGCAGGTTTGATTGTGGTTATTGTGACACTGTTAGAACCGCAACACAAAACACCCTTGAAACAGTGGTGCTTTGATAACTCCGCCGTTATTCGCATTGGTCGAGCGGCGGACAATCATGTGGTTTTATCCGATAGTTTGGTTTCCCGACATCATCTAGAACTCAGGCAAGTCAGTACTGATAATAATGAAGAATCTTGGCAGATATATAGCCAAGGTACAAATGGTACGTTTCTCAATGGCATTTTGGTAATTCAAAGTCCTCTACCGCACAATGCAGTTTTACAACTGGCGCAGGGAGGGCCAATACTGCAATTTCAAATTCAGGAGATATTACCAGCGACTAATGCAGAGTCAGAAAAACTGGCTGGATTTGTGTCTGCAAATCAAGACCCTGCTAGGGCTGCTTACACTTGCACCCATGAAGGTAATTCTCCACAAAATTTATTTTGTATTCATTGTGGTCAACCTCTTTCAGTGCAACAGACGATTCGTCAGTATCAGGTGTTGCGAACTTTAGGACAAGGAGGTATGGGAACCACATATTTAGCTTGGGATACAAAGGGCTGGATGAGTGGAAATCCCCAACTTTTGGTCTTAAAGCAAATGAATGCTGATATGGCAAAAATTGCCAAAGCCCAAGAATTATTTGAGCGAGAAGCCAATACGCTGAAATCTCTCCATCATCCAGGTATCCCCAAGTATTATGACTTTTTTGTTGACGGTGGTAAAAAATACTTGGCTATGGAATTAGTACATGGGCAAGATTTAGAAAAACGAGTCCAGATGACTGGGCCTGTAACGCCTAGCCAAGCGATCGCCTGGATGATTCAAACCTGCGAAATTATAGACTATTTGCATAGCCAAGAACCACCACTGATTCATCGTGATATTAAACCCGCTAACCTGATGGTGCGAAATGCCAACAATCACATTGTGGTGCTAGATTTTGGTGCTGTGAAAGAAATTGGCACAACACCAGGTACACGAATTGGTGCAGAAGGTTATTGCGCCCCTGAACAAGAACGGGGACAACCTCTGATTCAATCAGATTTATATGCCATTGGGCCGACACTAATTTTTCTGCTGACTGGGGAAAATCCCTTTAAATTTTTCCGCCAAAAAGGACGAAATTTTCGGTTTGATGTGGCTAACTCTCCCACGATTACACCCCAAATCAGAGAGGTGATTGAACGTGTAACAGAGCCGTTACCACGCGATCGCTATCAAACCGCTAGGGAATTAGCCAATGCTTTAACAGCTTGCAAGGTATAAATTTGGGAGTGGGGAGTCGTGAGTAGGGAGTCGTGATTTTTCTTAGTCCCTACTTCCTATTCCCTATTCCCTACTCTTCATCCCACGCTTCCACTGCCAACAGTTCACTGATTGGGTCTTGCATACTGAAGCCAAAATCCAACAGTTCCTGTTTCCAGTGCTGCCAGTCATTGCCATAGAGAAAGGCAATCTTCCAAATGCTATCAGTGGGTTTGATGATATTTGATTCTACGAGTGATTGCACGTTACGCTGCAATTTCACCATTGGGTGAATTACTTGCTGAGTCATAACCTATGATTAAGTTCAGATTTCGTTTAGGTAAATGCTTAATCAAAACTGCTTTCCGCTAGGCAATTATTATCGATGCGTAGAGCGTTGGAATTGGTAAAGCTAGTCTTAACTTTCTAACTATACCATAACAAACCCTGCTTGTTTTGGCATAAATTCGGTTTTGTACGGTAATTACCACCACAAAACTGACATTTTTACTCACAAGCGATCGTCTATGCGTCACGAAAAAATTAACTGTTTTGAAAGTTGCATTGATAACACAAGTTGAATTTGCAGAATTTTATCTACATCAGCCATGAGTATGTGAGTACTTGTTGAAAAACAAGGATTTTAGGCTGGTTTGAAGTCATTTAAGACACGGCTAAGGAGAGTTTACCGCGTATATTTAGACGTAATATACAATATCGCAAACATCTGACGTTAGATAGATTTA
Source organism: Nostoc spongiaeforme FACHB-130 (assembly GCF_014698475.1). Classification (GTDB taxonomy): domain Bacteria; phylum Cyanobacteriota; class Cyanobacteriia; order Cyanobacteriales; family Nostocaceae; genus Nostoc_B; species Nostoc_B spongiaeforme. Next base: position 17,154 of record NZ_JACJTB010000052.1, on the reverse strand, counting down.
TTACAAAAATTTATAGAAAATTAATTCTTTAGCAGAGATTAAAATAGCACACAAAACTTGTCTTGAATAATGGGTGTAAGGGCTTGAGGATATGAGGGTGTAAAGGTTTTGAACACCTACACCGTTCGGTTGAAGCTCACGGCGAAGCCTTGTCCCCCTTGTCTCCCTTTCCTCATCCCAAATGATTGCAAGTCCCCATTCAAATAATCCTTACGTACCTCCTGAATAATTTTCAAAACTTTACAACCATAATGTTAGTTCCCCTGGGGTGCTGGGTAATCTGATAACTGGAGGCTTGCTGGTATCTCAGTATTTTTAACAGCAACTATTGAGACATGTCTAGTTCTGGGGATGATTACATTATTTCCCGCCAAAGGAAAATAGATCGAAAGAAAAGGATTTTAACGGTAGTAGGTTTAGCCTCTTTCGTTGGTTCTACGGTATTTGGTGTGATTAGTGGAATACCACAAGCTCATCAACAGGCTCAGACTAAGAGTGTATCTGTTGAGTCTTCTTTACAGGAACAAGCACGGGGTTATGAACTAGTTTTGCAACGAGAACCAAACAACCAAGCAGCTTTAGAGAAATTAGCCATAGCTAGAGTGCATTTAAAAGATCCCAAAGGAGCGATAGAGATTATGGAAAAGCTAGTTAAACTGCATCCTGACAGACAAGATTATAAAACTGTTTTGGAGCAGGTAAAAAAGCAGCAAGGTAAGTAAGAGAGAATCTCTATTTAAAAAAAAATAGTAATTATTTAGGTAGACAAAATATATGACAAAAAAACTTACTCAATCTAATATATCAGAGTGCCAAGAACAATTTAATCTTTCTTATCATGTAAATTTTGCTTTATGGTGTGAAGAATTAGTGGGGTTTGCAGATAAGAATGTTTTAGAAGTTGGTGGAAGTTTGCCCAGAGAATTTGTCTTCGATTATTTACACGCTAAAACTTGGACTGCTGTTGAGTCTCCCGAATATGAAGATGCTCTTAAAGGAGTTAGTAATATTTCACAAGCTTCGATATTGCGTCATCTATCGAATGAAGAAAAAGTAGATTTTACTGAGAATAAGAATATAAATGGTGAAAAGTACGCCTTTTATGCAGCAAATATAGAAGAATTACCCCCTGAATATTACAATAAATATGATTTAGTTTTTTCTATAGCTGCATTTGAACACATTCATAAGTTTCCCACGTCCTTAGAGAAAATGTTTTTATCCTTAAAACCAGGAGGTCAGCTTTTTTCAGTTTTTTCTCCTATTTGGTCTGCTCATGATGGACATCATTTACCTACAATTACAGACTCCAAAGGAAAAAGTTTTGATTTTCAAAACTCTCCTATTCCTCCTTGGGGACATCTGCTAATGCGTCCTCCAGAGCTTTGTCATCATCTTTATCAATTTACAGATAAAGAAGCTGTAGATTTAATGATGTACCATGTTTATAATTCTGGACATATTAATCGCTTTTTTACCGAGGATTATCTAGACTTTATAAATCAAAGCTCTTTTACAATTAAAAGATTTGATCCTATAGGTTTATGTTCAATCCCTGAAGAAATTCAGCAGCAACTTGAAACTTTATATCCAGGAAGAAAGTACTTTGCTAATAATGGAATTTTAGTAGTCTTAGAAAAACTTCAAGATTCAGAAGAACAAATTCAATCACAGTTTGATACAAAAACTTCTTCTAATCAAAGCCATCTCTGTGTAGATACAGAATCCACTCAAGATAAAACAGAAAAATCATTAGAAAAGGTTCATAAAGAAAGTGATTCTGTGGGCGCTAGTCTTGCTGTGTGTATGATTGTGCAGAATGTAGAAAATACATTAGCTATTGCTCTAGAATCTCTGCAAAATGTTTATGATGAGTTAATAATTGTTGATGGTGGCAGTACTGACTCTACTTGCGAAATAGCTTTACGTTATGGAGCAAAACTCATACATTCAAAATGGCAAGGAGATTTTGCGTTACAGAGAAATATATCTTTATCTTATGTAACATCTGATTGGGTGTTTATTCTAGATGCAGATGAATTCATTGACAAGGTAACTTTAGATTTCTTGCAATATATTAAAACAACCTCCAGCAAGGAGACAGATAATTTTTGGCTTCCAAGAAAATGGATTACTCCATTTAGCCTAAAACATTATATTTCTAGTTCTCCACACTATCCAGATTGGCAAGGTCGTCTATTTAAACATTCTAAGCATGTTACCTATAAAGGTCGTATTCATGAACTTCCTCAAGGATTTAATTCTCCAGCTAAAGGTTTACATAGTCTGAGTATATATCATCTAGATTTATTGGTGAATAGTGAATCAAAGCGAAAACAAAAAGTTCTGAAATATTCTGAAATCACACCGCAAGATGGAATGCCACATTTTTATTTACCAAACTTAAAAAATGTGCAGAAACAAGTATGGAATTTTAATCAAATATTACCTGTAGTACAAAGCTTAATTCAAGCTATACCTATGAAATGCAAAGTGTGCGAATCTGATACACATATCTTTGCTAAAAGTATTATACTCGGTCAGTATGATGTTGATTATTTTCAATGTTCTGATTGTGGATTTGTGCAAACAGAAGAACCTTATTGGTTAGATGAAGCTTACTCGGATGCTATAGCTCGTACCGATGTTGGTTTGGTGTTCCGCAACAACAATTTATCACGTAGAACTGCTCATATTATAGTAAATCTCTTTAATCATGAAGCAAAGTTTTTAGACTATGGAGGTGGCTATGGTCTATTCGTCAGAATGATGAGAGATTTGGGATTTGATTTTTATTGGGATGATAAATTCTGCACTAACTTATTTGCTAAAGGTTTTGAATTTGATTTAGATAAACATACCACTTATGAATTAGTAACTGCTTTTGAAGTTTTTGAGCATTTTAGTAACCCAATAGAAGAAATTGAAAATATTTTGAAAATTTCCAAAAATATTTTATTTAGTACAGAAATTCTACCTCAAAATAATCCTAAGCCTAATGAGTGGTGGTATTATTCACCTCATGACGGACAGCATATCTCTATATATACCGTTAAAAGTTTGTCAAAAATTGCGGAGAAATATAATTTAAATTTGTACTCAGATGGCTCATCTTTACATCTATTAACTGAACAAACTTTACCTCCAGAGTTGTTTAATAGTCTGTGCCATTCACCTATAGAACCATTCAATAAACAGTCTCTACTTCAAAATGATTACTCAAAAGCAGTCTTTTCACTCATCAGTAGACATCATAACAATTTTATCTCGGTTAATGAAAGCAATGAATATAGTACTAAAAATCCAAAAATATTAGTAGATGGGGTGTTCTTTCAACTCTATCAAACTGGAATAGCTCGTGTCTGGAAATCTTTACTAGAAGAATGGACTAAGAACAGCTTTGCTCAACATTTGATTGTTCTTGATCGTGCTGGAACTGCGCCTAAATTTCCCGGTATTAGATATTTAAATATCACAAGTTACGATTATGATAAGACTGATAATGACAGGGAAATACTACAGCATATATGTGATGAAGAAGGGGTAGATTTATTTATTTCTTCTTACTATACAACACCATTAATAACACCTTCTGTATTTATGGCTTATGACATGATTCCAGAAGTTATGGGATGGAATATGGATAATCCTATGTGGCAAGTCAAACATGAAGCTATTCAGCACGCATCTGCTTACATTGCCATTTCAGCATATACAGCGCGTGATTTATCAAACTGCTTTCCTGAGATATCTGTAGAGTCTATTACTGTTGCTCATTGTGGAGTTAGTAGCACCTTTTCGCCAGCACAATCTGAAGATGTTAATAGTTTTAAATCGAAGTATGGCATTACAAAACCTTACTTTATTTTAGTTGGAGCTGGTAATGGTTATAAGAATGGGATGCTGTTCTTCCAAGCGTTTTCTCAGCTTGCTAATAGCTATGGATTCGATATTATTTGTACAGGTAGTGGTGGGATATTAGCATCAGAATTTAGAGCTTGTACATCAGGTAGTTCTGTTTATATGTTGCAACTTAGTGATGAGGAGTTAGCAACGGCTTATTCTGGTGCAGTGGCGTTGGTTTATCCTTCTAAATATGAAGGTTTTGGGATGCCAATTGTTGAAGCAATGGCTTGTGGTTGTCCTGTCATTACTTGTCCTAATGCTTCAATTCCAGAAGTAGCAGGAGAGGCGGCAATATATGTGAAGGATAATGATGTAGATGGAATGGTAAATGCTTTATGTGATGTCCAAAAGCCGAGGATTCGTCAAGCATTGATTGAGGCTGGTTTGGCGCAAGCGCAAAAGTTTTCTTGGACTAAAATGGCTGATATTGTCAGTTCTAGTTTGATTAATGCTAGTCTGTTGTCTTTGAAGTTGAAGGAAATTAATGTTATTGTTTTCCCTGATTGGTCGCAATCGGAAGAGTTGCTTGGTTTAGAATTGGAATCTGTAATTAAGGCGATCGCAACTTATCCTGATAGTCAAAAAACTACTTTATTAATTTACACAAGTAATAGTTCTACTGGGGATGCAGAACTGTTACTTTCTGGCATTACTATGAATCTGCTGATGGAAGAAGATTTGGATATCAGCGAGGGATTAGAAATTGCTTTGGTTGGCAGTTTAGCAGATATTCAATGGCAAGCTTTATTACCTCGCCTCAGCAGCCGAATTATTTTAGAACATGAAGATAAGGCAGTTTTGGCAGAACTTCCAATACAGACAATACTAGCTTGTGAACTAGAAAATTTTATTAATCAACTTTGTGTTTTATAAAGTGTGAACTAACAGTTTGAATAATTTTAGTTAATAGTGAGTGCTTTAGTATTAAGGCACTCACTCTAGTTTAAAAAGAAGGAGAAGATAACTTGATTAGCACCACAGAAGAATTGAGTAATGATTTCAATTTCCTAAATACTAATAATATTAATATAATTGTTTTTCTTGACTGGTCACAGGCAGAAGATAATCTTTGTCAAGATTTAGAAAACGTAATTCAGGCAGTCAATAATCATCCTGCTAGTAGTCAGATAAATTTAATGATTGATATTAGCGATGTTGCGGAAGATGTTGCTAATTTAGTATTGTCTGGTGTATTAATGAATCTGCTGATGATGGATGATGCTGATATTAGTACAGGCTGTGAAATTTCCTTAGTTGATAGTTCGGATTTTCAGCAATGGGAGATGATATTTCATCAAGTTAATGCACGAATTATTTTAGATAATATTAATCAAGAATCAGTCGCTAATATTCCCGAATATGCAATTGATGAATTTGGTAATATCTCAATAGTGCAACTGATTTATGATTTAGCAAATAGATTATTTCAAATAAGAAATTGGCAAGGGGTGATCGCACAATATCAAAAACTGCTAGAATTGCAAATCAATAACTTAGAAATTTACAGGAATTTAATTCATTGTTACAGAAGTTCTCAGCAAACTGAGGCTTATTATACAACACTACATCAGGCGATCGCACTCTATCCCACAGAAGGGAGTTTGCATTTTTCTTTAATTATCGATTTGCGGCGTGATGGTCGAACACAGGAAGCAATTGTTAGTGCGGAACATGCTTGTATATGCTTACCAGATGATTATACTTTTAAACTTCTAAAGTATTTAACAGTACCTAGCATTTATAATTATGTGGATGAAATAGACTTTTATCGTCAGCGTTATACCCAAGGCTTGCAAGACTTAATTGCACAAACAAGCTTAAACACTTTAGAAGAAAAAACTAATGCTTTCAATGGTATAGGTCGCCTGACTAACTTTTATTTATCTTATCAAGCCCAAAATGACCGAGATTTGCAACGTCAATATGGACAGTTAGTGCATGACATTATGGCGGCTAATTATCCCCAATGGGTTGCGCCTTTATCTATGCCAAAACTCCAGCCACAGCAAAAAATTCGCATTGGCTATCTTTCACATTATTTACATTCTTATAGTGGCACATTATGGTTAACTGGTTGGCTACGTTATTGTAATCATCAAGACTTTGAAATTTATTGTTACTATACAGGTAATGACCCAGATCCAGTTACAGAACAATTTCAAGAATATAGTGATATTTTTCATCATATTCCTTATAACTTGCCGGGAGTTTGTGAACAAGTAATTGCTGATAATTTACATATTTTAGTGTTTCCAGAAATTGGCATGAACCCACAAACGATGCAAATTGCTGCACTCAGACTTGCGCCTGTGCAGTGTGTAGCTTGGGGACATCCGGTAACAACTGGTTTACCAACAATTGATTATTTCTTATCAAGTGAGTTAATGGAACCGGAAAATGCCCAAGAACATTATTCGGAAAAACTAATTCGTTTACCTAATATTGGTGTATCTTATCCTAAACCTTATATTCCACCAATCATCAAAACTCGTTCAGATTTTCACCTTCCAGATGATGCGGTGATTTATTTATGTTGCCAAGCACCGTTTAAATATTTACCCCAATATGATTTTATTTTGGCAGAAATAGCCAGTCGTGTGCCGCAAGCTAAATTTGTATTTTTGAGAGGAACTTTACTTCGGTCGCGCCTAGAACGAGCTTTTGCAGCGATAGGTTTAATTAGTGAAGATTATTGCGTATTTTTGAATATTCCCGAACGCCTAGATTATCTGATGATTAACTTATTATCAGATGTTTATTTGGATACTTTTACTTGGTCTGGTGGTAATACTACCTTAGAAGCGATCGCGTGTAATCTTCCTGTTGTTACTTGTCCAGGAGAATTTATGCGTGGTCGTCACTCAGATAGCTTTTTCAAAATGCTGGGAGTAACTGAAACCATCGCCGCCAATGAAGCAGAATATATTGATATCGCCGTTAAGTTGGGGCTAGATTCAACTTGGCGAAACCACATCGCTGAAAAAATTAGCCAGCGTCATCATTTACTATTTGATGACCAGGCTTGTGTTACGGGGTTAGAAAATTTTTATCGACAAATTGTGGAAGCGCATTTTCATTAAAAACTCAATTCATTGAACTTTCTCGACTGTTTTATCCCTTACTAAAAACCAGTGAAAACAGCAGTATTGTCAACATCAGTTCTGTGGCTGGACTGATTTGTGTTCGCACTGGCGCACCTTATGGCATGACCAAAGCCGCACTTGTGCAGTTAACGCGATCGCTGGCTGTAGAATGGGCAAGTGATCACATTCGTGTTAATGCGATCGCACCCTGGTTTATTCAAACTCCCCTCACTGAACCTCTACTGGAAAACCCTGAAACTTTAAATACAGTCCTTTCTCGTACCCCAATGAAGCGGGTAGGTCAACCGGAAGAAGTCGCAAGCATTACAGCTTTTCTCTGTATGCCCACCGCATCTTAACATTACAGGACAATGTATTGCTGTTGATGGTGGATTTCTGGCGTTTGGTTTTTAAGTCGGATTTTATTCTAAAATGGGCTAACTCACAGTGATTGAAATGACGCTAAATCCTACTTATGACTTAGCACTTAGCCCTCAGCACTGCGATAACATAACTTCTAAGCGTTGATTTTTATTCAGGACTAGCCGTGTTGGAAGCAATAATATTTCTCATTCACGGGATGCAAAAATTTTTAGTACCTATTTGTTTTGTTGTAGCATGGGGTTTAATGATTCTCGTGGCGTGGAGTTTGTGGAGTACAGCACGAGATAGTGTCGCTACAGCTAAACAAATGCACCAAATTCCCTGTCCTGGGTGCCAGTTTTTTACCGATGACTATCGCCTCAAATGTACTGTACACCCTTCTGTCGCCAATACTGAAGACGCAATCAACTGTATGGACTATCAGCCAAAGACGAATCCTTATTTGTATTAGGGTGTGGGGGTGTGCGGGTGTATGGGTGTAGGGGTTTATGGGTATGAGGGTGTTCTCAATTTCATACTTCACACTTCACACTTCATACTTTACCAATCTCCAACAACACTTTTAACACGCCCCGACGTTGAGCTTCTGTAAAAGCTGTAAGACCTTCTGTCAGGGAATAATGGGCATGAATTAAAGGTTTTACGTCTACTTTTTCTGCTGCTAATAATTCTAGTGCTGCCGGGAACGGGCCACAACGGGAACCAATGAGGGTGATTTCGTCTACCACCAAAGACGAAGCATCTAAACTCAGGTTGCCTGCGTAGGTACTTTTCATGACTAGAGTACCACGGGGGCGTAAAGCACGACGAGCGATCGCAAATCCTTCGGGATTCCCTGTACAATCTACAGAAATATCAAAAGCTTTATCTTGAACTGCATCAACTAAACCCGTTTTAATTCCTCTCGCGGCTAAGTTCGCCAGTTTTTCAAGATGACGACCCACCACCAACAACTGACAATTAGTTAACGCCAGTGTTTGCGCTACCAGTTGACCAAGTTTACCATCTCCCACCACTAACACGCGGTCATCGGGACAAACAACCACTTGCTGTTGAATTTCCAAAGCGGCTGCTAGAGGCTCAGTAAAAGTTGCAACATCTGTAGGCACATTATCCGGTACAGGATGTAAGTTTTTTACGGGTAAACACAGATAATCTGCAAAAGCCCCGTGACGGTTCACAATACCCAGTACTGTACGATTTTCGCAGTGCGTCGGCTGTCCTCGAAGACAGAAGCGACAATGACCACAGGCGGCGTTAATTTCGCCTACTACCCGTTGATTAATTAAGTTCTCTGGGCCTTGTTCCACAACACCAACAAATTCATGTCCCAAAATCCCAGTATATGGATAGTAACCACGCTGCAATTCCAGGTCAGTATTACAAATTCCCGCTCGCACAACCCGTACCAACGCTTCCCCTAATTGCGGTTCTGGAACTGGAATATCTGTGCGTAGTTGCAGTTGTTGGTTTTCAAGCCAGAGTCCTTTCATACTACTTCACTGGTAGATACTGTACTCACCGGTAGTATAGCAGTCTGATTGGGGAAGGGGGACAAGGAGGACAAGGGAGACAAGGTAGACAAGGGAAGGGAGGTGTTTAGACTGTTCTAATTACTTTGTGTTTAACTCTGCATTGCCAAATTTTTCTCAACCTGAGCAAATTCAGTCTTCTCTTGAGAGAAATTAATTTCAAATTTACTTAACCAAATTATCAAATCTTCGGAATGAACGGCGATTTCACTGCCTAAAGTTTTGATATAAAGCAAACCATCACTAATAATCAAATCTCGGATGGGATACCAAGAATCACGATTTTGAATGAGCAAATCTAAAGGAATAGTACTTCTTAAAACCTGTTTACGGTATTTCCACCAAGCACGCCATAGCAATACAGATTGAGTACAGTGCATCTGGTATCCCTTCGGCACTTTGCAATATTGATAATGATAAAAACCGCGATTGTCTATCTCGCCTTTGATCAGATAACTATAATCTAATAATGTCTGATTTATCGATTCCCAATGAGATGAATTTGGCTGAACTAAAAACTCCGAAGCTGGATGATTTAAATTGGCGGTAGCAATTACACCTTGAGATTTTGCTGTTAGTTGATTAGTTTTATAGACGGTTTGTGCTGTTAAAGCAGAGTTAGATAATAAAATGTCTTTTTTTTGGATGCTTTTGTCTACGAACTCACGGATTAGCTCTAGATTGGATAACATACACCTATGTTTGATTACTGAGTCAGGGTTAGATTATGTAACTTATAAGTTTCACTAGGTCTTCAACCCAATCAGGATTATTAGAGTTAGATTCATAATTTCGTGAACTAAAGCAAAAAAGCCTAAACCCAAAAGATGGGTCTAGGCTTGTTCTATCAGTGTTTTGATGAATGTCAAATTTTCAACTCTTTGAGAAATGGTTCAAACACAGGAGCCAATTCTAAACGGCTGAGAACTAAAGTAGGATAAGAGCGATCGCTATAATCTTCGCCTGCAATCAACGGAAATGGCTCAGACTTGAGAGACTTCCAACTCCCACCAGCCGCTTGCACAATTACCCAAGCGCCGGCTAAGTCCCAAACTTTTGGTGTCGCTTCAATTCCACCCAACACTGCGCCAGTCGCAACGGTGAGAAAGTTATAACTCGCCACTCCCAACATCCGAATTTTGCAAGGAAATTTTGGTTGGATAACTGCTGTACTGCGGGAACAAAGGTTAAAAAAGTGATTACTGCTGGGAGCATCCGCACTGGTATGTATGGGATGATTGTTGAGAAATGCGCCAGTGGGTGTGGCTAAACCAGATGTACCTTGCCAAAAACCGTGGAAAGTTTGCCCTAATGGCGGTACGTGGATATAACCAAAAACAGGCGTACCTTGATACAGCAAAGCCAAAGAAATCGACCAAATCGGAATACCACGGGTAAAATTCGTTGTCCCATCCAAGGGGTCAATTACCCAACACCATTCTGTACCCGGAAAGGTCTTGTCAGCTTCTTCGCTGAGAATACCATAACCAGAAAAATTAGCGGCGATCGCATCCCGAATTTCTTGATCTGCCCATTTATCAGCGCGTGTTACCAAACTACCATCAGCTTTTTGTAAAGCCTGCACCTGTCCAAAATCTTGCATTAGTTGTTTGCCCACCCTGGTAGTTGTAGTCTGGGCAAAATCAAGCACCGTTAACCAAAAATCATTCATTTGAATACGCGGGAATGAATTAATTAAGGAAAAAGTTAAAAGTAAAAAGGTAAAAGATTTTTTTTACTTTTGCCTTTTTCCTTTTGCCTTACCCTCATACCAATACACCAAATTTTAATTAGTCTAGATCGCTTTCTAAGACAGATGCGATCGCTTGCTTGGTACTAGTTTGAAATTCTGTAATGTTGACGCGGTTGAGGAAACCAATTGAAAGTACCATTCCCACTGCTTCTAAGGCAAAAACCAGCCCATAAGCTAGTTCCAAACTGGGCAAAGTTCTGCGACCAATATCCAAAAGTGTACCGCCAATTACCACGGCAAGACCCCTAGAAATCGACTGCGCCAGTCCCCACGCACCAATAAACGTCCCGGCGGCTTCGGCGGCGGTTAAATCCAACATCAAGCTAATTGCTGCTGTAGTTAAGAAACCAGTCGCTAAACCAAACAACACCAACCCAAATTTTAAGAAAGCTACATTGGCTGTAAATCCCGAAATTCCTAGCAATGCGGCACATAAAGCCACCAACATACAACCTAACCTGGCGCTGCGGCGTTTACCCAAACGTGGCACAATCAAAAATCCAGCCACAGCGTAAGCAACTAGCAAACCCATACCGTAATAAATATTCAATTTGGTGCTTTCCGCCAAAGGCATTTTAAACACCTGACCCGCATAAGGTTCTAAAATTGGGTCTTGCATAAACAAGCACAGCGTCATCACCACCAAAAAGGTGAAAAACAAACCTGTTTGGGGACTGGCGGTTAAGATTTTCCACGCTGCATTTAGAGTGATGCTGTCTTCGCGGTTGACTAATGTAGAACGGTTGGCGTATTGGGAGTATTTTTTTTCAACACCGAATGTGGCTGCGATCGCCAATCCAAAGACAATCGCTGGCACAATTGTAAATAATCGGTTGATTGATGCCTGTAATGTTTCTGGAGTTGCTTCTGGAGTTAATTGCCTGAGTAAGCTAGAACTAATAATTGCGCCGACAATGATTCCCACCATCAGCATTGACCAAACTACACCCACGACTTTAGAACGGTTATCTTCTTCCGACACATCCACCAATAAAGCCGCGAAAGCTGTACCACTAGCGCAAATTGCCAAACCGTAAATTGCAAAAATTAAAGATAGCAGCGCAGTCCAGCTGATAGTGTCAGTTGTCCAAGTCCAGCCACCAGAAATACTTGCAGCATTATTTAACTGCCACATTACTTGTACCGCTAAAAAAGCCGCGATCGCAAATATCGCCGCCCCTACCCATACATAAGCTGTCCGGTGATAACCCCACAAAGGCTTCGCATCCGATATCTGACCAAACCAAATCCGCGAAGGCGACACAAACGCAGGTAAAGCCAGCACCAACGCTACCAACGTCGCCGGAATCGCTATTTCTTGAATCATGACCCTGTTGAGTACTCCCAGAGTCAAAATCGACATCATACTCAGCCCCATTTGAAACAAGCCAAGCCGAAACATAGTCGGTAAATTGACCCTTGGCGCAACTGGGTATTTTGTTTCACTATCAAACACTTCACCGCTTGCCATAACTGTTTTTTCTGATGGTTTACCAAAATAGTCTCTCTTTAATTAAAGATAAACTGTTCGATATTCCAAAAACCCAGCTATTTCGGCGCAGTAATTTCTGGGTTTGGTGGTAGAGGTGCTTTCATCGCTTGAATGGAGTCAGGACTAGGTAGCAGGGTACTCCAGATACTTTTTGAAGGATTTATGGCAGCCCTACTTTGTTAGCCACTTGCAAAAATCTAAAGGGCTTAAGTAAAATTATTTACATAATACGCAATAGCTAAAAAAGCAAAGCAAGAACACTCTTGTGAGATATTGTGGTTGAGAAACTTGATGTTTCCCAATATTGTTTGTTGGGTTAAACTGTATTCCATCCAAGCTACAAACAATTGTGATTGTTCGCACCTCTTAGTTGATTCAGAAATTATATTTAGCAGGTGGTTGTATCACGGATGGGTATTTTAATTTTTTTGAATTTTTCGCAAAAATAATTTTTATCCAGAGAAAAATAATAGTTATGAGTACAACAAATATTCAATCATCTCCTGTTCAAAGAGAGCTTTCAATTAGAAGCGAAAGTATACAAAGAATTTACAATTTTTATGTAAATAATCTTTTTTACGCTAACAGAAGATATCAAAGAAAGTTGGTTTGGACTATAGAAGAAAAAAGAGCTTTTATAGATTCAATTTTGCAAGGGTTTCCTGTCCCTATTATCTTATTAGCAGAAACAGAAAAAGACAAAAAATCCGTATTTGAAATCATTGATGGGATGCAAAGATTAAATGCTATTACTGCCTTTATCGAAGGAGAATTTGATATTGATGGTAAATATTTTGACCTGCAAACAATGGTGGAATCAAAATCCAGATTAGATCAAGAAAAACTGGTACAAAAAAATCCTGTTCTTGAAAGAGAATACTGTGAAATAATAGGCAGTTATATTCTTCCTATCTCAGTTTATTCATTCGATGATAATGATAAAGTTGACGAAATCTTTAGAAGAATAAACTCTAATGGTAAACATCTATCAAAACAGGAGTTGCGTTCAGCAGGAGCGACTTCTAAATTTGCTAATTTAGTAAGAGTAATTTCAAGTGAAATAAGATCAGACGCATCAGCTTCAGATATTGTTCTTCTTAACGAGATGAAAAAAATTAGTATTACAAATAAACAACTCGAATATGGGATTAAGATTGATAATATTTTTTGGGTAAGAAATAAAATATTAACTAAACAAATGCTTAGGCAGTCAGAAGATGAACAAATTGTTGCTAATATTGTTGCCTATATTATATTTTACCCTGAAATACCCAAAAGTAGTGCTTCTGTGTTAGATGAATATTATGGTTTTAAAAATGGTGAAAATCAGGAAAAGATAGAAACTTTACTAGTGTTAAAACAGCCTGATTTTATCAAAAAACAGTTTATGATTATTTATAACCATATTCGAGAAGTATTAAAAGAATCTAATAAAAACTTTTGTGAATTAATTAGTTTGAATAATCTTAATTATATGCCTCGCCCTTTTCAAATAATATTTTTAAGTTTTTATGATTTAGTAGTTACAGAAAAAATGGAAATAACTGATTATGATGGATTAGTAAAATCTTTAAAAAATATCAATAATGATATAAATACTACAAGCGGGCCGACATGGAGCTATCAAAATAAAAGGCGTAATATTGACAAAGTTAAAGGTATTATTAGAAAATTTTTTAAAAAAAGAGATAATAACGATCCTGCTAAAGATTCATGGTTGACAGAGTTTGAAACTTTACTAACTCAATCAAAAACTGAACAAGCTTTATATGATTTTAAACAAGGTTTTACACAACTTAATCGAACAGGAGCATTTGACCAAAGAAGTTTTAGCAAAATAATTCAAACTCTAACTGCAATGGCGAATCATTCTCCTAATGCAACTGGTTATATTTGTGTTGGAGTAGCAGATAACGATCAGACAGCACAAAGGATAAAAGAATTACATAATATTGAGCCAGTTGATTATAAAAATTTTAAGATAACAGGAATAGAACATGAAGCAAACAGATTACAAGGAAATCTTGATAACTTTTATCGCTGGATAATTCAACAAATTAAATCAGAACCTATTCCTCAAGCAATTAAAGACGCTATAGGTAGAGAAATTAGAATAGTTCGTTATTATGATAAATGTGTAGTTATATTTTGCTTAAAGGCTGGAGAACCTGTACCGTATGATGGAAAATTTTATCAACGTCTAGGGTCAAATATCGATGAAATTAAAATTGAAGAATATACAGACCTTTTCCAACGTTTTTCCAAGTATACATAGGTAAAGAGCGATCGCACTCCGGCTATAACAATCAAACGTAAATTTTTTGTTATCGGCGGTAGCTAAAGTCAACTGGTGGTAAATTGCGGTAGTTGCAATCAAGTGATCGCCTGACCTTGATGTGGTAATTGAACGGCTTAAAATAGCAATGTAGCAGTGCAGTGAAGCTTTATATATAGCTGACTTCATCAAAAGACTGACACAGCTTAATTTCAGTTAAACTAGTCTTTGTAGAAGAATAAGTTATTTTTCAATATTCCTCTATGCAAATATATGCTTATCAATTTATCTTCCGCATATTTATCTCAATCAGGAAATTTAAATTTACACATTTTACTAGAACGTAGTGATGCAGGAAATTTCTTAGCTTCTGTCTTGGAATTTCCCAACACTCGGATTGAAGCACCGACTCAAGAACAAGCTGTACAAGAATTAAAAAAACTTTTGTCAACTCGTCTGGAAAAGACAGAAATTATTCCAGTAGAAATTTCGTTAAATCAAAGCGAAGTAGAAAATTCCTGGATGAAATTTGCAGGTGTATTTAAAGATGATACAGATTTTACTGAAATTGCCGATAGTCTTAGAGCAGAACGTAACGCAGTAGATGAAGATTAAATAGCTGAGGGTGCCATTTAACTAGAGAAATGTAGGATGAGTCTTTATATACTCGATACAGACCATGTTTCGCTGTTACTTCAAGGAAACCAAGCTGTCATATCTAAAGTTGCTCAAGTTTATCCTAATTTGGCTATCACAATTGTCACAGTCCAAGAAATTTTTAACGGTTGGGTAGTCAAAATTAATGACCGGACTGAATCTAAAAATTTAGTAAACCTTTATACAAAACTTTGGACTACTCAAGAGTATTTCAAAGGAGTGAGAATACTTAACTTTGACAATTCTGCCTACAGTTGCTATGAAAAGTTACTCAGAGAAAACCAACAATTAAATAAGAAAAGACTACAAAAAGATTTACGAATAGCTGCGATTGCTCTTTCGACAAATGCAGTGATGGTGAGTCGTAACCATAAGGATTTTTCTCAAATTCCCGACTTGGTATTAGAGGATTGGACTCAGTAAAACAGAAAAATTTTGCCTAATTAACTATATCTAATGCCCTATTCGCCTTTTTGTCCTTAACGCTACACTAAAAAAGTAAAGAAATGTAAACGTGTAGATATTGCGATCGTGGAAACTATCACATTAGGCAAAAATGTCCCGACTGTTCCACCCTTATGTATAGGAACTTGGGCTTGGGGCGATAAACTGTTTTGGAATTATGGCAGTGACTACGGCCCCGAACAATTACAAGCAGCCTTTACAGCAGCGTTAGAAGCGGGTGTTACTTTTTTTGATACCGCCGAAGTTTATGGAATGGGACTGTCAGAAAAATTTTTAGGGCAATTCATTAAACAAACGACCCAACCTGTGCAAGTTGCCACAAAATTCGGCCCTCTGCCTTGGCGATTTACCGGACAATCTGTGAGTGATGCCTTAACAGAAAGCCTCAAGCGTCTGCAACTAGAGAGAATTGAACTGTATCAAGTGCATTGGCCGTTTGCTTTCTTTTTGAGTCAAGAAACACTGATGAACACCTTAGCCGATGAAGTGCAGCGAGGCAGAATTGCCGCAGTCGGTGTTAGTAATTACTCAGCCGCCCAAATGCGAGAAGCCCATCAAATATTAGCAGTGAGGGGCGTTCCTTTAGCAGTCAACCAAGTACGTTATTCTCTACTTACGCGCCAAGTAGAAAGTAGCGGTATTATTGCAACTGCCCGTGAGCTTGGTGTGACAATTTTAGCTTACAGTCCTCTAGCCCAAGGATTACTCACAGGTAAATACACGCCGGAAAATCTCGAAAAATTAAGCGGTGCTAGAAAGATAGACCCAAAATTTGGTAAAGAAGGCTTGGAAAAAATTGCCCCAGTGATATCTTTATTACGTGAGATTGGAGAAAAACGCGATCGCACCCCGGCGCAAGTCGCACTAAACTGGTTAATTGCCCAAGGTAATGTGATTCCCATCGCTGGCGTAAAAACAGCCGAACAAGTCAAACAAAATGCTGGTGCCTTAGGTTGGACATTAAATAATGATGAAATCGCAGAAATAGAAAAAATTACTCGTCCTTGGTTGAATTAACTACCTGCTTGAAAAATTTGTTTTGCAGTTAAATTTAACTCTGGGAATGTTGGCGACTGGATGTAATCATCACCTTTAAATTGTCTAACTTGGTACTCATCATCAACCAACGAGTAAATAGAAATAGTCGGTTGTTTCGGGTCGCCAACAAACTTTTTAGCAGCTAATCCTAAATAATCTACAATCCAATATTCACGAATGCCAATTCCCTCATATTCACCATATTTTTTGTAGTAATCATCGCGCCAATTACTACTTACGACCTCAATAACTAGGGGAATAGATTCTGCATAGCTCACAGTTGATTCTTGTTGCCATAAAGGCTCGTTCATCAAATTAGTTTGGTTTAATATTAATACATCTGGTGAATAGGCAGATTCGCTATCAATTGGCTTAACTAGTGCTGTTTTAGGTATCAAATAAGGCAGGCGTGATTGATAACACTGAACAGCTAACTGTATAGATAAAAAGCCTGTAATACCAAGTCTAAATGAGCGTGCATAGAACTGTAGAATAAAGAACATGGAAGAAAAAGACTCATGAGGAAGCAATGGCACGCCCTTTCAATCTAGAAGTTCAAGAAAGTGCTG
>NZ_JACJTB010000051.1 GCF_014698475.1 Nostoc spongiaeforme FACHB-130 | reverse complement strand
AATAGTAATATTCCTGACCAACCTACGAATACGAAGCGATCGCGCTTTAACCAGTCGTCTAGTACGTCAAACCACCCTCTTCTACTTGGGGCGCGTCCAACTGCGATGGTCATGAGAGTGAAACTCCAAATATTTTCTTATAAGTACAGTTCTGCTTGCAGGCTCTTTTGTAGCAGCCTCTTCAATGCAGATTTTTAACTGGTTTGTCAATCCAGTTTACAATTTTTTACTGACTTTAATAATTCTAGGTGAAAATCGTTAATTTTTCCAGGGGATTCTCAGTAAAATTTAATCTTTTGGGGAAGAGTCAGTGGTGATTAGGGAGTTGTGATTAGGGTTTGGGGAGATTTTTGACTTTCTAAACAACTCTCATTTAATACCGACGATAGGCAGTGTGCCGCCGAGTATGAATGAAAAAAACATTTTTCCCCACTCCCCACTCCCTATTCCCCACTCCCTCATTCTTGGACGCTAAAATGAGTCCACAGATATGTTTGATTAATCCTAAATGTTTACCATTGACATAAGTGTAAGAAACACCGCCTTTCCCATATCAGTTCAACGTAAGTCAACAGAAGATGCTGAGGCTGTCTATCAACTCATTTTGGCAGCGATGCGTTCTGGCAATCCTGATATTGTGGAACTCAAGTGTGAAGGTAAGACAGAGAAAAAAATCGCTGTTCGTGCTAGTGAAATTTCTGGGGTACAGATTATTCAGAAAGATGGTGTTAGCACTAGCAGTGGCAGACCACCTGGCTTTTTTGCCTTAGCAGGCGAGTAAGGTGTAGCAATGGCGGAAGTGGGCATTCAAGTCAAAGACTTAAATTTCAATTGGCCTAGTGGTGAGGCGGCTATCAAGTCTTGTTCTCTAGCGGTTCCCAAAGGTGAATTTTGGATGCTTTTGGGTACTAATGGTAGTGGCAAATCAACTCTACTCCGACTCTTGGCGGGACTATTAAAGCCCCAGTCTGGTGAAATTGGTGTTTTACCTCCTGTCGGTTTTGTGTTCCAAAATCCTGATCATCAATTAGTTATGCCAACGGTGGGCGCAGATGTGGCTTTTGGACTAGTGGAAGAAAAATTGCCGCCTGCTATGGTGAGAGCAAGGGTTGAAGAAGCTTTAGGGGCGGTGAATTTGCTGCAACTGCAATTACGCCCGATATATGCTTTGAGTGGGGGACAAAAACAGCGTGTGGCGATTGCTGGTGCGATCGCTCGTTGTTGTGAAGTCTTATTATTAGATGAACCCACAGCTTTACTTGACCCTGATAGCCAATTAGATTTAGTGGCTGGTGTCCACCGCCTAGTCAAAAGTCGCGGTATTACAGCCTTGTGGGTAACTCACCGCCTTGATGAGTTGAATTACTGTGATGGGGCTTTTTTACTCGATAAAGGTTCTTTAGTTGATTGGGGTGAACCTCAACGCCTCAAACAACGATTGATGAAAGTGAATGATGAATCACCTTAAATGCTCAACCTAATTCATCAATAATTTTTAACATCTCTAACGCGCCTTTAATGAGGCGCGTTTACATTTGTAGGCAATTAGTATAGCAACCAATCAGCAGACAAAATGCTTACAAATACGGGGTTTTTCACCTCTAAATTGATTTAAGTAATTCTCTTTGTTGGTAACTGACTTCTGAGATTGAGAACTTTTTCGAGATAAATTTTGCCATCTCTTCGCATTATTTGGTCTTTTGTAACATAGTGTTACAGCGAATGCTTCAATTACTATAAAAGTTATGAATGGATTGTGTTAACTCTAGAAAATTGTGATTAAAAACCATGCCCCGTTCCTCAGTCCCAGCCGTTCTGTTGGTGGACGGTTACAACATAATTGGCGCTTGGCCTTGTCTGAAAAAAACCCGTGATAGTGCTGGTTTAGAAGCAGCACGTTGGGAACTGGTCGAAGCCATGATCGGTTACAGTGCTTTTCAAGGTTACGAAACTCAAGTAGTTTTCGATGCTCAATATCATAACGCCTCTAGCAATAAAGAAGTGATTACAGAGTTAGTTTCTGTTTACTACACTGATTTTGGGCAAACGGCAGATACTTACATCGAAAAAATTTGTGCTTCCTTGCGATCGCAGATAACTGCATCTCGAATTTCGCGGATGATTGTGGCTACCTCAGACAGAGCGCAACAATTAGTAGTACAAGGATACGGGGCGGAATGGTTATCAGCACAACAACTGTGTAGTGCTGTCGAAACCACAGTTTGCCGAGTCCGTCAAAAATATCAAACTCGCAAAAAATCTAACAGCAGGTTTTTGGCTAGTGCCATTGATGATAAAGCTCGGCAGAAGTTGGCTGCATTGCGTATGGGATTACAGTAACGCAACATCCATAAGTCTCTAATCTTCCTTCAGGCAGGGTTTTGGGTGACAATATTGGACAAAATGAGACTTGAGAAAAAATTAGCGAAAGTACTTGCCATTTCTTAGTGATTACGCTACTATTAGAAATTGTGAGCGACAGCGTTCCTCAGTAGCTCAGCGGTAGAGCGATCGACTGTTAATCGATTGGTCACTGGTTCGAATCCAGTCTGGGGAGTTTTAAAAGTATGAAGGGTAAAGTATGAAGTGTGAAGAGTTAGGTTTCAAACTTCAATCTTCATCTTACCAAGAGCTTTGGACTCTTGACCCTAGTGTAGTTTTTCTTAATCATGGTTCTTATGGTGCTTGTCCAAAAGTGGTGTTGGCAATGCAACAGAGTTTGCGATCGCAGTTGGAACAAGACCCGGTAAATTTTTTTGGCAGAAAGTGGGAACCTTTATTAGACAATGCTCGCAGCCAGTTGGCAGCTTTCATTCATGCTGATGTGCAAGATTTAGTATTTGTTCCAAATGCGACAACTGGAGTAAATTCAGTGTTGCGTTCTTTGCATTTTGCCCCCGATGACGAAATTCTGACGACTAACCATGAATACAACGCTTGTCGCAATGCTTTAAACTTTATTACGAGTCGGACGGGAGCGCGGGTAGTTGTAGCGCAGATTCCTTTCCCTGTGGAGTCACCACAACAAATAATTACTGCCGTATTAGAGCAAATTTCGCCTAAAACTCGTTTAGCATTACTAGACCATATAACTAGCCAGACAGGGTTAATTTTTCCCATAGCGCAGCTAGTCAAGGAATTACAGGCGCGGAGTGTTGAGACATTAATTGATGGCGCTCATGCACCAGGAATGATTTCCTTAAATATGCAAGAAATTGGGGCAACTTACTATACTGGGAACTGTCATAAATGGCTTTCTGCACCCAAGGGAGCCGCATTTTTGTATGTGCGGCGGGATAAACAAGCAGAAATTCATCCCCTGACAATTAGCCACGGTGCTAACTCACCACGCATAGATAAAAGCCGCTTTCAGTTGGAATTTGACTGGACAGGTACAGATGATCCCACAGCTTATATGTGTGTACCAGAAGCGATCGCTTTGATGGGTTCGCTGTTACCTGGTGGTTGGATAGAATTAATGCAGCGCAATCATCAGCTAGTTATCCAAGCGAGACAGTTACTTTGTACAACCCTACAAGTACAACCACCTTGTCCAGAAGAAATGATTGGTTCAATGGCTGTTGTACCAATGCCTGTGAGTTTGGCAAATCAAAGTTATATTTGGCTACATGATCAATTATTTGATCAATTTGGTATTCAAGTACAAGTGGTTCCTTGGACTGAATCACCAGGAATGCTGATCAGGATTTCCGCACAGATTTACAATACTTTAGAGCAGTATGAGTATTTGGCAACAGCTCTAAAGTATTGTCTGAAACAAGATTAGTTTTGGATATTGACAAGCAAAACCAAATTGGTAAATTACATTCGCAAATTAACTTGATTATCTACCGAGATACTGACTAGCCAAGCGAATCGCATCAGCAATGTCAACATCGCCATCTTTATCTGCATCTAAAAAAGCATTTAACACAGAATTACTACCACTCCCACTCGATTGGAGAAAATTCAGCACTACTGGCACTATTGAAGGTAGTAATTGTTGAATAGTCCCAGCATCTAAACCAGTACGTTGAGCAACCGCCTCAGCCACTTGCTGCTGCATCACCCCAGAAAACAGCGAATCTACAGCTTGGGGATTAGGAGAAGTACCAGCATATTGGTTTACCAAAGCTTGGACTTCGCCTTCGCCATTGGTAGCTTGCTTTTCTTGTAAAGAAGAGCGGACATAATTTCCCACAATGCCCAAAACAGATTGGATAGTCGAGGCATCGGCACCAGTGCGATCGCTCAGTTGTTGTACAGTATTGATAATCCCCCCCAGTTGATTGGTATTACCTACCGCACTGAGGATTTGGTCAAACAGTCCCATAAGTTTTTTCTCTCTGATTAATGACACCATCACATTAACAGAAAGTCGCTAAAGTCAAGTGTTGGAATCTCTGTGAAAAACCGTACTTTAACCGAAGTTTCTTTTCTCTAATCATCCCCTAGACTAGAATAAAAATATAAGCATCACTATAAGCTGCTGAGTGTCAGTACTCAGTTAAAGATAAGCAACATGGGATTCTTTGATTCTGAGATAGTGCAGCAAGAAGCAAAAGAGCTTTTTGAAGATTACCAAGCCCTCATTAAACTTGGTAATAGTTATGGCAAGTTTGACCGCGAAGGTAAAAAACTGTTTATTGAACAAATGGAAGCCATGATGGATCGCTATCGCATCTTTATGAAGCGATTTGAGCTATCAGAGGATTTCATGGCACAAATGACAGTAGAACAATTAAAAACTCAGCTTGGTCAGTTTGGCATCACTCCGCAACAGATGTTTGATCAAATGAACTTCACTTTAGAACGGATGAAAGCCGAACTGGAAAAACAACCCTAAAGATTTTGGATTTGAGATTTTAGATTTTGGACTGATTGAGTCATCCAAAATCCAAACTCTCAAGCTAGTACAACAGGGCGGAAATCAAGACACCATTTCAAGTAAAAAGCTTTTAATATAAGCTTTTTGACTTTTGACTTTTGACTTCTGCGTAGCAATCTAGTTTCCTTTTGGACGAGGGAACTGGGAAGGTGGTTTGAAATTTTCTACTGGTACGCCTTTGAGGGCTTTAGTCATAAAGTCCTTCCAGATGGGAGCTACCATGACACCACCAGTAGCACCATGAGCTAATTGTCTGTTATCGTCTCTCCCTACCCAAACAGCAGTAGTTAGCTGGGGTACAGTACCGACAAACCAAATATCTTTTTCGGAAGATGTTGTCCCTGTTTTGCCAGCCGCAGGGCGATCAATGGCGGCGTTTTTCCCCGTACCTTCAGTAATTACTGAACGCATAGTATCGATGATTGCTGCTGAAGCCCAAGGGTCAAGCACTAGCTGAGGCTTAGGCGTATTATCTAGCAATACATTGCCACTACTATCAGTAATCCGCGCAATAATTGTTGGCGGAGATTGCCAACCGTAGTTAGCAAAAGTCGCATAAGCACTAGTCATTTCCAAAGGTGTCACACCAATTGCACCTAAAGGTAAGGAAGTTACAGGTTCCATTGGACTCATAATTCCCAAAGTCCGGCAAACTTCTATAACTTTTGACATCCCCACAGTCTTACCCAGCTTAATCACCGGGATATTCCGAGATACTGATAAAGCCTTGCGAATCGACATCGCCCCGCCAAAGGTTCCATCATAGTTCCTGGGATAATACCAACCATTACCATCACGGTAACTCACTGGCGCATCAATGACAGTTGAGTCTGGCCCAAACTTACCAGTGGCAAAAGCAGCATAGTAAACAAACGGTTTAAAAGAAGAACCTGGTTGACGTAGTGCTTGAGTTGCGCGATTAAACTCACTCACCTTGGGATCTACACCACCCACCAATGCTTTAATAAAATGGGTACGTGGGTCAATAGCTACTAAAGCAATTTGATTCTTATACAACCCTTGGCTTAAAAGAGTTTGATGCCATTTTTTAACAGTGTCTTCTGCCATCATTTGGAATTTAGCATCAACTGTAGTTTGGACGCGCATCCCGCCTTTGAGTAATGCGTCACGCCCAAACTTTTTCGCTAATTCCTGAGATACAGTATTAGAAACATAGGGTAAGGCGCTACCTTGGAAAGACCTGATTCTACCAAGTTTAATTTCTTGCTTTAACGCATCATCATATTCTTGCTGGGTGATCCACTTCAAATCCAGCATCCGCCCTAATACTTCTTTTTGCTTTTGTTTTGCCAGCTTCATACTAGCAAAGGGGCTAAATTCTTCTGGGGCTTGAATTAAACCCGCCATCATAGCCGACTCTGCCAAGGTTAAGGTTTCGGCGGACTTATCAAAGTAACTGCGGGCGGCTGTTTGGACACCGTAATTATTGTGACCCCAATACACTTGATTGAGGTACATTTCTAAAATTTGGTCTTTGGTAAGAATTTGTTCTAAACGAATTGCTAAGACAGCCTCGGCTAATTTTCGAGTAATGGCGCGTTTTTGCGACAAAAACAAATTTTTCACCAACTGCATGGTGATGGTAGAACCACCTTCTTTAACACCACCTGCAACGGCGTTAACTACAATGGCACGCCCAATACCTGTAGGATTAATCCCGTGATGATAGTAAAAATGTCCATCTTCACTGGCGAGTACAGCTCGTTTTAAATTAGGTGAAATTCTATCTAATGGTACAACTTCGCGGTTAGCCTCCCCGTGGACGCTGGCCAGGAGTTTACCTTTAATGTCATAAATATAAGTTGTTTCTGAAGGCAAAAAGTTACGCAGTTGTCTGACATCGGGCAAATTGCGGAAACTAATCGCTAAACCTACCAGCCCTCCAGCTACAATAGAGCTTGTCAGCATGGTGATAGATAACAAAGTACCGCCAGTTATCTGACCAACGCCTTTCAAGAACTCAAAACCCGGTGAAGGCCGACGTTGTGGCTGCTTATTTTCAAGAGTCCTAGACGACACGGTGATATCACTTCCTCACTTGTAAATTTAACTGTAATTCATCGAAATGCAGCAAGGTGGTTAATTTTTTGCAATTATATTAGTTTGGCAGATGAAAAAACGGACAAGTTGCCAGTGAATGTAACCAACCTAACTTCTCAGATAAAAAGTGTAGTTAATAGCGAATCTCCTATTATGGCGCAAGATTTTTCTTGGCTGCATCGTGGAATAGTAGAAGTATTCCCCCAACCGACTGATATTAATAGCGAAATTGAAAGTTTAGAACAGCGTCTAGCAAATAGTAACAGACCTTTGAGGGTGAAATTGGGAATCGACCCTACGGGTGCTGATATTCACTTTGGTCATAGCATACCAGTGAGAAAACTGCGAGCGTTTCAAGATGCTGGTCATACGGCAGTCCTGATTATTGGTGATTTTACGGCTCGCATTGGTGATCCGACTGGGAAATCTGAGGTGCGTCGCCAGCTAACAGAGGCTGATGTGGCGCAAAATGCCCAGACTTACTTAGACCAAGTGCGTCCTATTTTGGATTTTGACACACCAGGACGGTTAGAGGTGCGTTATAACTCCGAATGGCTTTCCCAGCTTAATTTAGGAAAGATTTTGGAGTTACTGTCTACGATGACCGTGGGACAGATGTTAGCCAAGGAAGGGTTTGCTGAACGTTATAAAAAAGAGAATCCGATTTTCTTGCATGAGTTCCTTTATCCGTTGATGCAAGGCTATGATTCTGTTGCTGTTGAGGCTGATGTAGAACTTGGGGGAACTGACCAAAAGTTTAACATTGCTGTAGGACGAGATTTACAACGTTATTTTGGACAGAAGCCACAATTTGGGGTGCTGTTACCAATTTTAATTGGTACAGATGGCGTACAGAAAATGTCGAAGTCTCTGGGCAATTATGTTGGGTTGTCGGAACACCCAGGACAAAAATATCAGAAGTTACAAGGGGTTCCTGATAATTTGCTGGCACAGTATTTTGAACTGCTGACAGATTTACCTTTAGATAAATTGCCAGAAAACCCGCGCGATCGCCAGATGCTTTTAGCTTGGGAAGTAGTTAAACAATATCACGGCGAACAAGCTGCAAATGAAGCGAAAGAAGCAGCAAAAAGTGGCGGTAAGGAAGGTGCTGTTCCGGAATTTGCCCTTGCTAATGTACCCCAATTTCCAGCAAAGTTGGCTTTTATACTTGGTGCTTGTGGCTTGTGTAAAAGTACAGGCGAAGGACGGCGGAAAATTCAAGAAGGTGGTGTACGCTTGGATGGCGATCGCATTACTGATGTTGATACCACTTTTGCCGAACCTCGTGAATTACACGGACGAGTGCTGCAAGTGGGTAAGAACAAGTTTGTGCGTTTAGTTCCGTAGATTTAGGGAGTGTGGGAAGTGTGGGAAGTGTGGGAAGTGTGGGGAGTGGGGGAAATCACCAAGGACAAATGACGAATGACAAATGACAAAATAATTGTGGCTTTGGATGTGCCGGATTTGGAGGGTGCGATCGCTTTAATTGACAAGCTAGAATCAGTGAGTTTCTGGAAGGTTGGGTTAGAGTTGTTTACCAGCACTGGGCCGGAAATTTTAGAAATCTTAAAGTCTCGGCAAAAGCGCATCTTTCTAGATTTAAAGTTTCACGATATTCCGAATACTGTGGCTGGGGCTTGTCGCAGTGCGGCGCGTTATGGGGTAGATTTGTTGACAATTCATGCAACCGCAGGTAGAGATGCCCTCAAAGCTGCCACAGAAGCAGCCCAAACAGGCGCAGCCCAAGCAGGTGTGCAACCGCCAAAATTAATTGCTATTACGCTGCTGACGAGTATTTCGGCGCGACAATTGGCGTTTGATTTAAAAATTCCCCTAGAGTTGCCCGAATTTGCCCTAGAAATGGCATTAATGGCGCAAGAGTCAGGGTTAGATGGGGCGGTATGTTCACCCCAAGAAGTGGCACAATTGCGCCAAACCTGTGGGGATGAATTTTTATTCGTTTGTCCGGGGGTGCGTCCAACTTGGGCTGATAAAGGAGATCAAAAGCGATCGCTCACCCCTTCCCAAGCCATACTCGCTGGTGCAAACTATTTAGTAATTGGTCGTCCTATCACTGCTGCGCCTGATCCTGAGTTAGCCTGGAAGCGAATTTCTGAGGAATTGAACTAGAGGCTGGAGGCTAGGGACTAGTAAGTAGAGTGTGTTACGGCTATGCAAGAATTTTGGAACTTAAGAGAGTGAGAATTAGCCGTAACGTACCATCTTTTCCGGTGTGTTCAGCGTTGATATAACGCATCCTAAAATTTAAGCTTTACTCACACAAAAGTATGAAAAAGTCGTTTCCCTACACCCCTACATCCCTACTCCCCCTCATCACTTCTACTTTCTGTCTAATAATTGCCCATACTGTTGATAACACTGCATTTTCTCAAACCGCAGGGATAAATGTAAACTCTGTTTGCAGAGAAAAAAATATCGAAACATTAACTACTCAACTTTTGCGTGATTTACCTAGTTATAGTAATCGTGCCAGTCAACGCGCTCGTCGGCGAGCAAGAAGTAGTGATTTGTTCAGTTATATGCTGTTAGCGGGTAGACCAGAATTTCAACCTCTACCACTAAATCCTGCTAGTGATGATATCAATGAGCAGAAAAGTGCTAACTCAAAAGTTGAGCAGGTATTTTTTACTACCTTAGAACGACAGTATATAGAAAATAAAGCTATTGAATTACAAGAATTTCATTGGTTGTTTTTGACTAAAAATCAAAATGGCTGGTATTTGGTAACGATGTTGACACAAACTGGTACTTCTAGAAATCAACAACCACCAACACCACCGCGTGATAGTAGTAATGGTACAGTCGCCCAAGGGATAAAAGCTTGGTTGCGAGATTGTCGGGCGGGAAGTCTGCGAGAGACAGGAAGAAACTAAGGGCTGATTAGAGAGATGTTTTTTGTTTCGCGCATAGACGCGGTAGCGGCTTCTCGTTCGCGCAGCGTCTCCGTCAGGAGAAGAGTAGGCGCAAAGGCGCGAAACATCGATAGTTAACCTTATAGTCCACATTCCGCACCCAATCTCTGTGCGTAAGTCCGGTTACTTTTTTCTATCTTAGGGTAGATGCGAAATTTTTTTATTTAAAATTGTATTTTTATGTACAGCCTTGAGTATAACAATTACTTAAAGACTGGTAACACATTTTGAGCAGAAGCTTTGAATTTCCAAGGTAAGTTGCCAAAATAATTATTAGGCACGCACTTAATATCAAGCTAGTTTTGCTACTTGAGTGAAAGTTCAGTGTTCTACCGATAATACAAATCAGGGTACAGATACAAATAGAGTGTGAGCAGTGAAGATAAATTATATACCTCCCTTATCAATTGCTCAGGTAACGGATATACATCTGTTTGCCTCAGAAAATCATCAACTGCTGGGAATGCCTACAAGTGAGTCTTTTAAGGTAGTTTTGGCACGATTGCAGGAGTTAAAATCGGAAATTGATTTACTATTGTTGACGGGAGATTTATCTGGGGATGGAACTTCTGAGTCTTATGAACATCTGCAAAGTTTAGTTAATCAATTACAGATACCTACTTACTGGCTACCAGGAAATCATGACTGTGCGATCGCAATGAATGAAATTCTTAACTTGGGAATGATTTCGCGGCGCAAGTCTTTTCAGCGTGGTAATTGGAATTTTATCTTACTAAACTCGGCTGTACCTGAGTGTGTACATGGTCATATTTCTGCTAATACTCTAAGTTGGCTGGAGTCGGAATTAACAAAACTAGGTGATAAACCCACATTAATAGCGTTACATCATCCACCTTTTTTGATAAATTCTCTATGGTTAGATAGCAGTAGCCTCCAAAATCCTGAAGAATTTTTTGCAGTGATTGACCGTCACCCACAAGTTAAGTTAGTTTTATTCGGTCATATTCATCAAAAATTCCAACACCAGCGCCACAACGTCGAGTATTTGGGAACTCCCTCAACTTGCATTCAATTTCGTTCCAATAGTCCCACTTTTGCTATTGACGAAAAATCACCAGGATTTCGGCTGTTAAAACTATACCCCAGTGGTGTTTGGGAAACGTCAATAGAAAGAGTTCCCTATTTTCACCCACTGGAGTTAGCTGCAACGGGATACTAGACAAGTTAAAAATTAATATCTTGTCTCCCCTATCTCCCTTGTTCCCCTTATCCTCCCAACTCAATACTCAGCACTCAGCACTTCACTTCATCAGCAAAACTCGCCCACCGCACGAAGTAAAATGGCCCGGCGACGGAACCCCATATATGTTCATCGGTTTCTAAGTCGCGTCCCCTGTCAAGACTGATGAATTTTTCGTCGTCAATTTCAAATTCACTGTCTAGGTAAGTTCTTTGACCTTTGCGGAACACAATACAGCCTTTTCCTGGTTCTACATGACCTTTAAAGCTGTTACCTGTCCACTCGACTATCATGTTACAGCCTGGTAGTTTCTCTAAGTCATCGGCTGTGAGGGTTTTGAGGCGTTCTAAGTCACGAGATGCACCGTAGAATTTTTCTTCTTGTTTAACAGTGTAGTTTTCGATGTGGATGCGATCGCCTACGTTCAACAACTTTAACACCCGCAAACGATAAGGGTCATTCAACATATAGTCATAAGCTTGTTCCACAAAAAAACTGACCCCTGATAACAATTCCAAAGGTAAGGGACGCATACACACGCGAATATGTGCATAAAATGGCGGATTTTCAAAAGCCTGGGCTTGGTTACTAAAATCAGCAGCCATCCATCTTGCTAAGGTTGCAATATCTGTAGAGCTTGTCATTTATAGATTATCTTTGGTTGCTTAAAAATCTCTTTGAGTATTTTAATGAAGTATGAAGTGTGAAGTCTAAAGTATGAATTTTTATGAAGAGAAATTCATATTTTATTCTATGGGTATGTTCACATTTCCCATCTACCCCTAGAGACTAGAAGTCGCAGCCATACAAACAAAGTCTCCTTGGGCAGACTAAGGGACTCCCAGCTTAAAAAATATACTATCACTATGTAGGCAAAGGGCAGAAAGCAGGGGGAAAATATTCTATGTCTTCTCTCGGAAATTGAATAATTTATTTTCTGGAAGTCCCTAACAGAAAATCAAGGTTTTTAAACACAAAGATTATCTGTTGAGATTTGATGTAAGGGTTTTGAATAAGTACATCCCTATACCCTTACACCCAGTCTCCCTAAAAAACCTTTGTGCTTAACCCCTAAAGACTTAAGTATTAATCTTTGGCTGAGTCAGCACTCCTGTATTCCGGGTTTCTCCATTATTTAAGCGATTAATTGTCAACAGTGGTACTTCTTGTCGGCACGACAGGCAAAACCAATATAGTTCACCATGACGGACATGACGCAGTAGGGAACCACCGCAACACGGGCAAGTGTTGGCTCGCATACTCATTCCAATGTCCTCCTTAAAAATAAGATTGGTGTTAAATGCAGGTAAAAAGGTTGTAAATTATTGCCGCACTTGAGCGGTATGGATGTAACCATTGAGGTTGATGCGATTTTTTATAATTTTTTTGTAGGCTGTTTCGTAGCTGTCAACCATTTGAGTAACGCTCAATTTTGTGGCATTAACGGATAATCTGCAAGCAAAATTCCGTTACCAACTATGGCAAGATAATTTAAATTAATTTGCCGTTGAGTGTGACTAATGCTGATGTAAGCTTGCTTTTGGTGGCGACTGTAGACGTTAACATTATCTTTTGTAAAATTGCTGTGCAGATTATGCACACTGGGAGTTGTAACCAAACTTGCTAAAGGTAATGCCCCAATTTCTACATGAGAATGAATGATGCCGAATTCTGCAGCTTGTTGATCAGTTTGGCTCTTTTCCAACATTTCACACACTGCATACTCTTGGACATTGCTATCTAAGGGTAATGCCTGTGGATGAATTGCTACTAAACGAGCCAGAGTTTGTGAATCACCAGAAGCAAACAAAGTTACTTCATAACCAAGGCGCATTAATTCATCGGTCAAGCAACTCACTAATAGTTCAATTCCTCCATGATTTGAAGGCGGAACTCGTTCCCATAAAGGGGCACCTGAGCGATTGTCATAAGTTGTTTTGGTTCGGACTGTCAGAAAGTCTTGTTATAAAGATTATTAAAATCTTTTCTCGAAGACAAAGCATTTTTACTGACTCTTTTAAGATTTCAATTAACTTGACTGGCTTGCAAGAGTGCAACATTAGTTAACACTAACGTCTCTGTCTACCGCTAAATTTAAGACTATTTACAGGTTGTAGTCACTAAGTGTCTACACCTTTAAAATATAGCTCACCTTCCTTGATTTTCATCTACCTTGAGAATCAGAATTAGTCTGAATATTTTGTAGCAGAACTTACAAAAAGCTAGATTTTGTAGCCATAAATACTAAAAATCCCATC
Organism: Nostoc spongiaeforme FACHB-130; assembly: GCF_014698475.1. Lineage (GTDB taxonomy): Bacteria > Cyanobacteriota > Cyanobacteriia > Cyanobacteriales > Nostocaceae > Nostoc_B > Nostoc_B spongiaeforme. The sequence goes on along the minus strand of NZ_JACJTB010000051.1, from coordinate 32,438 downwards.
CGGGATCAATTTTCTTAGAAGAATAATCTGTTTAAAAATCGGCATTTACGAGGATCATTAACATAAAGATTAAATAATACTAAAATTTTGTTAATTGGGAATTTTAGGCATTAATTTCGATAAATAACTAAATGAAAATTGTAACTTGGAATGTTAATTCAATTCGCACTCGTCTAGAACAGGTGATCTATTGGTTACGTGAGAATCCTGTGGATGTGCTTTGTTTGCAAGAAACAAAAGTCATAGATGCCGATTTTCCGCGATCGCCTTTTGTCGAATTAGGCTATCATCTCTACATCTCAGGACAAAAAGCTTATAACGGTGTTGCCCTCATCTCCCGTCAACCACTCAAAGATGTTTCTGCTGGATTCACCGCTATATTGCCTCACCTAGAACCAGAATGGGATGAGCAGAAACGCGTAATTACAGGTGTGATTGATGATATTCGGATTGTAAATTTATATGTACCTAATGGTTCTGCCATTGGCAGTGAAAAATATGAATTTAAGTTACGCTGGTTGACTGTGTTACGAGAGTATTTACAATTTCTGCTCAAGTCAAAGTCAGCCATTTGCATTTGCGGTGACTTTAATATTGCTCTGGAATCAATAGATATTCACGACAAAGTAAATGCAGATAACCATATTATGTCGTCACCAGCAGAACGCCAAGCCTTGAGAGATATTCTGGAATTAGGCTTTGCTGATGCTTTCCGCAAGTTTACTACTGAAGGCGGACATTACAGTTGGTGGGATTATCGCACAGCCGCCTTTCGCCGCAACTTGGGTTGGCGGATTGATCATCACTATCTCACACCAGTTTTGTATGAGCGTGCCAAAAGTTGCATTATTGACGTGAACCCCAGAACATTACCCCAACCCAGCGATCATACACCAGTGATTGTGGAACTTGAGTAAAAAAGGGGCTAGGGGCTAGAGATGAGGATCTTTTACCATGCTCAGTACTGAGTGCTGAGTAAGGAAAAGAGTACTCAGCACTCTTCATTCCTAAAGTAGGTGGGTGGGAAAATTTGTTGATTTTATGATCGCCTAAACTAGTCATCAAAGTGCGATCGCTTTACTCAACAAACGCACTACCGAAGCGATAGCCTTTACCATACACTGTGTGAATCAACGTGGTTTCTTTACCTACCTCAATCTTGCGGCGCAACAGGCGAATTAATGCTGCGATGACGTTGCTACTTGGTTGTTCTTCATCTTGCCAGAGATGCTCCATAATTTGGGCGTGAGTTAGCAACTGTCCTGTGTGTTCCATAAAGTATTGCAACAGTTGACTTTCTTTTTGGGAGAGTTCAATAATGCGTCCTTGGCGGTAAGCTACTTGGTTGTCGCAATCAAGTTCTAAATCAGCAACAACTAATCTTTCGGGAGTAGTTTCATAAATTTGGGAACTTCCACGACGCAATAAAGCGCGGACTCTGGCTAACAATTCCCGTAATTCAAAGGGTTTAACTAAATAATCATCTGCACCAGCGTCTAAACCTTGCACGCGATCGTCTAAGGTATCTTTGGCGGTAAGAAACAACACAGGTGTATTTTTGCCTTGTCGTCGCAATTCTTGGCAAATTTCTAATCCGGTTTTTCCTGGCAACATCCAATCTAAAATTAGTAAGTCATAATGACTGGCTGCGGCCAGATGACTACCATTAGCCCCATCATAAGCCGCATCTACGGTGTAACCTTCACGAGTTAACACGCGACTTAAGGGGTCTGTTAATTCTACTTCATCGTCAACTAATAAAATTCTCATGCTGCTTATGGTAAGCAATCGAGATATTCTCAATAATAAATGAACTGTCTACACGCTAAGGATATCAAGAAAAAGAATGTTGACTGTCGCACTACCGAAAGGGGAACTACTAAAAAATAGCATCCGCCTGTTGCAATCTGTAGGACTAGATTTTAGTGCTTTTTTAGATTCTGGAAATCGCCAACTTCAGATTCTTGATGCGAGTGGACAAGCTAGGGGTTTGTTAGTACGCGCACAGGATGTACCTGTCTATGTAGAATATGGTCAGGCACAGTTGGGTATTGTTGGTTATGATGTGTTGCGAGAAAAACAGCCACAGGTAGCCCATTTAGTTGATTTACAATTTGGCTATTGTCGCATGTCGGTGGCAGTTAAAGCAGCCAGTCCTTACAAATCACCTTTAGATTTTCCGCCCCACAGCCGCATTGCTTCTAAGTATGTCAATTGTGCTAGGGAATATTTTCAAAGTTTAGATTTACCAGTAGAAATAGTACCGTTATCTGGTTCTGTGGAACTTGGCCCAATTACAGGAATGTCAGAAGCTATTGTGGATTTGGTTTCTACAGGGCGGACTTTGCGCGAAAATGGCTTAATTGAACTAGAGACTTTGTATCACAGTACGGCGCGGTTAATTGGACATCCGTTAAGTTACCGAATTAATACAGGTAATATGTGCGAGTTGAGTGCTAAGTTGCGCGAGGCGGTTTTGGTGGGGGTATAGGGGTGTAAGGGTGTAGAGGTGTAGGATTTTCCCTACTTCCTACTTCCTTAATTCACTGGAGTTACGCCCAATATTCAAGTTTAGGGCGATCGCTTACATCTTAGCCCCGACGAATAGAATTTGCGGCTATAAAAACAAAGTCCGCCTACGCGGACTAACATGAAGAGTGTTGAGTTAAAAAAACGTCTACAAGGATAAGCCAGTCTCGTGCGACTGTCGTCGGGGCATTTACCGAGTGCTGAGTAAGCTAAAATTAAGGGTTTTGTCTTTGTAGCCGCGACTTCAGTTGCTTGGTGCAAGATGCGAATTAACTCAAAATCTAAAAAAACTCCTCTAAAAACTCACAGCTAGTTAAATTATTAACTAAAGTAAAAAAATATTAATTAAAAATCTAATTTTTTCCGACTTTTAATCAAACCTTTTTTGAGTTTTTTCCCAAAAATTAATGCAACCTGAATCTTATCATCAAGAACAGGCGAGGCTAGAAGCTCTGCGCCGATATCAGATTTTAGATACTGAACCAGAACCAGCCTACGATCATCTTGCCCAGTTGGCAGCTTTTATTTGTGGTACTTCCATTGCTTTGGTTAATTTCATTGATGAAAATCGTCAGTGGTTTAAAGCGAAACTTGGTATAGATGTGGCAGAAATGCCCCGGAATGTTGGTTTATCGTATCTTTGCTTAGAACGCCAGAATATTGTAGTTATTAATGATACGTTACAAGACGAGCAATATGCAGCAAATCCGGCAGTGACGGGTTATCCATATATCCGGTTTTATGCTGGCGTACCTCTGGTTTCTCCCGACGGACAGATATTAGGAACGCTTTGTGCAATTGACCCAAAACCCAGGGAGTTGAACCAACAGCAAATAGAGGCATTATCAGCTTTAGGTAGTCAGGTAGTTAGTCAATTAGAACTCAGGCGGCATTTAGTCAAAAAACAGCAAACAGAAGAGTTTTTGCGCGAAAGTGACCAAAGATTGAAGTTAGCACTACAGGCGGCTAAACTAGGTTCTTGGCAACTTGACCTGAAAACAAGTGAATTATCTACCTCTAGTCAGTGCTATGTCAACTTTGGTCTGTCGCCAGAAGTTGAGTTTACCTATAGTAAGCTTCTTGAATGTATTCATCCTGACGATCGCTCTTATATGCAAGAGTGTGTTAGAGAAGCTATAGAACATCATGGTGATTACGAGGCAGAATATCGCTGTATTTGGCCAGATAACAGCATTCATTGGATATTAGCTAGGGGTACTGTTATTTATGATGGGGATAATCAACCCATACGGATGATTGGTGTCACCTTAGATGTGACTGAGCGCAAACAAGCCGAAGAAGAACTCAAAAAACAGCACTTGCGATCGCAATTATTCGCCGAAATCACACTCAAAATTCGAGAATCTCTACAATTAGAAGAAATCCTCCAAACCACAGTTAAAGAAGTCCAAAAACTCCTGCAAGCTGACAGAGTGTTAATTTTTCGCCTGTGTCCTGATGGTTCCGGTACAGTGGTGCAAGAAGCAGTCCTATCAGGTTGGCCTGTGGTTTTAGGACAAAATATTCTTGATCCTTGTTTCCAACAAAATTACGTAGAAAAATATCGTCAAGGACGCATCAGTACAATTTTTGATATTGCAACAGCTGACATTCAAGACTGTCATAAAGAATTTTTGCAGCAGTTTGGTGTCCAAGCTAACCTCGTAGTCCCAATTTTCATCCGTGATGGGATTTGGGGCTTATTAATTGCCCATCAGTGCGCTCATCCCCGTCATTGGAACAACTTTGAAACGGAATTATTACTCCAGTTAGCTAATCAAATTGGTATTGCTTTATCCCAAGCACAACTTTTAGAACAAGAAACCCGCCATGTTCAAGAGTTAGCGCGTTCTAATTCGGAATTGGAACAGTTTGCTTATGTCGCTTCCCATGATTTGCAAGAACCATTGCGGATGGTGACAAGTTACTTGCAGCTACTAGAGCGGAAATATAGTAGCCAACTTGATGCCACTGCCGATCAGTTTATCAACTATGCCGTGGATGGAGCGCGGCGAATGCAAAACTTGATTAACGACTTGTTGAATTATTCACGGGTAACAACCAGGGGACAACCTTTTGTGGAAGTTGATTGTGGACAGATTTTAGAGCAGGCGATCGCTAACCTAAAATTTGCTATAGAAGATAGTAGCGCAGAAATTACCTACGACCATCTCCCCACAATTACAGCCGATCCCATACAACTCACACAAGTCTTTCAAAACCTCATTGCCAACGCCATCAAATTCCGCCGAGACATCCCACCACGCATTCATGTTAGTGCATTGAGAGCAGATGAGGGAGATGGGAGACAAGGGGGACAAGGTGGACAAGGTGGAAACGTAGACAAAGATGTTTCTTCTCCCTTGTCTCCCCCCTCACCCTTGTCTCCCTCTTCCCTCCCCATTCCCCACTCCCCACTCCCCACTCCCCACGAATGGTTATTCTCCGTGAGTGATAATGGAATTGGTTTAGAGACACATTACGCTGAACGTATTTTTGTAATTTTTCAGCGTTTGCATGGTAGAAGTAAGTATCCGGGTACTGGTATTGGTTTGGCAATTTGTAAGAAAATCATAGAACGCCACGGCGGACGTATCTGGGTTGAGTCAGAACCGGGCCAAGGCTCGAACTTCTATTTCACAATTCCAGATCAAGCAGGTCAACTATCGTGAATAACCCACAATCAATTATGCCAATTGAGGTTTTGTTAGTTGAAGATAATCCTGGTGATGCGGAACTGACACGCATTGCCCTACAAGATAGCAAAATCTCAATTAACCTCAATGTTGTGGAAGATGGTGTAGAGGCGATGGCATTTTTACGCAAGCAGGATAGCTATGCCAGAAAACCTCATCCTGATATTGTATTGTTAGATTTAAATTTACCGCGCAAAGATGGACGGGAGGTATTGGCAGAAATTAAATCTGACGACAGTCTCAAACGGATTCCCGTCGTTGTTCTGACTACTTCCCAATCGGAAGAAGATATTCTTAAAGCTTATAATTTGGCCGCTAATTGTTATATCACCAAGCCGGTAGATTTTGATCAATTCGTTAAAATTGTACAATCCATAGAGAATTTCTGGTTTGCGATCGTAAAACTGCCGCCGGAGTAATGGAAATGGCAGGAAAATTAATCAAAGTCCTATTAGTCGAAGATAATCCTGGCGATGTTTTTCTTCTACAGGAGTTATTAAAAGAAGTCAAGACCGTCAATATAGAGTTGCATCCTGTTGAGCAATTATCAGCAGCACTCAACTTATTAGCGGACAATAGTTTTGATTTGATGTTATTAGACCTGTCTCTACCTGACAGTCAAGGTATTGGCACCTTTGTGACTGCTACCCATCAAGCAAAAGCTACACCGATTATTGTGCTAACAGGTTTAGATGACGAAACTTTAGCACTCCGCGCCATGCAAGAAGGAGCGCAAGATTATTTAGTTAAGGGGCAAGTAACTGGTGATTTGCTAGTGCGTTCGATGCGCTATGCGATTGAGCGTCAACGGATTGAAGATGCACTACGTCAGAGTGAGGAAAGATTTCGCGTAGCACTGAAAAATTCGCCGATTTTTGTGTTCAATCAAGATAGAGAGTTACGTTACACCTGGGTTTATAACTCTATTTCTGGCTGGACAAATGAAGATATGCTGGGTAAGCATGACTCAGAACTGCTCCCAGATGCAGATGCTCAAAATTTAACCACTATTAAACAAGGTGTTCTGATTACAGGGATAGGTACAAGAGCAGAAGTATTGCTGACTACTCCCCAAGGAATTCGCTATTATGATTTGACTGTTGAGCCATTACGCAATGAGTCACAAGATATTGTGGGGATAACTTGCGCCAGTATCGATATCACTGAAAACAAACAAGCCGAAGCAAAAATCCGCGAACAAGCAGCATTATTAGACATCACCACAGATGCAATTTTTGTGCGCGATTTAGATAATAAAATTTTGTTTTGGAACAAAGGTGCAGAAAAACTTTATGGCTGGCAAGCATCAGAAGCTTGGGGAAAAAATGTTAGTGAATTATTATTTGATGACTCTTGCCCGGAATTGGAAGCAGCTTGGTTAAACGTCGTCAGCAAAGGTAAGTGGCAAGGTGAATTAAGGAAAAGAACGAAAGCTCTTAAAGAGGTATTAGTAGCGAGTCGCTGGAGTTTGGTGTGCGATCGCCAAGGTAGACCCCAATCAATTTTAACAGTAGATACGGATATTACGGAGAAAAAACGCCTAGAAGCGCAACTGTTTCGCGCCCAACGGATGGAAAGTATCGGCACTTTAGCCAGTGGTATCGCCCACGACCTCAACAATATCCTCACACCAATTTTAGCGGGAGCGCAACTATTACCACTGAAGTTCCCTGATGCTGATGAACGAACCCAGCATTTATTAGAAATTTTAGAAATTAATGCCAAGCGCGGTGCAGACTTAGTTAAACAAGTCTTATCTTTTGCGCGGGGTGTGGAAGGTCAACGCATCAATTTGCAACCTCGACACTTAATTGTTGAAGTTGCCAAAATTTTGAAAGAAACCCTACCCAAATTTATTGAAGTTCGCCTTGATTTATCACCTGAGTTATGGATGGTTTCGGGAGATAGTACCCAACTCCATCAAGTGTTAATGAATCTCTGCGTTAATGCTCGTGATGCGATGCCCGATGGTGGTACTTTAACGATCACTGCGGAAAATTTATTAATTGATGAAAATTACGCCCGGATGAATTTAGATGCCAAAGTCGGCCCCTACACAGTAATGAGTGTCTGTGATACTGGGATTGGCATTCCAGAGGAAATTTTAGATCGAATTTTTGAGCCATTTTTCACAACTAAACCAGTAGGACAAGGCACAGGATTAGGACTTTCTACAGTTTTGGGAATTGTGAAAAGTCACGGCGGTTTTGTGAGTGTAGAAAGCCAAGTCGGGAACGAAACTTGCTTTCGGGTTTATTTGCCTAGTGTGGGTGAACAGGAAATTTTTAGCCCAGACGAAATCACACCGCAAGTCGGTCACGGAGAATTGATTTTGATTGTAGATGATGAACCTTCGATTCAAGAAATTACCAGAACATCCCTAGAAACTCATCATTATGATACTTTAATTGCTAGTGATGGCATTGAAGCGATCGCCCAATACGCCAAAAATGCTCATAAAATTAGTGTCGTGCTGATGGACATTATGTTGCCCTCATTGGATGGGATAACAGCCATCCGTACCTTACAAAAAATAAACCCCCAAGTCAAAATTATTGCCACCAGTGGACTCATGGCAAAAGAGAAACTAGGGGAAATCATGAAAATGGGTGTGAAGAAATTCTTGGCTAAACCCTACACTGTGAATGAATTGTTACGCAGTTTACAAGAAATTCTCAACGAAGGTAGTTAATCATTTATTGCCTACACCCTTACACCCCTGCACTAAGTCTTCCCACTACCAATCAAATACAACAATGCCATTCTGACTGCTACACCACTGGTAACTTGCGATTGAATCAAGCTAAATTCTGGGTCATCCATTAAATCAGAACTAATTTCTACACCACGATTTACAGGGCCGGGGTGCAGAACTTTCACATCAGGCTTGCACAGTTGTAATTTTTGTCGGGTAATGCCAAATAACTGATGATATTCTCGCAAACTGGGGAGTAAATGTGCTGTCATTCGTTCTTTTTGCAGTCGCAGAGTCATCACAAAGTCTGCGTCTTGTAAGGCTGGTTCTAATTGCCAATGTAAAAATAGTCGCCCGTTGAGTGTATCTTTTTTCTCACTATACATATACTCAGCAAATAATTTTGGTAACAAAGTCGGTGGTGCAGCTAAATGCACTTGTGCGCCACTGGCAACTAAACTCCAAATATTCGATCGCGCTACGCGAGAATGTAAAATATCTCCAACAATCGCAATTTTTTTCCCAGCCAGAGTTTCTATATTCGGATGATCGCGGTCAAATAAAGTACAAATCGTAAATAAATCGAGCAATGCTTGGGAAGGATGTTCATGTTGACCATCGCCAGCATTTAGTATACTGACTCGCACACCCAACCGATCCATTTCTTGAGCGATCGCATCTGGGACACCTGCTTCTTGATGACGGATGACCATAATATCAGTCCCCATCGCCAAATAAGTCTTAGCTGTATCGAGTATTGTCTCGCCTTTGGTCATCGAAGAAGTGGAAGCCGCAAAATTTAAAGTATCTGCGCTTAAACGTTTTGCTGCTAGTTCAAAACTGCTACGTGTGCGAGTAGAAGGTTCAAAAAATAAATTCGCCACCACCTGTCCTTGCAAAGTTGGTACTTTCTTCGTCCGCCGTGATAGCACTTCTTGAAAACTTGCAGCCGTTTGCAAAACGGTATTGTATTCAGCCGTAGTGAAGTCAGCTAAAGAAATTACGTGATGGCGATTCCAGGTGGTAGTAGGCATAAATATGTGCGTTGTGGTATCAAGATGCAATAAATTGCTTCTCTACCAATATTTACTTTTAGTATGCAGAGGTAATAATAGCACTTGCTTTCAACATCGAGACTAATATCGAATAGGACTCAGTATACAGAATACAGAAGTCAGTGTTGATCACAGATTAATGGCTCATAGTTATGGACTAATTAAAATTTCTGCCTAGCAAAATCTTGATTTAACAATCATTCTGGATTCTGACTTCTGAGGACTGAATTCTGACAACAAAACTGGCCAGGAGTTATGAAATTGCTCATATACCGACTGAGAAAAAAATGGATGTTGTTACTAGCGGGTTTAATTCTCGCTTTACTACTGACTATTCCTGTCAGACTGGCAATTGCTTATTACCAAACTCCTCAACCTCAAGCTATTCTAACCCTTGGTGGTGGCGCAAATCGACAAGAGTTTACAGCTTCGTTTGCTCAATTTTATCCAGGTCTAAAAATTTGGGTTTCTTCTGGTCTTCCTCCCCGCGAAGCAAAAGCCATTTTTCATACCGCAGGGATCAGTGATCAGCGATTTCACCTTGACTACCGTGCTACGGATACGGTAACTAACTTTACCACTTTAGTAGAAGTTTTCCAGCAACAGCAGATACACCATATATTCTTAATTACTTCTCAGTTGCACATGCCCAGAGCAAAAGCGATCGCTACTGTAGTCCTTGGTAGTCGAGGTATTGCTTTTACTCCTGTCTCAGTACCCTCTCAACTCACGGAATTAGAACCAATAGACCTGATTTTGCGTGATGTTGTCCGTTCCCTTCTCTGGCTAATTACAGGGTATACAGGAAGCGAGTTTTAACTAGTACAACAAGGCAAAAATGAAGAGTGCTGAGTGCTGAGTACGGTAAACCAATTATGAAAGGTCACAAATCCGCAACTTTTCAAAAAGTCGGGGATTTGAACACTTGCAACCTGTCAAAGACAAAAAAGAAGGGACGTTTTGAAAACGTCCCTGCAATTCAATTTTTAAACACTCAATGTCTGATCAAACCAAGAGGTTTTACAACTGTCTCAAGAAAGCGATAATTGCTCTTTGATCATCGCGTGTTAAAGAACGGAAGCGAGCCATAACTTCTTTTGCTTCACTTCGGCGAGTGTTGGAAAGCTCACTGTTATATGGTGGGCAAATGACATCTTGAGGTCTTGCACCGTAGTCGATAACAATGGGATCACTGCCGTTCACTGTACCGTCATAATTAAGTTTGTTGAAGTATTTACCACCTACATTTGGAGGTACAGGACATCCAGCACCAGGTAGTCTAGAGGTCTTAGAGTCGTCGGGTGCAGGTAGGTCATGTAGCTCAATTGCAGCCAGCAGTGCTTCGTCTACATTGCGAACAACTAATGGTTCGTTGGTTACGTCTCTGTTAGTTGTTACAGTACCCGCAGGTGTGGTGTCACGGTTGAGGATACTTAAGAAGACACGCGCATCGTGCATGAATGGAGGGCCAACTCTACCAATACCCATTAGAGGTGGTGTACGGAAGCGATCACCAGTAGCAGTACCTCTCACGTTGGAGAAGGAATCGCTGGCAAAGTTACGCATTAAATCGTAGGTTGCAAAGGTAGCTACGTTACTATTACCTCTTTGACCAAATGCGTCAGCACGGGTTACAAGGAATGGATCGCGGGGAATTGGCGAATTTCTTTCAGCATCAATAACTGGGCCTCTGTGGATGTTGATATCAGAGAATATAGGAGCCCAACGATAGCTGAGAGCATCGATAAGTCCTTGTGCATCAGGCCCCAAGGATGGGTCGCCAGTAGCTGGAGACTGACCAGTTCTTTGAATTGGAATGTGGCAGTTAACGCAACCAACCATGCGATCGCTCTGGTTAATCGCATTGGGATCTAAACCATCGCCGCCTCTAGGCATCTTACCAGCAATAGTCCGGTTAGCAAAGGCAACCAAGTCGATACCAAACAACTCTGCTCCTCTTTGCACTCTAGCGGCTGGATTGTTACCAGGTAAATCTCTAGAAGGATCTTTAGCTCTCAGAACAGCTAACAAGTCTCTACCGAATTCTGGGGGAGCAAGGGAACGGATGAAGTTACGTTCGCTAAATGGTCTGCTGACAGGAAGTTCTGGATCAGCTACTTCGTTGCGGCAGTTGCGATTGTAAGGAGCAATAGCGGGGTTAGCAATATTTTGCTCAAAAGGAGAGATGCGGTTAGTCATACTCAGACTACCAAACATACCTCCCACAATAAACTGCATCATTTCTGTGCCATTGGCACGTAGACCAAAACGTCCTAGTCCTTGGGCGAGTAAATCCTCGCGGGTAGGAGGACTTACGTTTGGAGGAATTGTATTGGTGACACCTGTGACGCAATCACCGGTACATTGGAACAAAGTAGTTCTGAGGGAAGAATTGTCACCTCTTACATCATTGGGGTCAGAAGCGCCTGTAATATCCACGTTAGGAATCGCTTCTATCAAACCACGACCAATATATGGAGGCCCTGCGAGTTCAGTAATCGCACGTCTAAATCCACTGGCACTCCGTCCGGTGGTGCGATTAAAATTATCGAGGTTTCTATCTTCTGCAACGCTGGGGATTGCATCTGGTTTACAATCTAGACCAAAAGTCGCTCTCAGTTCTTCACTAGGAGGGCGTACGTGCTGTAAGAAGCCACCAAAATCTTGACCACTGGGACTAGTAGCATTTAACGCATCAAAAATGACAGGTGTTGCTGTAGCGTTAAAGTCTCCAAATACTGTAAAGGCTGCGGTTCTGCCTGTACTATTGACCGCATCTAGTTCGTTACTGGTATTTAAACTCCGACGATTTAAGTCAACAGAACCATCTGGATTGACTGGATCTAAGCGTCTACCAGGCGCTCTACCACCATTAACTTGTGTATCACCAGATACAAAACTGAAGTTAGTAGGAGTTGTTCTGTTGGCTCTACTCACAGTAGAAGTACCTGTCAGCAGTCCTTCGTTGGGAACTGACTCCAGGTTATTCAGGTGACAACCTGCACATCGTGTTTGCATAGCCATCGAACCGAAACCATTCTCAACTCTGTTGGGGGTAGTAAAGAATTCCGCCCCTTCGAGTTCTCTTTCTTTGATTGAGTTGGGTAGAGAAGGATAAACTAATTTATCCAATTGAGCCACGGTAGTGATTGGGCTAATCCCGACATCGCCAAAGTTATCACGACGTACACGCTCGGCTGGACGCAGGGTACGCCCATTAGGAGGCTCAACTACAAAGTTAGTTGCAACTTCGGCTCGTCGGCGTGCAAATAAGGTTTCTTCGTCAGGTAAGGCAATCTGACCGAAGACCTTTTGTGGGTTGATATAGCCCATCAGTACAGACAGGCCTAAAGATAAACCCACTATTAATAAAAGAAATCTTCGTTGTTTTCGCATTAACTAAGTTCCAAGCTTATTTAATATTTGAGTAATACAAACTCAAGGCTGTCTATTTCGCATTAGGAGTAATACAATTTCCGGGCTACCGATTCCGTAGAGGAATTGTAGCTTTTTCGTCACGAGTACGAAGAAATCAAGCAAAGTATTGATCCCAATACTTTAGAACTTAAGTTCGCAAATAGTTGAGTAACTAATTACACTGTATATTACTACAACTTCAAAGCAAAAGGAAATTTTTATTAAGTATATACTGTTAAATATTTCTACATAAACTGTCTCAAATAAATCAAGATACTATGAAGTTAATGTGACGCTAAAGTCCAGTTTATGTAATCTTTAAAATCCAGTTATTTTCATTATGAAGTTAAAAAAATCTTTAAATAAGGCATCATCAAGAGAGAATTATGCAGTTACAAAGTAAATGCTTATATGCTTGACATTTACCCAGGAGCATTAGGCTATAATGCTGCAAAATCAAGGCTTTGGGATGACATTTCTCTCCTTTACATAAATTCATTAAGTCAACTATATGACCTGTCAGACAATAGTTTTATCAAAATTAAATGAATTACCTCAGTACATAACGCAACAGAGCTAGAGATACTCTATCCCTAATTGTTTGTAGATTTGTTCAAGCAATATAAGCACACAATAATGCTCATATACTCAGTATCAATATTCAAATTTTGTATCTATTTAGGTTGACTCGCAATCAATATTATGTGTTATCAAAATTGATACATTTTACGGATACATAATTGCTTGGCAAAACAGCACATAACTTCCAACTAGTAAATAGATTTAACAAAATTTCACTGCTAATATTCATCAATAATTGATGTTAATAAAAATTCTCAAGAACTAATTTGCGGAAAACCTACTAAAGCCAAATCTTTCCTAGATTGCGTCTGTAAGGATAGAGATTTACAAATAAGTTGCACATATAGCAGTTCTATTTGATGGATGAACAACAGGGGTAAGGGAGACAAGGTAAACAAGGGAGATGTTGGTAAATCATTTAGGATTGCTATATTGTCAAACAAATTTCTGTAGTATGAGATGACAGATGCTCTCACACTCTTGAAAGATTTAAACTGGAATGGTTGCGTTAATAATATTGATGCAATGGCTGTGGGGTGTTAAATATTTGCTGTTTACCCCAAAACTATAGATGTCAGAGTCATCAATATATTGACAATTAGGACTGATATACAGAGTAAGGAAAACCTTAGATGCGCTAGAGGCTTCGCTTACTCTACAGTAGTAGCCAATAACTAGAGTTTGATAGAAGACACAGATCCAAAGGAGGGAATAGAGTTGAAAATGCTGTTTACTTAAGTCCTAACGATAAAATATCATACCAAACTTCTTTGGTGATGAAATTAAACTTTACATTAAGTAAAATTGCGTTTAATCACTGGGGTAAGTGAAAAATATGCAAAGCCAGAGAAATTAAAGTCAGGAAAGTTAAAAAGCCGATAGTATCTAGCATTGTGGTGACTAATGGCCCACTCACTAATGCAGGGTCAAGCTTCAGCCGTTTTAAACCCATTGGTAAGAGAGTACCAAGAGTCACAGCCACTAGTGTATTCGTCGCCATCACTGTACCTGCAACCACACCAACCCAGCGTTCTTGGGGTTTCGCCCAAATCATCGATAGTGCCATCATGGTGATAGCTAAAACTACGGCTGTGCCTAAGCCTGCCAGCACTTCTTTACGGAGAATTTTGAAAGTATCTCTAGGTGTGACTTCGCCAACACCCAAGCCTCTAATTGTTACAGTTAAGGCTTGAATTCCTACAGTCCCGCCTGTGTTGGAGAAAATCGGCATAATTACAGCTAATACTGGTACAGCCGCAATTACCGATTGAAAAGGTGCGATCGCACTTGCCGCACCAATGTACAATGCCATAATTGCCAACAACCACGGTAGGCGCTTGCGAATGGTAACTAAGGGCGCTGATAAAGCTTCTTCATCACCACTCACCCCGGCTAGTTTTTGGATGTCTTCGGTGGCTTCTTCTTCTAAAATATCAATCACATCATCAATAGTGATGATGCCGACTAATCTATCTTCCCTGTCTACTACTGGGATAGCGATTAAGTCGTAACGCTTCATGATTTGGGCGACTTCTTCTTGCGGCGTTTCGGTTTTAACTTTGATGACGCGATCGCTAGATATATCACGAATATAGACATCAGGAAAAGTAAACAATAACTGACGCAATGAAACGACTCTGACAAGTTTACGGTTATTGTCTGTAACGTAGGCGTAGTAAATTGTTTCCTTATCTTCGTCTTGACGGCGAATTTTGCTTAAGGCTTCACCAACGGTTAAACCTTCTTGTAAACGCACATATTCTGTAGTCATCACCCGCCCAGCAGTACCTTCGGGATAACCCAGAATTGTGGCGGTTGCTTGTCTTTGTTCGGGACTTAGCTGTTGTATTAAGCGTTTAACTACCCCAGCCGGTAATTCATCAAATAATTCTGCCCGTTCATCAGGACTCATCGCCTCCATAATTTGTACTACCTGGACATCATGCAGGGAATTAATTAATTCTTCCTGCACATCTGTGGGTAGATATTCAAACACGTCAATTGCCTGGGCTTTATTTAACAGCCGAAAAGCGATCGCTCGTTGTTTTTCTGGTAATTGTGTAATATATTCACCGACATCTACGGGTTGTAACCCATTTAAATCGCATTTCAACTGATTTAAATCAGAGACATTGAACAGTGAATCACGAATGTCCTGTATGAGCATGAATACCTCCTATGTGCCTCCCCCGCGCCGAGAGACACGCTCACCAGCTTAGAGGAGGTTCGTACTGCCGTCTTGTGGACTTTTGTCCATAAAATCTCAACAACTCAATATCGATTGCCAAATCAAGGCATCGCTAACTGATCATCCTAACTTGGAATAGTGCGATCTGATCAATTTTCAGTAACTATGTACTAATTATGTGATATTCAGTACAAGTACACTATTGATTACCCTGATTTTCCGTTAACTAGTGTCGATTGTACTATCGCCAAAATTTGTGTCAAGCAAATTGTAGAGGTTTGCTGGCAAACTTCACACAGTCAAAATATTTACATAGACTCATTAGTGTTTGTTTGAAGACTTAGGGTAGATTTATGAGTTCTGATACTAAGTTGCGTTTAGAAATAGTATTCCTAATCTCCACTCCCGTCCCAAATTATTATCTTTGATTGCAACTTGGTATGAGAACAATCGCTCATCCTATCACTTGCATCAATATACAAAGTTGGGTGTAGCGATAGCAAAACCCAACAAAAGATATTAAAAAATAATGGCGGCAGATTGTCTTTATTGGTTAACTCACATCTTGCACCTAGCCCCAGCGAATGGAATTCGCGGCTATACAAACGAAGTCCGCCTACGCGGACTGACGAGAAATCAAGGGTTTGGAACCCGCGCAGGCGGTGAGGGGGTCGCAGTCTTGGCGGTTCCCGTCGATTGCGAACCCCCGAACCCGAAGGGGTTTTGCCTGTGTAGCCGCGACTTCAGTCGCCTGGTGCAAGATATGAGTTAAGCAAAAAAACACTATATTTTCCCAATAATACTAAGTTGCGTCCACCAACAATCTGTTTAGCAATTATTGATAAATATTCTCCCTTAATTGGGAAAACACATGGTAAGTATCTATCTTATACTTACCTTGAGAATTTTGTTTGGCTTCTTCAATTTTAATCAAGTTATATTCAATGTTTTCAGCGTAGATTGCAAAAGTGATGTTAAAAATTTCTAGAAAATTAATAACCCATTTGCACTCATCTTTGGGTAATTTTTCGTAATAGTGAATTAAATGAGCAATTCTAATTTCCAAATGGCTACGAGAATTCTGACAAATTAAAATGATTTTGAGGAGAATAATTACTAAAGTTAATGGATGACCTTGAGAAAGTAATAAAATAAATAACTGTGAAGGTTCTCGACCATTTTCTGTGGTTAGACAATCAATCAACCGATTACAGCTTCGCAGAAATAAGTTTTTATCTAAAACTTCTTCATCATGTTCTGGTTTCCAATTAGCTAAATTTTCTTTTAAGTCTTGATTTAATATTTTGACCAATTCCAGATTTTTAACAGAGAAAAATAAGTACTTGCGTATACTTTCTTTAAATTCTTTAAATGTTTGCTCATGTGTTTGTTTAATAAATATATTGGCTAAATTTTCATAACTGAATAATCCTTTTTTTAGGATAATCATTTTAATCAAACGTAAAACATTATCGCCCAGGATGCTAGGATTGACATAGCGTGTAGAATTGGAAGCCGAGGACTGAGAACGCGCAATATACATTGCTAGTTCAAATTTAAAATTGTCCTTCATCTGCTTAGAAAGTTGCCTAGCTGCTTCTTGTTGCTCTTTTGGGTTATTAACATCTAAAGATTGGGCAACTAGTAAATAAGCTGCATAGCGATTACTCCAGTGAGATTTACCTTTATGATCGTGTTTATGAGCAAATAGTTTTAATTCTTGATAATCTTCACTCTTAACAAAATTTTTGAGCCAGCTTTTATATGTATACAAACTGGTATAACTGCTTTTTTTGCAGGGAACATCATAATTAACTAATAAGTTAATTAATTCTTGAATAGCTTCATATTTTCTTTTAGATGCCCAGTTATTAACTATGATATAGCAACAACGCTTAATAGTATTCCGAAATTCCTGCTCATTGTTGGTTGAGAGGATTTTCCGAATTAGAGGTACTGTATTTAAACTACCTGATTCTAGAAAGTCAAAAAATAATCTTTTAAATTCTCGCAAGACTTCTTCTGGAGACTTTTCATTTACAATTTCCATGAAGAAGCTATAAATTTTCTCTTGCCCAAGTTGGAGATTTAATGGCTGAAGATTGGGTTTAACAAAATTTGCTTCTTCTAAATCAGTAAACAGGCTGTGAGTGGTCATGGAAGTTCTCAAGACCAATGAAGTTAATGTATCTATTATTTATTAGATTACCTGTGACAGTCATCAGTATCAATCAATTTTTCAAAGATAAGGTAATTTTTTGAATGAGTTTTGATGAATTTACTGAAGTCTTCTTCAAGATTAAATTCATAAAGCTCAGTATCTCAGGAAAATTACGGTTATAGATGGTCTCAGTACTTACGCACAAAGATTTTCTGTAGAGACTGGGTAGGTAAAAGAGTGATATCTTGTCCGGTAAAAGACTTATCATATAGACCGCAGGGAGCAGGGAGCAGGGGGGAGAAAGAGTTTCGTCTTTCTGCACAGAACAGATATGCGTCCTTCATAACTGATTTGTCGGACATGATATGAAAGGGTGTGGGGTATAAGTGTATGAACCACACCTCACAAAAGCTACAGAATCAAAAGCCTACCTCTGACCCCACATTAGCTATCTCGTAACCATTCGGGTAACTGCGGATAGGAGAATCAATATAAAAATTAGTCTGAGTCCGGGGTGGAAGCCAGTGGATGAATTTGGCGCGGAATTTGAGGATTTTGACCATAACAGAACGCAGCCACGGAGAAGGATGTTCAAAACCAAAGGCATCCAGCATTGTCTCATCAAGTAAGGCATAGATGATTGGTTTCAAAGGTTGTCGCATCCACCAAGGAAACCAACTTAAAAATAAAGCAAGTGTTGATTCTCCAATACGGTGGTTTGTTTCAGAATAGCGAAAATTTTCCTTTTCGTAGTCGAGTTTATAGCGTTCAAACTCTGCGTAGGTTTCGGGAATTTTTTCAATGTGCATCTTCTTACCGACTTCTCGCCAAAAGTAAAAAGACGCTAATTTTTCTTGTTCGCACATCAACCGCCAACCAAAATTAGCATTCCAGTCGATAGGATCATAAATAAAGGTCGAAAGCACATATAAAAAATCGGCGTTGTCAATTTTAAAGCGTCCGTGGATGGCGTTCATCCGTTGCAATGCTTGTTGACCGCGATCGCTCTCATAACCCCATTTAACAATTTCTACCAACAAAATCGATGTGTCGTCATAGCGTTTTTGTGGACGCTGATGAAATTCTTTGGTCTGATCGAGTAATTTAGATATGCTGGGAACACAGTAAGTTCGCATTAAGGCCATTTCGAGCGATCGCTGCATTTCCCACGAAAATTCATAACCCGACATCAGATAATATATCTGGCTATGGTCGGTTACTGGGTCAAGTTGCTGAATCCGATTTAAGTTTTGGTAACGGTTGGGAAGCATAATTCATCACCATGACTGTATTTATTGTTAATCATCTCTGTCATGATTGATTTATAATTTTTTATTATGTTATTTTTAATCAGACCAATCGGTCTGTAAAATTGACATAAAGACTTAAAAATGCTGAATATACACTCACCACTCAGCACTTTTCTATATAGGACTCATATTTGATTTATGAAAAAAATCAGTACACCCAAATCAAGCTTCTTTCCTACTCCCTACTCCCTATTCCCTACTTCCTGCCTGCACAACTAGATTCAGAAATCAAATCGGATTACTATATGTCCAAAGGCGAAGAAACAAAAACTCGCATTCTCCAACAAGCGGCGGAACTGTTTAACCAACAAGGATATGCGGGTTCGTCGATTTCAGATATTATGCGTGTTACCGGATTGCAGAAAGGCGGAATTTACAATCACTTTTCTAGTAAAGATGAACTAGCACTCCAAGCCTTTGATTTTGCGATCGCCCTGGTCAGTCAGCGAACAAAAGCCGCAATTAGGAGTAAACATCATGCAATAGAACGTCTAGAAGCGATTATGGAAGTATTTAGCAGCTTTGTTGAGTATCCGCCCATTAAAGGTGGTTGTCCACTGTTAAATACAGCAATTGAAAGTGATGATGCTCATCCAGCATTGCGCGATCGGGCGCAACAAGCAATGAACTCTTGGCTTAATTTAATTTCTCAAATTATTACCAAGGGAATTAATCGGGGTGAAATTCGTTTTGATGTGAATCCTGATGAAGTCGCCACTATTATTATTGCTACTTTAGAAGGTGCAATAATGATGAGCAAATTATACGACGATGTAATTCATATCCAAAGAGTAATTACTCACTTAAAACAGTATATAAACACTAATCTTAAAAGCTATGGTACAAGTTAAAGTATATGGTTTAGCTGATCAACTAAATCCTATTAAATCAGATTTATCTCACATTATTCATACCTCACTAGTTGAAATTTTAAAAATTGCCCATGAAAAGAAATTTCAGCGATTTTTCCCTTTAGACGCAGAAAATTTTTACTATCCTCAAGACAGATCATATAATTATTTAGTTATCGAAATTGTTATGTTTGAAGGACGCTCAGTTGAAACCAAAAAAGAGCTAATTCGGAAGTTAATTAAAGATATTTATGAAACCTTTGGTATCTCTGTTAACGACATTGAAATCACCATTTTTGAAACTCCCAAATCTAACTGGGGTATTAGAGGTACAACCGGAGACGAATTAAATTTGAATTATAAGATAGAAGTTTAAATTATGCCTAAATGGTAAATCAAAATACAACTCCCCATAATTATCTAGATTGGATAATTTATAATTTATTTGCCTGATGCTTAACTGAACTTTATTGGTCTTTAATAGATGTTTAAAAATCTGCTCAGTTAACAGATATATGTCAAACTCGCTCAAAGCATCAACAACTGGACTGGCAATTGTAGACAAGGCGCGAAAACGTCTTGGTTGGACGAAAACTAGTACGGCGCGTTGGTGGCAAGATGCTCATACTTCTAGAGCTAGTTTACGGCGATTTTGGCAGGGCGATCGCATTCAACAAGAAATTTTTATCGCTATCTGTCAGGCTGTTGGCATTAATAATTGGCAAAGTATCGCAGAAATCCCTAACGCAGACTTCGAGGAAACCGCTACACAATACCTCGACTGGGATGAAGCACCTGATGTTGAAAGTTTTTATGGACGCAATCAAGAATTAACTCAGTTAGAAGAATGGATTGTAAGCGATCGCTGTAAACTAATTATCATCACAGGGATGGCTGGCATTGGCAAAACGGCTCTGGCTCTGGCTTTGGCTGATTATCTTCAGTTAAAATTTGATGCTTTAATCTGGAAAACGCTTCATTTTGCACCATCCCTAGTTTCGCTGTTAGATGGACTTCTCCACACCTTTAAGCAAACTCCGGTTGATGATTTTTCCCAAGATACCGCAAAACTCATTCACCATCTACAACAGCGTCGGTGTTTATTAATACTTGATGGGTTGGATGAGTCAGAGAAACACTATCATCAATTTATCCAGCAATTAAGCCGCACTCATCATCAAAGTTGCATTATCCTCACCAGTCGAGAACAACCAAATATTATTGAGTCGAATAGTAAAACGGTTCGCAGTCTAACTTTAACAGGATTGCCAAAAGCTGCGGCAGTGGAACTATTGCAAGCGAGAGGATTCACAGGTAAGGAAATCGGATTATCACCCCTGATTCAACTTTATCGCGGCAATCCTTTGGCACTCAAACTAGTTACGCCATTGATTCAGTCTGTGTTTGGTGGGAATATTGCGGCTTTTCTCAGTCAAAATACGATAGTAATTGGCGATCGCTTGCGTGCTATCCTCAAGCAACAGTTTGAGCAACTGTGTGCTTTAGAACAAAATATTCTCTATTGGTTAGCAATTTGGCAACAACCAATCTCTTTTAGCCGCTTGCAAACTCATTTACTCGTTTCTCTTGACCCAGCTACAATGTTAGATGCTATTGTCAGCTTGGAGAGGCGATCGCTTTTAGAAAAATGGATTTGTAGTGATGCACCAGCTTTTACTTTGCAACCAATGGTGATGAAAATTGTCACTGATGAATTAGTAGAACGTGGGACTCAAGAGATAATTCAGGTGATGCAGAGTCAAGATATCGCTGATTTTAAAGTTCTGCGAACCCATTGGTTACTTCGTCCGGGTAGTGATGATATTGTCGGCGATCGCATTTTGTATCAACTACAAGAAAAACTCTGGCAGATTTATGGGGCAAATCTCGTACAAAATCTCCAGCAAATTCTATTACTTTTAAATGATAAATCACCTTTAGCAATTGGTTATATTGCTTGCAATATCACAACAATTATTAATCGATTAGGATAGTAATATAGCTACCAAATTTTAGACATATTCAAGGAAAATCCTGGTAAAACTGGATCTGCGCTAACTGTCTCAGGACTTTCTAAACATTCTTCTGGTTGATGAGGACGATAAATATAAACTCGGCGGTGTTTGCGGTCAATTAAAAAACCTAACTGTACCCCTGGCTCTTGCATATACTCTGCCATTTTATCTTTGAGGGGTTGGAGATTATCGCTAGGCGATCGCAATTCAATGACAAAATCAGGACAAATAGGTGCAAATCTTTGTTGTTGTTCCGATGATAAAGCATTCCACCGTTCTAATTTCATCCAGGAAGCATCAGGAGAGCGTTTTGCACCCGTGGATAATGTAAAGCCTGTACTGGAGTCAAAACAAATACCTGTACCGTCTTTTTCTGACCAAACTCCTACCTGTAAAGCTACATTAAAGTTACGATTTCCTGTTTCTGAACCCGTAGGCGGCATAATTGAAATTTCTCCAAATTGATTCATTTCAATGCGTAAGTCACGATTAACTTGACAGAAATCAAAGAATTGTTCATCTGTCATTTGCATTGATGGCGGCATTTGAATCACTAAGGAAGATGACAGCATCATAGTTCAACATCTGACTTTATTTTCCATTCTTACGTAAATACAAAAAAACGCAAAGATAAAGCTTTGCGTCTTGTAAACAAATTGACTTAAAAATTTATCTACTCAATATTGAGTAGTTATTCTCACTCAGCAATCATTATTTGTTAGGTTGAGGAGTTAACCGCAAATAGGGTTTGACTACTTCGTAACCTTTGGGGAATTTTTCTTTCAAGACTTCAGGGTCTTTGAGGGAGGGGACGATAACAACCTTATCGCCATCTTTCCAGTCAGCAGGGGTGGCTACGCTGTAGTTATCGGTGAGTTGTAGTGAATCAATTACCCGCAACAGTTCATCAAAGTTGCGTCCGGTGCTGGGGGGGTAGGTGAAGGAAAGACGCAGTTTTTTGTTGGGATCAATTACAAATACGGAACGCACTGTGACAGCTGCGTTAGCGTTGGGGTGAATCATATCGTAAAGGTCAGAAACTTTACGATCTGCGTCTGCCAAAATGGGGTAATTAAGGGTGGTGTTTTGAGTTTCTTCAATGTCACCTACCCAGCCGTTGTGAGATTCTACATCATCAACGCTGAGGGCGATCGCTTTCACATTGCGCTTGTCAAATTCTGGCTTAAGTTTCGCAACTGTACCTAATTCAGTTGTACAAACTGGTGTGTAGTCAGCAGGGTGAGAAAACAGCACCACCCAGCTATCACCAGCCCATGTGTAAAAATCTATGTCGCCATGTGTAGAGGCTTGTGTAAAGTTGGGTACTGTATCACCAAGACGGAGAGCCATATAAGATTCCCTGTAGATAAAGAGGCAGATGTAGTCTACTTTGCCATCATCCCATAAAACATCGGTTTCCCTATCGGCTTTTAGCTATTTGTTACAAAATTTTAAGTCTTTAGCACGGAGGCAGGGAGAGATGCAGTGTAACTAGATGCGGCTTGATTATTATACAGATATAATGTTTATCTTTTACACTTAACCAATTAACTGAAAATTAACTTTTTGATCGCACAATAGAAGCAGAATTTACTATTTGATTGCAGAGATTGCTAGATTACTCATGATTTTGGGAGAAGTGCATGGTTTTTCAAAGGTCTCGGTTTGTTACCAATCTTGTAGCAATCTCTACTTTAGTGTTAGTCACGGGGTGTAACACTGATTCAACTTCTGATAATAATTTTTCAGGGTTAACAGTCAAGTTACTGGTTGGTAGTGCTTTGGGTGACTTTTGTAATCAAGCGGCGAAAAATTTTAATGCTACCCAACCAAAGCTAGATAATGGTACAGCTTTTCGAGTGAAATGTGAATCTTTGGGTAGTGGTGATGTTGTGACTGAGGTAGTTGCTTTAGCCAATCAATTGCAAAAGGGTACAGTCCAAGCCGACGCAGCAGATTTTCCCACAATTATTTCTCTGGATGGAGATATATATCACAGTCAGTTAATTTACCGGATGAATCAACTATTTCCGGGGAAAAATTACATCCCAGAAATCACAGAGTCGTCACTGGTTGCGAACACGCCAATGGTTTTTATGGCGCAAGCTGACATCGCCAGTGGTTTGCGGAAAGTTGCAGATCCTTATAAAGCTTTGGTAACGGCTAAAACTCACCGTGATATTGACCCAACTTCGCCACCTTTGACAGTTCATTATGTACATTCTGCCCCGACTCGTTCTAATTCTGGGTTGCAAACTCTGGTAGCCCAATACGCCAGCGTCTCAGGTAAGCGTCCTGAAGAAATTACAATGGCGGATGTACAGAAGTTTCAACCCCAAATTCAACAAATCCAAAGCAAAATTACTCGTTACGGGGTTTCGACTAATTCTCTCGCCCAAGCAATGGTCAAGAATGGGCCATTTTGGGCTTCGGTTGGTTCAGTATACGAATCAAGTGTAATTGTAGCTAATTCCGGTTTAGCAACGGGACAGCAGCGTTATCAAGCAGTTTATCCCAAAGCTACTTTTACCTCTAATATGCGGGCAATTATCCCGAATGCACCTTGGGTCAGCACAGATGAAAAGGCTGCTGCGGAAAAGTTTATCACTTATTGGCGATCGCCAGAAACTCAAAAAATTGCGACTGATTTGGGTTTACGTCCCGGAACCCCAGGAGTCGCATTAGGTGCTAAGTTTAGTCCCGAATTTGGTGTAGAAGCCCAAGCTAAATATGATTCACTGCGTCCACCAAAGCCAGAAGTTGTTGATGCAATGTTGAAATCTTGGCAAGAATTAGCGAAAAAACCTTCTTTAGTGGTGGTGGTTGTTGATTCTTCTGGTTCAATGTCGGGTGATAAATTGCCTGCTGTACAAAATACTTTACAAAACTATATTAAGAATTTGGGGCCGAAAGAAAAAATTGCCTTGATTGATTTTGATTCGGTAATTCGTCCGCCTGTATTAGTCGATGGTACACCCCAAGGACGCGATCGCGGTTGGCAATTTATCAATGGTCTTCGGGCTGATGGCGGGACAAAATTATACGATGCAGCTTTAGAAGCAAGAAATTGGTTACAACAAAATCTGCGTCAAGATGCAATTAACGCTGTGTTGATATTAACTGATGGTGAAGATGCTGGTTCAAATATTAGATTGAATGAATTAGAAGAAGAATTGCAAAAAAGCGGTTTTGCAACTGACCAAAGAATTGGATTTTTTACGATTGGTTATGGCAAAGAAGGCGAATTTAAACCTGATGTTTTGAAAAAAATTGCTGAGTTAAATGGAGGATATTATTCTCAAGGTAATCCTGAGACGATTTCGCAGGTTATGTCAAACTTACAGGTGGAGTTTTAAAGGCAAAGGTACGCGGAGTTTTTTATGGTGAAGTTAGTCAATCCGTTGTATTATCCGGTGGCTGTTTTGGTTGGTGGTTTGACTCTGTTTGTTGGGGTGCGGTTGGGAAATTTATCTAGTCTGGTGATGCTACCTGTGGCGACTGGTGTGACGGTGGCTGGTGCGAGTTTTTTCAAATCTCGTGAAGGTGAGGTATTAGAGTTAGATAATCCAGCTTTGGAACGGGAAATATTAGCGGTTAAATCATCGGCTTTGGCTTTAGCTAACCAATCTCAGGCTATGCGGTTAGAGGTGCAGAAACTATTAACTGATACCTTTCATATGGAACTGTTGACAACGGTTTTAATCAGTTGCGATCGCGCCGCAGAACTTCCTAGTAAACTTGATAAATTAGAAGTTAGTCTACACCACACAAATTCACTCCTTTCTATCGAAGCTTTACAACAGCAACTTACAGAAGTCAAAACCAAATTACCAAATAGTTCTGGTGTGGCTAAACGACATCTTAATCAGTTAGCAGAAAGTCTCAAACGTAATATACAGTTAGCACAAGAAGGTGAAGATAGCCGTCTATCCAGAGTCATCAATATTGCTACTTTAATTCAAGATTTTGCTGGTATATTGCAAAAACTGCAAACAAAATTACGTACATCTGATTTAATTGATTCTGAGCAAATTAATGCTTTGCAATTAATTGCTGATGAACTCAATAGCCTTGCAGAAAATCTGGATTTAGTAGTAAGACAGTGAAGTTGTAATTTCAGGAATCAAAGCGGATTCCTATATATGCAGAAAAAAATCAGCCATATCAAAAATTGTACCTTTGCTGTCATCTTTGCTGAGTCGTTGATAGTTATCCCTATGTTGGTATTGACACTGGGTAAATCAGTTAACTTAAAATGTCAACGAATTGAACCTAATTATGTCAAATGTCAGCAGCAGTTTAGCCATTTATATGGTTCATGGTCAACTGCACCTACATCATTTAGATTAACTGGTGTGGAAGTAGAAGAGTATGTCTTTAAAGAAGATTTACCTGAAGGTACTTATATTTATCTCAGAACCAATAATCAAGGGGAAGAACTATATTTTTACGGGAGTAATTTAAAAACGGCATTAGCAGATAAACAACGGCTGGAAACCCTACTAAGCAATAATGGTCAATCATCATTAGAAATCACAGTTAAAGATACTTATTTGAGTGCTTTAGATTTTCTGACAACCTTAGTAGGTCTCAACATTATTATTATCTTTTCGATAGCTTTATGCTCCTTAATTATTCTGACTATGTTTGTCTTGGTGCTAGTTACTGTGAGTCACTTCTCTAGCAAAACAAAATAATATGAAAAGCAAAAAATCTCAATTCAAGCGCAGAAAACAAGTTTTTACCTCCGTCGCCATTATCGCAGCTGCATTAGGTTTAACTTACGCCCCAATTCCTGGTTTACAGCAAACAGTGGTCATTGTTAGCGGGACAGAATTACAAGAACCACTGCAACAACTAGAAGCAAAATTTGAGCAAGAAAACCCCAATATCAAGTTAGAACTCAAGTTTCAGGGTTCTCAAGATATGGTTAACAATTATGTTGACCAGAAAAATGATTTTAAACCTGCGGTGTTAATTCCAGCCAATGGGGAAATTTTAACAGAATTGAGCGATCGCCTCCGCACTACCACCCAAACCGAACCGTTTTATGAAACTCCTCAACCACTAGCAAAAACTCTATTAGTAGGTATTGCTTGGCCAGAACGGGGTAAAGTTCTTTTTCCCAATGGACGCTTTCAATGGTCAAAACTAGAACAAGCAATGCAAGCTGGTAACTGGGGAAAAGTTGGCGGTTCAAGTAACTGGGGTAGTTTTGATTTTGTCACCACAGACCCCACTCGTTCTAATAGTGGTCAGTTAACTTTGAACCTGTGGACACAATCAAAGTTAGGTGGTGTTATTAACGCCGATAGTTTTAATAATTCATCAGTCCAAGAACTATTTAGTTTAATCAAAAAATCCGTTTATCAACCGCCTCGTTCTACAGATATTCTCCTACAAGAATTTATTGTTAGAGGTGCTAATGATGCTGATGTCGCTACTGTATATGAAAGTGTAGCTTTATATCGCTGGCAACAATCAGCAGCCAGTAAAGGTAGACCATACCAAGTTTATTATTTAGACCCATCAATTGAAACTACCGCCACCGCAGCAATTGTCAGACGAGATGTAGGCGCAGGTACAGCAAAAGCCGCAAAGCAGTTTTTAGACTTTCTCACCCAACCAGAACAACAGGCTGTATTTGTTCAGTATGGTTTTCGTCCGGTGAATAATAACGTTGATTTAAAAACTGTACCGAATAGTCCGTGGAATCAAAATATTCCTGGTGTAGAAGTCAAGCCGAGTGTGAAAATTCTTCCACCACCCGATAGTAAAACAATTACAGAAATTCAACGCCAATGGGAAAGGGCGAATTAAAGCAATTCGCAATTCGCAATTCGTAATTCGCTTTTTCCGTCTTGTAACGGGAATTTAAAAAGAGTCATAACACTGGTGGCTTGATAGAAGTCTGGGACTTAAACCCCTAAATTTTTTTAGTTGCGGGATGTGAGTTAAAAAATGGAATTCACCAAAGGATTGATAGTATTTTTTGTCATCTTTGTTTTACCTATAGGGATATACTTACAATGTTTTACAGAAAGTGTGTTTATCTTCAATCCTTTAATTGATACTAAATTACCCCCAGGTTTTACCCTGCAAAAGTTCGACAGTATCAAACCAGGAATGAGCAAAGCTGAAGTATCAAAAATTTTATCAGCACCAAGGTATTCATCAGATGATGGACTTTCTTGGCGTTATGGTGAAGATGGTGCAGCACCATTTGGTGATTTTGCGTGGTTTGAATTTACAATACACTTTGATGAAGCCGGAAAAGTGATGAAAACAGAACGCCAAACATTTCATGACTAAATTTTTAGGTGTTGCATAAATGCGGGATGAATTCAGATGTCGAAGCAAAATGAAAGATTAATTTTTCGCGCCTTTGCGCCTACCGCAAGCGGAACGCCTAGCGGCGAATGCGCGAAACAAAATTCATCCCCTTCAGGACTTACGCAAAAATTGCCAAAAAGCTTAATTTATCGAACCGCCAAGTCGCCAAGAACGCCAAGAATTCATAGAGTCTGCGTAAGTCCTACCCTTAATCAGCAACGCCAATTTTTACAGTCAATTGCTGATAAGCTTGAATCATTTGGCGTGCGATCGCATCCCAGCTAAAATTTTCTAAGGCATATTTTTGAGCATTTTGTCCCCGACGTTGGCGTTCTTGGGGATTTTGCATAGCTTGTTGCAATAACTCCAACAACGAAGATACATCAGTTTGACCCACCCATCCCGACTGACTATCGCCTACTTGCTGCCAAATATGCACCTGGTCAGAAATCACTACAGGTATCCCAGCTACCATAGCCTCAGCCACCGCAATACCAAAGTTTTCGTAGTAAGAAGGTAAAACAAATAAATCAGCCGCTTGCAGTAACCCAGCTTTCAATTCACCACTGACAAAGCCTGTAATGGTAGTATGCGATCGCAATGGTGAATTTTCGATTTGAAATTTGATTTTGTTTTCATAGTCTGGGTCTTGAGGATTTGTCCCAGCTAAAACAAAATGAAACTTGCAATCATTTGCCAAGAGTTTTTCTAAAGCTGGAATCAACAAATTCAAGCCTTTTTTGGGGTCAATACGCGACATAAATAGCACCAAAGGCACATCTTCCGGTATACCTAACTGACTGCGTACTGCACTTGATGAAATTCTTTGCGTCGGTTTTACACCCAAAGGAATTACTAAATCTTTGGTATTGACTCCAAATCTTGCTGATATTTTTGCTTCTTGTTGACTAGTGAAATGAATTGCTGCTGCACCTGCTAAATTTTGGCGTTCAATCAACTCTACATACAGCTTTTTTAATTGTTTTTTCTTCTGTAAATCAGCCGGATCAAGAGTACCTAAAGGACGCAAAATATAAGGTAATTTTTTTTCACGACATACCGTCGCGGCTGCACTACTAATAGGCGAAAATAAAGCATGAATATGTGCTAAATCAAATTCGTTAGCATGACTTTTTAGCCAATTGAGTAAATCCAGCGAAAATTTATAGCGACGAAATGGCGCACAGCGAAAGTAAATTATTTCATAACCGTCTTGTTGAATTGGGCGATTTAAAGGTACATTTAAAGGCTGTTGACCAGTATCACCATTACTATCAGTTGTCAGAACAGTAACTTTTATACCTTCTTTTGCTAAAGCAGGCGCTAACCCTAGTACCATTTGGCTAGGGCCACCATAAATTAAAGAAATCGATGGAACAATTTGTAGTATACGCATTTTAATTTAATTTTATTCAGAAGCTCAGATCCTCGACTTCTTTAAGAAGTCGAGGATCTAAAAACTGCAACAGCAATTTTCAATTAGCAGATATAGAAGGTTGTTTATCAACAACTAACATTTGGGATTGTTGATCCAACCTAGTATAAATCTGCCCATCATTCCAGATAGATTGAATTACACTAGATAACGCATTCATAAAACCTAAAACATAGAACATCCCACGGGACAAAATCGCCACAAAAGAACCACTCTTATTACAAGGTGGATGTCCTAAAACCTGACAATCAAATAAACTAGCAGATAGTTGTAAAAATTCACTAAAAGTCAAGCTCTTCAACGCCATCAAAAAATTATTGTGATAGAAGGTGAATTGATATTTTAGCGATCGCGTACTAATATCATGACACCCGCCTGTTTCTTCACCTAAATGAATTAAATGTGCTTCTGGGTCGTACCAAATCTTATATCCTGTCTGTCTGATTCGTAAACAAAAATCCGATTCTTCCCGTACAGCACTCCCGCGAAATCTCTCATCAAATCTCAGTCCATACTTACTAAAAATCTCACGGCGGAATGACATATTACAACCCCTCGCTGTTAGCACCTGTTGGGGTTTAATCGTATGAACTAAATCCAGATAATGCCAAGCAAGACCAGGATTCATGGCTTGGGGAGGAAGGTATTCAATCTGTAATTTACCTCCAGATTCGCTTAACTTCATTCTGTCAAAAACTCGCCCAGCCACAGCCCCAATTTCTGGGTTTTGTAGATAATTTCTCCCATGAGCCATTAAAAACCCAGGCGTTAATTTTACATCATCATCAATAAATAAAATTATGTCTCCAGATGACCGCCGCACACCATAATTTCGCGCCCCAGGTAAACTAGCCCAATTCAACCGAAACCATTGAATTTTACCGGAAGCAGCTACTTCTTCTAGATAAGCTTGTACTTCTGGTTGGTGTTTTGGCGATTGATCTACTACCAAAACTTCAAAATGGGGATAGTCTTGATTGAGAACATCCACAATACTATCTTTTAGTGGTTCTTCTCGTCCGTAGGTTGGGATGATTACAGAAATTAAAGGCAAATCATTCATGTAATTGAATTCTCAAATAAATTGGTTACTTTGATAGTAGAATTACCCGTGGTTATATTTGTAAAATCTCAAAGAAATCAAATCAATTAAAACTTGATTTTTAGACGTTTCTTTTTGTTTGTGTTTTCAGGATCAGCATCTTCTTTTTCTTGTTTATCCAGTATGGGTAACTTAAATAGTATTCCCGCAACAAACCAGTAATACACAGCTACCGGATCAACATCTAAAGGATAGTAGTAGGTGTTATAACTAATAAACAATATAAACACCCAAAGAGATGCTCCGTAACTGCGGAAATTACGGTTTTTTATGGAACGATAAGTCTTAAAAGCCGTAAATGTCAGGACATTAACTAAAGCGAAAAAACCCAATACACCAAAAATCCCAACTTCATATAAAACCTTGGGATAGTATGTCTCCACTAACTTAGTCTCACCCAAAGCCCTCGCCGAGTTAGTTGCTCGACCTAAACCACTTCCTATGGGAGTATCTACATTTTTCCAGTTTTCCGCAAATTGGGCAATAATAAAGTCTTGTGGCGGTGAAGCATTCCAGCGTACCAGAAAACTATCAAGTCGTTCTTGCACAACTACCGGGTTAGTCACAACTGCAATTCCCAAAATTAATGCTAGTCCTACCCCAATAGGGATAAACCTTTTAAAGTTAGCAATTTGACCAGTAAGTAATAGCAGCATCACAAAGCAAGTCGGTACTAAAGCTAAAGCGATTCTTTGTCCCGAAATTACTGCATTGACGAAGATTAAAGCTAAAGAACCTAAACTTGTTAACCGCCAAAAAATTGACGGATCAGAAAAACCTGTAGCAAAGGCAAAAAAGGTACTAGAAATTAAAAACCATGCCCATTGCCAAGGTGCAACAAATGTTCCAGGTAGACGAATAATTCCTTGGCTGGGACTATAAACTAAAGCTCCACCAAAATAACATCGGGCATCAAGTGTAGCTTTAAATAAAGCCGCACCTTCTAAATTTCTTGTACCTTCACAAATGCCAACTACTAATAGTATGTATTGCAGAAATCCTAATGCACAGCAAATGATGATGAGAATAATTTGTAAGCGTGTTATCCTCAGAAAATCTTTTTTATCACGAATGAGATAATAGGCACAAGTGATTAAAGGTACATAACCTAAAAATACTTTTAAACCTAAAATTCCTAAGCCGATGGGTATTTCTTTAACAGGTGTTTTGAATAAACCTGCGGGTGGGGGGTTAAGTTGCTGTCCACCATTAATAAATACCAACGTTAGTAAGCTGGAAGCCAAGACAAAATACAAAGGAATTTGAATTGCTTTGGGGATAACAAATGGCAGCTTTTGTTGGCGGCAGATTTGCCAAAGAGCGATCGCGGCTGGAATGTAAAATGAATCTTTAGCCAATTGGAGAATCGGACTATTACCAATGTAATAGGTAATGGTGCCGCCAAAGGGGACATATATGATAAAGCCAATTAGCGCCTGACGGGGGTATTTATAAGAAAAAGACATAACCAATACCCCCAAGACAGCAGGTAATGCAGCCTTAATACCGGCAAATAAAAACAGCAAAAAACCTAAAAATAACGCACCAGATAAGGATTTAGTCAGCAAATCCATAAATTCTTTGCGGGCTTTATTTGCTTGACGCTTTTGGGCTAACCTTTCTTGGAGGCTAAGAGTCGGTGCGTCCTTTTTAGGCTGCTTTTTCGAGTTTTTTGATTTCTGGACTTTTGATTTTACTTTTGCCATAGCAGCGCCCTAGCCTGTTAGCCTTTGTATAAAAAGTGCTGGTTAATGAGTCAGAAATACTAAGTTTTCCAGTGCTTTTCTTTAGTTGATGATGGCTAATTCTTCAATCTTGAAAGTTAAAACCCGATAATAACATAGATAAAGCTGGTGTCTAATGAGACTCAAAAACTTGCTACCACTAGCGACTGTCTTAAAAGTCAAGTGATCGGGAGCAAAGAAATGGAGAAAGATTGATAAAAGGTTCTAATTTACGCCTTATGTGAGATGGGGTAGCAAAAAAGAAGGGGAAACCACAAGATAAAGGTAACGACACCAAAGCTTGAGGTCTCCCAATGAATATGGTAGACGGTTCGACCCTGTTGA
>NZ_JACJTB010000050.1 GCF_014698475.1 Nostoc spongiaeforme FACHB-130 | reverse complement strand
GAGGTGTGGGAGGATGGTGAAGAAATCTTTCCCCCCTCTCTTCCCACACTCCCCACACTCCCCTCTCTCCCCAAACTCACCACACCCGCTACCCATACGTGAGAAATTCGGGTCTAAGGATTGATGGGACAACTGTATTTATTAAGCCCCTAGCCTCTAGCCCCTACTCCCTCACTCTAGCAAATGTATATTTATACCAATTTGTCAATAATCGAGAAAATAATTGTTAAAATGGATAACACTTCGCTTGATTGTGTAATTTAAGTTAACTATTGCAGAGAAATTCTCTTCATTATGAGTAGAATGACAAATACAGCCGTTAGTAACTAGGCTATAGGTTAGTTACTATCCAAGACCCTTTGTTAAGTCCTCAGTTATTTTAAGTATTGTGCTTCTGAGGCATACCAAGCAAAACCAAACCACATTCTAAAAAGAGAGCTTCCAAAAATCATAATGCCTGTGATTGAGAAAAAAAGAACTCGCGATCTGCCCCAAATCAACGAAAGAATCCGCTTCCCTAAAATTAGAGTCATTGATACTGATGGCTCCCAATTAGGAATTATCACTCCTCAGGAAGCACTGCAATTAGCTGAAGAAAAAGAGCTAGATTTAGTGCTGCTCAGTGATAAGGCCGACCCGCCAGTTTGCCGAATCATGGACTACGGGAAATACAAGTTTGAACAAGAGAAGAAGGCGCGGGAAGCCCGGAAGAAGCAGCACACGGCCGATGTCAAGGAAGTAAAGATGCGCTACAAAATTGAAGAACACGACTATAACGTGCGTGTGAAACAAGCAGAGCGTTTCTTGAAGGACGGTGATAAAGTTAAAGCGACTGTTATGTTTCGGGGTCGAGAAATTCAACACAGTGACTTAGCAGAAGATTTACTCAAACGTATGGCGACAGACCTAGAACCCTTTGGTGAAGTACAACAAGCACCGAAAAAAGAGGGGAGAAATATGATGATGCTGATTTCGCCGAAAAAGTAACCTTTGACTTTGCGAAACACAACGGACAATTCACTGCTGAAAATAGCATAAAGACCTAAAGGTCAAATAAGTTTATCAAAAATTGATAGTCCTGAGAGCTGAGTGGGAAACATAATACTCAGTTGCTCAGGACTCTTGCTTTTTAAGTGCTGAGTGCTGAGTGCTGAGTGCTGAGTGTTGAGTGCAATTTTTCATTGAATTGTTGCAGGGTGATATCAGAAAGCTAAACTGCATGGAACTGAAAAACTACTCGTTGGTTGTCAATAAAGGTGTTGTTTCACGACTGCTACAGTGGGTAAATCTGCGGCCGGAGGAAGGCGAACGGACTTTGATCATGTTTGCCTTTTACACAACTGTATCTATTGGGTTGCGATGGGCTGAGGATAGTACGGTTGCACTGTTTTTAGATCAATATGGTGCGGGGCCGTTACCTTGGATGTACATTGCTAGTGCGGCGATGGGTGCAGGGTTAGTTTTTGTTTATTCTTGGTTACAAAAGATTTT
Organism: Nostoc spongiaeforme FACHB-130; assembly: GCF_014698475.1. GTDB lineage: Bacteria > Cyanobacteriota > Cyanobacteriia > Cyanobacteriales > Nostocaceae > Nostoc_B > Nostoc_B spongiaeforme. The sequence goes on along the minus strand of NZ_JACJTB010000050.1, from coordinate 47,449 downwards.
TCCCTTGCGCTGGGTGGTAGTGGCGATCGCACCTTGTATGGTTGTGCCACTGATGCTCTTGGTATTATTACGTGAGGGATTACATCTTTCCTATGTAGCAGTAGTTTTAGTGTTCATCCTGCGATTGTGGGTCGATGCACTTTATGTAGTCAACGACCTCAACACCTCTATTGTTGCTAATCAAATTTTCAACATCCGTGAAATTAAACGTACTTACCCGCTAGTTAGCAGTGGCTTATTAGTAGCGGATGTGATCAGTGGCTTTAGTTTGCCGTGGATTTTGCAATTCATCAAACTAGAGAAAGTCATCCTGATTGCTTGTGCATTGATTGTTTTAGGGTCAGCTATCTTAGCTTATTTAAGTAATCAATATCGCGCCGCCTTTCCTGATGCGCCCCAACGTCAAGTCCCTCATGAACAAGCTTCTCGATATCGGCGGATTCAAGCGCCCCTACGCCGCTACACATGGCAGTTATTTGCCTTTGTGGGGCTATTGCAAGTTATAGGATTGTTGGTTGACTTTCAATATCTCCGGGAACTGAAATCTAATTTAGGCGATCGCGACTTGGCGAGTTTTTTAGGTCTATTTGGCGGAATTGTCGGTTTGTGTGAGTTGGGGACTCAGTGGTTTGTTTCCAGCCGCCTGATTGAAAGAATTGGTGTATTTTTCACCGCCGCACTGTTACCGATTAGTGTTGGCTTTGTTGTTCCTGCTGCGATCGCTTTATTAAATTTATTCCCGGCTTTGCATTCCTATGGCATTTTCTGGGGATTAGTGGGGTTAAAATTCTGCGATGAATTGCTGCGCTACACCTTTGTTGTGAGTAGTGGGCCAGTGTTATACCAACCCATCCCCGAACGGCTACGCAGCCACATGCAAGCATTATCCGGTGGAACAGCCGAAGCCATTGCGACAGGTGGGGCGGGATTACTGATTTTGGCGACTTTGTTTGTATGTAATCGATTTGTTCCCCCTGGATTACAAGAATGGGTATTTGTGGGCGAAACTGTATTGGCGGCTGCTACTTGTTTAAGGGTGGTTTGGGTACTGCGATCGCGTTATGTTGATTTATTAGTTTTAAGTGCCGAACGAGGCGAACTCAGTGCTTCTAATGTTGGTTTACGTGTCTTTAAACAAGGGGTAGTCAAAGCTTTAGGTGAAAAAGGCAGTACCACAGATAAACATTCTTGTATTGAACTTTTAGCACAAATTGATCCACATGGAGCCGCCGAAGTTTTAGCGCCACTGCTGTTAAAGTTACCGCCAGAATTGCAACGCCAAAGTTTGGAAGTCATGTTTATTGGTGGGGCGAATCCTGCTTATGCTGGGGATGTGCGGTTGGTAATTGAACAACCCCCAGAAAAAATTGATCCAGAAGTGCTGGCTTTGGCGTTGCGTTATGTGTGGCTGGCGGAAGAAAATCCTAACTTGAGTCAATTAGAAGAATATTTGCAGGCGCGACACCATTCTTTAATTCGCGCCACCGCCGCCGCTTTAATTTTGCGTCAAGGAACACCAATCCAAAAGGTAGCAGCCACCAAAACGCTGCAAAGAATGTTGACCCATAAACAAGAAAGAGAACGTATTAATGGAGTCAAAGCCCTCAGAGAAACAATATACCTCCAAGCCTTGCGGATTCATATCCCGAATTTGTTGCAGGATGAATCTTTGCGGGTGCGCTGTGCTGTATTGGAAATGATTGCAGCCACTCGCTTAGAAGATTACTATTCTGCCTTAATTGCCGCACTTTACTATAAATCAACTCGCACCACGGCGATGCGTGCCTTAGCCAAACTAGAAAATGATGCTTTGGATATGCTGTTACAGTTGGCGACGGATACTTATAAGCCAGAGATAGTACGGATGTATGCGTGGCGAACCATTGCCCAAATTCCTACCCTACAAGCAACAGAAGCCCTGTGGCTACATTTAGAAAAATCTTGGGGTGCGACGAGATATCAAATTTTGCGTAGTTTACTCAAAGTCCAAAAACAACCAGAAACTAACAGCCGAGTAGACCGCTTTTATCAAACGCGAGTCGAAACTTTAATTGACCAAGAGTTGAAGTTTTTAGGAGAAATTTACGCCGCGTATTTGGACTTACAAAAACCACAAACTCTCGATAATTATGCCACATCCCAAAGAGCCGCAATTGTTTGTGATTTATTACAAAAAGCGTTGTTAGAACTAGAAATTGATGGACGAGAACGGTTACTGTTGCTGTTAAAATTGCTTTATTCAGCAGAAAAAATGCAAGCCGCCGCTTTTAATTTAAGGTCTAATTCTGGGGTGAATATTGCACGGGGTTTAGAAATTTTAGAGCATACAGTGACACTGCCCGTCAAATCTTTATTGTTGAATATTTTAGATAAGCGATCGCACCAAGAAAAACTGCATTATCTTGTAGAAGCTGAATTGGTCGAATATGAACCAATGCAAGTCAGTGAACGATTGCGGAGAATGCTGAGTTTAGATAATTTCCTGTCTGATTGGTGTTTAGCCTGCTGTTTGCATCTGGCGCAAGTTAGCCGCATCCGCTTAACTAGTCACGAAATTTTACTAGCTTTACGTCATCCTACAGGCTTTGTGCGCGAAGCAGCGATCGCATATTTAAATGCTGTTTCCCATCGCGTGCTTTTAGAACTCCTGCCAAAATTACAACAAGATACACATCCATTAGTAGCCACTCAAGTCAAAGAATTAATGAAAAAATACAGTGTTCGCCGTCCTTCGGCTAGTAACAAGGATGCGACTGTAACTAGAAATTGAGCATTTATCCCTCACTCATTGATTTTGACTCCTCAATTCTTCAATTTAGGTGCTTACAAAGCCGAATCAAAAATTTGTTGGGCTGTCAATTTGAGTTGGGGAAATAAAGGCGAGATAATCACATCATTACCCCTAAACAAAGTCATTTGATAATCTCCATCAACTAAATTACAAATGGTAATAGTTTGTTGTTTAGGATTACCAGTAAATCTTTTGCCACCGAGTGCAGCATAGTCCACAATCCAATACTCAGGAATTCCCATTTCTTCGTAATCCCTGAACTTGTCGTAGTAGTCATCTCGCCAATTGCTGCTAACGACTTCGATAACAATTGGTACAGATGCAGCTTGAATCACAGTCGATTGCTTGCTCCACAGTGGTTCATTAACAAGATTGTCGTGATTTAATACTAAAATGTCGGGAGAATAGGTTGAGTTATTGCCCTCAATTTTGATCAAGGCAGTTTTGGGAATGCGAAACGGAAGTCCCATTTGTAAAAACTGAAAAGTAATCTGTGCTGCCAAAAATCCAACAACATTTTCGTGTTCACCAGTTGGGGGCGGCATTTCAACAATAACTCCTTGATGTAGCTCATATTGCACCCCGTTTGAGGGATACCAATCAATAAATTGTTCAAAGGTTGCTAACTTGGGTAGGGTTTGAGTCATAGTCAACACTTCCACATATATTTGAATTTATCATCGCTACTGCGAGATTGTGCCACAGGATAAAAACTGGCTAACCCACCAAATACCGCCCAATCTGGGGGTCTATCGCTGCAAGTTTTTATTGATAGAATCGCTATGGTGATATTTAAATCTATCTCAGTCTGATGAAAAGCGATCGCACACAAAACCCACAAACTTCTATTCAACGTCCCGAATTACTTGCGCCAGCAGGTAACTGGGAATGTGCTAAGGCTGCTGTTGAAAATGGGGCGGATGCGATTTATTTTGGTTTGGATAGATTTAACGCCAGAATGCGGGCGCAAAATTTTACTGAGGCTGATTTACCGCAATTAATGAAGTTTCTGCACCTGCGGGGTGTAAAAGGCTATGTTACTGTCAATACTCTCATCTTTCCGCAAGAATTAACCGAAGCACAGCAATATCTCCGCACCATTGTTGCGGCTGGGGTAGATGCGGTAATTGTGCAAGATGTCGGTATTTGTCGTCTCATTCGTCACCTCTCACCTGATTTTCCTATCCACGCTTCCACACAGATGACTATCACCAGTGCGGCTGGGGTAGATTTTGCCAAATCTCTGGGTTGTCAGTTGGTAGTTTTGGCGCGGGAATGTTCTATTAAAGAAATTCAGAAAATTCAGCAAGCAACTAATTTACCATTAGAAGTCTTTGTTCATGGCGCTTTGTGTGTCGCTTATTCTGGTCAGTGTTTGACGAGTGAAGCTTTGGGTGGGCGTTCGGCTAACCGGGGTGAGTGCGCCCAAGCTTGTCGGATGCCTTATGATTTAATCGTTGATGGTGAAATTGTTGATTTGCAAGAACGCAAATATTTACTCAGTCCCCAAGATTTGGCGGGGTTAGAAGTATTACCAGATTTGGTCAAGGCTGGGGTAACTAGTCTGAAGATTGAAGGGCGGTTGAAAGCACCGGAATATGTTGCAAATGTCACCCGCGTTTATCGAGAAGCTTTGGATAAGGTGATGGCGGAGTTGGTAAGACCTAACCCCCTAACCCCCTTCCCTGGGAGGGAAGGGGGAAATAAGACTCCCCTCTCCGCTTCGGAGAGGGGTTGGGGGAGAGGTCAAGAACAATACAACTTAGAAATGGCGTTTTCCCGTGGACTATATACTGGCTGGTTTAAGGGAATTAATAATCAAGAATTAGTTCATGCGCGGTTTGGGAAAAAGCGCGGAGTTTATTTGGGGGAAGTTACCCGTGTTCGTAACGAACAAGTGACGATTAAGTTAGAAGCACCAGTCAAACCAGGAGACGGAATTGTATTTGACTGCGGTCATCCAGAGGCGAAGGAAGAAGGCGGTCGGGTTTACACAGTCACACCCAAAGGTCAGGAAGTTGTACTGACTTTTGGCAAAGATAGCCTCAACTTCCGGCGGGTGCATATCGGTGATAAGGTGTGGAAAACCAGTGACCCAGAACTGGATAAACAACTGCGTCAAAGTTTTGCTGGCGATAACCCGCAATTTCAGCGTCCGATATCGTTGGAAATTTATGGCGAAGTTGGGCAATTGTTAATTGCGATCGCCCGCGATGAACTTGGTAATATCGTACAAGTAGAATCTGCGATCGCACTAGTCGAGGCACACACTAAACCTTTAGATACAGACCGTTTGCGAGAACAATTCGGTCGTCTGGGTAACACTCCCTTTTGTTTGGGAACTTTAACCAATCATCTCCAGGGCGCTGTCATGGTTCCAGTGAGTGAGTTAAACCGGATGCGTCGAGAAATTGTCGCCCAGTTAGAAGAATTACGCAGTCAACCTAAACGGTGGGAATTGCGTTCGGATGCTTCCTTACAAAACTTACTTCCAGCTGTCTCTCCCCCATCTCCCACATCTCCCGCACTCATAGTTCTAGTCCGCAACCTCAAGCAACTCCAAGCCGCCTTGAATACTGGTGTGGAAACTCTCTACTGTGAGTTTGAAGACCCCCGCACCTACCGCCAAGCCGTAGAACTAGTACATCAACACAGAACTCCCCCACTCCCCACTCCCCACTCCCCACTCCCTCAAATATGGGTTGCACCTCCCCGCATTACCAAACCTGGGGAAAACTGGATTTTACAGCAAGTACGGGCGGCAAATGCCGATGGTTATCTGGTGCGGAATTATGATCAGTTACAATTTTTTGGTGTAGATAGATGCGTTGGTGATTTCTCACTCAACGTTGCTAACCCTTTAACCGCAGATTATTATCAACAGCACTTTGGGTTAGAAAGACTAACTGCATCCTACGATTTAAATATCAATCAATTAGAAGACTTACTGAGCAGTTGTCCACCGCAATGGTTTGAGGTGACAATTCACCAGCGTATACCAATGTTTCACATGGAACATTGTGTTTTCTGTGCCTTTCTTTCGGAAGGTACTGATTATACCAACTGTGGCAGACCTTGTGAGCAACAGGAAGTGAAATTACGCGATCGCGTTGGTAGTGAACACGTCCTTCAAGCTGATGCCGGTTGTCGAAACACCGTATTTAATGGTACAGCCCAAACAGGTGCCGAATACGTACAGCGTCTGATAGAACTGGGTTTACGTCATTTTCGCATTGAATTTGTCAATGAAACACCAGAACAAGTGACAAAAACTATACAGCGTTACCGTCAGTTACTCCAAGGCGAAATTTCTGGTTCCCAACTTTGGCGAGAGTTGCAATTACAAAATCAGTTGGGTGTCACTCGTGGCCCCTTGGGTTTATCTCCAGTCGGCGGCGGGAGGAAGTTGTAAGCGGCTATAATCGAACCATAGAGGCGCAGAGATGACAGAGTAATGAGGGCAGGACTTACGCAATCCCACAAAGCTTAATTTATCGAACCGCCAAGTCGCATTAGACGCGCAAGCTGCTTCCCGCAGGGTAGAACGCCAAGAAATCATAGAGTCTATGTAAGTCCTAGAGGGTTTAAGAGGTTTTTTGGATCAGTCCTAACTTGTAGAGTATACAAATTAATCCGCGTCCATCTGCGTCCATCGGCGGTTAATTATTTTTTCTTGTATCTCACTGAGATGAGAATAGCTATAAAACTAATGACAAATCAGCACTTCACACCAGCTTTTTCGCTAAAAAATATCGTTGATGACCGGGGGGAAAATCTTCTAGAACACCAAATACTTGATAGCCGAGACGTTGGTAAAAACCCAAGGCTTGAAAACTAAAGGTATCTAGGTATACGTTGCCACAACCGCGTTGTTTCGCTGTTTTTTCAGCCTCTAGCATCATTTTGCTACCATATCCTTGACCGCGCAGTGTTTCGGAAACCCAAAGATGCGAAATATACAGCCATTCCCAATTTGTTTTACCAACTAATCCAGCCACAATAGTACTGTCAGCATCTCGCACCCAAATAGCCAAAGGCTCGTGTACATCTGGCTCTGTTTGACTGTTGTTATATTCCACCAGATGGTTGATGACAGTACGAATATCTTTTGCATCGGGTTGATGATCGATTGTAATTTTTAGATTACTCATCTGAATCATTCGTACTAAATGGCGCTAGAATAACACGGAATCGCACTGCTGTAACTTTTGTCTTTCCGAGTCAAGCCTTTGTAAATCCTTCAACTATCTCAAGGTAGAGGTTTTGTAGCGGATCTGACACTATACCCAAATTAGGTTTGTAGCATCTATAACGCTAGTAAGATTTTTATGAATTCCCGGATTCGCTTTTTAATGTGTCCTCCTGACCACTATGATGTAGATTATGTGATTAATCCTTGGATGGAAGGGAATATTCACAAATCCTCACGCGATCGCGCTGTTGAACAGTGGCAGGGTTTATATCAAATTCTCAAAGAACATGCCATTGTAGATTTAGTTACACCGCAAAAAGGCTGGCCTGATTTAGTTTTTACTGCCAACGCCGGTTTAGTTCTGGGGGAAAACGTCGTTCTCAGCCGCTTCTTACACAAAGAACGTCAGGGAGAAGAACCATATTTCAAACAATGGTTTGAAGAAAATGGTTATACAGTATATGAACTGCCAAAAGATTTACCATTTGAAGGCGCGGGTGATGCACTTCTAGACAGAGAAGGGCGCTGGTTATGGGCGGGATATGGTTTCCGTTCAGAATTAGATTCGCACCCATATCTGGCTAAATGGCTGGATATTGAAGTGTTATCTCTGCGTTTAATTGATGAAAGGTTCTATCACTTAGATACTTGTTTTTGTCCGTTGGCGAATGGCTATTTACTCTATTATCCCGGCGCGTTTGATTCTTACTCCAACCGCTTAATTGAAATGCGTGTCGCCGCAGAAAAGCGCATAGCCCTTGCTGAAGCCGATGCTGTTAACTTCGCTTGTAATGCAGTGAATGTTGAGAGTATCGTAATTATGAATAAAGCCAGCGAAGCTTTAAAATCTCGCTTGGCAGAAGTTGGTTTTCGAGTTCTAGAAACACCACTCACCGAATTTCTCAAAGCTGGTGGTGCAGCTAAATGTCTCACTTTACGGGTAACAGAACCAGTCCGCGACGAAGTTCATGCCAATGTTTCTGTTGAAAGTCGGATTATTCGTTTAGAAGGACATTTACTAGATTCTGGTTTAATTAACCGCGCCTTAGATTTGATTGTTGATACAGGCGGAAGTTTCCAAGTATTGAATTTCAACTTGGGAGAACAGCGCCAAAGTACATCGGCGGCTGAAGTCAAGGTTTCAGCACCATCTCACGAGGTGATGGAAGAAATCATCTCTTTGTTAATTGATTTGGGTGCAGTAGACTTACCCCAAGATGAACGGGATGCGAAGCTGGAACCTGTAACTTTGGCTGGTGTCGCGCCTGATGATTTCTACGTCAGCACAATTTATCCCACAGAGGTGCGGATAAATGGGCAATGGGTGAAGGTAGAAAATCAACGGATGGACGGCGCGATCGCCATTACTCAAAGTGCAAATGGTATAGTGGCAAGATGTAAAATTCTGCGGGATTTGGAAGTTGGGGAACAAGTAGTTGTTGATGTACTTGGTATCCGCACCATCCGCAAAACCGAATCACGGGAACAACGCAACGCCCAAGAATTCAGCTTTATGTCGGCGGGTGTTTCCAGCGAACGCCGCGTTGAGTTAGTGGTGGAACAAGTCGCTTGGGAATTACGTAAAATCCGTGATGCTGGCGGTAAAGTAGTTGTCACGGCTGGCCCTGTGGTGATTCACACTGGCGGCGGTGAACATCTTTCCCGCTTGATTCGAGAAGGTTATGTACAAGCTTTACTGGGCGGAAATGCGATCGCAGTCCACGACATCGAGCAGAATATAATGGGGACATCTCTCGGTGTAGACATGAAGCGGGGTGTCGCAGTCCGGGGTGGACACCGCCATCACTTGAAGGTAATTAATAGCGTCCGTCGTCATGGCAGCATTGCCAAGGCTGTCGAGGCAGGGGCAATTAATAGCGGTGTGATGTATGAATGCGTCCGCAATAACGTGCCGTTTGTCTTGGCTGGTTCCATACGGGATGACGGGCCTTTGCCTGATACCCAAATGGATTTGATTAAAGCACAAGAAGAATATGCCAAACATCTTGAAGGCGCAGAGATGATTTTAATGTTGTCATCGATGTTGCACTCCATTGGCGTGGGGAATATGACCCCATCTGGTGTAAAAATGGTTTGTGTGGATATTAACCCGGCTGTGGTGACTAAATTGAGCGATCGGGGTTCGATTGAATCAGTTGGTGTGGTAACAGATGTGGGTTTATTCCTCAGTTTGTTAATCCAGCAGCTTGATAAGTTGACAAGTCCTTATCGTGCGGTGGTAGGTTAAAAGACGAACCACAGAGACGCAGAGGGCGCAGAGGAATGATTAGAGTAGCTTTCACAAGAGAGTTGCAAGTTAATTGGGTCAGTTTTATTGCTGATTTTCTGCTGGCGGGGATGGTTTTTGGCCCGCCAGTCGCGCCTTTCTTAGCTGCGTCTGGAGTATGGTTACTTGGGGGTATTGCGAACATCATCTATTTCATGGGAAATCATGTGTGTCCGCAACCAGAAATGGGCTTAGATTTAGCACCCCCATTTATCATGGCTGTGTGTATGCGCTGTTACGGTACGGTTACAGGTTTGTTAATTACCCGCCTACTATATGCTGTGACTGGCGGGAAAGGTTTTTATTGGTTAAGTCAATACGGCTGGAATGGTGCTGCTTTCGCTAGTGTGTTGATGATGGCTTACCCATTAGAATTAGCAGCACAAATTTTTGACTTATGGGATTTTAATAATTATTTAGTTACGCCTTTTGGGTTAATTACAGGTTTGGCTTGGGGTTTGTTTACAATGCCGATTTTACATGGTTGGCAGCGTCATTAAACTAAGTCAGGGGACTGACTACTACTAAATATGGTGTATTACCTACCTTTAACCAGCCTAATTTTGAGGATAGTGAAATACTATGGCAAAAGATAGATTTCATAATATCGTCAGAAATGCTTTAGAAAAAGAAGGCTGGAAGATTACTGCTGATCCTTATGAAATTAATGTGGATGATGTAGATTTTGAGATTGATTTAGCAGCAGAGCAACTGTTAGCCGCAGAGCAAGAAGGCAAAAAAATTGCAGTAGAGATTAAAAGTTTTATTAGTCCATCAAATGTTTCAGAATTTCACACAGCGTTGGGACAATTTTTAAACTATCGGGATGCCTTAGATCAAATTGACCCAGAACGCCAACTTTATTTAGCGGTGCGTGTCCCAGTTTATGAAAGTTTTTTTCAACGGAGATTTATTGCCTCAGCAATTGTCAAATATCAACTGAGATTGATGATTTATGATGTAGAAAGAGAGGCGATTCGTCAATGGCTGTAGAACAATATCGGCAATATATTCGACATCTTCTTTCAGAACGGCAAAAACGAGCCGCAAGGCAACGAAATGCCGAAGAATATGAAATACAGACAATTTTCGACGAACAACAAGACCACTATCAATTACTTTATGTCGGCTGGCGGGGAAATAAACGCGATTTTGGCTGTATTTTACATCTTGATATTAAAGATGGAAAAATTTGGATTCAACATGATGGTACTGAAGAAGGAATTGCTAATCGATTGGTAGAAATGGGAGTACCTAAGCAAGATATTGTTTTAGCATTTCACGAACCCTATATACGTCAGTTTACTGAGTTTGGAGCTTGAGAAATATTTTCATACAAGGCTTAGTTACCATCAGAAGTATAAGTTCAGTATGGGTGGTTTTAACCTGATTACTGAACCGTAATTAATTTTTATTCACTCCTCTATTCTTTGTAAACCATTCCTAACAATTTGGGGTTAAAATCATCAGGAAATTTAGTATTTTTATTATAGTAAGCTCCTGTCATATTAGCTCCAAACATTTGTTGTATATCAAATCCAAATAATTTTAACTTATTTAAACTTTCTGGTAGTGTCAAACTCGCTTTGCTAAGGTCAGCTCCACGTAAATCTGCTCCACTTAAATTACAATTCTCTAACTTTGCTTCACTAAAGTTAGAGTTACTCAAATTAACATTTTCAAATTGAACACCCCAAAGTTCTGCTTTAATCAATTTAGCTCTACTTAAATTAGCGTTATTGAAATTGCAATTATGTATATATGTACTACTTAAATCTGCTTCACTCAAATTAGCCATATCTAACTTCACATCACCTAAACTAGATTGACTAAGAATTACTTTTTCCAAAGTAGCATTACTTAAATCAACAGCATAAAAGCTAGACCTTTCAAGGTTAGCTTCAGTTAAATTAGCTCTTATAAAAGAACAGGATATAGCTTTAGCACAGTATAGATTAGCTTTACCAAAATTTACATTATCGAGTTTTACTTGTGTAAATTTAGATCCAACTACTGTAGCCTCGCTAAAATCAGCCGTACTCAAATCAAAATTATTTATGACTAACTCCTTAAAAATCATTTCTAAGACTTCTTTAGGTAACCTTTCTGAACTTTGTATTTCTAGTTCACTAACTTTCGCTAAGACTTCATCAATATTAGGAATTGATAAACTAACTTTTTGAAAGTTTCTTGCACCTTGTAAATAGCGTTCTTTCAATTCTTCTATATCCATGTATTTACTCATTTCTTTTTGTGTTTTTGGTAACTTTAACGTCGCTTTTTACTTGTAGCAGAAGCCACTGCAATATAACTATACTAACCAAACAATTTCAATTTGATGAACTTTCTACCTCACACTCCTAAACCACTCATTAATACCTTCTGCTAAAACTTTGACTAACTTCTTCTGTTCCTGGGTATTTGTCGCCTCCTCAAAGTCGTCAGGGTTACTCATAAAACCTAACTCCAATAATACTGATGGTGCAGAATGGGGACGTGTGAGTGCCAAATTTTGCCAATACAGACCATAAGAAGGTTTACCCAAGTCATTAACTAAGCGGTTGTGTAGTAAGACAGCTAGGCTATGGGCTTGGGGATGATACCAATAGGTACTGATACCCCTGGTATTTTCCGCATCACCATCATCGGGGAGAGAGCGATAGTGAAAAGTAAGAGCGATCGCAGGTGATTCTTGCTCTATAATTTTCTGACGTTCTACCAGGGATAAGTCTCGATCATCTTCCCTCGTCATCACTACAATTGCACCCCGCCGCACTAACTCATCTCGCAATAGCTTGGTTACTTGCAAATTCAAGTCTTTTGCTAAATAACCCGTTGGCCCAGCTGCACCTAATTCTGTACCACCATGTCCAGGGTTAAGTGCAATTTTGAGTCCAAATAAGGGCTTCTCTCGTTGTCTCTGGGAGATTACAGATGAGTAATTCCGATTCAGGTTTTTATCTTCCGCCCCAGTTACGGTGGAATTTGCCAGAGAATTTAAAACTATTAATCCTATCACTAGTAATATGAGTTTCAATGCAATTCCTCTGCTCAATCATTTCATAGCAACAGCCAAGGTTATGAGCAGATGAACAGATGACACAACTTTTAACCCTATCACCTGCTTTAAGAGGGATTTTGAAACCACTTTACAATTCCTTCTGCTAAAGCTTTGGCTAATTTTTGCTGTTCTTGAGAATTTGTCACCCATTCAAATTCATTGGGATTACTCATAAAACCTAATTCCATGAGTATTGATGGTGCGGCGGCTGGTCGAGTTAAGGCTAAGTTATTCCAAAACACACCGTAAGAAGGTCTATCGAGTTTTTTAACTAGATAGTTGTGCATGAATACTGCTAGGTTATGGGCTTGGGGATGATACCAAAACATCCCAACTCCTTTGGTATTTTCTGCATCGCCGTCATCGGGTAAAGAGTTGTAATGAATGGAAAGTGCGATCGCAGGTTTTTCTTGAGTGATAATTGCTTGGCGCTCTGGTAAAGACACATCTTTGTCAACATCTCTTGTCATCACCACTGTTGCGCCAAGTTCTAGCAAATTCTCGCGCAGCAACTTCGCCACTGCCAAATTCACATCTTTTTCCAAATATCCTGTCGGGCCAGCTGCACCAGATTCTTTACCACCATGCCCCGGATCAAGTAGAATCTTGATACCAGATAAAGGCTTGCGTCGCCGATTTTCAATGGCAGGCGGATGGCGTAAAGCTAAAACCAGGGTCGTACCTTCATATCTCAGTTGATATCCCCACTGTTGCGATTGTTTGAGGTTAAAGGTGTACTGCACCTGTCCCGGAATCAGCTGTTGCCAATCAAGGCGAGAAATCACAGGGTCATCATCTAAACGAACAATATCTGTTTGGGCAGTGGTATTGTAAAGTATCAGAGTAAAAGTCTGATCACTTTGCTGCACACTCACAGGTACAGGAAATTGTAAGGGAAAAACTATCTCTGTAGTATCAATCAGCCGACGATATCCGACACTCCGAATAATTGTGCGTGGCGGAATTGCACCCGGTAAAATGCGAGTCTCCTTGCTATTAATCCAAGCACCGTAGTCTAAGCGCAACCACTCACCTTCTTTCCCTGTGACTGTAGCTTGTGTTCCTTTCGGTAGTGGTGTCAGCCGTGAATAATCGGTACTTGGCCCAGTGCGGGCTACACCTGCATCTACTATCACCTCAGCCACAGGTAACTGTGTTGGGGAGAGAATGGCGATTTTGCCCGTTCCTGGTTGAGTAATTGTCTGACCATTCAGCGTCAGTTTAAACTGAGGTTGACCTAAATCTATCTCTTGACTAGCATCTGGAACAATAGCGGCAGAAATGATGTTGTTACCGTAAAGTAGGCTTAAAGATTCAGAGTCAGGTTTCTGCACTGTCGTGCAACCCGCATACTTGCCAGCAATAGACTGTCCTGTAGGTTGGTTTCTGCCTGTCAGGGCTGCCAAATTACTAGGTAGTTGTACTTGTTGGGGTTGTGGTGCTAGGGCAACAGTTTGATTAGCGAGGTTTACAGAGACGTTAGCATTAGATGGGGCAACTGCACTGAAACAAATTAATTCCCCTGGTAGTCTGGCAATATCCCCTGCTGGAGTCAGAGAACCTGGAGCAAATTCTAAGCCTTTTGGGACAACAGGCGCAGTTGCCTGCCTTGTCACTTTAATCTGAACAGTTTGATTTTTGTGACGGACTGTAAAAAGATTTTCTCCCAACTGTAACGGCAAACTCGGAGCAAAATGCCCGGATTGACTGCGATTGACTACTTTACCATTAATTAGTACTTGTCCATTATTTGGGGCTGTACCCAAAAAAAATATTTTTTCCGTACTGGTTTGGTGGTTAGGTGGTGGAAAAACAACAATAAGAGATGAATCTGCTAATGCAACAGAGGAGGTAGCAATTAAGCCGAATAAAACTAATGCAATGAATTTTTTCACAACAAATCACAGAAGATTTCATGACAGTGCCTATGGCACAATTACGGGATGTATTTTGAGAAGGCGCAAGAGAGAAATACAAAATTACTATGACTAAATTTATCTTCGTAACTGGAGGTGTAGTTTCCAGTATCGGCAAGGGAATTGTAGCAGCAAGTTTAGGACGTTTGCTCAAATCACGGGATTATTCGGTGTCAATTTTAAAATTAGACCCCTATATTAATATCGATCCCGGTACAATGAGTCCTTTTCAGCATGGGGAAGTTTTTGTTACCCAAGATGGGGCAGAAACAGATTTAGATTTGGGTCATTACGAACGCTTCACCGATACCTTAATGTCACGCTTTAACAGTGTGACTACAGGTTCAATTTACCAAGCTGTGATTAACAGAGAACGGCGCGGTGACTACAATGGTGGCACAGTCCAGGTAATTCCCCATATTACCAACGAAATTAAAGACAGAATTATGTTGGTGGCTAAAGACACCAATCCAGATGTATTAATTACGGAAATTGGTGGTACGGTAGGAGATATTGAATCTCTGCCGTTTATGGAAGCAATTCGCCAGTTGCGGAAGCAGGTGGGACGGCAGAATGTATTGTATATGCACGTCACTTTGTTGCCTTATATTGCTTCGGCTGGGGAAATGAAAACCAAGCCAACACAGCATTCTGTAAAGGAACTGAGATCCATTGGCATTCAACCAGATATTTTAGTTTGTCGGAGCGATCGCCCGATCCCCGCAGGGTTAAAGCAAAAATTATCTGAATTCTGTGATGTACCAGAAAAATGTGTGATTACTTCCCAAGATGCTTTGAGTATCTATGAAGTACCACTGATTTTAGAACGGGAAGGCTTGGCAGAACAAGCACTGGCATTGCTGCAAATGGAACAACGCACGCCTGATTTAACTCAGTGGCGGACAATGGTAGAACGGCTATACAGTCCGAAGCGGACTTTGGAAATTGCCATTGTAGGTAAATATGTGCGGTTAAGTGATGCTTATTTGTCTGTGGTAGAAGCCTTACGCCATGCAGCCATCGCTACCCACGCTGATTTGCGCCTGCGATGGATAAACTCAGAAATTTTAGAAACTGAACCAGCCGAAAATTATTTAGAAGGCGTGGACGGTGTACTAGTGCCTGGTGGTTTTGGAACGCGGGGAGTAGATGGTAAAATTGCTGCTATCAAGTATGCCCGCGATCGCCATATCCCATTTTTGGGTTTATGCTTAGGAATGCAATGTGCTGTCATTGAATGGGCTAGAAACATCGGCGGTTTTTCAGATGCTAACAGTGCTGAATTTGACCCTGATACGACTAATCCAGTCATTAACCTCTTGCCAGAACAGCAGGACGTAGTTGATTTAGGCGGAACAATGCGCTTGGGTTTGTATCCTTGCCAAATTCTGCCCAATACTTTAGCTGGGAAGCTTTATCAAGATGATGTGATTTATGAACGGCACCGACATAGATATGAATTCAACAATGCTTATCGTAAGCTACTGTTAGAATCTGGCTATGTAATTAGTGGTACTTCTCCCGATGGCCGCTTAGTGGAAATTGTCGAATTTCCCAATCATCCGTTCTTTATCGCTTGTCAATTTCACCCAGAGTTTCAATCGCGTCCTAGCAATCCTCATCCTTTATTTGAGGGATTTATGCAGGCTGCGATCGCTCTTAACTACCCCAATACTAATCTACAAACACCTGTAGAAGTTTCTTAACTCAAACTTGAGTTTTGAATTTACCCAAACCAACATTGACTTAGGACAGAGATATTTTGTTATACAGGGTTAGCATCATTTTTCCACATTGGACTTAAGGAGATGTTGTGCCGTACTGGATGAAAATCTTTTACGAGAGGAAAGAATATGTGATTAATTTTGACCGTGTAAATGCTTTTTGCTATGAAAAGAACGGCCGAGTTACTTTTTGGTTGCCTGATAGCGCCATTCCCATTGTCATTAATCCTCAAAACAACTTAGAAGATTATCAAAAAGTTCTCAAATATCTCGAACAAGTTACCGATGTCGAAGTAGACAGTGGTCACTGGGTAAAAATTATCGATGGTAAAAATGAATATGTAGTTAACCTGCATTGCATTAGTTCTTTCTGTCAAGAACCCAATGGCAGGATAACTTTTTGGCTGCCAGATGGCACTATCCCGATCGTGATCAACCCCTCCAATAACCCAGATTCTTATCTGAAAGTTTTGCAGTTTGTGAAAAATACCACAGGATATTCTTTGTCTTAATCCAACAATCATTCTCAGTATTCAGAATACAGAACTCATGCTAATAATCAGCCTGCGTTCAGCTTTGCTGTTGCCTATCGGCTAGGTAGGCTTTGTTTGTATAGCCAGTTTATATGCAGCTATCTTGGTTTGTGCTGTGATGTCATGGTAGCTTGATTACAGTTGCCCAGTAGTATCAGTTTGCGGCTGACTACTACCGGGAAATCCTCCGTAATTGATCAGGCCAACTAGGGAGGCACAGCTAATCATGACAAATAATTACGAAGATTCACATCTCCAAGATGAGATAAAAAATTACCAATCTTTAGATGGTTTGCAAATTCTCGTAGTTGATGATAGCGACGATAGTCTGCTTTTGACGAAGTTTATTTTAGAAACTTATGGTATGCAAATCACAACAGCAAAATCAGCTTTAGAAGCACTCAAATTAATCAAAAATCAGAAATTTGATATTTTCATTTTTGATATTATGATGCCCAAAGTAGATGGATATTCTTTAATTCGCAAAGCCAGACAAATGTTACTCTGGCAAAAACGACATACGCCTGCGATCGCTTTAACTTCTATGATTGCGGAAGAAAGTTATCATCTGGCATTATTATCGGGTTTTCAAGGCTATGTTCATAAACCAGTGGAGACGGCTGTATTAATCACTGAAATTAAAAAAGTTTTAGGAATTTCGCCAGGAGAAAATGGTGAATAATTCCGAGCGATCGCTAAAATACATACAGACAACCCAGGTAAATCTAGCAGGCGATCGATGACAAACCCACTTCCAGACTATAATCCCAGTGGTGTCGGTGAAATTAACGGCAACCTCTTTGGTTTGCCCTTTGATTACGAGTCAGCCAACTTAATTGTCTTTGCCGTACCTTGGGAAGTCACAGTTTCCTATGGTGCAGGTACAGCCAACGGCCCCCAAAGAATCCTCGATGCTTCAACACAACTAGATTTATTCGACTTTGATAACCCAGATGGCTGGAAACAGGGCATTTTCTTGGTTGAAATTCCTCAAGATATTTTAGAAAAAAACAATTACTATCGCACCTTAGCAGCCCAAATCATCGAAAGATTAGCACAAGCTAAACCCATAACAGACACACCCGACTTAACTCCCATCCTCACAGAAATTAATCAGGCTTCTCAACAAGTAAATCAGTGGTTATTTACGCAGTGTCAAGCAGCCATTAATCAAGGTAAGCAAGTTGCAGTTATTGGTGGAGATCACAGTTCTCCATTAGGTTATCTTCAAGCACTGGCAACTAAATATTCTAACTACGGCATTCTGCACATTGACGCACATGCAGACTTACGGGATGCCTATGAAGGATTTGAATTTTCTCATGCTTCCATCATGTTTAACGCTGTGAAAATACCGCAAATCTCTAAATTAGTCCAGGTAGGTTTACGTGATATCAGCCATGATGAAGTGCAAATGATTGATCAATCTCATGGTCGTATTGTTGCCTATTATGACCCAGCCATCAAGCAAAAGCTTTATGCTGGCATCACCTGGATAGAGATATGCCGCGAACTTATCACCCATTTGCCAGAATATATCTACATTAGCTTTGATATCGATGGTTTAGATCCAAAACTTTGTCCCAACACAGGTACACCTGTGGCTGGCGGGTTGGAACTAGAACAAGCATTTTGTATATTGCGTGAACTAGTCAATAGCGGTAGAAAAATTATTGGCTTTGATGTTTGTGAAGTGGGTGATGCAGAGTGGGATGGTAATGTAGGCGCGAGAGTCGTCTATAAACTGGCCAATTTCATGGAATTATCTCAGCGATAAAGCAGTCGAAGTATAGGTGAGGACAGTTAAAAAGCACAAATACTTGGATATGAAACTTGTTTCATCGAGACTGCTTCCTGCCAAAATAGATATTGCCATCAAACTTCAGCAAACATCCTCTACGATACTTTTGGTTGATACCACAGAGATAAATTCAACTGTGAACAAAAGTAATCTCCCGCAACAATTTGCTGCTTGTGGTCAACTATCCAATCATACAGTTGTGCGGCTCTTGCTAGTGCTACCTGTTCAGAACGATACAGTCGTGGACTCGGACAGAAAACTTCGCCATTGATGTGTATCCCTGCAATCAACCAATAATCACTGCATTCACCCTCTGGTAAAATTTCTAAAAACCCGCTACTGTAAGGCTCGATTATTCCCATATTCATTTGCAAGCTTGACAAGAATCGTCCTATTTAATTTACCGAGGGTTTCCCGAAATAAAAGTAGTGTAAGCTCTATTTGTTATGCTTCAGATATTTGATCTATGATGAACCATATATGAAATATATCTAGTCCGGTAAATTCCATGACAGCTTGCAGAAAGTAACTTCTAAATTCACAAAACTAGTACAACAAGGCAAAAGTAAAAAGGTGAGCCATTGCGGTGGAAGGGTTTCCCGGCATAAAGGAGACAGTGCCGTGGGCGGGTCTCCCGACTTGAGGCAACTGTCGTCAAATGGTGAACCCGAAGGGCAAAAGGAAAAAGAAAGAATAACGATAATACAAGCCTTTTAGCAATTTCTTATGGTCTGTTTATTTACGCCAACCTGTACTAGTATGATTGCTGTCTACACCTAACTATCTGACTCGTCTTAACTTTTATACCTATTTTCAAACTGTGGCTCTGATTCTAGCAGAAAGTACTTTAGCTCCTTAAAATATCGTAACAAGAGGATAGATTACATTGACAGTAAACACACTTCTCGAACGAATCAATCAACATCAATATCTGCGTGAATTGCGAAATAAATTACTCCATCTTCACCGGATGTTACTAGATACAGAACGCATCAACTATGAGCAAGTTCATGGCCGAGTATCGACTAATCAACTCTTTCGACTTGTAATTTCAGATGAGCAATTTGCTTGGCTACATCGGATTTCTGAATTAGTTGTGCAGATTGACGAAACTCTATCATCTGATCAACCCATATCTTTAGAAGATGTGCAGAATTTAATTGCCAATGCTCGCAGTTTAATTGTACCTTCTGAAGTTGGTAATGAGTTTGCGAGAAAATACTATGCGGCTCTTCAAAGTGAACCGAGCGTTGTCTTAGCACATGCAGTAGTCTCAGAACTTTTAGCTATTAAGTAAGTAAGGCAAAGAAGAGGATATGTATAGTAAAGTAATTTTACGCTACATATCCTTTTTTATAGTTTATCTAAGATGGCTGAAGATGTGAGTTAAATAACAAGTTGATGATTAGTTGTGCTAAGACAGGAATGACCTAAAAATCGTCATTTCATGCAGCAGCAAAAGAATCAATTTAGTCATCTCACAGCCATAGAAAGAACATATCTGTCATTTCCAGCAAAATTTCTCTTAAATCAAAACCTACTGCGAGGTAAAATACTAGATTTTGGTTGTGGTTTTGGTAACGATGTGAAATTATTACGCGAACAAGGTTTTGATATTACAGGATATGATCCTTATTATTTGCCTAATTATCCTCATGGAAAATTTGATACAATAATTTGTTTTTATGTCTTAAATGTCTTGTTTGCGGAAGAACAAGCTAATGTGTTAATGGAAGTATCTCATCTGTTAAAACCAGGTGGTAAAGCTTATTATGTCGTCAGAAGAGATATTAAAAAACAAGGTTTTAGAGAACATTATGTT
Organism: Nostoc spongiaeforme FACHB-130; assembly: GCF_014698475.1. GTDB lineage: Bacteria > Cyanobacteriota > Cyanobacteriia > Cyanobacteriales > Nostocaceae > Nostoc_B > Nostoc_B spongiaeforme. The sequence goes on along the minus strand of NZ_JACJTB010000050.1, from coordinate 27,322 downwards.
CATAAAAAACCAACTTATCAATGTATAGTTAAGCTACCATTTCATTCTATTTATTTAGATGAAAGCCGAGAAATATATGAATATAATCACTATAATTACCAAAGAAATTCCTCGAATAATTGTATATTCTGCAATCCCTATAAAAATTTAAAGCTATTAACTGAATCAGCAACAGCTTATGCGATATTCGATGGTTATCCTGTAAGCAAAGGTCATGTTTTAGTTATTCCTAAACGCCATGTCAGTAATTATTTTGAACTACCATTTAAAGAACAATCTGCTTGTTGGTGGATGGTGAATAAGGTTCAAGAGATGCTCAAAACAGAATTTACACCTGATGGTTTTAATGTAGGTATGAATATTAATCGAGAAGCTGGACAAAATATTATGCACGCCAGTATTCATATCATACCTCGTTATCAAGGTGATAATATGGGCACTAAAAGTGGCATTAGGAATGTGATAAGTAAAAGGAAATAATTTAAGATAAGTAATCTTGCCAAAAAAGACATTCTTTTTGTCGCATCTTCAGGTTTTGCGAGAGTAGCAGTAAATCTTGATGTGGCAGAGTATTATTAATGTAAAATAGCTCTCGTTTTCGGCGAGAAGTGTAATCAAAGAATATGGTAAATCTATCGGAAATTTCTGGTGGTTTACCTCTATGAAAAATGCTGCCTGTCCCTGCAAAAATTACTGTGCCAGCACTTCCTATGCAAGATTTGTAATTATCTGGTGAAATAATTTCTTGCATTGCTTGATTTGAAATATAGCCGTAAGTATATTTCAAAGATTGAACTATATTTTCTGTAAAAGATATAGGGATATATTGAAAAGGCCCCTGATTCTCAGAAACATCATTGACATAAATGATAATTTTTAATACTTTCCGATCTTCAGTATCTAGATGCCAACGCCGAGAACCTTGCTCTAATTTATTGGCAATGTCTCTGCGAAAAAAAGTACCATGATAGGCGACTGGTAAGCCAAGATAATGCTCAGTGATATTAAGTAAACGTTGTTCTAATCCCCATAAGAAAATTTCGGGATGTTGCATTATTTGTTGTGGACTAGCATGAATAACATATTGATTATGAATATTATTAATATCTGGTTTGATTTGAGAAGCTAAATGTTTGGCTGTTTGCAGAATTGGATTATTAGATGTAATTCCTAAAGCATCTAAGGAAGTAATTGCAACACCTTCATGATGAATTTTTTCAACTAGTTCTAAATCATCTTTTAAAATTGTAGGTAAGTTGGGTTGATGTTGATTGACTGCCTCTTGATAAGCAATATCATTTTGATATTTAACCAAGGGGAATTGATAAATTTTTTTTAGAATTATTTTTTGGACTTTTGGTAATAGTAAGTTCATGTATTTTTCAGTTGATTCATGGCATGAGAATTACAGATAACTCAGATATAAGAATCAAATGTGATTGCTCAAAAATCTAGTTATCTGTAAGAGAGTATTAGTTACTATATTCGAGGTAGATACAGATTTTCCTGAAAATGCTTATCCTAAATAAGCCCGAAAAATGTACAAATCTATAAAGTTATGATGAGTTTAAATGAAGATATCTCAGAACTTAAAGCTGGATAAGACTCTTCATCAAGATATTGAATTAATGCTAAAAGGATGTATGACTTTAGTTATAAATAAGATGCAATCATGGACTAGACAAGTAAAATTGAATACATTATGGCTATTTAAGCTGGTAAATAGCTAAATTTTAGATATATGCCGCTATACTAGCCCTGGAGAGTAGAATAACTAAAGATGGTGCGATTGTTTGTTGCAATGGTTTTGCTGGTGTTGTTAACGGCTTGTGGTACTATTGGACTGCTGCCTACTAGCGAGTTGGTAGAGAAAGCGATCGCACTTGAGCTAGAGCAAACCAAACAAGACCTCAGCCAGAAATTAGATATAGATTTTCAGGGATTTGAAATTAAGCAGCTCAAAATTGCTGAAGAAAAGCCACTGACGATTAAAAATTTACCTGCTTTCCGCGTTAAAGGAAAATACGATTTAATCATCAACCTACCACAGCGACAGTTAAAGCAACTGCAACAGCCTTTTGAACTTTACTTGCAAATTCAACAAGAAGGTAAAACTTGGCGGTTACTGCTACCCGATAAAACCAGTAAAGAATCTCAACCTGTTTGGCGCAGTTATTTGATTAACTAGTACAGAAAGTCTGAAGTCTGAAGTGGATAAACCTTTATAATGGGTGCTTTATTTTCGCCGATTGTACTAGTTATGGCTTGCTGAAACAGTTCTTTGGTGGTAAGAACAGGGAAGAGATTTGTTTGGCTCTCATTTGGGACTGCTATATAGAAGTTATATTTAATTAAAGAAATGCCATTAGAAAGAATTTAAGTAATTTTATGTTAAATCTGAGCAGAATTACATTTGACCGTAACATTATGGCAGGACAAGCTTGTATTCGTGGTATGCGGATTCCGGTTTCTCTTGTTGTTAATTTAGTAGCTAATGGCAAACCTTTAGAAGAAATTCTAGAAGAATACCCAGATTTAGAACCAGAGGATATCCGTGAATCTCTACTTTACGCAGCGTGGTTAACTCAAGAGCAAGTTTATCCCTTCAAAAGTGCGTAATAAGTCATAATGAAGTTCTTGGCAGATATGGGAATTTCACTACGCACTATATCTTGGTTGCGTAGTGGTGGTTATGATGTTGTGCATTTGCGTGATGAAGGTTTGCAAAGGCTACCAGATAACGAGATTTTAATTAAAGCTCGTACAGAACGGAGAATTTTATTAACTGTAGATTTAGATTTTGCCCAGCTTTTAGCAGTTAGTGGAGATAATTTACCCAGCGTTATTTTATTTAGGTTAGGAAATGAAAATTATGATGTAATCAACGAAAGATTGACACAAGTTTTGCGTGAATGCCAAGAAGATTTAGAGGCTGGTTCAATTATTTCTGTAAGTAATGAAACTTTCCGGGTGAGACGATTACCAATATGAGTAAAAAGAGACTGGTATAAGATTTCAGTTCAGCTTCACAACACCATCATTCCACCTTAGAACAAGAATATTCTCGTTTAGAGCATGAAACTTTAATTTCAGAATATGAACATTTTTGTTTTAAACAAGAAACTTTAACTTCAGAACATGAAACTTGGAGATCAAAGCTTGATTGATCAGGTTGGGGATTTGGTTTTTAGTATTGTGAGTTGAGGCGATCGCTTCTGAGCAATCCTTTCGCCTAAGCAATACTTAAATTCACTTTAACAATCACATCATTGAAATCTTGATCGCCGCCGTTTGGTAAGTCCTCAAAACCAAAGGTGTTATCTCCCAACAAACGAATGTGATCAAACCCATCCGTGTTTGCACCCAAATAAGAGAAGTAAACCGCAGGATCATTACTTGTATTGCTATCCAGCAGAGCATCTGGTCTGCTATCGATGATAATAAAAGGTACAAAGATCGCACCGCCTGATAATGTGCCAGTATAAGTTGCAGTTCCTTGGTTATTAACTGTTAAATCAATCCCTACCACGCGATTTTGAATGGCGGCTTGAATATATCCAGCTTGTCCAGGGAGAATATCGGCAATACCATCACTATTAGTATCAATACCGCCATTGGTGTTAGCGACTCTGTAGAAACCAACAAAGTTATCAAACGCTGCTTCCCGGTTGACTGTAAAATCGGCTCTGACATTACCAGTGATATCGCGTAAATCAATGACTTCGCCTTGGGATTGCCCTTGTAAGCTTGTTCCCAAGGGTAAAGATTCATCAACGGCTTGAATCCTTACCACTAAATCTTGGAAGTTACTACTAGTATTTTGCCAAGCGAGGGTAAAGCCTTCTGCACCCAAGTTAGTAATTTGTTGGCTGGTGCTATTAGAGAAGATAATGTTGCTGGTGGAGATGCTTCCGGTGTTGAGTGCATCGGTGGAAGCGTTGCTCACGAGATAAAATCTCAGGTTACTGCTGCTGCTAAATTCTAGCAACCGCGATAAGCTGGCGGGATTAAAACCATTAGGATTGTTGGCGATCGCAGAAAAAATCACTCTTGCTCTCGCCAATGCTTTGACTGTATACTCAGCAGAGCCAGGCGCAACACCATCAATTGTTCCTGCCGCATCATCAACAGTAAATACTCCCAACTCATTAACTTGCGAAGAATTACGTCCCGAAAGAGTAACTTTTAGTTGAGATTGGTTATTTCCAGTAATTTGAAAAACATCATCACCAACTAGGCTGAGTTGCACAGTTGATTCATCATCAGGTATAGATTGAATACCTGCACTCAAAGCCAGAATTTGGGTAAATTGAGACTGATTAAAGTTGTTGTCGCTTACCAAAACAATTGACTGTCTACCATCTGCCAATTTTGGCCCAAAAGTCAATCCTTCAATATTATCTAAACCAGTGGGGTGAAAACCATCACTATTAGGTAGATTCAATTCTGTTAAATCAAGTACCAAACGCTTTTTAACAGGTTGAATTGCTCCTAGCTCTTGAGTAGTCAAACTATTCAAAGAGTCAATAGCACTGATATCTGTAGCACTCTGCACGCTGATTTCGTAGATTTTGATTGTAACTCCTAAAGTTGGATCAAAGGTGCGTTCTAAAGCTAATAGAGTACCTTGGTTATCAATGGCTAACAAATCTACTAAACCAGTGTTGTTGGTCTCTGTAGAGTATAAGTATTCTTTCTCTGGCTGACCGCTCTTTAAATTGTATTGTATGATGCGAGAACGAGTAATATTCCCAGTATTGTTAGCTGAACCATCTTGGAATAAGGCGTTTTCTGTGGCGGTAAATAAGGTCTTTTGATCTGGTGTAATGGTGAGACTTTCAAAAGCTAAGTTATTTCGTATACCAGATATCTGGGTATCACCCGTGTTGATTAAACCATCATCGTTGGTATCTAGAACTATTGGTAAGAATTTTTCCGGGATGGTGAGCGATCGTACTTCCTCTCCAGTAGTGAGAGAATATTCCCGGACAAATGGATCTATGATTATTCCCGCATTAATATTGATTCCGCCTTCTGAGGAGATGAAAACAGTGCCATTATTTGTTAAAGCAATACCTTCTAAATCAATAGTATTGACTGGAAAAAAGTTATTGTTGCTATCTCTGAGGGGCGTAACATTGGTAAAATTTACTCCTGTTGTATTAATGGTAGCAGGGTCAGTGGTAAAAGTGTAAAATCTCGCAGGGGCAACTTGGGAGCGATCATCGGAAATTGCGTAATAACGATTATTCACTGCGTCATAAGTTACGCCAGACAAGTTACCCAACGGGACTTGCTGGTTATTGACTGTTCCTGCTGCACCAGAAGGAATAAAAGCAGTGTCAAGTATAGTTTGTCCTTGAAATGTTACATTAATAATAGTGTTACTGGTCGCCATATTCTCAATATAATTACTTAGAAGTAGATGGAAAAGAGTAGAGTATTACACAAATGTAATGTATAAATTTCCATCGTCAAGTTTTATGGCAATATTGCAACACCTAATATTTAGCACTCGACACTCAGCACTTTTATTTCCGCATCTGGCTGACTAAATGAGTTAATTCAGGTAATATCAATTTTTCCATACCTAGCCGCACAGCATTACTAGAACCGGGGAGAGAGAAGATTAATTTATTTTGATAAACACCTGCGACGGCGCGAGAGGCGATCGCACGGGAACCAATTTCTTGATAACTTAAAAATCTAAATACCTCTCCGAATCCCGGTAGAGTTTTTTCTAATAATTTTTCAACAGCATCATAAGTGGTATCTCTGGGTGCAATACCTGTACCACCATTGAAAATTATTGCGTCTAAATTAGCATTTTTACTCAGTGATTCTATTTGTTCTTGAATCTGCGTTGGTTCATCTTTAATAATTGTGTAGGCGGCAATGCTATGATTTGCACCTAACAATAATTGCTTGATTAGTTGTCCACTTTTGTCTGTTTCTGGGGTGCGTGTGTCGCTGACGGTAACTATGGCGCAAGTTACCGTCATTGCGGCTGTATCTGGATGGGGTTTTTGCATCATCCGAGTTGAAATTTTGAAAAAGTTTCACTGGCAAAAAAAGATGAAGAATGAAGGTTAAAGCGTTTATTTTAGACTTCACACTTCAGACTTCACACTTTACACTTCATACTTCAGTCGGTTGCTTAAGATTTACTCAATCCCAAACCATTTTCTTCAGCATATCGCTCCATAAAGCGCATAAAGCGATCCCACTCGTCAGAAGATTTCATAATGTAAATAGCTTCTAAGGCTTCTGCTCTACCGTTGATGAATTTTACCTTAACTTCACGGGTAACTATTTCGCCTTCTTCGTCCAGCATATACATCCCGGTGACTTCATCTGTATTGCCTTGCTCTAAAATTGTGGGATTTGTAAAAACAAATGTTGCTGTACCAGTATCACCAGTACGCGATCGCGTTAAACGTACATCTGGTACTACTGCTTCGTTAACACCTCTAGAAAACTGGATTTTTGCCATGATGAAAGAATTTAAAGTTTTGTGATCATTGATTTAATATTCTCTCATCATTTAGAACTCAGTAGTCTATTTAAAAAGGCAGACGTGATGAGAGGCTAGGGGCTAGAAGCTAGAGGCTAGTAATATTTTTACCCAGTGTCTAGTACTTGTTTATACCGCTTCCCGTTCCAAGAATAAAGTTACAGGGCCATCGTTTTCGATGGAAACTTGCATCATTGCGCCGAATTTACCTGTCTCTACACGCAAACTGCTGGCGCGTAACTTATTCACAAAGCTGTTGTATAAATCTTCTGCGGTTTGAGGCGATGCAGAACGGTCAAAAGACGGACGGCGACCTTTGCGACAGTCACCATAAAGGGTGAATTGACTCACTACCAATAATTCACCGTTAATTTCTTGCACAGATTTTTGCCATCTGTCTCCACCTTCATCATCAGGAAACAGACGCAATTCTAGGCATTTACGCGCCATCCAGTCGAGTTCTGCATCCGTGTCAGTGTCAGCAATACCTACGAGTAAATTTAAGCCTCGGCCGATTTTGCCAATGATTTCACCGTTAACGGTTACTTGGGATGATTTCACTCGCTGGATGATAACGCGCATAAATAAAGTAAAAAGTAAAAGGGAAAAAGTAAAAAGAAATGTTTTTGACTTTTGACTTTTAACTTTTTACTTTTTGAAGCCTTTACCACGACTTACAGAAGGTAGACAAACGCAGTTTTCTATTTGTGCTAGTAAAGTTTCGCGGTCAAGATTTTGACCAATTAGCACAAGCTGGTTTTTGGGTTCACCTTTCCACTCGTCATCATCTAAGGTGAAGCGTTTACCGCAGAGGTGGAAAATGTGGCGTTTGGGACTTTCATCAAACCACATGACACCCTTAGCGCGGAAAATGTTTGTGGGTAGTTGGTTATCCAGGAAATATTGAAACTTCCTAATAGAAAATGGCTTGTCGCTTTGGAAGGATATGGAAGTGAAGCCATCATTTTCTAAATGGTCGGAATGATGGTGGTGATGATGGTCGTGGTCGTGATGGTCATGACCGCAGGTTGAATGGTCGTGGTCGTGATGGTCGTGACCGCAGGCTGAATGGTCGTGGTCATGGTCGTGATGGTCATGATCATGATGATCATGCTCATCAACAGTATCAAAATATTTGTCAGACTCAAACAATCCTACACTGAGAATTAAAGCGAGTGGTACTTGCGATCGCTGGGTACGTAAAATTCTCGCACCTTCTTTGACTTCGTTGATTTTTCGCTCTAACTGAGTCAAAGTTTCTTCATCAACCAAATCTGTTTTGTTCAACAAAATCACATCTCCGTAAGCAATTTGGCTGTAAGCTGCTTGGGAGTTGAATAAATCTAAGCTGTAGTTCGCTGCATCTACAACAGTAATAATCGAATCTAGGCGAGTTAAATCTCGCAATTCTGTGCCTAAAAATGTTAAGGCAACTGGTAGCGGATCTGCTAGTCCGGTGGTTTCTACGACTAGATAATCTAGTTTTTCTTCCCGTTCTAATACTTTATAAACGGCATCCACTAAATCATTATTAATTGTGCAGCAGATACAACCGTTACTTAATTCTACCATATTGTTATTATCATCGGTGGCAATAATTAACTCGTTGTCAATGCCAATTTCACCAAATTCATTTACCAACACGGCAGTTTTTAAACCTTGTTGGTTGGTGAGAATATGATTTAGTAAAGTCGTTTTGCCGCTACCAAGAAATCCAGTAATAATTGTGACTGGTAAACCTTGTTTTGGCGCATCCATTGATTGAGATTCAGAATTCACTGCTGATTGCATAACGCGGTTATCAAACAAATCAAAAAATAGAAAACTTCTCTAAGTTGCGGCTACCCGTTGGGGCCGGGTGTAAGGAAATCAGGGTGTAGGGGTGTAGGTGTTTAAAATCATTACACCCTTATACGCCTTATCCAAATTCTTTTCACTCATAATTTCTATTACATTTACAAAGGGTAGCGCAGATAGTCCAGAAAACACTAGCATAGGGATGCTGGATAAACTTACCAGTTGTTTTACCCTATTATTGCGTATCCCTCTATTGCAGCATTACTCTGTTATGACCCTAACTGTTTACAATACCCTCACCCGTCGTCAAGAACCGTTTAAAACAGTCGAACCAGGCAAGGTTAAGATGTATTACTGCGGCGTGACGGTCTATGACTACTGTCATTTGGGTCATGCTAGAGCTTGCATTGTTTGGGATGTTGTGCGCCGCTATCTTCAGTTTATCGGTTATGAAGTGCGCTATGTGCAGAATTTTACTGATGTTGATGACAAAATTCTCAACCGCGCTCGACAAGAACATTCATCAATGGAAGCTGTAGCGGAACGGTTCATCAAGGCATATTTTGAAGACATGGCACGGTTAGGAATTAAAGAAGCTGATGAATATCCCCGCGCGACACATACGATGAATGGGATTCAGCGATTAATTCATGAGTTGGAAAACAAAGGCTTTGCCTATCCTTCTGACGGTGATGTTTACTATGCTGTACGCCAGTTTGGTGAGTATGGTAAGCTTTCTGGCCGCAAGTTAGAAGATATGCAGGCGGGGAAAAGCGATCGCGTTAATATAGAAGACCCAGAGTATCAAAAGAAAAAAGACCCCTTTGATTTTGCTTTGTGGAAAGCCGCCAAACCCGGCGAACCTGCTTGGGAATCACCTTGGGGTGCTGGTCGTCCGGGATGGCATATTGAATGCTCGGCGATGGTGCGCGATCGCTTGGGTGAGACAATAGATATTCATGCTGGTGGTGCTGACTTAATTTTCCCCCACCACGAAAACGAAATTGCTCAATCGGAAGCCGTCACAGGTAAGCCTTTAGCAAATTACTGGCTACACAACGGGATGGTCAAGGTAGACGGTGAGAAAATGTCCAAGTCTTTGGGCAACTTTACCACCATCCGCGACTTACTTGATCGCAATGTAGACCCAATGGCACTACGCTTGTTTGTCCTGATGGCGCAATATCGTAAGCCTCTTGATTTTACCGACGATGCGATCGCTGCCGCCACCAACGGCTGGCACACCCTCAAAGAAGGTTTACTGTTTGGTCATCAATACGGTAAACAACTAAATTGGGGAGTAGGGAGTGGGGAGTGGGGAGTGGAAAATACCTCCCTACTCCCTGAATTTGTGGAACGCTTTCAAGAAGCTATCAACGATGACTTTAATTTTCCTGGTGGGGTATCGGTGTTGTTTGAATTAGCCAAAGAACTCCGCCGTGAAGGAAATATCATTGTTCATGAAGGCAAAACTGACACACCCGCAGAAGAACTGCAAAAACAATGGCAAACACTCGTCACTTTAGCAGAGGTTTTAGGTTTAACCGCCCAACCAGAAGCTGAAACTACTGTAAATGATGGTTTAAGTGATGCGGAAATTGAAGATTTAATTCAACAACGCCAAGCCGCTAGGAAAGCGCGGAATTTTGCCGAAGGCGATCGCATCCGCAATGAACTACAAGCCAAAGGTGTTACCTTAATTGATAGTCCTGAAGGTACGCGCTGGCATAGGAGTTAATTGGAGTGCTGAGTGCTGAGTTGGAACTAGTACAACAAGGCAAAAGTAAAAAGGTGAGCCATTGCGGTGGACGGGTTTCCCGGCATAAAGGAGACAGTGCCGTGGGCGGGTCTCCCGACTTGAGGCAACTGTCGTCAAATGGTGAACCCGAAGGGCAAAAGGAAAAAGAAAGAATAACGATAATACAAGCCTTTTAGCAATTTCTTATGGTCTGTTTATTTACGCCAACCTGTACTAGTTATCATCGATGCTTTGATTGCTATACCAAGCCAAAAAAGTAGAGACGTTGCATACAACGTCTCTACTGGAAATGGGAATAGTTTTCACGATGAAGGTTTTGATCTTAAAAAACCCGTACACCCCTACACTCAATCTCAACTAATAATTAAATTAATCAGCGCAACGAACTAATTAGATAGCAATCTATCTAGTAATTACCATACAGAATTCAATTCTGAATTCTGTATTCTGACTCCTGAATTCTGTTTGATAAATCAAATATTATTACTGTATTTCAGTTTTTGTAAACTTCACATTGCAATTTTTTGAGGAAAAAAACTCAAATACAAAAGCTATTCTTTTAGTAAACTTTCATCACCAAAAACTTAGATTTCTGTGTAATGTTATGTTTTCATGACATTACTTACCAGACAATTTTTTCTGGAATTTCCCAGTTTCTTGATTAATTGCTGGTTTCTGCATTATTGCACTAAATTTAATTTTGAGACTGTGTGGTCAGAACAGTCTTGAAAAAGCAGGTCATGTCTGATAATTTACAGCGATTAGGGTAAAAGTTAAAAAATAAAAATTAGTATCAAATACAACCAATTTTGTTAAAAAACATAAAATTCTATAGGCTTGCGATAAAAGCAGAGTATATTACATAACTTGCCTAATATCTGGTTAGTTGATAGCTAATACAGAATTAGTGAAAAAGAAAAAACACCCATAAAAAAACGAAATTGTCAATTACAAAATCAGGAAATTTACCTTTCAATTATTATGTGGTCTGAACTAACAAAAGCGATCGCTAGTTTTCATATTCCGGCTGATTGGATTGGGATCAGAGCCGTCAGAGAAACAGCCGCAAACCGTTATGTGCGCGATGGTATACCCCAAGCTAACGGTAAATCTACCACCGAGGGAGCCATGATCGAAGTTTTGGTGAATGGCTGTCTGGGTTATGCAGCTACCAACTCATTAGAACTAGAATCTTTAGAATCTGCGGCGGACATCGCCTATAAACAAGCACTCGCCGCTAGTAAATGGTGGATATATCCGTTTAAAGAAACCGAGCGTCCCAAGGTTGTTGGTGAATACAACTCGCCATTTTTGGAACCCTTAGATGCACTGAGTCCCGGAGAAATCAATGATTTGTTGGTGCGGATGTGCCACGCGCTAAAAGTACATGACAAAATTGTGCAAACCACAGCCAGTATCAATACCAGTGAGCGAGAAAGCTGGTTTGTCAGCAGCAATGGTTCAGAAGTATATCAAAAGTTTATTTCTTTAGGGACTAATTATGGTGCGATCGCTCAAGACGGCGCAATTGTCCAACAACGTACCAACAACGGTTGGCAAGCTCATTGTTATCAAGGTGGATGGGAAGTTTTAAGACAAGAACATTTATGGCAACGGGTACAGCAAGTAGGAGAACAAGCCCTAGAACTGTTAACCGCCGAAGAATGTCCCAATACCTGCACTAACTTGGTCTTAGCCCCAGACCAAATGATGCTGCAAATTCATGAAAGCGTCGGGCATCCCCTAGAACTTGACCGGATTTTAGGCGATGAGCGCAACTATGCTGGCGGTAGCTTTGTCACCACCCAAGATTTTGGTCAGCTAGTCTACGGTTCGCCATTAATGAATATTACCTTTGACCCCACAGTGCCGGGTGAATATGCCAGCTATGCTTTTGATGATACTGGCGCAGTTGCCACAAGGGAATTTTTGATTAAAGAAGGCGTATTACAACGGGGTTTAGGCAGCTTAGAAAGTCAAGCCAGAGCCGGAGTCCCTGGAGTAGCTTGCGCCCGTGCTTGTTCCTGGAATCGACCAGCAATTGACCGTATGGCGAACTTAAACCTAGAGCCAGGAAACGCCACCTTTGCAGAAATCATCAGCGACATAGAACATGGCGTTTACATGGAATCAAATCGTTCTTGGTCAATTGACGATCGCCGTTATAAATTCCAATTTGGCTGCGAATATGCCAAATTAATTGAAAATGGCAAACTCACCAAAACCCTCCGCAACCCCAACTATCGCGCCACAACCCCAGAATTTTGGCGCAGCTTAATCAAAATCGGCAATCAAGATAGCTGGCAAATGTACGGCACTCCATACTGCGGTAAAGGCGAACCAAATCAAGCAATTTGGGTAGGACATGGTTCACCTGTTTGTGTATTTGCTAATGTTGAAGTCTTTGGGGGAGGAAGTTGAAGAAGTCAAAAGTTAAAAGTTAAAAGTCAAAATTACAAAGTGTGACTTTTGTAGCTTTATTCCGAATTACGAATTAATAATCTACCAATGAAACAAGAATTAACTGCTTTAGAATCTAGCTTTAATCAGTTGTTAGAAACTCTGCTTATCAAGAAATTAGAGCATGAGGAATTTACCCTGAAACTCAGCAGTGAACAAAGTCAATTTACGCGGTTTAATCATGCGAAAGTTAGACAAACTGGCTGTGTAGCTGATGGGTCGATTGAACTAACTTTAATGGCAGAGCAACGCAGTAGTTCTAGACAGTTTCCCTTTACCGGAAATTGGGAAAAAGATTGGCGAAAAGCACATCAAGCCTTACAAGAATTACGCGATGAAATAACGATATTACCAATTGACCCTTATTTAGTTTTACCTTCCGGCAATAATACGAGTCGGGAAGTTCATCATAGTAATTTATTAGCACAAGAAGATATAGTTTCTAGCATCTTAGCCGAAGTCGCAGAACTCGATTTTACAGGCATTTATGCGGGTGGAATAGTAATTAAAGCCTATGGTGATTCTAGCGGACAAAAACATTGGTTTGCGACTGATACTTTCACACTAGATTATTCATTGTTTATCAGTTCAGGTAAAGCTGTTAAAGGTACATTTGCTGGTAGTAATTGGGATGTAGCAAGTTACGCCGCAAAAATCAACGAAGCCAAAAAACAACTCAATTTGCTGTCGCATCCAGCCAAAGAATTACCTAGAGGTCAGTATAAAACTTATTTTGCACCTGCGGCTGTAGCTGATTTATTACAGATGCTATCTTGGGGTGCTGTAAGTGAAGCAGATATCCAACAAGGAAACAGTGCTTTAGCTGCTTTATCCCGTAAAGAAAAACAGTTATCTGCTAAATTTAGCTTAAAAGAAAACTTTCAATTAGGTTTAGTACCACGCTTTAATGAATTAGGTGAAATGGCAGCACCAGAGTTAGCAATAATTGAAAATGGCGTATTAGTAAATAGCTTAGTTAATTCTCGGACTGCCAAAGAATATCAAAAAACTGCTAATGGTGCTAACAGTTCGGAAACCTTACGCACGCCAGAAATCAGTCCAGGAAATTTAAGGTTTGAGCAGATTTTATCAAACTTAGACACAGGGTTATACGTCTCGAATTTGCATTATTTAAATTGGAGCGATCGCCCCACAGGTAGAATTACAGGTATGACCCGTTACGCCTGTTTTTGGGTAGAGAACGGCGAAATCGTTGCACCCATCGAAAATCTCCGCTTTGACGACAGCCTCTATCGCTTTTGGGGAGAAAATTTAGTCGATTTCACTAATTTCCAAGAATTTATTCCCGAAGTTGACACTTATGAAAACCGTAAATTAGGTGGTAGTCTGGTGCCTGGGATGTTAGTCAATGATTTTACTTACACTTTGTAATCTCTGACAAAAAACATCAGTCTCAATAACTTGACAACTTAGGGTAGACTTTGATATTACAAGAACAGTGGTGATGAAACTCGCCTTCTGGAACAACCAGAGAACCGCCCCTATGGCTGATAGTTTCTAGTTCAATACTGCAATTAACCTGCTGTAAACAAGTAGGTGGTAAGAGCTAAAAACTATTAGTCAGCTTGGAGTAAAAAAATGGGCGAAAGTTTTTTGGAGATTTTGAAAGAAAGCTTTAGAAAAATTAAGCTGCAAAGTTTAGAAACTACCAAAACAGCTTTAATTTGAGCTGGTTGGCTAGAACTAACAATAAATAAACTTTTTGTCACATCCAACAGGTTCTATTTGATAGACATAATCCTGGCTCGTCATCGACCGTCTATATTTACATGATTATCTGCATTGACTTGCAGATTTTTTTATTAACAATCACTTCATCTAAATCTATTAACACAAGCCAGCAAGAAATCATAGCAATTTGAATATGAATAAAATACGCCAACTAGAACAGTTAATTGCCTTACCCCAACTTAGCAAGTGGTTCATTATCTCCTTGGTGGTTGGTATTCTTTCTGGCATAGGTTCTGCTGCTCTTTTGGCATCGTTGGAATGGTCAACCGATTGGCGAGAATCACATCTTTGGATAATTGCACTATTACCTTTAGGCGGTTTTTTAAGTGGTTGGATTTATCATCAATTTGGCAAACGGGTAGAGGCAGGAAACAATCTTTTACTGGAAGAAATTCATAACCCCAAAGATATTATTCCTTTGCGGATGGCTCCTTTAGTTTTGTTTGGTACAGACCTAACTCATTTATTTGGAGGTTCCGCCGGTCGGGAAGGTACAGCCCTACAAATAGCAGCTTCACTAGCAGATAGATTGACAAAGATATTCCACTTTAAACACACGGATCGACGAATTTTATTAATGGCAGGTTTAAGTGGAGGATTCGCTTCAGTTTTCGGAACTCCCTTAGCAGGAACCATCTTTGGTTTAGAAGTTTTAGCTATTGGGACAATCCGACATGATGCACTGTTTCCTTGTTTAATTGCCGCAGTCGTAGGCGATCGCGTTACCTTAATGTTAGGTTTGCATCATACAGCCTATCGTCACGCCCCCGTTATCCCCACAATCACTGTCATGGGGCTGATTTCGGCAATTGTCGCTGGTGCAATCTTTGGCATTGTAGCGATGATTTTTGCCAAACTAACTCATAAAATCAGCCACATTTTTCAAGAAAAAATCTCCTATCCGCCTTTACGCCCCGCCATCGGTGGTGTGATTGTGGCATTAGCTGTTTGGGCAGTCGGAACTACAAAATACATTGGACTGGGTATTCCCACAATTGTTAATGCTTTTAATACTCAGTTACCACCGTGGGATTTTGCTACCAAAATAGCTTTTACTGCTTTGACTTTAGGAGCAGGTTTTAAAGGAGGAGAAGTAACTCCTCTATTTTATATTGGTGCAACATTAGGTAATGCTTTGTCTTTGATATTAGCTCTACCTGCACCACTACTTGCAGGTATGGGGTTTGTTGCTGTATTTGGTGGTGCAGCCAATACCCCTATCACCTCAACTTTGATGGGCATTGAACTGTTTGGCTTAGAATCGGGAGTTTTTATTGGTATTGCTTGTGTAGCCAGCTATGTTTTTTCTGGTCACGTTGGTATTTATAAAGCACAACGCCTTGGCTCAGGCAAATACCATTTTATGCCTGTACAAGAAGGACGAAGTTTAGCTACCCAAGCCCTAGAAACTACTCAGACTGTAGAAAAAAAGATTGAACAACAAATTTATTTACTCAATGACCTGAATTTTGGGGGATTTGTACGCCAAAGAGAAGAAATTGAAATGCACAATTTGACAGTATTGCGTTTGTATTTTCACTCTGGCTCTCGTGTACCTAGAAAAACATTTTGGCAAAAATTAACAGCACCATCTTTAACTTATTATTTAGCTGCCCGTGCTAAAGAATTTGGTATTGAACAAGTTATAGTACACCGAGTTTCGATGGGATTTTTAAAAGGAGATGATTTGCACCATGATCATCACGAATTTCCTCATCACAAACTTCCTCAATGTCTGGAATTAATTGACCAAGAGGAGAAACTACGAAGTTTTCTAGATGAACATAATGATGAACTCAAACAAGTAAGAGTTGTTTTATTAAGATGCGATGAATTTTTACCATAATGAATTTAGAACAACTGACAATTTATCGATATGTATAAAATTAATCTACAATTTCAATTTGATAACTATAACCTTGCTCAGTTAAAAATAACTGACGATGACGAGCAAAATCTTCTTCACAAGTACGCAGGGAAACTAAAGTATAAAATTGTGCGGGACGACCATCAGATTTCGGGCGTAAAACTCTACCCAAACGTTGGGCTTCTTCTTGGCGAGAACCATATTTACCAGATACTTGAATGAGGACATCTGCATCTGGTAAATCAATGGCAAAGTTACCAACTCTGGATAAAACAAGTCCGCCTAATTCCCCTTCTCGAAAAGCTTGATAAAGTTTTTCTCGTTCTTTTTCGGGGGTTTTACCAGTAATTAAAGGTAGTTGGGTAACTTGGGCGATCGCTTCCAATTGCGACAGAAATTCGCCAATAATTAAAATGCGGTGTCCTGATTCTTTTGCTAACAAGTCTTTGATAACTTGCAGCTTGCGCGGATTTTCGGCGGCGACACGAAACTGATTGCGCCTGGGTGCTAAAGCATATTCCATCTGGCGTTCTTTATCTTGAGATACGCGAATTTCTGTACAACTCGCCGTGGCGATAAAACCTTCACCTTCTAATTCGCGCCACGGAACATCATACCGTTTCGGCCCAATCAGGGCGAAAACATCACCTTCTCTACCATCTTCCCGAATCAGGGTGGCGGTGAGTCCCAAGCGTCGACGGGCTTGCAGTTCAGCTGTGATGCGGAAAACTGGCGCGGGGAGGAGATGAACTTCGTCGTAAATGATTAAACCCCAAGAACGCGCACTAAATAAATCAAAGTGGGGAAAGTCACCGTCGCGCTGATGGCGATAAGTCAGAATTTGATAAGTTGATAAGGTAATCGGCCCTGTATTTTTGACTTCGCCACTGTATTCTGCGATCGCATCTTCCGGTAAGTCTGTTTTATCCAACAATTCCCGCCGCCACTGTCGCACGGATGTTAAACTAGTTGTTAGTACAAGCGTACTCTCTTGCACGGCAGCGATCGCAGTCATACCGACAATTGTCTTACCTGCACCGCAGGGTAGCACGATTACGCCACTGCCACCTTGTACTCTTCCCGACTGATAAAATGCTTCTGCTGCTTGATTTTGGTAGTCCCGCAGCAGAAATTTTTTGCCTGTGCGTGTCTCTTCGCGCAACTGTATTGCTAAAGCATCGCCAGTGACATAACCTGCAATATCTTCCGCCGGATAGCCAGCCCCTAACAAAGCCTGTTTGAGTACGCCACGCAAACTCGCCGCGACTTGAAAACAAACCTCGGAAAGTCGCTGACCTAATAATGGGGCGACTTGCTTATCCCGCGACAGCAACTCCGCTAAAGGCTGATCACTCATCCGCAGCAGTAGATTATCTCCATCCCGTTCAATTACCGTCAAGCCATAGCGACTACCCAAGGTGCTGATTTCTTGGGCGACTGCTTCCGGGATGGGATATTTTGCATAGTCCCGCAACGCTGCTACCATTGATTCCACCTGCATCCCCGCCGCCCGTGCATTCCAAATACTTAGGGGGGTAATTTGGTAAGTGTGGATATGTTCGGGACTTTTGATTAGTTCAGCGAAAGGTGAGATCGCTTCTCTGGCTTTAGCTGCTGTGGGAGAATGTACTTCTAAAAGAATAGTGCGATCGCTCTGCACAATCAGCGCATTTTCTGGGATGTAAGTCATAATTTTGTCAGCTAAATCCTACGAAATATAATTTTAGTAATACTGTCAGGCAATAGTATAGATAGCCTAAAATATTGAAGTAATAAATGATAATGGAAAGGTACAATTATCATAGTTGTTTGGTTTCGCTGGCGCTTCACTCAACCTACGAAAACTAAAAAAACAGAACATTTTCACAAAGCTAAAGTGAGGTAAACTTGTGCAAATACTAGAACCACAATATTTTACCATCCCAGAATATTTAAACTTAGAAGACAAAGCTGATTTTAAAAGTGAGTATATTGACGGAATAATTATTCCAATGGCTGGTGGAACTGCAAATCATAATCGAATTTCTGGCAATTTTTATGCTATTTTGAATTTTGCTTTTAGGCAACAAGATTATGAAGTCTTTAACAGTGATATGCGGTTATGGATACCTAAACAACGTATTTATACATATCTAGACATTTCTATTGTTGCAGGTAAAATAGAATTTCTGGAAAATCGGACAGATACAATTACCAATCCAAAATTAATTGTTGAGGTATTATCAAAATCCACTGAAAGTTATGACAGAGAAGGAAAATTTAAGGTATATCGTACCATACCATCCTTTGAAGAATATTTGTTAGTTGAGCAGGATAGAATTTTTGTAGAACATTTTTATAAGACTGCTAATAAGCGATGGTCTTTACAAGAATATGATGCTGAAGATGAGTTGATTAATTTAGTTACTGTTCCCTTGGAAATTAAATTACAAGATTTATACAACAAGGTCGAATTTGAAGTTAAATCTGATGTTGAACAATGATAGCTCACTTTAAACTACCGATTTCTATAACCACCATTAATTACAATATCTTTAATACATAAATAAATAATCAACACAGTGAGTAAAAACTGCATAAATTGTAAAATAGGGTCTAATCGCCAACCATGAAAAACCAAAATCAACCCAGAAGTTAGCAGAAAAATAGGGATAATTATAGTTTGAAAAACATAAAGAATTAAAGAGAAAGTTTCTAATCTTCTAGCGCGTTGAATCAGCAGAATTATCATAGCCAGTATGTAAGCTACAGCAAAAATAATCTGCACAAAACCAATCAAACTGGCAACATTGAACCCGAAATTTACTTGCATAAAAATTAATTCATTCATGATGAATTTTAACCACTCAACGCAATACTATAACCCAATTTTTTCACGGCGTTTCGGAATTTAGTTTCTGATTCGCTAGGCACAACTAAATGCTTTTCTCCGGCTAAGAAACACAGCTTTTTGGTGCGGGAATCGTTGGCGATTAATACAGCTAAAGCTGCATCAGTGCATTCTATCAACCGGGCTTGGCCGCGATCGCGCAAACTATTGCCTCGCGCTTCAATATCTGCTAAAAATTGATTGACGGTTTCTGGTATTTCATGACCACTCCGGGCTTGCAGAAATTCTCGTAATTGGGTGATACTTTGCCCTTCTTCTATCGCACCTAGTAACTTAGCTGTCTCCAACCGCCACACCGCATCCGAAATTTTTTGGGCGTAAACATCCAATACCAGAGTATCAGCAGGGGTGAGTGGTTCGCCAGTCGCGGCTATTTCTAAATTTGGTAACACTCGAAATACCGCCCGTACTTCTAACGGTGGCGGTGTATAGTCGTTTTGCAAACCCAAGCAGTATGCACCCAAGGGTGTTAATTGCAAACACATCAAACCATCGTAACGGCTGAGAAACGGTAAGTCATCGGTTCCCCATAAGTCTGTATAATCAGGACGAACACCACCAGGATTAACATAGGCGATATTAATCATCCCCAAAGTGGCGACGTATTCAAATAGCAGACATAAAGCATATCTGCCTTGCAAAATCTCCCAATCATCGCCACCATTACCTAAGCTACCGTAATGGGAATCACTAATATACAAGTTCCAAGGATTGCGGGTAACTTCAAAATTGTAGCCTTTGGCGAGAATACAGCGAAACAGTTCATTAACGCCCATCCATCGCCCTACAGGACACTCTGCTAAGGCTTTGGTAATGGCTTCGCGGCGTTTGTCTGGGGCGGTTAAACCTTGCTTACCTTTGCCTGTTTGCCCTTTAATAGAGTCTATGCGGCGTAGTTCGTCTAATACTTTATTTTTTAGCCATTTTTTCCAAATATTGCGGATGGTGGCTGCGGGTGGGTTGGTGAGGGCTTTTTGTCCAGTTTTGGTTAAGACTAGACGTTTACTAGAAAGTTCGGCTAAACCTGCGGCTTGGACTAACATTGCCCAGGCGAAGGGCTTAATAAAACCGATTTTTTCGTATGATGGTGTAGATGGGTCATCGTTGTAATAATCGCCGCCAGTCAATACAGAGGCGATCGCACTCATACTACTATTATTTGGATATCCAGTTTTATCGCTAACACTGAGTTTTCCGGCGTTAATTAATCGTAGTACCGCGAGTAAATCTTGTTGTGCAGCAGTTTCCATTTCACACTGCTTGACGACAATTTCTTTTTCATGGGTTTCTCTTTCGCGGGTTTTCCAGTTCCATTCTCGCCACTGCAAACGAAAAACCTCTGGACATTTATCTAAGCTAGTAATTGAAAATTCTGCTGGTGGCGAAACAAAGGCTTTTAAGCGTGTTTGTAAATCTTGAGGAATAATATTGCTGTAGATAAATAAACACAATAACGATGGTTGACGCTTGTAACCGAATGCGTCGGATGTTCCCCAATTGGGTTCTTCCAGATATTTAGCATAGAAACTTGTAGCGTTAAACAAACCATCTGTGTTGTAAATTGTTTCCGCTACTGCCTTTTGTTGCAGATGATCTAGTTCTCGCCACAATTGTTGCAGATTTTCCCCCACAAGATGACGGTGAATCACTGCAATGATTTCCGCTTTGCGCGTGGGTTTACTATTAGTATTTAGTAACGCTGCCAGCTTTTTTAGTTGATCAACAGATAATTGTTGTAAAGCCTCATCAACTGTGGAAATGCTTAACTGATCCTGATAGTAAGGCATGATTATGCACTGGAAATAACCTGCGATTTTCAACCTATAAGCAAAATAGGTTTAGGAAAATCTTACAATATTAAGTGCTGAGTCAAGAAAATATACTAACCTCTAGTCTCTAACCTCTAGCCTCTAGTACAGATCGGCGTAAAGAAGCAGACCATTAGAAATAGCTAAAAAGCTGACTTGATAAGTATTATTTCTTTTTACTTTTGCCTTTTTACTTTTGCCTTGTTGTACTAGCCTCTAACCTCATTTCTTTTTTGAAGAATAATTCTGAGATTGATTTTCTTGGCGTAATTGTTGTCTGCCATTGGTGATAATTCTTAACATATCTTTGAGGTCTTGCTCGATATTTTCGAGGACAGTATCGGCATATTGATCAGCACCATCTTCAATTTCTTGAGCTTGTGCGATCGCAGTTTGACGCATTTGTTCTAATTCTTCCATACAAGCTTGCCGCCTGCGTTCAACTTCCGCAAGGGTTTCTTGCATCATCGCCTCGCATTCTTGCTGGGTTTTGCGCCGTAGCTGTTCTGCTTCGTGTTCTGCCTGCCTGAGAATATCACTTTCTGCCAAAATTTGCGCTCTTTTGGCTTGGGCAGCTTCGACAATTTGCTGTCCATATTCTTCGGCTTCTAACATGACATCTTGCTTGTGTTGCAAAATTTCCGTTGCTTCTTGGAACACCGAAGGTAAAGAAACGCGAATAAAATCAAGCTGTTCAAAAAGTTTGTCTTCGTCTATTAATGTGCGCCCCGTTAGGGGAACTCGCCAACTCGACAAAATCAAATCTTCTAAACGGTTGAGTTCTTGCTGAATATCTACACTTCCGCTTCGGGAGTTGTCCCCGTTGCCGACTCCATTGGGATACTCTGGAGGGGAGGGATAACTGCCGTTGTGGTTGGGTTCGCTATTGGATAGTTGTGGTTGTAGCATTTGTGTATATCTAAGGCAATGTGCGGGGGAACAAGATGATCGACAGAACCACCAAATCTTGCGATCTCTTTTATCACACTACTACTTAAAAAACTATACTCATTTGATGTTGCGAGAAAAACTGTTTCAATTTGAGTAGACAGAGTTTTATTCGTGTGCGCCATCTGTAATTCTACTTCAAAGTCAGAAATCGCTCGTAAACCGCGTAACAACACTTGTGCTTGGCGTTGTTGGGCATAATTTACAGTCAAACCATCAAAACTATCTGCTTCGACATTGGGTAGATGTTGCGTAGCTATCCGAATTTGTTCTAATCGTTGCTGCACAGTAAACAACGGCACTTTATTAGGATTCCGCAGTACAGCGACAATTACCTTGTCAAACAGCCGACTACCACGTTGAATAATATCAAGGTGTCCTAAAGTAATGGGATCAAAACTGCCGGGATAGATAGCAATCACAATATTCGATGTATCACAGTTATTGAGGTGATTATATCGGATTCCACTGTGCGGAGTGGGGAGTTGGGAGTTGGGAGTTGGGAGTTGGGAATGGGGAGTTGGGAGTTGGGAGTGGGGTAGACAAGGTAGAAATATTGCTTCCTTGTCTCCCTTGTCCCCTTACCCCCTTACCTGTAACCTGTCACCTGTAACCTGTCACCTCTAAAGCCCATACTGACGATAAACCTCACTAGCCGCGCGATGGATGAGAGAATGTCGCCACACTAGAGATTTCATGTCATCGGCGTATCCACCGCCAATTACACAGGCGACGGGATAACCTGCGCTGACACAGGTATGTAAAACTTGCATTTCTCGACGGAATAGCCCAGTGTCAGTTAAAGCTAATTTGCCCAAGCGATCGCCTATATGAGTATCCACCCCCGCATCGTAAAATACTAAATCAGGACGAATCTCTGATAACAAATCTGGCAAATATTCAGCCAAGGTTTGCAAATAAGCATCATCTTCCATTCCCACGGGGAGGGGAACATCTAAATCACTTTTTTGTTTTGTACCGGGAAAATTAATTTCACAGTGCATTGAAAAAGTAAATACACTGGCATCATCCTCAAATATAAAAGCCGTACCGTCGCCTTCATGTACATCCAAATCGACAATCAGAATTTTCTGTACCAGTCCGAGTTTTTGTAAAACGCGAGATGCGATCGCTAAATCGTTGAAAATACAAAAACCAGATCCATAACTGGGGAAGGCGTGATGAGTTCCCCCAGCCGTATTGCAAGCTAAACCCTGACTTAACGCCATCTGAGCCGTGAGTATCGTACCACCAACCGCCACACAGGTACGATTGACTAAAGCCGGACTCCAAGGCAACCCGATGCGGCGTTGGGCTTTATAGTCTAGAGTTCCATCACAATATGCTTGTACATAATTTGGTGTATGCACTAACTCAATCAACTCTGGTGATGGACGCTGTGGAGTATGAAACTGGTTTGAGTGTGCTACTTGATCAGTCAATAACAATTCATACAATTTGCAAAACTTAGCCATTGGGAAACGATGTCCTGCTGGCAAAGGTGCAACATAGTCTGAATGATAAATTATTGGCAAGTCCATATTATGTATTTTTAACCATATTCCGATACTAAATATACCTAAAGATTACAATAATACTGTTTTTGTAAGATGAGCTTTAGCAATAATTGTTTTATAATGTTCCTTTAATTTTTGTCGTTCAATTTAAGAAATCACACTAATTATGACCCAATGGATTGTACCGGCTGCCCTGATTTTATTTAGCTTGTTAATTGGTGTAGTTTGCGAGAAGTTCTTATTTCATAAATTCAAAACAATTATTATCCAAAAACATATCCCTGGCAGTCGAATAATTTTTCATGCTTTACATCGAGTCACTTTTATTTGGTTTCTATTAGCAGGTTTTTCATCAGCTTTAGTCGCTGCCTCTCCCAATCTCAGCCCAGAATTGAAAATTGTCTGCCAAAGAATCATCACAATTATTTTTCTCTGTTCCATCACTTTAGTTGTAGCAAGGCTGACTGCTGGTTTTGTCAATTCCTGGACACGAAAAGCTGAAGGAGTTTCAGCCTCACTAATTTCTAATTTGGCAAAAACGGCAGTTTTTATTTTAGGGGCATTAATTCTCTTACAAACATTAGGGGTAGCAGTTACACCACTAGTCACGACTTTAGGAATTGGTGGTATAGCAGTTGGTTTAGCACTGCAAGATACATTAGCAAATTTATTTTCTGGTTTTTACTTAATTATTTCTAAACAGGTCAGAACTGGTGATTACGTCAAGCTAGATGAAGGACATGAAGGTTACGTTACAGATATTACTTGGCGCAATACTACTATTAAAGAGCTTTCAAATAATGTGGTGATTGTACCTAATTCTAAATTAGCTTCGGCAATTTTTACTAATTACCATCTTCCAGCTAAGGAAATTACTTTAACAATGAATGTGGGAGTTAGTTATGACAGTGATTTAGAACAAGTCGAAAAAATTACTGTCGAAGTTGCTAAAGATGTGATGCGAGAAATTGCTCCAGAATTAATTGCCAATGAACCTTATATTAGATTTCATACATTCAATGATTTTAGTATCGATTTTACTTTGTATATGCGAGTCAGTGAATATTTTGATCAGCGAATGGGCAAGCATCTGTTTGTCAAAAAATTACACAAACGTTATCAAGAATCTGGTATTTCTATTCCCTTTCCCATTCGGGATATTTATGTTCACAATAACAATTGAATGCTAGAGATTAGAGGCTAGGAACTAGGGTTTGGCAAGCCGTAACACACCAAAATATTGGCGGTAGATGTGTTACGCTGTCGCTAACACCATTTCACGAAAAATTTGATACAGATGTAAACCCTAAAAGCTTTGCTGTATCTAAGTTTTTTAATTGCGTTAGCGCAGCGTTAGCGACAAAGGAGCGTCATTGCGAATTGCGAATTGTGAATTGGTATAACACATCCTACGTATATTTCAAAAATGAAATATGAGTCATAGAGATAAAAAAGAAGGTAAAAGATAACTAATCAAAAATGATTTTCATCTTTTACCTTTGAGTTGTATCCTACTGTGCATTGGTAGAAACGATGAATGGCATTTCTACAAAACTTGAATATTATCTTCTACCAGGAGTTCTACCACCTTCATCGTTACTACCACCGTGGGGGCGAGAATTTCCTGGGTCGCAGCCTTCAGAACCGTTACCAATTCCTTGGTTACAATGACGGCGGAGTTTTTTATCATCATCATCGTCATCATCGTCATCGTCATCATCGTCATCATTATCAACAGATGATTTAATTTCTGTTTGGTCTACCGCATACTGTGAGTTAATTTCTACAGCTTCACCAGTGCTGACTAACGCTTTATATATCAAGGCTGCAACTTCGGCTCTTGTGGCTACCTTGTCAGCATTGAGAGTCTGAACATTGGGATAATTAACCACAATACCGCGTTCTGTCAGTGCCGCGATCGCATTTCGCACGTCACTGCGAATAGTTGTAGCATCTGAGTAAGCTGCCAAAATTGACTCTGTAGAACCACTAAAGGTATAGTTTAAGCCTCTGGCTAACGATAGCAAGACTTCTAAACGAGATAAAGCTTGGGTAGGGTTGAATTTATTCCCCGAAATGCTGAGAAAGCCTGTAGAGTAAGCTTTACGGATGGCACTGTAAGCCCAATAATTTGCCGATACATCTCTAAAGCTAACCGCCTGACGAATGTTGGCTTTTTCAAAAGCTTGGCTAATCATCGCGGCAAATTGGGCGCGAGTTACCTGTTCATCAGGGTGGAAAGTCCCATCAGGAAAACCTTGAATAACTTGCAAAGCTGCTAACTCGGCAATAAAATCACTAGCCCAATAGTTACTCGAAACATCGCTAAACTTAAACTGGATACCTTGAGCTACACCAATTTCACGGTAACTCATCATCATTTGACCGATGTCATAAGTAGAACTATCATCATCACTAACTTCGTTAAGTTCTACTAAACGTCCGGGTTCAGCTTTTAACGCTTCTGCCAAGCTGTAACTAAAGGTACTCATTGTTTGGCGTATTAAGGCAAATTTACCACTACTAAAGGATGTGGGGTAAATACTATTTGTCGAAACTGAGGATAAACCTTCTGCCTCAAATTGGTTAACTTTCACAGTTTGAGAACTGCTAAGAAATGTTACCCGTTGGTCGCTAACTTGGGTGAAGTAGTCGTAAGTGGCGCTACCAGAATCAATTGTGCCGTCTTCATCTGCATCAACTCCGTAAACAGTGCGAACAACTTGATATTCGCTGGGATTAGCTGACAAAATTAAGTTCACAGTGCTGAAAGCTGGCAAACATTCAAATTCGCTGTAGCCAATAAAGCGGTTTTGAGTATCGTATAGTCTAACAACTATGCGATCGCCTGCTTTAATACCTTTAACAAATTTTGCCTTGCGCTTGGCTTTATATTTATAGTCACCAAGAAATCTTTCTTTTAAGAAATTGCTGTGGCGTTTAGATTTGAAGGAAACACGGGCAATTACTTCCGAAAATTCCCCAGATGGTTGCAAAATAGCCAGATTAAAACCCGTCTTTTTGGCTTTAACTACTGTACTCGTCGCACTCACTTGGGTATTGCGTTGGGCTACAACATTTCGTTGAATCCTTGTCCGACTAATTTGACGAGTGGTAGTTTCTCGACGAGAAATTAAAGCTGTCAAACTCTGGGTAGACTCTTCATCAAGTTTAGCCACACTTCCTGATTCATCAGTGCGGTACACCCAAACTTCCTTGGCGTTGCTAACTACTATATGCCAACCAGGGACTACTGCTTGAGAACAGTTATCTTCTGCTTTTAAACCCAAACAGCCATTAGACCAAGTTTGCTGTTGGGCTTTAATTACACGTAAAGTTGAAGCTTGTGAACCTGTGCGACTGGAAATATCTTCTAAAACAGCAACTTTTACTGATTCTGGTAAATCTGACTCATTGCTGCCTAACTCATCTGCTAACAGTTGTTGCGTTGTAGAGTTAACAGGTGTTTGCGCGATGGTGGTAGAGAACCGAGGAGTTGCAGAAGCTGAAAAGATGGGCGAAAACATTGCCACTGAAGTAGCAGCAATGATAAATTGGCTCAAATGAGCGAAAGAACGAGTTTTTTTGTGTTTCATCTCACACCATACCAATCGGTGAGTAAGTGAAGAGAATGTAAATTCCCTTGACTTATTAATCCCGTTGTGTAAGTGAAACTAACATTTCTAAAACTTATTTGGATTACTTAACAATAGTGCGATCGCTTGCTCTTTGAAGATGTGTTCACAAAATAGAGCAATCCTAAATAATTTACCAACCCCTCTCTCCCTACCTGACAGGTGTAGGTTTTTTACAAGGGTGTGAGTAGTCATTCACTCTCGACAGAATGTGGTTTCTGCGCCTGGAACATCTTGGTCAGGTCGAATTATTTGCTTTGTAACCAATCCAGTTGAATGTACATTACTTGCCCGTTGGGATCTTGGCTACAAAGATCCTTGGTTGATTCTGACTGACCTTGAGCCAACGAGCGCGTCCGCACTCTGGTACGGTTT
>NZ_JACJTB010000005.1 GCF_014698475.1 Nostoc spongiaeforme FACHB-130 | reverse complement strand
GCCGAAGACCCAGAATTTGAAACTTTCTATACCAAAAACATTTTGCTGAACGAGGGTATCCGCGCTTGGATGGCTCCTCAAGACCAGCCCCACGAACAATTTATATTCCCTGAGGAGGTATTACCTCGTGGTAACGCTCTCTAATAGACCTGCTGTTATGGGTGGCGGTCGTGACCAAGAATCCACCGGTTTTGCTTGGTGGTCTGGTAACGCTCGTTTGATTAACCTGTCTGGTAAACTGCTAGGCGCTCACGTTGCTCATGCTGGCTTAATTGTCTTCTGGGCTGGAGCAATGACATTATTTGAAGTTGCTCACTTTATCCCAGAAAAGCCCATGTACGAACAGGGCTTAATTCTGCTCCCTCACCTCGCTACTTTAGGTTGGGGTGTAGGCGCTGGTGGTGAAGTAATTGACACCTTCCCCTACTTCGTAGTTGGTGTACTCCACCTGATTTCTTCCGCAGTCCTGGGTTTTGGTGGTATTTATCACGCAGTTCGCGGCCCAGAAACCTTAGAAGAATATTCTTCCTTCTTTGGTTATGACTGGAAAGACAAAAACAAGATGACCAACATCATCGGCTTCCACCTAATCATCTTAGGCTGTGGTGCGTTGCTGTTAGTGCTGAAGGCTATGTTCTTCGGCGGTCTCTACGATACCTGGGCTCCTGGTGGTGGTGATGTGCGCGTCATTACTAACCCAACACTCAACCCAGCAGTGATCTTTGGCTATCTCATCAAAGCTCCTTTCGGTGGCGAAGGTTGGATTGTAAGCGTTAATAACCTAGAAGACGTAGTTGGCGGTCACATCTGGGTTGCTTTACTATGTATTTCTGGTGGTATTTGGCATATTTTCACCAAGCCTTTTGCATGGGCGCGTCGCGCGTTTATCTGGTCTGGTGAAGCTTACCTGTCCTACAGCTTGGGCGCTCTTTCCTTAATGGGCTTTATCGCCTCTTGTATGGTTTGGTACAACAACACAGTTTATCCCAGCGAATTCTTTGGTCCCACAGGCCCTGAAGCTTCTCAAGCACAAGCTTTGACCTTCTTAATTCGTGACCAACGCTTAGGTGCTAACGTTGGTTCTGCTCAAGGCCCCACCGGTCTAGGTAAATACTTGATGCGCTCTCCTTCTGGTGAAATCATCTTCGGTGGTGAAACCATGCGCTTCTGGGATTTCCAAGGCCCCTGGTTAGAACCTCTACGTGGCCCCAACGGTCTTGACCTAGACAAAATCAAGAATGATATTCAGCCTTGGCAAGCTCGTCGTGCTGCTGAATACATGACTCACGCTCCTCTGGGTTCCTTGAACTCTGTAGGTGGTGTAGCAACTGAAATCAACTCCTTCAACTATGTATCTCCTCGTGCATGGTTGGCTACTTCTCACTTCGTATTAGGATTCTTCTTCCTAGTAGGTCACTTGTGGCACGCCGGTCGCGCTCGTGCTGCTGCTGGTGGTTTCGAGAAAGGTATCGACCGTGAGAACGAACCAGTAATGTTCATGAACGAACTCGACTAATTTGAAGTCTTTTTTCATCACTGACAATCGAATTTTTAAAAGGCTCTTGTTTTAGAACAAGAGCCTTTTTCTTTGAATTAGGACTCATACCAATTCTATAAGCCGCATACAAACCAATACGGTTCACTTAGGGCGAGAATATCTAGAAATTGCTATAAGTAAACCTACACTCCTGAACCCTTACACCCATTCTCAACAGTGGTTCCATTCTAAAGTGATTTCCAAATTACCTGTATCGTTACCTTTCACTAATACAGGTGTGAGCTTCCCTGATTCAATGCCAATATCTATGCCAAATTTGACACTAGCTTTATCAGGCTTAACTTTATTTAATACTTCGGCAATTTCTGTAACAAGAACTTCTAGGGGGGCTGTGATTTCGCTAAACGGTCTAACTTGAATATTTGGTTTGCGATGTACCATCAGCAAGTTCTACTGTAATAATTCTGCTTTGAATTTCCATGTGAGTTTAAATACATATCCATGCTGTAATAACATACAACCTTAAGCACCTCCCACATTCATCGCTGCTAACATAGCTTTTTGGCTAACATCTTTGTAAACATCATCTAAATATTTCATGACCACATCACCAGCATTTAAACTGACTGTATCATCTTCAGTTTTGGCTAAGGGAATTGCACCTAAAACATCTAAGACTGTTTCGCCCATACTAGGTGCAATCACTACTAAAGAAGAATCTAAAGGCTCATGATATTCCCAAAAAGCATTAAGATTGACTGCGGGTTGCTTAGGAGTAATTGGTTGTTGAATCTCTGATGTTGCAGGTGTATTTGCTTTTTGGTTAGCGCCTCGTAGCTGGCGTAAATCATGAATAATTTGTTCTTTAGTCCGACCGCGTAATTGAAACAGCACAAAGGGGTCTTCGCTGAACCTGTCGCCTAATTGATAGTAAATTGCCCCAATGTGTTTACAAGGGTTCGCTTTATCTGGACAAGAACATTTACTGTGGACATCACCCAAGGTAAAGGGAAATAACGAAAGACCGTTAGCCGTAAAAACTTCTTCAATATTTTGAGGCATTTCCCCTGCTAATAATTTGGCAGCGAATAATGCTTTTTTAGACATGGTTTCAATAACATAACCCCACTCTTCATCACTAAAGGAGTTAAGAGAAAGAGAAACCGTATAAGGTTCAACTTCACTACCTTGAACTTTTGCTAATACTTTCGCGCCTTTAAATTCAATGCTGAGAACATTACCTTGCCGGGCATAATTTCGCGCCCTTTCTAACCGCTTTTTAAACCGATAAGAATCGAGTAACTCTAGCCATCTTTGTGACCACCATTCCCGGCTTGTTTGTAATGTGTAACTAGTCATCATTCATCTCTAGTAATTAATTTCAAAAATACTCGGCTTTATTCTGCATCTTCGTCAATCAAAGCATTGCGATCAAGGATGAGTAAATTTCGCAATTGGTCTGTATCTAACTCAGTTAACCATTCTTCACCAGCACTCACAACTTGTTCGGCTAATTGTTTTTTGCTTTCAATCATGTCGTGAATTTTTTCTTCTAAAGTGCCAGTGCAGACAAATTTATGTACTTGTACATTTCTTGTTTGACCAATGCGAAATACTCGGTCTGTGGCTTGATTTTCAATGGCTGGGTTCCACCATCTATCAAAGTGAAATACATGATTGGCACGAGTTAAATTCAAACCCACACCACCCGCTTTTAAAGAAAGAATCATGATTGGCGGCCCTTGTGGGTCATGTTGAAAACGGTCTACCATTTCCTCGCGTTGCTTTTTGCTTGTACTGCCATATAAAAAGAAAACTTCTCTGCCTAATTTCTGTTCTAAATGAGGTTTGAGTAATTTACCCCATTCTGCAAATTGAGTGAAAATTAACGCCCTATCTCCTTCGGAAATCGCCACATCTAACATTTCTTCTAGACGTTGCAATTTACCAGAATTATGTTCTCCTAATGTGCTTTCTTTTAAATACTGGGATGGATGATTACAAATTTGTTTGAGCTTAGTTAGTAAAGCTAAAATCATACCTCTGCGTTGCAATCCTTCGGCGGATTCTATTTCTACTAAGGATGTATCGACTGCTTGTTGATAAAGTGCGGCTTGTTCTGTAGTTAAACCACAAAATACGGTCATTTCTTGCTTGTCCGGCAAGTCTTGAATAATTTCTTTGTCTGTTTTCAACCTTCTTAAAATAAATGGCTGAACTAAGGAACGCAATTGAGTTAAAGAAGCCGCATCACCATACTTTTCAATCGGCATCGCAAACCGCCGTTGAAAGAATTGTTTATTACCCAAATAACCAGGGTTGAGAAAATCTAAAATCGACCATAATTCTTGCAGTCTATTTTCTACTGGTGTGCCTGTTAAGGCAATGCGAAATGTTGCTTCTATTTGTCTAATTGCCTGGGACTGTTTAGCATCAGGATTTTTCACATTCTGCGCTTCATCTAAAACAACTATCTGCCAAGCAACAGTCTGCAATAGTTTGACATCTCTGTGAATTAGAGAATAACTAGTAATAACTAAATTATGTTTATTGACAGCCTCAACAAATGCCTTACCTTTAGGGCGTTTGTCACCGTGATACTGCATTACTTTCAGGCTGGGGGCAAACTTTCTCACTTCCCGTTCCCAGTTGCCTAACACAGAAGTGGGGCAAACTAATAATATGGGTTTTTCTAGTACATCTTGTTCTTTGAGGTATAAAACAAACGCTATAAGCTCAATGGTTTTACCGAGTCCCATGTCGTCGGCGAGACACGCGCCTAAACCCCAACGTTCCAAAAAAGCCAGCCAAGCCGCACCTCGTTCTTGATAAGGACGTAACTTTCCTTGGAAACTGGCAGGTGTGGGTAAGGGTGTAATTTCCTGATTATTTGTCAATGCCCCAATTAATTCTTGTAACGCCCCCGATGCTTCAAAACTGACCACTGGTAATTTTTCAATCACCTGGGTATCACCTGTACTGAGGCGCAAGGCATCTTCTAAAGAAAGTGCCATTTGTTCTTTACGGGAAGCAAAAAATGTCTGGGCTGTTTTAATATCTTGGGGACGTAATTCCACCCACTCGCCGTTAATTTCTACCAACGGACTATTTAAAGCTACTAGTCTGTCAAACTCTGCTTTAGAAATTGTCTGTCCCCCGATCGCCAATTGCCATTGAAAATTCAGCAAACTTTGTAAACCCAAGCGTTCTTTTTGTTTTTTGGGTGTTTCGGCGGTAATTTTTAACCCTAAACGATTCGCCCAGCCTTCGCGGTTGGTTAAACTGGGGGGTAGAATTACACCTAAGCCACTATCTTCCAATCTCCAAGCCACAGATTTGATAAATTCATAAGCTTGGATGGGGTTGAGTTGGCAAGATTGGGGATATTCTGTTTCTAGGCTAGGTGCGATCGCTCCATATAATCGAGAAGCTAACCCTAAACCACGCAAAAAAGTTTCTTGGGGTTTTTCAATGGTGCGGTTTTGATAAATTAATTCTTCAACGGGATTTTGCCAAATTGTTGCTGCATCAACTAAAAACTCTGGATCATCCGCCGCCTGGAGAAAGTACGCCAGTTTCCATTCTGTTTCTCCCGCTTCTGGGGAAGATAGTTGAAAACAAGTGCGAAATAACGGCTTTCCTGTGAGTTGATGTTGTAACGGCAAAGTCCAAGCTTTCAGCGCCGCTTCTAAGCGTTCTACACCAATCTCATCTGCAACCACGGTATTAGATGCACCCGTTAAAGCTTGTAACCACTGGCGAATTGCTGATGGTAAAGCCGCCATCACTCTGGTTTCGATGATGGGTTGATTACCCACCATTTGACGCACTTGCACATCTATGATGCTGTTGAGGAAATCTAAAATTAACTCTTGAGGCGATTCGGGTAAATTTACACATATATCCCCATTCCCGACTCCCGACTCCCCATTCCCCCTATCTTGATAAGTCCGACAACCTAGGGGCATTTTCGCGGCAAACTTTTCTAAGCGAGTTCCATCCACAGCACTGTCTAACAGCACTTGCCAGTTAGCAAATATAGTACCGTCTGCTTGGTGTTGAATATTGGGTAAAAATTTAGAACGGGAAATTAAATCTAAACTCCAACGGGCTACCTGTGACCAAAATCTTAAATCTCCAGCTAAAAAAGCATCTTCACCATTAGTAATGTTGAGAGGAAGAGATTGGAGAAATTGAATTGCTTCGCTAGTATTCAGGCAAAAACCTGCAACTTGCCAAGGTTGGAGATATGGTGCAGCGTCAGAATTTAAATCTTGGCTGGCAGAATGTAAAGGCAATAAGTTGAAGCTTTTATCTTCCTTGGTTTCGCTAATCTGAGTTGGTAAAGCGATAATTTGTGAATGGCTTGGTAAGCTGATTTCTGGCGGTTTTGTAGTTTTGCGCGATCGCCCCCCTGAAGTTGCTGCTGGCTGTTGCTGAGTGCTGGTAATTCTCAGATTCCGCCCTGCTAACCACTCACTCAACTCCACGGCTGTCATTGCTAATGGATGTAGTGGGATTTCTAAAGATTTATTTACATCCCAAGTTACTTGCGGCGATCGCCAAGTTTCTCCCCAGATAAATAAACAACTGTTTTGATTTTTGCTTACCCAACTACCATGTAAAATCGCCATTTTTAATTACTCGAATTATGCTCAGACTAGATTATTGAAAATTTTAAGTTTTTATGTATTATTTTTATTTTTGCTATATCAAATCAGCAAATTAATTTTACTTGTATTTAGCAAATTAACTGATATTCTAAATTATCAAATTATTGCTTAGTTTAGAAAAAATCGCAATTTCAATATTTGCTAAAAGTCAAATTGCTATTGAAAGTAATTTGAATTAATATTTATTTCGTTGAGGCTAGTACCGCCATGTTTGCAACGTTGGTACTATTGTACAACCAGGGTTACATACTAGTGCGAGATTGTTTTTCTCTAATTTAAGGATGATTTAAGAAATATCGCATTCCGTTGCAGACTTGTAAAAAAATCTACTTTGTATACCTGACATCCACCAGTATTTGATCAATTCTAGAGATGACCATACATGCAATTTCTCAGACTTTTGAGTATGATTAGGCATATTCTACCTGTGGCAATCCTCAAAGATAGCCAAGCCGTCAAATTTACTGCCCCTTGATAGGCAAATATGTAATACATTTGGCAGGGAATAACTTGTTTATCTTTGTATGTAACAGAAGCCAGCCAGAGTGCATAAATGTTAGGATTGCCACAGAGAGAGAATAGCGTGCATAGAAGGAAAAAAAACTGAATGGCAGAAGTTGAAAAGTCAATATCCTTTGATGGACGGGATATTCGACTGAAGTTAGGCCTACTAGCGCCCCAAGCTGGTGGGTCGGTTTTGATAGAATCAGGGGATACAGCTGTTTTGGTAACAGCTACGCGATCAGAAGCCAGAGAAGGCATTGATTTTCTGCCCCTTACCGTAGACTACGAAGAAAGACTTTATGCAGCAGGTAGAATTCCTGGCGGGATTATGCGCCGGGAAGGTCGTCCACCGGAAAAAGCAATTCTCACCAGCCGTCTCATAGACCGTCCTCTGCGTCCTTTGTTCCCTTCATGGTTGCGGGATGACCTGCAAATTGTGGCTTTGACATTATCAATGGATGAGTTAGTGCCACCTGATGTTTTAGCAGTTACTGGTGCTTCGATAGCTACCTTAATTGCCCAGATTCCCTTTAACGGGCCAATGGCAGCCGTGCGGGTAGGTTTAGTAGGAGATGATTTTATTA
Organism: Nostoc spongiaeforme FACHB-130; assembly: GCF_014698475.1. Classification (GTDB taxonomy): domain Bacteria; phylum Cyanobacteriota; class Cyanobacteriia; order Cyanobacteriales; family Nostocaceae; genus Nostoc_B; species Nostoc_B spongiaeforme. The sequence continues at coordinate 232,693 of NZ_JACJTB010000005.1, read as the reverse complement.
TTAATCCTACTTATGCAGAAATTGAAGCCGGCGACCTAGACTTGATCGTAGCTGGTTCGCCAGAAGGCGTAATCATGATTGAGGCAGGAGCCAATCAGTTGCCAGAGCGAGATATTATCGAAGCAATTGATTTTGGCTATGAAGCAGTACGTGATTTAATTAAGGCGCAGCAAGATATCATTGCTGATTTGGGTTTGCAAATTATTCAGCAAGCACCACCAGAGGTAGACCAGACCCTGGAAAATTATATCCGCGATCGCGCCAACGACGAGATTAAGAAAATTCTGTCTCAATTTGAATTTACTAAAACTGAGCGTGATACTGCTTTAGATGCAGTTAAAGATAACATCCAAACTGCGATCGCTGAATTATCAGAAGAAGATCCCGTTCGCGTTGCGGCTACTGCTGACCCCAAAGCAGTTGGTAAGACTTTTAAAGAAATCACCAAATATTTCATGCGCCGTCAAATCGTTGAAGATAACGTGCGCGTTGATGGTCGCAAACTTGATGAAGTCCGTCCCGTTTCTTGTCAAGTTAGTGTCTTACCAAAACGAGTCCACGGTAGTGGTTTATTTAATCGCGGACTCACTCAGGTATTATCCAACTGTACCCTTGGTACTCCCGGAGATGCCCAAAACCTCAACGATGATTTGCAAACCGACCAATCTAAACGTTACCTCCACCATTACAACTTCCCGCCCTTCTCCGTCGGCGAAACCAAACCATTACGCGCCCCTGGTAGACGGGAAATTGGTCACGGCGCTTTAGCAGAACGCGCAATTTTACCAATTCTGCCACCCAAAGAACAATTTCCTTATGTAATTCGGGTTGTTTCCGAAGTACTTTCTTCCAATGGTTCCACCTCAATGGGTTCGGTTTGCGGTTCTACCCTCGCCCTAATGGATGCTGGTGTCCCAATCATCAAACCTGTTAGCGGTGCAGCAATGGGTCTGATTAAAGAAGGTGATGAAGTCCGCGTTTTGACTGATATTCAAGGCATTGAAGACTTTTTAGGTGATATGGACTTCAAAGTTGCCGGAACAGATACCGGGATTACTGCCTTGCAAATGGATATGAAAATCTCTGGTCTGCCTTTGGAGACCATAGCCCAAGCCATTCACCAAGCCAAAGATGCCCGGTTGCACATTTTAGATAAAATGCTGCAAACCATCGACCAACCACGTACCGAAACATCACCCTACGCACCACGTCTGCTGACTATCAAGATTGACCCCGACATGATTGGTCTAGTCATCGGCCCTGGTGGTAAGACAATTAAAGGCATTACAGAAGAAACTGGTGCCAAAATTGACATTGAAGATGATGGTACAGTGACTATTTCTGCCGTCGATGAAAGCAAAGCCAAGAAAGCGCGGAACATTATCCAAGGAATGACTCGCAAGCTGCATGAAGGGGATGTCTACGCGGGTCGCGTTACGCGAATTATCCCAATTGGTGCATTCGTGGAGTTTTTACCCGGTAAGGAAGGAATGATCCACATTTCTCAACTTGCTGATTATCGCGTCGGCAAAGTCGAAGATGAAGTTGCAGTTGGTGATGAAGTGATTGTCAAAGTGCGTGAGATTGACGGCAAAGGCCGAATTAATCTCACACGTTTGGGTATTCATCCAGACCAAGCAGCTGCGGCCAGAGAAGCTGCGGCAGTAAATCGATAAATCGATTTGGGATTTTAGAGATGATCTAAAATCCGCGATGCCTTTGTTGTAGGCATCGCCGTAGCTTTTTTAAAATATCAATTAACAATAAGCCGGACGACTGAAGTCGCGGCTACATAAACGAAGCCTGCCTTCGCAGGCTCGATCAGATTCCATTATCTTTTACGAATAAAGTCACGGCTATATTAACGCCTTCGCAGGCTAGAAATAATTACAAGATTTCCCAGTCGGCAATTAAAGATTTTTGTTGATGGTGTATGGGTTGGTGATGAATATAGTTAGCTATTTGATCAATATGATGATGACTAACTGTAAATGCCCCATACCCACCTTGCCATTTGAAAAATTCCTGGGGCTTGATTTCATGAGTAATTAAGTGGGAGGAACTGCCTTTAGTTTTTTGCACCAACTCGGATATTGTCAAATTGGGCGGATAGCCAGCGAGTAAATGAACGTGATCAACTATGCCACCAATAGCAATTACTTTGCATCCTAACTCGGAACATTGCTTGGCGATCGCTGAATAAATAATCTCTTGAATATCCGGTGTTACCAAAGGTAATCTATCCCAAGTTCCCCAGACACAATGTATGTACAACTGTGTAAAATTTCTGTGCATTTGTTACTTTATTTAGTATAAAAGCCTGCGTAGGCAGGCTTTGTTCTTATAGCCGCGACTTTAGTCGTCTGCTATATTTGCTTTTCGCTGCTAGTTGTCCAATTTTTTTGCTTTCTTGAATAAATCGCGGAATTTCTCTGACTGCGACTGGTGCAAAAGTAGGACTTAATTCGACTTCTGAATATTGATTATCTAATAGAGTATAAATTCGCAAAACAGTACCGTTATATCTCCAAAATTCAGGGATACCCATTGCCGCATAGAGAGATAATTTATCTATTTTGGGTTTGGAGTAATCAACTTTCAGCACTAAGTCTGGTGGAGGATCTTGATTTAAATTAATATTTTCTTTGTCTCTGACTAAAAGTTCATGCTGAATATAATAACTACTATCTGGCTCTCCTCCTTTTTCTAAGTCGTCCCGTGTTAATGTCAGTGAGCCTGTGGTTTTGACCTCCAAACCAAATTCTTCACAAAGAACAAGAATCAAGCCTTCTATTAGGCGGTTCGAGTTCTCATGAGGCATTAATGGGGTCATAATTTCTAATTTTCCATTGTCATAAGCAAGTCGAGAGTTTCGTTCTTTGCCCATATCTGCCAGCATGGCTTTGAATGTCTGCCAGCTAATGTTGTTGAGCAAAGTTCTTGTTTCTGCAAGTGGAACTGTTGTCACCATAGCAATCACTGTTTAACTTAGATTGAGTGCATACATTGATCAATTTGTGGTTTGATGGTCTTTATTTGTAACATTCGCCATAACTATACTCTTGGATGAGTCAAGTCATCATAATGTGATGAATTTTTTGATTTTTTGAGACCCTTACTCCCCAGTGTTGGCAAGGTTTATTTATAATGTCAGCCATTTGGCTATTCCAAAAAGTGTTAAAGCTATCTTTTGTTAGTTTGTCGATCGCGGCGAAGTTTGGTAAATAAAAGAAATAGACTGCGTTGTTTGCTTTTATCCCACATTTTATCTAAAGCATTGTGAGTGCAAAACGGTTGCCAGAAACTACTGCCCATGTTAAAATAACACGCCAATCCTGGCAACATGGGTTTCTTGAGGGCGAAGTCAGCGCCGGAGATTTTGAATGGCATTTCCAATGGCATTTCCGCCGTGGAGAACTGTCGGTGAAACCCTCTCAAGGTCGCGCTTTAATTAAAGAACCTCTTGGTCGCTTTTTAGAAAAACAAGATTATCAGCTAGAACCAGGAGGAGATTATGCTTTTACTATCCGAGCCGAGTTGTAAAGCAACCAGGGACAAGGGAGAGATTCACTATTGCCTATTAACAGTTGATTCTGTCAGACGATTTAAATATCTTTCAATTAATAAGATAGCCACGATGTCATCTATTGGTCTTGGTGGCTGGCGCATTCCTTTTGGCAAGAGTTTTGTTAGTCCTTGGGGTGGATACATCTGCCAATAGCGATCGCGTGCTTCTAAAGTAGAATATCGCTCATCTACTAACATGATATTTAATGTTTGTAACAATTCTTGTTGTAATTTTTGTTTCCACTGCTTGGCTGTGGTTTGATTACCCATCACAAGTAAAGAAACAGGGTATTGTTGTCTGAGTGTTTCTATACTAGCGATCGCTGCTGATGCAGGTACAACTTGATGATAATGTAGCTGTCTGTCTAATCCCATCACAGCTAAACCACACTTATCTTTACCAGGGTCAAAGCCAAGAATCACTGGTTGATTGGGTGAGAATTCATTTAAATTCATATTCAATCAGCTTTAATTTTTAACCTTAACTGAACTATTTTCATTCTGACTTCTGCTGTCAACCCTAGCCCCTAGACTCTAACCTCTAGCCCCTAATTTAAGTACTAAAAATCACTTTACCGTTTTGGACAGCTAATAATTTCACGCGCAGAGGCCCGGCTGTGTATGTATCTTCGGCGGCGATCGCTTTAATATCTAAAGGCTGATCGTATTGTCTTAGCTGGTTAATAAAGCGCAAAAATGTGCCATCTACTTGCACACCTTCTACAATACCGGCATTTCTGGCACGAAATTGGGAAGCAGAAATCAACAAATCTAATCTTTGCCGTAATTGATAAGATGTCATGGTTTTGGGATCAGCACTGGTGCTTGCCAAAACCTCTCCTCCCGTAAAGACTAAGATATTGCGTGCCGCATCTGCAAAAAATTCTATCTGTTTTTCGCCCCGGACGTAATTACCTGCGGAGAAAATTCGCACGACATATTCCCTACCATCGCTGATTTGTCTAATCAACTGCTCAACTCGTTCGGGAGTGACGCGCAATATTTGGGTTTTTTCTGGTGTTGCACTCGGCTCAGTTAATTGAAAGATGGCATTTTGGTTAGCATCGCCTAAAAGTTGCAACACCGCCTGACGCGCCGCCGAGGCTTGACTAACTTGAATTACGGCACCGGCCAAAATTTGACCACGCACCAACGCCAATTTGCCTAAACGCAAGTCTTGATAAGACTGATAATATTTTTCGAGTCTGGCTACTTCTTGTTCTAAATAATCCTGTTGTCTTTCTAATTCTTTGAGGCGAGCTTCTCTGGTGGCAATTACCTGTTCTCTGGCAGTAATTTCTAAATTGCGATTTTGAATGAGTTTATCTAATTGGGCGATTTTGCGATCGCGCTGTTCAATAATTTCTTGTCGGTTGGCGAGTTCCTGATCTCGTTTGGAAATGGCTGTTTTCGCTTCATCAATCGCCTTTTTCGCCTCTGCGTACAATCTTTGTTGTTCTGCCTTTAATTGTCCTACCGCTACTTGTAAGGCTTTTCTTTGGTTATAAACGTTTTCTAATTCTGATCGTGCTTGCTGATATTGAGTTGCAACTTGATTCAAACGCCCTTGAGTGCTTTGTAATTGCCCTTGGATCTTTGCTTGGCGGCTTAGGGTTTGGTTAAGTTTTGCTTGGGTTTCCCGTTGTTTTGCATTGGCCGCTTGCAAAGATTTATTAATTCTTTGTAAGTCTTGTTGCGCTTGGGTTTGTTCTTTTCTGGCTTGACTTAATTCTGTTTCGACTTGGCTTTTTTGGGCTTCTGCGGTTTTGAGTTGTTCCCGCTTGTTTCGCAAGTCTTTTTGAATATCTTCTAATTCAAAGACTCCCTTACGCAAGCCCTCATCCGCAGCAAACAAAATGCCCAAAGTTGATGCAGAAATCAAGCCACCAGTAAAAATCGTCACCACCACTGCCGTATTTTTGGGACGAAGCTTAAAGAGTGAGAGGCGAGCTTTGCCAACCCGTGTGCCAATGCGATCGCCCACAGTGGCTATTACGCCTCCCAAAATTAAAATTGCTGCAATGAGGATGTACCCGGTGGTCATCTTCAGCTACCGAAATGGTTCCAGATACAGCCTACTACTTTCGACCATTGTCTGTGGAGGATTGGAAATTGGCAATAGCGAAGATTTATCAATTTATGATTTGCCTCCAGCTATGGGTATTATCTGCAAAAACACCATACTTGCCAACTTCATTACCTCCAATGCTTTGAATAACCAACAATGTCAGAGTCAGAAAGTCGAAATGCAGAATGAATCACGGTTTGATTCTGACTCCTGACTTCTGACTGCTTTTTTAAGTGAACTGCCTACTTAAGCTAACAGGTTTATGCACAGTAATCTTCTTTTTATGAATAGAAATCATTTTCTTTTCGCGTAAATCACCAAGCAACCTAGTGACTGTGACGCGAGTCGAACCAATTGCTTCTGCGATCGCTTGATGAGATAGCTTCAGATCAATTGTGATTCCATCCGCACAAGGAACACCAAAATCACGACAAAGAATTAATAAAAAACTCACCAATCTAGAACCCATATCTCGGTGAGCGAGGGTTTCAATCATCATCTCTGTCTGTAAAATCCGCGAAGATAGACCCCGCAGCATTAACATAGACAATTCTGGATTTTCCTTGAGTGCTTGCTCTACTTGTTCGATTGGTGCTGATAGCAATTCTACAGGTGTAAATGCAACAGCATGGTAAAACCGATCTGACTTATTTCCAGTCAGCAAAGACAAAACACCAAAAACACTATTTTCCCGTAACAGTGCTACCGTTATTTCTTCTCCTGCTTCGTATACCCTGGAAAGTTTTACAGCACCCTTAAGAAGAAAATAAACTCGTTCAGCAGGATCGCCCGGAAAAAAGATCGTTTTGTTTCGTTCAAACGTCTCCACAACAGGTGGAAACGCCCCAGTTGCCATCTGACGAAAAACATTTGCTAGGGCTTTATCTTGTGTCACGATCATCTCCCTTCCCCTACCCAATGCCGGAAAAACAAATAAACTGATTACCTAAGAATACACCTGAAAAATCAATAAATCACCGTCAACCTTTCTGTACTTTCCTATACTCAAAAGCCAAACTTCAGACTTATTTGTTCATAATGATACATAATTTTTCACCTTTTTAGCTAGTAGTTGTTATAAGTACTTACAAACTCCTATTCATCAGGTTTTTTGCCAAAAAATTCATTGTATCTTGAGAATATCTTCAGGAAGAGCAGACAATTTTTATGCAGCAAACACACCAATTGAATTAAAGAAAAATTCAGACAGCAGAATTTAAGACGCAAAATTAGTCAATGGAGAAAAACACTCACCACTTAATTTGCTGTGTTGTTTGTTTATTCATCCACTAGCCTCACAGAATTTAAGGCTCAATTCGGGCTTCTGGTTTCTTGATTCTGGCCTGTAAAACATGATTTTGATAAATCAAGAAAAACAGGCCTCAGTTTCTAGTATCCTCCTAAGAGGATGTCTGAAAAAGTCCCAGGTGATACACTCAGCAGTTGAAGTATCCTCAATCCCCCTAAAAAATTTAGACTTCTGGCTGTAATTACCTCTGAAAAAGAAAAGTGAACACAGCTACACAGCAGTCAAAAATAGCCATTGTGTTGCCAGACAGAATGCTGCACTCTGCTTAGGGGAATCAAAAATAGTTGATACTGCTCAGACATTTTTTATCATGATTGATCCTGTTAATAATTTCTATGCTGAATCTGACTGGAAAAAACGCCCTCGTTACAGGTATTGCCAATAATCGCTCCATCGCTTGGGGCATCGCCCAACAACTGCACGCCGCCGGAGCGAACTTAGGTATTACTTACCTCCCCGATGAGCGTGGCAAGATGGAGAAAAAAGTTGCGGAATTGGTAGAACCTCTAAATCCCAGCTTATTTGTTCCCTGTAATGTTCAAAACGACGAACAGATTCACTCTACCTTTGAAGCGGTGCGAGAAAAGTGGGGTAGGTTAGATATCCTTATCCACTGTTTAGCTTTTGCAAATAAAGATGATTTGACTGGAGGCTTTAGCCAAACCTCCCGTTCGGGTTTCAATACAGCTTTAGAAATTAGTACCTATTCACTAGTACAGTTAAGTGGCGCGGCGAAACCTTTAATGACCGAAGGCGGTAGCATTGTCACCTTGACATATTTGGGTGGTGTACGAGCTGTGCCTAACTACAATGTGATGGGAGTTGCCAAAGCAGGTTTAGAAGCGAGTGTGCGTTATCTTGCAGCAGAACTCGGCCCGGAAAATATTCGGGTTAATGCCATTTCGGCTGGGCCAATTCGGACTTTGGCTTCTTCGGCTGTTGGGGGAATTTTAGATATGATTCACCATGTAGAAGAAGTAGCCCCTTTGCGACGTACAGTAACTCAACAAGAAGTGGGCAATACTGCGGCTTTTTTGTGCAGTGACTTAGCCAGTGGTATTACTGGGCAAGTGCTGTACGTGGATGCAGGATATGAAATTATGGGAATGTAATAAGATTTGGGGAGTAGTGAGTGGGGAGTGTGGGGAGTGTGGGGAGAGAGGGGAGTGTGGGGGGAAAGATTTCTTCACCATCCTCCCACACCTCCCACACCTCCCACCCCCCTGGATTTCTCTCTTGTGAGAAATCCAGGTTTATTCCCAACTCCCCACTCCCAACTCCCAACTCCCTCAATTAACTATGCAAATCAGCGATACTTCTCACAAAGACTCAATTCTGCACCAAGTTAACTTAACCACGGCGCGTATTGCTTCGGTTCACCGTGTGACTGGTGAAACTGATGTGCAAGTAACTGTCAATTTAGATGGGACAGGAAAATGTCATGCGGCGACTGGTATTCCATTTTTAGACCACATGTTGCATCAAATTTCCTCTCACGGCTTGATTGATTTAGATGTCCAAGCCAAAGGAGATTGGGAAATTGATGATCATCACACTAATGAAGATGTTGGTATTACGTTAGGTCAAGCTTTGCATCAAGCTTTGGGTGATAGAAAAGGGATAGTCCGCTTTGGTAATTTTTTAGCACCATTAGATGAAGCGTTGATTCAGGTGGCGTTAGATTTTTCGGGAAGACCTCACCTCAGTTATGGCTTAGAAATTCCCACCCAAAGAGTTGGTACTTATGACACTCAGCTAGTTCGGGAATTTTTTGTCGCATTGGTGAACCATAGCCAAATGACCTTACACATTCGTCAATTAGATGGTATTAATTCCCATCACATAATTGAAGCAACATTTAAGGCTTTTGCTAGAGCTATGCGAATGGCTACGGAAGTTGATCCCCGTCGCGCTGGGACAATTCCTAGTTCTAAAGGTGTTTTGTAAAAAAGGCAGAAGGCAGAAAAGTCAAAAGTAAAAAACCAAAAGTCAAAAGTACTCTTGATCTTTGACTTTTAACTTTTGCCTTTTGACTTACCGCTACAAGGTTGAGGCAGGAGGTAAATATTATTACTCTACCTGCCATTTGTGCTTTTGAAATGTCCTACCTAACACTTCGACTGCTATATTTAGATGTGTTGCCAGGCTAGACAGCTACTTATTTGATTCTGACTCCTGGATTCTGACTTCTAACTTCTTCTTCAAGTAGATTGAAACTGACATAACAACAAACCAAACCATTGATTTGTATCAGTCCATGTTTGAATCGGAACTAAACCACGGCTTTGGAGTTGTTGTTTAATGGTGTTGAGGTTAAATTTACGTGAGATTTCGGTCAGGATGGTTTCGCCTGGAGCAAAATTAACGGTGAGGTTGAGAGATTTTAATTGCACAGTTTGCGATCGCATACTCCGCAAGTGCATTTCAATTTGATGTGCGGTTTCATTATAAAATGCCCAATGTTCAAATTGTGTGGTATCAAAATTGCCTTCAAATCTGCGATTTAAATGCTCCAGCATATTGATGTTAAATGCTGCTGTCACACCTTGGCGATCGTTATAAGCTGGTTCTAAAATTTCTTTTGGTTTTTGTAAATCGATTCCCAGTAGGAAATATTCACCTACTTGCAGTGCATTGGTAATTTGCGAAAAGAAAGCCTCACACTCTTGGGTAGCCATATTTCCCAAGGAACTACCAATAAAACCAATCATCCTACTTGGAGACTGTTTTAGTGGGAGTTGTGCTAAAGCCATTTCATAAGTTCCCGCTAGTGCATGAACTTGCAGTGAGGGATATTCTTGGAGTAACTTTCTCGCGCTATTTTCCAACATTCCCGCACTCACATCTATTGGCAAATAGCACTGAAGATACCCTAACTTTTGATAAGCATCCAGCAAAATTCGGGTTTTTGTCGAACTCCCACTACCCAGTTCCACTAATTCGCAAGCACCTGTGATTTGAGCAATTTCACCTGCATACTGTTGTAAAATTGCCGTTTCTGTGCGAGTTAGGTAATACTCCGGCAAGTCACAGATTTGTTCAAATAAGTCAGAGCCTTGGTCATCATAAAAATAGTATGGGGGTAAATATTTGGGGTTGTGTGTTAATCCTTTGACTACATCACGTCCTGCTGTTGATGTGACTACTTTTGTGGCTTCTACCAAACGCTGTATTTGCAAACGTTCTTCTAGGTTGTTGAGAGAAGTAACTTTGCTGTTGACAGCTTGAGATATTGTCATTTAACCTCCGTAGAGTTGCAGTAGTAGATTGCTTGGCAACCCAAGCTTTCCTCTAGCTAGTGAAACACACAGCCACAGCTGCTAACCTCACGCTTAAGCTAGATAAATCAAGGTTTAACACTAAACTTGCGTATTTACCACTAAAAAAGCCATAAATTTTCGTTAATTAACACTTGTAGCACAACGAAAACCGGTAAAAACTTGGCGTACATACGGATAGTACCAGTTACGAAAACTACAACGTGCTACCCAGGGACGAGTTGCCCAACTACCGCCTTTTAATACACGGTGTTTGTTATCAAAATAAACTTGAGAGTAACCCACATAAGGGTAACTTTGGAAACCTTGGTATGGGGTAAACCAAGAAGCTGTCCATTCCCAAACGTTGCCGAGGGTATCTAACAAGCCGTAGGGACTTTGGCCTTTAGGGTAATTACTTACTGGTGTTGTCTGACCAATGAGGCGATCGCAATTACAATATTTTTGTGAGGGCATTTCTTCACCCCAAGGATAGGTGCGTCGGCGTTGAGCTTGAGCATCCCAACTAGCGGCTTTTTCCCATTCGGCTTCTGTGGGTAAACGCTTGCCAACAAACCGCGAATATGCTTCAGCTTCGTACCAACTGACACCGCAGACTGGATGATCATCATAACTGCGATCGCTCTGCCAATAAAGCGGTTGTGTTACCTGTTCTGTTTGTAGCCATTGCCACCCAGCCTCTGACCACCACTCAGGATTTTCATAGCCTCCCGCCGCCATAAATTGCTGATACTGCCTGCAAGTCACGGGGTAACGGTCAATCCAATAAGTATCCAGATATACGCGATGACAAAGACTTTCATTATCCAACGCATCTAGAGAATTGTTTCCCATCTCAAATTCCCCAGCCGGAATCATCACCATCTGAGTGTTAAGTGCTGAGTAGGAAGAGGAAACGGGGCAGGGGGCAGGGAGCAGGGGAGAGAAGGATTTTTCCTCTACACCCTTTCTGATTTTCGACAGTTCCAACACATAGCTGAGAATTTCACAGTGTTGACTTTCGTGCTGAATTAAAAATCGCCACAGACGTTCTTGGGGTTCAATATCAACTACTTCCAGATATTGCAGCACTTTCTCGCGGACTGTCTGCAAGTAATAACGGATTTCGGCTAAGTTTGGTAATTTGACACGTTCTGACTTGGGTAAACCATCAGCCGCAAACAGCTTACGATATTGCGGAAATAAACACCTTAAACTGGCACTATGTTCTAGCAACCATAAAGACTCAGTGTAAGCAATATGTCCCAAGTGCCAGCCAATAGGACTAAAATCAGGATGATACTGATTGCAAAATGTAATATCATCTAGCTCATCCAGCAGCTTTAAAGTTCTTTTTCGACAATCATTTAAAGCATAATAAATAAATTCTTTGGTGCTAGTAGATTTGCTCAATTTTGATATCACAGTCTTCTCCCACACTGATGATGCTATTCTCTGGGCAAGGATTCCAATTACCAGGAAATAAAGGTTCCGAAGCAATAATTACTGAGTTCGGGAAATTCAGCTCATCTCGTATCCAATACAAAGACGGATTTGCTGCACCAATAGCAAAACGCGAAGCTATCAAACGTTTACCATCACTGAAAATAATGTTAGCTAAAACCTTGATTTGATGACGTTTCGCTAGTTCAGCAATACCTAACAAAGTAGTGCGTAACGCATATTCTGGCGGACGATGTTTGTTAATTTGACGCTGAGAAAGTAACAATGCAAATAAATGTTCAGAATCTGTACTGCCATAAATTTTGTCGTAAAATTCTGGTGCTAAAGTGCTACGAATTCTGCGGTGTAATGTTTGCCGAAAATTTTCAATGAATCCGTTATGCAGAAATAGCCAATTTTCGTGATTAAATGGCTGACAATTGGCAAAATCTAAAGCTTGTCCGATTGTGGCACTGCGGACATAACCTAATACACAACTTGATTCTACGTAACGGCTCAGATGGGGTAAGTTAATATCATTCCAAATCGGCAATGTATTTTTGTAGATGTAGGGAGCAGTATCTTTGTGAGTATGATACCAACCCATACCAAAACCATCTGCATTTACTACCCCAGAATTCATTTCGCGGGGTTGATAACTTTGGACAATCAAAGAATGTTCTGGTTTATACAGAATATGTTCCAAAGATACAGGTGAACCAAGATAGGCAAGTAAACGACACATGATAAAAGTATTTACTCCCAATTACAGTACAGAATAAGCTTGTTGGCTGAGAATTTCCTGAATTGTAAATGAGTTTGCCCTATACTTGCCCGCTTCACTTTGCAAACCTCCTGATGCACTACAATTTTTTCAAGTTATATTATTCTCTAGTAATTAGTAACCTTGAATACAAAATTATTTACCAATTACCTAACCAATAATTGCTCATGACTAACTCAATGATGGTGATTTTTCCATACAGGCATAATCAAATATGGGTATTTGATGATGAGCGTCTGGGTTTGGTGCAAGAACCGTTTGTGAGTGGTGTACCTGAAATGATTGATATTCTGGTTCAGGGTATAGCTAACGTGGATGAAGGATTTAAATTGCTGTTTTCTGCTAGTCCTTTCCCTGGTTATCAAGCAGAATTAACTTGGTTACGTGAGGAGTATAACGGTAATTGGTATTTGTGGGGTGAAAAAAGTCTGGAAGGTTGGTTATGTCCAGCGTTATTTAAATATTTTGAGCAAGCACCAGCAAAAATATATTGTCAAGCTGAAGGTTTGTATTCTTAAATTTATGCCTGAAATACAAGATCCCCGACTTCTTTAAGAAGTCGGGGATCTGAATATGTCGATATTTAGCTATGGCAGAAGGCAGGAGGAAAAGTCTTACTATCCCTTGCATTCAAGCTTTCAAACTGTCCTAACATATCTGACTACCGCTATATATTTACGAAACACTAGGTATCAGAGAACGCAGAGTATTGATAAAGTTTTGCGCGTAGTTCTGGGTGGAGAAATCGAGGGCGCGTTGGCGTGCAGCGACGGCAACATTTTGGGCAAAGTCTTGTTCATCTAGGTAGCGCAGAATTGCGATCGCCAATGCCTCAGAATCACCGTAAGGTGTTAATAAGCCATTCATCCCGTCGGTAATAATTTCGGTGGGGCCGCCAGCATTACCCGCAATTACAGGTTTACCCAGTGCCATCGCTTCAATAATCACAATACCAAATGGTTCTTTATCAGAAGCATGAACAAAAACATCCATCGCTTGCACCCATTCGGGAATATTGCGCTGGAGTCCAGGCATAATTACTTTTTCTTCCAGTCCTAAATTTGTTATTTCTGATTTAAGAAATTCTTCGTAGTCTGCCTCTAAATCATGCTTACCACCAACTACCAGACAATGAGCATCAGGATACTTCTCTAACACTTTCGGCATTGCTTGAACGAGGACGTGCATTCCTTTCCAGCGTTGCAGTCTGCCCACAATGCCAATTAACGGCCCCTGTGCTGGTAAGCCGAGTTTTTGCCGTGCTGCTTGAGGTGAAGGTAAAGCAGCAGGTTCAAATCTGTCTAGGGCGACACCAGGATAAACCAGAGGTGTGGGACGATGAGGCCAAATTTCGGCTTGGGCTTGCTTACCATCTTGAGAGAGGGTGATAACAGCACGGGCTGGTAATGCTGTGGCGAGACGGACTAACCAAAACTTGTCATGGGGTACTTCCAGTTGATACCAAACAGATGGTAAACCTGCCAGCATAGCTGCCATACCACCATAAAAATGGGTAATCCACATCCAATTGACGATTATATCTGCACGTTCCCGCCGAGCGATCGCAGCGATTCGCAAAACTGTAGAAATTAACTTATGAACTTGCCGCAACCTGCCACTTTCAATCACTCGCGTATCAATACCCAACTTTCTGACTTGTTCCACCATTGGGCCTGATTCTAAAAAGATGGCTATCCACTCGACACCAGCATTCCGTCCTTGCTGCATCAAGTCCAAAAACATCATTTCACCGCCGCCTCTTTGTTCGGCTAGGGGCATGATAACTATAGCTTTCATATTTTTTAATGTATAGGAATCCGATTTGATTTCCGAATCTAGTTGTGTAGGCAGGGAGTAGGGAATGGGGAGTAGGGAGTAGGAAAAAAGCCTGACCTGGGTGTACTGGTTTTTTTCATAAATCAAATATGAGTCCTAATATAAGGGTATAAGTGTTGACTAGATCCCCGACTTCTTTAAGAAGTCGGGGATGTAAGTGTTATAAATTCAAACTTTTTTGATGTTGATAGTATTTATGTGCTGACATTGCCATTGCTAAAAATCCCCACAAAATCATGCCGGAGACGCTTAACATCCCGCTACCGATGACTAATTGAGCGCAAGAACTAATCCCAATGGCACGGGCAGCACTGACGAAGCTATCAAACCGCGCTTCGCTATACTGGATGACGCTAACAAGAATCAGAATTAATCCACCTAAATAAAATACGGCTCCAAACCAACCGAGGGTGAAAAACATATCGAGAATGCCGCTATCAATGACAAATACTTCGATTTGTCCGGTTTTTTCATTTACTTTCCAGATATTGCCTAAACCATTACCCAAAACATTAGAAAGGGCAATACTAAGGTTGCGATCGTAACTACCGGATCTATCCTTAAAACTAGTATCTTTTTCGAGATTAGAAAAACTTTCTAACCGCGCTGATACTACTTCAGAAATTGGTTCAATGGTTGTAAGTGGAATTACACACAATGCCATCACAACCACGATCGCAATTAAGCGCATTTGGATTTTGGCTTTGACTGAACCCATAATCAAAATTACGCCGAGTAGCCAGCCTCCCCAGTTAGTCCGGGCTTGGGCTAATAAAAACGACAAGTAGCCAACAGCCGAAGCGGGAAATATTAATGGCCCAGAAGCGGTAAATAATAACAATAATCCTGTCTGCATTACCGCACCAAATGGCCCGACTGAGTGCAATGTACTCCAAACACGCATTCCAAACGGTACAGGGTTACCAGAACTGGTAAATAATTTTGACTGAATTAGCCAGTATCTATCCCACTCCGGTGCGACGACAAATTGATAGATACCGTAAGCACCAGTGAGTAAGACGCAAAACAAAAATGTCCTCTGTAAATTCTGGCGATAAGTGGGATAGTCTCGCCAGTTCATAAATAGATGAAAAGCAAAAATAATGGGACTCAGCCAGTCTAATAAGCCGCGAGCTACGGGAACTGGAGCGTTATAAATTAAACCTACGAGAAAACTATAAACTACGCCGATAAAAGCCAAAATAAACGGTAAACCTCCCTGACGAGAGGCTCTGGGAAAGTGTCGTAAGAATGTGGCAATTGTGACAAAAACAACTAAATAAGGGGCGATGAGAATTTGGCGGGTAGGGTCCCAACCAACCTTATAATCAATTAAACGCGCAACTAAGGGTGTGAGGAACCACATCCACCAAGTAAAACCGATGTATAAAATGGGATGTCGTAAATATAAAAATATCGCTACGATTAAGGCTGTGACTGGATAAATCAGGCGTAAAGTCCCAGCCGCCCCAGCAAAGTAACAAGTGACACTCAGCAATATAAAGCCGAGAATGGCACTCCAACCTTGTAGCGATCGCTGTCGGGGTGAAAATGGTGTTTCTAAAAAGCTATTAAACAGTAAAGATTGAGAAATCATACCAATTCGTCATTTGTCAATAGTCATTAGTTCTTTGATTCCCACTGCACCCCTGTAACCTGTCATCTCTAACCTGTCACCTGTTACCTGCCATGTCTGCCATCCTTGCCAGCGACCGCGCCAGGAGGCTAATAATTTGCGGGTGGCGAGTCGGCCTTGATTGGGGAAAAATCTCAGCCATTGGATGAAGCCGAAGCAGTCTCTTGTACCAATGAAAATTGCCCACAACAAGAAGATGATCCGGCGTAGGGGTGATAAATGTTCGAGTAAAACTAGGGTTTCGTTATGAACTAAATTAATTTGAGCGATCGCATTAAAATTATTGCGTTGGTCTTCATCAAATCGCTGGGCGGGATAGTGGTCTACTGCAACTTGTGGGTCATAAATCATCTGCCAGCCGGCACGTTTTAAGGCGAGGGTGAATGCCATTTCAAAGTGTACCTGTGCGCCGGAACCTCGCATTCTTTCATCAAAACGTAAGTTGGCGATCGCTTGGGTGCGGAAACTCATGTTCACACCTTTGAGGACATCGACTGGACGGGCTTTGCCGACTCCGAGATGATGGTTGCCAATTACACGCCCAAACCACTGCAATTCACCCACCACAGCGCGAGATTCATCCTCAATTTTGTCACCGTAATGTATCCAATCACGCCCACCAACACCGCCTATTTTGGCATCTGCGAGCAAGTGGGCGTTAATTTTTTCTAACCAATCAGGACGAGGTGCAGCATCATCGTCAGTAATAGATAAAATATCTCCCTCAACGACTGCAAGTCCAGCGTTGAGGGCGGCGACTACTCCGGGAATGGCGACGGTAACAATTTGTAAAGGTAAATGATGGGCGGGAAAGGCTTGGAGAAATTGCCAAGTTTGAGTATCTGTATCCCGCACAACGACGATGACTTGATCAACGGGTTTAGTTTGCGCTTGCAGTGCCGAAAGGCAACGAGATAGATCCAGAGGACGGCGATAGGTCGGGATGAGAACTGTGTTCTTCATGCTGTTGTAACTCCTCAAATAGATCCATATAGGTTTGGGCCATTGTTGACCAACTGTGTTGTTGGGCGACGGCGCGGGCGGCTTGACCCATTTGTTGCATCAAGGTGCGATCGCTGATTAAAGATGACAAGGCAGCAGCTAAGGCCTCAACATCATCTGAATCTGGTAAAACAATTCCACATTCAGGTGTGACTAACTCTGCCCCACCGGTAGCTGTGGCAGTAATTACAGGCAACCCAGAGGCGAGGGCTTCTAACAAGACCAAGGTGCAAGCTTCATAACGGGAGGGGAACACAAATAAATCTACTGCCCGCATGATTTCGGCAATATCACGGCGATAACCGAGAAAATGTACCCGTTCGCTAATGCCTAAATCGGCTGCTAACTGCGGAAAGGGACTACCATCAGTACTCCCGACTACGGCTAGGTGTAAATCAGGTACTTTCACCAAGGCCTGTAAGACGCTATCTAAATTCTTCCGTGGTGTACGGATGTCTCCGGCAAATAATCCTAAATTTACATTTTCTGGTAGGTTTAATTTTTGGCGAGAAGCAACAATATGATTTTGGATTTTGGATTTTGGATTTTGGATTGGGAATTGGTGTCTAGTTTCTGTCAATTCATCAGGTGCAATTATTTGGGAAATTGGGCTGAATTCTTGTAAATCTACGCCGTTGACGATGACTCGGATGCGATCGCGTGGTACACCAATTTTAATTAACTCTTGGGCAACTTTCTCGGAGACGGCAACTACCACTTTAGCGCGTTGAAAAGCTTGTTTTTCCCAACGGGCATTTAAGGCGGTGTACAGCCATTGATAAAAACCGTAAGCATCGCGGCGAACGCGGGAAATATGTACAGGCGATCGCAACCAAGAACTATGCACAAAATGTACAGCATTCACATCAGCCGCCACATTTGTAATTGCGCCATTGATTTTTAATAAATCGATTTGTGAACGATTTTTTTGTAACCAAGCCGCACTTTTATAAGCAAAGATAAAATTCCGTATGAACTCGCTGGGATAATTATCTACGGAAATTCTTATCCAATTAACTTGGTTATTTTTGGCAATTTCTGGTGCTATTTCACTGGCTAATAATGTTAATTGATGACCCCGGCGGATGGCTTCTTGAGCAACTTCATAGTTGACTCTTCCTTGTCCATCACCTTTTTTAATTGTGTGGGTGACAATGCCAAGTTTCATTGATTTTTATACTCCCAGCAATTGATTAGCTAATGATGACGGAGTAAAACTGAGTGTCAGTGCTACTAAAGTTCTGAGATTTAACTTTTTACTTTTGAGGGATTGGAATAAATAAGGACGGGCTGCGGCTATTTGATGATTCCGCAGTAAACCAATACCTAAAGTGGTATGTGCTTCTAAGAATTTAGCTTGAAAATACTCATGGAATTCTTGCAGGCGGCTATCTTCCATGAATATCTTGTAGCAAAATATTTCGCTTTGGGCTTTGCGAATTTTGGCATTAGCATTTTTACTCCCACTTAACATTGTGTCTGTGAGTTCATGGGCGCGGTAATAAGTTAATCTTTCGGGATAATAGTAAGCACCATAACCTGAAATGCAGCAGAGATAAGTTAAATATAAATCCCACATACCGCCGACTTCTTGAGGAATGCTATCCCAATCAATGACACCATTACGAATTACACAAGCAGCAGCAGTAGGGATACTTTTATTAATTAAACCAATTTTAGTGAAAGATGTATGAATACCTGGTGCTAAAATATCTCGCTTAAAACCGCGTGTATTTGCTTCTGTACCAATTGTATTAATGTTACCGTCACCATCAATAATATATTGGTCAGAAAAAGCCAAAATCAAATTAGAATTAGCTTCCAGTGTTGGTACAAGTTTCGCTAAAAAATCCTCATGCCATATATCATCATCGTGGAGACTGGCAAGATATTTACCCCGTGCCATTTTAAAAGCATTCATTTGATTAGACAGCATCCCCACATTTTCAGGATGTCGCCAAAATCTAATGCGTGAGTCATCAAAAGATTCGATAATTGCTTGGGGGCTTTCGTCACTACAATTATCAGAAACAATGATTTCAATATTTTGATAAGTTTGTTTAACTGCACTGGCGATCGCTTGCTTTAAATATTCTGGGCGATTGTAAGTTGGAATAACAACACTAACTAATGGTTCTGGTAATTCAATACTGCTCGACATACAATTAAATCGTTATATTTTTTAATACATTTATCTGGAGACTAAGCATCCCTAGTTATTTTCTAAAAATCCCATTGATGATAATTTAATTTCACACTTTATCCTTTCATCGTGGTATGAAATTCAGCGATAGTTTGGGCATAAATTTGATTTAAACGCTGAACATGAACATCAATCGTAAATTCTTCTTGATACCAAGCTTGGCCTTTTTCACCCATTGTTCTTGCTTTAGCATAATTTGTTGCTAATTCATTAATTGCTGCCGCTAATTGTGCAACATTGTTAGGCGAAACTAAAACCCCGGTTTTGCCATCTTGTATGTGTTCAGGTATTCCCCCGACAGCACTAGCAATTACAGGTCGATAACGCCCATAAGCTTCTAAGGTGACTAAACCCGCAGGTTCCGGCCAAAGACTAGGAAAAATCACCGCCAAACACTGTTGATATAAAGTTTCTAATTGTTCAGAATTACACCAACCATGCCAAGTAATGCGATCGCCTAATCCCAATTCATCGGCTAATTTTTCCATATTTGCCTTATCCCAACCATCACCAGCAATATCTAAATGGATATGTTTTTCAGTTTTGGTTAAGGCTTTGAGTAACCACTCTAAACCTTTATCGGGAACTATCCGACCAACAAACAAAATGCGCTGATTTTGATAAATTGTCCGACTCAGAGGTTCTGTCACAACCTTGGGTAACTGCACACCGCAACGTAGGGTGATCACACGTTCTGGAGATATCCCAGCACTAATGATTTGCTGACGCACATATTCACTATTAGCAATTACAGGAATTTTGAGTCTTTTCAGGTTAGTTAGGGGATTGTAAGCATTCCACCAATTCCCCAAAATTTTGTGTGGTCGCCGACTACCACAACCATCAATTACATGACCCCAAGCACAACCAAGGGGATTCATGACGCGATCGCAAATTTTGCCTCGGTCTGCTAAATATTTCGTCCCACTCGGACAGTAACTACAATGATTATGCAGGGTAAAAATTGCCGGACATTCTTCGCGTAAATCCGCTAAAAATTCTGGGTCGTGAATGTGCAGTAACTTAAATTGCTTTTGATTCTCTGTTTTAATAGACTTGAGAACACGTTGATGCACAGTCTCTTGTTTTGAGACATTACAAGATTCCGAGAGTTGTGAAAGTGCTAAAGAAGCGACATAAGTTTCAATACCTCCTCCTCCGTTAATGTTAGTGTTAGTGCAGTGGTAAATCATCTCTGTATTGGTTACATTTTTGCTCATTTTACAGACCGACATTAAACCAAAATTTGTGTCTGACATCATTAACGTAATGTCTTAAAGCAATATGTTTAGCAGCGTAACGGTCAGGATAAATAAATTGGTCGTCAACGTTGATAATATATTTATCTTCAGCTAGTGCTTTAGCATGGGCATTGTGCATAGCTAAATGCACTATGGTTTGGTCTGTATAAAAAATAGGTGAATCGACAAACTTAGCTACTCGCTCTAGTGGCTTGAGCCAATCGAGTTGGGTTTTGAGAATAAAAAAACCTGCATTAACTGGGTTTAGTTTATCATTTTCATCTAATAAAATTCGTTCATCTAAAGAAGGTTTGCAATCTGGTAAATACCAAGCATATTTATCTTCCCTCTCGCATAAATCGATTAAATCTGTCGCACCAGGAAAGAATAAAATATCGGCATCTGTACAAATAGTTGGTTTGTCAATCGACAGCGACATAAATACAGCCAGTCTACGCCACATTGCCATTGTTGGTCGGTGTGGATGATTGAGGGCATAATCAAAGATATATCCAGGGATATTTTGATTAGCCAAGTCTTTCCAATCAATAACTTCTACACAACTATTGATTTGGCATAATATTTTCCGGGAGTGAACTGTATAACTACCATCGGAAATGACAATAAATTTATCAGGGATGCCTACATGACGAATAAATGAACGAATACTCGCTACTTGTACAGGCAAATCTCGTTCACAAGAAAAAGCATAGACGTTGGTATTAACTCTGCGAGATTGCTTAATAGGTAAACCGCTAATTTTGTCAACTAGTTTCCGATATATATTACTAGTAATTTGCCCTTGGAATCTGGCGGTATGATAGCCAATGTTTACCATTTAATTTACCTCGAAAATATGAGAAAAATAATTAACCGCAGATAAACGCGGATGCACGCAGATAAAATTTCTCGTTGAAAAATCAGAGCGAGAATAGTGAAGTATGAAGTATGAAATTTCATACTTCATACTTCACACTTTTTACCCTGCTTGTCCCATTTCGTACTGAGTTTTGTGATATTCCCAAAGCTTACCTTTTAGCTCTAGGAGTTCTTGATATTTGCCTTGTTCGACGATGCGTCCTTGTTCTAAAACAACAACTTTATCGGCGTTGGCGATAGTAGAAAGACGATGAGCGATCGCAATTACTGTCCGACCTACAGATAGTTTTTCGATGGATTCTTGAATCAAGCGTTCAGTGACAGAATCGAGTGCGCTGGTAGCTTCATCTAATATCAAAATTTCTGGGTCACGTAACAAAGCCCGCGCGATCGCAATTCGTTGGCGTTGTCCTCCAGATAATCTTACGCCTCTATCTCCTAATTTGGTGTCAAAGCCTTCTGGCATTTCTTCAATAAATTCTACAGCGTTGGCTAACCGTGCAGCTTCTCGAATATCTGCGGCTGTAGCGCCTGTTGTGCCATAAGCAATATTTTGCCAAACAGAAGTATTGAAAATGAATGTATCTTGACTGACGACGGCAATTTTATTTCGCAGTGAATTGATATCAAATCTTTGAATATCAACTCCATCAATCATCACATGACCTTCTGTGGGGTCGTAAAATCTCGGAATTAAATCAATTAATGTACTTTTACCTGCACCAGTGGCTCCTACTAAGGCTGTGGTTTTGCCTTTTTCAATACTGAGGGTGACATTATTTAATACTAAATGATTGGGGTCATAACCAAAATCTACAGAAACAACATCAATTGAATGTTTTAACCCAAGAAATTGCAGTTTGCCATTGTGTACATAGGTTTTATCATCAGTCCTCACTAAATCTTTAATATTGTCGGCTGCACCTGCTAAAGTACTCAAATGCGCTCTCGTACCATTAATATCTTGCACAATCGGCACTACTCGAAACAACACAAAGAAAAATGTTAATAAAGACGCAACTTGCAGTGTGCCATTAACCACAAATACTGTAAAGGCAAAAATAATCATTCCGATGAGAATTGTACTAGCGATACTTTCTGCTAATGGTCTCACCAGCGCCCAAATTAAGATAACTTTTTTGGAACTCTTGAGTACATTATCACTAGCCTGATAAAAACGCTGACGTTCAAAATTTTGCGTCCCAAATGCCTGAACTGTACGAATCCCATTAATAAATTCTATAGCGGTGGAAGTAAAATGACCGTTAGCAATAGAAGTACTAAAACTACTTTCCCTCGCACGCGCATTAAGAGTTGATAACCCGACACCAGCCAAAGTAAATAGTAATAAAGATGCAATCGATAACTGCCATGATAACAAAAACATCGATATAAAATAGACGGTAGCGGTGATAGTTCTGGTCATTAAAAATGCTGCACCACTAAACCACTGTTTGATGCGCTCAATTTCTGTTGTAATTGTATTGATCAGTTCCCCAGAGCGAGTTTTTGCGAAGTAACTGAGGGGCAAACTTTGTAACTGTTCAAAAATCTGTTTCCGCAGGCGATCGGCTAAATATAGCTGAGTACTTTCTGTATAGACTTGCGCTAAATAATTAAAACCAGCCCGAAACCAAGTACTGAGTAAAATCAGTAAAGATATCCGATATAACCGATTAATTGCCGAACTATTAGCAGCTAAAATCCAAGTATCAAACCATTCGACACCAGTTTGAATTGGTTTCGCATTGGGGTCAGTTAAATTTTGCAAAAATGAAAGCAAAAAACCAATACTAAAACCTTCAAATGTTGCCGCTAAAAAGGAAAATACTAAAGCAAATATAGCAACCTTGCGGAAATGTTTAAATTCTCGCAATATTAAATAGTTATTTTGCCAAAATGTAGTAGCTTTAAATAAATTATTTAATTGTTTGGTTAGTTTAACAAGCATGAGTTTGCGAATAAATGGTTTCTAATTCCTACAGATGGCTACAGATGCTCTATAAGATTTAGCTTTAGCCTAAATGCGGCAAATGATGTGATCAATTACCGCATTGTTTGTAGAGGTTGTTAGCTAGATAGAGAAGACGGCAGTTAATAATTATGAATTATGAATTATTAAGTTTGATTCTGCCTGGACTGACCAAGATTTTGTAATCACAGGTAATTGATTCAGGGAAATTTGCGCTTCTGAACTTAATCTTATTGCTGTTGATAAAGTCAAATAACGAGACCCAATCAAACCCATATCACCCCGCAGTACATTGAATAACTGTGGTAAGTTTTCAAGACCAGATTTACGTATCCAACGAATTAAGGGTGTAAGCTTAGGTTTGCTTGTAGTGGAGAACTTAATAGCTTGGAAAAGTCTACCTCGTTCTCCTACATACCACTCAGTAGAAAATAGAGAGTCAGGTGAAGTAATTTGCAACAACAGCACTAATCCCAGGATGGCTGGACTTAGTAATAGCAGCAGAAATAAAGCTGCTATCCAATCAATCAGTCGTAGAAACCATCCCCAAGGTTTACTATTTTGTTTAAACAGTAAATTTTCTGAAGATCCGTAAATAAATATGGGCTTATGGGATTTTTTACAAGCATCTGCCCAAAACTTTACCCAAGTCTCACCAATTGTAGGATCTACGCTCACCAAATTTACAGGCGAATGTTTTAAGCAATCGATTAATAATTCCTGGTTTTCTAAAGCTGGCAAATATGGCTGTTTAAATTTACCGGGAGATTTCACTAACAATTTATCCCGCCGCCATTGTAGTGTGCAGTATGGGGTAAGTTCAGTTGTAGGTTGTGGAGTTACACTATCAAAAGTCTGTGGAGTACGAACTAATGAGCTAGTCATGTGTCTTTGGATTAGTACGATAGTAAGTTGCTGATCTCGAAGGCGATTCATGCCAAAGACTTTGATCTGAATCTTGTCTTGCTCTCAAAATTAGTAGATGACTGATGACAAAAATATTCCTTCAAAGCTCAATTTTGCAGAATTTTACTGCTCTGAAGATAGAGAAAATACAAAGATAATAATTAGGTAGATAGCAATCAATATTTAGGAAAGCTTGCAGGTAAACTTGGTATTTTGTGAGTAAAAGAAATATTGGATAGATGTAGAGGCAAATCATCCAATATTCTTTTACGTTATGGATGAGAACTATGTTGAACTTTATCTACCTTAGTTGTTGATTTTCTCAGTCGAGAAAAACTAGTCCACTATTGTCTTTTAGCTGCTTGGAAGGGGCTTTAATCTCTAGGATATAAGAGTCTGTAGAATTGACTATATGCGGAAGTAAATTCTTTATTTAGTCTTTAAAATCATTAGACTTAATCATCATAATTATAAAGCTGAGATAAATATACTGATGTTTTACTTAGTAAATTGGATTTAATTTTGACAACAAAAATGTTTAATTAAGACATTAAAAATAAAAAATTCAGATACTCGACTTCTTGAATAAATTGGGGATCTATTTTTTCTAGGACACAAAAAATATGTGCGATCGCATCCTCCCCAAGAGCGATCGCACATATCTATAAACTTCTAAGTTGTACTATTTTTCTACCGCTTGTTTCAAAGCCAAACGGTATTCCTTGGGATAATGGACAAAACTGCTATCTGAGCTAGAAACGCCATTAGCCACCACCCCAATTAGATTTAACTTGCTCAACATTCCTGTAGCTTGAGCAAGTTGATTACGAGTCACCACACCCATACTAGCCACTAACACCACACTCCGACAGGACGACGCTGTTAACATTGCATCTACCAAACCCAATACAGGCGGCGCGTCTATCAGTACCAAATCATAATTTTCTTCAAAGGTTCTCATCAATTGCATCATGCGCGGAGAACTCAACAAATGGGCGGGATCAGTCGGTTTCGGCCCAGCCGTCAAAATATCAATATAAGCTGAACCTAAAGACTGAATGCCAATCTGATTCGGTAAAGTAATCTCGCTACCCAGTAAAGTCGAAAGTCCTTGCTCATTAGGTAGATTTAGCTGTTCGTGCAGACTGGGATTGCGTAAGTTTGCATCAATCAACAACACCCGTTTGTGTAAGCGAGCCGCACTCATCGCCAAACCCAAAGCCATACCTGATTTAGCTTCATCAGGTAAAGCCGAAGTAATCATCAAAGACTTCAAAGTAGATACAGTATTGAGCAGTTCAATGTTTTTGTAAATTAAGTCCAGAGATTCCCAACGTGGAGGCGACTGTAACACCTGAATTGTCCAAGGTGCAGGGGTTTCCGGCTTCCCAAAAGGTAACTTAATAATTGAATCTCTGGCTTTGGCGGGTGGTAATTTTGGTGTTGTTCCCAACAAAGGTAAAGCAACTTGCTTTTCTAACTCAGCCGTTGTATGTACCGCATCATCAGAAGCCTCACGTAAGAAAGTGGCAATTCCACCCAACATTAACCCCACCACAGCACCTAATAAAAGGTTTTGTTGCAAGTTGGGGCCTAACTGCACACCAACATGGGGTTCTTCTACGACTTCCCAATTAAATCCACCTTTGGCTAATTCTTGGCGCAGTTGTTGTTCGGCTCTTAACAACTGCTCAAATCTTTCACGGCTAAATTGCAACTGTGGTTGGATGCGATTGTAATAAGCCAACAAAGGCGGGAAGCGTTTGATTTCAAAACGTAATTGAGTTTCTTTTTGTGCCAAAGTTTGGTCACGGGCGCTCAATGCAACTATTGTTGTTTGAGTTTCAACTAGTTCACTCGCCAAGTTCAAATCAATTTGGCCAAACTGTCCTTGTTCTAACAACGAGTCTCTAGAACCAACTACACCAGATGATCTTCCGCCTAAAGTTCTACCTACTTCTTGTTCTAATAATGCTTTTTGACTACCTAACTGCTCTTGTAGCTTCTGCACATTGGGAGTTTCATCAGTGAAGCGCAAACGTTCTTGAGCTAAAGCTAATTCTGTTTTTTGAATTTCGTTGAGTAAGCCTTGGTAACGTGTAGATTGGCTCAACCGGGAAGCAACGAGGGCATTTTGAGGAGAACGGTTCAATTGTTCTTCTAAAGATTTCTGTCGTGCTATCGCCTCTTGATATTGAGCGCGAGTTGTACGACGTTCTTGCTCAACATTATTCAGTGCATCTTCCAAGGCTTTGGCTTGAGCCACCGGGTCGATTAAATTTTGGTTACGACGAAATCTTTGGAGGTTAGACTCAGCCGCATTGACTTCTTCACTGGCCTTACTCAACTGTTCCCGGATAACTTGTAGACCTTTTTGCAGCCGAGAATCTTGTTGTTGTTTGTTGTATTCCACATAAACTTCCCGAACAGCAGTTAAAACTTTTTGGGTTTTGATGGGGTCTCTGTCGGTGTAGTCTACTTGGAAAATTTTGGTGGCGATATTATCTTCTTTGGTTTTGAGTTGATTTAAAGCTAAAGCGCCTTTAATCTCACCTACAGTTATGTCTGGGTATTCTTTACGCAGTTTATCCACTGCCTTTTGAATCAGCCCTGAACTCTGCATGAGATTTAGCTGAGTCCCTGTGTCTATCTCTACATTTGATTCAGTAAACTGATTTTCGACTCCACCTGCTTCTTGTTTACCTTGATAGTTAGGTTCTACTAACAGTTGCATTGAGCTTTTGTAAGTAGGTTTAGTTTTAGCAGTAATAATTGCTGCCATCGCAATTGAAGCTACGAATACTGCGACAAACCAAGGAAACCTGCGAATAAAAACTGCTAATATTTGTCCATAACCCGGCTCTGTATCAGTAACTATATTTACACTGGGATTAAGACTAGTTTGAACCACTTTTATTATCCTTCTCTGCGAGACGCTACACGAACAACTAACAAGCCAGATGAATAATTAATGAGTTATACAAGTTTGATCAATAAGTTGCTCAACCTTCCTAAAAAATACTGGTTCTGAAAAATTGTTCACTGCATGATTACGAATATTTTCATAATTCCAAGTGATGCGTCCGGACTCTAGTAATGCAGCTTGTAGAGAGTCTGGTGATTGTCGTTTAAAAAAGACTCCAGTTTCGCCGTGAATTTGGGTATCTAAAACACCACCAGCGCCATAAGCAATAACTGGTGTACCACTAGCATTAGCTTCTACAGGAACTAATCCATAATCTTCTAAGGCTGCAACAATCACTGATTTGGCTTTTGCAAACAAATCTTTACGTTGGCGATCGCTAACATGACCTAAAAATTCAATATTATTTAATGCCTTGGCTTTGAGGCGTGCTTGTTCTGGGCCGTCACCTGAGATTAATAATCGCCACCCCAACCAATTAAAAGCTTCGACGATTATATCTAGCCGCTTATAACTGATCATCCGTGCAGATGCTAAATAATAATCTTCTTTGGTATCAGAATAAACAAATTTACTGGTATCAATTGGATAGTTAACTACAATTGCTGGTTTACTGTAAATCTGTTGAATTCTTTTGGCAACAACGCTGGAATTAGCAATATACAAGTCTGGTTCCTGAGCATATTTCAGGTCTACTTGCCGCATCAGTTGGAAAATTCTTTCAATTAACGGTGCGAAATATCGATAATCTCCATACTCGCGTAAATATGTTTCTGTATCCCACAAAAAACGAGTGACATTATGACAAAAACACACATGATGAGCATCAGGTCTTTTGCGTACAGCTTTGGCAAAACTTGTGCTACTGCTAATAATTAAATCGTAGTCTTGCAAATCCAAAGCTCGAAAAGCTGGAAAGTAAAATGGTGCCATCATTCTAAAATATTTGGCTGCACCCGGAATTTTTTGTAAAAAAGTTGTATTGACTATCCGCTCACCTAAATCAATAGTTTTTTGTGGGTCATACAAAGAAGTAAAAACATCGGCTGTGGGGTAGCGCCTACATAATAATTCAAATACGCGCTCTGCCCCTCCACGCTGTGTTAAATAATCATGGACAAGAGCAATTTTCATAAATTTTATTCAACCTGCTACCAATTTTGACGAGACAAGTAATTTAGCCAATTACTGCTAAAACTTTAGTGTTTAGCACTATAAAATTTCATAACTAATTTATTGGTTTACTAGAATACTTTTTGGCAATATTTATCTGATTTTTTTAGTTGCTTAGATTATTTATAATAGTTACTTCTGATCAAAATTCATTATTCAGTAAAAATATTTCTTTAGATATAGAATAAAAACAAAATTGTAAAAATTGCTAGACTCAGATCCCCGACTTCTTAAAGAAGTCGGGGATCTGGTTGTTCACGAATGATTAAATTAAATGTCAAAACTCAGGAGTCAGAATTAGATAAAGCCAAATCTTACACCAAATTGAATAATGATTGTGAGAAATAGATTTATTGTAGAGACGTTGTATACAACGTCTCTACTCACTTCTACAATCTAAAATCCAAAATGGGATTACCCAATAGCTACGAGAACTTTTTCAGAAGCAAAATAAGCATTTTGTTCTGCGCGTAATTGGTCACAAAGTCTACCTTCGGGTAGCTCTACATCGTCATAAGTCAGCACTTGATCGCGGGGAATATCTCGTTTTAAGCGACAGCCTTCAGCTAGACCCATTGGTAAGAGTTTTTGTGCTTGAACAATGGGTGAATTTTCACATTGGCCGTAGGTCATATAGTAACCAATACCATCGAGAGTTTCGCCAGCTTTCAAATCGATTTTGGCCGTTGTGACTACATCGACCATTGGTTTACCAATTGGAGCCATGACTGCATCGTGGAATAAGACAGCACGAGCCACTGATAAGGGAACTTCAAAATGACAAAGGTGATAAGGAGTATAGAAGCTATAGAGAGGCCCTTCACCTAATTTGTAGAGGTTGAGGTAATGGCGTTGTTTGGGGTCGTCGTGGGTAGCGAAGACAAATACACCGGGGCCGGGTTTAGCACCAACTACATAATCGACGATACCGCCGAGTTCTTTGAGTTGATCAATGTCGTACATATTGGTCATTTCATCAACATGACCTGTGAAGTCATAGCCCAGCATTCCCCGTTTGGCGACTTGCATCCCGGTTGCATTAGCCACGATCGCCTGCTCAAAAGAAATTTTGCTCCCATCAGCAAAGCTTGTTACCATGTGGGCTTTTTGTCCCCAACGTTTAGCAAAGCCTTCTTGGGTGGTGGGGTTGCGATAGGGGTCTTGCAAGCCTTTGATGTTACCGCACAGTAATGGTGTTAAACCAATGCTTTGAACAAAGCGGTACAAATTCATTTCTACCCCTGGCTGGTCGCCATCGCAAGCACTGAGGATAACGCCTGCTTTGTCAGCGTAAACTTTCAGGATGGGGCCGACAGTACCATCAAGTTCAGCGTTCATCATAATGACATGCTTGCGATGGGCGATCGCTTCCATAACGATATGAGCGCCAAATTCGACTGCGCCAGTCACTTCAATAATTGCTTCAATGCTTTCGGCTTGACAGATGATTTTAGCATCGTCGGTGATTGCATATTTGCCACTGGCGATCGCATCTTCTAAATCGCTCGCAGTGTTCACAACTTGCACATCTGCAATCCCAGCTTCTGTATAAGCTCTTTTGGCTCCATCAATACTGCGGTTGAAAATAGCAACTAACTCCATTCCCGGAACAGAATTAATAATTTGATTAGCAATTCCTCGCCCCATAAAGCCAGCACCAATCATTCCCACTTTGATGGGATTCCCAGCAGCAGCACGAGCTTTTAAAGCATTATCAATAATAATCATGAAATTCCTCTTTGAATATCGCTAAATTATCGGCAGTTAATATCAACTATTAACTCAATCATCAGCATAAATATGTCTCATTACTTTACTAATGACAAATGACCAATGACAACCTTAACTAGTTAGTTTGATTTGCACCGACTTACTTATACACTTGCTGAAACAGCTTCAGCTTCTCCGACACGCATCATACTCAACAATGGCCAATTCAAATCTTTCTCAGAAATTTCTGTAACTTCTACAGGCCATTCAATATTGAAAAATGGGTCATTATAGCGTAAGCCACGCTCATATCCTGGTGTATAAAACTCACCAACTTGATAGATAACTTCTGCGTCATCTGTCAGTGCTTGATAACCATGAGCAAACATTTCAGGAACGTATAAAGCCCGATGGTTTTCGGCGGTTAATTCCACACCAATATGCTGTAAAAATGTTGGTGAATTAGGACGCATATCAATAATTACGTCGTAAATTGCCCCTTTAGTACAGCGCACTAATTTTGTTTCGGCTGCGGGGTGGAGTTGATAGTGCATTCCCCGTAGAGTACCTTTTTTATAGTTATAAGATAAATTACATTGAGCAACTACTGGTTTTAAACCGTGGGCTTCAAATTCTTGAGCGCAAAAATATCTGGCAAAAAAACCGCGATGATCGTTTCTTTCTTCTAAGTCAATAATGTAAGCATCTTGAAGACTTGTAGCTGTAAAAATCATGAATTACCTCAATATTAATGTTTAAATTTTTCAGAACTTAGGAGCTATAAATCAGTACTAAAAATACTTAAAAAATCAGGAAAAATTCATAAATTTAAGCATCAATTATCCTGGATAGATTTTAAATTCTCATCCTTCGACAATTTCAGGGTATTACTTCTGACTTATGAGTTCTGAATTCTTACTTACTTTGTTAAACTAAAGTTTTTTCAACTTCAGATACAGTCACTTCAGCCCTGGGATGAGTATCATTCCAAAATTGTGTACACAGGTCTGGTCTTTCGGGAGGATTAGCTGTGTAGCAAAAGAACAGAGTTGAGCGTGTTTCGCTGCGTACAGTGCCATGATGTAAAGTATTTTTGGTATCTACAAAAATGACTGTACCTGCTGGCCCTGGACAAGATTTCCAAGCTGATTGAGGTATGATTGTTTTGACAATTTCATTATCAATCCCCATATAGCTTGACTTGAAAAGATGATAATAAAGTCGCCAATATTTCAGACTAAATAGAGGAGTTAAAGAACGGGGAATGTATTGAAAAGGCCCGGTTTTTTCTTCTACATCATGCAGACAAACAAAGATTTTAATCAAGCGGCGGTCTTCAGCATCACTATGCCATAGTAAAGTGCCGAATTGATGATCGCTAGGGAAATCTTGACGTAAATGTACACCATGAAAAGTGATAGGTATGCCAATATAATTTTCAATTATATTTAGCAATCTTTTTTGCGTTGCCCATTGAGAAAATTCTGGTAAAGCCGTTACTGTGGTAATGTGCGGCCATTTTTCGGCTAAATGTTCATTGTTGGGATTTCGTATCCGAGACAATTGATAATTAGCAGCTTGGAGTAGTTCAGCACTAAAATCTAAACCCAAATCTGCCAAAGTTGTTACATAAACACCGTCTCGTTTGAGAGTTTCGACGATTATGCGATCGCGTGATTCTAATGCTGGTAAATTTTTAGTATGTCGCCAACGTTTGAGGTTAAAAACTAAGTCGGAGTATAGAGAAAATATTTTGTATTTAATTTTTTTTAACATGAGCTTATGATGTCGAAAATTGTCAGTCAACAGTTGGAAATTTATTTCCTCAATTCCTGGAGTGATACTATGTAGCACTAAGCAATTTCTTGCAGCATCTCTGGCTTGGGAAAAGTGTCATCCCAATATTGAGTACAAAGTTCTGGTCGTTTGGGTGGGTTAGTTGTATAAACAAAAAATAGTGCTGACCTTGCTTCGGTGCGGATAGTACCGTGATGTAAAGCAGTTCTGGGATCTGCAATCAAAACTGTACCTGCTTTCCCCGTGCAAGATTGCCAAGCTGATTTGGGAATAATTTTTTCTACTTGTTCATCGTTAATTCCTAAGTAACCAGACTGACGCAACTTGTGGTCAATTCGATAGGAATTTAAGTGGGTATATGATGTTAAAGATAAAGGAATATACTCAAAAGGGCCGTGCTTTTTCTCAACATCATGGAGATAAATAATTACCTTCACTATTTTGCGGTCTTCGGAATCTTTATGCCACAATAATGTGCCAAATTGATGTTCATTGGGAAAGTCTTTGCGTAAATGTACACCGTGAAAAGCAACTGGTAAACCTAAATAATTTTCAATTATCTTTAATAGTCTTTTATTACTTCCCCATTGATAAAATTCTGGTAAATCTGTGACTGTATAAATTTGTGGTAGTCGCTCATTTAGATGCGCGTTATTAATATCTGCCATTCTGCTTAATTGTTGATTAGCAGCTTGTAGCATTTCTTGAGTGAATGGTAAACCTAAATCAGCGAGTGTAGTTACATAAGCACCTTCTCGTTTGAGAGTTTCGACAATCAAGCGATCGCCTGATTCTAGTATTGGCAGTTTGGCTGTATGCTGCCAGATTCTCATTCTATAAGCTAACTCTGAGTTGAGTGTTGCCATTTTGCCTTTTAGTGTGTTCAGCATATATATAACTACTTGGTTTTAATCATGGATTTGGGTTGCGATCGCCTGTTATTAGTACCTCGTACTTCTTGTGGCGTTGGTTCGTTAGCTTCGGCAAGTTTCAAGTCTTTCAACGCCATCACATCAAACATCGAAAGACTGACTAAAGCAACAAACGGAACCGCTACTTTAATGGCAGATACAGGCCATCTTCTTAAAGCACCTAAGAAAACTTTTAAATTAACTTCTTTGCCATTTTGTAACAGCATCCGTCTGCAAAATTGCTTAGAATAACCACATTCTTCTAGTTTCAAAATTACTTCGGGAATGTGTTTGTATTGCATTAAAAGGGCAGATTTTGGCTCTTTTTGCCAATAACTCACACCCACAATACATTCTAAATAAGTTTCTTTAGTGACAATGATTTTGCCGTGTCCAGCACAATAGCCAGCTAAATATGCTAAAGATATCCAATTACTTGCAGCATCCGGCCAAATTTGTAAGGCACGTTTTACTAAGTCAGCGCGGTAAATACTAGCAGTGAGAAAAATAACTGCACCAACACTTTTAGCAAAGCAATGCTCAAATATCGCTTTACTATCTCCTTGTCCATCTTCTGCATCAGCATCAAACCAGCGATTACCCACAATTGTCGGGGGATGAACTGGTTCATTGTTAATTTTATTTCGTCCAGAAAAATTGAGAAATAATAATCCTAAATCTTCATATTGTTTGAGCTTGTGAATCACATAGGGAATAGCTCTATCTTGAATTGGATCATCATCTCCAATTGTCCAAACATATTTAGTTGTCGCAGAACTTAGGCAATACATAATATTCCGCATTACGCCTAAGTTTTCAGGATTTCTATTCGACCTAAAGGTGATATTACTCAGTTTTGCTTGCCATTTCTGAATTACAACCTGAGTATGATCTGTAGAACAGTTATCAGAAACTAAAATTTCACATTCAGATTCAAAACCTTGAATTGCTTTTCCTAGCCATAATAACTGTTTATCCAGTAATTCAGCCCGGTTATATGTAGGAATGGCAATGGTGAGTAATTTATTCATTTTTCGCTAATATCACGGGATAATGTTTACTCTAATTAAAATTGACTGAATTTTGATATACCCGACTTCTTTAAGAAGTCGAGTATATCACTTTGTTAATATTTGAACTTACTTTTTAGTCCAGAAGAAATCTTTGTCAATTTGTTCGGTGCGGATGAGATATTCTAGCTGCTTTAAGCGAGTAAATCCTCTAAATAAGAAGGTGTCTTCAGTCATATCAATTTGACTGAATAAGTTAAATAATTGTTGTGCGCCTAAATGGGCGTTCCAATCACATTTGAAGCCAGGGAGAATGCTGTTAATTTTCTCGAAGGATACGCGATAACTGCGGTTATCAGCGCCATTTTGACCAAAGCTTAATTTACAGCCGGGAAAAGCATCAGCAATAATTTCAGCAATTTCTTTGACTCGATAGTTATTACTGGTATCACCAACATTAAATATTTGATTGTGTACAAGGTCGCGTGGTGCTTCTAAGGCGCAGATAATGGCTTTACAAATATCTAATGCGTGGACTAATGGCCGCCAAGGTGTACCATCGCTGGTCATTTTAATTTCTTTACTTGTCCAGGCTAAACCTGCGAGGTTGTTTAATACGATGTCAAACCGCATTCTAGGAGAAGCACCAAAAGCTGTGGCGTTCCGCATGAATGTTGGGGAAAAATCATCATCCGCCAGGGGTCTAACATCGCGTTCAACGAGGGTTTTACATTCTGCGTAAGCAGTTTGGGGATTGATAGGAGATTCTTCTGTCACATCGCCTTCGGTAGCAACACCATAAACACTACACGAAGACATATAGACGAAGCGTCGCACACCCATTGTTTTTGCTAAGTTAGCAAGGCGTACAGAACCTAAATGATTGATTTCGTAGGTAATATTGGGTGCTAGTTGTCCAGTGGGGTCGTTGGATAGTTCCGCCATGTGAACAACTGCTTCTACACCTTCTAAATCTTCTGGGGTGATGTGGCGGATATCTTTGTTGAGGGTTTTAGCGGTAATTTCTGTACCGTTGTATAGCCAACCAACTTTATAAAAGCCTGTATCAACACCGATGACTTCATGACCACGTTCAATTAGCAGAGGAGGCAATAAAGAACCTAGGTAGCCTTCTGTTCCGGTTATTAATATTTTCATTTGTGGAAATTCCTTTAAAAGTTTTGAGGTAAGAATTCAGGAGTCAGAGAATGTTTTAAAAGCCCTCTATTTGCTAGTAAGACATTTGAGATACCCCTAAATCCCCCTTAAAAAGGGGGACTTTGACGCATTTTCCGGGACTGTAATATATTTACGCCACTCCCCACTCCCAATACTTATGCAACAATTACAGCTTCAAGATGGGATTGTTGGGGAACTTGAGAAGCGATCGCTTTGCCAATTTCTAAAGAAGATGTGGCTGCGGGTGAAGGTGCATTGCAGACATGAATGGAATTTTGACCAGGAATGATCAAAAAGTCATCTACTAGTTTGCCGTCATCCATTAAAGCTTGGGCGCGGACTCCCGCGTGGGTGGGAACTAAATCTTCGGCTTGAACTTCAGGAATCAGTTTTTGCAAACTTCTGACAAATGCTGCTTTGCTAAAGGAACGAATGATTTCTTGGATTCCTTCATCAGCATGTTTAGCTGCAAGCTTCCAGAAACCGGGGTAAGTCATGACTTCTGCAAAATCCTTCAAGTCAAAGTCGGTTTTTTTGTAACCTTCGCGCTTGAGGCTGAGAACGGCGTTGGGGCCAGCATGAACTGTACCATCAATCATTTTGGTAAAGTGAACGCCCAGGAAGGGAAAATCAGGGTTAGGTACTGGGTAAATTAGGGTTTTTACCAGATACCGTTTTTCTGGGATGAGTTCGTAATATTCGCCCCGGAACGGTACGATTTTCGCTTTGGGTTCGACTCCACCTAACTTAGCAATGCGATCGCTATGCAATCCGGCACAATTGATGATAAATTTCGTTTCAAAGTTGCCTTGATTAGTTTCTAGTACTTGATTTTTCCCACTCGCAGAGATTTTCAATACTTTGGTATTGAGGCGTAAATCTCCACCTTGATTTTCAATTAATTGGGCGTATTTTAAACAAACTTGCTTGTAATTAACAATACCAGTTGAAAATACCCGAATGCCAGCCACACAGCTCACATGAGGTTCAATTTCTTTTACCTCTTCTGGGCTGATTTTCTGGACTTTTAAGTTATTTTCTAAACCACGTTGATAGAGATTTTCTAAACGTGGTAGTTCTTGTTCATCGGTAGCAACAATAACTTTACCGCAAATTTCATGGTCAATTCCATACTCTTGGCAGAATTCCACCATCGAGCGACTACCATCACGGCAAAATTTAGCTTTAAAACTCCCTGGTTTGTAGTAAATGCCAGAGTGAATTACCCCGCTATTATTGCCGGTTTGGTGAAATGCCCAGTTGCTTTCTTTTTCTAATACTAAAATGCGTGCTTGTGGATAGCGTTTACCCAAGGCCATCGCTGTTGATAAGCCTACTATGCCACCGCCGACAATCGCAAAATCGTACATGTTATTTGTCATTTGTCATTTGTCATTTGTCAAAAAGCTGAAAGTAGAAGCTTGAGGATGAAATTTCATACTTGACACTTCACACTTCATACTTCTTACCATATTTGCCAAGGAGCTTTACCACTCTGCCATAGTTCTTCGAGATGATTTTTATCGCGTAAAGTATCCATTGGCTGCCAAAAACCATTATGTTTAAAAGCAGATAACTGTTCCATGTCAGCTAACTTTTCTAATGGTTCTTTCTCCCAAACGGTGCTGTCATCCGCAATTAAATCGATAACATCTGGTTCTAGGATAAAATAACCACCATTTACCCAAGCACCTTCACCGTCGCGTTTCTCACGAAAGCTGGTGATTTTTGTTTGCTCTTGTTCTAAAGAAATAGCGCCAAAACGTCCGGCTGGTTGTACTGCTGTGAGTGTCGCTAATGTTTTTTGTTGTTTGTGAAATTTAATTAGCTCGGTGATATTTATATCACTCACACCATCACCATAAGTAAAGCAGAAAGTGTCATTTCCTACATGTTCAGCAACTCTTTTTAAGCGTCCACCAGTCATGGTACTATCGCCAGTGTTGACTAATGTTACACGCCAAGGTTCTGCATAACCAGAATGTACATTCATTTGGTTAAAACGCATATCAAAAGTTACATCTGACATGTGCAGAAAGTAATTAGCAAAATACTCCTTGATCACGTAACCTTTGTAACCACAACAAATAATAAAATCATTAATGCCGTGGGCAGAATAAGTTTTCATGATGTGCCAAAGAATTGGTTTACCACCAATTTCAACCATTGGCTTTGGTCTGATACTGGTTTCTTCACTGAGGCGTGTACCAAGTCCACCAGCCAAAATCACCGCTTTCATGCAATTACCTCGGAGATTTGTAGGGAATTATTATTTTTATTTTCTGGAGATGAAGAGGATGCACTTGGTTGGGGAGAATTTGTCTTTGCTCTGTTTTTCTCCGTACATAATCTAACTAGAATTTTTGCTACTTGTATGAAGAAAAAGTAAATTAAAATCTTAGATGTGTAAAAGGTTGATGAATAGTTTTTATATAATGATTCAGCTCAGAGGGGATTGATAAGTGTAATATGAATTACCTCAGAGAACTAGAACAGGTAATCGAGAAACTCAAAGTAGGTAGAGATTTAGACAGCAAAACATCATCAAAACTACCATCGGGAGACATTCTAAAAAAACCGATAACGGTAGGTAAAGTTTTTGCTGTTACGTTTATTACAGATAGTCAAACTAGAGCAATTTTTATTTGTATAAAATACAGATTCATCCGCGTTTATCTACGTATCCTACCCTTCGGGTTCTCCGAAGGATTACGGGAAGCCGCTACCGCGTCTAAATCTCCGGTTAATATTTATGGGATGTTAAAATAGGAAAAATAATGACTACTTTATCTGGACAACCAGACTATGTTAAATCTTTTGTATTTAGCATTCAGTACGGATAATATAAGTAGCTCAATGTTAAAAATTACCGTTATGACAAGGAAGGAAGCAGGAAGAAAGAAGATATTAGCTGTGTTTACCTGTCTTAACTTAGTTTTATTTTTTCCCACCGACTTACTTAGCGTTTCTTAGTCTAGTGAACTACAATAACAACAATGAGCGAACCAGTTGTAAATATCATCTAAAGAGATTTGGCTAAAAGCAGTTTCAATGGCTGTGGCTAAATTAGGATAACTCCTAGCATCGAGAGAACAGAGTATATTTTTAATCTGTGACCAACAATTTTCAATGGAGAAAAAAGCAGGAGAATATGGTGGTAAATAAATCAATTTAGCTTCGGTAGATTCGATGAGTTTTTCAACATCTCCACCTTTGTGAATTGAGTTATTGACCATGATGACATATAGCGGTTTTCATCCAATGAGGTATATTTCCCTAGCCTCTAGCCTCTAGCTTCTAGCCTAAGCGCCTCTGTTCCTTATCTACCTGTACTGCACTCAACCGAGAAACGCTGTAAATCCCTCATAAATTGCTTCTGAGTGCTGAATTCTGACTTCTAAATTTTTCAAGGTTTTTCGCTCCATGCTCCAGCATCGTAACTAATGACGGCGCTTTGGGAGTCCCGCGCTAAAAGACCGTCTTCCATTTCGACAATCCGATCAGCTATGTCTAAAATCCGGTTGTCGTGTGTCACTAACAAAATGGAAGTTCCTTGTTCTTTGGCGAGACGCTGCATAATTTCTACAACATCACGTCCTGATTGTTTATCTAAGGCGGCGGTAGGTTCGTCTGCTAAGACTAGTGGCGGATTGTTCACTAGGGCGCGAGCGATCGCAACTCTTTGTTTTTGTCCCCCAGATAAGTTATCAGGATAGTAATTAACTCGGTTCTTTAAGCCAACAGCAGTTAGCATGGTTTCTGCTTTGGCGATCGCATCATTTTGACTGACTTTATCATTTAGTTCTACTGCCATTTGAACATTTTGCCGCGCAGTTAAAAATCCTAGTAAGTTATGCGCCTGAAAAATATAGCCAATGTTGCGCCGAATTTGTACTAGTTGAGTTTGGCTAGATCCGAATAATTCTACACCCAAAAATTTTAAATTACCTTCTTGGACAGACCTTAAACCGCCTATCAAACTCAGTAATGTTGTTTTACCTGAGCCAGAAGGGCCTGTCATAATCACAATTTCTCCTGGATAAATTTCCAGGTTAATGTCAAATAAAATCTGTCTTTTTAGTGAGCCTTTGCCATAGTAATGATTTAGATTTTTAATGGCAATTACAGGTTCTTGTCTCATGTTCAGTTGTGGTTTAGAAGTTGACAATCGCTTCTCGGAACTCTAGAGCCTGTCTGCAAATTATGAGTAAGAATTCAGGAGCCAGAATTCAGAATTCAGCATCATAAATCAATCAAGAGTCTCCCAGATTAAAGTTTTGATAGTCTTATAGTATTAGTTATCAAACTCTTATTAACTTTGGCTTCTGGATTCTGTATTCTAATTTCTTACAGTTATAGTGACAGTTTAAGCATTAAATATATATCATTTTGATTATAAAAACTGATTGCTTGCTACATATTTATCAAAATGATTTAGAAAATATCAGCCGGGTCAGCAGAACGTAACTTACGTACAGCGATCGCACCAGATATAAAACACATAATCATGGTTAATATTAATACCGAAACTGCTCTATCGAAGGTCATGAAGATTGGTAAAAGTGTAGCTTCTTTGGCTTTTTGATACATTAAAATTGTAAAAAATAATCCAGGTAGATATCCCAAGCAAGCTAATAATAATGCTTCTTGTAAAATCACTGTCAACAAATATTTTTGCGTATAACCTATAGCTTTTAAAGTCGCATATTCAGATAAATGGTCTGACACTTCTGTATAAAGAATTTGGTACACAATTACAGTCCCGACAATAAAACCCATAATTGTGCCTAAACTGAAAATAAAGCCAATGGCTGTACTACTTGCCCAATAATGACGTTCAAATTCGATAAAGTCTTCTTTCGTCAATACATTTACATCTTGGGGTAAATATTGGCGTAAATCTTTCGCCACAGCCTGAATATCTGCTCCTGGCTTGACTTTAATTACTCCAATATCAATTAAGCCTTGCTGACGGGTATTAAAGATACGCAAAAAGTTAACGTCGCTGGTAATTAAGTTACCATCCGCACCAAAAGATGTGCCTAAAGTAAACAATCCGACTACTTTAATTTTGCGTCTTCTGAGTTCGGCAGTGACAGTTTTACCTTGATCAAAATCAGAGGCGATCGGCCCATACTCCTGCCTAGAAGAACGGTCAAATAAAACGACATCA
Organism: Nostoc spongiaeforme FACHB-130; assembly: GCF_014698475.1. Taxonomy (GTDB): domain Bacteria; phylum Cyanobacteriota; class Cyanobacteriia; order Cyanobacteriales; family Nostocaceae; genus Nostoc_B; species Nostoc_B spongiaeforme. Next base: position 192,714 of record NZ_JACJTB010000005.1, on the reverse strand, counting down.
GGTAGCTTTAATTTGTCGAGATTTTCGGGAACTCCAGGTAAATTAAATAAATTAACTTCCGGGTTAATGCCAAACACAAGTAAGGTACGTGACCGCCCTGTGACTGGATTTTTCCAAGCAGTATAATCTAAATATATGGGATGTACTGATTGTACTGTTGGTAAATCCAAAGCTTTATATAACCGCCGTTGCGAAAAGCTTTTCATCGACAAAATCGCATTAGATTGGCGGTTAATTAAAACAATGTCACCATTTAAACTACTATGTAACTGGACGTTACTGTAATAAAGCGCATCTCGGAAACCGAGTTGGGTAAACATCAAAATATCAGCAAAAGCAATCCCAGCTAAAGCTACGGCTAATCGCGTTTTATCTCGCGTCATTTGTAGCCAAGCGAGAGGTATTTTTTGAAGCATGTTATTTATCAATGGTCTTCTGGAATGAATCAGATTAGTAACTGACTTGAAAGTGCTGAGTCACCGAAGTTTGCTCAACGCGGGGAACCCGCGCACGCAACTTCTCGCTGAGGAGCCAGTGCGTTGGGCGGCTCTGCCGACTTGAAGCAACTGGCGTTGCTGAGTAAAAATGCTAGTCCCACTTTTATGCTTGGCTATGAAATAAGTTTCATTGGGACTGCCTTCTGCTAGTTAATTAGAAGCTGATGGGTTGTTAATCTCAACTAAAACTTTGGCATTAGTTAAGCCAGAAACTTTACTGCTATCTTCTGGAGAGATGGCAATTTTAACTTCTACAACTCTGGCATCAACATCAGCAGCCGGATCATTATTCAGCACATCTTTTTTACCGACTTTTCTGCCAATTTCAGCGACAGTTCCTTTTAATTCACCTTCAAAAGCACCATTATCACTGCTGACAGCAACACTTTGACCAATCCGAACTTTACTAATACTATCTTCTGGAACTTCTGCGATTACCATCATTTGCTCTGTTTGACCAATCTCCGCAATACCATTGGCGCTGATTGCTTCGCCTGACTTGGTGTAAATCTTTAAAATTTCTCCAGAAGTTGGTGCTTGGACGTAGCTTAATCGTAGTTCTGCGTCGGCTTGTTTAACATTAGCGATCGCATTGCTAACTTGTGCTTGCGCCATTTGGACATTCGTCGGATCAACTTCTATCAGTCTCTTGAGTCTGGCTCGTTCTTCGTCGAGTTGTCTTTGTAAAGTGGCTACAGTTTTGTCACGGGTGACTCTAGCTTCAATTAGTTGCTGTTGTAAGCTGGTTAAGGTCTTGACTTGGTTCGCCCTAGCTTCTGCAACTTGTTGACGCAAAGTTGCGATCGCTTGTCGCAGAGTCGCTTGACTTTCCACTACCTGCTGTTGAGCTGTAACTGCACTTAGTCGCCGTCTATCCCGTTCTTGCTGCGATATAGCACCTTGGCGATAGAGAAAATCATAACGTCCAGCATCAACTTGAGCATTACGCTGTTCGGCTTGAATGCGTGTCAAAGTGGCTCTTAAACTATCACCTTGTCCACGCAATTCTGCTTCCAAGCGTTCGACTGTCGCCTGTTGAGCTAGTTTTTCTGCACTCAACTGCGATGCAATTCTAGTAATGGACGCTTGTTGAGCATCCCTCTCGCCGCGTAACTGAGCTTCTAGTCGAGCAATTACCGCTTGTTGCGCTTGCACATCTCTAGGTGAACCCACTCGAATTTGGGCTAAATTAGCACGCGCTTCTAGTAATTTGGCTTTGGCTTGTTCGACACTAGCTAACTGAGTATCATGATTGTCTAAAATTGCAATCACTTGTCCTTTTCTCACCTGTTCTCCTTCGCGGACAAACAGTTGCTTTACTCGTGATGCAGATTGTAATCCTGCTGCTGGTGCAGAAAGTTTAATCACTTCACCGCGTGGTTCTAAACGCCCCACTGCACTAATACTGTTAGCAACTGGTTTGACAGGTACAGATGAGTTAATCTTTCTCAATTGCTCAACTTTAGCTGTAGTAAGTAACCCCGCAGCGATTACTATTGGTAAGGCTACAGCAATGCCCCACCAAATCTTAGGTTGTTCTGGATCAAGTATTGGTGGCCTTGATCTTGGCTTCTCAGTCACCCTTGACATGGTTGTTGCCTGTTTATTTAAAAATGTGCTGATGGATATAAAAAAGTATGAGACGTAGTAGAGATTTGATAAATTACCTCTACTAAATACCCTCTGAAATTTGATGCCAATTAATACTTAGAGCCACAACTTTGACATCATGACACTAATAGTAGGTAGCGTTTATCTCATTAATTTTCAGTAGTGGTAGAGCGAAATTAATGGGACAAACCACCAGTTATTCAATAGATGCAACAATCAAGACAATTGCTAATGCGTAATTAAAAGATCAATGAGAATCCACCGCTTTGAAAAGCAACTCCGGTTCAGTTGGAGACTCAATCTTTATCAGAAACTTAATTATGAACTAGCAATTACAAATTTTCAATCAATTTTCTCAAATAGAGCATCCCTAAGATTACAGTTTCCTTAAACTTGTAGTCAACTAATTATTAGGTTTGTTAACTTTGAACTCATTGGGAAATTTTCTCCACAGATGCTACAGCTAAGGTTAAACTCCATTAAACTATCGTCATAGCAAGAGGCAGGAGGCAGAAGGCAGGAGGTAAAAGTATTAGTGTGCTTCCTGCATTTATATGTTCAAAATTTCCTAATCTATATGCTTCTTGCTATAACTGAATTCTACATTTATCAGTTGCAGGAAAACGTAACAGAATCTACAGATGCGGTAGGGGAAGAAAGTCTGAAGTGTGTAGATGGGTTTTGCTCTGCTTAGTCAAAGATAGTATAAAATTTAGGACTTACGCAGACTCTACGATTTCTTGGCGTTCTCGGCGACTTGGCGGTACCCTGCGGGAAGCCGCTTCGCGTCTACGATAAATTAAGCTTTTTGAGAATTTTTGCGTAAGTCCTGAAATTTTTTCCTTCTGTTTCCTAATTTCTACCTCCTGAGTTGAAAGTGCTGAGTGCTGAGTGCTGAGTAAAAATACGAGTCCCACTTTCATACAAAGCTTGTGAAACTTGTTTCATCGGGACTGCTTTTTACACATAACAAATGACAAAGAACAAATGACTCAGGACTTATTCTGGCAAATCAAATAAGACTGTCGTCATGTAATTATCTGCCCATTCTTGCCCAAAGGCTTTTTCAAGGACGCGGCGGGTTTTATCGTTTTGTTGTTGTTTGGTACAGTAGTTGCGTTGTCCAGCGATAATTTCTTGAGTTTGTTCGGGGGAAACTGGACTAGCTGCAATCGCTTGGGTACAATGTACCTCTAAAAAGTCCTGCACACGTCCCAAGAACCTCGCTTCTTCTTCTGGGGAACTAGGACGGATAAACAAGCAAAATTCTGAGAAGATGTGACCCCATTCTGGTAATTCTCGCGTTTGGGAAAATTCTATTGTTTTCAGTGCAGAGAGTTGATTTGTATAGGAAGCTGGCAAGGTCAAGTCTAAGTGTACAGGAGACAAGTCGGCGATCGCTGCACTAATTTGTCCTCGACCACCAACTAAATCGCAACCAAACATCGGTAAGTCATATTCTGGGCGCGGAAACATCACGCAATGCAAAATATCCAGCATATTTCCCACCTTCGCCAGTTCTAAGTGCATTTTGCGAAACTGTGGTGTTTGATAGCAGCGATTTTCAATTGTCAGTTTTTCACCCTCTAATCGACCTTCCACATATCCCAACTCTGCTGGTAAATGGTAAGGCGACAGTTCTAAATGCTTGTGCCAAGCCGCCTCGATGCTATCAGCTAACTGCCGAATTAGGGGATGTTGTTGTTCACGCAGTGAGGGAGTTGAAGTAAATGACATATTCTCATCAGAAATGCTATCTAAGGCCAGTCTACAGCCAGCCGTGCCACTTCTATTCTGCCGCGCAACATTAAGCAAACTGTTACGCATGGTTGCGTAAAGTTATAAGACATTGACTTTTCAAATTAATTACTTATTTTGTAGTCTTAGTTACAGAATTATTTTGATTTTCATTCATCAGGGAGTCTTCGATTATGCAAATTAATACTCAAAGACCAAATTGTGCTATCCCAGCAGTTAGACAAAATCTAGCTTGGTTAAGCAAAGCCTATAGTCAAAATTCCTTCAAGTTATGTCAACCTGCTGTCTGGGTACGCCTTGCAGAACTCCCTAGCCCATACAGCTATGATGAAGCATTGTTACTCTGCCAAGTTTCTGCCGATGAGTGGTTAGCTTGGGTTCCAGATCATGGCGAAGTGACATTGCGTCTTACTCAAGGGTCAATAGTTTAGGACTTACGCAAAAATTCTCAATTTCAGAAAACTTGACGTAAGTCCTGTTGTAATTAGTTGATTTACTGCCAAAAATCAGTGACTTCATATCCCAGTTCTGCCAACATCTGCCGCAGCAAAGGTAAACTGAGACCGATGACATTACTGTGACAGCCTGCTATTTTCTCAACAAATAAACTACCAAAACCTTCCAAAGCAAAAGCACCAGCACATTTGAGAGGTTCGCCGGTAGCGACATAAGCTTGGATTGCGCGATCGCTCATGGTTGCAAAATAAACCCTCGTCACCTGACACTTAACTAAAGTCTGGTTTTGGGCAGTGTCAATCAACACATGACCTGTGTATAAGTCGCCTATATTACCCTGCATAAATTGCCAGCGAGCGATCGCTTCTGCTGCATTTGCTGGTTTGCCATGAATCTTACCATCAATAGCCAAAACCGAATCACAGCCCATAATTAAAGCTGATGAAAACTGCGGTGCGATCGTTTCTGCCTTACTTTGAGCTAGAACCTGCACTAACTCACCAGGATCACTCAGTTCAATTTGTGACTCATCAAAATCACTGGGTTTAACTATCGGTTCAATCCCAACCGTTTGCAGCAAACGCCGACGTGCAGGAGAAGCAGAAGCCAGTACAAATTGAGGAATATTTATAGTCATTGGTCAATGGTCATTTGTCATTTGTGCTTATATTGCCTTGCTTTCCCTACTCCCTACTCCCTACTCCCCACTCCCTATTAATAATTAATACACGGTGAAAGAATCGACAACATTTTCCATAGTCCGTTTCACCTTTGTCCAACGTTTTTCGGGAATCGAGGCGTTAAAGGTAAACAGTTTGCCACGACTAACAGCAACACTAGCGATGTTATGTCGTTGCTGAGAATTTGGGAGTTTGACTAAATACTCTAATATATAGTAGGTTTTACCTTCAGTATCCTTCTCTCGTGCATCAACTAACTCGGCTGTCCGACCAGAATCTGAAGGTGCAAGGGCAGCTTTGCCAAGTTTATAACCAACTTCTGTGGGAGCGCCCAATTCTTTTAAGGTTTTACCTTCAGGAACCGGACTAATCACTACAGAAACATTTTCGGAGATTTCAATTAAATCATGAAATACGACATCAGGTCCATTGGCAACTTTCACTGGTAGCCAGCCATTGGGGTATAAAAACTGATAACCATCAGCAGTATCTACATAGCTTTTAAATCCAGCCGCAGCAGCTACACCAGGATTAATCAAGCTAAAGCTCAACATTAATAAGCAAATAATTGCAATTTTTTTCCACATTGTTAGAGATTCCTTTGGCGGGAAGTAACAAAAATTAAACATTATGTATCGTTTTTATTGTCCCACCAACGGGGTCGCTTCATCTCGTCATTGGTGATGAGTCATTTGTCAAAAATTAAACAATTTGCAAAACCACAAGTGTCATATCATCAGTGTTTTGCCTATCAGTACCGATAAACTGTTGGACTTGGTTAAATAAATAATCCACAATTTCTTCTGGCCCGTTGCAATAGCGACAAGCGGCGCTAAAGGCTGCTAAAAAGTTTTCTTCATCGAAGCGATCGCCACTAGCCGCCGCCGCATCCGTTAAGCCATCTGTATAATAAATTATCGTATCTCCAGGTTCTAACTGTGCCTGGGCATCTTCATATTGACTGTTGGCATCTAAACCAATCAACATCCCCAACGTATCTAAGCGGCTAACTGTTTTTGTGGCGGCGTGCCACCATAGGGGAGGATTGTGTGCGGCATTGCTGTACGATAAAATCCGATTTCTGGGATTGTACTCAGAATAAAACAACGTCACAAAGCGGTGGGAATTTTCCAAATCCGCATACATCACTCGATTCAAATTTTGCAAAATCCCCGCCGGGGAATTGCCATGCAATACTTCACCCCTCAGCATTCCCCGCATCATCGTCATAATTAATCCGGCGGGAACACCTTTCCCCATCACATCCCCAATTACAAAACCCCAACGGCTATTTTCTGGAGATACTCTATTGATTAACTGCAACTGGTTATGATTTGTAGGAATAAAGTCGTAATAATCACCACCCACACGATTAGCAGGTTTACAACGTGCTGCTAGTGATACACCAGGAATATTCGGACATTGACGCGGTAAAAGTCGGCGTTGAATTTCTGCCCCAATTTCTAATTCTTGGTCTAGGCGTTCTTTTTTCCGCAGTTCTACAGCTAGTTCATCGTTTTCAATGGCTACTGCTGTTTGGTCTGCAACCAAGCGCACTAACTTTTGTCTGGTTTCTGTCCAGCTATAGTCAGGGTCACGACTTAAAACGTAGAGCCAACCGCGTTCTGTATGCTTAACTAAAATTGCCGTGCCGAATATTTGCACATCAGGCCCCAAATAGCGGTGCATCTGATCATCTAATATGCCGGTGGAACTCGCCAAAGGTGTGCTGTTGGGCAGTAATGTAACTTGACTACTGGCTGTTTCTAAAGCTTTGCGAATATTTTTGCGCTGGCGACTATCCTGCCAGTGGAGTTGCTCTAACCTAACTTGACCGTTAGGCTTGTAGAGAAATAAAGCACTACCATCAGCATCTGTCACCCTTGTTGCCATCAAGGGAATCAGTTCTAAAAACTGATTTAAATTGTTGAAGCTTCTGAGGGCAAATCCTAAAGAACTCAGCAAATCTTGAATCTTGTTCTGTTCTCGATGCAACCTTGCCACAAGTTCTTTTAGTGCTACGACTGGTGTGACATCCGTCGCGGCACTATTATTACCATCAGTAGGTTGAAAGGGTACTTGAGACACAGGCACAGATAATATCCAGTTAAGAGTAGTAGATTTTCAATTGATTAATAACTCTTTGCGGCAAAATATTGCTAAATCATATTGAGACAAGATAAGTCAATTTAGCAAGAGTAGAAAGACGTAAGCGAGAGCGATAAAAAACTATAGCATTCGCTCATTTTATTTCTACCTAAATCCAGATACATAAATTTCATGTGTTTTTACGCAAAAGCTGATGAGTATAAATCGGTAAATACCTCCATTGCTGAGAAAACTTCCCACGCTCAGAGCAGTCAATTAGCAAATCATACATCATGAAACATAAAATTCCTTAATTAATTGATTAATTATTTTTGCCAATTTTTGAGATTTTTTCTCGTTTCGGAGAAATATTCAGATACTGAAATAAACGATAACTTAAAATTTTCAGGGAAAATATCACTTTGAACTGGATCAGCTAGAGCATTTTTCTAACTTTTAATTTACCTTTAGAGAATATTTGTCAGCTTTTCAGGAAATTTACTTCATATATACTCCTAAATTTTGACAAGCTGATTTGCTGATAACAATAGGCTTTTGCTAAGTTAACAACGAACTTACTTGAGCTTTTTTGTTTTTTTCAGTATTTATAGCAGTTCTCAATTGGGTTTACAAGGTTGGAACTGGCGCAAAAAGATTACTGGTTGAGACTGGGTGTAGGGGTGTAAGGGTATAAGGGTTTTACATACCTAGACCCCTACACCCTTCTTACATACCTGATTTTTGCGTTTGTCCCATACAGATTTAGCCACTCAAGAGAGCTTCAACAAACTCGTAGCTAGAAAATGGGCGTAAGTCTTCAATTCCTTCACCAGCCCCAATAAAGCGAATTGGTAAACCTAATTGTTGGACTACAGCCAATGCGACACCACCTTTGGCGGTACCATCCAATTTGGTTAATACTACGCCACTCAGTTGGGCGGCTTGGGAAAATACTTCGGCTTGGCGCAAACCATTTTGACCAAGGGTAGCATCTAAAACTAACAGAGATTCGATTTTGGCGTTTGGGGCTTTTTTGTCGATGATGCGGCGAACTTTTGTGAGTTCATCCATTAAGTTCTTTTTATTTTGTAATCTTCCCGCAGTATCAACTAATAATAATTCTGTGTCGCGTGCTTGAGCGGCTGCGATCGCATCAAACACCACGGCGGCTGGGTCTGTATTTTTACCAGGGTTGGCAATGACTTCTACACCACTTCTGTTTCCCCAAACCTTGACTTGTTCGACAGCCGCCGCCCTAAAAGTATCTGCTGCGCCAATCAAACATCTGTAGCCAGATTTTTGCGCTAAATGGGCAATTTTACCGATGGTTGTGGTTTTGCCAGCGCCATTTACACCAGTAATTAACCAAATATTTAAATTGTCTTTATCTGGGGCAAAGCTGGTTTTCTCAGATTTGCGAATTGGCTCTTCTAACATATCCCTTAAGATTTGTTTTAAGTAAGCGATCGCTTCTTCTGGAGGTGTAACTTCTTCCCGCAGTTTTTGTTGTAAAGCACTGATAATATAATCTGTGGCTTCTACACCCACATCAGCTTGTAACAATACAGATTCAATTTCGGTTACGGCTGCTTGGTTGAGTGGCCCTTGTCCAACAATGGCTTTTAGTTGATTGACGATGTTCCGCCGGGTTTTGTCTAATCCTTGGCGTAACTTTTTCAGCCAAGTGATTTCTTCAATCGAAATGTCTTCCGCACGTCTACCTTGAGCCGCCAATAATTCTGCTGACCAGACAAACCCTTCATCAAATGCCAAATCTGGCATTTCTGCGGCAGTTGCTTCACTAACACTTGCTGGCTGTGCCTCTGGTTGTGTAACTTCAATGGCACTAGCTATTAAGCGTTCTTGCTTGGCTTGCCGTTCTGCTGCTGCCCGTTCTAAAAAAGATAATGCAGCCGTCTCGGTGGGCTGAGTTTCTTGTGATGTTACTTCTTCAGTATTGGCTGTAACAGCTACTTCCTCAACAGTAGCCGCTACTTCTGGTTGTGGTGTTTCGATAGTTACCGCAGGTTCTTGACTGGGAGTTGTAGCCTCTTCTGAATCTGCGGCTATCGTGTCTGTTGGAACTGGTTCTCCAGTTTCTAATTGTTGTTTTTGCTGGATATTTTTATAGGCAGCTTTAGCAAACGCCAACAAATCTGCTGCCGAATCTGGTGCAGTTTCTGGGTTAGTATTTGATGTTTCGGTTGCCTCTGGTTCGGTTATAGGTGTGGGAGTATTTTCTGCCTCTTGGTTTTCAGAGGGAGTATCAGAAGAATCGTTATATTGACGACGAAACCAATTAAAAGCCATTGCTGCTAACAGTGTTAGTTGTGATTTAAGTTAGGAGTTATGAGTTCGTAAGTTAAGAGTTTAATAGAATTTGTTACTCTTCCCTGTGGTGAAATCCTCCGGGATATCCTCACCTCTCAATTTCGGGTTACTAGGAGGGGGTGATTCATCCCTCACAAGTACCTGACTTCTCCTCACCTTCAACTCACAACTTAGCATTCAGAATGGTTACAAAGTTAGGATAAAACACTAGGAAGTTTTTTTTGTTCTGTGAATCGCCGCAGCACTCCATTAATAAATCGATGACCTTCATCGCCACTGTAGCGTTTGGCTAACAAAACAGCTTCGTTGATGGCTACGCTGTCAGGCAAGTTTAAAAATGTCATTTCAGCTACAGCGATGCGGAGAATATCGCGGTCAATTTGAGCTAGACGGTTGACTTGCCAATCTACCAAAGCCGCCGATATTTGTTCATCGATCAAGATCCGATGCTCATTTACAGTTTTGACAATTTGAATGGCATATCTGCCAACTTCTCTGTCTTGGTTGGCGAGTTGAATTAATTCGGGAAACTCAACTGCTGCACCAAGTTGATTGATGGCGGTTTGGGTATAAGAGATCGCTTCTTGTAGCATAGTTCTCGCTGTATTCATGTCAGCAGCGCGAGTTTGGCTGGTCAATAGGCGATCGTTACTGCGTTGCAATTCCGCCGCAGCGTTGTCTAAAGTATCTTGCACTTCTGCCCTCAAGGTACGCACGGTTGCTAATACTAATTTGGGCAGATGTTCTTCGGTGAGTTTTTTGGGGTTGACTGGCAGCTGGCTGAGACTTAACAGCGCCAGTTCACGAGCGATTTGTTGGGGTTTGCGGTCTTGCATGGAAGTGAGTGCCTAAGCACTGAATTAGGGTGAAAATTTAATTGATTGCTACAAAGCCAGACATTCATAATATCTATTTACTTGTGTCTTTGCCGGATAAATTTTATATTTCCTCGACGGAAATTACTGAATGTTTTGATTCCCTGGTTAAACTCGCTAAATTTTGTTCTTTGCCTAAAACTAGCGGTGGTAAGGGCGTATTCGGTGCCACAATTCCACCAGAGACAATCACTTTAAAAGCATCTTCGATTGACATTGAAAGATTGATTACATCTTCTTCTGGTACTACTGCATACCATCCTGTAGTCGGGTTGGGTGTCGTTGGGATGAAAACGCTTAACATTGGGCAAGGCATTTGGGATTGAATTTCACTGGCGATCGTACCTGTGACAAAGGCGATCGCCCAAATGCCTTGTCTGGGATACTCAACTAAAACCACACGCCGAAATTTGCCAGGAGAATCTTTCAGTAACGTTTCTAAAAGTTGTTTTAAGGTTTTATATACCTGTCCTGCTAAGGGAATTGCCTGTAATACTCGCTCACCAAAATCTAATAACCATCGCCCAGCAATATTCCGAGCCATTAACCCAATTAACAAAATACTTAACAGTGGTACTGCTAGACCCACAGCTAAATTTAGTATATTTACTAAAATTGGGTGTAGCCCATCAAAGGGATTGAGTTGTTTGGGAACTTGGGTAAGGAAGTCGATTACCCAATTAGCGATCGTGATTGTGAGCCAGATGGTGGTTGCTAGGGGGATAACCACTAACAATCCTGCTATCAGGTCATTTTTCAAGTCCTGCTTTAAGCGATCGATGACCAAACTTAGTTTCTCCTTTTCTTGGCTAGTGAAACTCTAGATAAGCGGAAATTCATACCAGCAGCCGCCCAATTTAGCAGGCTTTACTAGTAATATTTTTTACCCTGTTTTATTTTAGAAAGCTGTCATTAAATAGCTTTTATCTTGATAATATGCTGTTTATCCCAGAAAAGTATTGATTTTTCGCTAGTTAGATGTTGAATACAAAAAGATATAGCTAACTACCGATAGTTCTTCCATCCGCGAGGATGTTACTTTTCTTTGTACAGCTTGTAAATGAATGTTGCAAATATTTTAATTATTACTAATCCTACCGCGATCGCTCAAAATCTGACTACGTTTCTAAAACCTATGTATGACAACTAAAAATCTACTTGTAACTAGTTTAGAACTAACCCGCAGGTAAAGGATGTTTTTCTGAAAAACTTTTGTTATAAATTTTAATATAGTCGTTGAATCAAGATTCAGAATAGACAGTTAAGCTGAAGCCATAACTACCAAATGGTAAAGGGTGTAGATGATCAAAAACCCTGACACCCCTACACCCTTATACCCACCAGAACAAACTAGTTTTGTTTCACCCTTCTCCAGCAATTTGTGTAGCGACAACCTTGCTTTTCTCAGTTTGGGATAGTGTTTCTTCTAAGGTCGGTGTAGGTAGATGCTGCATTTCCCAAACTTTCAGCAAAATTAGGTACTCATAAAAAGCTTGCAAAGTACACCAAGCCATCCCAGCGCGACCATCCAAGCAGCCACCTAACAAAAAATACATATAAAGAAACCGCAAAAAAGGTCTAGCTGGTAAACGCAAAGACAAATCTTTCAAAGCACGCCGTCTTTCTACCTCAGTTTTGCCAAAAAATAAATCCCGCCAAACAACTGTGCCATTTTCTAGTTGATGTACTGTTTCTTTGGCTTCATCAGTAGAATAACGATTATGTTTTTCAATCCAACGGCTCAAACCCTTACTGCAAGTGTAATGAGGGTAAGTTTCTTTTAAAAAACTAGTAGCACCATCACACACTTCTCGTTCTGTGTGACCATAGTCTGTAAACCAGACCTTACCGTGGCGGAAAAGACGCATCTGATAACGGGGATATTGGGTGCTATAGCGAATCCAACGATTCATAAACATTACCCGTTCAGCAACGTAGTAACCAATGTAATCTGGGTTATGTGTTGCTTGTGTGCATTCCGCAAATAATTCTGGTGTCATCCGTTCATCAGCTTCCAGAATATAAACCCACTCATATTTCGGGGGTAGAGATTCTAGCATCCAAGTGCGTTGACGACCGTGGCTTTCAAAAGCGTGCTGCACAACCCGGACAGGATAGCGACTGGCGATTTCCACAGTGCGATCGCTACTGCACGAATCCACAACTATAATGTCATCCGAAAGCATTGCCGACTCAATACAAGGTGCAATATCTAGTTCTTCGTTATATGTCAGTATGTAAATTGAGAACATTTGCAGATTTTATAGCGATTTTCCTAACAGTTAATTTTTAGGAGGCAGTCCCGATGAAACAAGCTTCACAAGCTTTGTATGAAAGTGGGACTAGCATTTTTACTCAGCACTTTCAAATCAGGAGGCAGGAGGCAGGAGGGTCACAATAATTCCTACTCCCTACTCCCTACTTTTTTACCGTGTAGCAGCTTTACGTCCACCTGTTTGTAAAGCACCGCCACCTCTTAATCCTGTCCAGCCAATAATAATGTACCCAATTGATAATAAAAGACTGCTAATTCCAATCCGCAAGCCAGATTTCCAAGCATTGTCTCTTGCTTGTTTTTCCGCATCTTCCTTACGCTGACGAATTTGCCCTTTTCGTTGATTTGCCAGTGCTTGAGGATCGGTTTGTTGGGCAATAAATTTGTCCAGTTCTTGCGGATTAGCTTTAAACTTCTGGAGTAGGTCTTTCTGTGATTGTGGTAATTGCGGATTTGCCAGAGCTGCTTTATACTTTTGATCATCTTTCAGCAAGTCAGCAAACTGCGCTTTTGCTTGGGCGCGGAGTTGTTCTAATTGGGCTTTCCCCTGATCTGTATTGAGTTGCGCCTGAAATTGATTTAACTGAGTGTCGAGTTGTTTTTCTGCCTGATCAGCTTCTTGAGTAATTTGAGTGACAGTTTGTGCTTTGGCTTGATTGACATTGTTCAGGTGCAAGGGAAAAATCAACAAGAAAATTAGACCCAAGACACTAGAAAGTATAAACGCTGGCAATCGTAAGTCGATACCTTTAGGGCCGCCATCACTAGCACCATCAATCCAATAGCCAATCAACAGCGAACCTAAGCCCACCATAGGTACAATCCCCCGGTCAACTAGGGCGGTTGCTAAGTTAATTTGCCATCCGCGATCAGTAGGTTGAAAGGGTAGCAATAAAATTAGAAAGTCCAGCAAAAAGGACAAAATTAAAACTGCCCCAATCACTTTGAGACCAAGGGCTGCGTTCCCGGAAGTAAAACGATTAGTCATATTTTCCAAACTTAATAGTGAGTCAGAGTGATTGTCCTATTTAAAGTTACTGGAATATTGTTCCTGTAACTCTGCCTGTTCAATAAAACTATCTCTTATATAGAAAAGGCAAAGGTAATCCTAGTGGATACCTGTAGGTTTGAAACTACACCACGGTAGCACTAGTTAACTTGAGTGTCTTCAGAAAATACATGGTGTTTGAAGATACGAGATTAGCTGATATTCATCAAAAAAACAACTTTTATTTTCAGCTTCTACTCTATAATTTTTCGCAAATAAACTGACTGCTGAAGCACTTCCTGCCAAATAAGCAAATCCTCTGGTCGGTCAACATCAGCCAAAGTTGGTAAGTATATAGATGAGACACCCAGGGTTGCCGCAATATCTACAGTTTGTTTTAATACCTGAGAAGTTCCCCAATCGATGTTAGTGAATAATTCTGGGATGAAGCGACGCACACCAATTAAGTAATAACCACCATCAATAGCTGGCCCTAGTACCAAATTAACAGTTTGTAGTTCTTGAAAAGCTGTTGCCAAAATTTGAGATGTCACACCAGGACAATCGCTACCAATGATAATTACATATTCAGCATTTTTGCTGAAACCATCAACCAGCGATCGCGCCATCCTTGTACCTAAATCGCCTTCACCTTGAGATGCGTAAAGTAATTCCCCACCCAACCAATCTTGCATTAACTCCAAACTACCACCAGCAAACCGCACTTCCACAGAAACATCAATCGCTTTTTGTAATTCTCCAACTTGCAACAGAGTATATTCGGTCATTTGCTGTTGCAAATTAGCAGCACCAATACTCCCCAAAGCTGGTATTAGCCGAGTTTTAGTCTTTCCTGGTTCTGGATAGCGGGTAAAAATAATCAAGTGCTGCTTTTGAATTTCTGATAATTTCAGCACGTAATAACCTTAACTGTTAGCGACTCAAATATTTTAATAGCAATACTTATCGTTTTCATTAGCACTAGAACGCTCTCTGCCCTTTCGCATTGCGCCTAAAATCGTAGAAACATAGACACATCGCCTAGCCTTGCCAGTTTTATAACTGTATAAAGTAATTTGTCCCAACGTTCGCAACGATGTATTCGTACATTCGTCTCCAGGCTGATAAACTGGACAACCTTGGTGGTTAAAAACAACACGCCAAATTGCTTGAGAAGTATGTTTTGGTAAAGTAGTCTCAGATGTATTGCGATTATTTAAATTTTTATCAATTAGAATATTATTTTCTAAATTCTGCCATAAATTGGCATTATTATTCACAGCATCAGAAATAAAAAAATTTACATCTGCTCGATGAACTGCCCACTTCACAACATTATTTTCCTCACGAAAACTTACTTGCCAACTTACTTTTTCTTTTAGAGCTTGGCTTTGAGCTTGACGCATAGCCAAATAAACTTTATCTTGAGCAGTATTAAGACGGCTTCTATCTACAAAAGCTAACCAGTTTGGTAATACCAGCCCAGCTAAAACACCAAACATTAAAACAATGACTAAAATCTCCGGTAATGTAAAGCCACTACAGGAGTCCGCATATAAGATATTTTTTAACTTATCCCTATAAAATAAATGCACCTGAAAATACTTCTAAAATTAATTTAATGATCACGTACCAAGTTTAATTTCCAAAAACTATGTAGTTTTCATTGTGATTCTGTTAAGTATTTTTGTTGATGTTTTTGTTGGTAAAATAACTATTAATGCGATTTTAAGTAGTAATTTAAACGTAAAATCAATTCGTTTTAATCTTGCGGTATCATAAATAAAAAACAAGTATAAAAACCTAGCAGCTAATATTCCTTTTTGTCGATTAAATGGTTCTTGGAGAGCTTTACATACTAGATACTTATAAAGATTAGTCAGGCTTAAATCCCAAACATTTTTATTTACTAATTTTCTAGTATGATATGCACCTTCTAAAACATGTAAACAAGCTTTTTCCTGTCTAACTAAATTAGAAGATAACGAATTAGCACTGACTCTATACAAAATTTGCACTTTCGGAACACAAACAAAAGAATATTTAGTAGCTAATCGCAACCACATATCCCAATCTTGAGCAGCACTTAGTGATTCATCAAAACCACCTAATTCAATTAAAGCTTCTCTATAAATTAATGGATTAGAACCATTTTCTAAAAAGTTACTTACTAATAACCTCTCATACACATCACCATTAACAGTAATATGACTACCTGAAACTAAAAATTTCCCATTTTCATCTATATAATCAGTCCAGCTATAAGCAATCCTCGCATCAATATTATCTTGCAAAACCTCCAACTGACTTACCAACTTATCAGATGTCCAAACATCATCCGCATCTAAGAAACTGACAAATTCTCCAACTGCTTGCTTTAGTCCTCGGTTGCGGCTGACATTACCACCAGCATTTTCAAAAGAAAATACCTTAAGACGTGAGTCTTGAATTTGTGAAACAACATCTAAAGTTGAATCTGTCGAACCATCATTAATAACAATCAACTCAAAATCTGTAAAACTTTGGCTCAATACAGAATCTATAGTTGTTTTAATAGTTTCTTCGCTGTTATAAGTTGGAATAATTACAGAAATTTTTGGAATATTTTGAATGACATTAGTCATGATTTATCCAAGTTATCTACAAATTTATTAGACAAGTAGCATCGTAAAGCATATAAAGGACTCATCATACTAGCCCAATAAAACTCTATTTCAAAAAGTGCAATCAAATTACTGCTTAAACCTCTTCTATACTTAATCAGATGATTTAAAATTCGGCGCAAATTTCCCAA
The DNA here is from genome assembly GCF_014698475.1 of Nostoc spongiaeforme FACHB-130. GTDB lineage: Bacteria > Cyanobacteriota > Cyanobacteriia > Cyanobacteriales > Nostocaceae > Nostoc_B > Nostoc_B spongiaeforme. The sequence goes on along the minus strand of NZ_JACJTB010000005.1, from coordinate 176,361 downwards.
AACAGTTTTGCATAAGATCATTGGTTTTTGCCAATTTTTAGCATTGATTAACCGGAGTTGGAAAATACACAAACCGCAACCACGAGCCAAATTTAACAAGTAACTCTTCTCAAATCGCCAGCGAGGAATTTGATGATAAACCTGCATCGCCGGATTGTACCAAATTTGCCAGCCAGCTTTGTGTATATATAAAAGTGCTTCTGTATCATCACCACTAAGCATTAATTTTCCTAATCGACCTTTGAAAATCAATTGCTGAGGAACACTTTCAAGCCAAGCTTGTTTACGAACCACCAGTGCAGCACCTGGAGGTAATCTTAAATTATCTGCATCAAATCTGTATACTTCCTGCCCATCTTCTCTAACAGCTAAAAAAGCCTGTATTCTGGAAAAATTTTCTGGTGGTTCTACCTCAAATTTTCCATGAATTTGACCACTCCATGCGCCTGCTTGAGGATATTCTTGCCCAAATTGGTAAGACCTGAAAACCCAATCAGTTTCCGGCAAATTATCATCATCTAAAAATGCAATAAGTCTTCCTTGAGCTTCCTTAACCCCACGCGCACGCGCAAATGCGATTCCTTGTTGGGTTTCTAAAAAATATTTTAAACAACAGTTATTAGCATATAAACCCTGATAATTAATAAATACGTTAGCAGTTGAATCTAAACTATTATTATCAATGATAATAATTTCCCAATTTATGTATTCAACACCTGTTTGTTTTAATAAAGCATCCAAAACATTGGGCAGGCGATCTGCTCCATTATATGTAGGAATGACTATAGAAATATCTAAAATACTGTTCATTAATTTAAAAATAAAAAGCCGTGGTTGAATTATTATATTTTGTTATTTAAATATCCATTTTTCCATAAATAAAAAGGACTAATTAAACTACTTAAAAATAGTTGCATTTCACAAGCTGCTACTAGATTATCTTGAAAACTACCTCTGTATTTTAAGAAATGAACAATTATTTTTCGTAAATCATTTCCTAAATAAATCAGAATTATAAATGGTTTATTATAATATTTTGTATTTACCATTCTAGTCACATAACGGCTCAATCCAATACCTCTAAAAAATGGTATTAGGTAATCCCTTTTTAATCTAGATTGTGGTATTTGATGATAAATCTCCATACTCGGATTATACCAAATTTCCCATCCTGATTTTTGGATGTAACATAGTACTTCTAAATCTTCACTAGTCAGCATATTACCAGGAATTCTCCCAGTTAAAATAGTCTTTTGCGGTACACTTTCTAACCAAATTTGTCGCCTAACAACTAATCCCGCCGAAGGAGGAAGTAATTTTTTGTGAGATTCATAGAGTAAGGGTATATTACCACGCTCTGTAATGGCTAAAAAAGGTGCAATGCGCCGTTGAAAATCTTCAGAAGGTTCTACTTCCCAATCTGGATGAATTTGACTACCATAAGCCCCAGTTTTAGGGTATTTCTGAGCAAAAGTATAAGCTTCTGCTACCCAATTTGATAACGGGTAGTTGTCGTCATCAAGAAAACCTATTAATTGACCTGAAGCTTCTGCTACTCCACGTTTTCGCGCGTAAGCTGCTCCTTGTTTAGCTTCAAACACGTACTTTAAAGGGTAAGCATATTGCCAATTTGTTTGATAATTTTTAACAACTTGATCTGTATTATCTGTACTGTTATTGTCTACAACAATAATTTCCCAACTGATATTTTCAGTATGTTGTTGCTGTTGCAGTCGTTCTAATAACTTAGGTAGACGAGTTGCACCGTTATAAGTCGGGATAACTACTGTAAAATCAAGGCTTGCAGTCATATTTTGAAGTTTATACTTTATGGATATTTTTGATTACAAGTTTAAAAAATACAAATATGAAACCTCATACTTAACTAATGTTATGATTTTGTGTTGAATATACAGTATTATGTACTGTATTTTTATGATTTTTTTGCTGAATTTTAATTACACTCATTATTTTTGCCTCTTAGAGTCGAGCCTAAAATAGTTTTTACAATCACACATCGCTTTGTAGAATTATTAGATGCAGCTACGACAATTTTTAATCCTGGTGCTTCTCCTGTTGCTGGTGTAACAAAGTTTGGCAAAGTACCCATGTAGTCAAAAGTGATTGTTTGTGGACTATTTAAGTATGTTGCACTTGTATTCACGGTGGGGTTACTAATGTTTTTACCAGAGCTAACATTCAAATTTGTAAAAAGGCTGATTTGTCCAGATTTGATCCCTAAAGATTCTTGCATAGACTTCCATTGAATATTAGGACTAGATGCTGCTGTAGAGTCAGGATGAATAGCCAACTTAGGAACTTGATTGTCCATTTTAAAACTGACACTGTAGCTGATTTTTTTTTGTTTAGCTTCTTTTTGTGCTTCTTGTATAGCGGCAAAAACCACATCATTAACTTTATTCACTCGTTGCCGATTAAGGAAATTAAACCAGCTAGGAATAGCAATTGTGCCTAATATACCTATCATCAGCACTACAGCAATAACTTCCACCATACTGAAACCAAAATCATTTTGGATATGTTCAGATAGGTATCTATTTTTAGTTCTCTGAAAAAAACTTAAACTTGACCAGTACATATTATATGCTTGATAAATTAACTATGGTATTTATAAAGATCATTTAGTCAACAAAAACCCGCGTCCTTGTACTCGTACACTTGTACTAGGAAAGTAAGCTCTTTGAGAATTTTGATAATTCAGGTTATTGTCTTGTATGCGAGCAAGTGCATTGCCTCTGATGAAAACCTGTGCTAGTACTTCAGCCGCATCAACACAAGTATAAAAACCACTTGTGAGGCTACCCACAAGTTTAGGACTGGCATTTGTACCTGGACAAACTCCACTGGTGTTAGTGCTAATTGAAGGGCTAGTAGTACTAATGAAATCAATTAAAGTTGTAACTGGTTGAGTGTAGCTGGCTGATCCTGTTAACGCAGTTTTCCATTGATTCATTCTTTCTTTAAGTGTAGAACCAGTGATGTTGGGATCAAGTGGTGGAGGACTAAAGCCAGTATTGTTAGTGGTGTTAGTATTAGCTGAATTAACTTGACCTCGAATTTGAAACCTACCAATTCGTGCTTGTTTAGACCAAGTAGTATTACTACCATTGGTATTAGTAATTAAATAGTATGCGACTAATGAATAAGCATAGCCATCATCTCTGGTTGTATCAGTAGCAGAAGTGACACCAACACTACTAGCTAAAAATTCACGTTTCCAAAATACAAGTATTGGTTTACAAACATTTGCATCATTGCAATTAGGGGCTGTTTTGACTGGTGGTATTTGGTCTTGAATACCTGACAGAGTAATATCTGTAGTATTTCTATTTCTTGTTACTCCATCAGCATCATATATGTATATAGCTTGCTGTAAGTCGCGTGCTATGTAATCTATGGCGGCTTGCATTTCTTGTTCTGTGGTTGCTTTGGCTTGTTCTTTACGATCGCCTTCTAAAAGATTGATCATAAATAACATTAAGGGAGTTATGACTAAAAACGCCATAAGCATAGCTACCAATAGTTCAATCAATGTAAAACCCTTGATGTGATCATTTTTTTGGCAATGTTTGAGATGAGTAATCAGAAGAAATTTTAGTGAACTCATAATTTTGTGGCTTCTCGTTTGTTCACAGGTAATTAATAATCAATATTCAATTGCAGCCACCGCTAAAGCGAGCGCAAAGGTCACTATATTTAGGTACGATATCGCTAATATCTGCTGTCATCTCTACTAATGGTGCTGTCCTTTGACCAATACCTGGGGTAAAAGTGCGTTGTGTAGTTTTGCTTGTAGCTGTATTCTTAAGTAGAGTAGCACTGCTTCTAAAAGCATCTGATCTATAAACTCGTAGTCCCAACGTATATCCTGTAATTGCAGGGTTGCTGTTGCTGTTATTTGGGTTGTAGCGAAAAGCTTGCACAACCATATCTGTCAGACTGTTAGCTTCACAGCTATTAGTACTATCAAAATCTACACAATATAAAGATGTCCCTGTTGGCGCTGTGCAGTAAGAGTTAGCAGTGCAGGTAAGAGTTCCCGTAGTTGTGGGTGCAGGATTATTAGAAGGGGTATTCGTTCCACTTTCTGTTGGGGCTGTGATTTTTTGAGTACGAACTGCATCAATGTAAGCTTTAGCTGCTTGCGTTGCTAATTCTACCCGTCGAGATTGTACACGGGTTGCCACAGATAGGGAAAGTACTGGAGCGATCGCAGCCAGCAAAATTGTTACTACCAGTATCGCTACTAAAGACTCAACAATAGTAAAACCAGCTGCTTCATGTGTTTCTGATATTGTTTTCTTGTCCGCTTTATTTGTTGCTAACTGGAGGATCATTTGTTTCCCTATCATGGCAATTTACCCAATATGTACAAAAAACGAATTGTTAGTTGTTTGGTATGGCTGTCAAAGATGGACAATCACTTGGACGATAACTATCAGGAGCTGCGTAAGCAGTTGGTGAGCCTGATGCTGGTTCAACAGCACAAAGTAATGTTTTTACCCAGGCATCATCTCGCCCTACTTCTCTAAAGAACTCGTTTGGACGGCCTGTTGACGGTAAGGTAAATCTTTGAGCAAACAAGTCTGGTTGTTCAGATAACAGCCCAACATCAAACCCCCATTTTCTGTCAGGTGGGGAGTAGCTAGGTAACACACCATCACCGTTCTGTGTGGGGTAATTGTCTAAGGTGTAGTCAAAAAGACTCAAATTATTAGTTGCAGAAGATGTAATTGAGGTTCGAGCATCCAAAATTGGTGCAATAGGCGCTGTGGAATAAGTACTGCGCTTTAACTGAATAAAGCTGCCGCTAATTTTGGCTGTTTTACTTAATGAGTTGAATGTGACAGGCTCTTTGACACTCCAAGCTTCCAAGAACCGCACCAAGTTTTGCAAACCTGCTGAAACTTCCTCTGGCCTACTAGGGCTATTACCTAATACAAAAGTCGCGTTAAATGTGGTGTCAGCACTAGGAAATTGTAACCAATGATATCTATAGTCATCGCCATTTGCCACTCCGGAACTATCAGGTCTCACATTGGCGTTATTAATTGAAGCTGTATCTTCCGCATTATGAATTTGCAAAACTGGTACTAAGCGTGGCTGACCATCTAAATCTGGATTAGTATCCGCATCAGGGCCATCAATAGGTGGATAATAGAACAGCGATTGCACGTTGTAGTAGCGCGTATTAGCAATGTCAGTGGGATTATTGGCGGTGTTGATTATAGTTCTAAACCACAAGGCACTGTTTCCTTTTTTTCCGTAATGAGTCTTTTCTGTTAAAGTCCCAGTAGCATAACTGCATCCGTTATTAGTGTATGTATTTCCAGTGGTATCCAGGGGACAACCGATTCCCATTGGTTTGTAAACAGTGTTTGATCCTACAGTGGCTGTAACTAGTTGATTGGTGTCATTGCGTGCAAAAGCGACTCGACGGGGATAACCGCGATCTGTAATCATTAATGCTTGTTTATCACCTGTATCACCAGCCCCTAGTCTTTGTCTAATACTCTTGCCACTAGAGGTAGGGAAAGCAGCATCCCAATCTGATAAGGCTGTTGTAGCTGCTGTAGCAGAACCGGCAGCATTGGTTATTGCTTTACCTAATTGATAAGCTTTAATGTCTTTTTCAACTAAGCTTTCACCTGAGTCAGAAGTGTCTCCATCAGAATTTAAATCCAATTGAACAGTGTCATCTAAGTCACCATCCCCATTTACATCAAACCCAACCACCCAATCACTTGGTGTACATTGTTCAATTAAGTCTTTACGGCATAATTCCATTACATACATAGGGTAGTCATCAATTCGGCGCTGAATTGGTGTGACACCATTACGTGCATAAGAACCTGCACTTGCTTTGGGGAAATTCTTATTAGTTCCACTACTTTGCCACCAGCTTGCATTGGTAGCAAAATAGTTTTCCCAAAAGCCATTTTTAAGGCGATTTGTTCTGGCAGAATCGGTAGTATCAACTGCAATACCGCTATTATTGTTGAGGTTATAATCACCATCACTACGAAAACCCTCTACAAAACCACCAGATAGCAGAGTCATGGAATCGGCAATCAAAGTTGCAGGTCTCCAATAATCACTTTTTGTACTGTCGCAAGCAGGTAATCTGTTACGACGACAAGCAAATCGAGTTTCTGCGGTACTGCGGTCATAGAAGTTAGTAGTTGGCTCTTTTTCTGTGAATTCCTCTAGTTCCGTTGTACTACCCAGGGTTGGTTGGTGGACATTGAATTTACCCTTGATGTATGCAGGTAAATTAGTAACCAAAATTAAACCTTTTTCTTTGGGATTGTAATCATTGTTATCAGTGTTAGTTTTTCTGGCCAAAGTCTCGCCATTGATGAGACGGATACCATTTGGACGACGTGTAGGGTCAAGTTGAAAATCTGTGGGACTGAGTAATTCCGATTCAGTAGTGGTGTTACTCGCATCACGCAGGGCATCTTCCCTGGAGGCATAAATAATACCACTATAAGGTAGTAAATATTCGCTAACTGCGATGGTAGTGCCACGTAACTGACTTAAATCAATATCAGTTACACGAACTTCTAATGGTTGACGCTGTTCTAAGTCAAGGTCATAGGTGCTGGAATTAGCGGCTGCACTAATCTGCTTTGCTTCTCTCGCATCTAGGAAAGTTGCTTCTTTGATTGCACCATGAGGAGGCTTGTTAGTTAATGAGGTAGCAAAACCAGCCTCATTATTCAGAATTGAAATAGCGCAAAGAGCAGTATCAATTGCGGAATAGTCAACTAACTGCAAACCTGTGCTGGGTACTGTAGTACCAGCACCAATTTTCCCTAGAGCATCTTTTAGTGGTTCATTCACCCAACGCCCGTTAGGAAATTTTAAATTAGCTTGTAGTTGCAGACGGGTTTTATTAGTTGTAAAGCTTCCTCTGCCAGGATAGTTGTAAACAACACCATTGTTTGACCGACCATTTGTGGTATCTATGCCATATCCACCATTTTGATTGACTTTGTTTTTAGCTGTGGTGCTATCGGTTGGGTCATAGTAGCTACTTACGCAAGCAATTGGCTCCTGGTCGGTTCCATAGTCTACTTTGTAGTGATAGACAGCCGTAGCACGCATGAGCAAATCACCTTTTTTTGTGGCATCTGCTGGTGTAGACATAGGCATAGTATCTGGCCAGACAACAGTAGCAGCACTAGTGGCTGGTAAAAAAGAATAAAGACCACGAGGATAAAAGGGGCCAGTTGTTATGTTAACTGTGTTACCAGTACCATCAACATAGATACCAGCACCAGTGATTATTCTGACACCACCGACACTATCTAGGTCATTAATGGGGTTCTCGGCAGCTTTTTCTTCCCAAAAACCATTGCGCTCGGAGATACCTAAGTCTGCGATCGCTTGAATTTGGCTATTACGCCATCTATTTTGATTTTGTGCCGGATCTGGAGAAGGTGGTTCAGTCCACTCAACATTATTACCAGAACTATTTTTCACAAAATATTTACCATCAGAACCAACATATTGACCGTTGAGTAACCATCTTGCAGGTAAATTATTACCAACCAGGACGCGATCGCCTAGATAAAGTTGAGTGCCTTTTTGCTTTTGAAAGGTTGGATAAGTTGCAGATAACCTGGTTTCGTTCAGAGTAATAGTTGTACCAGTTAATTGATTACTGCTATTGATTGGTTCTCTCCAAGTTGCTGGCGGATTTAAACTGGCATTAATAGCTGTATAGCCAGTTGTAGCTGAACCCCCACTAGCAACTTCAGCAAAAGGTACTCTTCTTGTCCTATTTCTCAGATAAATCTCTACTTCATCTGCCAGTACATTTTTAGCTGTAGCCGCATTATCAGTACTAGTATTGACTTTAGCTGCCACATTTCTTTTTACGTCGTCTGGGTATCCACTGCCATTCACTGCTGAAATTAAAGCACTAGCAGTAGTAGCACTCTGACAAGTTGTACAAGCTGCCAATCCATCTATCTTCATACGAGCAATACGCTCGTTATATGCTGTGTCGTTAAATCCAATTTCCGAACCACCTGCACTGTTTGTAGATTTCTCTGTGCTATCAATCTGTTTTGTCGTGATACCTTTTCCAAACCCTCGATAAAGGTCAACGGTAACAGCACTCTGATTTGTAGTTTGGTTCACATTGCCAGTACCTACATTACCGCCTACACTAATCAGTCCATTTTCTTGGTTATAGAAACATGATGTTTTACTACTCACTTGCCGCAAGGTAAGATCACCAGTACCTCTTCCTACTAGTAAGTTACCGTTTGTATGTATTCTGCCGTTCAGCAATAAGTCTGTAGAACCAACGATAATCTCTAAATCATTTTCAAACCAAACAGCATTATTTGGCAGAGGAACACGACTACGGTCTTGCTGAAATTCTAGTGCGGCAACACTTTTGTTTCCTTTATATGGTTCGTATTGACTTTGATTAGTAGTTATTGCACTATATGCCGCTTGAGTTATTGGGACATTCACAGTGTAGACAAAAAAGCTCTTACCAAGATTACCGCTTTGAAGTTGATACCAACTGGAGTTACCGACTAGGCTAGAAAAGCCAGTAGCACTACTACACTGAGTATTTGTAGAGGCATTATCCATCGGTGGAGTTCTAGCTTCTAACGGGTTTCTTTTACGATTAAATTGCCCTGTGTTAGTATTTCGCGTTGGAGTACGAAAGTAAATTCCATAAATAGTAAAAGTATCTTTTTTCCCGTTATTATCTGTATCAACTGCATATTTCCAAGCAGTTTTTAAAGTTTCGTCATTTTCTAACGGTAGAGGATTAGAAGTGGTGCTAGCTTGAATGCCGGATGTGCCATTAAAGTCAGAAGTTATTTTCAGCCGAGTTTCATCACCTAGACTATACTTAGTCTTGTTTAAAGCATCATATAAAGCACTATCAGTAGGAGTTCCTCGTGGTAATGTAGGATCTTCAAGTAGAGCATCTATTTTAGCTCTAGCACGATCAATAGCAGGAGTCGCAGCATTCAGAACAACTTCATTAACTCGCACATTACTAGCGTTTTTAGAACGTTCAAACGAACGAAATAAAATGGCGGTAGTCAATAAAACAACCACCAATGCAACCATAGCTACTGTTGGCAACACAAAACCAGCATTTACAGAGTCTCGCCGTTTCCTGCTGAGAAATAAAGTCCGCAGTAGCCAATTAATCTGCTTTTTTATCGTGAATAAAGAGTACTTACTAAGTTTTTTGGAGATGATTTTGATAATCTTGACCAGCTGGCGTTTTAAAGACATAACTGCTTTCCTGTCAAGTGGTTTGATGCTAATTGATTTTTGGGCAATTGTGAAATTTACCTGTTGAGTGATTCTTCAGGTTAAATAATTTTATTGATGCTAATTTTTGCTTAACCTGTTGAATTAATATCTCAACACAGTAAAACACCAGACAATGATTTTTAAGTTATACCATTGCTAAACTTTTTATATTTTCTGGAAAATACTGATTTTTCCACTTCAATTAATTTGTTGCTGATCTGGGATAAAATACGTAGGCTTCATCTTAACTTTAAAGATGTGTATTGTATGGGCATACAACTTTATGAAGGTATGTTTGACAAGATAAACTTAGACTACCCAGATGGAGAGGAAAAAATATCAATTGAAGATAAAAAACATGAATTAATTAAAAACCTCCCGATTGCAGGGAGGTTGATAGCATCAATATTCAGAATTTATTAGCTATTGATACATTCGTTGCAAGTAATTTCAACGTATATCTCTCGTATCCTTGCGATTACCAAAGATGAGGATGAATAATTTAAAACTAGGTATTTATGTACCTCTTGTACACAAATACCATCTCGTTGAATTCGCCTTGTTTGATGGTTTAGTAATGGTTCAGGTTAATACCTGCTTCTTTAGCCATTGCTTCTAAACCTTTGACTTCTAAGGTTTTGATGGCTTTGGTAGATAGTTTCAGTTTGACCCAACGATTTCCGCCTTGCCACCAAACGCGCTTGGTTTGGAGGTTGACCTGTTGAAGACGCTTTGTACGGCGATGAGAGTGAGAAATTGCAAAGGCGTTATTTGCTTTCTTACCAGTTAGTTGACAGCGACGAGACATAGGAATTTTGATTTCAATACAACCTTTCTATTTTAGGGCTTCGGAAACAGAATCGGGAGAGTGAGTAGTAGGACTAGTACCGCTACGCGGAAGTCAAAAGTCAAAAGTCAAAAGTCAAAAAGCTTATATTACAAGCTTTTAACTAACTTGAAATGGTATTTTTATTTCCACCGCGTTGTACTAGGTAATTAAATTATTTGTTTTGGGGTGTAGGTGTTCAAAACCCTTACACCCATCTCAACAGGCGACTTTTCTGTGTCAGTCTGGTGTTAACAGCCCTACTTACTGACTTGTTCTGTTAGCTTGGTGAGTACATCGTTAGAACGCTCGACAAAAGATTTCATTCCTTCTGCGTCGAATCCTTTTTGAGACATCAGTGCTAAATCATAAACATGTTGACAAATCATGTTGACTAGCTGACCTGTCGGAGATTCTGCGCCATCTTGAATGATGCTACCTTGGTTGAGATTTGCCAGATTTTGAATTAGGGGATGGGCAGTGTTGACTAGTAAGATATGGTCTTCAGGAAATTCTGCGTTTTGCTGCTGCATCATGGCGTTCATTTCTCGCAGGCGGCGGAGAATTTCTGGTAAGAGTACCATTGCAGGGGGTGTTCCTTGAGGATCATCAGATTTTAAAGCTTCGGTGCGAATGTTGACTTTGGGTTTGTTCAGAGCTTTTTCAAAGAGTTCTTTGATGACTTCGCTCTTGGTTTTATTGGTTTTAGGATCAACAATTTCGCCAGATTTGTCTTGATCTAGCAGTGTATTATCTAAGTCAGAGTCTACGCGGCTAAACTTGACATCATTATATTCTCGTTCCAAGAAGTTAATGAAGTGAGTATCAATGAAGGAGTCCATAAATAGAACTTCCAAGCCTTGATTTTTGTGTAGTTCTATGTAAGTGGCTTGGCTGGCTTCATCGGTACTGTAGAAAACGCGGTTTTCGTGGCGTTCTTTGTTGCGTTCTAAGTATTCTTTGATGGTGGTATAAGGAGAGGTGGTAGATTTGGCTGGGCTGACATCTTGCCAAACATCACCTTCTTGAGATTGTACTTCAACGGCGGGAGTTTCAGCCGCTATTTGGTCAAATTTGGCAGTGCTGCGGAAGATGATAATATCTTCGACTTGTTTTTTGAATTTTTCGTCGTTGAGAGTGCCAAACTTGACGAAAGTGCCGAGATCCTTCCAAGCATTAATGTACTGCTCACGGTCATCACGGTACAGTTCTTTGAGGCGATCGCCTACTTTTTTCGCTATATAATCACCGATTTTGCGGACGGTGCGATCGCCTTGTAACGCGCTGCGGGAAACGTTCAACGGAATATCGGTGCTATCAATGACACCCCGCATGGGCATCAGGAATTGCGGAATGATTTCGTCACAGTTGTCACTGACAAAAACTTGATTGCAGAATAACTTGATTTGCCCTTTTGTCACATCCACATCTGGACGCATTTTGGGGAAATACAAAATACCGTTGATAATAAAGGGATAATCTGTATTCAGATGTACCCACAGCAACGGTTCTTCTTGGAAAGGATAAAGATAGCGATAAAACTCTAAATAATCTTCTTTGGTTAAACTGCTAGGAGACTCTCGCCAAGGCGCTTTTTGTCTATTTAATACTTCACCATCCAATTTGATGGGTACTGGCATGAAGTCGCAATAAGTCTTGACAAGATTCTTGATACGTGCTGGTTCTAGATAATCTTCCTCATCTGGCATTAAGGTGAGGGTGATGGTAGTACCGCGAGTAGTGCGGGAAGAGTCATCTAAGGTAAATTCTGGGGAACCATCGCAAATCCAGTGAACTGCTTGTGAACCTTCTTTATAAGATAGGGTATCGATTTCTACCTTTTGCGCCACCATAAAAGAAGAGTAGAAACCTAAACCAAAATGACCGATAATTGGTTGATCTGCTTTCCCTTCATATTTGTGGATAAATTCTTCCGCACTGGAAAAAGCAACTTGGTTAATATATTTTTTGACTTCCTCTGCGGTCATCCCAATACCATTATCGGTAATGGAAAGAGTCTTTTTATCTTTGTCAATAGCAATTTGAATTTCTGGTTCGTCTACATCACCATTGTATTCTCCGGCGCGAGATACCATTTTCAGCTTTTGAATCGCGTCTACAGCATTGGAGACTAATTCCCGCAGGAAAATTTGATGATCTGAGTAAAGGGACTTCTTGATAATCGGAAAAATATTCTCAGTATGAATACTGATAGTGCCTTGTTCTAGCATGATTGGTAGTTTTGGATGATAGTATCTGAAATTTTTAGGTTATGGCGCATACACCTTGGTCTACTGCAATTAGAGGTAAATCCAGATAGTACAGCCAGCCATGATACCAATTAGGATTTTAAAAGCATAGCTTAAGCGATCGCTCTTTGTTCAAGGCTTGTTTGCCCCCAAGCTATGATGCGGATTTCCCTACCTTTGAGAAAGTATGATACTGAGTGAACAATCTTAATTGTTTTCGGTGGTTTTTTCCAAGACTAAAAAATAGTGATAAGGATTTACGGGATCTGTAAATTCTTGTTTTACCTTTAACCCTGCATTACCAATTGATTTTAAAATCCGTTTTTCAGAGTAGCCTTTTAATCCTACTTCCCAGTAATGCTGATCAGATATGGGTTTGGTACTCCAGAATTTGGGGATTTTAAGTGATAGATATCTTGGCCTTGGTATGTCGGAAACTCTTAATTGTAATGCTAAATATAGGCTATTATAAGGAAGCGAAATTACCAAATATTTCTTTGTGGCTGCTGCCAGTTTTTTTAAAGCTTGCTCTGATTGTTCATAAGGCAAGTGTTCTAAGACTTGAAATAGCACAATAACATCAAATTTATCTTTTGGTAATGCAAAATCTTGTGCTAAATCTAAAGTTATATCTGGGTTGAGATGATGATCGATATCTGCTGTAGTTACTTCATAACCATTGCTCTTGAGTATTTCGGTTAATAAGGAATTGTAAATTCCTATTTCTAAAATATGGTTAACTTTTTTACCCAGAGAAAATATCAATCGCAACTGATGGTGATAACTGATAAATCTGTCTTTCGATAAATATTCTGAATTTTTTAGGTCTAATGATGTAATTAGCTGCATAAAAAATTACCTGTTTCATCTAGGTTTAGGGAGTATATGATTCAAGTTTTCCCATAAAATCACTTTAAGTAACAGTTTATAGCTTTTCTCAGTTGGGCGCAGTATGAGTTGATAGGTAGAGAAATGTACCTCATGGAGATGAAAAACGCTGTAAGACAAGAATAAATTTGGCTTAGTATCTTTTACAAACTTGACAGCCAGCTAACTTGTAGGATAAGTTTCATTTGATGACCTTTCGTCCCACATATTGAAGTGGGTAGGAGGCGATGTATGATTGGCAGTATTTCTTTAATGGCGATCGCACTTATCTAAATCAAGGTTCTTACCGCATATTTGAACCGGAGTGGAAAGCCGAAATTCTCCACTGGTTCAGTCGAGAGGATGTCGATAAGCAGCAAAAAGAAGATTTTATCCAGGCTTTAATAGATTTTGATGACGGTTGCGGCGGTTTTTATCGCTATCGCGCCTATTTTCTGGCTGCTGAGGCTATAGCTAAGTTTCCCGAATGCAGTTTGGCTGATAGGATTGTCGCACAACTGCTCAAATGGAGTTATGGCTATTTTCGTCAAGATAAGCGAGATTGGCAGATATTACCCCAACCTTTGGTAGAGAGGGCGAGAAAAACGCTGGAATTAACCGACAGAAAAAGAGTAGTTGCGGCTTTTGTTCATTTGGTACATACGACTGAAAGCCGCACAATTATGCGACTCGCGGCGGAGAAGTTAGGAAAACTCGATCCAGGTAATAAAAGTGCGATCGCAGCTTTGGCGTTAATGCCAATTGCTGAGGATGAATACGGTTTTTGTGGGCGAAGTTACAGCCTTGCTGAAATAGGTGTAGGCGATGAAACGGCAATTACTACTTTTATTCACGAAATCCAAACTAACCCAGATGCCGAATCTTGTTCCCAGAGCATATCAGGTTTGGGCAAAATAGCTCATGGAAATGAAACTGCGATCGCCGCTTTAATTCACCTGATAGAAACCACCCAGAATAAACGCAACTGTCAAGAAGCGATCGCTTCTTTGAGGAGAATTGCTTCTGGGAATCAAAATGCGATCGTGGCTCTCGGCAAATTTTTACAGACAAACCAGGGCGATACGATCTGCTATGTTGCCGCTTGTGCTTTATGGACAATTGATACAGGAAACCAAACTGCAATACAGGCTTTAGTTAATATCATTGCAACTTCAGCCAGGGGCTATTTAGTAGATTCAGCCGCAGCATATTTGTTAGAAATTTCTCCTAAAAACCAAGAGGCGATCGCATCTCTGTTAGAAATCATAGAGAATACTAAAAACGAATCTCTCCTGTATACAGCCGCTTTTTATTTATGGCAATTCGAGCCTGTTAATCCACAGGTAATTAGCACATTATCCCAGCTAATTCAAAGCACTCAAGATGAATCAGTGCGTTATTATGCAGCATATAGTCTGCTAAAATTTGATCCAGGTAATGCACAGGCGATCGCTGCTTTGTACGAAATACTAGAAAGCGGGCAGACTGAATGGAGACGTTTACAAGTAGCTAAAACATTACTCAAAACTGATGAGTATAGTCACAAAGCAATTCAAACTGTATGTGAGCTAGTGAAATCACCAGATAAGTGGATATTTTCTGATGCGATCGCAGCTTTCTTGCAAGTGCTAGATCCCAATCATCCTCTAACAATTGACACCTACATTCATCTCCTAAATACCACTAAAAACACATCAATTCTGATGGATGTCATTTGGAGTTTACAACGGCTCAATCTAGACAACAAATTATTCCAAGAAAAATTGACTGAACTTATTTCTTCTCTAGTTCAACTGATTCAGACCTTTGTAGATTCTGATGAGCAAAATAGTTGTAGTATTCAGTCTACAACTACTCTATCTTATGAATCCTATCTGTTAGATATAGCTGACAGTTTAAATAAAATCCTGCCAGTTGAATATTTGCCACAAGTCCTCACATCTTTAAAAGACTATTTGAACCAACAATTTTACAAAAATAGTTCTTATCGCTATGAGGCTGTATTTAAAATTATCTTGCATTGTGCTGAAAATCTAAATTATCCAGAGTTTTACCAACTTTGGCACAGCTAATAAATTAAAAAGCTACGCAGAGAAATATTTTAATTCTCTCTGCGTAACTTTGCGTTAAACAACAATCTCACCACTCATTCGCTGTTCCAACAAATCCAATAACCCATCTACATCTTTACCAAGTTGGGCAAAACATTCAGGCGGTGTTGGTTCTGGTGCAAACTGAATTAACTTAACTTCTCCCTTACCAATACCTATCATCAAAACTTCTACTTCTGGCTGATGATGTTCAATAATTCCTAAAATCTCTTGCAGGCGATTTTCCACATTCTCGTTTAATTTCTCTACCGCTTCTTGGGGACAATAAACAAAGTGGGGAGTTGGCTGTAAATCGATGCCGATAGTACCCTGACTGTTGCCATTTTCTAACCATAATGCCCAAGATAACGCCGCCAATTCTTTTTGATTCGCTTTCACAAACCTATCCAACTGACTACGCCACTTACTATCACCTGTCTCCGGCTGGGTACTACCAAACATCATTTATTTGCGCCTTTGCGCCTCTGCGCGAAACTTATCTTAAACCACTCTGCACACGCCACAAACTAGCGTAAACTCCATTTCTTTCCAACAACTCCTCATGGGTTCCCGACTCGACTAATTGTCCATATTCCATGACATATATACAGTCGGCATTACGAATTGTGGAAAGACGATGAGCGATCGCAATTGTGGTTCTATCTACTGTAATCTTTTCTAGCGATCGCTGGATAGCGGCTTCGGTTTCATTATCTACAGCTGATGTCGCCTCATCTAAAATCAAAATTGGCGGATTCTTTAACACTGCACGAGCGATCGCAATTCTTTGGCGTTGTCCACCAGATAACTTTTGTCCCCGTTCCCCGACAATTGTCTCATAACCTTGGGGCAGATTTTGAATAAATTCATGGGCTTCTGCCACCTTCGCCGCTTGGATGATTTCTTCGGTAGTCGCATCAAACGTGCCGTAAGCAATATTCTCCGCTACCGTACCATGAAAAAGAAACACATCTTGGCTAACTAAGCCAATACAACGGCGTAAATCACGCAAACCTAAGTCTTGAATATCCACTCCATCTACCGTAATACTGCCGTTTTCCACCTCATAAAACCGCAGTAACAGCTTCACCAAAGTACTTTTCCCGGAACCCGTCGAACCAACAATGGCGATGGTTTTACCAGCCGGAATCAGCAAAGATAAATCAGTAATTACCGATAATCTATCTTTATAAGCAAAAGTCACATTTTTAAACTGTACTTCGCCGCGCACATTCTCCACAGGTAAGGCGATATTTCCGGGATGAATTGCAATTGGTGTATCTAATAAATTCATCACGCGGTTAGTTGAAGCCATCGCCCGTTGATATTGGTCAAAGGTATCACCTAACCTAGTTAAAGGCCACAACAACCGTTGAATTAAAAACACCAACACGCTGTAAGTGCCAACAGTCATTTGTCCCGCAACCGCAGCCATTCCACCATATAATAGTAATGCGGTGAAACCAACTAAAATCAGCATCCGAATCAGGGGAACAAATGCAGCTGAGAGTTTAATTGCTTTCGAGTTACTTTTTTTGTAAGCTTCACTGTCTTGGGCTAAACGATAACTTTCATAATCTTCGGCGGTGAAACTTTTAATAGTAGTAATCCCACTTAAATTATTTACTAGTCGCCCATTTAAATAACCTACCTTTTCGCGCACATCAGCGTAACGCGGTGCAAGCAGGCGTTGAAAAGCAAAGGAACCCCAAAGAATAAAGGGCATCGGCGACATCGCCATCCACGCTACACTAGGAGCCAAGATAAAGAAAGCTCCACCAATAATGACTACTGTCGTGGCTACCTGGATAATGTCATTAGCTCCCACATCCAAAAAACGCTCTAGTTGGTTGATATCATCACTGAGGATAGACATCAAACCACCAGTACTGCGTTCCTCAAAATAAGCTAATTCCAAATCTTGTAGATGGTTGTAAGCATCCAGTCTCAGGTTATGCTGAATATTTTGCGCCAAATTGCGCCAAAGTTTGGCGTAAGTGTACTCA
The DNA here is from genome assembly GCF_014698475.1 of Nostoc spongiaeforme FACHB-130. Classification (GTDB taxonomy): domain Bacteria; phylum Cyanobacteriota; class Cyanobacteriia; order Cyanobacteriales; family Nostocaceae; genus Nostoc_B; species Nostoc_B spongiaeforme. The sequence continues at coordinate 159,002 of NZ_JACJTB010000005.1, read as the reverse complement.
AAAACTGACTCTAGTATCCAGATGACAACTGTGAGTAGGGAAATAATTAAAAATTGTCCAAAGACATCTTTGACACCCAACTGGGCAATGATAGAATCCTGCTGTTTGACTACCACATCCACCGCTACACCAATTAACCCCGGTGGCGCTAAATCAAACAGTTTGTTCAGAATAGAACAACCAATTGCCAACCAGATTTGTTTACGATACTGGTGTCCGTAGTCAAGCAGGCGGTGGAGGGGATGCACTGAATGTCTACGCTGGTTTAATATCTGACGAGAATTAAATGCTATGGCCACAGTCGTTTAAAATTGTGTGCATTTGATAATAACACGCAGAGGACGTATCTGACTTTTGTAGAATTTAGCCAGACTCAACAGGCAAATAAAGTCTCACAATCATACTGGAGTTGCGGGAAAATCCAAAAGGAGATACAACCTTGAGAAATCAACAATTTGGCAATTGGCAAACTACAATTTTAGGAATTTTGTTAGGAATACTGGTGATTATTGGGCTGAATGCCTTTATCATTATCAATCCAGGGCAAGCAGGCGTGATTAGTATTTTGGGTAAAGCTAGAGATGGTGCTTTATTGGAGGGAATTCATTTGAAACCGCCCTTGATTTCCGTGATCGATGTGTATGATTTAACAGTGCAGAAATTTGAAGTGCCAGCCGAAAGTTCGACCAAAGATTTACAAAATTTATCGGCACGATTCGCCATTAACTTCCGTCTTGATCCTTCACAGGTAGTAGAAGTGAGAAGAAGACAAGGAACTTTAGAAAATATAGTATCAAAAATCATTGCTCCCCAAACCCAAGAAGCATTTAAAATTGCAGCAGCTAAAAGAACAGTAGAAGAGGCTATTACTAAACGGAGTGAACTAAAAGAAGACTTTGATAATGCGTTAGGCGATCGCTTAGACAAATACGGAATAATTGTGCTAGATACTAGTGTAGTTGACTTGACTTTCTCGCCCGAATTTGCCAGAGCCGTAGAAGAAAAACAAATTGCCGAACAACGCGCCCAAAGAGCCGTTTATATAGCCAGAGAAGCAGAACAAGAAGCCCAGGCAGAAATTAATCGCGCTAAAGGTAAAGCCGAAGCACAAAGACTTTTAGCCGAGACTCTCAAAGCTCAAGGCGGACAGTTAGTTTTGCAAAAAGAAGCAATTGAAGCATGGAAAACAGGTGGCGCACAAATGCCGAAAGTTTTGGTTATGGGTGATAAATCCCAAAGTAGTGTACCCTTTATTTTCAACCTGGGGAATGTTCCTAATCAACAATAATTTAGGTAAATTAACCAAATATCCAATCATCAATGATTTACAAACATCTCTGCCTTGTCTACCTTCCCTTGTCTTTTTTGTTCAGATATCCAATAGGGCTGCCATATATTTCACAGTGCCACTTTTAGATTACAGATTGTAGATTTTTTGGCTTTATACCAGGAAACTTACCCACTCAAATTGTTTCCCTTTGTAGCTGAAGATAAGATCAAAATCCCCAATCTAAAATTGATTCTGTTCACCTCACACAAAAGGCAAATTCTCGAAAACCATGATTAAATCTATGCCAAACTCCAACCAACTCCCCCTGACTGTTGCTGATGCTCGAAAATTCCTCAACAAATTCAACTGTTTAGATATTGCCCCAGTCCTTGATAATGCCGAAAAAGCCTTGGTGCGTCAGTCTTTAATCTTAATTACCAAACTTTCTGACTATCAAATATTAGGAATTTGTGCTGACACCGCCGCCGAAGCCCTACTGGCGATGAAAACTTACTCACGGGCTTTAGGTTATGGAGTCCCGACTGATTTACCCACCACCGAAGGGCCAGTCTATATCAAATTAAATGGCAAAAATGGTCTGTGCTATCTTGATTCCTACGCTGGACATCATCGCGGTGTATTAGTATCTTGCCAATCTTATGACGAAAGAGGAATCAACGAAATGTATGGACATCTACCCCTCGATTTATTTGCCTAAAATTTGGGAGAATGTAGGTAAGGTAAGCACCTTGCCTACTGGCTGGCGATCGCAAATAGCAAATCCATATCATGAGTATTATTACACTCCAATCTGTTAAAAAAGATTTTGGCATCAAAGAAATATTAAAAGACGCTAACTTTAGCATTGATGCTAATGATAAAGTTGGTTTAATTGGTACTAATGGTTCTGGTAAATCAACTCTATTAAAAATGATTGCCGGGCTAGAAACATTTGATAGTGGGCAAATTATCACTAGCTCTGGTGCTAAAATCATCTACCTACCTCAGCAACCAGATTTAGATGCAAATCGCACAGTTTTAGAACAAGTTTTTGCTGACAGTGGCGAACAAATGACGCTGGTACGTCAGTACGAAGAACTATCAGATAAACTCGCTCATTATCCTGAAGATACTCAGTTAATGTCGCGCCTATCTAGCGTTATGCAAAGGATGGACGCAACAGGTGCATGGGAATTGGAAACTAACGCGAAAATAATCCTCACAAAATTAGGAATTGCCGATTTTGATGCACCCATAGCCACATTATCAGGGGGATATCGTAAGCGCATAGCCTTAGCCACAGCCTTACTTGCAGAACCCGATGTTTTGCTGATGGATGAGCCGACAAACCATTTAGATGCACTCTCTGTAGAATGGTTACAAAGTTATTTAAATCGCTTTCGCGGCGCATTATTATTAATCACGCATGATCGCTATTTCTTAGATAAAGTCACCAATCGCATCATCGAAATCGATAGAGGTGATATTTACACGTACACAGGCAATTATTCATATTACCTTGAAAAGAAAGCCCTAGCTGAAGAATCAGCAGGCAGTACTCAACGCAAACATCAAGGAGTATTGCGGCGAGAATTAGAATGGTTAAAACGTGGCCCTAAAGCTAGAAGTACCAAACAAAAAGCTAGAATTCAGCGCATCCAAGCTATGCGCGAAACCGAATTTAAGCAAGGTTTAGGCAAAGTAGATATTTCTACAGTCAGCCGCCGCATTGGTAAAAAAGTCATTGACATTCAAAATATTTCTAAAGCTTATAACGATAGAACTCTCATTAAAGATTTTACTTACGAATTCAGCCCCGAAGACCGAATTGGCATTATTGGCGGGAACGGCGCAGGTAAGTCTACTTTAATGAATATGATTACCGGACGTATACAGCCAGATTCAGGTAATGTAGAGATTGGTTCAACAATTCACATCGGTTATTTTGACCAACATTCTGAAGAGTTACTCACAGCTTTGAATGAAAATCAGCGTGTGATTGACTACATCAAAGAAGAAGGCGAATTTGTGCAAATTGCCGATGGCACAAAAATTACTGCATCCCAAATGTTAGAGAGGTTTCTATTTCCAGGAAACCAACAGTATGCACCGATTCATAAACTTTCTGGTGGCGAAAAACGCCGCTTATTTTTATTGCGTATATTGATTAGTGCGCCCAATGTGTTAATTTTAGACGAACCTACCAATGATTTAGATGTACAGACATTGGCAGTTTTAGAAGATTATTTAGAAGACTTTTCTGGTAGTGTAATTGTAGTTTCGCACGATCGCTACTTTTTAGACCGCACTGTAGACACAATCTTTGCCTTAGAAGAAGGTGGAAATATCCGGCAATATCCTGGTAATTATTCTGTTTATCTCGATTATAAAAAAGCTGAAGAAATAGCACAACAAGAAGCCAATAAAAATCAAGAAAAATCCAAAAACTCTGAATTTCAAACCCCAACTCCTGCAAAGTATAACGACACCAAAAAACGCCGTAGATTATCCAATTGGGAAAAGCGAGAATTTGAACAATTAGAAGCTAAAATTTCTCAATTAGAAGCCGAAAAAGCCGCAGCCGAAACAGCAATGAATAAAGTTGTGCCAGGTAATTATAGCCAAGTACAGCAACTCTACGAACAAGTAGAAAACCTCAAACAAGCAATTGATACCGCTACAGAACGCTGGTTAGAATTAGCCGAAATCGAATCTTAAAATTAATGAAGCTTTCTTGAAGTTTTGCTGATTTGTCCTGGTAGAGTCTGTCATCCCTTGCCCTTTGGTAAGGGCATTTCTATGATTAGATTATGATTCTGCTATTTAATAGCGTGTCTGCCATTTCAGTTAGATCAAGTTCGTTTAATTATTTGTAATTCCCGGAATCATTGCACCCCACCCCCAACTTCTTCCCCTCAACAGGGATGAGAGACAAAGCGTAGCTTTGGCAGGGTGGGGTTTAGAGGTTTTAGTAAATAATCAAGCTAACATGATATTACTTGAATTGCTTTGATACAGTCGAATCACAATGAATATTTCCCTATATGTTTGGCGATAGTTTAGGTTCTCTTGCCGTTAATTTTGGCTGAATACTATGTTAAGTTCTCCAATTATTCTGTTTTTGATTGTCACCTTGATTAGTCTTGGTGCGGGAATAATGGGACTATCCATTCTCAAGACGCGAAAGATTCTCAGATTTTTCAAGACAGAATCAGATAAACTCAATTGGCGAGTTATGTTTTCGCTCATGGTATTTTTTTTGGGTGGTTATTTATTATGTATTTATTTAACAATTAACAAGCTGTTTGACTGGATACCATTGCTAACTGGCATGGTTTTCTTTTTTGGTTCATTATTTGTGCTGTTTAGTGTAAATACTTACTATCAAACACTACAACGATTATTTTTAGTACAAGAACAATACCGCATAGCTAAAGATAATGCAGAATCAGCCTTATCTCAATTAACAGAAACTCAGCAATCTCAAATGCAATTAATTCAACGCGAAACCATGTTAGCGTTAGGAAAAATGGTGGCTGGAATTGCCCATGAAATTAATAATCCCATCAGTTTTATTCATGGTAATTTACAATATCTTCGCCAATATACTAATGACTTACTTAATCTTTTAGGTACTTATGCTGTTGTGTATCCTAACCCAGATGCCAAAATTGCTCAAGCTCTTGCTAAAAGTGATATAAATTTTATCCATCTTGATTTACCAAAACTATTAGAATCAATGGAGACCGGCACAGCTAGAATTAGTGAAATTGTCGAATCACTCTCTAGCTTTTCGCGGTTGAATGAATCGGACTATAAAAAAGCTGATATTCATCAAGGTATTGATAGTACGCTTGTAATTTTACAGCACAGACTTAACCGCTTTGCAAGTAATAGTAAACCTATTTCAATAATTAAAGATTACGGCAAAATACCACAAATTTATTGTAATCCTCGTCTTTTAAATCAAGTCTTTCTTAATTTAATTAATAATGCTATTGATGCTTTAGTTGAAAAAGAGGCAATTCCTGATAGTAATCTAGAGGACACACCAACTATTTGGATTCGGACATTTCAATCCCAGGAAAATCAAATTACTATCTCAATTACTGATAATGGTTGTGGCATGAATGAACAAATTTGCCAAAGCATTTTTAAACCTTTTTTTACTACTAAACCTGTTGGGCGAGGCACAGGATTAGGTTTATCCATTTGCCATCAAATTATTGTAGAACAACATGGTGGCTTGATTAAATGCGTTTCTCTGATTAACCAAGGTACTACAATTGATATAATATTACCTATAAAAAGATAGTTATTCGTTATTGATATCAGATGTGATGATTAATTTAACAATTGAAGAATTACGGAATAGTGCAATTAGATTTTTAGAACAAAATCCTGAACAACGGTTAAAAACCCTCAAAAAATTAGGAATAGGTCGTTATACTTTTTTAAGTAAAATTAAACTCAATGAAGCCAATATAGTTTGTATGATGCAATTTTTACAAAATCCTCAACAGCTAAAATTTCCTAATTTAGTTGGTGCTGATTTATCTAATTTGATATTATACGAAGTAAATTTTATTAGAGGTAACTTAACTAATGCAAATCTACAAAATAGTAGTTTAGTTAATGCTGACCTCCTATTTGCTAATTTTACTAAAGCTGACTTACGCAACGCTGATTTAACAGGTGCAACCCTTAATGAAACTATTTGGACAGAGGCTTTAGTAGAAGGATGTCAGTTTGGTGAAGGTAGTGGTTTAACTCAGCTACAGTATCAAGATTTAAAGTTACGCGGGGCTAAGTTCACTCATTTAAAATAATGATGATTAAATTGGTATACAGCATAGTTAAAGCATTAGGGTATGTTAAGACTTTAGCCTAACGCACAGTCAGATAAAAATTATTTTATATTACACAACAACACAGGATATTTTATAAATTTTAAGGGGCATTATTTTTATTACAGTAATTCAATATACTTCCACCAAATAATATAAATAAAATATGCACAATAGATAGAAGAGAAAATTTTATACCTTTTAAAAAGCTCATTAGTAAAATATTGCCACTAATAAATTTTAAAAAAGAGAGTTTACCATAAAATACCATTGAAATAAAATAAAAAAATAGGCAAGGCCAGGTACAAGAGAAGTGTTGTTTCTTCTCAAGGCTTGCATAGTTGCAAATATCAGCATATAAACATCTATACAGAAACCTATAATCCATAAATACTCTAACTGCTTCCAAGCCTTTGAGTTGAGAGCGTCAAGGAAAAAAAATAATTGTATGCAAGATGATAGACATACTACCGAAGTGGCAATCAAATGAATTTTGATGAGAAATACTATATCTTTTAGAGTTAAACCATTTTTCATACTTTGTATATAAGTGAGTAAATAAGTTATTGATATATGTCTCTAAACTAGTTATGTTAATCCATTAGAGTTTGTTACGGCTTCAGGCTAACACACCGCAGAATAGAAAATATCCAGATGGTCTGTTGTGTTGTCTGACAACCCATTTTACTTACTCATTCATATAAGTATGATTAAAATCCAAAAAATTATAAGATGATGATACTGAAAATTTTCTGGATAAATTGATGAGTGATTCTATTAAGTTGCCGAAAAAACTGATGTTATTGGGTTCAGGTGAACTCGGTAAGGAATTTGTGATTGCGGCGCAACGCCTGGGTAATTATGTAATTGCTGTTGACCGCTATGCGAATGCGCCAGCGATGCAGGTTGCTGATTGTGCGGAAGTTATTTCTATGCTGAGTGCTGATGATTTAGAAGCAGTGGTGACAAAGCATCAGCCCGATTTGATAATACCAGAAATTGAAGCAATTAGAACTGAAAAGTTACTAGAATTTGAACAACGTGGGATTACAGTTATTCCGACGGCGGCGGCGACTAACTACACAATGAACCGCGACAGAATTCGGGAATTGGCACATAAAGAGTTGGGCATTAGAACGGCTAAATATGGTTATGCTGTCACTCTAGAAGAACTAATTGCAATCTCCGATGAAATTGGCTTTCCAAATGTAGTCAAACCTGTAATGTCATCTTCTGGAAAAGGTCAATCTGTAGTAGCAAATAAAGATGAAGTTGAAAGGGCTTGGAATTATGCGATCGCAAATTCCAGAGGCGACAGTCAAAAAGTTATTGTAGAGGAATTTATTAACTTTGAAATTGAAATTACATTATTGACAATTAAGCAATGGAATGCCCCAACAATTTTCTGTTCACCTATCGGTCATCGTCAAGAAAGAGGCGATTATCAAGAATCTTGGCAACCAGCAGGAATCTCGGAAGATAAAATATTACAATCTCAAGCGATCGCTACAAAAGTCACCGACGCTTTAGGTGGAGCCGGAATTTTTGGTGTAGAATTTTTTATCACTAAAGATGAAGTAATTTTTTCGGAACTTTCACCACGACCCCATGATACAGGTATGGTGACATTAATTTCTCAAAACCTTAATGAATTTGAATTACATTTAAGGGCTGTTTTAGGCTTACCCATTCCTCATATTGAACAGTTTGGCTCTTCAGCTAGTGCAGTAATTTTAGCCTCAGAAAAGTCAGAGTCAGTACACTTTATTGGAGTTGCTGAAGCGTTAACCGAAAAAGATGTCGATATTAGATTATTTGGCAAACCCTCGGCTCATCCTTATCGACGTATGGGTGTCGCTTTAGCCAAAGCTGAGAATGTGCAGAAAGCACGAGAAAAAGCGACAACAGCAGCAAGTAAAGTCAAAATCATTTCGAGTTGAATGGCATATTAAACCCCTCAGACTAGTACCGCTACGCGGAAGTCAAAAGTCAAAAAGCTTCTATCACAAGCTTTTTACTAACTTGAAATGGTATCTTTATTTCCACCGCATTGTACTAGAAGTATGGGGCTATACAAACAAAGCCTGCCTTTGCAGGCTAATTATATGCTTCTTAATATCGATTTTGTATGATGCAATTATATAAATAGTTAACAAAAGATGTAATTTTATTGAGTTGTTCTACAGAAATAATCTCAATTTTGTTGTTTGTTAGTTTTGAGGATTTTTAGGGAACTCTGGGTATGAAGTAGATTGTTTAACGCTAATCACTTCAAAAAACAACATTGCTGACTCAGAAGATAAATCCGCAAATTTCCGGGCGGATTCAACCTGTGCAGACTTTCAGGAGAACGAGTAATCAAAAAGTATGAGTCAGATACCAGAGCCGAAAATGTTCCCAGATATTCAATCTTTAGCGACAACAGATATCAATGACAATCCCCTAGCGATCGCTCTCTATCAAACAATTGAATATGCTCCGATGGGAATAGCTATATTCAATCAAGATATGCAGTATCTAGCCGTAAGTCACAAATGGCTAGAAATTTATAAATTAACTAAAGATATTATTGGAAAATCTCATTACGAGATTTTTCCTGATATCCCTGAAAAGTGGAAGCAAATTCACCAACAATGTTTAGCCGGAGCCGACGCGCACAACAATGCAGACTATTTTCCCCGTGCTGACGGCTTTGGAGAATGGGTAAACTGGTCAATCCGTCCGTGGTATTTAGCCACAGGTGAAGTTGGCGGAATTATGATCTTTACTGAAAATATTACTCAACGCAAACAAACTGAATTGGCCCTCCAGCGTAACGAAGAACGCTATCGGTCTTTAATCACGGCTACTTGTCAAATTGTCTGGATACTGCCACCCGATGGTCTTGTCATCAACGATATTACGGCTTGGAGAGAATTTACTGGGCAAACCTTAGAAGAAATTTTGGGATCGGGATGGTTAGATGCGGTTCATCCAGACGATCGCTTATTAACCGCTCAAGCATGGGAAAAAGCGGTAAAGAATAAAAACCTATTTGAGATAGAATGCCGGATTCGTCGATATGATGGGGAGTATTTTTACTGGCTGACGCGGAGTGTTCCCGTGCTGGAAGCTGACGGTAGTATTCGAGAATGGATTGGGGTACAGACAAATATTCAAGATCGCAAACAAACCGAAGAAGACTTGCGCGAAAGCAACACCCTACTACGCTCAATTTTAAACAGTACACCCGATTACATTGTCGTTAAAGATGTTCAAGGGCGGTATGTTACCCTGAATTCTAATGCGGCAAACTTTATGGGTCGTGCTGTTGAAGAGATCATTGGTAAAAACGATTTTGAATTAATGCCATTAGAAGTGGCACGTAAGTATACAATTCAAGACCAACAGATTATCACCACAGGTATTAACACCACCGATGAAGAATACCTCTGTAGTGCCGATGGTCGAATTAACGGTACCTTCAGAACGACAAAAACTCCTTGGCAAGATACTGATGGTAATATTTTGGGCGTAATTGCCTTAGCTAGTGATATTGGCGATCGCAAACAAGCCGAGGAAGACTTACGCCACAGCAACACACTAATACGCTCAGTTTTAGACAGCACACCAGATTTCATCTTTGTTAAAGATTGCCAAGGCCGTTATGTAACGGTAAACACTGAAATGGCTAATTTCTTGGGCAAATCAATAGATGAGATTGTTGGTAAAGACGATACAGAAATATTTTCTTCAGATGTTGTCTCAGAAATCCGAGCCAAAGACCACGAGATCATGATAACAGGTAAGACCGAAATTTTTGAAGAAGATGTTTCTTTTGGTACAGTCAAGACAACTTTTCTTACCACAAAAGCGCCTTGGCGAGATGCTCAAGGTAATATTCTGGGGCTAATTGGGATCACCCGCAACATTAGCGATCGCAAACAAATTGAAGAAGACTTACGCGACAGCAACACTCTACTGCGATCAATTTTAGAAAGCACACCAGACTTTATCGTTGTTAAAGATTTTCAAGGCCGTCATGTCGCCCTGAACTCTAACTTAGCCAATCTCATGGGCAAACCCATTGAAGATATTATCGGTAAAGACGATACGGAAATTTTGCCCCTTGATTTTGCTCAAACAATCATGGCAAAAGACCGCCAGATCATGATAACAGGCGAGACAGAGACTTTTGAGGAAGATGTTTCTACTGGTGGCATTAATGGTACTTTTTTGACCACTAAAGCTCCTTGGAGAGATCATCACGGTAATATCATTGGCATGATTGCAATCACACGTAATATTAGCGATCGCAAACAAGCAGAATTTAAACTCCGCCAAACCCTAGAAATATTGGATTCAGCCAGTGACAGTATCATCATTCGAGATATGGATGACCGGATTGCTTACTGGAATCGCGGTGCGGAAGTTCTCTATGGCTGGAAACGCGAAGAAGTAATTGGGCAGTATATTCACACATTTCTGAAAACAGTCTTTCCCAAACCCTTAGAAAACATTTTGAGCGAGTTTTTACAGCAGGGACACTGGGAAGGCGAACTTCATCATCAAACCCGCGATGGTCGGTCAATTATTGTTGCTAGTCGCTGGACATTACAGCGTGATGAAAATGGACAGTCCTATAATCAACTCGAAATTAACAACGACATTACAGAACGCAAACAAGCCGAATTTGCTCTCGCTCAAGCCAAAGAAGCAGCAGAAGCCGCCAGTCATGCCAAAAGCGAATTTTTGGCTAATATGAGCCATGAATTACGGACACCGTTAAATGGCATTCTCGGCTATGCCCAAATTTTACAGCGTTCCAAACATCTCAAGGAAGATGAGCGATCGCGCATTGATGTTATTTATCAGTGCGGTTCCCATTTGCTCACCTTAATCAACGACATCCTCGACTTATCAAAAATCGAAGCGCAAAAAGTGGAACTGATGACCAGTGATTTCCACTTTCCGGCTTTTCTGCAAGGTGTCGCCGAAATGTGTCGCATTCGTGCAGAACTCAAAAGCATTCAATTTCAGTATCAATTTGCCAGCGAATTACCAATTGGTATCCGCGCCGATGAAAAACGCCTGCGACAAGTCTTAATTAACCTCCTCAGCAACGCCATTAAATTTACAGATGTTGGTCAAGTCACCTTTACCATCAGCTATGCTTCTGGAGGTAAAATTCGCTTTCAAGTCCGCGATACAGGTGTAGGTATCGCCCAAGAAAAACTCCAAGCCATATTTCAACCTTTTGAGCAAGTAGGCGACAGACGGCGACAAACTGAAGGTACAGGCTTAGGATTAGCCATTAGCCAAAGAATTGTGGAATTAATGGACAGCACCATTCACGTTCAAAGTGAAATTGGCGTTGGCAGTATTTTTTGGTTTGATGTTTACTTACCAGAAGCCCAAGAATGGGTGAAAACTTCCCAAGCTGATGATTTTGGACAAATTATCGGGATTAAAGACCGCAAACCCAAGATTTTAGTTGTAGATGATAAATGGGAAAATCGCTCTGTGATTTATAACTTACTGACTCCCATTGGGTTTGAAGTTACAGAAGCCAATGATGGTGCAGAGGGTTGGCAAAAAATTGCGGAGTTTCAGCCGGATTTAGTCATTACTGACTTGTTAATGCCAGAACTTGATGGTTTTGAGTTAATTCATCACATTCGCCAGTCAGAAGCTTTTAAACACATCATCATTATTGTTTCCTCAGCCAGCGTGTTTGAAAGCGACCAACATCGCAGCATCGAAGCTGGTGGTAATGATTTTCTCCCCAAACCTGTGCAGGCGATCGCACTATTTCAAAAATTGCGGCAATTTCTCAACTTAGAGTGGCTGTATGAAGAGCAAAGCCCTGAAAACCAGTCAGTAGCACATCAGGTCAACTTCATTCTACCTCCCCAGACAGAGATAGAAACTCTCTATGAGTTAGTAATGAAGGGTAACTTTAAGGGAATCATAAAACAAGCAGCATTAATTTCACAAATAGATCCAAAATATCTTCCCTTTGCTAAACGGCTGCAACAACTAGCACAAGAATTTCAAGACCAAGAAATTCTGGCACTCATTCACCCTCAACAGTAAGCGTTATGAACCTTACAACCGAACAAACTCCCACAGTTTTAATTGTTGATGATAATTCTGCTAATTTAGGTGTCTTGTCTGATGCTTTAGATCAGGCTGGTTTGGAAGTGATGGTAGCGAAATCTGGAAAAGTTGCTTTAGAGCGAGTTAAATATGCTCTACCCGACTTAATCTTATTGGATGTCATGATGCCAGAAATAGATGGATTTGAAACCTGTCGTCTATTAAAAGCAGACCCCAAAACTCAAGATATTCCCGTTATTTTTATGACGGCACTATCAGATACAACCAATAAAATCGCAGGTTTTCAAGTTGGTGCAGTAGACTATATTACTAAACCTTTTCAACAGGAAGAAGTTTTATCACGAGTTCAATTACACCTCAAACTGCATGATTTAACTGTCAAGTTAGAACATAAAAATGCTTTATTAGAGCAGAAAGTTTCTGAAGTTAGCCAAGCTTATGATGACCTAAAGAACGTGCAGATTCAGTTAATTCAAAGCGAAAAACTTTCCAGCTTAGGGCAAATGGTAGCCGGAATCGCCCATGAAATTAATAACCCTGTCAACTTCATTTATGGCAATCTCGTTCATGCCAATGAATATACTCAAGAAGTTCTCAAGCTACTACATTTATATCAAGAAGAATACCCTGAACCCACACCCCGCATTCAAGCAGAATTAGAATTAACTGATTTAGGATTCCTAGAGAGCGATTTGTTAAAATTGCTCAACTCCATGAATTTTGGCGCAAGACGTATTCGAGAAATTGTCAAATCCATACGAATTTTCTCGCGTACCGATGATGCTAACCTCACAGAGGCCGATATTCATGAATGTCTTGAAGGTACACTGACGATTTTAAATTATCGTCTTAAACAAAAATCCGACCATCCTGCGATCGCAGTTATCAAAGACTATGGTTTATTACCACCAGTCGAATGCTATGCCGTACAAATTAACCAAGTATTTATGAATATTCTCTCTAACGCTATTGATGCTTTAGATGAATATGATAAACAGCGTTCTTTGGCAGAAATTCACCAAAAACCCAGTCGCATTGAAATTCATACCAAGATGATTGGTGATGATTGGGTTGCCATTCATATTGCAGATAACGGCCCAGGAATTCCGCCCGAAGTCCAAGCAAAGTTATTTGAACCTTTCTTTACAACTAAACCTGCGGGTAAAGGCACAGGATTAGGTTTATCTATCAGCCATCAAATTGTTGTAGACAAACACGGTGGTCATATTACCTGTAAATCTTCACCAGGAACCGGGACAGAATTCATCGTCAAAATTCCCATCCAACAAACAGTGTCTCAAGTTGCTTAAATTAAAAGTGCTGAGTATCAACCTAACCTACTAACTACAGTCATCACCCTTGAGCATTGACTATTTACCAATTCCCAAATCAACAGCGATGCGATGGGCGCAAGCAAAGCCTGAAAAAGCTACAGCATTTAAACCCTGACCAGGAAAGGTACTATCACCCACACAATAAAGTCCTGGAATAGCTGTGCGGTTAAATGGCATCCCTAACAAGCCCCGCAATTTTCGTCGGGGAATGGGCCCATAAGTCCCATCTTCTCGCCCCAAAAAGCGGCGATGGCTGCGGGGTGTCCCGACTGATAGATAATCTAACCCTGCATCTAACCCCGGAAAAATTTGTTCTAGTCGGTCAATAATTCGCCAAGCTGCTGCTTCTTTTTTGGCTTCATATCTGTTTGTCGATAAACCCAGCCAACCATCAATCCAGTGAGGTGTAAAGGCATGAATGATATGATGTCCCGGTGGTGCTAAATCTGGGTCAAGTAATGTGGGGATGGAAACAAAAATCGTGCCTTCTGCTGCCGTCATTTTTGCCCAATCTTCTAACAAAATATGATGGCATTCTGTGTGCTGAGGTAAAACTGAGCTTTTCACGCCGATATGTAAACTCAAAAAGCTAGGCGATTTTTCATAGCGTTGTTGCCATACTTTCTCATTATTGGGTATTTTCTCTACAGGAATTAATTTGCCAAATGTATCCCAGCGTGTAGCATTAGAAACTATGCGTTTACCTCGATAAATTTGACCATTCGCAAGTTCTACACCGACAGCACGTCCTTGTTCTAGGATAATTTTTTTTACCCTCGCTTGATACTGAATTTGACCGCCAAGTTTTTCTAGTCCTTCTACTAGTTTTTGAGCAATTATGCTTACTCCCCCTTTAGGATAATTAACACCGCCATAATGTCTATCGGAAAAGACCATCCCGGCATTAATCATTGGTGTCATGCTTGCTGGCACTACTGACCAGCAATAACATTCCATATCAATGAATTTTAATAATAAAGGGTCTTTAATATAACGCCGCGCGATATCTCCAACATTTTTTGGTAAATATTTCAGTAACCCAAAACACGCTAAAGGATGCTGGAAGAACATCCGCATCAGATACCGAGGTTCTTCTAACGACAACAAATCCATACTGTTTAGGCAATTAAAAACTTGCCAGCATTCGTTATAAAAGCGACGAATACCTCTTGCTTCTTGAGGAAAGTAAGCAGTAAGATTTTGCAAAAATTTGTCATAAACCCGGTCAACTTTAATGTCTAATCCGTCGGGTAAATGATAATGAATTTGTACTGGATCTGGTATTGTTTCGATTTGCATATTGACCGCATCTAAGGCACGAGTCAGCAAGTTAGTTGTGCCGTTTTTTCCCAGCCCAAAAATCATCGATGCGCCAACATCAAAGTGATAACCGTGCTGTTCAAAATAGCTGGCACTACCACCGGGAATTAAATAACGCTCTAACACCAAAACTTTTGCGCCTTTGGCTGCTAGTTGAGTTGCTGTTACTAAGCCACCCATTCCCGAACCAATGATAATTGCGTCAAATACGAGATTGTTATTTGTCATTGCTCATTTGTCCTTTGTTATTGGTATTGCTAAATACAAACTACAAAATATCCTAATTTCCGTTCCGGAAGTTTATTCACATCTTGCACTAAACGACTGAAGTCGCGGCTACACAGACAAAACCCGCCTATCGCGCTTGCGCTGCGCTTGGCGCACCACGCGGGTTCAAAACCCTTGATTTTATGTTGAGTCCGCGTTCAGCTTTGCTGTTGCCGCAGGCTAGGTGGACTTCGTTTTTATAGCCGCGAATTCCATTCGTTGGGGCTTGGTTCTGAAACCCTAACAAGTGACCAATGACCAATGACTAATGACCAATACAAAAAAAGAGGGACAAGCCTGCGACTGCTGGCTAATCCCGTCTGCCGATCCTTAAAGAGAGGAGAACACTGATTCATAATATAACTTTGATTGAGAATATATGTCAACTACTAATGACAAAAATTTTCAATAGTTTTTGGGAGTTGATTTTGGCTGCCAGCTACACACAGGAAAGAGTATGATGAGGTTTCAGTTCCTATAAAATCAAAAGTGCCAATTTCCAGCCTATGACGGTACAGCTGCGTGTTTACGTTCCACCCCATCCTTTAATTAAGCACTGGTTGGCAGTCGCCCGTGATGCTGCTACACCTTCAGTATTATTTCGCAGTGCCATAACGGAGTTAGGCAGATGGCTAACTTACGAAGCGGCGCGGGAGTGGCTACCAACGCTAGAGACAACAGTGCAGACTCCATTGGAGACTTGTCCAGCAACTTTTATTAATCCAGAAGTACCTGTGGCAGTGGTGCCGATTCTGCGGGCAGGTTTAGGATTATTAGAAGGGGCGCAAACTTTGTTACCTTTGGCTTCGATTTATCATTTGGGCTTAGTGCGTGATGAAGAAACGCTGGAAGCTCGGTGTTATCTGAATAAATTACCGGAAAAATTTGACCCGCAAACTAGGGTGTTAATTACAGACCCGATGTTAGCTACTGGGGGGTCGATTATGCGGGCGATGGCAGAATTAACTCAACGGGGAATTGACCCGGAGTTGACGCGAATTGTCAGTGTAGTTGCAGCTCCGCCAGCATTACAAAAATTAAGTGCCGCATATCCGGGTTTAATCGTTTACACTGCAACTATTGATGAAACAGTGAACGATCGCGGTTTTATTGTACCGGGATTAGGTGATGCAGGCGATCGCATTTTTGGTACTTAAGTTACTATGCAGCTAGGAAAGGAAAATCGCTTAACACAAGATCAAGATTGTAAGATTGCTTCAAGGCGGGTAAAGTTATGAGTCAGCGAGATGGTTTTGCTAGTGGTTTTTTCGCAGGGGCGCTGTTTGGCGGCTTAGTTGGTGGTGTTTTGGGTGCTGTCATTACTTCTCGGCTGGATTTAGAATCAACAGAAGAAGAAGCCGAACTCAGTAATGGTGTGGTAGAGCCGAAAAAAAATTCAGCCAAACGACGGATGAGAGCTTTAGACAATGGAAATCTGGAAATGGAATCAGCTAGGCGATCGCTAGAAGATAAAATTGCTCAGTTAAATGCAACAATTGACGAAGTAAGGCAACAATTGGGCAATGTTAACGGTAGTGCTAGTCAAACAGCAGGCGATCGTTCCTCAATACAAGATTAGTCATCTTTAAATGGCTTTCTGCAACTGAGTTTCCACCTTCAGACTAATCAACAACGGCGGTAAACGTTAGTCGTGGTCAAAATAGATACTGATTCGCAGACAGCATGACAACGACTAAACTAAAATCAACTATAAGACCGCTTGTGAAACTTAGCAGGAAACCCCAAAATCCATGTTTTTACTGATTAGCACCCTCAATACCTTCATACAGCTTTATACGGCTCTACTATTTATTAGAGTTTTATTGACTTGGTTCCCTACCATCAATTGGTATAACCAGCCTTTCTCTGCTTTAAGCCAAATTACTGACCCATATCTCAATGTCTTCCGTTCCATTATCCCCCCCTTGGGCGGCATTGATCTTTCCCCAATGTTGGCGATTTTATTGCTGCAAGTAGTAGGCCAAGTAGTAGGTAGTCTGGTAGGTGGTTTGCAGGTTTTTGCCTAACTATCCACTGGATGTTATTGAAAGTCTGGGTGAGTAAACCCAGACTGTTTATTAAAAGCTGTCGTCACTCAACACTTACACTTCGACTTCGCTCAGTGTACAACACTCAGCATTCAGCATTCAGCACTCAACACTCATCGTCGGACTTGACTACTAAATCCCGATGCTTTAAATTGCTTTAACTTTAAAGGTAATGGCTGATTTGCTGGTACAGAAATTCTCAACTCAAAATCGCTAATTCCTGGTGGAACTTCGGCAATAGAACCAAGGCGGGTACGATTTTGTAAAACTGAGTCGTTGTTAGCATCATATATCCGACCATAGATATCTGCATCGTAGACGGTTTTATAAGTGCCGTTTTCGGCCTTACCTATGACAATAAAGCAATTAGCCGCCGCCGCACTACCACCGCTTGTCACTGCCCCTTTAGCTAGTTCTGGGGGACAATCTTTATAAGAAATGTCAAATAATCTAATCGGGGTTAAAGCCTCGGCTGTTGGTGTGATTACCCATGAGAGAAGGGCAAACAGACAAACAGTAAATATTAGCTGCATCAGTTTTGAGTAGTACTGCATAACCAAAGTTGGGAAATTCCATAAAAATACTTTGCTGTGTTGTTTTTTCATATTTCACACAGGTAATTAATTACTCTAATTGAACTTAGTGCTGAAAAACTCGACATTCAGCACTATTTTTAACCTCAGCTTACCTGAATTTCGTAACCAAGAGATTGCAGACTTTAAATTCTGCGGAGTATCCATCAAGTTTTTTTGATGAATTTTTGTATTCTCTAGTTGACATCCACCTTATATATCAAGAAAATTTGATATGAAGAATAGAGAACCTTAGCGACAAAACGTGAAAAGCAGCCAAGTCTGAGCGGTTTTATTTTAGGTGTACTTTGATGAATCAGAATCCCCAAGCTAATACAAATCGGATACAAGCAGGAAGCAATCTCAGTTTTTTTGAAAAGTACCTCACTGTATGGGTCTTTTTATGTATCTTTGGCGGAATTGTTCTGGGTCGATTATTTCCAGGAGTGGCGGTCGCACTGGACGCAATGAGTGTATATCAAGTCTCGATTCCCATTGCTGTCTGTTTATTTTTTATGATGTATCCCATCATGGTGAAAATTGACTTCACCCAAGCTACAAATGCTATCCGCGCTCCCAAACCAGTGATTCTCACTTTGGTAGTGAATTGGTTGATTAAACCTTTCACGATGGTGGTATTTGCTCAATTTTTCTTAGGATGGTTATTTCGTCCTTTGATTGTTGGAAGTGAAATGATTCGCGGTGGTGAAGTTACACTGGCTAATTCTTACATTGCCGGCACGATTTTACTAGGAATTGCACCTTGTACAGCAATGGTGCTGATGTGGGGATATCTTTCTTACGGCAACCAAGGACACACCTTA
Source organism: Nostoc spongiaeforme FACHB-130 (assembly GCF_014698475.1). Taxonomy (GTDB): domain Bacteria; phylum Cyanobacteriota; class Cyanobacteriia; order Cyanobacteriales; family Nostocaceae; genus Nostoc_B; species Nostoc_B spongiaeforme. Next base: position 140,421 of record NZ_JACJTB010000005.1, on the reverse strand, counting down.
ATTATGGTGGCTGTAAATTCTTTGGCTATGCTGTTTTTGTATGCGCCTTTGGGTAGATGGTTACTAGCGGCGAATAATTTAGCTGTACCTTGGGAAACTATTGTTTTGTCGGTATTAATTTACGTTGGTTTACCGTTAATAGCAGGAATATACAGCCGTTACTGGATTTTTAAATATAAAGGTAAAGAGTGGTTTGAAAGACGATTTCTTAATTATTTGACTCCCGTAGCGATTACGGCTTTGTTATTAACTTTGGTACTACTGTTTGCCTTCAAGGGTGAATTAATTGTGAATAATCCCTTGCATATTTTGTTAATTGCTGTACCACTGTTTATTCAAACTAATTTCATTTTTTTAATTAGTTATGTAGCAGGATTGAAGCTGAATTTAGCTTACGAAGATGCCGCACCAGCAGCATTAATTGGCGCGAGTAATCATTTTGAAGTAGCGATCGCCACGGCTGTGATTTTATTTGGCTTAAGTTCTGGTGCCGCACTGGCTACGGTGGTGGGGGTTTTAATTGAAGTGCCAGTTATGTTAATGCTGGTTGAGTTTTGTAAGCGCACAGCAAGTTGGTTTCCGAGAGAACCAGAGAAAGCAACCTTGCTAGATCCGCGTTGTTTTGGAGATTGCAAATAATCACAACTATCAGTCACAAAATAAGGATTTGATTTATGAAACGTGTCATGTTTGTCTGTAAAAAGAATTCGGCTCGTTCGCAAATGGCAGAAGGTTTTGCTAAAACTCTGGGACAAGGAAAAATAGCCGTAACTAGTTCGGGGTTAGAGGCGAGTCAGGTGAGACCAGAAGCGATCGCAGCGATGCAAGAAATTGGTATTGATATTACTAATCAGCATTCCAAACCCCTAAGTGATTTTCAAGCTGAAGATTTTGATGTGGTGATTTCTCTGTGCGGTTGTGGTGTGAACTTACCGCCGGAATGGGTGGTACGCGAAGTATTTGAAGATTGGCAATTGGATGATCCAGCAGAACAACCAGAAATTTTTCCCAGAGTGCGCGATGAAATTAAAGAACGAGTAGTTCAATTAATTGCGTCTGTGAATCAAGCATAAACTTGTTTATTTCAGATATGAATACAGGAATTACGCAAAAATTCCCAAAAAGCTTAATTTATCGAACTGCCAAGTCGCATTAGACGCGCAAGCGGCTTCCCGCAAGGTAGAACGCCAAGAAATCGTAGAGTCTGCGTAAGTCCTAGAATAACTACTTACACATATTCTTTTCCTGTTCTCCGTTCCTTGTTCCCTGTTCCCTACCTCCACGAATGAATTTAATTTTGTGCAACTACGTTATATGACAACATTCGACCATCCCCCCAGAATTTTATTTTTGTATGGTTCTTTGCGCGATCGCTCCTACAGTCGCCTGTTAGCCGAAGAAGCAGCACGCATCATTACAGAATTTGGTGCAGAGGTGAAGTTTTTCGACCCTAGAGAACTCCCAATTTACGGTAGTGTCCCTGATACCCATCCCAAGGTTCAGGAGTTGAGAGAATTAAGTATGTGGTCAGAAGGGCAAGTTTGGTCTAGTCCAGAACTGCACGGTCAGATTTCTGGGATTATGAAAAACCAAATTGATTGGATTCCTCTGAATATAGGTGCAGTTCGTCCGACTCAAGGTAGAACTTTAGCTGTGATGCAGGTAAGCGGTGGTTCTCAGTCTTTCAACGCTGTGAATACATTGAGAATTTTGGGGCGATGGATGCGGATGTTTACAATTCCCAATCAATCATCAGTGGCGAAAGCATATCAAGAGTTTAAAGAAGACGGCACGATGAAAGATTCACCCTACCGCGATCGCGTTGTGGATGTGATGGAAGAACTTTATAAGTTTACTTTGTTGTTGCGAGACAAGGTAGATTATCTCACTGATCGCTACAGTGAACGCAAGGAAAAGGCTGCTAAAGAAGTCATTGAAGTGGCGAACAAAGCTTTGAAAGTTAACTAAAATCAAATTTTGGCGATCGTATCGATCGCAATCACACCTGCTATCAGCAGATATACTTTTGGGCGGTATGGCTTTGGTTCTTCGCCAAGTGGTTCACTTTCTTCCTCCTGTCGCTGCTTCATCTTTCGTTCCTTAGCCGGTCGATATAGTTGTTAGAACCCCGTGCAGCCATTCGTCCAGCAGTCGAATATCCGCTTGTACGTCGTTCTTGTATTTTGCTGTGCAGCTATATACGAATGGAGGTGTTATGTCAAGCGTTAGCGCTCTTCTATAATTATAGACCGCCTCTAACGCCCTCTCTATGCTTATCATGTGCGGATTCGTCGATTGTAGATAATCTAGGTGGCGCTGGTAGATTGTGGCTGTTATACGCAGCCTGCGAAACGGGAATTCTGGGTTATTTATAATGCCAATGCCCATTTGTACGCTCCTGTACGGTATATAACGCTGTACGTACCCTCGTAAAACCTGTCCCCCGTCGCACCTTTGGATGCTTAGTTCTTTGTTCTTATCGGGGGCTTCCTTATTGTTCGCATGGCTTTTTGTATCTGTTACGGCTTCCACTTCCTCCAAGGGGCTTTTCTTTAAGCACTCTACTTTCCCTCGCCCCTGCTGCACCACATGGGTCAACTCATGCGCCAACAACTCTTGCCCCCCTTGACTCCCAGGTTCATACTCCCCCTGCCGAAAGAACACATCCTGTCCCGTTGTAAAAGCCTTGGCCTGTATTGACTGGTTCAACTGGTCAGCCTGAGCATCTGTATGTACCCTCACACCACTAAAATCAGCCCCAAACACCTGCTCCATCGGTTCTCTGATACTGTCTGCTAAGGGCTGCCCACCACTTCTAGCCCGTTGTATCCCCGCTTCGACATCGAGAGAGACTGCCATTCCTCCGATATTCATATGCTGAATCAATGGCTGAATTGAGGTGTTACTTTGTTGGTCTAATGAGGGTTCTAGTTCCTCTCTAGCTTCTTGTATACTCAGTTTCATTTGCAGACGTGGGGTAGTTGTGTCTGGCTGATATGGAGGTTGTTGTATTGACATCCTTGACAACCAGAAATTCTGTCCCTGGCCAATTGATTCAGTAGGCTGTTCTTTATTCTGTACAACCTGATTGTCTGTTGAGTGAATACTTTGGACTACATCTTTGGCAATCCTATCTGCCTCTTGCTCATATTTATCCCCTGGTTGTCCTATCGTCAGCTTCATTTGCAGGCGTGAGGTAGATGTATCTGGTTGATATTGTGGTTGATAATTTTCGTTTGCTTCTCCATTGCCCAACTTCATTTGGATGCCTGGGGGCGGAAGTGGTGGTGCGCCATCTGGTCTTGTTACTGATATCCGAGACAACAAAGATTTACTATCAAGACTGCTTGGCTTTGGTGCTAATTCTTGATTTTGGATTACATCATCTTCATTTACATTTTGTTGTGGCAGAGATTCTTCAACTTTGAATGGGCGTGATGCAAACTGATTTGTAGATGAATTAGTCGTTGATTTACCGTTTCTTTGAACTCTTGTGTACATAATTGTTCTCCTATAATGGGCTTTTATTGCTAGTTAAATTTCTGAAATAATGCAAGCTGGTAATGAGCCGTATATTTTTGCTATCCTCATTAAAATTAATTTGTATGACAAAAACGATTGGAGTTATTCATGGGCAAACCAACCCATATTTTAGGGCTTGAACAATTGCTTGAGTCCGACTAGTAACACCTAGTTTTCTAAAAATATTAGTTAGGTGAGCTTTGACAGTTGCAACAGTAATATAAAGGCGTTTGGCAATTTGTTCATTGGGTTCTCCTTGTACAAGCCAGTTCAATATTTCCTGCTCTTGTTTGGTTAAATCGATTTCGCTATTGGAGTTTAATGAATTTCCTGAGTAGTATTGGAATAATCGGAAGAAAACAGTTGCTACATCAGGTGGCAAATAAACTTTATTATTAATAATAGTCATAATTCCTTCACATAATTGCGTGGCTAATTTGTCTTTTAATATATAGCCCCATGCACCTGCTTGCATGGCACGATATACATATTCGTCTTCTTGTTGTGCTGACAAAATTAAGCATTTGCCATTGTAAGATGACTTTTTCAGATGTTGTAAAACTATAATTCCATCCTCTGGAGGTAATTCTAAATCAAGCAATATTAAAGCTGGATGTTGTTCTATATTCAACCTAATAGCTTGCTCAACAGTAGACGCTTCACCAACAACATTAAAATTATATGCGCCACTACTATTATAAAAGCCTAATAGGGTACGAATCCCCTGACGAAATACCAGTTCATTATCTACCAGTAATATAGAAATAACTTCTTTTTTGACATCAATTGTAGTAGCCATAATATTAAATTAGAGTTCAAAATTTGTTCAATCAAGTTAAGCTAATATCAAAGTTTTATTCTTTTACATAAAGCCTTACTCAGAGGTTGTTTGAAAAGTAATCGGTTGTGATAATTAGTAATTTTTCATCCTCTTGAGCCTGTCCTTAAAAAGGCTCACTTGTACACACAAGTCTTAAACGCACTAACTAAAATAAAGCAGGCGATAGCATCTAGTGTGAACTCCGAAGAAACTCTTGAGTAGTTTTATGCGGCGGCAGCACATGATGGGATGCTTTTGATCAACAAAATACGCGGCTATGTATTGACGATTTAGCATAATTTCTTCTTTGAAGAAATTTAGACAGCTTGTGTATGGGCGTTGTTAGACATTTACTGCTCGCTACCTATAACAAAGAGAAATTGATTCTTTTTGAGTTTGATAAATTTTGATGTCGCTGCTGCCAAAACTAGCGTATTTGAACTCCAACCAAATTTGATAAACACCATTACCTGGATATATTATATCGACATAGAAATCATCAACATCTCCAGAGGCATATTTAAAGGTTCTTCTGTCGAGAAGTTTTGACCCTCGATTCTGAGTAACATTTACCGTGTAACGGTACTCTATTAAAGGTAGTCCCGTCAGAGGCTCTTCAAGTCTTGGGCATTTAGAAAAATCCCACTGCAAAGTTACATCAGAGACAAGAAGTACTTCTTGTTTACGATTTCCTAGGCGTAACTTTGCTCCACTAAACTCACTCAAAGAATACTCAACTGTTGGTTTAAATTCATCACCTCTAGCTGAGTTAGGCGAGTTTGATGGTATTGAAGAAGTTGTTGGAAATACTCGTGAGCTTGGTGATGTATTAGATGGAGTATATGAATCTGGTTGGTTAATAACTGCAACTGCAATTGTACTAATCGCACCAATAACTGCTATCAAAACAGGGACAAACCACGATTGTTTTTTATCTTTATCTGAGTCGTTATCAGACATAATAGACATCTCCGAAAATTAGGAAAGTATTTACCTGAATGGTATACAAGATAAAAATTCACTCATAAGAAATTAGAGAAATGTACAATAGTCTAGACCTATTAACCTCTTTATTTCTTTAGTATTTTCTTCAATATATTTCAGTATCTCACTCATCTTTTTGTGTCGAAAAAATGATTTTGATGTTCTTTTATCACAAAATATACTATTTTGGAGATGTCTACCATTACTAGTTCGAGTTTTGCGAATACCTAATTTCATTACCAAATCAGCAATGCTCATATTTTTTATGTTAGTGAAGCATAAGAATAGTTTAACTTTAAGAATTAAACCGTAGAATTACTGTGCTGTTATGCTTTTAATATCCTACTTGCTTGCTGAAGTAGTCAACTACTTTTTACAGTTAAATATTATCACTTACATTTGTTTATATACTTATTAAGTTGTTAAAAACAAAAGCTTAATTCTTCGAGGGTTTTGAGATTTCTTTGTGTTAAGTAAGTTTGCAAGAACTTGATGCAGTTATCTCTGCGTTATTAACTTTCGGAAATTAATTTCTCTAATTCATCTAAAAGCTTAGTGATTCTTTCTTGGTGTTGAGATTTGATTGAAGCTTGTTTTTGATGTAAGAGCTTATTAATGTCATTAAACCTTTGAGTTAAAGTATTTTTTGCTTGTGCTTCTGATGGAAATTTCAGTGCTTTGACCCTAGTTTTGATTTTGCTCAAAGAAAGATTTTCTGCGATCGCTATCTTGAGTAATTCAGTGCGTTGTTGTTCGGATTTAACTCGTGCGATCGCTTGGGCTTTAGTATACTCAATCTCACCTTGTCGCAGAGATGAAAGAATATCTTCAGGCAGCTTCAATAATGGCAGGCGACTAGCACGGAAACTATCTGCGTTGAATTTTCCTATCTGTGATAACAGTAATTCCATCTGCTCAAGTTGAATCAAAACGTTTTGATTCAATTGTTGATTTCTTTGTTTAGCATTAAAAGCACTGTGTAATAGAGAGATAACTTTATTAGAATCTATTCCCAAAGATAACGATAGTAGTTCTAATATGGCTTCAGTTTCTTCAACGGGGTTAAGGTCTTGTCGTTGTAAATTTTCCATGAGAGCAATTTGTAGAGCTTGTTGATCATCTAGCTCTAGGGAAATAATTGGGACTTCAACTAATCCTACAGTGCGTGCGGCTCTGATTCTTCTTTCTCCAGCTATCAATTCATATTTGCCGTGAGCAAGTGGACGAACTAACACTGGTTCTAAAATGCCGTGTTCTTTCACTGATTCTACAAGTTGAGCTAACTTTTTCGGGTCAAAGTAACGTCGTGGTTGTTTCAGAGATAATTCAATCAAATCAATTCCAACTGTAATAGGGCATTGAGCAGGTAAAATACTACAGTTAATATCAAGCTTACGTGTTGATTTTGTCCACCTAAATTGATCTGATAGCGCAGCATTCATCATAAATTTCTCCATTAAAGTTGAAAAACTATCAAATATGATGATTAGCTTCAGAAATGCAACTAAATCTGCTTCTATGTTCAAATTAGAAACTAAATCTGAGAAACTTGTGAGGAATGGCTATTTGTAAACAATTATAAAGTAGTCAAAACAGGTTGTGCTAAATATTTTCTTCTGCAAATAAAAATAATTGGGAGCTAGAATTTGAATAATCAACTGGCTTAGTTAAAGTTGGTAGACATAACCTCTAAGTTGCTATTGACGACCTATGACCCCAGATGAGATTAAAACAGCATTGCAAACAGCCTTTAAGCGTTGTCATGTAGCCAGCTGTCCTCTCTCTGAAATGCAGAAACAGATATTACTGCAAGTAGTCAAGCAAATTTCTCAAGATTCCATATATGATATTGCTAACCCTTTAGACGAATTAGATTCCCAAGAACTGTTAGCATTTTTAAAGTTTGTCAAAACAGAAGAACAACAAAACCGCACATGGAAAGTGCAGCTACTCAATGATTGGCTGCATAACCAAGACTCAGGCGAAGTCCAATTCATCCGCGAACGCTATGGTTTGCTATGGTTGAATCGAGTCGAGTCCTATCATTTTGATAAATATGCTGATTTTGAAGATGCACTCAAGTTAAGAGTAGGCGATCGCATCGAAGTTTCCAACGCCCTATGGGAATGGGTACAAGACAATGGCCCTTGTCAACGAGAATGGTTTCTCTGCACTGTAGTTTACATCGATGAAATCAGCGATAATCACAAATCTTCTCCAAATTGCATTATTCGCTTTTATAACGGTTCCGAATTTGAAGTTCCAGGTATTTATGATTGGAATCGCTATAACTGGCGCTGGCCTCAAAACCAAAAATGAACATCAATTTTTGTAGGCTAGGAGTAGGATTGAAGAAGTCAGAACGCAGGAGGGGAGATGGTTTTAGTTGAACTAACTTTTCTTAACATAGATCGGCTTTTTCTCACTGATACCAATTCTATAATAGTCTGCATATAAACCCCTCAGACTGAAGTCTGGGGCTATGCAGGCTAATTATATGCTTATTCATATCGATTTGGTATAAACCCTTTCTTGTACTAACTTGTCTGCGATACTTTTTCTTCGCGCCACAGTTGATATAAACGATTTGCTGGCATTGTTAAATATAGAATATCTCCCTCGTCTAGTTGTGTTGTGAGTAGTTCCCAACCTTGGACACGTTGACTGTTGCTTTCCACATATAAAGGTACAAAGTCAGCAGATATGGCAATTTCTTTAACTAATTGATTGCAAAAAGGATGTGATGCTGTAATTAGTGTGGCAAAGGCTACCCATAGTTTATCGGCGGTGATACCATTACCAAGGATGCGTCCGCCTAAAGCGGCGGCGGCAAAAGCTGGCGCAGCTAGTTCTGCGGGACTGAGGACGGCTTCAAAATCAAAGACTTGTTGCGCCATCCTAGCAAAATCGGGGTCAGCATAATGGACAATTACAGGAATTTTTGGTGCTAACCCTTTGGTTTTCAGGGCAATTTCTAGGTTCGTTGCATCGTTGTTAGTGACAGCTAATACCGCCGCCGCCGCAGTGACGTTACTGGTTTGTAAAATGGTGCGGAAACTAGCATCACCTTGAATTACCGGAATTCCTAACCGCCGCACTGAGTTGACATATTTATTATTTGAGTCAGTTTCAATCACTATGACTTCATAGCCACTGGTATGAAGTTGCTGGACAATTTTGCTGCCAATGCCACTTAAGCCGCAGACAATATAATGATGACGTTGGGGAATTCTGGCTGCATCCCAAAATTGTTTAAAGCGGCTACCTAACACAAAATCGGTTAGCATCGCATACCAAATACCAATCACCACTGCACCAATCAGCATAATTACAATGGTGAATAATTTGACACTGTTGGGTGCATTTTCGACAACTTTATCATTACCGCCTGCGCCAGTAATCATCCCCACAGAAAAATAAAGGGCATCGACTACAGATAAACTAAGTTCTGTAGACATATATGTGAGTGTGGCGATCGCTATAATTGCTATTAAGACTAGCGCACCAATGACGATTGATTGTCCATGTTGCTGAAACTGACGCAGACTGGTGCAAACTTTTAAGACTTTTTTAATTAACGATCTGCGGGTAGAACGAATGCGCGGTTGAGTTGCGACAATTATGCGATCGCCTACTTGTAATTCTTGTCCAGATAGCACTCCATCAATTAAATTCATCTCCCCTTTTACGGGTAGGTAATAAATTAGTATTCGTGTGGGTTCTTCCCATAAATCACTTAAATTTCGCCCCAACCAAGGATGATTTTCATCAATATATTCTTCTTGAACAGGCCAAGTGTGGTCAAATAATTTGATTTGTCCTATAGCTTGATTTCCTAAAGCCGCAAATGTAAATAATGGTGCGGCTAATCCCACAACACTCATACTTAAATGTTCTGGGAGAGTTTGATCCAGTCTTTCACCCAAGTTTGTATTATAAAAGCGGTTAATAATGCGAATTCGCGGATTTAATACCCGCGCTTGCATCATAATTGATAAATTTAAGGTATCCTCCGAAGCTGTAATTACCAAAGTATGTGCTTGATGAATTCCTGCCGCCTTTAAAGTCGCCGCCGCGTGTAAATTACCAATAATAATATCTGGTGAACATTCGCCAGGAATTGGTTTGTGATGAATACCAACAACCAATGCGCCCTGCTGTCTCAGCAGACGAAAAATTTTATATCCCGTACGCCCTAAGCCACAAACAATGATTCGAGGTTTCATGAGACAGCAGGTAGTATGACTGCGTAATTTATAATTCGTAATTAACCATATTGTGGCGTTGTTTTTAAGGATGTAACTGTAACTGAAAATACCTTAGCGATAAATCAAATTAATTAGGTACTTTTGCGACATTTACAGAGTCAATTTATGAAGAATAGTTAGTATAATGAACATTTTAAGTTATGAATAAGTTAGCGAAATTAACAATTGTGGCTGGTATTTTATGCCCTTTAATTACCGCAGGTGCGATCGCCTCTACAGCGCAAGCACAACCTTCACAAAGTCCACTGGCTGAACCTAATGTAAAATTAAAAGTGCAACGTACAAGCGGAACTTGCCCGCAGATAGTTGGTTTGTGGTGGTTAATTTTACCCTATGAAGGTGGTGCAGAACATACTGTAATTGCAGAGACTAGAGATTTTGCCGATACAACTCAATTAGTCGCATCTAATAATAAGCTGTTTGTTGAGTTTGTTTCACCTTTACGCAGTAATTATGCTAATTGTGTTGGTCAAACTCAAGGACAGGAATATCCTTTTTATAATGTGCAGTTTAAAAATAAAAAGGCATATTTCCGTGTAGATTTGCGAAAAATCAACGCACCAGGACAGCTAATTACTTACAAAACTGTAGCCGCTTTTCGTCCTTATGTGCGTTGGGCGATCGCAGATTAGGAAAGAAGTATGAAGTGTGAAGTATGAAATTAATTAAGAAGCCCATATATATATAGCTTGCACCTAGCCCTAGCGATTAGAAATCGCGGCTATACAAACAAAGTCCGCCTGCGCGGACTAACAGACAATCAAGGTTCTTAACCCGCGTAGGCGGGTTTTGCCTGTTTAGCCGCGACTTCCAGTCGCCTGGTGCAAGATATGTATTAAAAAACTTAAATTTCAGGATCAGCCAAGCGAGTATTCGGGCGACTTTGAGACACATCTTGAATAACTTGTACAGCAGAAACCACAGCTACTAAGGCGATGACGAAGATTGGTAATAAACCTTTGCCAAAAAGTGCGATCGCTAGTAGCACAACTGCACCAACCAAGCGATACAACGAACGAATCTTACAATATCGAATCACGCCATAGCGGTGCAGAATACCCACAGCTAACGAGCATAATGCTACTGCACCACAAATCAACCATCTTTGAGCATCTGGTAACGCTAAAGTTGGTGGACTGACCAAGATTTTTTCGACACCAACACCAGTAGCCGCAATCCCAATTACTAATGGTAAATGGGTGTAAAGCCAAATGTTAACAGTCCCAACTTTTCCTTGAGTGCGTGCAGTTTCAATGGGTGTCCCGCCTAAATTGTCAAAATAAACCCACCACCAACTAAAAGCAATTATCAGCCCAAAAATGGCGGAAATTACCGTCAACACCTGCCATTTTTGCTGTGAGACACCTTCCACCACCGCAATAATCGCTTCCCCCAACACAATAATTGTGAACAATCCAAAACGTTCTGGTAAATGAGAAGCGTGAGGAAGTAAGCCAATTTGATGTTTGCGTGCGGTTATTGGTGTACCAAAATCAATCGCAATTCCCACGCCCCAAAGTGCAAATCGCCAAGGAACAGGAACAAAAGCCGAACTCAACCAAATCAAAGATGCGATCGCAAAACCAATGGCATAGCGAGTTGTTAACGGACGCGCCGACGGAATATGTATCCCCGCCCGCACATACTCCGCCACTAACACAGCCCGACCAAGTGCATAAGCTAAAGCAAAACCCGGCGAACTTTCTCCCAAGCCATGATGAATATTCACAGCCATCCCCGCCGCCGTTAACATTTGTACCCCAACCAACAACCGATGAATCACATCATCGCTATCAAAGCGGTTAGCATAGAACGTCGTCCCAATCCATGACCACCAAATCGGGATAAACAAAACCACAAATCCCAGTAATCCCGACAGCGAAATATCTTCCTTGAGATTATGCGCTACTTGTGACACTGCAACCACAAATACCAAATCATAAAACAGTTCCAGCCAAGTGGCACGTCTTTCTTCTTCACTATCTTCCTCAGCAATACGTAATCTTGGCGGCTGGAGAAAATTTGTCATAAAAATTACTTGCAAATCGCTAATAGCTTTTTATCATACTGACAAAAGAGATAAGGAAGACAAGGGGACAAGGGGGACAAGGAAGATACAGTAGACCAGAGAGGGAGATGTTTATCAATCATTTAGAATTGCTATAGCCTTTTCTAGCCTGCTGATGTACAAATTTATGTGCGTCCATCTGCGGTTAATTAAAGTCAAAATTTAAATGTAATCTCAAGAAACTTGTTATCTCTCTTGAGAAATAAGTTTGTAATTTAAATAAGACTCTACAGACAAAATAAAAAGTCCGCAAGTGCGGACTTTGGTTAGGCTTTCTGTCACTGTAATTGGCTACAATCATGTATCATGATGCTTTTATTTTTCCTTATTTATCATTAGCAATCAAGCTTTGTAGGCTATATATATAGACATAAAATCAGAAATTTTATCCTTAAAATTTAATTAATCAAAAGTATTAAACAAGAAAAAATATAATTTTGAATAATATCAGCGTGATTATCCACAAAATATGTATAGTATCATTTCAATGGATAATAATATCACAGCAATAATATTTTTTAGAAAATCTTGCTAGACATAAGCCAAATATTTAAGTCTATTGTAAACATTCACTTTGATTTTGCATCAATTATAAATAAAGTAAAGGTGGTCAGGTTATCAGCCCTAGAGATTCCCAGCTCTAGGGTTTTACTTTTTTGGTGTAGTTCCAATTATTGATAAATTGATGTACAGAACTAAAAATTTTCAACCACTCGTCAGATAGATGCAACTGATCAAAAGACAATTTAAATTATAAATATAAAACCAAGGGCGTTACGAATTTAGGGTGCAACTATCCTAATGAGCAACCAACAAACACACAGAGTAAAATTATATTTACTCTGTGTTTATCTATGACAAAGAATTGCTATAGCAGTCTCATTTGAGATGTAAATAAAAGAGACAAGTGAGAGTTGTTGCTAAATCATTTATGATTACAAACATTAAGCTACAGCCTTGCTCACTGTAGCTCAATATCCTAACAATTAAATTTCAGCACCAGCTTTAGGTTCAGCACCCATTGGAGAAACATAGTCGCGGAAAATATTTATCTGCTGTTCAAAAGGTAATTCTTTAACTTGATTCAACAAAGTTTCGGCTGCTGAAGAAAGGCGATAACCAGCAGGTACAGGAATAATTACATTACCATCCATCCCTTGAGATAGACGATACCAAAATAAGAGTTTGGTAGTATCTCCTAAAGAACCATATTCTCTGCCAATTTGAGTATCTACTCGATTAATTAAGTCTCGCTGAACTTGTAGTTGTTCTTCGTGGCTTAATTCTTTTACCTGATTAAATAAACCTTCGGCAATTTCTGGAGAAACAGTACTAGCAGCAGGAGCAGCAGGAGTAACAGAGCCACCCATTTCTTTATAGATAAACCAGAACAAACCTAGTTGTTCATCTACATCTAATTTTTGCCAAGATTCAACACATTTACGAATGGTAGGGTCATTAGTTTGAGTGTAGGTCATAACGATTTACTTGTGATTTATGTTGCCATTAGCCACCTTATCAAACACCTATTTCTGGTTTAACCCTACTGAAGACAGATGTAGTTCAACCAAAGAGAATAATTCAGAAGTCAGAATTAAAAGGGAACAGGGAAATCCTCATAATTAAAATTATGAAAAAAGTAGAGGCGTTGTATATAACATCTCTACAGATGAAAATATGAACTTAATTGAATTGATTTATAACCAATTACCTACTAAAACGTAAGGAGACCAATAAAAAGGATGCCTATAATTAGGGTCTGCCAAAAGCAGAAGTTGAGCGCGTCTTAAAGCTTCTGCTTTCGTCTCTTTGGTATTAGCAAACTGTTTATAAAACTCTCCCATAATCATGGCAGTACCTTGATCATCGACACTCCATAATGTTGCTAATGTACTCCGCGCCCCTGAACGCAGTGCAAATCCAGCAAGTCCTAAGCCAGCCCGTTTATCACCACTAGCGGTTTGACAAGCACTCAAAACTAATAGCTCGATCGCATTTCTTTGGCTGGTCTCTCTGGTTTGCAATAATGAACTTAGTTCGTTAACATTAACGCGATCGCCTGCTAAGGTTGGGTCTTTAATTTGCGAATCTTTCCAAGTTAAAATAAATGTATCTTCGGCGTTAGAAGCAAATTGACCGTGAGTTGCAAGATGAACCACTGGTGCGCCAAATGACTTGATGGTTTTTTCTAGGGCAATTTTAGTAAATTGACTATCTAGTAAGACTCGCGCTGGTACTTGTTGTTTAATGGTGTTAATTTCTTGTTCAACACTGGGTAATCCTTCAAAGTTTCCTACAGCTTCCGTGATTCCGGCTGCAATGGTGCGTGGCTTTTCTCTATTGAAAGAACGAGTCGGTAATAGGTGTAACCCTGGTGTGAGTGCAATGTTATAGCCTTTTTGAATCAAATATTCTTTCCCATCATGGAGTGCGGCCATTGGTACACTCCGCAATGCGCCATCTAAGACAAACACTAGGTTTTCTACTTTGTGTGCTTGCAATTGGAGTTCGATATCTTTAATTAACCAGTTATAAACTTTTTGGGAAATTGGCAAAAATTCCCGCGTTGAACGTGTGACTAATTTGGCTCTTAGTTCTTGAATGGTCTTTTCTACTTCTGTTTGAGAAACTGGAATGGGTTTGGAGCGTAATAATAAGTTTTGTTTTTGATTTTTGGCTTTGTTAGGTAAAGAAACAATCACCTCTAAGCGATCGCGTAAAATAATCGGATAAATGACTGCGGCTTTAGGATCAATTTCGTCAATCTGCACAGGTTTCGCATCTAAACAAGCTGTGCGAAAAAAGTTATCTAACTCAGCTAATTGCAATGATTCAATGACATCCCTGGCAGTTTTGAGATTTTGTTGATTAGCTGCTGCATCTTCTTGATATGGTGAATTTTGCAGCAATAAACTCACGAGTTCCCGATAAACCGGTTCAACTCCCTCTTGAAAGGAGAATTGGACTTCCCGGTTAATCGCTACTAAATCACTCCGCAATAATTTGAGATTATTCACTGCTTTGGTGTAAGCTGCGATCGCCGCTTGTTCGTTACGTCGCGGATTATCTTGCGCCTTGAGAATTCTGCCTAATTGCCAATGCCAACGATAAGCAATATCCGATGCACCAATTCCTTCAGCTAATTTCAAAGCCTGCTGAGTCAATTGTTGGGCTTCTTGCCACTGGTGAGTTTGTTCGTATAAATTACCTAATGTCCCTAAAGCATAAGCTTCTGCACGCCTATCCTTGAGCATTTTAGCTTGGTCAACTGCACTGGCAATCATTTGGGCGATCGCTTTCCATTCGACATTTGCCCCAGTTAATTGCACAGTTTCGAGGTTTTTGACATTACTGAAACTGGCATCAGCTAATATCTCATTTTTGGGACAATTAGCATTCATTCCCATCCTGGCAGGTTCAGTTAGCTGTTTCAAACAAGTCAAACTTTGAGCAAAGTGAATCCGCGCATATATAGTTGTGCGATTTACTGGTACAGCATCCAGTTGTTGCTGAATTTCTGGCAACAAACCTTGGACTTGCTGCCATTTTTGATCATCCATTAATAGGCGCATTTGATTCAGTTTTGCCTGTAACCGAGTTAATGGTGATTTAGCTAGGGTAGCTTTAGTGTAATAAGCTAAAGCATTGGCAAGTCTTTGGCTTTTTTCTTCAGGATTCTGCCCTAAACTCAAAGCTTGAGCAGTGTTTCCTAAACTCAACTGAATGTCGGGAATTAATTGTGGATATACTTGTTCAGCTAGGGATAAACTTTTCTCTAGTACTTGCAAAGAACCAAGTTGTTCTATTGTTTTTCCTTCAGCATTTTTTTGAGTTAAATCACCCATCAACCGTAAGGTATTACCTAAATTCAGCAGTCCCGTCACTTTTAGGGGAGAAGTTGGTTGTTTTTCGAGTAATTCATTTACCTGAATTAAAGTAATTCTCGCCCGACGATATAATCCCAATGCTTGTAATGCTTGAGTTTGATTTAGTTGGCTACCAATTTTACCTGCATCATCACCCAATTTTGTATAAATAGCTGTTGCTTGCTCCCAACTTGTTAATGCTTCTTGGGAATGTCCTGATGCTAATTGTACTTGTCCTTGAATGTTCCAAGCTTGGGCAAGTATTGATAAATAGTCATAGGAATTTCTTTGCACCGCTATTTTTAATAATGCTAAACTGTCAGCGATCGCTTTTTGCGCTTGGGGTAATTGTCCAATTTGTTGTTCTGATAATGCCAGATAATTCAATGCTAGGGCTTGATTGAGATGATCGGTTTGTGCTTGAAAGCCTCCCGCCGCTTGCTGAAACAATTTAGCCGCTTCGCTAAAATTTTCAGTTCGGTAAAGTTGCATTCCCTGTTCTAAAGTTTGTTGCGGATTTGCTGATAGCAGAGTTTCTGTGATGGGTGCAGTCACATTTTGCATCGCCACTTGATACGAGTTAGGAATCAAGGCAACTGGCTGAGTAATTTGTGATATTGTGGCTAAAAAAATCAGTGCAGACATAATTCTTTTTTTAATTCGTAATTTCAACTGACAAAAAGCATGTATTTAATTAATTCTGTGTGAGTACATAAAGGAGGTTTATTTTTTGATTTCAAAACTCTTTTTTATGATTCAAACTTCAAACTTCTTAAAATGGTTGAGTATAAACTAAAGAAAAATACAAACCATTTTCCTGCAATGTATTATTCCGGGAATTATCATCAATTAAAGGAATACCCCAATCAAATCGAGCATTAATGCGATCGCTTTGCCATAGCAATCCCAAGCCAACAGAAGCAAGGCTATTAGGATCAGGATCAGCACGATTGGAACTGTTGTAAGCAGTACCATAATCAATAAATGGCGTTAATTGTAGTACACCTCCTAATTGCGGGGCGCGGAGAATAGGATAACGTAATTCAGCCGACACAAAAACAGCGTTATCTGTCAAGAGTAAATCTTGGCGATAGCCCCGCACTGTTTGTTGACCACCCAAACCAAACTGTTCTAGGGGTACTAATGCTCTGTCGGCTAATTGAGCATCAGCTCGCAATAAAAGTAAGGTTTCTGGTGCTAACAGGCGTACCCATTGGGCTTGTCCCCGCCAAGAGAAAAATCTACTATCTGGTGGTGCGCCACTGTTGGTAACATCAAAGGCATCTATCCCAAAACTAAATTGCGATCGCGCTGCAAATACTTCTCTACTATTGCGTTGTGTCCAATCTTGAAAAAATCGCAGCACCGAAAGCCGAGTTTGACCATCCACAGAACCCGGTGAAGGAAAGGGAATACGTTCCCCAGGCAAAGGTTCTAAGCTAACATCACTGTTACGGCGATTGGCTGTAATTCCCAAGGCAAATTCTGTAGTAGGAGTTTGCAAAATTGGTTGGCGAAATGTAATGGCAAAATCTTGGGATCTACCTTCAATATCTAAAACATCAAACGGTTCTTCTACGACATTGCTAGTGGTGTAGTTATATTGAAACTGCACAGTCCCATTGTAGGGATTAACAGGTAATGTGTAGCTGAAATCAACATCATTACTGCCATCGGTGTTGGCATAAGCAACAGAAAGTCCATCACCTAATCCCAATAAATTGGCTTGGTTAAATTGAATTTGCCTTTGAAAACTGCCAATACTCGGAACTCGATTATTATTAAAATTCACCTGGGCGCTGAAGGTTGTATTTTCAGATGCCCTAATATCAATTACACTAGTCCCTGGACGAGAACCAGCCGCCAACTCCGCCGAAATATTTTTAATTAAAGGGTTAAGTTGTAATAGTTGCAGTGCTTGGAGTAACTTGTTGACGTTTAAGGGTTTGCCTGTAGCTACAGCAATGCGACTCCGCACATAATCTGGGTTGAGTCTTTTGAGTCCCCGAACTTCTATACTTTCCACACTACCTTCAATCACTTGAATTTTGACGACACCACCTCTGGCCTTAAAGGTTTGATCAGCCGGGATAAATGCTCCTGAAGAAATGTAACCTTTATCGGTATAGAGTTTTGTAATAGCGTCACTGGCTCTGAGCAATTCTGCAAAGGTGATGGGTTTACCAGTAAATTCTTGCGTGGCTTCTGCCAATTCTGCGCTGCTAAATACAGTACTACCAATTACTTCAAAACGGTCAACGCGAATTGTATCTTGTATTCCACTGGGGATTGTTTCTGGTGGTGGAGTAGTTTCGTTGGGCGTGCGGAATAAATCTTTTGGTGGTGGTAATTTGGGAGTCTCTGGTGGAATTGGTTGCGGTAGTTGTGGTCTTGGTAAATTTTCTGGCGGTGGTAAATCTGGTCTGGCTTGAGCTACTAAATGAATATTTCCTGTCTGCGCTTGCACAAGACTGGGAGATAAATTGCCAAGAAACAAGAAAAGGAAGATCAGATGATTAAGCGATCGCCTATAATCTTTCAGACTCAAAAAATATTCAACGGACATGGTAGGTAGATGTAGATAGGATATGTTGCATGTTTTTGTGGAAGCATCGGCTGTGTCACAAGAGGTATGGGAGCAGGGAGTAAGGGGGAAGACTGAGATGGAGCTTGAACTCCGCCCCAGTCAGAGCGCCCTTCCAGAGTGGGGCTTCGTACCCATGCTTCGCTTTGCGCTCCAGGGAAGGGCTGCTCCCTGTCCCCTTCCCTGGAGCCTCTTCGGTGACTTTGCCTTTGTTAATGTCCGGCTAGTAGCAGTCATCTCCCCAATTGAGACATATCAATATCTATCTTTGAGAGATATTTAAGTTTTTCACTGTTTTTCGCTGACTAATAAACACAAAAAACTATTTCAGATGAATTTATCTACTGATTTTACCAGTATATTTGCGTAGGTAATCTTTCTATTTTATTAATTTCCCTGATGCGCTAATAAATTACTCATCTTGAAAAATAAGACTAAGTTAGCTAAAATCTCAGATTAAAAAATCTGCATCCAAAGTATTTTGGGTATTTTAAAAGACTAAAAATCTGGCGCATTATCTTGCGTTGTCAGTGGAAAAAACCCGCTCTTCGTAAAGCTCTGTAACAGCCTGTGCAGGTTCTCAGGAACTTCCAACTAAAAAATCCAATCATGAGGGTAGCACAGTAAACAGAAACTCGAATCCATTCTCCTACGAAGACGCTAAAGTAAGTAGAGAAAGTGATTTGTATAAGTAATTTTGTGAATTGGTATGAGAAAACCCAGAATAGAAATAACTGGCACTCTCTCACTTGTTACCTGTAATTTACTCAGTAATTTAAACTACAGTTCTTTGACATTTAAAGCCACAAAACAGCAGTATTTATACTATATGCCTTGGTGGTAACAATTTTAGAAAACTAATAAATAATAAGATTTTACTTACAGAGCGATCGCACTTTTATTCAGCAATTATCAATACAACTATTCGCGGAAGTTGGCAGCATTCTGAAAAGAGTGATACATCGTATTTTCAGGAGCGAGGCGCAAGGCCATATTATAGTCTTCCATAGCTTGTTTCTGCTCACCTAGGTCATTATAAGCCTGACTACGCCAAAGATAGAACAGAGCATTTTGGGGATGAATCCCAATGGCTTTACTGTAGTCATCAATCGCTCCTTGTTTGTCTCCAAGGTTCTTGCGCCGGAAATTTGCTCTTTCACCATACAAATAAGCATTCTGGGGATTGACACCAATTGCCTGATTAAATTCTTCAATTGCTCTTTGGCTATCACCTTGTTTGAAATAACTATAAGCTTGTTTAATATATGTAGCAATATCTGTAGTTTCTGTAGTGTTTTGTATTTCTTCTCTGTCTTGGGAAATAGAGCTTTCTTGAGAAAAAGTTTGATCTAAATTTATTTTCTGAAAAGACAGTTTACTTAAAACAGACTTTTTATTTCTCAGCGCCAGCCAGCCAAACACTCCACCACCTGCAATTACTAGCATCATAGATAATTGCTGTCCAATGCGATTTTGATTAGGACTAGAACTCAGTTCAGATAGTTGACTTAGGCTGCTGGTATAACTTTGTTCAGCCATTACAGGTTTAATTTTACCTAAAGGTATGAACAATGTTATTGTCATTAGTGCTGTAGCCGTGAGGAATCTGTGCTTCATAAATTAGCTCGATTTGACTTAAGGAGGGTGTACAGCCAAACTTGGATGCAAGTCATTAACTAAATAAGAATTGATTGACCTTGCTGTAAACATTCTCAGCTAGATGAATTTTGATATCTTATTCAGGGTTTGAAATTAGAAACTGTGATTGCTTCTAATTCTCCCAAAGTTATTTGTTCTTGACTTCTGTGTTAGTACTTACCGGGTATAGTAGCAATCATGATCGATAAAAGTATCTATTTTGCAGCAGATATCAGATGTTTGCATACAATCATACTTTAGGTAGTACAGTAATATCTATGGCCGAATTTTACATTATCAAGGATATATATAATACAGTAGATAACTGTGGCGATCGCCCTTTACATAATTAAGAAAAAATTTTAATCTCTTAGTGAGAGCCTATTCATAAAGTAAATATTAAGTAGAGAAGTCAGTGTAGTAGAAAGATTTTTTGGTAAATAGCAAATATCAGATAAAGTAGTTTTCCTTTATATGAAGTACAAGACAAGTTTTATAACCAAATATGAAAGTGCTTCATACTCCCTAACTTCTAATTCTAATTTCAGCAGAATTGAAATTTCTGAAAACTTGAGCTAGTACAAAAAGGCAAAATTAACCCTTCTCCTGCGGAGAAGGGAGTCGAGGCGCGGCTTGCCGATATGTATAATTTTTCAAGTGGAATGGGATCACACTATCACCTGTAACCTCATCCAACTCTAGAGCTTATCCAAATCCTCAAGAACTTCTTTAGCAGTTTGATATCTTCTGAGATAGTCAAAATAAGTCATCTTGTCTAATATCGCAGCTAAACCATCAGAAACTTGTGCTTTATCGCGCCAAGTTAGTACAGTCGTCTGGGGGTCACGTTCAATTTCTTTAGCAACTTTTCCAGTTAAAGCTTGAATTCCAATCATACCCAAGGCATGAATATCACTGTTCAACCTGGGCTGACCCATAAGTTGTTCAGGCGCTGCATAACCCAAAGTACCCACAGCCACTGTTAAACTTTCTTCTTCTTGCTGTGGTTGAATTTGTTTAACTGCGCCAAAGTCAATCAATACTATCCTATCGTCGGTTTCCCGTCGCATCAAATTGCTCGGTTTAATATCTCGATGAATGACATTATGATCATGAACAAATATTAGTACCTTCAACACATCCCTTAAGATTTTAATTACCTCAGCTTCCTCAAAACGCTTACCAATAACCAACTCATCTTGTAAGCAATGTCCTTTGACATATTCCTGTACAAGATAAAATTGTTGATTTTCTTCAAAATAAGCTAATAGTTGGGGAATACGTTTGTGCTGACCCAAAATCTCTAAAATTTCTGCCTCTGCTTTAAATAAACGCCTCGCAACTTCCAAAAATCTGGGGTCTTTCTGAGCAGGTTGTAAATGTTTGACAACACATTTTGGCGAACCAGGGCGCTTAGTATCATCGGCTAAGTAAGTATAACCAAAACCCCCTGAACCCAGTACACTGCTTACTTTGTAACGGTGGTTCAGCAATTGATCCCTTTGGGGCTGGCTATCAACTGGTGAATTAGCTTCGTTACCAGTATTACTACCTTCTCTTAATAAAGATTTTAAAAGGTCTATAGTTTTTTCTTGTTCTTGAATTTGATGGGCAATTTTATCTCGCTGTAGTTTTTCATAATATGCAGTGTAAACAACTACACTGCCAGCAGCAGCTATTAATCCCAAGACAGGCTGTGCTATTGGTACCCATCCAGCTTGAGTAAAGATAATAAAGCCACCACCTACCAAGCCAACCAAAGCACCGCCACCAGATAAGCCCAAAAGCATGGGATGTTTAATTTTCCATCCAATTAATGAACCGATGACAGTCCAACCCCACAGCCAAATGAATTCTCCCCATTCCGGGAAATACCAAAATATGCGTCTTTGATCAAGAACTGCACTGAGAATTTCACTGACAATATGGGCATGAATAACGATTCCAGGCATTTTGCCCGTGTTGTCTTGTTTACCAGCAGCATAAGGAGTATTCCGGATATCCTGTTTACTGGGTGCTGTGGCTCCAATTAAAACGATTTTGCCCTTGACCCAATCAGGATTAACTTTATTGTTGAGTACGTCTATAAAACTGACTGTGCGGGCAATATTATGAAAGGCACGGTAGTTGAGTAAGATTTGAAAGCCGCCATTATCTGCGGCTACATAACCGCCTGCATCTGATGGTAGACGATGAAACAGGGTTTTTCCCAGCTTTAACTGTAACCCCTCGTCTGTTTGGCTAATTTCTGGTTGGATTTTAGCTGTGTCGGTGAGATATTTTAGTGCGGCTAACACTGCTAGAGACTGTTGGCTTTGACAAGGTACTTTTGGATCTGGGCTGACAAATAGCAGGGCGCGACGAATGACTGCATCAGGATCTTCTGGCAAATCGGCAAATCCGACATTATTGGGATCTAGTCCTGGTGGCGGGGGTGTTGTCGTGCTACAAATCGGAATAATTGTATTGCTTGTTTGCAGGCGGTTAATTAGTTGGGTATGACCAGGGTTGATCGGTACATCTCGAAAGAAGTCTAAAGCAATAACACTGGCTTGGTTACTTTCTAATTTGCCTAACAGCCTGTCTAGTTCTTCATCTGTGGGGGTGCCATGCTTGAGTTGTTGGATATCTTCTTCTGTAAATCCCACAATCAACAGGCGGGGGTCAGGGGGTAAATCTGCACGCCTTTGCATCATTTGGTCAAACACCTTGAGTTCAAAGTATTCTAATAATCTGAGTCTTTGAACTCCAACCAAAACTAGTGTAACTAGGACGCTAGTAACGATGACTGGCTGTGTGAATAATTTTTTCGCCCCTGCAAACATAGTCTTACGAAAGTTGGATTTTTATGGTATGTCAACTACGTTACAGTACAAAACTTTGGCGTGAGTGTAACCATACACATTTAAAAGTAATTGTAGGTTGATAACTTCAAGTTGCGATATTCTGTATCAGAACTGGAACAAAAATCATTAAATCTCTAGAAGTAGGGAGAATCAAAGATGATTTTCCCTACTGGAATTTACACTAACTTGCCTTGGCGATCGCACCACAAGCTAAACGACCACCACCAGCTTCATCGGCTGTACCACCAGATTTCTTTTGATCCTGGAGTTTATGGATAATAACCGCACTACCATCACCATCAAATAAGCTGATGGGACTATCGCCAAGAGTCACACTGCTAATAAATGCTTCTAAACGACCTTGACCCAAGGGATTAATTTTAATATTGGGTAAATCACCTAAATGATAAGGATGATTTTTTTCCACCGGAGTGGATGAACCAAAAGGCCCTGGGTCGAAGTGTCCACCAGCAGAACTAAAAGGCTTTTCGGTACCTGTTTCACAAGCGCCTTTTTCATGAATGTGAACGCCATGTAATCCCGGAGTCAAGATTTTGGGATCACCTTTAATTTCCACAGCCACCCAAACAGACTGAAGTTCGGTATTTTGTACGGCTTTCAGCGTCCCTGTAATCCCAGGGCCAGTAATTTGGGCTTGAGCTTTTAGCGGTACCCCAGCCCCATTGGAAGGAGAAGCACAAGCTGTTAGTAATACTAGACAGGCAATAACAATGTAAGAGATAAATTTCATAATTCAAATTCTCAAAACTCAATCAACACTGGTTTTGTTCTTCAATATCTTGACCACAAGAGGAAGTAAAAATGCGTGAACGTTTACGTAAATGGATACAAGACTTTCAAGAGTGGATTATTTTTGCTCTGATATTTGTGTTGTCAATAGTGGTGATTCGATTTTTTGAAGATAAGCCTCCATTTAAAAGTATTGTGGAATTATTGATGAGTTCTAAGTTCATCAGCACTCTGCAAGATTTGAGTATTTTAGCGGCGGTGATTCTTTATTTCCGAGAAACTCCTTCTCGAAAAAAGCAAGAACATTACGAAGCCTGGCGCGTGATTAACTCAGCCTATGGACAAAGAGCCAGTGGGGGTAGAATCCAAGCCCTACAAGACTTGAACAATGATGGTATTAGCTTGGCCGGACTGACTGCGGAAAAAGCCTATTTAGCTGGGATTAATTTAAAAGGTGCAGATTTGCGAGATGCGAATCTCGAAGGTAGTAACCTAAAAAATGCTTGTTTGCAAGCAATTGATTTACGCAATGCCAATCTGCAACAAGCTGATTTAAGATACGCCAACCTTGAGGGAGCAAATTTAAGAAATGCCAATCTTCAAGGACAAAGTACTAACCTCAGCTATACAAATTTTCAGAATGCTTACTTAAGTCATGCCAATTTTCAATTAGCCTACCTCTGGAGCGCCAATCTGCAAGGTGCTGATTTAAGTTATGCCAACCTGCAAGAAGCTGATTTAAGTTATGCCAATCTGCAAGGAGCTAATCTCAAATATGCTAATTTTCAAGGTGCTGACCTCAGCCCGACTAATCTTGACCAAGCCAATTTTCAGGGGGCAGATTTGCAAAACGCTGATCTCAGAGATGCTCAAAACTTGAATCCAGAACAAGTTAAATTAGCCAGAAATTGGGAACATGCCAGATATGATGAGGCTTTGCAAATGCAGCTAGGGTTAATTCCCACTCACCAAAACTTTGAACTCATACAACCAGAAAACTCTGATCAAGACCATAATTTTTTTGATACCTAGCAGTTCCAACTCTCTGACGATTTTTACAGCTATGAGATTAAGTGACTAAGCATCAATCACCACCTTCCCAACTGGATAAGCCACACAAGTTAAGACATAGCCTTCTTTAATTTCACTTTCTTCTAAGGCTTCGGGATCATAGCCTTCCATTTTGACCGTGCCTTCTAACTTCCGTTTTTTGCAAGTCCCACAAACCCCAGAACGGCAACTGCTACGGATTTTTACGCCTTCTTGGTCTGCCATATCGAGGATAGTTTCTTCGCCATCGCAAGCTACTTCTTTACCCGATTTGGAGAAAACTATCAGGGTTTGACTAGAAGATGCTGGGACTGGAGAAACGGGAGCCGTTGCTGCTACTGGGGTTGTAGACACACGCGCTCCCCCATCTTGGACTGGTGCTGATTCGGTCGAGATTTTGCCAAGCATTTCGCGTAGACCTTTGCCACCTGGAGCCGCAGCAACTTCTACTGGTGCGGGAGCCGGGGCTGGGGCTTTTTTGACTTTTTTCCGGGGTGGGCCGAAGCTTTCTTCGTAGTAGTTTTGCATCGGGAAGTCGATGCTTTCGAGTAAGTCGTTGACCGATTCCATAAATGGGTTCGGCCCACATACATAAACTGTGCGTTCTTTGTAGTCTGGCGCAATCAGTTTTAACATTGCTGCATCTAGTCTGCCGGTGAAACTCATCCAACTTTGACCAGGTTCACGGCGGGTAATGCTAATTGCTAGATTAAACTTGGGATGGTTGGCTGCTAACCAATCAAGTTCCTGGCGGTAAATGATATCTCTGGGGCTACGAGCGCAATGGAAAAAGACGATATCCACATCTGAAGCGGTGTCATATACCCAGCGCGACATAGACATCATGGGTGTGATCCCACTACCAGCAGAAATTAGCAACAGTTTTGGTGAAGGGTTGGCAAAACAAGTAAATTTACCTGTTGGGCCATTGACTTTCAGGACGCTACCTGCTTTTACGTTGTCGTGCAACCAGTTGGAAACTAAACCACGGGGGACATCTGGCCCGGCATCTGCTGGCGCAGGTACACGTTTAACTGTGATTTCTAGGGTATGGGGACGAGAAGGTGTAGATGAGATGGAATAGGAACGCAATACCTGTTCGCCGTTAATTTCTAGGTCGAGGGTGATAAACTGACCTGGTTTATAGGTAAAGAGCATTGGTGGGTCAGCCACGAAGCGGAAGGTTTTAACATCGTGGGTTTCATCAATGACTTGGATACATTGGACGGTTAAATCACCTTTCATCCACCGCTCAATTTGGCTGTGATCTACCGTTGCTAGTGGCATATACTCTTGCGGGTCTTTGGTGGGGAGCGCAGGAGTCGGTAGGGGTTCTGGGGTTGGTGTGGGTGCGACAGGTGCGATCGCTATTTCTGGTTGTACAGCCTGACCATTACTTGCAGTGACAACGTTAGTATTAACGTTAATATTCAAATCAATCATGGTCGGTTCATTGCTGGCTATTAGGCTGATTACCATCAAAAAGAACCGACCAATCTGCATCATATCTCCCGTTTTCAGAGGATAATCTTGATTGATTTGGATCTGGTCAGCATTCAACCGTGAACCAGCCCGACTAGCTAAATCTGTGTAATAATAACTACCATTTTTCAGAGAAATTTTGCCGTGCATCCGACTCACTTCGGCACTATCCAGCACTACATTACAGTTGGGATAGCGGCCAATTAGACACTCATGATTGAGCATGGTATCTAAGTTGAGGTCTAGTTCCTTGAGTTCGTTGGGTTTCTGGGGATCAATGATTCTGAGTTTAAGCATATTAATTACCTAATACGTCAACTTCTCTGTGTTTATACGCAGAAATTTCTGCCGAATTCTGAATTCTGCTGTGTAATCATTACCTAAACTCAATAGAGGTAATGAGGCGTGCTACAAAACTAATGCCCATAGTTTTAACTGGGACGGTACTACCATCCCAGTTAAAATCTTAGAGTTGCGTTATTGAACAAGCTTGTCCCATACTTGCTTGCAGACGATTACTCAAAAGCTCCAAGATATTTCTAGCTAGTAATGTGTCTTGTGCCAGCACTGCCTCAAAATTCTCGGCATTGATTCTGAGTGTCTTGGTTCTAGTACCAGATGCAACGATGGTTGACGCATAATTGGTGTGGTTTAATACTTCCAATTCACCAATTGTTTGTCCAGGTGAAATCATCCCTGACATATCTTGATTGCCCATACTTTGGCTGACTCTCGCCTCACCATCGATTAAAACAATCAGATCATGGGCTGGTGTACCCATCCGGCAAATTTCTTCTTCGGGGCGATAGACGCGCACATGGCTATTTTTCGCCAAATCAATTAAGACGTTGGCTTTTAAACCAGAGAAGAAACTACTCTTATACAGCCACAACAGTTTTTCCAAGGTTCCTAAAGCGTCCGCAATAGTGTCTCCTTGTTGGGCTTGCATTTCCCACTGCACTAAAATCACGATGTCATCACCACTGCTGAAGCGGACAACATCACCTTGTTGGAGTTGTGTTTGCTGGTCAAAGATTTGCGTCTTGCCAATCCGCAGACCATTGCTACTACCCAAGTCTTTGACGCTCACGCCTTTTTCATCTACATAGAAGATGGCATGTTGGCGAGAAACGCGGTTATCGGAAATGATAATGTCATTACCAACTTCCCTTCCAACACGCACTGTAGACTGTTGAAACACTCGTCGTTCTACACGTCCCATGATTTTGATTTGAGCAATCATGGTCGGGACGGTGGTTTTGGTGTGGGGCTGTCCTTGACCCAGAATCCTTTCGGCTGTTTCAATGACCAAATTATCTTTGATGGTCTTTGTATCTAACAGCTGACGGGCTTGTTGGAAACCCAGGCTGGGATCAATTTGATGTAGCGCATACAAACTGGCTGCTTGGACTAAGGGATCGATGTCTTGCAAAAGTTGCATTAAGACATCAATAATCACATCAGAACGTAAAGCAGGTTCGGGGATTTGGGTAGGCGCGACGATGGAACTCCAAGTGGCGGTGGTGGGAGTGGCATTGCGAGTGGCATTATTGTTGCCTGGAACGTCGATTTGGGTATCGGCGATGCCATTATTAAAGTCTGTCGTTAGGGGAACTGATTGGGTTACTAGGTCTTTGGCTTGACGTAAGGCAGAGATTACTCTCATACTCAGACGGGACATCCATCTGGACTGCTCTTCATTAGACCGCAGAATTTCTCCGAGGATATTGGCTGCTAATACACCAATGGAACGAGCAATGTCCAGGGCTTCGGGGGTATCTCCTAAAATTTCTAGGATGCTGAGTAACTGGGTAACAATCAGTTTTTGTTTTTCTTGGACTGCTTGGCGCAGCAAGAGGTAAACAGGTGCGTGGGGGTTGGAAACTAAGTTTTGCAGGGCTTGATAACGAACAGCTAGGTCTTGCAATTGAGATAATAACTGTTCTGCTGTCCGCAGCAGTGCGCCATCTTGGTTAAACATTTCTGCCAAGACTTGTTCTTGTTCGGCAGATGTGATGGCATATTCTTGGCGCAAGCTCATGATTTGCTTTTGTTTGCGCTCAAAGGCATCTGCTAAGGGTGTGCCTGTTTCTACGAGTTCTTGGATGACTATTTCGAGGGCGCGGCGATAACTATCAATCCGCAGTTGGTTTTCCCGGCTGAGTTGTCTTTGGGGATCAAGGAGGGATGGGTCTTCCACACCGAGTTCAGCGAGAACAGAGTAATGCTCTTCATCACTGATGTTCAATTCTTTGCGGACATCTTTGAGAACTTCTAAGCTGTCGGCAGATTGGACGTTACCTTCTTGGAGAGATTCTTGCAATACGCCTTTATAGACGCGCAGTCTGTCGGCTCGGTTAAAACCAGGGAGGACTTTGGCTAGAACATAGACTTCGTTGGGGAGGAGGTCTTGGAGCGATCGCCCTTCCAGGAATTTGCTCCAATCTACGGCGAGTTTGTTCAACTGGCGACGCAAACTACTAGCCAAGCTCTCACGAGAATAATTATCTCTGCTGCGGGCTAAACTTCTGTGTAACCACAAGCTGCTGACGAGGACGATGATGGCGTTGAGTACCAAAATCCCCCATTCTGGAAACAAGCTGATGTTGGGACGACCGCCAAAGGAAAAGAAGACGTTAAAGGAGATAAATGTACACAACACAAAGCAGACGTGTAATATGTCTTCTTCGCTAACGCTTCTACCTTGGCGCTTGAGGAAGGCGCGATAAGCATTTTCTAGGGTTTGACAAATCAAGTAGCTGAGGGCAGCACAAATCCCAATGGTCAGAGGAGAAGCAATGATTTTGGGGATGGGAATAGCTTGACCAAATATGTAAAAACCAGGGTTGAATAGGGTGCTTAACTGTCCTTCTTCATGTGTCCATGCGCCTGAGTAGTAGTAGTCCCAGTTGCCTGCATACAAGAAGTAGTAGAAGTAGAAGCCAAACATCAAGCCAAAATAGGTGTAGAACACTAATTTTTGGTCTGGTCTGGTAATGCCTTCCCAATAGGAGCGTTCGGAGTCAATATCTATACAAGGAGATTGACAGCTAACACAGGCACTTTTTTCGTTACCACTGGTATCTACCGACCGACACATGGATTGAGTGATGCTTTGGGGCGGCTTGAGGTGAGCATCAGTACCTAATAAGCCTCTAGGGCCTGTATAAAACATCTGCACGGGAGCCATTGGGCAGAAGTATTGACACCAACTTCTACCTTTGAATAAATAACCCACACCAATTGACGAGGTGATGGTGAATAGCAAAAACAAAGCCATTGCGGTGCGATCGCTATTCACAAACAAAATGCGGATGTTCAAGCCCAGGTAAAAGAGGAACATTTGCAGGTAGAGGTAATTCCGTCCTAACCAAGATTCCTTTTCTACCCCAGCTAGTTCGTAACGCACGTTACCTGTGTCGGGATTGACCACTTTGCGCTTGCGTTGAATCCCTAAAGCGCGGGGAATTTGGGAGAAGAAATATAAAGGACAGATCCGCCGCCAGAGTTCATGCCCAAATAACACCAAAATCATAATCCCGATGGGCAGTACCATCGCCCAGAAGATCCGCGCTCCCATAGGATAGGGTTGTTCTGGTAAGCATACACCTTGAACTGCGACGCAATCGTCAGGATCGAGATATCTCTCCGGATGGAGATGAAAGGGACTTGCAGTATTACTGGGGTCAGTTAACCAAACTGAAAGGGGATCATAAAATAAAGAAAAGATTAATGTCAGCCAGCCGATCGCCAGCAGCCACCTGACAATGTGCATCTTTTTTTCTGAGACTTGACTAATCATTAGTTTGCAGTTGCTATAAAGTTAGATTTCTACTCAGTAATAGTGGATAAAATTCCCTAGACTAAGAAGTACAAGTTCATAGAAAAAACCTTCAGCTACTAATAGCTTGTATGCTCACATTGGCACACAACAAAATTAGCTGCCCAAGCAACTTGATATTTGATTGCTGGTAAGTTGATTTACAGTCTAGTGATTATACAAATTGATGAAGGTAGTGCTTGGTGAAGTTTGTTTACTATGATGACTCCTAATATACGTACGTATGATGTTATAGGGTTTTGTGTGTCAGAAATTAAAAGTTTTCCTTAATCATTGTTTCACCACGGTAAAGTTTTTTCTGGCGGTGATGAGTTCAGTAGACTAATGAATTGTGCAGCAAGGTACTAGAGGTTCTTGAGCAATTTCTTCTAAACCTCCAGAGCGTAACAAATCTTCCCAATCATTTTTAATTGTCAGGTCATTGGGGCTAGATTTACGCAATTCACTCAGAATTGCTAAAGAATCTTCCCAAAATCCAGACAGGGCATAAATTGCTGCTTGTTCTTCTGGTTGGACTTGCTTAATTTCCGACATCAGGGCAGCATCGGGAGTAATACGTTCAATTGAGCCAGAAACTACATAATCTTGCTGCCGATCGCTGCGATCGCAAATCACGGAAAAGTCCCAGTGATAAGTTTTACCAACTTTTAAACTCGGCACATCGGGTTTTTCTGGTAAACTCAGGCTGAGAATACCAGCTTTACTTGGTGTTGGCAAGGTTTGTTGATACACAACATTATCTTCTTCATCTGACAATACCAGTTCCATAACTGGTGCAGATGTTTGCGGTACATAAAATAAAAACGTCGGGTAAGCAGATGTAGTTCTTTGCATCACATCCAAGGTTGGTGTTAGTGCTGTTAAGCGTTTTTTACCTGGTATACAAACCTCACCGCTTTCGCTCAAACGTGGGGCACTGCGAGTTCCTCCCTGAATTTGCCGCGCTGGTTTGCCCAGGTTTCGGGGAATATAGGTAACATAAGTTGGTCGCTTGCTGTTACCATTGCGGCGATCGCGGGCTACATAAATTTGGATATTATTCATCGCTGTGGTAGCGTAGCGATCGCCTGGTCTTTCCTGGAGTGCTTGTTTAAAATAATTTAAAGCGGCTGAGTAATTGCGCTGACGAGTCGCACTGTAACCCAACTGCATATATTTGTTGTAGTTTGATTGAGCTTGAGCAATGTTATCAGGCGCGGCTACTACTTTATCGAAGCTCACAGGCAACAAAGAGCCAAGCATTAAGCTAACACAGACGCATCTTATCAAGAAAAACGGTTTCATAGTCAATCCCTTCTCTGGGGCTTTACGGTATGTTCATACAACACAGATCAGTTGCATTTCGCATAGATATGCAAAATTTCATCTCTTCTTGTTGACAATTTTCAGGGTTATCTGTGAAACTCCTAGGTTTCTGTAGTAAGGTAAGTCAGTATCTCCTGTGACAATTTCATCAGTAATTCACTACCTTTGTGAAAGGTTGATATTATTTAGCTAGTTGTTATGGGTGGTTTTTACGTAAAACTACTATAATCTAGTTGCAACTTGCTTGTACATATTTTTATGCTCAAGATTAGTAACAAATATGTAAAATAATCATCCTAAATTTTTGTTAAGTAGAACGTTGAATTTATTTATAGCAGAAGGACAGGAGGACAACACTTTGCTCAAGTCTGTCAAATGGCGTTTGGAAAGACAACAACTCTACTACGTCAGCCCTCTCTCTTAATAATCTTTTTTTGGCGAAGGTATTGAGTTGATAAATATTTTCTCAGTCTGTAGTGATACTTGGGATAAAATTTTTGCTTCTGAAGATAGATGATTTTTATAAAATTTTGCTTAATCTATAATAGATATATAGGACTCATATTTGATTTCTGAAAAAAATCAGTACACCCAGATCAGGCTTTTTTCCTACTCCCTACTCCCCATTCCCTACTCCCTGCCTACACAACTAGATTCAGGAATCAAATCATATTCCTATAGCAATCCTATCTGTTGTGAAAAATATTCTTTTTAACGTAGACGCGGAGGGGCTTCCCGTAGTCCTTAGGAGAACCAGAAGGGTAGGGTACCGCAAAGGAAACAAAGAAAGAGAAGAAAGAGAATTTCACAAATGATTTAGGATTGCTATAGATTTGCTTATGTATACAAGATTTATACTGGCTTTACAAAAAAGATTATTAGCCTGCGAGGTATTGTGCTGAAAATAAAAGATATCCGCAATCGGTTTAATAATTTTAAAAAGCGTCGAGTGTCGCCACTGCAATTGAAAGAAATCCGCAGTGGACTTTTAGAAGAGTCAACAGTTAATAGCAATTATATCGTGCTAATTATTGGTTCTTGTATCATTGCTACATTAGGGTTAATTTCTAATAGTGCTGCTGTGATTATTGGGGCAATGATTATTGCACCCTTAATGTTACCAATTCGGGGGTTAGCATTTGGAGCTTTAGAAGGTAACTTCATATTATTTCGTAAAGCTTTTGCTGCTATTGTCATTGGTACTATTTTGGCAATTACTTTAGCTTGGTTCATTGGTTACTTTGTGGCACTACCACAATTTGGTAGTGAAATTATTAGTCGTTCTCGACCTACTTTATTAGATTTAGGAATTGCTGTAGCAGCAGGGGGAATTAGTGGTTTTGCTAAAGTACAACCCAAAATTTCTGAAAGTTTAGCAGGAACAGCGATCGCAGTTGCCCTGATGCCGCCCATTTGTGTTATTGGCTTAGGTTTATCACAATTAAATCCGTCCCTGAGTATTGGTGCAACTATACTTTATCTTACTAATTTATTAGGTATTACCCTTTCTTGTATGCTGACGTTTTTAATCACAGGTTGCACGTCGTTTCATCGTGCTAAAAAAGCTCTAGTATGGACTTTAGCTTTAACATTTATAATTCTCATTCCCTTAAGCTTCAGCTTTTTTCAGCTAATTAGACAAAGCAGACTAGAAGTAAGTTTGAGACAAGCATTACTAAATAGAACTGTTACCTTTCAACGAACGGTACTGCTTAATAGTGATGTCAATTGGTTAAGTAATCCTCCAAAAGTCCGTTTAAGCGTTAGGACTAAAGAACCCATAACACCAACACAAGTGACACTGTTAGAAGACTTTTTAGCAAAAGAAATGGATCAACCATTTACTTTAATTTTTGAAGTGGGTGAAATTGAGGAAGTCAGAGGAGAGAATCCGAAAAATCCTCAGTAAGCAAAATTAGTGGCAGTATGGTAATTTGTCACTTTTTCTTCACATTTATCATAAATAGGAATCCGGTTTGATTTTTGAAATTATCTGTGTAGGCAGGGAGTAGGGAGTAGGAAAGAGGGATTTTTGGGTGTACGGATTTTTTTTCATAAATCAAATATGAGTCCTAAATACTAGAAATAAGGTGACAGGACAAAATTATCCTTATTACTAAATAAAATTCATACAAATAAAGGGGAAATACCATGAAAGGATTAAAAGGGAAAAATGCCCTAATTACAGGTGGAAGTTCAGGGATTGGGCAAGCGATCGCCATTCGCCTAGCTCAAGAAGGTTGCAATATCGCCATCAATTACCGCAAAAGCCCGTCAGGTGCGGAAGATACAGAAGAAATCGCCATGCAAAAAGCTTGTGGCGATGTCAATAACTGCGGTGTTCAGTCTCTACTGATACAAGGAGATATCTCCAAAGAAGAAGACATTGTGGAAATGGTCAATACGGTAGTTGACAAATGGGGCAGTATTGATATTTTGATTAATAATGCCGGCATTCAAACGGAATGCCCATCCCACGAAGTCAAGACAGAAGATTTTGATCGGGTGATTGGGGTAAATCTGCGTGGGGCTTATATCTGCGCCCGTGAAACCATCAAACAATTTCTCGCCCAAAATCGACCAGGAATCATCATTAATATTTCCAGTGTTCACGAAATTATTCCCCGACCGATGTACGTCAGCTATTCCATCAGCAAAGGCGGTATGGAAAATATGACCAAAACTTTGGCTTTGGAATATGCTAACCGAGGTATTCGGGTAAATGCGATCGCACCAGGCGCAACTATCACCCCAATCAACGAAGATTGGATCAACGACCCAGAAAAGAAAGCTGTTGTCGAAAGTCATATCCCAATGGGTCGTGCGGGAACTTCGGAAGAAATGGCCGCAGCCGTAGCTTTTTTAGCCTCTGATGAAGCCGCATATATCACAGGACAAACACTGTTTATTGATGGTGGATTAACACTCTACGCTGACTTCCGAGAAGCTTGGTCTGCCTGAAACATCTGAATTTAGCCTCAAATTAGGCATTCTGAATAACTCCCAACACAATTGAGGTTAGTAATACCAAATTGAACAATGATTGCGACAAATGGATTGCTCAAAAGCTTACCAGTAGAAACTTTTTCAATCCAAAATCTAAAATCTAAAATCCAAAATGGTATAAGCAGCCGTGATGAATTACTAAAACAAATCGCTACAATTGGGATGCGGTAGGAAAGCATTATTAACGTATGAGATTGATTTCTGAGCCAACAATTCCGGTAAAAATCCAAAAAATGAAGGAACGGGTAAGGTGGCGACATAGCAGTATTATCCAGCGCGGCATCAATCAAACTAGTATGGTAATCGATGATGGCAAAGATGAGACCCCCGATTTTTCGTTTTTGGTGATTGGGGATAGCGGGACAAAATCTCATTACGGACACCACCCGCAACGAGAAGTGGCAGAATTAATGCTGGCTCATCAAGATGATTGCCGTTTTGTGCTGCATACCGGTGATGTGATTTATGTGGTGGGTTCCCATGAATATTACCCAGCTAACTTTATTGAACCTTACCGTGAATTTTTGGTGGGTGGCGAGAACCCCAAGAATATTGCTTATGATCGCATGATTTTTAACCTACCGTTTTTACCAGTTCTCGGCAACCATGATTATTATGATGTACCTTTTGTTTATCGCTGGTTAACAGGTAGCACACTCAGGCTACGGCGAATGCTGCGCTACAAAGACTTTGAAATTGGTTGGCATGGTTCTAATCAAGGAGATGCCTATGCACGCGCTTTTCTGGATTATTTAGCCCGTTTTGCTGCTCCCGAAGAATTAAATCACCATTTAGACCAGTATTATACAGGCAAAACCGACACTGGTCGTTGTTTGCGTTACGTACCCGGAGAGTTTACCCGTGTACCTAATCGTTATTACAGTTTTCGGTATGGTGGTATAGATTTTTTCGCGCTGGATTCTAATACTTTTAATATGCCATCGCCTTTACCGACAACTCAAGCGGGTGAAATTTACCGTCAGGAATTACAAAAACGCCGCCAGGAAATCGATAGAGAAGAAGAGCAGATTTTGGCAATGAGCGATCGCCTAAATCCTGATGACCCAGCCGATGCGGAACAACTCGACGACCTCAGTGCTAAATTAGACCAAATTAACGAAGTCAAAATTGACATCGAGAAACAACTATCATCTCAGCAGTCAGCAACAATTGATTTTGAACAACTAGAATGGTTGCGTGACAGACTCATTGAATCTTGGCATACCTCAGAAGTTCGTGGTAGGATTCTCTTTTTTCACCAT
The DNA here is from genome assembly GCF_014698475.1 of Nostoc spongiaeforme FACHB-130. Classification (GTDB taxonomy): domain Bacteria; phylum Cyanobacteriota; class Cyanobacteriia; order Cyanobacteriales; family Nostocaceae; genus Nostoc_B; species Nostoc_B spongiaeforme. Next base: position 105,129 of record NZ_JACJTB010000005.1, on the reverse strand, counting down.
CCTCCCTACGTCACCGAAGCCACCAAATGGAGTCAAGCCCAAACTTTGGCGGTGCGTCACCGTCTGCGTTGGGTGTTAGAACAAGTCAAAGAAAATCTGGGTTCTTTAGTACAAAACCGCCCCATAGTTGATTTAATATTTAACGGCCACGCCCACTGTTTAGAATATCTCCGCATAGGCGATACAGGATATGCAGATTCTCATATTCCTTGTATTATCTCCGGTGGTAGTGGTCGCCGTCCCCGCCGCCAGCGCGTTGAAGGAACCGAATTGCTAGAGAACTTTAGCGGACTTCCTGGTAGTCCCACTCGCAAAGTTGCCGACTCATTGCTGTATGTTGGTCGCTATGGTTATGGTTCGCAAACACGCTTACCTTATTCTTGTGTGCGAGTTGATGTTAAAGATGGTTGTCCACCTAAATTTATTGTTCGACCTTTAGTTGCAGAACGGTTGGAACAAAAATGGTATCAGCATGAAATGGAACCATTGCTGTTGTAAATGCTGATTTTAATCAGCGACTCATGGCAAAAATCTGTTCAGCCGTTAGCGGAATGTGCGGAAACAAAAGCGAATCAATTTGTTGCTGTCCTCGAAATATCTTTGGGGGTAAATACTCTCCATCTTCTAGTTGATATATTGTGATCGTCGACTGCTTAGGCGAACCAATAAACCGAATCCCACCAAAAGCAGCATAGTCTACAATTATGTACTCCAAAACACCCAAGTCTTCATATTCAGCCAGTTTTGTGAGATAGTCGTCTTTCCAATTGTTGCTAACAACTTCAATGATTCCTGGCGGTGGAATATATGCAGCCGCAGAACTAGAAATAGTTTTCATGCGTTGCCATTCTTCCTTAGCAAATATTACAATATCAGCCTTGCGGCTTTTTTCTTTTTCTCCTGATGCTGTCTTCAGCCGCACCTGTTTAGATTGTCGAGATACATAGGGGAGGTCATTTGCTTGGCAATGATTTTCTAAGTAAGCGCATAGTCGTTGAATCAAATCTTCATGATTGGCATTTGGTTCAGATAACGGTACAGGAATTCCATCCCATAGCTCAAATTCTCTGCCTGAACCATCATCCCAGGCAAGAAACTCTGTAAAAGTCAGTGGTTGTGTGATGGTGACGTACATCGTTCTCGCTCTATTGCTGACGGGTACTTGACTCAATGCTACCAAGATATACAGATTTTTCGAGATTCCCAGAATGAATTTATATGATGAGTGCGATCGCCCCAAGTTCAGCGATAATTACAATGTACTCAAAGTAAATAAATTCCGCCCTGACTTTCTTACTAACACTAGTCACCCCAAGATAAATCAATGGTTTTGAGAGCCATTGTGGTGCATTTATATGATGCGGAATCTTGCGGAAACTATAATCACCGTATAGCTACTTCACTATGTATCTAATCTTGCACAAGTAAATTTTACCAAATCATTGATATTGATATCTCCCGGTAAATTAACATCTAGCTCAATAATAATATTTCCTACTCGTACTAAGTTCTCTTCTACACTTATCACTTGCCCTAATATTTCATGAGCTAAACCACTATTTTTACGGCTAATATAAGGAGTTTTATTTATGATTTCCAAAACAGGGTATCGACTATTAAAAGCTAAAAGTGGTTCTTCAATAAAATCACCTATACATTTATTACAAGGCTGACAAAAGGCAGCACACTCATAAACTCTATCAGTTATATGTAATAAAGCCTCTTCAGCATCTTCTGAAAGAATTTCAATATTTTTAATTAACATATTATTAATAAATTCTTTTCCTCATTTTTCTCTAAGTATATAAAGCTTTAGAGCAAAAAAACAAAATTTTTTCTTACTTGGTTTTCTTACTTTAGCCCAATTATATGCGGTCTAGCAGAATTTTAATGCTTCTTTCTAAGCATTATGTAAGCGCACTAATAAGAATTGCTCGGCTTCTTCTATATAAAATTCCGTACCAATATAAAGGTTGTTATCTTCAAAGTAACTGTAACCAATTGTTGCTCTATTTGTATCAATACCCACTAATGGAGCAAGTTCATAAATAGCATCTTGCCCTAAATATTCTATTTTTCTTTGTCTACAAGATTCTAAAAAATCTGAAACTGTCTGCAAAACCGTACTTGGGATAGAGTATTTTAATAATTTCCGTGAATCTCCATAAAATCTTATACTGGTATTATCTTTTGTTTTTTCAATTTCTTCACTAGATATGTCATTATCGAATTCATCGATTATTTTTCCGCATTCATATATTAAATAGACAAAATTTAAACCTCTATTTACTATAAATGTAAATACAAGAGTTGATAATTTCTCTGATAACTCTTGAGCAAAATAGCGAATATATTCATAGTTAAATTCTTCAGATGCTTGGTCGTAAACTGTAATCCATCCATTCTTACTAGGTGAGACATAAGCCTGATTTCTGGTTATCATTTCAACTATATGAACCACATCCTGTTGTAAATCACATCTAATTTGGTAGTTAACAAATTTTTCTCCCATTTTTACTCCCTTTAGAGAATAGCAATATGTAGATTCTGAATACTGCTGTATTTGTGCTATGCCTATGCTGTACATACTTTGTACAGCAGCATTTACAACGTGCTAATAACCTGATCTGTAAAATAAAGTGAAAGCTTGAGTGTTAATTGATGCTAAATGCTTAACAGGTAAAGCTTCAAACTTAATGTCGTCTTCCCCCACATTTCCGACATTTCTATACCAATTTCTACACGGTAGGAATCAACAAAAAAAAGTGATTAAACTTACTTAACACAAACGTAAACAACGCGATCGCGCTTTGATGTTTGCAAATTACTACTCAGCACTTAAAGCTCGTTCTATCGCACGTCTAATGTAACGTTGATAAGGGATACCTTCTTTCTTGGAAACAGATTTAACTTTTTCTAGCATCTCCTCTGACATCCGTACATTGACACTTTTGTCTTTAGGCTGAAATTCAAAAGTTACTGGCTTGAAATTATCAGGAGTAAGATAATCTGACAAATCCTCTTCTAACAGTGCCTCTATTTCTGCATCAGTTTTAAGTCTTGGGAAAGTTTTGTCCATATTTCTGTACCTCTGTGTCTCTCATATATCTGGCACTGAGTGGTCTAATGAGTATTTCTGTAAGGTAATCATTTCTTGGTGGTCAAGATAGTTGAGAACATCATCAACATACCACCAAGCAAAATAGCGATCGCCAATGCGCCCGTTGCTAAGTCCAGCACGTTAGTATTATCCATTTAAAAATCAACTCCCCGTTTGAGTTCTACGCCGTGATTAGCATAGTGTTTGTGGCAGTATACCTCAGAGTGGATACTGGCTAAATCAAAATAAGCGGGTTGTTGTTGGCAACGGCCAGTGATAATAACTTCTGTGTCGCGGGGTTTGCGGAGTAAGGCTTGGACAATGGGTTCGACGGGGAGGAGTTCTAAATCTACAGTCGGGTTGAGTTCATCTAAGATGATAGTTTTATACAACCCAGAAGCGATCGCAGTTTTAGCAATTTCCCAACCGCGTTCGGCTTCGACATAATCTAATTCTTGGCGAGAATTCCGCCACACGATCGCATCTCTGCCACAACGTTGATGATCTACCACTTCTGGGTATGATTGTTGCAAGGCGGCGATCGCAGCATCTTCTGTATAACCACTCCCACCTTTGAGCCATTGCATAATTAACACACGGGTAGAACCGGGATGGTTAATCCCCCTACCAATGGCTTGTAAAGCTTTCCCCAAGGCGCTGGTTGATTTACCTTTTCCTGCACCAGTATAAATTTCAATCCCTTCAATTAATAGCTGTTGGGCGATGGGGTGGTGTTGGGGTTTCATTTCCGAGTGCAAATCGGCAATTTCTAACAATTTTTCGGGTGCGCCGCGTCCGGTGGCGATGATTTCTAATTCTTGGGGTTTGGCTTTTAACGTCCGCACCACTTCATCAACTGGTAGCAAACCCAAATCGAGGACGGGGTTAAGTTCATCTAAAACTACTACTGAATATAACCCAGAGGCGATCGCACCTTTGGCGACATCCCAACCCCGCGCTGCTTCTTGTCGGTCGTAGGGGATAATTTCTTCAGCACTAAAAAATTCGGCTCTTCCCGTCCGTACCTGATCAATTAAATGAGGAAATCCACGCTGTAAAGCTGCGATCGCTCCATCTTCATCATAATCACGTTCTGGCCCTTTTAAAAAGCGCAGCAGTAAAACGCGATTGTAATTATTTTGGGTATTTATTCCTAAGCCAATCGAGCGCAGCACCACCCCTAAAGCCGCTTGGGATTTGCCTTTACCCAAACCATCATAAACGTGAATTTGACCTGTGAGTCGCTCAGAACGTGCTTGTGCTGTGCGAATTCCAATGCCGTTCCTTGTCATCTCTCAAAAACCTGTAACGTGGCAGTCTCTAATCTTACCTAACCTCTTGCACTTCCAGATATAAAAAATCTCGGTTGGGTACTTCCATACAAGAGTTAGCAGGATATATTAACAGGGTAAATAGGGGTATACTGGCACACCAAGATGGTAAATCAAGGGGAGTAGGGAATCGGGAGTCGGGATACAGCATTGATGAAGGCTTGAAAACCCAACTCATGCTATCACCCTCAAAGGTGGTGCTTCCAACCGACGGGTTGTTGATTCCTCTCTCACTCTCTACTCCCGTCCCAATGGCACTTGGTGATTCACTATATCAGCCTGATTATCCCTATTTTGTCCTTACCCTTTCACTACAAACTTACCTGACTATGCTAAACGACATTTTTACCCTACCTACTCCGCCGCGACTTTTGCCGATTGGCGTAATGTTGTTTAATTTGTTATTTTTTCTGGTGGCGATCCCGATTGAGGCTTATATTTTCCATTGGCGGTTAAAGTTTGACAAAAAAACGAGTATTTTTTATGCGATCGCCACTAATCTCTTTTCGGGAACTCTTGGTTGGGTAATATTTTTTATCTTAGAACCGACGCTACCTCCAGAATTTAAATCGGAATTAATTAACTATGTATTTTTTAATAATTTTCGTTCTCCCACTACCCAAGCTACGTTAATTTTTACGACTTCGATTATTTTCTTTGCTACTTTTTTAATGAAATTTCTACTATTACAGCTTTTGGTATTTACCTTAAGAGATGATGGTTGGAAAAAACCAGAGATTGTCGAAACATCTCAGCGCCGACAGTTACGCCGCAGCGCCCCAGGAATCAAATTGCAGACTACCAATTTAGTTACTACAACATTAATCGCCAATTCTTTTAGTTATACCGTGATTACGATTATTTTGCTGATTCGCAATCGCTAAATTCTATTAATTATTTTGCCATATCCATAACTTAGAGGTAAAAAAAATGAATGTCTTGTTTAAAGATTTGTTTGGCATATTTAAAATTTTTGAAGATGTCTATGCCAGAGTCAAAAAAATCTTAGTTCCTACTCAAGCCTATGCTTGGCAAACATTGATTTATTTGAGTGTATTTTCGGGATTTTTATCTTATTTTGCCAATGGTTATATCAGAGATATCATTGCATTTTGTGGCTGGTTATTTTTAATTGCTGGCACAGCTTGGTATACCACTGATGATCCTCTCAGAGTGCCTGGTACGTTCATGCCTGTGGGTGCATTAATTACAGGATTTTTAGTTAGTGTTTTTGCTTTTGGTAATCAGCAGGATGTAATTACACCCAGAACCATTGTGCTTTGGCCGACGATATCTTCTTTAATTACAGCAATTCCTGAATTTGTTGAAGGTACAGATACAGATTCTAAAGCGCAAATTCCTAAGCCAGAAGTGAGGCAGAAAATTCTAATTTTAGTTGCCAGTTGCATGATTTTAAGTTGCTGGCTGCAATTTTACTTTGTGATGGATAAGTGGTTAAAAGAATATCCTAGTTTACTGGCCGATAATTTTCAGCGCAGTACCTTTGTCAGAAGAACAGATATTAGTGAAAAAGTGCCAAAAAATGGGGTGATTATTTTAGATAAACTGCAACCACTAGTAGAACAACAAATTGATGAAAGACCTTGGTCACAGGTGGAAAAATGGCTGCTTGATGCCAAATTACAAGTAGGAAATTTAGGTAATCGAGTTATTGATAAACACCTAGGAAAATATGAAGAAAAAGCTTTGTGGCAAGTTGAACCGCGTGTGACGAATACAAAATCAGGAGGATATGTTTTAGATTTGTTGAGTATTTGGCGTGGCCCTAGTTCTAGCCAAAAAGGATATTATCTGAAAAAATCTTGTCGGATTGATCCAGTAGCAACTTCCACCAAAAAAGCCATTACAAGCACAAACCCAGAAGACAAAATTGCAGTCGGGGAAATAGAATGCGATCGCGTCAGTAAATTTGTTGCTGGTTCGCCGCCACCACAACAGTAGTTTTGTGGGAGTGGGGAATGGGGAGTAGGGAGTAGGAGAGGTAGGGGGGACAAGGGAGAGTATATTAGTGACAACTCAGTACTTCTAACTCAGCACTCAGCACTTAGCACTCAGCACTTTTAATAACCAATGAGAACTTTTGTAATTGCGAAAAATGTATTTCAGGAAGTAGTGCGCGATCGCATTTTATATGTGATTGGATTTTATACTTTAGTGCTGGCGATCGCCTGGCGAGTACTACCGGAATTTGCGGCGACTACTGAAAACAAAATGATATTAGACTTTGGGATAGTGGCTATTAATGTCATTAGCTTAATTGTCGCCGTATTTATCGGTACTGGACTGGTGAAAAAGGAAATTGATAAACGCACTATTTTAGTGTTAATTGCAAAACCAGTCAGCCGCAGTGAAATTATTGCTGGCAAATTTTTGGGTTTGTCAGCAGTTTTGGCTGTGTTAATCACCAGTATGACGGCCATTTATCTGGGATTTTTGCAAATAGAGAATATCCCTCATCCTACACTCAGTATTGTGATTGCCGCAGTTTTTCTGTTTTTACAGATATCTTTAATCAACGCTGTGGCGATTACATTGGGTGTTTTCACTAATGCTTTACTGGCTGTCACTTTAACCTTTGCTGTGTATTTAATGGGGAATATCAGCCAAGATGTGGTGAAATTTGGGCGTTTGAGTCAAAACACCACCATTGAACGCATTACCCAAGGGTTGTATCTTATTCTGCCAGATTTATCGCGCTTAGATTTAAAAAATGATGCGGTGTATGGAATGCAAGCCTTACCGAATGCAACTATATTAATCACAAATGCTGGCTATGGCGTACTTTATTGTATTATGCTGCTGGCGATCGCTAGTTTCGTCTTCTCTAAGCGAGAGTTTTAAATATTAGTCACAATCAGAAATTGTTTGTAATTCTTAATTAATTCACGCGGGATTTCTAAAGTAAATCTAAAGAGAACCAAAGGGAATAAAAACGAACGGTAGGATGCTGATAATCTTTCGGTAAAACGACTGAAACCAGAATCTTCGCAGGTATATACCAACATAACTAAAAGTCTGAGGTAGGAAACAACAATGCTGGAAAGTCTGGGAAGAATTAACCATCCATTCGTCAGAAGCGTTGCCGCAGCAGCTACCGTTGGTTCAGTAGTTACTTTGTCTACTGCTATTATTATTGGGTTTGCCAATCCTAAAGATAAATCTGCCCATCAGTTTGGTGTTTATTCTTCACTATTTGGTGCGGCGGCTGGGGCTGTATTTGGCTTTGTTTATACAGGTAAAGATAGTGAAGATAAATCCTCTCCCAACATTTCCACAGCAGACAGCAATGTTTGGCAAGACTGGCGAAATTTTGTTGTGGTTCGTAAGGTAAAAGAAAGCGAAGAAATCACATCTTTTTATTTACAACCAGAGGATAAAGGTGAAATTCCCAACTTTCAACCAGGGCAATTTCTGACAATTAAACTTGATATTCCCGGACATAATAAGCCTGTCATTCGGACTTATTCACTGTCTGATTATTCTGAAAAAAGTGAATATTATCGTCTTTCTATTAAACGCGAACCTGCACCCAATGGATTAGATGTGATGCCTGGTATAGCATCTAATTTTATGCACGATCGCATTCAGGAAGGTGCAGTCATTCCCGCCAAACCACCAAATGGTAAATTTGCGCTGGATGTGCATAAATCGACCCCCGCAGTCTTGATTAGTAATGGTGTCGGAATTACACCTATGATCAGTATGGCTAAAGCTTGTACTCGGCTGAATCCTCAGCGTCCGGTTTGGTTTATACATGGTGCTAGAGATGGTCAATTCCATGCTTTTCATGATGAAATGATGGAAATTGCCCAACAAAACCCTAACTTAAATGTACATATTCGCTACAGTCGTCCTAGACAGGAAGATGCAGGAAAATATCAGAGTGTGGGGTATGTTGATGCAGCTTTAGTACAAGAATTATGTCAACAAGAAGCGGAATATTTCTTATGTGGTTCAACTCCATTTATTCAGTCTGTTACTGAAGGACTCAAAGCGGCTGGAGTACCTAATAATAAAGTTTTCTTTGAATCTTTTGGGAACCAGATAAAAACTGAGTCGCCAAAATCAACTCAGACTGCAACTCAAGGTGAAGAATTTGCAGAAATTGTCTTTGCTAAATCTGGTAAAACTTTAACATGGCAACCAAGCGATGGCACTATTTTAGAATTTGCTGAAGCTAATGATATTGATGCCCCTTTTAGTTGTCGCATCGGAGTTTGTGGTACTTGTATGTGTAAACTCCGCGAAGGAGAAGTGAGTTATCAAGAAGAACCAGGCGCAACCATTGATGAAGGTTCTGTGTTGATTTGTATTTCTCAACCCGGTAGTTCTAAATTAGTGTTGGATATTTAATTATGCTTCAGATCCCCGACTTCTTAAAGAAGTCGGGGATCTAAATCATTTAATGAATAATCATGATTTCAGGTTTATGAATTGTGCCTTCAGGCATAATTGTATGCCTGAGTTTGCTATAGATGATTTTTGTTTCCCAAAGATTGGCGTTTAATAAGTTTGCTTTAGTTAAATTAGTCCATGTCAAGTCTGCACTATGTAAATTTGCTTCGGTTAAATTAGCCTCTAGTAATATGGCACCAGATAAACTAGCTGCTTGCAAATTTGCTTTGATTAATTTAGCTTCTATTAATGAAGCTTCAATTAATTGAGCATAACTCAAGTCTGCTTCGGTAAAATCTACACCACACAAAGAAGCACCCCAAAAGTTACTATTAGTACATTGCGATCGCCACAAGCAAGACTCACACAAATTAGCATAACTTAAATCAGCATTACTCAAATTTACTTGGGTTAAATCTGCTTCACTTAAGTCTGCACCAGTTAATTTTGCACCAGCTAAATTAGCACCGCGTAAATTTACTCCCCGCAAGTTAGCACCACTTAAGTCAATTCCTCGCAAATCACGTCCACTGAAATCCTGCTGTTGAATAGATTGTTCTGGAATTTGGCTAGAGATTAATTCCTGTACACCAGCAAAATTTCTCATGTGACTCACCTCAGAGTGTCAATAATTGCAAAGCTCAATTGTGAGAGATACTGTATATCGAGATTACACCAATCAAGATAATTAGCTGAATGAGAAATCAAATAATATTTGGATAATTCACGTAAAATAGCCTAAAAATGTGTTTTTCACAACAAAAAATGCTGACATAAGTCAGGAAATAATCATAAAAGATCCCCGACTTATTCAAGAAGTCGGGGATATTGCTACTCACAAATCAAAATAATTATTCTTCGCCCCAAGTTTGTAATTGAAAATACACTAAAACTAAAGCGATGGCTAATAACACTGTTGCGGCCGCTGCTGCATAACCAAAATCAAATTGACCAAAGGCTTCTTGATAAATGTAGTAAACCAATAAATTAGTTGAATTTAAAGGGCCACCACCAGTAATTACATAAACTTGTTCAAAACTGCGTAATGTGAAAATTGCTGTGGTGATGGTGGCGAAAATTAAAGTAGGGCGTAATCCTGGTAAAGTTACATACCAAAATTGTTGCCAAGCATTTGCACCATCTAATTCGGCTGCTTCATAGCGACTGGGAGGAATTGCTTGCAACCCGGCTAAGAAAACAACCATATTAAAACCTAATTGTTTCCAAATACTTAAAATAATTAACACAGGCATTGCCCAAAAGGTATCTCCTAGCCAAGGAATTGGTGCAATACCAAATGAATTTAAAAATGCGTTGATAGGGCCAGTGGTTTGAAACAGCCAGCGAAATCCTAAACCAGCCGCGACGAGAGAAATAATGGAAGGTAAAAAGTAGGCACTTCTTAAGATTCCCCGCAAAGCTAGAGAAAGATTTAATAATACTGCCAACCCCAAAGGAATAATTAAGCTGGGGATGACAGTCGCCAGGGTAAAATAAATTGTATTGCCTAAAACTTGCCAAAAATCAGGGTTAAGTAACAAACGCCAGTAGTTTTTTAAACCTACCCAATAAGTACCTGTGGATGTAAAACTACCAGCCGTGAAACTCAGGTAAAACAAATAGGCGATCGGCCAAATTACAAAAATTCCTAATAAAATTAATGCGGGTGCAAGAAAAGTCCAAGCGGCGAATGTATCATTATCTAACCATGATTTATTAGTATATATCTTTGGCATCTATTAATTTTCCTTGTTGCTGTTATGACCTTTCGCCCCGATTCTAGTTTTAGCTTGGTTTCTCCCCATATTAGCGATCGCCTACCATCTAGTGATACTCCGATTAAGCTAGGTATTCTGGCTTCTGGAAATGGTAGCAATTTTGAAGCAATTGCCCAAGCTATGGAAAATGGCCAAATTAATGCCCAAATTCCAGTTCTAATTTACAATAATCCCGGTGCGAAAGCAGCAACACGAGCCGCTAACCGTGGTGTAGAAACTGTTTTATTAAACCACCGCGAATACAAAAATCGAGAAACTTTAGATCAACAAATTGTCCAGACTTTGCGCCAGCATGATGTTGACTTGGTAATTCTAGCTGGCTGGATGCGGCTGGTAACATCTGTGTTAATTGATGCTTTTCCTAACAGAATTATTAATATTCATCCGAGTTTGTTACCAAGTTTTAAGGGACTTCATGCGGTGGAACAAGCTTTGCAAGCAAAGGTAACAATTACTGGCTGTACGGTGCATTTGGTTTGTTTAGAAGTTGACAGCGGCCCGATATTAATGCAAGCGGCTGTGCCTGTGTTACCGGATGATACACCAGAAACACTCCATGCCCGGATTCAAATTCAAGAGCATCAAATTTTACCACAGGCAATTGCGATCGCGGCTAGTCAAATCTCACATCAAGCCCCAAGGCGGGAAATCGCAGCTAAATGATTGATCAACCACAAACAGCAACAGCTTGGCAGGGAAAACTGAACTTAGTATATGAGAATTGCCAAAATTCGACCCAGTTAATTTATAACCATCATCAAGCACCGCTCAAAGTGCAACGTCCGTTTTACCCAGAAGGTGAACAAGTCTGCCATAGTGTTATTTTACATACAGCCGGGGGTGTGGTGGGAGGCGATCGCTTATCATCTCATTTTCACCTCAAACCCAATACCCAAGCTTTAATTACCACAGCCGCAGCCAGTAAAATCTACCGCAGTAATGGCTTGCAAGCCAGACAAACTATCGATATTCAAATTGATGCAGGTGCTTGTTTAGAATTGTTACCCCAAGAAACAATTTTGTTTAACGGCGCAGATTATCGCCAAGATTTACGGGTAGAATTAGCACCCGGAGCTAGTTTTTTAGGCTGGGAAATTACCCGCTTTGGTCGCAGCGCCAGAGGAGAGAAATTCTTACAAGGAAAATGGCGATCGCACAGTGAAATTTGGCAGCAAGGTGTTCCATTATGGATAGATCGTCAATTGTTACCAGGGAATCCCGAAATTTTTCACAGTCCGCATGGTTTATTTGGACAACCCATCGTCGGTAGCTTGATTTGGCTTGGTCATCCAGTCTCCACAGAAATCGTCGAAACAGCACGTTCTCTCTTTACCCCCCACTCCCGCTTGGTGAGCGGAGTCGAACCACTACTCTCCACTCAGCACTCAGCACTCAGCACTCAGCACTTAGTAGGCGTGACACAACTAGAACATGGACTTTTGTGTAGATATCGCGGCGCTTCCACATCTGAGGTGCGAAACTGGTTTACAGCTGTTTGGCACATACTACGAACATCATTTTTGAGTCGTGGTATATGTATACCCAGAGTTTGGCAGATTTAAACAAACGATAAAGGATGCAAAGATGCAACTTACGCCGCAGGAAAAAGATAAATTATTAATTTTTACTGCTGCTTTATTAGCGGAAAGACGCAAAGAAAGAGGCTTGAAATTAAATTATCCTGAAGCAGTGGCTTATATATCTGCTGCAATTTTAGAAGGCGCAAGAGATGGACAGACTGTTGCGGAATTAATGAGTTACGGCACAACTTTATTAACAAGAGATGAGGTGATGGAAGGTGTAGCAGAAATGGTACATGAAGTCCAGGTAGAAGCCACTTTTCCAGATGGCACAAAGTTAGTGACAGTACATAATCCAATTCGTTAAATTTATTTTAGAAAATTACTATGATACCTGGAGAAATTATCACAGCAGTAGGTGAAATAGAACTAAATGCAGGTCGTCAGACTGTAAAATTGCCAGTGGCAAATACAGGCGATCGCCCTATCCAAGTAGGTTCACATTTTCACTTTTATGAAGTTAATTCTGCTCTAATTTTTGATAGAGAACAAGCCAAAGGAATGCGTCTGGATATTCCGGCTGGTACGGCAGTACGCTTTGAGACAGGGGATGAAAAGGAAGTCACTTTAATACCCTTTACTGGTAGTCGGCAAGTCTATGGTTTTAATGCTAAGGTAAATGGCCAATTATAGTTAAGGCTTTCATGCCTTAATACCAAATACATAAAGGCAGGGTCAGATGTTTTTGAAAGATTTACGCGGTTTAAATCTAGAATTTTTAAATACCTTAAAAGGTGCAATTACTCTATTTATAGATCCTGGTCGCGCTGATGCAACTCCTGATATTGAAGATGGGATGATTAACATCAAAGCGACTAAATTAGCGATTGAATATATCAAATCAAAACCAGAAGTAGCACAAATTATTCAAGAACGTTACATTGCACCACCTCCAGATATGGAAGCGATCGGCAAATGTCCTGAAGGTTCACTAGGATATGCTTTTGCTAAATATATCAAAGATACAGGTTTTGACCCCAATTACTATCGGGGTTTAAAAATCACAGATGACACCAGCTATATCTTGCATCGCCTCAGACAAACTCATGATATTTGGCATGTAGTTACAGGATTAGGCTTTGATGTCAACGGTGAATTAGGATTACAAGCATTTTGTTTAGCTCAAATTCGTATCCCCTTACCCATCATTCTCTTAGCAGGGGGATTAATGAGAACATTAATTAATGCACCAGAACAAATGGATCATTTATTAACACAAATTGCCATAGGCTATCGTATGGGAGCAAAAGCTAAACCCCTCATAGCCCAAAAATGGGAAGAAAACTGGGATAAACCCCTATCCCAATGGCGCAGCGAACTAGGAATTGAACCCACCTCAGTCTATATACCCTAAAACTCAAATCTGCCCTCAGTAGCTGGAGTGTTTCAGATGGGAATAACAAATGATTATCAGGATTAGTTATGAGTTATAGAATGTCTCGCCGCGCCTATGCAGAAACTTATGGCCCCACAGTAGGCGATCGCATCCGCCTTGCAGATACAGAATTATTTATCGAAGTCGAACAAGACTTTACTACCTACGGTGATGAAGTGAAGTTTGGCGGTGGTAAAGTGATTCGTGATGGGATGGGACAATCCCCCATTTCTAACGCCGATGGTGCTGTTGATTTAGTCATTACCAATGCTTTGATTCTCGATTGGTGGGGAATCGTCAAAGCAGACATCGGCATTAAAGATGGCAAGATATTTAAAATTGGTAAAGCGGGTAATCCTTATATTCAAGACAACGTAGATATTATTATTGGCCCTGGAACTGAAGCCTTAGCTGGCGAGGGAATGATTCTCACGGCGGGCGGAATTGATAGCCATATACATTTTATTTGTCCCCAACAAATTGAAGTGGCGATCGCTTCTGGAATCACAACTATGATTGGCGGCGGAACTGGCCCCGCCACTGGAACCAACGCCACTACCTGTACCCCCGGCCCTTGGAACATTTACCGGATGTTACAAGCTGCTGATGCTTTTCCGATGAACTTGGGATTTTTGGGTAAAGGTAACGCCAGTCAACCCCAAGCATTAGCAGAACAAGTGCAAGCCGGTGCAATGGGTTTAAAACTGCATGAAGACTGGGGGACAACTCCCGCCACCATTGATACTTGTCTGAGTGTGGCTGATGAATATGATGTGCAGGTAGCCATCCACACCGACACCCTCAACGAAGCCGGATTTGTGGAAGATACCATCGCCGCCTTTAAAAACCGCGCCATTCATACCTACCACACCGAAGGCGCAGGTGGCGGACATGCACCAGACATCATCAAAGTCTGCGGTCAAGCAAATGTACTCCCCTCTTCGACAAATCCCACCCGTCCCTATACCCTCAACACTTTAGATGAACACCTAGATATGTTAATGGTGTGCCATCACCTCGACCCAAGTATTGCGGAAGATGTGGCTTTTGCTGAATCTCGCATTCGCCGAGAAACCATCGCCGCCGAAGATATTTTGCATGACTTAGGCGCGTTTAGTATGATTTCTTCTGACTCTCAAGCAATGGGGAGAGTGGGAGAGGTAATAATTCGTACTTGGCAGACCGCCCACAAAATGAAAGTACAACGAGGAAGTCTAGAGGGAGATAACCAAGCGGATAATTTACGCGCCAAAAGATACGTAGCAAAATACACTATTAATCCTGCCATTACACATGGAATTGCTGATTATGTCGGTTCCGTAGAAGCCGGAAAAATTGCAGACTTATGCTTGTGGCGACCTGCGTTTTTTGGTGTCAAGCCAGAGATAGTGATTAAAGGTGGAATGATAGCTTGGGCGCAAATGGGTGATGCTAACGCCAGTATTCCCACACCCCAACCCGTTCACATGCAACCAATGTTTGGCAGTTTTGCTGGTGCGAGGAATGCAACATCTTTCACATTTGTTTCTCAAGAGGCTTTAGAAAGAGAAATTCCTCATCAGTTGGGACTAAAAAAATCAACTGTGGCGGTGACTGGAACTCGCCAATTAAGCAAAGGTGACTTAAAGCTAAATGACGCATTACCACACATTGAAGTAGACCCAGAAACTTACGAAGTCAGGGCTGATGGTGAATTACTCACCTGTGAACCTGCAACAGTTTTACCAATGGCACAGCGTTACTTTTTATTTTGAATTACCAAAATGATAAGAGAGATTGCGATCGCAATCTCTCTTATCATTTATCGTCTAATTATTAATTGCTGGACTAGACGCTAGATCACAGATGACTAAGGAGATGTCGAACCTGGTTGAACACCGCCGTTAGGAGTTGTGGAATCTGGGGCTGGAGTTACACTACCAGGAGTTGTGGAATCTGGGGCTGGAGTTACACTACCAGGAGTGCTGGAATCTGGGGCTGGTGTAATTTGATTAGGAGTTGTGGAATCTGGCATAGTTGTGCTGCCAGGGGTTGTGGAATCTGGGGCTGGTGTAATTTGATTAGGAGTTGTGGAATCTGGTGCAGGAGTTACACTACCAGGGGTTGTGGAATCTGGTGTGGTGCTACCAGGAGCGGGAATTGTATTGGTAGGATTTGTGGTGTCTGGTGCGGTTGTACTGCCAGGAGTTGTAGGTTCAGCAGGTACTGTTGTGCTGTTAGGTGTTGACTCAGGTGTAGTAGTTGTACTGTCTGGGCTGGTTGTGGTGCTAGAAGGCTGTGTTTCGGGTACGGTGGTAGTACCAGAAGAACTTGGAGTAAGTGGTTGACCGTTAGGACAACGGGAATTTAAGGGGAAACGTTCACACAGAATTTTTAAACCTTCTGGTGACAGCTGAATTTCCGTTGGTGAACTAGTGGATGGGCTACTGGACTGAGCAATTGGGGATTTACTGGATTGAGCAACTGCAACATTAGCACTCAAAGCCAAAGTCAAAGCTGTACCAATCAAAGACAGAGATTTTCCCTTCATTATGAACTTAACCTCAACGGAAACAGAACACTCGCCCCATTAAACCAAACAATTAAATTTAAAAAATCATCCTAAAAGCTGATGTTTATTTATGCTAGAAAATTTAGTTATCTCTCCTAAAAAATATTGATTTCAATAATTTTACTGAAGCAAATTCGTTGTTTAAAATACAAAAAATCATCAAAAAATTGTAGTCATCTGATAACTAACTCCAGATAGAGTCAGAGATACATAGATAAAAATCAGAAATTTATCAATGTAAACCAAATAACTTATTTCAGACAAAATCTAGATGGCTAAATATTTTACTGATAAATATTAAAATTTTTTATGCGACGAGATTCGATATTTTATAAACTAGTTCAACAATTTCCACCTTTGTTATTTGAGCTACTGAAGCATCCTCCAAATAATGCTCAAAACTACCTTTTTGATTCACTGAAGAAGAAATGTAGGTTAGTTGGAGCGATCTCAAAACCCAACAAAAGCCTATGTGTGTTAAGTTTCATTCTTCAACCCAACCTATACTAGTTATAATTTTTAGCCATTTGCGATCGCTTCAAAATCCGAAAACTTGTACAGTAAGTTTGTATACTACTTTGTTACTACTCCATTTAAGTACAAGCTTATGGTAGAACCTTTAACAGCAGCAGTGATTGTCTCTCTATTTTTCTCGGAAGCAATCAAAGAAAGTGGTAAAGCTTTAGGCAAAGGTGCGACTGATACATTTGCGAAACTAGTAGATACCATTCGTGAAAAGTTTAAAGCAGAGGGAACAGAAGGCTTACTCAAACGAGCCGAAAATGATCCCACAGACAAAAATAAAGAAAAGCTACAAGATGAATTGCAAACTCAAATGGATGCAGATCCAGAATTTGCCAATAAATTGAAAGAACTAGTTGAACAGCTAAAATCACAAGATGCAACTATTCGTCAAGTAGTTTTGAGTGAAATTGAACTCACTGAGGGTTTAACACTAAAAGACCTCACTCAAAAAGTTGCGGGAGATGGTTCTGTTGAGCAAGTAAACGTTAAACAAGTAAAAGCTAAAAACATTGATGTGAGTAACTTAAACCAAGACGTTGAAAGATAATTCATAATTTGCAATTTATCACAGTTTGTAGGTTGGGTGGAGCGATAGCGAAACCCAACAAAAGCCTCATAATGTAATGCCATATTCTAGTTTAAAATTATGATTAATGAGCCAGACTCTGAAGTTGTACAAGTAAAACTTGAAAATTTACAAGTCGGTGGCAATATTACAATCAAAGATATTACCCAGATTTATCAAACAGTTAATAATTTAGATAATATTCCTAAACCCACTGGATTTCCGCAAAACATTCCTAAAAGTAACACAGATAAATTTGTCGGAAGAGAGGGAAAATTAAAACGTCTCTATCAACAGTTGCAACGTAATGATGAAGTAGTCATTGCGGCTGTGGAAGGTATGGGGGGCGTGGGGAAAACTGAATTAGCAATCCAGTATTCGCTGCTGCATTTACAATTACAGAGTTACCCTGGTGGAATTTGTTGGCTACAAGGAAGAGCAGAAGATATTGGTTTGCAAATTGTACAATTTGCCAGAACAGATTTAGGTTTGCCAATTCCTGATGATTTAGAATTACCAGAGCGAGTGCGTTGGTGTTGGCAACATTGGCGGAAGGGAAACACACTCATAGTGTTAGATGATGTGACAAATTATGGTGGGATAAAACCCTACCTACCACCCCAACCATCTCAGTTTAAGGTAATTATTACCACGCGACTCAAATTAGATTTAGCTGGTTCTTTATTTTTAGAAGTTTTACAAGAAAGCGATGCACTGTTATTACTCAATCAATTAATTGGGGAAGATAAAGTAAAGCAAGAATCGGCAAAGGCTCAAGAACTTTGTCAGCGTTTAGGTTATTTGCCCTTAGCTTTGCAATTAGTTGGAAGGTATGTAAAAAAACGCAAGATAAATTTAGCCCAGATGTTGCGACGGTTAGAAGAAAAAGGATTAGCTCATCCTTCTTTAGTAGTTGATGAAAATGACCCTACTTGGACACTTAATGTAAAACGAGGAGTAGCCGCAGCTTTTGAATTGAGTTGGGCAGAATTAAGTGAACCTGCTCAACATTTAGGTTGTTTACTCAGTTTATTTGCTTTGGTTCCGATTCCTTGGAATTTGGTAGAAAGTGTGGCAAAAGAGAAAGATGCTGAAGCATTGGAAGATGCGAGAGTTGAATTAGAAAACTTGCATTTAATCCAAGGTGAAGATAGTTATCGGTTACATCGACTGATTCAAGAGTTTTTTAGAGATAAGCAAAACAACTTAGCCGTTGCTGATGAGCAAAAATATAATTACTGCGCGGCGATGGTAGAAGTAGCGCAAGCAATTCCTCAAAAACCTGTATTGGAAGACATTACTACATTTACTCCCATTATTCGCCACCTTGCTGAAGCTGCCAAGGCTTACCACGCTTGGTTAAGTGATGAAGATTTAATTTGGCCATTTGTGGGCTTGAGTAGATTTTATGAAAGTCAGGGAGCTTACGCCCAAGCTTTACCTTGGCGAGAGCAATGTGTATCAGTGGCAAAAGAACGCTTCGGAGAACAACATCCCTCAGTCGCCACCAGTTACAATAATTTGGCAGGACTCTACGAATCCCAAGGCAGGTACAGCGAAGCCGAACCACTGTACCAAAAGGCTTTGCAACTTTATCAACAACTGCTGGGAGAACAACATCCACATGTCGCCATGTGTTACAATAATTTAGCTCTACTTTACAATTACCAAGGCAGGTACAGCGAAGCCGAGCCACTTTACCAGCAGGCTTTGCAACTGCGGCAACAACTGCTGGGAGAACTACATCCTGATGTCGCCTCCAGTTACAATAATTTAGCTCTACTCTACAATTACCAAGGTAGGTACAACGAAGCCGAATCACTGTACCAGCAGGCTTTGCAACTTTATCAACAACTGCTGGGAGAACAACATCAACATATCGCCATGTGTTACAATAATTTGGCAGCACTCTACAATTACCAAGGCAGGTACAGCGAAGCCGAGCCACTGTACCAGAAAGCTTTGCAACTACGGCAACAACTGCTGGGAGAACAACATCCTGATGTCGCCGCCAGTTACAATAATTTGGCTCTACTCTACGATTCCCAAGGCAAGTACAGCGAAGCCGAACCACTGTTACAGAAGGCTTTGCAACTGTGGCAACAACTGCTGGGAGAACAACATCCACATGTTGCCACCAGTTACAATAGTTTGGCAAAACTCTACTATTCCCAAGGCAGGTACAGCGAAGCCGAACCACTGTTACAGAAAGCTTTGCAACTAACACAACAACTGCTGGGAGAACAACATCCACATGTCGCCACCAGTTACAATAATTTGGCTAAACTCTACTATTCTCAAAGCAGGTACAGCGAAGCGGAAGCCCTATACCTGCAGGCTTTGCAACTGCGGCAACAACTGCTGGGAAAACAACATCCTGATGTTGCCTCCAGTTACTATAATTTGGCAGAACTCTACGATTCCCAAGGCAGGTACAGCGAAGCGGAGCCACTGTACCTGCAAGCTTTGCAACTTTATCAACAACTGCTGGGAGAACAACATCCTGATGTTGCCATCAGTTACAATAATTTAGCTCTATTCTATTATTATCAAGGCAGGTACAGCGAAGCGGAGCCACTGTACCTGCAAGCTTTGCAACTTTATCAACAACTGCTGGGAGAACAACATCCTGATGTTGCCACCAGTTATTATAATTTGGCTAAACTCTACTATTCCCAAAGCAAGTACGGTAAAGCCGAACCACTGTTCCAGAAGGCTTTGCAAATTGCGGAACTGAGTTTAGGGGTAAGTCATCCTAGCACAATTACTTTTCGTGAAAATCTGGCTATTTGTCAGCAACATAATCAATAAATTGAATTGGGCGATCGCACTGGCATTCTCTTCACTTGACTCAGCCAACGTGATTTTTGATGCGATCGCTAGGTGTAGTGTAACTTCAATACATCGCCTTGGATTGTTAAGCTGATTGACAAATGTGGCTCAAGGCGCAATGATGCGGAATTGTCCCAACTTCTGCTGTGGCTTATGAGTAAAATGGTGAAAGACCTGTCAGGAAATCGCCATTCGCCGATTCTTCACTCTTAAATAATCGTGATCTAATAGCCGATGAATTCTCCCCAACCTCCCCA
Source organism: Nostoc spongiaeforme FACHB-130 (assembly GCF_014698475.1). GTDB lineage: Bacteria > Cyanobacteriota > Cyanobacteriia > Cyanobacteriales > Nostocaceae > Nostoc_B > Nostoc_B spongiaeforme. Next base: position 84,819 of record NZ_JACJTB010000005.1, on the reverse strand, counting down.
AAAGCCACAAACTATACTTGGTCAACTGACTCAAGCCGTACATACAATTCAAGCTAGGGTCGATTTTTCCAAGCTGGCACTGAAGCCAAATGCTAGAGTACCGGAACTTTGGGTACAGGATGCAGGGGCGGATAAGGCGGAGGTCTACCCATTGTTAGGCGATCGCTATATTCTAGGACGCAGTTCTAAATCTTGCGATATCGTCGTTCGTAACCCAGTTGTCAGCCAAATTCATCTGTCTTTGTCGCGGGACTCTACCCAACGCAAACCTGTATTCGTAATTCGAGATGAAAACTCAACCAATGGGATTTATCTAGGGAAACGGCGGCTGACTTCTTTAGAACTGCGGCATGGCGATATCATCACTCTAGGGCCGCCAGAACTAGCAGCATCAGTCAGATTGCAATATGTAGATCCACCAGCACTGTATGTCAAAGCTGCAACCTGGGCAGGCTATGGTGTTGCTGGTGCCAGTGCTTTGTTAGCCTTGGTCATTGGTGTGGAATGGCTGAAGTTTTCCGTTCGACCTTTACCGACAGCCACTCGCGCCCCAGTTATAGTTTATGCCCGTGATGGTTCAACGCCTCTACGTGAACCAAGAACAACTTCTCACGTAGATATGAAGAACCTGCAAGACTTTGGCCCTTATTTGGCTAATGCAGTCGTCGCTTCAGAAGATAGCCGTTACTACTGGCACGTTGGTGTAGACCCCTTGGGGATTTTACGGGCAGTCTTAATTAATAGCCGCAGTGGTGATTTACAGCAAGGAGCGAGTACAGTTACCCAACAGGTCGCTCGGAGTTTATTCCGTGATTACGTTGGTTCCCAAGACTCCCTGGGACGAAAATTGCGTGAAGCTATTGTGGCACTGAAGTTAGAAACTTTTTATAGCAAAGATTACATTTTGCTGACTTACTTAAATCGCGTGTTTTTGGGCGGAGATACTTCAGGTTTTGAAGATGCGGCTAAGTATTACTTTGAGAAGTCAGCCAAAGAACTCACCTTAGCCGAAGCCGCAACGTTAGTGGGTATTTTACCTGCGCCCAATGCGTTTGATTTTTGTGGTGACGGCCTCAATAAACTAGAAGCTGCTGATTACCGCAACCGTGTAATTAAGCGGATGTTGGAAATGGGCAAGATATCCCAAGAAGATGCAAACCGGGCGAGACGTTCTACAGTGCAAGTCAGCCCGAAAGTGTGCGAACAGCAAGCCAAAACTATTGCACCTTATTTTTATAATTATGTTTTTCAAGAACTCGACTCAATCTTAGGAGAAGGTGCAGCTAGGGAAGGAAACTACATCATTGAAACCCAACTTGACCCAGCAATTCAAGCCCAAGCTGAAGCCTCACTGCGAAATTCTGTGAATAATGAAGGTTCAAGCTTGCGTTTTTCCCAAGGGGCGATCGTTACTTTAGATTCCAAAACAGGTAGTATTTTGGCAATGGTGGGTGGTACTGATTACCGCAAAAGTCAATTTAATCGTGCTTTCCAAGCCAAAAGACAACCAGGTTCTACCTTTAAAATTTTTGCCTACGCCGCAGCCCTACAACAAGGAATTTCCCCCTATAAAACTTATTCTTGCGCCCCTTTGCCTTGGCAGGGTTTTACTTATAAACCTTGCCGTTCTGGTGCTGATGTCAGTTTAGATATTGCCACGGGTTTGGCACTGTCTGAAAATCCGATTGCTTTGCGAGTCGCCCGCGAAGTTGGTTTAAATAAAGTTGTGACAATGGCTCAGAAATTGGGGGTAAAGTCACAACTTGATCCGGTTCCTGGTTTGGTATTGGGTCAAAGTGTGGTAAACGTTTTAGAAATGACCGGGGCTTTTGGTGCAATTGGGAATAGAGGTATGTGGAATCCTCCCCACGCCATTAGCCGCATTCTCGACAGTGGTGATTGCAAGGATCGTAAAGATTTAAAAACTTGTCGTGTGATTTATTCTTTTGACCAAAACCGTGAAGCTAACAAGCGAGTTCTGTCTACAGAAGTAGCTGATGAAATGACTACCTTAATGCGAGGCGTAGTTACAAGAGGTACAGGACGGAGTGCGTCAATTGGTTTGGGAGAAGCTGGTAAAACAGGAACAACTGATAAAAACGTTGACCTTTGGTTTATTGGGTTTATTCCTAGCCGTCGATTAGTCACAGGTATCTGGCTAGGAAATGATAATAATTCCCCCACTTACGGTAGCAGCGCCCAAGCTGCTCAACTGTGGGGGAGGTATATGGGGAGAATTGCTAGATAGCTCACAGGCTAGTTCTATAAGCTTAAAAGTAAGACGGAAACTTACCTCTACTAATACCAATAATTATCAGCCCAAAGTAGGTAAGGCTTAACTCGATGACAGGAATTTGTCTCGACACCATTTAATGCGTCACTGTACATCATCTCACCAACCGTAAGTAGGGCGGTGCAATTAAACATAACTAACGAAGGCTGTCATTTGTCATTTGTCATTGGTAAGGGTTTCAAGCCAATTTAAGTTTCGTAACATAGTTTGGTTTTTTTTCCACCGACTTACTTAGTTGATAATTCTTAACGAATCTGGGGTGACTGAAATGAAGCAAAACCGTTCCAAAATGAGAATTCTTGCTAGATTTTCCCCTAGTTGCATAATTCCCACAAACTACTCTGATAGTTACTTAATGATTGTCAGGGAGAAGCTAACTTCCGAGAGCAATCATCCAACTAACAACAAACAAAAATCATTTGTGAGGTAAAACTTATGTCTACTCAAAATCTGTTGACTCAATCACCTGTAAACTACACTGAACATTTGCTGGAACGTGCAATTGTCGATGCAGAGTTCAGACACGAACTATTGAGTCGTCCTGAAGAGTTCGGTATCACTAAAGAAGATTTGGAACAACTACCTGATGCTGTAGAAGAACAGAATATGACCTTTGTCGAGTTGGTAGTAGGACGTGACGGTAACATTGAAATTGAGGCAGGAGCGACTTGTGTATCTGGCTTCACTGTTCGTTGTGATGGTGATCGTCCCACTACCGATGACGGTCTACCACCTGATTGCCAAAGTACGTGTGTTTCCGGTTGGACAATCTTATGTGATGGCCATAGTTTGTAATAAAAAAACAGCCTAAACTAGCAAACAAGACAAATGCTGAAGCAGCCGTCAATAGCCAACTGTTTTTTAGGCTGAAGTAATATATTTTTCAATAACCATCATTTAGCATAATGTGGAGCTTACCAAAGTAGGTAATTGACGGCTGGGTGTAAACAAAAATTTGCCAGCAGAAAATAGTCTTTTTGCTGGCAAGTTATTGCGAATATGGAATAAAAATGATGATTGTTGCTGTACAAAGTAACCTAAAAATATTAGCTGCAAAACTTGGTTCGGAGGTGATTTCCGGCGAAATTTTCTCTAATATTGATAGTTTAGTTCAAACTCTTCCTCCTCTTAGCAATGCACTTTTAGAATGTCGGTTAGCTGCAAACCAATCTCAAGTAGATTTCTCAACGATTGTTTTTAATCCTGATGTTCATTTACCTCAACACTTTCTGAATTACCCTGTCTGGAAGAGATTGCAGGATATATGCTGGGAATGGTGTATATCTGATTCTTTCCTTAATCAAAGATTAATGGAAATAGGGCTGGAATTTGATGTAGATGGGAGAATTTCTGATATACCAAATCCAGGAATATTTTTAGTATTAAACCTCGATGTTAACTGGAATCATCAACTATTGTTAGAGATGGCGAAGCGTTTGCTTGGTGAACAAAAGATTACGCCGCAAATATCAAAGAATATACAAATATGTTTTGATACTTTACCTGAAGGTGCAAAGATAATTTGTGTAGCAGCGATGTTGTCACGTTGGTCTGATATTTTAAGATTAAATGTTAATGGGTTACTGCATCATCAAATTAGTCATTATTTAGTTGATATTGGCTGGACAGGTGATGTTGATGAACTAGATGAAGTGATTAAGAATATTTCGCCATTTATAGATAATATTGTTTTGAGTTATGATATGGGCGATCGCGTCTTACCAAGAATCGGTTTAGAATGCTATCTTTTGGGTTTGCCACAACATAATAAACGTTGGTATTCCTTCTATAATTACTTAATTAGCCAAGGTTTATGCAGTTCTGATAAAAGTAAAGCAGTTCTAGCTTGGCCAGAGTTTTCAAAACAAGATAAATCTGCTAATTACACACTCTGCACTAAAATTGTTTACCAGCCAGGATTACCTTTAGAAGCCAAAGCGTATATGGGATTTTGGCCTTATAGGGATGTAGGGGTATAGGTGAAAAAATAAAAAACTATTAACCCTGCTCATTGTTTTATTGTTTCATCACTGAATACTCAGCACTAATTCTCAATACGAATCTATTTTGAAACCAAAATATTACTTTGGAGGAGTTTTATCATGCTTGATAATTTAGCTTTAACTGAATTGGCTTGTCGTGCCAGCAACTTATCTGAGCGTTTAATAATTACTAACAATTTAGCTTTTGGTAATATCCTAGAAAATTGTACAAATCAACTCACACCATTAGATAAGTGGGCAATTAAGAAAATATCTGGTAAATTAGCAGCTACGCAAGTAAAACAGCAGCTATATCAACAGTTAGCTACCAGAATACCTACCATGAGTAATTTAGAAAAATTACTCATAGATTATAAATTATATGAACTGAATTTAGCGAGTTTATCGGTATCAGAAAGGGCAGAGTTTACTCGACTTCATACTACATGGTTACAAGTTTATGCTGAGGCGTTGACTACTTTGAATTTATCTGCAACTGATTTTGCTAATAGTGCTTGGTATCATCCAGACATTTACTACCGACGCTTTGCTAAAGTTTGTGAGCCGTTTTTACGTTGGTTGCAACAAACTCTAGAACCAATTGCTCAAGCCAATAACATAATTAATCCGCAGGTAATTACTGATATTCAACTAGATTTACTCCAGCGTTTTGAACGAGCTTTGGCTCATGCTTTAGAAGCTGATATTAATTTATACTGTCATCAATACAATATCGATAAATCAAATGATGCTCAAGCTTATATTGATTATTTTGAGAATATATTTAATAGTGAACAAGGTTATCACAAATTTTATTGTAAGTTCCCTGTTTTGACTCGACAATTAGCACAAGTTACGTATTTTTTAAGTAAAATTGGGGAAGAAATAATCCAGCGAGTGAGTGGCGATCGCAGTGAAATTAGTACTACTTTTTTTAATGGTGTCCCCATACAGCAAATTGTAGGTTTTGCTATGGGAAATTCTGATGCCCATGCTGGTGGTCACACTGTAGTGATGGTAAGTTTAGCCTTGGCTAATGGTCAATTAGAAACTATTGTTTATAAACCACGCTGTATTAAATCAGAAGCAGCAATGCAAGGTTTATTAGCAACTTTAATTGAAGAAAAAGTCGTCAGATTTGGTAATTATCGCCTGTTGTGTAAATCAGATTATGGTTATGCAGAATTTTTGAAAGTGCAGAACCATACAGATAGCCAGGAAGTTGTGGAAACTTTTTATCAGCAACTCGGTGGTTATTTAGCTATCTTCCACATTTTGGGCGGTAGTGACTTGCATTTTGAAAATATTTTGGTTTCTAATTGTAATGCTTTTATCTGTGACTGCGAAACGGCTTTAGAAGTAGTACCACGTCGGATGACAAAATCACCAGATACGATGTTTGATTCTGTATTTAGCACGGGGATGCTAGACTGGCCACTACCTAATAATACTCCAGAGGCGGAAGGGCGCATTAGCTTAAGTGGTTATGGTGGTGGGGAGTCTTACAAAGTACCTTTTGCTATTCCCCAAATTAACAACCGAATGTCCTTGGCTTTAGCAGTGGAACATGAAGTTGGGGTGGAGGTAAAAGTAAAAGGAAAAAATCGGATATATTACCAAGGTCAGATAGTACATCCACACGCTTATCAAGAGTGTATTGTGGACGGATTTAACCAAGTTTATCGCTGGGTATTGCAAAATCGTACCAGAGCAATCACCTTATTTGAAGAATTATTTGCAGATTCCTCTGTGCGTTTCGTCAACCGCGCTACACAACTTTACGCACACATCCTAAATTCTGCACGCCATCCTAAATGTTTGGCTGAACCTTTAGAAGTTGATTTGGTTTACCATAGTTTAATTGAGCGTCCCCGGATGTGGGATGATGCAGGTAAGCTGGCGGAATTAGAAATTCAAGCTTTATGGCAACTAGACATTCCCATTTTTACTACTAAAGCCGAAAGTAAGGAACTAATTTTCAACTATCAGCAACATTTATCTGATTCTTTAGCAGTTTCCCCATTAGAAAACGCCATCGCCAGAATCAACAGGTTATCAGAAGATAGCCAAATGCGGCAAAATCAATATATTTACACCAGCTTATCTACTGGAGAAATTAACAATCAACACTTTATTGATTCGGCGGTGAATTACGCCTATGAGATAGGGAAACAGTTGTGTTCACTCAAGCAAGATACCTCAGCCGCAGCACCGTGGCAAACTATTGATTTCTCCTCTACAGGTAAAAAGTTAGTTGATATTGGTTCATCACTTTATACTGGTTCTGTTGGTGTTGCATTGTATTTAGCTTATCTTGATGCTATCCGACCTCATCCAGAATTTCGCCCAGCCGCAGAACAGGCTTTAGATCATGCTATCAAAGAACGCGATCGCGTCATGATTGGAGCTTATCAAGGAAAAGCTGGTTTAATCTACACCCTGACACATTTAGCTCAATTATGGCAGCAACCACAACTTTTAGAATTGGCTGAGGAGTTGTGTGATGAACTCTATCCCCTGATTAGTCAAGATAGTTATTACGACATAATTAATGGGGTGTCTGGGGTAATTCCTGTGATGTTGGGACTAGCTCAAGCCCATCCTCATTCTCACACAGCTATGCGCTGTGCGATCGCTTGTGCTGAACACCTATTGCAAAATGCTGTTACAGTCGGTGATACCTTGGCTTGGCCTTATAATCCAGAGTTAGCACAGGGACATCTCACAGGCTTTGCTCACGGAAATGCAGGTATAGGTTGGGCGTTAATTCGTTTAGGTGCATATACTAACGAATCCAAATATATTAAAGCTGGATTACAAGCCTTTGCTTATGAAGCTACCCAATTCGACACCGTAGAAGGTAATTGGTATGATTTACGCACCTCGGTCATGACGAAAAAAGCACCAGGAGCGAAGTTTGGTTATTTTTGGTGTAATGGAGCAGCTGGTATTGGTTTAAGCCGCATTGATAGTTGGGCGATATTGGGTAAAACTGATTCTAATATTTTAGGAGAAGCACACAAAGCCTTAGATATTACACTCCGCAGCTTTAACCGCTTAACAGATGATTCCCTTTGTCATGGTAAATCAGGAAACTCAGAGTTATTACTGCGGTTTGCATTAGTTAGAAATAAACCATATCTGCAAATGGAAGCAAATGTCCAAGCTACAGCACAATGGCGTAACTTTGAACGCGCTCATCGTTGGACTTGCGGTGCTGGTGGTGGCGATATCTTACCTGATTTGATGACTGGGTTATCAGGTATTGGGATGCACTTCTTACGTCTAGCTGATCCTCAGCGTATTCCTTCACCGCTACTGTTGGATATACCACCTCAACAGGTAGTTGCTGCGGAATTTGATGAGCAACGGGAGTTAGTGGCTTACTCCTAAAGTAGTTTGCGTTCTTAGTAGGGACTTTAGTTCTCATATTTTTGAGGACTGAAGTCCTTACTAGAAACTCCCAGATATTTAATAAATTCAGACAATGCAAAAGATAAAATCTCGATTTTGGCAGCAATTTTTAACAGTTGCACAACCTTACTGGTTTCCTCTTAATGCTGGTAGTCAACCTTTTTTGATGCTGGTGTTACTGTTAGTGGTGTTTGTATTTGGAGTGTTTTTTGTATCTATAGAATTATTCGGTTTAATCAGTGAACAATATTTTCCTCAACTTTTAAATAATCTTGCTCCTGGTTTATCAGGATTTATTCACCAAAATATTAACTCTCCCATTGTACATATTATTAGATTAACTTTTATTATTCCCCTCATCGTCTTTGGCTATTATTGGAAACATTTAAAATATCATTGGCGGGCGTGGTTAATATTAGCGGGAATGCTATTAATTATTTTATATGTAAGTGCTATTAACGTAGTCGGTAGTTATGTTGGGCGTGATTTAGTAACTGCGATCGCTAATAAAAATTCACCTGAATATTTTCGGTTATTATTAATTTATACTGGTGTTTTGATTGTCACTACAGTTATTGTAGTTATTTCCCAATATCTCAGGAAGAAGTTAGCTATACATTGGCTCAATTGGTTGACTAATCACTTTCTTCAGAAATATTTTCAAAAGCGAGCTTACTATTATATAAACTCTAACCCCAATATAGATAACCCAGACCAACACATTTCTTCAGAAATTGGCTCTTTCATCCAAAATAGTATTAACTTATTCTTAACCGCTCTCAATCAAATTCTTGATTTAATAGTTTTTTGTGGAATTCTCTGGTCTATTTCTAAATTATTGGTGGGTATTTTAATTGCTTACTCAATTATCGGTAATCTCATTACTACAATTTTTAGCCAAAAATTAATTATTCTCAATTACGACCAACTAAAATGTGAAGCTGATTTTCGTTATAGCTTAGTTCATATCCGTAATAATGCTGAATCTATCGCCTTTTATGGTGGTGAAAAGCAAGAATCTAGCCAAGTCAAACAGCGATTCAATCATGCTATTCAAAACACCAATAGCATGATTGAATGGCAGCGTAATATGGAGTTTTTTACCACTGGATACCGTTATTTAATTATGATTATTCCGTATTTAGTAGTTGCACCTCTATATTTAGAAGGAAAAATTGAACTGGGAGTGATTACTCAAGCTACTATTGCTTGTAATCAGGTGTTAGGGGTACTATCAGTTATTGTCAGTAAATTTGAAACTTTAAGTGCTTTTGCAGCAGTAATAAATCGTTTAGGTAGCTTCTCTCAAGCTTTAGATAAACCACAAACTCAACTTAACTCCAAATCAACCATTGAATTAGTCACTGATAATCATGTGGAATTTCAAAATATTACTTTACAAACCCCTAATTCTGAACGTACCTTAGTCAAAGATTTATCAGTAGCGATCGCAGATGGTAAAAGTCTGTTAATTATGGGTAACAGTGGCTGTGGTAAAAGTTCCTTACTACGTTCCTTAGCTGGTTTATGGAATGCGGGAACTGGTGTAGTTATCCGTCCTGATTTAGCAGAAATGATGTTTTTACCCCAACGTCCTTATATGATTTTGGGAACTCTCCGCGACCAATTACTTTATCCCAAAACCATTCATAACTTCACAGATGCGGAACTTAATCAAGTATTAGCCAAAGTCAATTTAGCCGAATTACCTGATAGAATTGGCGGTTGGGATGTACAACTAGATTGGGATAATGTTTTATCTTTAGGTGAACAGCAACGTATTGCCTTTGCGCGACTGTTATTAATGTGTCCCCGTTATGCAATTTTAGATGAAGCCACAAGTGCTTTAGACATGAAAAACGAGGAGCAGCTTTATCAACAATTACAACAAATGCACACAACATTTATTAGTGTAGGACATCGCTCTAGTTTGATGAAATATCACAAATTATTGTTAGAATTAAAAGGTGATTCCACTTGGCAGTTTTTACCCGCCCAGAAAAATCAAAGGCGAGCATCCACTGTGGAACAAAATAGTCTTTAATTCAGCATTTTGTCACCTAATGACCTAATAGTTTATCTCGCAGATGTTTGATGCGATCGCGCAATTTTGCTGCTTCTTCAAATTCTAGTTTTTTGGCGGCATCTTTCATCTGGGCTTCTAGCTTGCCAATCAATCCGGGAATCTCTTCTAAAGGTAATTCATCAATATGTTCATCAACAACTTTTAAGTCTGCACTATTCAACCTCCGAGATACATCTAAAAACGACAAAATAGCGTTACTGGATTTTTTGACAATTGGTTGTGGTGTAATGCCATGTATCCGGTTATATGCCGTTTGAATGTTACGCCGTCTTTCTGTTTCTTCAATGGCTTTAATCATGCTGTCTGTTAAATTATCAGCATATAAAATCGCTTGTCCGCGAATGTGCCGCGCCGCCCTCCCAATGGTTTGAATTAAAGAACGTTCAGCACGTAAAAAACCTTCTTTATCAGCATCTAAAATTGCCACTAAGGAAACTTCTGGTAAGTCCAAACCTTCCCGCAGTAAGTTTACCCCAACTAATACATCGAAATTTCCTTCGCGTAAATCTTGAATAATTTCAATCCGTTCAATGGAATTAATTTCAGAATGTAAATACCGTACCTTAATGCTATGGTCTTGCAAATATTCTGTTAAATCTTCCGCCATTCGCTTAGTTAATGTTGTAATTAGCGTTCTTTCATGACGGTCAACTCTGTCTTTAATTTCTCCTAGTAAATCATCAATTTGTCCTTCGGTGGGACGCACAGAAATTTCTGGATCAATGACACCTGTGGGACGAATGACTTGTTCAACAATGTGATGATCAGAAATTTCTAATTCCCAATTTCCAGGTGTTGCCGAAACAAAAATACACTGGTTAACTTTTTGCCAAAATTCATCTGCTTTTAAAGGACGATTATCGGCGGCACTGGGCAGACGAAATCCATGTTCAATTAACACTTTTTTCCTGGCTTGGTCACCGTTATACATGCCCCGAATTTGCGGCACAGTCACATGAGATTCATCAATAACTAACAGCCAATCTTTCGGGAAATAATCAATTAAACATTCTGGTGGTTCGCCTGCTTGTCGGCCTGCAAGGTGACGGGAATAGTTTTCTACGCCGTTGCAATAACCCACTTCACGCAACATTTCTAAGTCGTAACGAGTGCGCTGATCTATACGTTGGGCTTCTAATAATTTGCCTGTTGTTTCTAATTCTAGTTTCTGCTGTTTTAATTCAAAGGCAATATCTTCGCAAGCAATTTCTAAGCGTTCTTCTGGGGTGACAAAGTGTCGTGCTGGGTAAATATTGACAGCTTCTAAACTCGAAATAATTTCGCCTGTTACCGGGTCAATATAGCGAATTGCATCAATTTCATCACCAAAAAATTCCACCCGAATAATTCTATCTTCGTAGGCTGGGCCGATTTCTAACACATCACCCCGGACGCGGAAACGTCCCCGACCCATTTCTAAATCGTTGCGGCTATATTGTACTGAAGCTAAATCGCGCAAAACTTCCCGTTGATTAACTTCCATCCCAATTTTTAAGGGTATGGCTGCTTTTAAGTATTCGGCGGGAATCCCTAAACCGTAGATACAGCTAATAGATGCAACGACGATGACATCACGACGTTCAAACAGCGATCGCGTCGCTGAGTGACGCAACATATCAATTTCATCATTAATCGCAGCCGTTTTTTCAATGTAAGTGTCTGTGACTGGGATATAAGCTTCTGGTTGATAGTAATCGTAGTAGCTGACAAAATACTCAACTGCATTTTTGGGAAAGAACTCACGTAACTCATTACAGAGTTGTGCAGCTAAAGTCTTGTTATGTGCCAAAACTAAGGTTGGTTTACCGATTTTCTCAATTACTGCTGCTACTGTAAAGGTTTTGCCGGTGCCTGTAGCTCCCAGTAAGGTTTGGTAACGATTACCCGATTGGATACTGGAAACAAGTTGTGCGATCGCTTGTGGTTGATCACCCGTCGGTGCAAAGGGAGCTTGAAGACAAAATTCTGTCATACAGTTTTACCTTACTCAGTGCTGAGTGCTGAGTGCTGAGTAAAAAGTGCTAAGTACTTTTATCTGTTTCTAAATGCTTCACTATGTTAGAGCGAAATTTTTTTTATCTCAAATCGATAACCCACCTGTGAGTGGATGTGTTTTCAACTCAGCACTCAGCACTTTCAACTCAGCACTTATGATTGGAAATACCCTATCTCATGGTAACGATACCACTCTGTACCTGTGGCCATACAGAACTCAAATGAATTAACAGCAATATTATTTTACAAAAATTGATACTTTAAATTTACTTATGTGTAAGTTTTGAAGATAATTATATATATGCAAGGTTTTTTAAGGGTAAACTTTGATATATGGGAAAAAGTCTAATTTTTCCTCAAATATTGTAAAGTTCATTTAAGAAACCAGAGGTAGAGTTTATGAGCATCAGCAGCACGGGCAAAGCAGCTAGTCCTCGCCAAAGACGTGCCAAGCTCAAGGGGGAAACAACGGTGGAAGTTGAAAACAATCAAGGCCAAACTGTGAATAACGATCAAACCACTCAAGATACAGAAAAATCCGATAAGCCTGGAACCCTAGCCATTGCTGGAGTTCGTCCGATTGCTGGTAGCGATTTACAAGTAGCAGAAACAGTCTCAATTGCAGGTATACGTCCCATTTCTGCTAGTAATTTAGAAGTAGTAGAGACTATCAACGTGATGGGTATTCGCCCCATTGCTGCTAACACTATCAAAGTTGTTGATAGCATTAACCTCTCTGGTTTACGTCCCATTGCTTCAAGTGCCTTGGTAATTTCTAGCAGCTATTCTGTCATGGGGAACCGTCCAGTGGCTTCTAACACTATTGACGATTCTGAAATTCTTATGGGTTTTATCGACTAGAATACAAAAACATCTTTAATTATTTCAACAGCCCGAACTCTTCACGAGAGCGGGCTTTTTAATTATTTAATTAGATAAAAATATCGATTCATCTAATTATCTAGATAACGTAATTATGATGTTTATTGGTTTCAGATCACCGACTTCTTAAAGAAGTTGTTCACATCTTACAGGAGTTTGTTTATTGCAATTCAGGTAGGGTGGGCAATGCTAAAAATTAGCTCAAACCTTAATTTTTACGTTGTAAGCATTGCCTACCCTACGGTTATTGAAAATAGTGCAAGATATGAGTTTGGAGATTTATTTACTATTCCTCATTATATCTAGCTTATTTTGATTCTCTCTCTTTTTATATAGACGAATAATATATCCTGTGGCAGAAGGCTGGAGCTAAAATATCAAGTTAATTTGTAAGAGTAATCACCAAGAAAATCAAAGTTAATTCACAACTTTGAATCTAAGTTTACATAATATTAGGAGAGTAAAATGAGTTTAGAAGAACGCGCCAAAGCTACTGCCAAAAATATTGAAGGTAAAGCTCAAGAAGCACTAGGTAACGTAACTGGCGACCCTAAAGATAAAGCGGAAGGCAAAACAAAACAAGCCGAAGGTGAAGTACGTCAAGGTATGGAAGATATCAAAGATTCTGTTAAAAAAAAGCTTGACTAGAACTAATTCTAGTTAGCAATTAATCAAAAGATGGGGAGGGTGAAAGGGTATATATGTGTATCCAAAATCCTGACATCTATAACCTTTTATCCCTCCATCTCATCTCCATACACAATTTTGTGCGTAAGTCCTATACAAGTAATTTGACTTATTTAAAAGGTTTATTTTGGGAGTGAAATAATGATATCGCTGGAGCAGATTCGCAAAACTGCGATCGCAGGTATTTTAATTGTAATTTTAACTGTAACTACCGCTTGTGGTGGCGCTACAGTCAGCCAAGCTGACCGCACAACCAATCCGCCTGTAATTGGAAGAGATGTCACTTACAGCGAACTAGAAAGAGGTAATACTCCCGGTGGTCAAACTTTTGGTAACTGGGTAGTACAAACCTCTAGAGGCTTAATCAAAGATGCTTATGTCAGAGATAACAACAAATTAGGCGTTGTGATTTCTCGTGAAGTTAGTCCTAATGAAGTGCGCCCTCTAGCTAAGTCTTTAGTTCAAGGCTTTCGGAAAAATTTCCCCAATCAAGATTTAACTGTTTTGGTTTACGGCCCTGATAAAAAGTTAATTTTGACGACTCAATATGATGTCCAGACAAATCAAGTCAAGTATAGCTAATTAGGGTTATTGATTGAATTTAAACTTAGAAATTCCAGAATTTTGCCGAGAAAATTCAGAATTTAATTTTGAATCAGGAGATAAAAAAGTGTCAACCAGCGAAGAATACAGAAGACAAATCATGCAAGATTTAGCTCAAGGTGATGTGGAATCATTAGATGATCCCTCAACTAATGCAGCTACTCAGTACGATAATTTTGACGATTTCGCTCAACGGACAACTACAGATCAACGTCGTCAATTATTTGGTCGTTCTCTTCATCCAGAGAGCATTCCTACCAGCCAAATGGAGCCAGAATTACAAAAGGCGATCGCTCAAATTAAACCAAATGAACGAGATGATGTCGCTCGTGCCTTTTTCAAACATTTGAAAGGTAGAGGTTTGGATGATCGCCACTTAGAACAACAGCTAGGTCTTTCTACTCGCAACCCCAACCGAATGAGTGCTGATGATGTCAGCAAACTCGCTTCTTTTGCTTATCACAACCATCCAGATATTTTCCGCGAAGTTCTAGCAGAACAACCCGGTATTCTTAAATTCCTGAGTAACCCCGTGGTTGCAGCAATTATAGGTATTGCAGCCGCTAAATGGTTAGGTAGCCATAAATAAGTTTTTTCTGGAGAGTAAGACAGTTAGGTGGGTAAAACCACCTTTTTTTATGGCTAAAAAGCGATTCAGTTTAAATAAATTAATAAAACATAGAAAATCTAAATCTAAACGGTAAAATATTTTACATTTTTTACATAAATTTATTTATAGCAAACGAAACAATTAGCTTATTTCTTTTGATATATATCCATTAACGATAATCAAAACTCTCGACAGAGACATGAGGATTTTTATTTCGCTAAATATATAATTAGAGTCTTAAAAAGATACCTAGTATCACAAGTTGTCTCATAAAATATTTATATATGTTTGCAGAAGAACTCAGGAGTCAGAATCAATTAGTGACGGCTCTGAATCCACCACTAATTGTAGACAGCTAAATTTTAAATTTAGCTGTGTCTTAAACCAATTTATTCATCTATAGCATCGTAAAGAATTTATACTGAACTCTGATTCTTATTGAGTTATATAGATGATTCTGGTGCATATAGGCAATAAATTCAGAAGTCTAAAAACTGAAATTTCAAAAATCTCAAAATAGCACAAATATATATACTCAGATTATGTTTGCTAAAACAGAAGTAAAAAAAACAATAGAAATCCATAATGCTCATTTAAGCCGCCGTGATTATCAAACCGAAAAAACACAACCTCAAGACCTAAATATTCCGGCTGCGACATTATATTTAAGTCCTATCGGTCTGCTGTTCAGTTGGATAATTTTTTTCTTGATATTAAGAAAAATCAAGAGATTTCTAGACAATAAAATGGTATTTAGCGTCAATAATTTGCATCAAGTTCCTTGCAAAAATTGTCGATTTTATTCTAATAATCATTATCTTAAATGTGCAGTACAACCTTCTATTGTGCTGACTGATGAAGCTAAAAATTGCACAGAGTTTTCTGACAAAAAAGATAAATCACCAGAAAAACCATTGTTTCCGAGAAGAGACTAGTACAACAAAGCAAAAGTAAAAATTGAGCCATTGCGGTGGACGAGTTTCCTGGCATAAAGGAGACAGTGCCGTGGATATAAGATAATTATATCAATTCAGTATGAACCCTTGTATTTATCTTGGTAAGTAAAGGAATAATCAATTAGGGTTGATTGAGTAGGTACAGAAAAAACACTACTGATTATTGAGAGAATAGCAGTATTAGTGCCGAAACTCAAGAATAATCAACCTATCACCGGAAACTTAGGCAGAAAAATTACTAGAAAATTAGAGATGGCTAAGTATTGATCCTGATACTATTTAGACGGACAGAACTTTATACTACAGAAGTGATGTTTATAACTTCATAATTAATCACTTACTCAGAATAGGGGTACACTGACTGATATTATTAGATTTTTCTTGCCAAAGGCAGAAGGGTGCTAATTTTAAAGATGTTATTTGGCAACTCGTCTTTTTACTCATAAAATCTAAAGACAAGCTCAAGTTCCCTAGAACAGTAGCCTTAGTATCCCCGTCTGGTCATAAATCAGGGTTAAAAAGCTATCACGAAAACTCAAATGCTAGAAATGGTAGATCGGATAAATGATATTGCTTGGCAAGCTCACCAGGGTAGTGTTGCTGCAATCATTCAATTGTTAAACGAAAAGTTAGCCGACTCTGGTGTCAGAACTAGAGCTATTTTCGCTGATGGAGTCTTACAACTTCTGTGTGAGGCATCTAAAATAGAGCAACTGGAACAATCAACACTAGTAGAACAAATCCAGAAAATCCTGGAAGCGATCGCACCACGTAATATTCACCGAGTCAATATTAATAGCCGCATTGTTAGGGAAGAACAACTACTTTGGCTCAAAGAAATTTCTCTCGACCCCGGAAATCAATTACTCTGGTCACAGGAAATTACTTTAGCACAGCCACATATAGTTAAGCAGCTAATTCAAGACTTCACCCAAGCTACAACTCACCTAACACAGTCAACTCTGCTCAAAACTCAATCTTCGCGTAATTCTGTATTTATCAACCGAAACAAATATCGATATTTACCCAAAACCAGAATCCCAACAGTTATAAGTTTGGGCTTTCTGTTGTTATTGGGTTGGTTGGTATATGCTCAGTTAGGTGATAGACTCAAAATCCTAGTTCAATTAGAAAACCCCAAGCCTGTTACTACAGCCAACTCCAAAGAAAACAAACCCGCAGCACCAGTTAATAACGCTCAAAATAATCTTGGCGATCCTGAAGAAGCCAATGATCCTTTTGGTTCAGCCGTGCGAATTGCCAATCAAGCTACCATTAATGGCAAAACAGCTACCACTTCAATACAGTGGTTAGATTTAGCAGCTAAATGGCAACGTGCATCTGATTTAATGGCCGCAGTTCCACCAAATCACACTCGCTATCGAGAAGCGCAGATTCGTACTGAATTATATAGGAAGTATAGTGAAGCTGCTCAAAAAGAAGCTCAGAAAAGCCCTTCCTAAGCTACAACTCTTTGTAAATAACCATAAATCTCATTTTTTCTATACAGATGTAACAAATACTAAAAAATTAGTAACCTTTGATTGAGTTAGAAGCAATATAGCTTGTGATGAAATGACACAAATTTGTCATCAAAATGTCATTTTCATAAGTCAAACTGAGTTTATTCAGATAAAACGAGGTGTAAGTGTGACGCGGCGGTATTTCCGCCTTTTTTATTGCAGGTGCATAAGGCAAATTTTAGTCGAGTGCAAGATAGTCAATGAGATATGAGCATAAAACCCAAAATCATGTAGAGACATTACATGTAACGTCTCTACAGTATTCCACGAATATGCAAACTGCCGTATAATTCATTCACACTTATCTAGGAGTAGCACCAGAGGTTATATACTTCTGCCACATTTGTTCGTAAGCTGCTTCCATTTCACGGGCAAATTGTTTACCATTCCACAAAGGTTCAGTCTGGCGAGATGCTTTCAACTTTCTGGCTACTTGCTGGCGTAAATTTTCATCTTTACCCAAGCGCACACCCCACTCGACATATTCTGCATCTGTCCAGGCAATACCTTCATTGATACCAGCATTAACCATCATAGTGTAACTGTTACGTGCAGCGAATTGCTCACCGACTCTTGTCACTAAAGGAATACCCATCCACAAAGTTTCTAAAGTTGTTGTCGCACCATTGTAAGGATATGTATCTAAAACTACATCTGCAATCCCTAAATTAGCCCGATGAGAGGCTTCTGATGGTGCGCCCGGTAAAAACAGCAACCTTTCAAGCTCGACACCTTCTTCTTCAGCTAATTGATAAAAGAAAGTTTTAATTGATTCTTCGTCAGCATCACCTTTAATTAAAAAGTAGCTGTTAGGTACTTCTTTAATAATTTTCATTTGCAGGCGTGCAGTATCAGGATGACGTTTAAAACCTCGTTGGCCGCTAAAATAAACTACTGCATCAGCAGGAATATTTAAATCATCGCGGCGCAGAGTGGGTACACCTACCTCAAAACCATCAACAGCTATATATGTTTGTGGTAAACGCCAGATTTTTTCTCTGTAATATTCATCTGCTGATTCTGGCAAAACATAAGGATCAGCAATAAAGTAATCAATTGTAGG
Organism: Nostoc spongiaeforme FACHB-130; assembly: GCF_014698475.1. Lineage (GTDB taxonomy): Bacteria > Cyanobacteriota > Cyanobacteriia > Cyanobacteriales > Nostocaceae > Nostoc_B > Nostoc_B spongiaeforme. The sequence goes on along the minus strand of NZ_JACJTB010000005.1, from coordinate 66,725 downwards.
AATTCCTGAAGCATCCCACCCTAACCAAGTTACTTGAATTGGTGCAGGTTTGAGAGCCATAATTCCACAAGTTAAATCTAAGGTAATACTATCTAAATCAACTAAGATATCAATTTCATCTTGAGAAATTTGTTCTGTTAATGCTTCAGGTATAGCAGATTTATAAGAGTGATTAAAGTTATTTAGATACCATTCATGTAAGGGATCAAATACAGGATCACAACTGAGAAAATAGCCATTAATTTGAAAGCGATCGCGGTCATGATTTTTAATTAACCATCTAGCCAACCAACCAACAGAATGGCTGCGAAAACAATGAGATAAATAACCAATTTTTAGCGACTTTGTAGCTGATAAGATTTTCTGGGAATGTCTGGCTTTATGCTTGATTATTACTTCTTGAGTATAAATTTCAATATTATTTTGACATATTTGTGATAGACCATTACGGAGAGTTCTATACGCTTGTGGTTTATCTTGAAAATATGGTGTAAAGTAATCAGTATTAAATAACCTTGATACTTGTAAGGAACTTAAATTATTAGGACTTAATTGCTTTATTTCTTCTAACAGCAGTTCATGTTTTTGCCAAGCTTCATAAGCAGCTTGCCAGTTTGTACCGCCAGAACTAACTAAACCTCTAAGAAGTAAATTGTTAGCAAATATTTTTTCTGGTAATTCAGTAGCTAAAGAATATGAGCTTCTTGCAGTCTCTATACCTTGAGAATATCTGCCGCAAGTAAAATAAAGACCTGTGAGATAGAATAAAATTTCTCTATTATTTGCATCTAAAGTTAAACAAACTTCTAAAAATGAAGCTGCTAGTCCTGGCTGCTTTTGAACATAGCCAATATTAACCGCCGCAGGAATTAAAATATTGATAAAAGTATTAGCTTGTGATTTTTCACTAATATAGGAAATACAAGTTTTAGTAAATTCTAATGATGATGGATGTAAAGGAGCATAAGTTAAAATATTTTCTAAAATAGCAATTAATAATTTCCATTCTACCGTAACTGCTGGTTCAGCCTGAAGTAGTTTGAGAATTACACAATTTTCTAATTCTTCACCAGTATAATTTTCCAACTTTATTTGTAATTGAATTAAATGTAATAAATTATTAATATCGGCGGGACAAATTTCTTTTATGTGTTGCCGAATAAGCAAAGCATTAGCATTATTTTCTATACTTTCTTGCCTAATTGCTTCTTGGTTTAAAATTTCTCTTAATTCATTTGTTACTTGAGCAATATCATCTTCTTCTACCTCCATCATTGCCATCAGCCAAGTTGTCTGAGCTTCAGCTTCCTGTTTTTGAAGTAACAATACTAAACCCAAATACCAATAATAAGATTTAATATGGGGTTCAACATCTATTAGTTGTTCATAAATCTGAGTTGCCTGATAATAATTTCCTTGAACTAAATATTTATATGCTCTTTCATTTAGTTCTGCTAAACTTTGTGTTTCTATGATTGCAGACATTGAAATCCTCCTGATTTACTACTAACCAATAAAACAAAGTGAGTAGTTGAATATTTCACTACTCACTTAATGCAAAATTCAAATACTATTAGCTTGAGATAGCACAATAACAAGCATTTATGACATTAACCACCCAGAGATTTATAGTTGCTAGGGCAGCCACTAACAGCCGTTGCAGTTGGAACACTACCTGTGCCAGGTATTGGAGCTTCACATGCAAAAGCCACTGTTAATGCTTCACTGGTTTGAGCATTACCAACTATTGTGCCAACAATCCCCACATAAGCTTTTAAAGCTGGTTTACGAGCTTGAGCTTTGTGAGAAATTACACCAGCAACGGTAGCACTGCTACCACTAATAATGCTGCTGTAATCATAGTTATCAGTTTGGGTTTTAATCCCAACACCTAATTGGCTTAAGTCAGTGGAGAAGGACTGAAATTCCAAGAAGTAAGCTTGTTGAGCGCGGTTAATTGCACCAATGCTATTTCTAGCTTCTGACTGCTTGGCTTTGTTAACTTGACCAAGTAAAGAAGGTAACGCAATAGCAGCCAAAACACCAATAATAATTACTACCACGAGCAATTCAATCAAGGTAAAACCTTCATCTGCTCTATTCTTACGATTATTCAGGTGTTGCAAAAATTTAGCTTGAAGTTCAGGTTTGATTGCGGGCTTCATTGAGAGTTTCTCCTCTGGGGGGTGAGATGTATTATTCTTGACTTCTAGGCTTAAGTTACCCACTTGTTTCACGTTTCATATCACCTACAGCAAAAAATTCTGAAAATGTGCCGAATGTACTTTATGCACAACGTTCTAACAGCACGTAGAGAAAGACTTCTAGTTTGCTCAACAGACTTTGAACTTGAACACAGGCTTGCTCATAACTCATTGGTTCTAAAGTGACGGCATTTATTGGCTTAATCAGTAACCAGCGTTGTACTAAAGAGTCAAATGGTTGCTCTCCCTCCCAGAGAGGTAACAAACAAGCCACTAAGTTGGGATCTAAATCTATAGGCCCCTTTAAAGGAAGATTTATATAGTTGGCAACTGACCATGAATTGCCTTGAGTGACGCAGTTAATCAAATCTTGTTTGATTTGTTCTGTTCTTAATTGGGGGTGCAGATGTACTTTTGTACTTTGCCAGTCTGCTAATGTCCACTCAGAAATTGGCTCAAATAACTTTCCTTGATTGGGATGACCACACCAAAAATCTAGTAACCGATGAGCAGGATGTAATAGTTCAAATATATGTAACTGCTCCTCTAGCGAAAGTTCAGGGAGGCTCATGGCTAGAAAAGCGGGCAAATCATCTCGATTTTTAAATAAATCCATCAGTTCCCAATGCCGCCATTGCACCATACTGATAAATTCCAGGTCAGTAGCTTGCAGCATGGCAAACATTTGCTTAACTGTGTAGCCTTTATCCCCTTGGAGCAAATGATTAACTAAAGCTAAATTAGGTGCTTGGTCAAAGGCGCTATCCCAAGCTTTTTGTTTGAGAACTACGTCGTCTCTTAAAGCTTGCATTGTTTCTCGAACTAATTCAACCTCCAGTTCTTGAGGCGTACTATCTAGTAATCCCATTAGTTGAAAAAGTTCTTGAGCTTGGTAATAATAAAATCTTTGGCGGTAACTATGTAAATTAGTATGAATAATTCCATGAGGTTGCAAAACAGATTTCATTGCTTGCAAACCTAAAACTGGATCTGGCAGCAAATAAAGGGTTTCATCACAGTTAATATAGTCAAATTGCATCCCTAACTGGGGTAAATCTTCAATAGAAAGTGTATAAAATTCTGCATGATCAAAGCCATGATATAGCAATCTTTGGCGTGCTAATTTTACGGATTCTGCTGATAAATCAACACCGATAATCTTGGCATCAGGATTGGCTTCTGCTAGGGCTAGTGATGTATAACCAGAACCACAACCCGCATCTAAAATAACTTTATCTTTAGTATTTATAATTTCTTGGTTTCTTAAATAGAAAGATGTGACAAAATTATAAACGTAAAGCAAATTCAGTTTATTTTTAGGTGTTTCCTCCACAGAATTATTAGGGTATGGAGTTGCTTCAAACTGCTGACGAATTTTCTCTTTTAAGTCTAATGTTGGGTTATTCATAGGTAAATTGCTCCTGTGATTGCATTCTTGACAGTCTGTCCTAATACCTGTTTTTGGCAGTAGCATGACTAAAAAGAATTGGCTTAAGTTTGAGTATTCCCATTTATCTACCTTCCCTCTCAATCTATGGTTATGTTATATTAAGCGTAGTCGTTATGAGTTCGTATAGATATATGTCTAACCCAACAGTAGAAAACGTAGTGATTATTGGTTCTGGGCCAGCAGGTTACACTGCTGCTATCTATGCAGCACGAGCTAATCTGAAACCTGTTGTTTTTGAAGGTTTCCAAGCTGGAGGATTGCCGGGTGGACAGCTGATGACAACGACGGAGGTAGAAAATTTTCCTGGCTTCCCGCAAGGGATTACAGGGCCGGAACTGATGGATCGGATGAAGGCACAGGCCGAGCGTTGGGGGGCTGAGTTATATACTGAAGATGTGATATCTGTTGATTTAAGTCAGCGTCCGTTTACTGTGCGCTCTGAAGAAAGAGAAGTTAAAGCCCACAGTTTAATTATTGCCACTGGTGCAACTGCGAAACGTTTGGGTTTAGCCAGTGAATCCCAGTTTTGGAGTCGGGGAATTTCTGCTTGTGCGATTTGTGATGGTGCAACACCAATTTTCCACGGTGCAGAGTTAGCGGTAATTGGTGCTGGTGACTCAGCCGCAGAAGAATCAATTTACCTAACTAAATATGGTTCCAAGGTTAACTTGTTGGTGCGGTCTGATAAGATGCGGGCTTCCAAAGCTATGCAAGACCGAGTTTTAAGTAACCCGAAAATCCAAGTGCATTGGAACACAGAAGTTGTAGACGTGTTTGGTAATGGTCACATGGATGGGGTGAAAGTTCGCAATAATCAAACGGGTGCAGAAAGTGAAATTCACGCCAAGGGTTTATTTTATGCGATCGGTCACACTCCCAACACCTCTTTATTTAAAGGACAGCTAGAACTTGATGAGGTGGGTTACATTGTCACAAAACATGGTTCTGTAGAAACCAGTATTGAGGGTGTTTATGCTGCTGGTGATGTGCAAGACCACGAATATCGCCAAGCAATTACAGCTGCGGGTACTGGTTGTATGGCGGCGTTGTTGACAGAACGTTGGTTGTCTTCTAATGCTTTGATTCAAGAGTTTCATCAAGAACCAACAATCAATAATGAGTTAGAAACTCAGCCAGCCCAAAAGAAAACGGAAGCGGAGGAAGCAGCCGGGTTTAATTTACAGTCAACACGTCATGAAGGTGGTTATGCTTTACGGAAATTATTCCATGAAAGCGATCGCTTGCTGATTGTCAAATACGTCGCTCCTGGTTGTGGCCCTTGTCATACCCTCAAACCCATACTCAATAAAGTAGTGGATGAATTCGACGGCAAAATTCATTTTGTGGAAATTGATATCGATAAAGACCGCGAAATTGCCGAAAATGCTGGAGTCACAGGTACACCGACCGTACAATTTTTTAAGGACAAAGAACTGTTGAAAGAAATCAAAGGCGTGAAACAAAAGAGCGAGTACCGCCAGTTGATTGAAAGCAATCTTTAGGGGAGTCGGGAGTTGGGAATGGGGAATAGGGAAGAAAAGTGAGGAAAGACAAGACGCAAGAAGCAATAGAGAAATCCAGGGGTGTGGGAGGATGGTGAAGAAATCTTTCTTCCCACACTTCCCACACTCCCCACACCTCCCACACTCCCCACACTTCCCACACTCCCCACACCTCCCACACTCCCCACACTTCCCACACTCCCCACACCTCCCACACTTCCCACACTTCCCACACCTCCCACACTCCCCACACTTCCCACACTCCCCACACTCCCCACACCTCCCACACTCCCAACTCACCACTCCCCTATGTACAATGGTCAGCGTATCTTGCTGAATGCAGGCGATCGCTCATGACCATAACTAAACGTCAGCTGCCAACTTTTTTACGTTTTGCCAAAAATCCGAATCTTTCCCAGAAATTAATGATTATTGGGTTAGCCATCACCCTGTTTTTTATCTTTTTGGCATTTTTCGCCCCTGTAATGCAGGCTTGGGGATGGCTACAAAACCCCAAAGATTTTCTTGCCAACCCCATTCAAGAAGCACCATCAGCCAAATATTGGTTTGGTACTAGTCGCTTGGGTCATGATGTATTTTCGCGCACTTTGTTTGGCGCTCAAGCTGCTTTGCAAGTGGTGATTTTGGCCACGGCTCTGAGTATGGTAATTGGTGTACCTCTGGGGATGGTGAGTGGCTATCTTGGCGGTAGGTTAGATAAGGTGTTGCTGTTTCTCATGGATAGTATTTACACCTTACCAGGATTATTACTTTCTGTGACGCTGGCCTTTGTGGTGGGGCGAGGGATATTAAATGCAGCGATCGCTATTAGTATTGCTTACATTCCCCAATATTACCGCGTGGTTCGCAACCATACAGTGAGTGTAAAAACAGAAGTCTTCATCGAAGCCGCACAAGCAATGGGCGCGTCTACATGGATTGTGCTGTCGCGTTATTTATTTTTCAACGTCATTCAAAGCGTACCTGTATTATTTACCCTCAACGCCGCCGATGCAATTTTAGTATTGGGCGGTTTAGGCTTTTTGGGGCTGGGACTACCGGAAGAAGTACCAGAATGGGGACATGATTTAAAACAAGCCCTGGAAGCATTACCTACAGGGGTTTGGTGGACGACACTGTTTCCTGGTTTAGCTATGACATTGATGGTAGTAGGGTTATCCCTACTCGGTGAGGGGTTAAATGAATTTGTCAATCCTCGTTTGCGGGGAGAAAATGGGATTCGGAAATAGTCAACTGGAGTATAAAGTCTGAATAGTGATTTTTTAGTTACTTTTGACTCTTGACTAAATTTGTAATATTTACTGAGAGATGCGTGTGAAAGATAACCTTAGTTTAATTGCTGCTGCCACGGGTGGATTTATGCTTTCTATTGCTCTGGCTGGTATTTTGAGTAGTACCTCAGTTGCAGCTTCCCAGGGGCAATCAGGTGTTAATTATTACCCAAATACTAGTTTACAAGTTGCTTCTTCACGTTCTGATGAATCAACCGATTACATCACGGACAAACACAAGTGATACATTTCTGTATCACAACTGAAATGTGGGATATGCAATTGTGATTAAACCAGAAGTAATTGGGATTGATGTCGGGGGAACAGCAATTAAACTAGGGCGGTTCAGCCAAGATGGTACTTGCTTGCAATCATTAAAGGTGGAAACGCCCCAACCAGCAACTCCAGAAGCTGTGTTGAGTGTAATGGTAGATGCGATCGCGCAAATTGACCCAGATAATCAAACTATTGCCATTGGTGTCGGTACTCCTGGCCCCGCAGATGCGACAGGACGCATTGCTCAAATCGCCATTAACTTACCCCAGTGGCATAATGTTCCTTTAGCTGACTGGTTAGAAGCCAAAACAGGCAAACCCACTGTCATTGCTAACGATGCCAATTGTGCAGGAGTCGCCGAAGCTTGGTTAGGAGCCGGTCGTAACTGGCAAAATTTCATTATGTTGACCTTGGGAACCGGGGTTGGCGGTGCAATTATTCTGGATGGGAAATTGTTTGTCGGACATCGTGGCGCAGGTGGCGAACTTGGTTTAATCACCTTCAACCCTAACGGCCCAATGTGTAACAGTGGCAATCAAGGCTCTTTAGAACAGTATGCTTCAATTATTGCCATTCGTCGCCGCACGGGGAAAGAACCGGCGGAATTAGGCGCTTTGGCTGAGGCGGGAGATAGTGAAGCTTTGGCCTTTTGGCAAGAATATGGCAGAGATTTAGGAACGGGGTTAGCAAGTTTAATTTATGTTTTAACACCAGAGGCGATCGTCATTGGTGGTGGTGTTAGTGCTAGTTTTAAGTTTTTCTTCCCAGCCGCCAAAGCAGAAATTGAACGGCGAGTCATGGCGACTTCGCGCTTTGGTTTACAACTTTTGCCTGCTGAATTGGGTAACTCTGCGGGAATGGTAGGTGCGGCAAAGTTAGCCTGGGAGCATTGTGTAAAAATTGATAGTTTTGCATAATTGCTGGATAATTCACCTCACGCAGAGTTGCAGAGACGCAGAGAGGATCAGGAGTACAACTTTCACGATTGTCGAGATATCTAAATGATTATCCTGAATTCTGACTCCTGAATTCTGCTGTATGTCTGTTTACTCAGGTAAATACTCATCATTGATCACATCTAGTATTTTGTAGAGGCAGATACTAGGAAAAGATTCTATAGGCAAACCAGTTTCAGCTTTTGCCTGCTTAATAGCTTGTGAATAACACTCTGTAAAGATGCTGTCAATATAAGATTTCAGACTAGGCGATTCATATAGAGCTTCATTTACACGTCTACGATGCTCAATAATGCTTGCTTCCCAGCTACCGCTTCTGTGTCCAGGCTGAAATTGCCATTTTAGTAAATGCACCAGAATCACAATCAGATTACTTTTGAGGCTGCGACGCTCACTCCTTCCCATGTCCGCGATTTCTTCAATGAGATTTTCCCAGTCCACATTTGCATAGTCCTGATTTTGCAATTTTTCTACAGTTGTTTCTATCCATTGCAAGTAGTCGGTATTATATAGTGTTTGTGAGTAGGGTTTTAAGAAAGACATGGCTGTTTATTAGGGAATATTTAGACAAACTCTTGCATAATTTTTAGTTTGTGCAGGTGCGATCGCCCCTCTCAATTAAAATATTTCAAACAGCTTCTTCGCTGCTACCTAATTTTCGCTTGAGTATTTCTTCCATTTCTTGAAAATCCTCTTCAGTCTGAGGAAATGGATATTTGGCACTATTGGGATTTCCACGTTTAATTAAAGCCTCAATCGCTTCATCATCTTCTCGATGAGCCAAAATATAGGCTCTCAGTTCTTGACGGGTCATTTTGCTAAAATCAGGTTTCGTCATTGTTAAACTTCCATTGACCATTAGAAAAAATCAGAACCTCTAAACTCTCGGTCACACCAGCGACGCTCTCATTCAAAAACAATTAGATTGCGATCACTAGTTTATTTTTTATGATTTACTCCAGATTTTGATATTACTACCGCTCCTACTAATCAACATTCTTTCTTGTGGAAAGAGTACTGAATTAACTGGTTCAGATTGACCTAAATTACAAATTAACTCTCCTGTTGCTGCATCCCACAATTGAATATTATATTCGTAACTATTGCTGGCTAAAATTTTACCGTCAGGGCTGAATGCAATAGAACTAGGATAACAATCATCATCTGTTGTCGAAATACAGTAATCTTGCTTCCCTGTTTGTAAGTTCCAAAGTCGCACAGTTTGATCCATACCACTACTGCTTGCTAACTTTCTACCATCTGGACTGAAAACTATACATTCGATTACATCCATGTGGTCAGTTAGCTTGAAGAGAATTTGACCAGTCATATTACAGATTTGAATGTCACAACCTACAGCCACCGCAATGGTATTACCATCTGGACTATAAGCTAATGAGTCAATACCATCACGAAATTTTGCTAGTTTACCCAGGCTTTTTAAGGTTTCCAAATTCCACAGATTAATAGCAGGTTTTTCATAATAGAAATCTGTGCCTACTGCTAGAGTTTTATTATTAGGATGAAGGGAAATAGCAATTGAAGCACCTGTTTTTTCTGTCCAACTTCCTAATTCTTCACCTGTTAATGTATTCCAAACTTTAACTAAACCTATTGAGGTGGGTTCGCTAGCACTGGCACTAACTAATATACGCCCATCTGCTGTTATAGCAAGATTACGGATTTCATCATCATGCGCTGTTAAACTATAAAGGCGTTGAAAAGATGGCAGATGCCAAATTGAAATTTGACCATAACCAGCACTAGCAAGAATTTCGCCGTTGGCACTAATAGTCATGCAGTCAATTGTAAAAGGTTCGGTCAATGTTGAGATACATTCCCAATCCATAATCACTTCATTTTTGTTATATCTTGTAAACAACTTGATTGGGAGATAGGTAGGACTTACGCAAGAACTCTCTAAAACCCTCTTTACTTCTTGTCCTTTGCGTTCTTTGCGGTACCCTGCGGGAAGCCGCTTGCGCGTCTACGTTTTTTCATAAATTTGCGTAAGTCCTAATAGGAAAACCTTTATTAACACTACCTCCTCAATTTATTTAATACTTTCTCTCCTGTGGCTCAAACATATTAATCACCACTGGACGATATTGAATATCAATTCCGGCGGGTGAATAGTAAGCCATTGTATGTTGGAGGAATTTTACATCATCGCGCTGCGGAAAGTCTTCGCGGAAGTGTGCGCCGCGACTTTCTTGGCGATTTAAGGCTGATGCTAAGATGGTTTGCCCAACTACCATTAAGCTTCGCAGTTCTAAAGCTTCTACTAATTCGGTATTCCAGCAGCTACCTTTGTCGTCTAAGTAAACCTGAGAATATTTTTGTTGAATTTCTGTGATTTTTTCCCACCCTTGACTCATTAATTCTTGAGTACGGAAAACGCCGCAGAATTCGGTCATGGTATCTTGAAAGGCTTGGCGGACTTGGTTAATCCGGTACTGTCCTGGCTGTTCTAGTAAGGCTTGAATTTCTTGCTGGGCTTCTTTGATGTAACGTTGTTCTTCAATAGAGGGTAATTTACGTTTTTGTACATATTGAGCGATCGCCGCTCCAGTGCGTTTGCCATAAACTACACATTCTAGTAGCGAGTTACTACCTAGACGATTTGCGCCGTGAACAGAAACGCAAGCTGTTTCCCCAGCAGCAAAGAAGCCTTCAACTAAACCATCACCACTACTGCGGACTCGACCATCAATGTTCACAGGGATGCCACCCATACAATAATGAATTGTCGGGCGGACTGGCATTGGTTGAGTTACTGCATCAACGCCGACTAAGCGGTGGGCTTCTTCCCAGCAGAAGGGAACGCGACTCATGATTTTTTCTTTACCCAAATGGCGCAAATCGAGATATACAAAGGGGCCGCCAGCACTACCATCGGGATGCACACCACGCCCCGCCCGAATTTCGTAGGCGATCGCTCGTGAGGTAATATCACGCGGAGCTAGTTCCATACGGCTGGGTGCGTAGGTTGCCATGAAGCGATCGCCTTCAGAATTAATTAAATACGCCCCTTCTCCCCGCACAGCTTCGGAAATCAGCACCCCGACTGGATATAAGCCTGTAGGATGGAACTGCACAAACTCCATATCTTCCAGGGGTAAACCTGCAAGTGCTGTCATCGCCAAACCATCACCTGTAGAAGCATAATCATTGGAAGTGGTGTTATAAACGCGACCATAACCACCAGTGGCAAACATCACTGCTTTTGCCCTGACTACCTCGATATGCCCATCCAATAAGCGATACATCACCAAACCCTTCGCCTGCCCTTCTTCTAAAATCAGGCGCATTACGTACCACTCTTGATAAATCTGCACACCGTAACGCCGCAGATTATTGACTAATTCATGCAAAATTGCGTGACCAGTTTTATCAGCCGCGTAACAGGTGCGATTGTGAGAATGGCCGCCGAAAGCTCGTTGGGCGATGCGTCCATCAGGTAAGCGCGAGAATAAAACACCCATATGTTCTAAGTCAATCACCACACCTGGCGCTTCTTGGGTGAGAATTGCGACTGCATCTTGGTCTGCTAGGTAATCAGAACCTTTGACAGTATCAAAAGCATGTGCTTCCCAAGAATCTGCGGTATCAACATTTTTTAGCGATGCAGCCATCCCGCCTTGGGCTGCAACCGAGTGAGAACGAATAGGGTGAGTTTTGGCGACGACAGCAACATTTAAACTGGGGTCAGTACGGGCAATTTCCACCGCCGCCCGACAACCTGCCAATCCTCCCCCAACAATAATTACATCATGTTCCAGCATAACTAGTCCCCGCAAAAAGCTGCTGTTCTATTGTAGAGATGGGATTTACTGAGCAGTTTCTGATCTTTACAAAAAAATTCCCCATCTACTGACAGGGAAGTTAATCATTCGTTCAGAATTCAACACCAACAATTAATAAAATCTACTACTCCCGACTCATCAGGTAGTAGCTTGTACAGGTTTTTGCTGGGAAATATTACCAGGGATAGGTACAGTTTTGGTTCCTGGTTCTATAGCAACTAGTTCAATATGATTTAACAATGTAGTTACAAAAGCAAATAGTAAGAAAGGTAACGAAAGCAGCACAATTAAACCTACAGTTGCTAAAGCATATACTGGTCGTCTCGCACCCATCAATGCTAAGGCAGATGCCAGACTAACTGCAATTGTAATCAGCCATACAATAATTTGACCATAAATATCGCCAAAGGTCAGGGTACAGACAAATCGATAGTTTTTAATATCACTAATGTTCATTACACTTGCCTCAAGTCTTTACCTATAGGTTCTACGTTAGAGCCATGTTTGGCTATAAAACAATTTCTAAATATTTTTGCAATGTTTGTAATATCACTTTACACTTCGTTTTTTTTGTTACAAAAGTTGTTGATTGAGCATATTTTGATTTTAAAAGTTAATTAAAAGGTTTCATTTTAATTCAAATGATTTTGAAAATCATAAGACAGATTTATTATTTTAAATTTAATTTAATTTAATTTTTAGATTTAGCAGAATAGATATTTTTGATAGTTCAGCTACCCATTGACTAAAACCTCTATGTTCAGTGACTTTTGATTTTGGGTGTGCCAAACTAATGAGCCAGCTATTAATAGTTGTTGTCATCCAATATCGAGTTCTCAATTAGAAGTTTCTGTTATACCCAAGGTTAACGGGAGAAAACGTCACCATTCTCTATTTAGCCATCAAAAGATGATGAGGCGCGATCGCAGAGCGGTAAAACTGCAAAAATTAGGCATTGGTGATTCAATTACTCAAACCTGATATAAACTATGAGTCAACTTCCCGATACACTTGAAGATGCGATCGCCCAAGCCCGCGAAGCTACAAAAGCCGCTTTAGCAGATGGTTACAATCGTGTACAAGTTGATTTGCTGTTCCCAGAACTCAAACAAATGCTTGTAGCAGAACAATTTCTACCGCTATTTGCCGAATATGAGTCGCGGTTGAAAGTGTTCTTTGCTGATGCTGGTGGTGCAGCCTTAGCGCGGCGTGATTGGGTAGATGCACCATTCCAAATTCTGGATATTGGTACAGGTAGGGCTGTTTCGATTCAATCTAAAATTCAGCCAGAAGACGAAATTTTCTTATTTGTTTCCCCCACTTCTGTGGAAATACCCCAATTAGAAAAAGTTTGTGAAATTATTGGCGATCGCCCATTGGTCATGTTAAATCCACGCCTAGAAGATTCTGGGACTGTGGGTATTGGTTATGCAGCCAGACAAATTCGCCAACGGTTTTTGAATACCATTGAATCTTGTTACTACCTGCGCCCAGTGGATGAAACCACTGCTGTATTTCGCTGCTATCCCGGACAGTGGGAAGTTTTGGTACAAAAAGGCGAAAATTGGGAAATAATTGCCGAACTACCCAAAAAACCATCAGGCGATGATATAGATTATCTTCTCCTGCAAGGGCGATCGCAGGGTTCAAGTGACGCTACACCTGTGAAAAAGCCCAGTATGTTTAAGAGTTTGCAACGGTTTATCAAAGCCTTGAGTAGTTAGTCAAGCTGGGGTAGCAAAGGAATATATCTTTGCTACCTCTGTGTAGTGTATGGGACTTACGCATCAAAACAAAAAATTAAGGGTTTTGGCAAGGATGTATGGGTTCAGGGGTATAGGGGAGCCACTGGCGTGGGCGGGTTTCCCGACTTGAGCCAAGTGGCGTGTGTACTTATTCAAAATCCTTACACCCAATCTCCACAGATAATCTTTGTACGTAAGTCCTGGTGTCATAAAAAAAAAGGTAGGAAGCCCTACCTTAATACCCAAAAAAAAGCATTTTGTAACCAAATACAGCATTCAATATCACACATAGATGTGACGACCATATTGCAACCACGCGACAATGTTGTGAATCATCTTACAGCTTGACGGCTTGGACTAGTTTGCCATCTTCCATCTGTACAATGCGATCGGCTATGTCTAAAATGCGATGGTCGTGTGTCACCATCAGGATGGTACAGCCTTGCTCCTTGGCGAGTTTTTGCATCAGATTGACCACATCTCGACCTGATTGACTATCGAGGGCGGCTGTTGGTTCATCGGCTAAAACAATTTTGGGATAACTCACCAAAGCACGGGCGATCGCAACTCGTTGTTTTTGTCCGCCTGATAATTTGTCGGGATAGTAATGTAAATGATTTCCCAAACCAACTTGCTCTAACATCTGAATTGAGCGAGTTTGGATTTCTTGGGAACTAATATGAGTGTGTAATTCTAAACCAACTTTGACATTTTGTACTGCTGTTAAACTACCATGCAGGTTGTGTGCTTGAAAAATATAACCATTATGGCGACGGGTTTTAACTAATTGTTCTGCTGTCGCACCACAAAGTTCTTGTCCTAAAACCTGCAAACTGCCAAATTGTGAAGAGCGCAACCCACCAACTAAAGTTAACAAGGTAGTTTTACCAGAACCAGAAGGGCCTGTCAAAATAATAATTTCACCAGCGTTAATTTCTAAGTTGATTTTAAACAAGACTTGCTTACGCAATGGCCCATAACCAAAGTAGTGATTGAGATTTTCAATAGCAATAATGGGTTTGTCTGTCATAAGTAATTTGTGGGGTTTAGATCCCCGACTTCTTCAATAAGTCGAGGATCTTAGTGATCACGAATGATTTAAGATTGCTATACACAAACGATACTAAAATTGAAAAATATATTGCTGCTCTTTGTACAGATAATATGAACACTAACACCGTCAGTTTACCTGCTCCCCTGGAATTAAATATTGACTTAACTGATGAGCAGTTTTTTCAACTTTGTCAAAATAATCGTGACTTGAGATTTGAACGTACAGCTACAGGGGAATTAATTATTATGCCACCGACAGGAAGCGAAACTGGTTACTACAATGCCGACATAACTTATCAGTTAAGAGCTTGGAGTCGTCAGAATCAGCTAGGAAAATCCTTTGACTCTTCTGCTGGGTTCAAACTTCCTAACGGTGCAGAACGTTCCCTGGATGCGTCTTGGGTGAAGATGGAACGATGGAACGCTTTGACTCAAGCTGAAAAAGAAAGATTTGCACCTTTGTGTCCCGATTTTGTGGTGGAATTAATGTCTCCCAGTGATTCTCTAGAAAAGACACGCGCCAAAATGAGAGAATATATGGAGAATGGCGCGAAATTGGGATGGTTAATTAATCGCCAACAGCAGCAGGTGGAAATTTATCGCCCCAATCAAGAAGTTGAAATTTTGCAAAGTCCAAAAACTTTATCGGGAGAGGATGTTTTACCAGGATTTGTTTTGGATTTGACGGAAATCTGGTAAATATTTTTCATCAACTTTTAAAACATATCAGCAGGGTCGGCAGATTGGAGTTTACGAGTAGCGATCGCACCAGAAATTGCACACATAATAAAAGTGAGGATTATTACTTGTAATCCCCGCATTAAAGTCATATACATGGGTAAATTGGTTGCAGCGCGAGTTAGTTGATAAAGTCCTAAAGACACGGCAACTCCGGGAATAAAACCAAGTAATGCTAATATTAAGGCTTCTTCAAAAATTACACCTAGTAAATAGTAATTGCGGTAGCCAATCGCTTTAAATGTGGCATATTCTCTAATATGGGCATTCACATCAGCAGAAAGAACTTGGTAAACAATAATCACCCCCACCACAAACCCCATTGATACACCCAAACTAAAGATAAATCCAATGGGTGAGTTGGTTCGCCAAAAGTTATTTTCAAATTCAATAAATTCGGCATGAGTTAACACTTTGACATCATCTCGCAGGTGTGATTTCAAAGCCATTGCTACTTGTGTTGGTTCATAGCCAGGTTTGACTTTAATTAAACCCAAACTAATACTACTGGACTGTCGCCGAGGAAATATCCGCAAAAAGTTTTGGTCGCTAGTCATCAAGCTACCATCCGCCCCAAACGACGCGCCAACTTGGAACAATCCACTAATTCTAATTGTGCGTCGTTCCATTTCTGTAGTGAGAATTTTACCTTGATCAATTTGAGCGATCGCTTTTTGATAATCACCTCTTGCACCACGGTCAAATAGTACGTTATCAGGTAAGGCGATGGTTTGTAATTGTTGGTTAACATCGGGTAAATCAAAGACTGGCTTATTAGGATTAAACCCAATGACTAACACTCCCGTCTCCCGGCGCGTTTGGGGATTTTTCCAAATACTGTTACTGAAATACATTGGTTCGGCTGACTCAACCCCCGGTACATCCATCGCTTGATACAAGCGTCGCCGCGAAAACGAAGACATACTTTGCAAGTTACGGGCTTGAGGACTCAGTAACACAATATCTGCTTTTAAACTGCGATGCAGTCTTGTATTACTGTCATACAATGCCCTCTCAAAGCCAAGCTGCATAAACATCAGCACATCAGCAAAGGCAATACCTGATAATGCTACCAACAGCCGACTTTTTTCATGACTCAGTTGCAGCCATCCCAAAGGTGTGCGTCGCTGTATATGTTTGATTATTCCCATCATAAATTAAGTGCTGAGTTAAAAGTGCTGAGTGCTGAGTAATAAGAGTTAAGTAATAAATTACCCTCCTGCCTCCTCAAATTTGAATCACCACTTTCACCTGCATATTGCTGAGGGTGGCTGCTTTTTGAGTGGATGTTTTATCGAGTCGGATATGTACTTCTACGATTCGGTTATCAATGTTACTCAAAGGGTCAGTATTCACGAGATTTTGTCGCCGCACTTGTAAGCCTTTGCGTTCTACGGTTCCTTGCAATTCAATGGGTAGAAAATCACCGACTATTTTGACTTTTTGTCCTGGACGCACTTTACCGATATCGCTTTCGTATACTTCGGCGACGACATACATCTGGCTAGTTTGTCCAATATCCGCAATGCCATCATTACTAATTAATTCCCCTGGCTGGGCGTGAATTTCAATTACTTGACCATCTTGGAGCGATCGCACGTAAGATTGTTGTAAATTTACCTTAGCCCGATTCATCGCTGCGATGGCGCGGTTGACTTCGGCTTGGGCGGCTTCTACATCGACTTGCGGCACTTCGGTAATTTGGTCTAATGTAGCTGCGGCTTCTTGAAGTTGTTGTTCACTAGCTGCTTGAATGCGTTTTAACTGGGCTTGGGCTTCTTGGAGACTTTTTTGGGCTGTTTCTAAACTTAAACGTTTGCTATCGCGTTGGGAAACGGAAATTGCACCTTCTCTAAACAGAATTTGATAACGATTGTTTTCAATAACAGCGTTGGCGACTTCGGCTTGTAAGCGGGAAACAGTGGCGACTTGAGCAGCAATGTCACCTTGACGTTCGGCTTGGAGGCGGGCGATTTTCGCGGTTTGGGCAGCAATTTCTCCGCGTTTTGCGCCTGTTTTAGTACGATTTAGGTTCGCTTGGGCAACTTTTACTTGTTCTTGTGCTTCTTTATATGCTGCTTCTAAGCGATCGCGATTATCTAAAATGGCAATTATTTGCCCTGCTTTTACCTTATCCCCTTCATTAATTAATAATTGTTCGACTCGACTAACTTCTGTTGAGGTCGAAGCTGAGAGTTTTATCAGTTTTCCTTTTGGTTCAATTCGCCCTAAAGCCGTGACTGTTTTGATTTCTGGTAACAGCACAGACGAACTTTGCGCTTTTTGATTAGCAACTTCCCGAAATTTCAACACAGTAAAAAAACTGCTGCCAATTACGGTTAAAGATACAATAGTTGCTATCAAAAAAGGTGGACGGAAAATTAACTGACGAGATATCGGTCTGCCTAGCTTTGAGTTCTGCACGATAGCATACCTTTGAAACCATTCCAATTGGTTGATTCAAATTCCGGTGGCAAAATAAAGTTTTGATGAGAAAAAATCAGAAGGCAGAATTCAGAATTCAGAATAGGTAAAGGTTTGGGCAAGGAAACAATTTTTATTCGGTAATTTTAAAATCATCGTCCAGTCGCACAGCATCTATTCTGGATTCTGACTCCTGAATTCTTCTTTGGTAAATGTCGTGACCCAGTTTGGCTGTAGATGCTCAACGGTTATTCAAGAACAATGAAGCGGGAAATACAAAACTAAACCGTATAGTTATATAATTAGGATTATACTAAACCGAGTAGTTTAGTCAAGCGATCGCGAAAAAGTATTTACTATTTAAGAGCATTGCTAAACTTACTTCCGAATCAGGTGTTACAGCTACAGAAAATCTTCAGATCGATTACAAAATCAGGAATATTGCAACATGGCACGCCCAAAAGCGGGAGAAATTGACCGTTCCAATTCAACCGAAAAAGTCGAAAAGATTCTCCAAGGGGCAATGCAGGAGTTTCTCGCCCACGGCTACGCGGCTACGAGTATGGATAAGGTAGCAGAAGCCGCCAACGTTTCTAAAGCTACGGTATACAGTCATTTTCAAGATAAAGAAGGGTTATTTCGGGCATTAATCGAAAAATTAGCTAGAAAGCGGTTTCATTCCATTTTGGGGACGCAACCACTCCAGGGGGAACCTTATATTGTGCTGCGGAGGTTAGCCAAAACTGCTTTAGATCAAATGGTGAATGACCAAGAATATCAAGCATTTGAGAGGCTGTTAATGGGAGAGTCGGCGCGGTTTCCCGAATTAGCGCAGGTATTTATTGCTAGTATTGCCAAACCCGCAATTGAGACTATCAGTAAATATTTAGCGTCATGTTCGGAATTAAACATCCCTGACCCAGAAGCCACAGCCAGGATACTCATTGGTTCACTGGTGCATTTCGTGATGACCCAAGAGATTATGCACGGTAAGAATATTATGCCAATGGAGAGCGATCGCTTAATTGATGCCTTAACCCACCTCATTGTTAATTGCGCTGATTAACAGCTTGGATTTTCCATAAACCAAAAACTCGATTTTTGCCCATATAAACAGGTTCTAGATTATAGTTAACATTTAAATATAGGCGTAACTTTCTTGATGGGTAAAACAAAAATAAATTATTTGGGGCTTTGGGAATTACCAGATTTTCTGGCTGAGTAGTTAGCTGAAAATTCACATCGGCATTAACTATATGAGTTAATCCTAAAATATAGGGAAATTTCGCATCACTTACTAATACAGGCTGAGAAGTTTGATTGATCACAGCAGCAACTTGATTTAATCTTAAGTTATTTGCCGTACCTTTATTCCACCAAATATCGGATGAGGAAATAATTACACAAGATATCACCCCACAACAAATGATAAAAATCGTAATCAATCGCCAGATGTTCTGCCATTTTATGCTTTGAATCGAGACTAATTTACTAGCCAAAAGATGGGCGACTGTTAATTGAATTCCTAAAAATGTCGGTATCAAATATCTGGCGACTCCCGAACGCCTACCGCCAAAGATAATATCAGGAATTATTAAGGCTATTGCCGTTGTTAAAGTTAAACTGAAGATAAATAACCAAGTAGTTTTAGGCGTTGAACGATAGAGATAGTAAAATCCATAACCAATCAAAACTATTAATCCCAAAGAAAATGGGATTAACCAAATTATTGCTTTAATTGAGGTATTCTCATTAATAATTACCCAATCTAGAAAAATTCTAGTGATATTTAGCAGCCATTTCCCAATTAAAGCTGGTAAATTTGTCGCTTCTGCTATCCAGTCTAATCTTTGAATTCTGTCAGCCATTTTACCTTGGTAAATAACTATCAGCCAAGGTATAAAAGCGATAATAGCTGTTGTGATAGATAATAGATAAGCAATTAATGACTGAGTTTTTTTGAACCCATTTATGCCTAATATATAAATGCCATGACCAAGCATCACAAAGATTGAGAATAAAAATGTGTAAAAACTCAAAATTAGAGAAATTGCATAAATAACCCACCCAATAAATGTTTTTTTACTTAAAGCTAAGAGCATTGCATAATTAGCAATGATAATAGTCAATGTCCATAAGCTATATTCTCTAGCTTCCTGAGCATATAGAATATAAAACGGCGAGATAGCTACTAGTGAAACAGCTATCCATCTTGTTAAAGATAATGCAAATAATTCTCGGCATAAATAATATATAGCGATTAAAGAAAATACACTAATAACGGCAGACAAACTCCTAATTACAGCAACCGAATTACCAAACCAAGCTGACCACGACCAAGCTAAAAAATAATATAGTGGTGGATGTTGAGAATCTTCTATAGCCAGTCGCGCAATTGCACTACTAATACCCTGGGTTGGATTTATTTGTTGATATTGTTTTAATATGCCAACATTAACAACTTCACCCTGGTAAAATTCGTCAATAATTTCTGTACTGGGATGACCAGAAAGCCATAATGAAGTATAAACTTCATCCGTCCAATAAACTTTGCCATCAAGATTAACAAACCGGAAATAAATTCCTAAGAGCAAAAGAGAAATAACAAGAACTTTGAGCCAGATATGTTCTTTTTTATGATGTTGACTATCTAGGGTTTTCATTGTAAGTATTTTTACGCAAGAAGACGCTGCAATTAACTGCTTCTCTAAATTCAATATCAGCCGTTACCTACCATAAACGATGTCGGTTTATTCTTGAGGACTGACGCAAGAAAACGAAAAATTCAGTCTTAAAGACTTACAGAAAATAAATTAGCCAATTTTCGAGAGAGGATATTTTGATTTATCCCCCTGTTCCTTGACTCCCATACACCGCTATACCCTTACCCTCTTACAGCGTTTTTCATCCCAATGAAGTACATTCATCTAGTCTTGAGCATCCTAGCCTCTAGCAACTTGTACCGCACCCAACCGAAAAACGCTGTATGCCAATTCGCAATTCGCAATGACGCGACGCTCGTTCCTCGCTAACGCCATTAAAAAACTTAGATTTAGCAAGGATTTTAGGGTTTAAATCGGTATCAGATTTTTCGTGAAATGGTATTACACTCGTCCCAACCGATCATCTTTGTCTATAAGTCTTGAAGAAGAAAGCACAAATTTTGTGACCTCTATGCCAACAATTTAACCCCCAGATAGATAAAAATTTGTATGCTGAAGTTAACAGGTCTTAATAGTTCTTTTTAAAGATTGTGCAAGAAGATTTTAGATTAATCGTCGATTTAGTATTAGTTTTGGGAGTCGCAGCCTGTGGAGGGCTGTTGGCATCCCTGTTAAAACAACCAGTGCTGTTGGGGTATCTCATCGGTGGAATGGTTGTTGGGCCTGCGGGGCTAGGACTGATTAAAGAGGTTATTCAAGTAGAAACTTTGGCGCAATTCGGGGTAGCCTTTCTCTTATTTGCCTTGGGCGTAGAGTTTTCTTTTGCTGAATTAAAAAAAGTAAAAGCGATCGCTCTTGGTGGGGGTGGACTACAAATCGCCTTGACAATCTTAGTCACAGTGGTGGTGTGTGGCGTAACGGGAGCTTGGGGCAGTTTACCCGCTAAAGGTGTATTCTTGGGGTCAATTCTTTCCTTATCTTCTACCGCCGTTGTCCTCAAGTGCTTGATGGAGCGCAACGAAACAGAAACGCCCCACGGACAGGTAATGCTGGGGATTTTGGTAGTCCAGGACTTAGCTTTAGGGCTAATGCTGGCTGTTCTACCTGCTCTACACGCCCCAGCAGAAGTGATTGGTGTAGCGGTACTCACAGCCTTGGTACGGATTGGTTTATTTGCGGCTGGGGCAGTTGTGGCTGGTATTTGGCTGATACCGCCATTGTTGCGAATGTTAGCCCGTACGGAAAGCCGGGAATTATTTTTACTCGGTGTAGTGGCTTTGTGTTTAGGTATTGCCCTACTTACAGAGTATTTGGGCTTATCAATTGAAATGGGGGCGTTTGTCGCCGGCTTGATGATTTCTGAGGTGGAATACGCCGACCAAACCCTGACTTATGTAGAACCCCTACGAGATATTTTTGCCAGCTTGTTCTTCGCCGCCATTGGAATGCTGATTGACCCGGTGTTTTTGTGGAACAATCTGGAATTAATTTTAGGTTTAGTGGCGTTGGTGTTTGTGGGCAAGTTTTTAATTATTACGCCTCTAGTTAAACTCTTCCGCTACCCGTTGAAAACAGCTTTAATTGCTGGGTTTGGACTGGCACAAATTGGGGAATTTTCCTTTGTACTGGCCAGTGAAGGTCAAGCATTAGGGTTGGTATCTCGACGTATATATTTACTAATTTTAGGAACTACAGCCGTTACCCTGATATTGACTCCCTTTGTACTGCGGCTATTACCATTTTTGTTTAACTTTGCCGAATCGATGCCTTGGCTGAAACCTTATTTAGCAGGAGAAGGTGAAGCCAGAGATGTATCGGAAGAATTACCTGTAAAAGACCATATAGTTGTTTGTGGCTATGGGCGGGTAGGGAAAAATTTGGTGAAGTTATTGCAACAGCATGACTTACCTGTGGTAGTCATCGACCAATCTGAAAGCCGGATTCAGCAGTTAAGGGATGCGGGTGTAGCTTATGTTTATGGTAATTGCGTGAGTTTTCATGTTTTGGAAACCGCAGGGGTAAACCATGCGAAAGGAATGGCGATCGCACTTCCTGATCCTATGAGTACTCGTCTGTGTTTAAAACGCGCTTTAGAATTACATCCAGAATTAAATTTGGTTGTTCGCGCTACCCAAGACAAAAATATTGAGGTGCTTTATCAATTAGGGGCGCGGGAAGTTGTTCAACCAGAATTTGAAGCCAGCTTAGAAATGGCGACTTATTTATTAAACGACCTAGGCTTCTCACAATTTATCGTCCAGCGAGAAATGCAGCAAATCCGCAACGATCATTACTTGGATTTGCGCCCAGAACGTTCTGCTTCTGAGGTTTCCCGCGATTTAGACCAAGCCACCCGCGATTTAAATCGGCGCTGGTATCCCTTACCTGCAACTTCACCCCTCATTGGCATGAGTTTAGAAGAAGCGGATATGCGTTACTTAACAGGGGTCAGCTTGATGGCGATTCGCCGCGCTAATGGCACAGAAATCGACTATCCCAACAATCTCACAAAATTAGAGGAAGGCGATCGCTTATTAGTAGTCGGCGCATCCGAAGAACTAGCCGCCTTAGAAGAATTTGCTCAAGGTAAAATAGCTGTTCCCGGAGAAAATAGTGCTTGTCAATGGATAGTAGTCGAGGCTGATTCTCCCGTCGAGAATAAAACCTTGGCTGACTTGAAAAATCATGAAATATCATTACAAATCCAAGCACTGCGACGAGATGGCAAGTTTATTCGCCGCCCTGATGAAAAAACAGAACTGAAAGTTGACGACCAAGTATTATTATGTGGTAGCTTACCCAGTCTGAATCAACTACAATCTTTATTCACCACAGCCAACAAAATGCCTTTGCCTATCCCCATAGCCAAAGCGAGTGAAGCACAAACCCTCAAAGAGTTTCTGTCTTGAGAGTGCTGAGTCACCGAACTTTGCTCAACGCGGGGAACCCGCGCACGCAAGTTCTCGCTGAGTGCTGAGTAAAAATACTAACCTCTAGCCTCTAGTACAGTCCGGTGGAAATAAATAGACCATAAGGAATTGCTAAAAGGCTTGTGTTATCACTATTATTTCTTTTTCCTTTTGCCTTTTTCCTTTTGCCTTTTTGTACTAGCCTCTAATTAACCCTTGGGTTGAAGATAGACGATCGCTTGTTTCCAAATGGTTGTTTGCTGGTTGTTTTCATCAGCAATACAAACACAACCGGGGTCTTGCCATAAAATCTTACCTGTCAACAGGTCGCCTGTGACTAGTTTGAACTCAACTACTGCGGCTTGTTTAATCAGGTTCTGTACTTGCCGAATGCTAGGCAGCGAAGTATCAAATTCTGTTGTCGGCATTTTTGATAATGGTTTATGCACAATCGAAAGTTTTTTCAGTAAGGAGTTGCAAATTATGAACTATCAATTATGAAGGACAAAATTTCATATTTCATGCTTCATACTTTATACTTCATCCTTTCCTAATCATTGATAATTCATCATTGGCAAAATGGCAATTGAATTTACTAAGTATCACGGTCTAGGCAACGACTTCATTTTAATTGACAATCGCGGGGCAGCCACGCCACTTATTACACCAGAGAAAGCCGTTGAGTGGTGCGATCGCCACTTTGGTATCGGTGCAGATGGTGTAATTTTCGCCTTACCAGGAAAAAACGGTACTGATTACACCATGCGGATTTTTAATTCCGATGGTTCAGAACCGGAAATGTGTGGTAACGGAATTCGCTGTTTAGCTGCATTTCTCGCCGATTTAGAAGGCATATCCCGCACGCAAGATAAATATCGCATTCATACTTTGGCGGGGACAATTACACCCCAACTGACACCGGATGGTCAAATCAAGGTGGATATGGGTTTACCACATTTACTAGCTGGCGAAATCCCGACTACCCTGGGTGCGGCTGATACCAAAGTAATTAATCAACCCCTAGAAGTCGCTGGACAAACTTGGGAAGTTACCTGTGTGAGTATGGGGAATCCCCACTGCATCACTTTTGTGGAAGATGTCGCCGCCATTCCCTTAGAAACCATCGGCCCCAAGTTTGAACATCACCCAGTTTTTCCCCAAAGAACCAACACCGAATTTATTCAAGTGGTAAGTCGTGACTACCTAAAAATGCGGGTATGGGAAAGAGGCGCAGGAATTACATTAGCTTGTGGTACAGGTGCTTGTGCTTCTTTAGTGGCTGGCGTGTTAACCGGAAAATGCGATCGCGCCGCGACTGTAGAATTACCAGGAGGTTGCTTAGAAATTGAATGGTCAGAAATTGACGAACGGGTATATATGACTGGCCCCGCCGAACGAGTGTTTAAGGGTACTGCTTGAGACTGGGTGTAGGGCGGCGCTGGAAAGTCAAAAGTCAAAAGTTAAAAGTCAAAAATTCTCTGACTTTTGATTTTTGACTTTATTTTGCCCTGACACCCTTCCCAAAACTCTTGATTTTTCGTCTCACTGCGGTAAGTCCTGAATTAATTGGAAAGGATTTTTCCTTCTGCCTTCTGCCTCCTGCCTCCTGCCTCCTACCTCCTTCAATACTCAGCACTTCTTATTGCTTAACTGCTTTCATTGACAAACTAATCCGTTTTAATTTCTCGTTCACTTCCAAGACTCTCACTTTGACAACTTGTCCCACCTTGACGATTTGCTTGGGATCTTCCACAAATCTGTCGGCGAGTTGGGAAATATGTACTAAACCATCTTGATGTACACCAATATCGACAAATGCGCCGAAATTGGCAACATTTGTGACAATTCCTTCTAATTCCAGCCCTATTTGTAAATCTCTAATTTCTTTGATGCCTTCTTTAAAGGTGGCATACTTAAATTCAGCGCGGGGGTCTCGTCCTGGTTTTTCGAGTTCGCTGAGGATATCCCGTAATGTCGGTTCACCAATAGTATCAGTGGTATATTTTCTGATATCGACTTTTTTGAGTTTTTCGGAAATTTGACTGACTTGATTTAATTTTACGTTGAGGTCAGAGGCGATCGCTTCTACAACTGAGTAACTTTCAGGATGCACAGCCGTATTATCTAAAGGATGATCACCATTGCGAATCCGCAAAAATCCGGCGGCTTGTTCAAAAGCTTTCGGCCCTAATTTCGGGACTTTCAAAAGTTGGCGGCGATTTTTAAAGGCACCATTTTGATTGCGATAGGTAACAATGTTGTTGGCAACTGCGGCTGTAATCCCAGACACAAACGTTAAAAGTTCTTTAGAAGCTGTATTTAAATCTACACCCACAAAGTTGACGCAGCTTTCTACTGTTTCATCTAGTTTTTTTCTCAACAGTTTCTGATCAACATCGTGCTGATATTGTCCCACACCAATAGATTTGGGATCTATTTTGACTAATTCTGCCAAAGGGTCTTGCAAACGGCGACCAATACTAATTGCACCCCGCACTGTTACATCTAAATCAGGAAATTCTTCTAACGCTACTTTGCTGGCAGAATATATTGATGCACCAGATTCATTCACCATTACTTTAATTGGTTGACGGTCGAGAGTTTGTAATACTTGGATGACAAACTCATCAGTTTCCCGCGAAGCTGTCCCGTTACCAATCGCAATTAGCTCAATTTGATATTTTTCAAGCAAATTTTTAATCGTTTGTGCTGCTTTTGTGCGTTGTTCTGCTGCTTGGTGGGGGAAAACTGCCTGATACTCTAAAAATTTGCCTGTTTCATCTAAAACAGCTACTTTACATCCAGTTCTAAATCCCGGATCTATCGCTAAAGTCGGTTTCATCCCCGCAGGTGCAGACAGCAATAACTCCCGCAAATTAGCCTCAAATGTTTTGATCGATTCTATGTCTGCATAATCTTTTTTGGTAGAAATTACTTCTGCCGTCAGAGAGGTTTTCATCAGCCGGTTAAACGCATCTTTCAGCATCGTCTGATAAAAATCTCGAATATCTCTGACTTTGGTGCGAATTACTTGAGATTCGAGATAACCAAGTACATAATCTTCGTCAAAATTAATATCAAAGCTTAATATTCCCTCTGCTTCACCCCGACACAATGCCAACATATTGTGGGGAGCAATATTTTTGACTTTGATTTGATAATTGCGGTACATCTCAAATTTAGTTGTACCTTCAGGATAATCATCTTTAATCCGAGAAACAAAAACTCCAGCTTCTAGGAAATAATCACGCAAATAAGCACGCAGTTCTGCTGTTTCGGCTACTGCTTCAGCAAGGATATCGGCTGCACCTTTTAGCGCCTCATCTGCGGTTTTTACACCTTTGTCTTCAGAAATATACTTGCTTGCTTCTGCTGCTAAAGATGCAGCTATACCATTTTTAATATTTAAAGATTGAATAAACTCGGCTAAAGGTTCTAATCCTTTTTCTTTAGCAATGGTGGCGCGGGTGCGGCGCTTTGGTCGATATGGTAGGTATAAATCCTCAAGTTCGGTTTTTTGTTGACAAGAGATAATTTGCGTTTTTAACTCATCGGTGAGTTTACCTTGTTCGGCGATCGCATTTAAAATTACAGATTTTCTTGCCTCTAATTCTGTTAAGTAATTGTACTTATCAAACAAATCGCGCAATTGCACTTCATTCATTTCACCAGTGCGCTCTTTGCGGTACCGTGCAATAAACGGAATTGTTGCACCCTCCGCCAAAAGTTCCAGCGCGTTCTGCACCTGATAAAGTTTAAGGTCTAGTTCAGCTGCTAAGAGTTGAGGAATGTTTAGCATTGGGCATCTCAGGGAAAAACGTTACTTCTAAAGGTAATATCCTAGATAGATATTATAGTGACAGCACTGAGTGTTAAACTTATTTACTAGACAATTACGGAATCTTGACTTGGTGATTGTTTATTTATTTAGACTATTGTGAAGCAAACATCTTTAGATGTAAGATTGACAGCAATCATTATGAATAAAACTTTAAATTAGAATTTCTTAATCCTTGGCATCTTAAATTTTAGGAGAAGAATTGTAATGCCTTTGATTTTTTTAATCCCTCTATTTACTGGATTAGCAACAGGTTACTTGTCAAAAAAATGTAGCGATGAACTAGCCTACTTAACAGGCGTGTTTACTATTATCAGCCTAGTTGTCAGTCTAGTCTTAGCACCGTGGCAAATCCAGCTATTACTGTTAGTGGTTGTATTTGTTAGCACTAATAAATTTTTGCGAGATAACGATAAAAATTATACTCACGTTAATAAGAAATAAGTAGAAATTATTAAGTAATAGGAAGATGCGATCGCTACTCGCTCAATTATAGTTGTATAGTTGCGTTGGCAAAATTCAGCCAGTAATTGTCAAGAGATTAGATAGCTTAACAGGCTGGAGTTTGAGAGCGATCGCCTTCTCTTAACAAGACATCGAGCCACAGAAAGTTACAAATTATCAAGACTCTCTAGTTAATAACTTTTGAAGGTGGTTTTATCACCATTGCCAACTATCCCTAAAATATTCAACCGAGAAAGTTTTAAGTTTTCAATAGCACGATTAAGTACTGAAGACTGGGTTTTGCCAATTTTTACCACCATTAAAATACCGTCTGTATTAGGTGCAAGCAAACTAACATCAGCCAGCCCCACCAAAGGAGGTACATCATAAATTACTAAGTCAAAAGAATTATGAAACTCATTCATCAATCGTTTCATTCTTTCTGAAGACAGTAGTTTTGTAGCATCTGGTGGTATTGGCCCAGAGGTGATAACAGATAATTGACTCAGTGTAGGTATTTCTTGAATAGCTTCTCCTACTGGTAAATTGGTCGAAATTAAATTACTCAACCCCCATATATTATTTAAATTTGATAAAGTATGTATAGTTGGTTTACGAAGATCAGCATCTACCAACAGTACTTTCTGTCCCATTGCTGTAGCTATTTGAGCCAGATTAAAAGCAACTGTGGATTTCCCATCACTTGGCATCGATGAAGTAATCACAATAGAACGAATTGGGTGATCAGAATTGAGAAGCTGAATATTGGTATAAAGTACCCGTAAGGCTTCTACAAAATTTGTATTATAGTTACTACTTTCCTGAACTGTGGCAACGTTCAAATTAAGCAGAAATTCAGAGAAGTATTTTGGTAAATCTATCAAAGGCAGATTCCGGGGAAAAAAATAGTTATTTTTCTCAGTTTGAATTTGCTTTTCAAAAGGGATATTGCCTAACAATGGTAATTTTATTTTTTCCTTTAAATCTTTAACACTATTGTAAGTACTGTCTAACTTTTCTAGTAATAAAGCAACACCAACTCCAATTGCCAAACTTGCTACCAATCCCCATAAAAGGTTCTTTTTAAAACTAGATGAAGTTGCCGGAAATCCCGGTCTAACAGGTGATTGAACTAATTCCCAGCTAAATTCTGTTTGAGATTTCTGAATTTGCAAGCTTTCACGAGTAGATAAGAAACGGTTAAGACTGTCAATAGCAACTTGTAATTTTCGCTGTAAATCTGTATATTTACGCGATAAAATAGGTAGTTGCTTGCGTTTTTGTTGCAGTTCTTGCTCTCTTTTTTCTATAGCAAGACTATGCGCTTCTAAAATTCTAATTCCAGTTAGAATTTCAGCGCGTTTAGTATCTAAAATCCGCTTTGCTTCTTGGTTAATTAACGGTAATAAACTATCTCTTTTCTCTTTCAATGATTGGAGTGTAGGATTATCAGGTTGGAAACGAGTAGAATCCGCAGCTACCTGAGTATCTATTTGATTTTTTTGGCTGATTAACTGTTGATATAAAACAGCAGTATTGAGTGCTGCTTTTGCACCATCTGGTTGTTGCAGCAGAGCTAAATTAGCACGAGCTTGTGCCAACTGAAAATTAATTGTTTGCTTTTGTTCAGTTAAGTTTGCTGTTTCAGTATCTAGTGCTTTTGTCTCAGTTTCTGGGTCGTTAAGATTATATATTTGTTTGAGAGTTTGCAATTGTTGTTGCAACTGATCAACACGATTTTGAGATATTTTTAGCTGTGTTTCAACAAACTGGAGCCCTTGTCCTAGTTTAGTTTGTCGTTTCTCTTTACTATATTCTAAGTAAGATTGAGCAGTTTTATCTAAAATAAGTTTCACTTTATCGGGATCGTTATCTCGATAAGTTACTTGTATAATTTTTGTCTTTCCTAATTGAAAAACATTTAAATATTTGGCTAAGAAATCATAACTGATGTCTGGATAGGTAATTTGTACACGCTTAACCACATCATCCAAAATTACTGGACTCTTAAGAATCTGAATTTGGCTATCATAATCTAGAGTAGATTGATTTGAATTAGAATTAGTATCTTTGACTACATCAACACTTTTACTATCTTCGCTAACTGGTTCTACGAGAATCTGAAAACCAGCTTCATATTCTGGCTTGGCTGGATTAAGCGTTAAACCAGTAACAATAACAACCATTGCAACAGTAGCAACGCCAGAAATAATAAGCCATCTTCGCTGCACAATATCCAAGACTTCTTGAAGGTTCCATCCACCTTCTGATTCTTCATTCCACGGTAGAGATTGATTTGAGGAAAATAGATGTTCTGGATTGTTATTATGTCCTGAGTTGGAGTACTGAGAGCGATAATTATCCATATTTGCAAATATTTAGTAAGAAATAATACAATACCATTTATAACAATTTTTTAGATTTATTTTTTGTAGCAGGATTAGTAAATTATGGGAAAATGTGAAAAATTATACAAGCTGTAATAAATCTGTTGAGATAATATTGTATTTACTATTGCTATATACTTTACTTAAAACTAATCTTTGCTGTGTTCACATACACTATTTTAATCAATAACTTTTCAGATTGTAAATCACAACACGAGAGTAAATTAAGTTACGAAATGTAAATATATCCTCTGTATCTCCAAATTTTACTAGTGACTAGGACGTAAGTTATGATGCTTCAAACCTATTAGTCGTCTTATCGAACTACTTTATTGAGCAATAGTCTTATCGAACTACTTTATTGAGCAATAGTTATTTAATTCAATAATTAGTACTTTATTATACTCTTAAAAAGTAGCTCAACAAGACCTGATTCATTAATTAATTCTTAGTGATAAGACTGAAGTTTAAAATAAATGCGAACGAGTACTTAAATAAAAACACACTGTATGAAGAGAATGTATAAAAAAATATGAGCAAGATAAATTTTTGATGAAGCTTGTGAGTAAACTTTGAAACATGATATCTTACTGTTTAAGATTATAACTGTGATTCTTCGCAACCTCTTATAAGCTGCATAAAATCACTACTAAGTAAGTAAATAGCACAAGCAATAAAATGTAAAATCTTACAGTAGAAAATCCTCACCATAACATCTAAATTATGGTGTCTAAAACCTTAAAGAAACTGCCAAAACTTATTTATGTTTATGTAGATGATTAATCTCCGTAAAACTACAAGCTAAAGTAAGAAAGCTTTTTTCTTAAATAAAGCTTAAATGTATATCGTGTGTTCCCCTACTCCGTAATATTGATAATACTGACATAATACGCTTGCCCATATTGTTAGTCAAAATTCTCTAGCATTAGAATTCAAATGAACAGCTTGAGAAAAAGCTGCTAAATTTTGTGGTTTTTATACCAGACTGTCATTAACTAAAGATGGGTAGGGTAAAGTAAGTATTAGGCTAGCTATATTAATGACTTAAGAGCTTTAGTGGTTCAGTTATATTTCCCTAGAAATCTCTAAATTCTTAAGTAGGATACTGCCGATGAGACTCAATGAATGGATGAACCAAAAATTTTCACAATCCATTTCTACTCGGTTAGAAGAAACAAGTGAGAATTCTCTAAACATTCAGCAATCTCTTAAATTATCTGTAGTCACCCAATATTTTCCCCCAGACTATGCTGCTACTGGACAATTAATAGAGGAATTAGTAAAACAGTTAGGGCAGCAAGGGGTAGATGTAGAAGTTTTTACTAGTCAACCTGGATATGCGTTTAGCTCAGTCGCTGCTCCATCTGTAGAAAAGCTAGACCGTATTAGAGTTCAGCGATCTCGGACAGCTCAACTTTGGCCAGGAAGAATTCGCGGCAAAGCTGTCAATGGTGTGCTGTATACTCTACGTGCCTTTTTATATCTATTGAGAGCTTGGCAACGTAACAATGTTATGTTGGTGACAACGGCTCCACCATTTTTGCCATTACTGGGATATTTGGGTTATTTATTGTTTAAACTTCCCTATGTCTGCATCATATACGATCTTTATCCTGATATTGCGATCGCTCTGGGTGTAGTATCCAAAAGTCATTGGCTAGTCAAGATTTGGCGTGCTATTAACCAAAAAGTTTGGTTCAATGCAAAAGGGATTATAGTTTTAAGCCCAGCCATGAAACAACGTGTGTTAGCTCATTGTCCACAAATCAGCGATAAGATTTCTGTCATTCATAGTTGGGCTAACCCAGATTTAATTGTTCCAATTGCTAAACAAGAAAATTGGTTTGCATGGAAGCATAACCTTGTGCAGAAGTTTACAGTTCTCTACTCAGGCAATATGGGACGCTGCCATGATATTGAAACTATGCTAGCAGCGGCCAAAGAACTACAAGATGAACCAATTCAGTTTGTATGTATTGGTGGTGGCGCAAAACGAGAAGAACTAATGCAGGAAGTAAACCGCTTAGGTTTAAGAAACTTTACATTTCTACCATATCAAGATAAGCAGGTACTCCCCTACTCTTTAACAGCTTGTGACTTGTCTTTTGTCAGTGTAGACGAAACCACAGAAGGTCTAGTTGTTCCAAGCAAGCTGTACTCGGCTTTAGCTACGGGAAGGCCTGTAGCAGTCATTTGTTCACCCTACTCTTATCTGAGACAGTTAATTGCAGAAGCTAACTGTGGTGGAACTTTCGACAATGGAGATGGACACGGATTAGCCCAATTTATTCGCTTACTTAGCCGTGACCCACAATTAGGAGAACGGATGGGAAAAGCAGGTCGGCAATACCTGAGATCGCACTTTACACCAAAGTTAATCTCTCAACAGTATTTTGAAGTTTTGCAACAAGCAATTGCTTCTGATGACATACTGTCGGTATCTCAGGTACAAACAAAATAGAAATGGTTAGTTTATCAGTTAATTTAGTGAGAATTTCAACATTGAGAACTCCCCTTTTTGTTCTTCTTACTGTTGATAACAAACTCACTAATTTCAAAACTAAATATTTATATTTAGCTTTAGGAGGAAAATAATCTTCATCTTGCTGAAGAGACCCATTAACAAATAAACTAGAATTTGAATAATTAGCTTTTTTAAATAGCTCAGGATAGTGTTGATTGTTGAAAGAAGTAAAGCTAATAGTTCTATTGCTACAAATCAGCACTTTCCTCAATAAAATTGGTAAATTCAATAAAAATTTAAAATTAGGCAAACTTGTGATTTTTTATCAAAGTTTCAAAACATGTTATAGTAGTAAGTAAGGTAACAAAATTAGTTAATTTAGGTTTTTAATAAATATTAATAGTATGACAAGAAATGAAATAGTAGAATGCTTGTTAAATAATTATTAAAACCAATGGTTATACTTAGTAATAGATTCAAAACCTCAGAGAAATAGTCTAAATCAAATTATTAATAAGATCAGAAATATTTAGGAGATGGGCTTTGATGGTCGCTATGATCTCAGTCCCTCCAACGAAACCTTCCTTGTTTATCTATATTTGTACTTTATTAGTGTGGGAGGCCAAATTGCAGAGAAGGTGTGACCGAAATCGGAAGCGTTCAAAAAGAAGGGCAATTTACTGTCCAATTCACAATTGTTATATAGATAGTGTTAGTCAGAAATATCAGATTTTTGCTGACCAACCAGGTCAATTGCAACAAAGAGGTATCAGTCGACGTAATGCTTTAATGCTAGTAGCAAACCAAACAGCAGTTCTCATAGAAGGAGAATGGTTAGAGGCATTTTGGTGCGAACAGTGCCAACAAACAAAATGGTATCACGTACAAAAGTCTGGCGATCGCACATATAAACTTTCACTAGCTCCTCCAGAACTTTGGCAGCAAGTAACAGGTGTGATTCATCCATCTGGAAATCCTTCTGTGGGAGAGTTTACTCGTCGGCAGTCAAAACTGCTTAATTATCACGGTATGAAAGATTTTCAGTTCGTAAGTTAAATAGATATCAAAACTTTAAATAAATCCTATGACTAGTCAAGATATAGCTTCCACACCAGAGCTAGTACTAGAAGCTGGACGAGTTGAGCGTCAGTATTGGCAGGACTTGTGGCATTATCGGGAATTATTATATTTTCTTGCTTGGCGTGATATTTTGGTGCGTTACAAGCAAACTGTGGTTGGTTTAGCATGGGCGCTAATCCGACCATTTTTGACGATGGTTATATTTACTGTGGTATTTGGTAATTTAGCTAAATTACCTTCATCTGCACCTTATCCAATCCTTGTATTTGCGGCAATGTTACCTTGGCAGTTTTTTGCTAATGCGCTGAGTGACTGTAGCAACAGCCTCCTTGGTAATGCCAACTTGATATCCAAAGTCTACTTTCCTCGTCTAATTGTGCCACTGAGTTCAGTAATTGTCAGCTTTGTAGATTTTATGATTTCTGGCACAATTTTACTTGCACTCATGGCTTGGTATAATTTTGTTCCTGATTTGCGGATACTGACACTACCCTTATTCATTGGTATTGCCTTTGCTGCTGCAACTGGAGTAGGTCTGTGGTTTGCCGCACTGAATGTAGAATATCGTGACTTTCGTCACATTTTGCCATTTATTGTCCAGTTTGGCTTGTACGTCTCACCAGTTGGTTTTAGTAGCAATCTCGTACCAGAACAGTGGCGATTACTGTATTCATTGAATCCAATGGTAGGAGTAATTGATGGATTTCGCTGGGCTATTTTAGGGGGTGATGCCAAAATTTACTGGCCAGGATTTTCCTTATCTCTAATCTTAGTGGGAATTTTACTGCTAAGTGGTATATGGTATTTCCGCAAAGTCGAAAGGACATTTGCTGACGTAATTTAGATAGAAAAAAATGGGAATAAAGCAGATGTCAGACACTGTAATTCGTGTTGAAAATCTTGGAAAAAAATATATCATTAGTCATCAACAGGAGAACTCTGGGCGCTATCGCTACAAATCTCTCCGTGATTTGATTGCTAATGGAGCTAAATCTTTAACTCACAATCTCATCAAGCCTGCTGAGAAAAAAATATCCAATCCACATATTGAAGAATTTTGGGCATTAAATGACGTTTCCTTTGAGATTAAACAAGGTGAAGCCATTGGTGTAATCGGACGCAATGGAGCAGGTAAATCAACGCTCCTGAAAATTTTGAGCCGGATTACTGAACCAACTAGAGGGCGTATTACCATCCAAGGCAGAGTGGCAAGTTTATTAGAAGTTGGCACAGGATTTCACCCAGAACTTACAGGTAGAGAAAACATCTATCTTAATGGTTCTGTGCTGGGGATGAGTAAATTTGAAATTAAGCAAAAATTTGATGAAATAGTTGCCTTTGCCGAAGTAGAAAAGTTTTTAGACACTCCAGTTAAACGATATTCTTCTGGAATGTATGTGCGGTTAGCATTTTCTGTTGCGGCTCATCTAGAACCAGAAATTTTAATTGTTGATGAAGTTTTGGCTGTCGGTGATTCAGCATTTCAGAAGAAGTGCTTGGGGAAAATGGATGATGTTGCAACCAAACAAGGGCGGACAGTTTTATTTGTTAGCCATAGTATGACAGCGATCGCTCAGTTGACTAAACGCTGTATCCTACTTTCTAAGGGTAATATTCAGTTTGATGGTCATACCTCCAATGCAATAAAGTTATATCTCACAGAACAACAAGTTCATAGTGAACAAAAAGCCTATTACCAAGCTCCTGAGAATAAAACTGGTAATTATGTAGCTTGGATACGTATCAATACCTCGGAAGGACAAGGAATTCACTGCTGGGGAGAAGCAATGAAGATTGAGTTTGGTTTACATATAACTAAACCTCATGAAAGTCTGCGCTTTGCTTTTCAGGTAGTCAATTCTTTAGAACAACCTATCTGTATTTTCTGGCTTTTTGATTCCCAGGCTCCATTTTGCAAAGAAGAAGGGACATTTATTCTCCGATGTGAGATTCCGAAATTTAGGCTTTATATGGGTTCCTACTCTTTAACAACATGGTTAGCTGAACGACGTAGTGACACAATACTAGAAAACCTTAAACAAATCTGTCCATTTGAAGTAACTATGCATAAATTTGAACGTCCCGATTACGAATGGCAAGGTAATGAATGTCTTTATATAGAAGATGCAGTATGGCAATCTGTAGAGAAAATTTAATTATCAGGTTTTAATCTCAGATTTAGGAAGTGATAGGTAAACAATAAAATGTCAGTAAGTAGTGATGTTAAGTTGGGTACAGATGTCAAAATTTTTCATCCTCATCTTGTGAACCTTTATGGATGCAAAATTGGTGATGAAACTAAAATAGGTACATTTGTCGAAATTCAGAACGATGTTACAGTAGGAAGCCGATGTAAAATTTCATCGCATAGCTTTCTGTGTGAAGGTGTAATCATTGAGGATGAAGTTTTTATCGGTCATGGAGTCATGTTTACTAATGATCTTTACCCACGCGCCACCAATGAAGATGGCAGTTTAAAAACGGCAGATGATTGGTACACAATAAAAACCTTAGTGAAGCGTTGTGCTTCTATTGGTAGTAATGCGACTATCTTACCAGGAGTTACTATTGGTGAAAAAGCAATCATTGGCTCTGGTGCAGTTGTGACACAGGATGTCCCTGATTATGCAATTGTCGTGGGAGTTCCGGCTCGTGTTATTGGTGATGTTAGAAATCGCTGTCAAAATTTGGAAATGTCAACTAGCAATGTCAGTATGAGTTCAATAGGTTGATTTAGTTAACAACAGTTGACACTTAAATTTAAGTTAAAAAAAGAGCAAAAATAATCAGCTATATCCTTCTTCCGGTAGCATCCTCTGCCACCGGAGTAATTGTGTGTTTTTTAGTTGTAATTCCCTTAATGATTACATTGCAGGCAGATTCAGAGCAAGGCTATCTTTTTAGTTCATGATAGCTTCTCCCAATTCATCGGAATAGAAGTTTGATTAGTAACAGAAAATGGGAAATAACATTAATATCGGTGTCATTGGTTATGGTTACTGGGGCCCTAACCTAGTACGAAATTTTGCAGAAATTCCAGGAACACAAGTAACAAGTGTTAGTGATTTTAAGCCAGAACTCCTGGCGAAAGTACAAGCTCGCTATCCAACTATAAAAGTAACTACAGATAGTTTCGACTTATTTAAAGACCCAACAATTGATGCAATAGCAATCGCTACTCCAGTTTCTACTCACTTCGATTTAGCCTTAGCTGCATTAAAAGCTGGTAAGCATGTATTGGTAGAAAAACCCATGACTACCACTTCCGAACAGGCAATGCGCTTGATTGAGGAAGCAGAAAAACGCAACCTAGTATTAATGGTGGATCATACCTTTGTCTACACAGGTGCTGTCCGCAAAATGCATGATCTAATTGCCACTAAACAATTAGGTGATATTTACTACTATGATTCTGTACGTGTTAACTTGGGTCTGTTTCAGCATGATGTGAATGTGATCTGGGATTTAGCCGTTCATGACCTTTCAATCATGAACTATGTGTTGCCATCTCAGCCTTACGCTGTTTCCGCAACAGGTATCAGCCACGTACCTGGAGAACCAGAAAACATCGCTTACTTGACCTTGTTTTTTGAGAAAAATTTAATTGCTCACATTCATGTCAACTGGTTAGCTCCTGTAAAAGTACGCCGCACCTTAATTGGTGGTAGCCAACGTATGATTGTTTATGATGACTTAGAACCTAGCGAAAAAGTCAAAATTTACGATAAGGGAATTACCTTTAATGGCAATGCTGAAAGTGTTTACCAGATGATGATTGGGTACCGCACAGGAGATATGTGGTCTCCAAA
This sequence comes from Nostoc spongiaeforme FACHB-130, assembly GCF_014698475.1. Lineage (GTDB taxonomy): Bacteria > Cyanobacteriota > Cyanobacteriia > Cyanobacteriales > Nostocaceae > Nostoc_B > Nostoc_B spongiaeforme. The sequence goes on along the minus strand of NZ_JACJTB010000005.1, from coordinate 29,685 downwards.
ATTAGATATGACTGAAGCCTTACGAACTGAAGGCTCACATTTCATTGATTGTATTACCAAAGGCGATCGCCCCATTACTGGTGGTGAAGCAGGGCTGCGGGTAGTCAAAATCCTCGAAGCTGCAACCCAGTCATTGAAGCAACAAGGCCGATTAATTGAACTGAACTCAGCAGAGGTAGCAGCATGATTCCATTTGTAGACTTAAAATCTCAATATCTCAGCATCAAAGACGAAATTGACAACGCCGTTTTACAAGTCCTAGAAAGTACCCAATTTGTTTTGGGTAATGAAGTTCAAACTTTAGAAACAGAGTTTGCCACTTACTGTAATGCTGATTTTGGCATCGCTGTCAATACAGGTACTAGCGCCCTCCATCTCGCCTTACTAGCTGCTGGAATTGGCCCTGGTGATGAAGTAATTACCGTACCTTTTACCTTTGTGGCAACAGTAGCAGCAATTTGTTACACCGGAGCAGTACCTGTCTTTGTAGATATTGACCCTGTTTCCTACACCATCGATGTTACCCAAATCGAAAAAGCGATTACTGAGCGCACAAAAGCCATTTTGCCGGTGCATTTGTACGGTCAACCAGCAGATATGGAGCCAATTTTAGAGATTGCTCGCCGTTATGACTTGATTGTCATTGAAGATGCAGCCCAAGCTCATGGTGCTGAGTACAAAGGGCAGAAAGTAGGTAGTATTGGGGATTTAGGATGTTTTAGCTTTTACCCTGGTAAAAACCTGGGAGCCTATGGTGAGGGTGGTATGGTGGTCACCAATCATCCTGAATATACCAACAAAATGCGGATGTTGCGTGACTGGGGGCAGGAACAACGATATCACCATGTTCTCAAAGGCTACAACTATCGCATGGATGGTATCCAAGGAGCAATTTTACGAGTCAAGTTACGTTATCTAGAAACTTGGACTGAAGCTCGCCGCAACCATGCAGCACTGTATGATCAATTATTGGCAGACTCATGGCTCAAGACTCCAGTTGTGATGCCCTATAGCCGCCATGTCTACCATATATATGCTGTGCGTTGCCCTGGCAGTGATACTATGCCGCCATCACAGCAGCGTCAAGCTTTGCAAAAAATGCTCAATGAGCAAGGCATCCAAACAGGTATTCATTATCCTATTCCAGTACATCTGCAACAGGCTTATGCAGATTTAGGCTACAAACTTGGAGACTTTCCTTGGTCAGAAAAAGCAGCCAATGAAGTTTTATCCTTGCCAATGTACGCTGAGTTGAAAACATCTCAGATTCAGACTGTTGTTGAGAGTCTCCAAAAATTTGATCATGGGGAAAAAATTCAATGAACAATCACAGTCTCAGCTTGAATCGTCAGCATTTAATGACACTGATACAGAATGTCATTGAAAGTTGTAACCTCCAGCTTAACGATGTTATTTCAGTAGTAGCAGCAGCTAAGGAAGACTTCAATTTAGAAGAACACGATAGCATTGTACTAGCAGAAGCAGCCACAGGACATTATGGACTGACATCTGACAATCGACCTGGTTTGAATTACCGCCGCTTAGTGACCTTGATGCGCCAGGCTATTGAAAGTTGTCACCTACAACTGCAAAATGCCATTGTACTCACAGAAGCAGCCACTGGAGCTTATGTTGTTACACCTGTAGTAGCGGCAATGGCTGGAGCAAAGAAAGTCTATGCCATGACTCGCAATAGTCGTTACGGCACAATAGAGCAAGTCATAGAGCAGACATATCAATTAGCCCAAATCGCTGGCGTAAGTGAGCGTATCGAAATTATCACCGAAAAATCAAAAGATATAGTAGCTCAAGCTGACATTATTACCAATAGTAGTCATGTCCGCCCTATTGATGCAGAGATGATTTCTGGGATGAAACCAACAGCTGTGATCTCGCTCATGTATGAAGCTTGGGAATTTAGACCAGATGATATCGATATAGAAATCTGTCGCCAAAGAGGTATTAAAGTAGCTGGAATTAATGAACGTCATCCATCGGTAGATGTATTTTCATTCCTGGGCTTAATGGCAACTAAACTATTAGTTGATGCAGGGATTGCTGTTTATAAAAGCAACATTTTATTGTTATGTGACAACCATTTTCAAAATTTTATTGAGAGTGGTCTGATCAATGCTGGTGCTAAAGTTGACAAATTCGATAATGTATCTCTAGCCCCTAAAGAAACAGCATACGATGCCATTGTGGTGGCGATGCAGCCTCAATTAGCACCAGTTTTATCTAACTTGGAAGCTGAACTCATTGCAGAACGCTGGCCGGGAGTGGTAGTTGCTCAGTTTTGGGGCGATATAGATCGTTCTGCTTTTCTGGCTCATAGCATTCCTGTGTGGCCGCCAAATGCACCTAATAAAGGTCACATGGCTATTTTGCCATCAGCAATTGGCCCAGAACCGATCATCCGCTTACAAACGGGAGGATTAAAAGTAGGAGAGTTACTTTGGCGTTCTTGTCAACAAGATAAAACATCAAGGGCAACAGCAGAATTTTTCGCTTCTGAGTATATTGACGAGATGATTTCTTCTTAGCAAATAAGAGAAAATATATGCGAATTTCAGAAATAAGCCATCTAGTAAACGTAAAAGTCTTACATGATGGTGATTTTAATTCATTGGGGTTGCTGTCACACAATGCAGATAAAATGCTGGTCACGCTATACGATTCAGCTTATCTCAATCAAGTTCTTGCCAACCCTCATATTACTTGTGTAATCACAACACCAGAAATTGCACTGGACTTACCCGATAATTTAGCGATCGCAGTTTGTGATGATCCGCAAACAGCCTTTTACCAGATCCATAAATACTTATTCACAAAAACTAATTTTTATTGGGATGACTTTGATTCAGAAATATCACCAGAAGCAACTGTTCATGAACGTGCCTATGTAGCTCCTAAAAATGTTCGCATTGGTAATGGTAGCATTGTTGAGCCTAATGCAGTAATTCAAGAGCGTTCTATTATTGGCAATAATGTGACTATTCGTGCTGGAGTCGTAATTGGGGGAGAAGGTTTTGAGCCAAAATACGTAGACGGTAGACAGATCATCTTTCCCCATGCTGGTGGTGTCCTGATTCATGACGGAGTGGAAATTCAAGCCAATAGCCACATAGCCCGCAGTGTTTTTGGTAGCTTTACGGAAATCGGTGAAGATACTAAAGTAGATGCTTTAGTACACATTGGACACAATGTGCGGATAGGTTCTCGTTGTAATATATGTGCCTTGGTAGCTATAGCTGGTAGCACTGTCATTGGTGATGATGTCTTTATTGGTGGACAGTCTGGCATACTCCCAGAGTTAAGTATTGGTAACAATGCGTTTATTGGCACTAGGTCACATATCAGGAAAAATGTTCCTGACTACGCTGTTATGATAGGCGACCCGGCTCGATTTGTGCGTTGGCTAAATGGACATAAACCAGAAGAGAGTAAACAAAATGCAGAATAAGCGAATTTTAATTACAGGTGGTGCTGGCTTAGTGGGTTCTCATATTGCCGATTTATTGGTCAAAGAAGGAGCCTCGGAAATTATCGTCCTAGATAACTTCACTCGCGGACAGCTGAGTAACCTAACTTGGGCTCAAGAAAATGGGCATTTGGTGATTGTAGAGGGTGATATCCGCGATCAAAAACTCCTTGCTGATCTCATGCAAGGTGTGGATATTGTCTTTCATCAAGCAGCCATTCGGATTACCCAATGCGCCGAAGAACCGCGTTTAGCATTAGAAGTGCTGGCAGATGGTACGTTTAATGTTCTAGAAGCAGCAGTTAATGCCAAGGTGAAAAAAGTAGTTGCAGCATCTTCCGCTTCAATCTATGGTATGGCTGAAATTTTCCCGACAACAGAGTCTCATCATCCTTACGATAACCGCACAATTTACGGCGCTGCCAAGACCTTTAATGAAGGTTTACTCCGTAGCTTTCATGCTATGTATGGCTTGGACTATGTAGCATTACGCTACTTTAACGTTTATGGGCCACGGATGGATATTTACGGTGTTTACACCGAGGTGCTGATTCGGTGGATGGAAAGAATTATTGATGGTAAACCACCGCTAATTTTTGGTGATGGCAAACAAACAATGGACTTTGTTTATATTGAAGACATTGCCAGAGCAAATATATTGGCTGCTAAATCCGATGTGACTGACGAAGTATTTAACATTGCTAGTGGTGTGGAAACTAGCCTAAATGAACTAGCCTATAGCTTGGCTAAGGTTATGGGTGCCGATCTCCAACCAGAGTACGGGCCAGAACGCAAAGTCAACCCCGTACAACGCCGATTGGCAGATGTCAGCAAAGCAAAGAAATTATTGGGCTTTGAAGCAGAAATTTCTCTGGAAGAAGGTTTGCAGAGACTGGTGAATTGGTGGCGCGAACAAAAAATAACAAAGGAAATCAGCAATGTCTGAGCAGATGAAGAATATCCCAATCATGAAACCTTGGATCGGGGAAGCAGAAGCTGATGCAGCGAGGCGACCGATTCTGACAGGCTGGGTAACTCAGGGGCCGGAAGTGACTGCTTTCGAGCAGGAATTTGCCGCATATTTGGGCGCACCTTATGCCTGTGCAGTCTCCAATTGCACCACAGCACTACACCTAGCTCTATTGGCGGTTGGTGTCCAACCAGGAGATGAGGTGATTACAGTCAGTCACTCCTTTATTGCCACTGCTAATAGTATCCGCTATTGTGGAGCGACACCAGTTTTTGTTGATATTGAACCGCAAACATTTAATATCAATCCACTTTTAATTGAAGCTGCCATCAGTCCTCGTACCCGTGCCATTTTGGTGGTTCACCAGATGGGAATGCCGTGTAACCTGAAAGCAATTCTGGACATTGCTCACCAACACTCGCTACCTGTAATTGAAGATGCGGCTTGTGCAATTGGTAGTGAAATACTTTGGGATGGGCAATGGCAGAAAATTGGCAAGCCACACGGAGATATTGCCTGTTTTTCATTTCACCCACGCAAGATCATTACGACTGGGGATGGGGGGATGCTGACTACCGCTAACCCCGAATGGGACAAACAGTTTCGCCTCTGGCGGCAACATGGGATGAGCGTGCCTGACACTGTACGTCACGGTGCCAAGCAAGTGATTTTTGAGTCATACCCACTATTGGGCTACAACTACCGTATGACCGATATCCAGGCAGCAGTGGGCAGAGAACAACTTAAACGTCTACCAGAGATTGTCGAACGCCGCCGTTTTCTGGCAGAGCAGTATCAGCAATTGTTGGCAGATGTGCCTGGATTAAAGTTACCAACTGAGCCGACTTGGGCGCACAGTAACTGGCAGAGTTACTGTGTTCGCTTATCGGAGGAATGCAATCAACAGCAAGTAATGCAGACAATGCTGGATGCAGGAATTTCTACAAGGCGGGGAATTATGTGTTCTCACCGAGAACAGGCCTATGTTCATGAAGCTTGGTCTTGTGGAATTACTCAAGAAAAGTGTGATTGTGATGCCGGAAGATGCGATCGCCTTTGGGAAAGTGAGCAAGCACAAGATTGTACTATCCTACTACCTCTGTTTCATCAAATGACTCCAGAGGAGCAAAATTATGTAGTACAAGTATTGAAAACGTCTCTCATTTAGTTATGAAATTTACCGTTAAAGTTAGTATTATTACGGGAAACAGCTATGACTTTTCTGTTTACCAATCAAGTCCCAATCTATCTAGACGCTAACGATAGACCCTATGAATTGGGTATGAAATTCCGCAGTGCTAGAGCAGGACAAATTAACGCCATTCGCTTCTGGAAAGCCACGAGTGAGACAGGAACTCATATTGGTAGGATTTGGTCAGCAACAGGAACACTCCTCGCCAGCGTTACTTTTACTAACGAAACTGCTTCTGGTTGGCAACAGCAGGCTCTAAGTACACCGCTTAATATTCAAGCCAATACAACCTATGTTGTGTCTGTCAACATCAACGCCTATTATGTCGGCACTTACGATCAACTAGCTACCTCCATAACCAATGGCGATCTCAGTTCAGTAGCTGATGGCAACAATGGTTTGTATAATGAAACTTCAGGAGCTTTTCCGACTAATTCTTTCCGTAATAGTAATTATTATCGCGACATCGACTTTGTTGTTGTTGCTGTTCCAACTATTACCAAAGTTAGCGGTGATAATCAGACTGGCGCACCTGGAAGTACCTTAGCCAACCCCTTAGTTGTTCAAGTCAAAGACAGTGCTGGTAATCCTCAATCCGGTACCACTGTCAACTTTACTGTTACTAGTGGTGGGGGATCGGTCTCACCTACCAGTGCAGTCACCGACTCCAATGGGTTCGTTAGTACTAGCTTAACCCTAGGATCTGTGGTTGGAGCGGCGAATCCCGTGACAAATACTGTCAGCTGTACAGCAATAGGAATTGGTAGCGTCACCTTCTCTGCAACTGCCAACCCCTCCGGAAATACCCAAACTGTCTTGACAACTCAGGTACCGAACCTTCAAAACGTCACAGATGGTAATTCCTATGAAGGAGGTATGAAATTCCGCAGTGCGAAAGCAGGCCAAATTAAGGCTATTCGCTTTTGGAAAGCCCCCAGTGAGACAGGAACTCACATTGGCAAAATCTGGTCGGCAACGGGTACACTCCTCACCAGTGTTACTTTTACTAACGAAACGGCTTCTGGCTGGCAACAGCAAGCTCTAAGTACACCACTTAGTATTCAAGCTAATACAACTTATGTTGTGTCTGTTAACGTCAATACCCATTTTGTTCTCACATCTGATGAACTGGCTAGCCCTATAGTTAATGGCGAGCTCAGTTCAGTAGCAGACGGCAACAATGGAGTTTATAGTCTGAGTCCACACTCTTTTCCCACGAGTTCTTCCAACAGGAGTAATTATTACCGCGATGTTGTTTATGCCGTTGGCAGTACTTTAGAGAAAGTTAGTGGAGACAATCAGAATGGTACAGCAGGCGCACAACTGCCCGACCCATTAGTTGTCATTGTCAAGAACGATCAAAACAATCCGGAGTCAGGGAAGACGGTAAACTTTAGTGTTACTGGCGGTGGGGGGTCGGTTTCACCAGCTACTGTGGTAACTGATGCTAATGGTCTAGCAAGTACGGTGGTTACTCTGGGAACTGCACCTAGCGGCACTGGAGGAGTGGTAGTAACAGCGACAGCAGATGGTATTGGCAGTGTAACATTCCTGGCTTCAGCAATTCCAGCCAATCCGAATGCTATCTATTCGGAAAATCAAAATCCTGGTACCACTAATTGGAAGCTTGTCAACCGGGGTAATGGTGAGATCGCAGGCTACGCCTCAGCAACCAGTGTGAATGTAGGTGGAACACTCGACATTAAAGTTTCTCTGGCACAAGAGGGAAATTTCATGATCGACGTGTACCGCTTGGGTTACTACGGTGGTAAGGGAGGAAGGTTGATCACTAGCAGTGGTTGGCTCACTGGCACGACCCAACCTGCATGTACGAAAGACCCGACTACCAACTTAGTAGAGTGTAACTGGACAACTTCCTACGTTTTGCAAGTAGGCAGTAACTGGATTAGTGGTATTTATATAGCCAAATTGACTGATCAGAGGACTAGCAAAGAAGCTCATGTGTGGTTTGTCGTGCGTAATGATGGCATACGTAATGATGGCACTACTGCTGATGTTCTATTCCAAAGTGCTGTTTCCACGGTTTTAGCTTATAGTCCTACAGGCGGAGCTAGCTTATACCCATTCAACAGCATGGACGGACAGAGAGCATTGAAGGTTTCCTTCGATCGACCATACTGGCAATCATACAGCCAAAGTTCCCAAGAGTTCGATACCCCGCTAAGAGTGGAATACAACATGGTGCGTTGGTTGGAATCTCAAGCCTACGATGTGACCTATGTTACAAACATGGACACTCACACTAACCAGCAACTGTTACTTAATCACAAAGTATTTCTGTCTGTGGGTCATGATGAATACTGGTCGTCACAAATGCGCGATCACGTTGAGGCAGCCCGTGATGCTGGTGTCAATTTAGCATTTTTCTCTGCCAATACTTGCTATTGGCGAGTACGATTTGAAAACTCTACTCTTGCTGCTGGGCAAGTAAGTCCTAATCGCATCATGGCTTGCTATAAAGGAGATTGGTCACTCGATCCGGTTGTCCAGCAACAGGGAGCATCAGCAGCTACTAATAAATATCGTAGTTTTCAAAACCAACGTCCGGAAAATTCTTTGTTAGGTGTTATGTACATTGGCTACACCACCATTGGCTACACCACAAATGGCGCTGGAAATTTTATCAACTACGGTGGTTTCAACTTTGTGGTAGGTGCTAATAGTTCAGATCCTTATTACGCATACACTAATCTCCAACCAGGAGATAGCCTGCCTTTATTAGTAGGATCTGAATGGGATGCGGTCGTTAATAATCAGTCAACTCCCCCTGGTATTGTTGTTTTGTCCCAGTCACCAGTAACTACCGAGGGTTCACCAAATGAATATGAACCACCTGGAGAACCTGGCTTGCCTGCTGGTACTAACTACAATTTCGCTAATGCTGCTCGTTACACAGCTAGTAGTGGTGCTAAAGTGTTTGCCACTGGCTCTATTCAGTGGGCATGGGGATTAGATAGCGATGGTGTCAGCCCATATCGGGAAGATCGTCGTGCTAGGCAAATAGCCGTAAATGTTTTAGCAGATATGGGAGCTAGACCCCAAGCTCCAAAAGCAGACATCACAGTACCTTAATACCTTCCTTCCACAGAGTACAGATCCATGTCACCTTTAAAACGCCGACAATTTGGTCAACTGGCTGCTGCTAGTTTGACAACTACTATTCTTGCCGATCTTTCTAGTAAGGCGATCGCTCAAAATAACAGTAAAAGTCAGGAGATTCTTTGTGGAGTCAGCCTTCCTAGTGTATCAAATGCTCTAAATCGTGAAGACCAAACTCCCTCAGTGGATCTAAACCTGACTGAGATGGGAACTGGAAGACTAGTTTCTAAAAAAAATATACAAGCTCAGTTTGTAGATAATCCCTTGTCTGTACGGAAAAAATATCGGGCTTTCTTTACTGGTGACTCTAACCGGATTACGAAATTGGCAGCACTTGGAGATGGGAATGTAGTCATCTCTACAGTTTCCCATACGAGGGATGGAGATTTTAACCATCTCATTTATACTGTTGGTAGTGTTAAGAACCCTCAATTCAAAGCCAAAAAAATCCTAGATTTAGAAACACCAAATCAGACTATTGAAAGCTTGTTACGTCTGCCGAAAAATCAACTTTTGTGCATAGTAGGGATTGAGGGTATTCCGCCTTTTACTTTTAAAATAATCGATTTTAGAACTGGTAAAATTCTGTCTAGCAACGATCTAGACCTACCTCCACTGCCTGCTGGTCATCGATTTGCCAATCTATGTCAAGATAATCAAGGAAATATTTTTGCAACGGAAATCGGCTCCGAAGGTTTTCCGATTTTAATCTCAATGAACTTGCAGGAGAAAGCTATAATGACCGGCAAGGTAAAAATTAAGAGAATAGCTCCATTAACCTTTGAAGGTATTCCTCTCTCTAACGATGTTAAAGACTTAAATTTTTCTACTTCTGGGCAATTGTATGCTCTTGTTGCTGACAAAAGTGGCAAAAATGCTTTATGTACAGTGGATATAAAAAGTGGCATTCTGAAAAGATTCAGGGAGTTTGCCGCAGAGAAGTTTGTGTTCTCGCTTTAAGCCTTTAGGCGCTCGGAGTGTCAACAATAGAGAGTATGATACAAACTATGCCTAACGATACATTCAGCCTTTGGCGAGAAGAAGGCTGTCGCCAAATTCCTCAGAACTTTAATGTTTTTTGCCAACTTGTAGCACAAGCAAAAGATTGTACCCAAAAAGGTAAGTATGAAGCTGGAGCTGTATATGGAGAAATGGCAGCTTGTTATGCTGCTTGGAAACATTGCGGCCTTTTTGTCAGCCAAGAGTTAGAACAAATCTTGCTTGATATTGGTAAAAAAGTTATACCATCACAATGTCACCAAAGAAAGAACACATCATTGCCTGAAGAAATCAAAAACATACTCCATGTTGCAACCTCTGTACAATCAATTGGTGGACATTCTCAGATGATTGGGCGCTGGATTCAGCAAGACAGCGATCGCAACCATTCTTTAGCCTTAACCAGACAGCCACAGAAACAGCTCCCGAAATTTATTACAGATGCAGTCATCAATAGTGGAGGCAAGATATACAAGCTTAACCAGACAAGAGGCAGCATTATTTCATGGGCAAAAAAATTATGGGAAGTTGCAGCAGCAGCAGATTTAGTTGTGCTGCATATACATAACTATGATGTAATTCCGATGATTGCTTTTGCTAATCAACAACAGTCTCCACCAATTATTTTCTTAGATCATGCCGACCATGCATTTTGGTTGGGAGCTGGTATTAGCGATGTTGTAGCTAATCTACGTGAGTCTGGTATGCAAGTATCACAGCAGCGTAGGGGTATTGATCCTCAACGAAATGTACTCTTACCTACAATTTTGGCACCTAATTACAGACAGCTTTCACAAGCAGAGGCAAAAAAACAACTAGGGATAGCTGAAGATCATATAGTATTACTCTCTGTAGCCAGATCACTTAAATATAAAACAATTAATGGCATAAGTTATGCTGATGCTCATGTTGAATTGCTGAAAAAGCATGAAAAATCAATATTAATAGTGGTTGGGGCTGGAAATAGAGAGGATTGGGGAACAGCGATCGACCAAACACAAGGAAGAATTATTGTATACCCAGAGCGGGAAGATACTGCTGTCTTTTACCAGGCTGCCGATATTTATGTTGACTCATTTCCTTTAGTTTCAACTACATCTCTGCTAGAAGCTGGAAGCTATGGTATCCCTTTAGTGAGTCGCTATCCATATTCTGATGCTGCGACTATATTTGGTGCTAAAATGCCAGGATTGACTGGTAATTTAATACTGGCGGGCAATTTAGAAGAGTACACAGCAATTCTCTCCCGCCTAATTGAAGATCAAACATTGAGGTTATCATTAGGGCAACTAACCAGCCAAAAAATTGCACAAACACATTTAGGCAACAATTGGCAGCGTTTTCTGGAAAATCTATACTTGCGTGCTGCTACTTTGCCTAAGATAACTGCGCCTTTCAAGCCAATTGATCAAATGTTTCTGGGTGAGCCAGATATTTTGATACCCAGCATTCAAGGGAACAACAATTTTGATCTTGACTATTTAATCCAGTCTTATATGACAATTATGCCACTGGAACAACGCTTATACCACTGGTTAAAATTGGTCAAAAAGCATGGTTTTCATAATCAATTGGGATTGTTTGGTCAATTTAGGCTATTACTACCTGAATGGTTTTACGTCCTGTATCGAAGTTTGCGCCTAAAAACTTGATAGTGATAACTATCAATAATTACTACAACAATATATAAAGTATTTTATTCATCTGATTAATAGCATCTTATGAATTGTCAATAGGTAAAAAACTATGAAAGTTACATTTTGTACTTATGATGATCCTAATTTTACAGGAGGACCTAATTCATGGTTACGTCAGCTATTGCCAATTCTGCAAAAACACAATGTTGAAATAAATGTTTTATTTTTTACTTATCCAGAAAAATTAGATAATTGCCCTTGTTATCAAGACCTATATCAACAAGGAATTAAATGCTTCGTATACAAATGGATTTCTTCCACCGAACAGAAAATCAGATGGATTTTACAAAACCTATTTGAGCATCCCACAGATATATTTGTTCCTAATATTATTATTCCAGCATACTTAGCTAGTCGTTGGATTAAAGAGGCTGGAATTTCAACAATTGGGGTATTGCACGCAGATGATGAAATATATCGCGGAATTATCAGACAATTTGTTTATGGAAGACCTGAATTTCAACTCTCAGCTCTAGTATCAGTATCTGAATTTTTACTAGCATCTGCACAGCAAACAGCAAAATTAACTACATCGACATTTACCTCTACACAATTTCAAAAGATTCCTTGTGGAACACCTATATCTAGTAACATTGCCTCTTTATCCACAGATAACCTCAAATTAATTTATTTTGGAAGATTGGAAGAAACTCAAAAGAGGATATCTGAAGTTACTTTTGCTTTGTGTAGAGCAGTAAAAGAAATTCCTGGTACTGAAGCTACTATTTATGGTTCAGGTGCAGCTAAACCAAATGTAGAGAAAATATTGGCAGAATATGGAAAAAATGTGCCAATTAAACTGGGTGGACTAATTGATAACTCACAAATTATAAAAGTTATATCTCAACATCATGTGATGGTATTACTTTCTGACTATGAAGGGCTGCCATTAGCTCTACTGGAAGCTATGTCTTGTGGTTTAGTGCCAATTTGCCTAGATATTCGGAGTGGAATACCAGAGTTAGTTGAACATGAAATAACAGGCCTAATGGTTAGTGATAGAGGTGATGATTTTATTAAAGCCGTACGGCAGTTAAAGTCACAACCTGAATTATGGAAAAATTTATCATTAGCTGCCCGACAAAAAATAGAAACAGCTTATTCCACTGAATTATGTGCTTTGCAATGGATAGATTTATTCACACAATTATATGAGCAGAAAAAAGCAAATCAGAAAATCTTGTCCATACCGAAAAGACTAGATTTACCACCTGTTGATTCTGGACATAGCTATTTTGATTGCCGACAGACAGAATTTATGTGGAAACGAATGATAGAAAAAAATCCTATTTCTTTGCTGCTTAATCGTAAATTAGGTATCAGAACAAGTCTAAAAAATTTAGTTAGAGCAAAGACATAGTTATTCTTGAGTTTAGAATTATTGGAAGTTTGATTTTTATGATTAAAGAAAATTCAATAACAACAGATGAATCATTAATTAGTGTAGTCTGTACTATAGATTCTGAGTATGCACAACATTGCTGTGTTATGCTGACATCATTGTTTGCTAATAATCCAGACCAGCATTTCAATATTTATGTAATTACAGATGAATTAAGTTCTTTTAAAATTGAAAAACTTAAACAATTTTTAAGCAATAGTGGGCATAATTTTTCTCTACTACCTATAAATAAAAATCATTTGAAAGATGCTCCAGTCAGCCATCATGTATCTATTGCTGCTTATTTTAGGCTATTAGTAGCTGAGGTGTTACCTGAAATTTTAACAAAAGTATTATATATAGACTCAGATATAGTCTTCCGTCACTCAATTGCTGAGTTATGGAAATTAGATATTAAAGAATTGAGTCATGCTGCCGCAATCGCCATAGGTATGGATGACTATCCAGAAAAAATAGACTTGCCTAAGGATTCATTATACTTTAACTCTGGATTAATGTTAATTAATCTGGACTATTGGCGTAAATATAAAATTTTTGAACGAGGTTGCGAACTAATTCAAAAAAATCCTGAGAAACTGCAATGGTGGGATCAAGATGTCCTCAATATACTTCTTTGTCATACCTGGTTGCCGCTAAATTTGCAATGGAACTCACAAGTTTTTATGGATGGACAAGAAGTACAAATATCTTCTGAATACAAAGATAGGTATGAAAGATTTAATTATCGAACAGCTAAACTTGACCCAACAACTGTTCACTTTATAGGAGGTGGTAGTGCTAAACCTTGGCATTATGCTTGTAAACATCCATTCAAGTATGAATATGAAAAATATCTTCAACATACACCTTGGAAAGGTACAGTGCCTATTGGGCAACCCAGCTTAATTTCCCAAATTAGATATCGTCTCGGTGTAGGTAGTAAACTGCGTCATCTATTTCAATTTTTAACTAACAAGCCCATTTAAATGTTACTTTTGTTTAACCGCCTCCTGACACAACAGAAAAAACTGATAAACATTTGGCAGCAACTTCATCTAAAATTAAGTGGTGTAGAATTAGATTCCTCTTGCACTATTAGTCAGCAAATCTCGGTTTGTCTGGGATTTGCCAATGGCTCTTTTGGCAAAATTTCCCTATCATCAAATGTAAAGTTGGAACAAGGAGTAGTTCTCCACGCTTGGGGAGGAAGTATCACTATTAAAGATAATGTTTTTATTGGGCCTTATGCCGTAATTTATGGTCATGGGGGTGTAACTATTGGACAAGATTCCCTAATTGCTATGCACTGCCGTATTCTTTCCTCCAATCATACTGTTCCTAACGAATGCGATCACATTCGTTGGCAACCAGATATTCTCATGCCAACAACCATAGGTAAAGATGTTTGGTTAGGTGCGGGAGTTACTGTTTTAGGCGGAGTCACAATTGGCGATGGTTGTGTTGTTGGTGCTGGCGCTGTTGTGACTAAAGATTTACCTCCTTATTCCATTGCTGTAGGTGTTCCAGCAAAAGTTATCAAAACACGTATATGAATCCTCTAATTTCAGTTATTATTCCTACACATAATCCTCATTTAACTCGACTGCAAAGAACTTTAGATGGATTGCGATCGCAGTCTTTATCTTATAGTGATTGGCAGTTACTAATTATTGATAATGCTTCTAGCAATCCCGATGTATTTGCCAATTTAGACCTCTCTTGGCATCCTCATACTCAAATTATTCGTGAGGAGCGTCTAGGATTAACCAGAGCAAGAATTGCTGGTATTCAAGCCAGCCAAGGAAAATATATAATTTTTGTTGATGATGATAATGTCCTCTGTCCTAATTATCTTCAAGACACTATCAACATTTTTCATACCTATCCCAATTTAGGCGCAATTGGTGGAAAATCTCTGCCAGAATTTGAAGCAGATCCCGAACCTTGGGTAAAACAATTTTGGGGTTGTCTTGCATTGCGAGATTTAGGGGATGAGATGCAAATTTATGCGTACGACCAAGACCCCAATAACGAGAAACAACACCCTGAATTTGCACCCATTGGTGCAGGGATGGCCTTGCAACAAAAAGCTGCACAATTTTATGTCAACAGTATCTTAAACGATAATCTGAGATTAGGTTTAGACCGTACTGGTAAGAGTTTACAATCTGGCGGTGATTGCGACATTAATCTAACTTTGCTTGATGCTGGTTGGGCTGTTGGTTATTTTCCCCAACTACAACTTACCCATCTAATTTCGATTAATCGCTTAACAAAAGATTATCTGGCTCGACTCAATTATTCTTCTTCCCGTTCCTGGGTACAAGTGTTAGACGCTCACAATATTCGCCCTTGGAAAAAAATTGCTAGTTGGAGTGTTCATTTGAGGAAAGCTAAGGCTTTCGTTAGCTGTCAGCCTTGGAAAAGTCCTGCTAATTATGTGCAGTGGCAAGGTGCTTGTGGGCTGTTTGAAGGTTTAGGGATGTTAAAATGAGCAACTGTAAATACTTATGAATACACTTCAGACTCGTCAAATATCTAAAAAAGTGAACCTAGGAAAGATTTCAATACTCATTACTCGGAAATCAGTTTTTGTTTCTTAGCTCAAATAAACGACTAGTAAAACTTCTAGAAAATTCTTTGTCTACTGAAGGTAGATCATAACTTAGTATTTTCATTTATCCACGACCTAAGCCTAAGTAAATTTTTACTTTAATTTCTTGTCTGAAGGAAATAATATCTATGGGATATCGTAGTGTTTCGCCTGCCAACAAATCCTTAGCTGTGGCAGTGACTAATTCTAAAAAATTAATATCTCATGTAGCTGCTCTGCGACCCCGACAATGGACAAAAAATTTGGTAGTGTTTGCAGCACCGTTGTTTGCCTTTAGTATTACCTTACAATCACTCATAGGTAGTCTATTAGCATTTATATTATTTTGTTGTGCATCAAGTGGTTTTTACTTAATTAATGACATCGCAGATGTTGAATCTGACCGTCAACATCCTATCAAATGTCACCGACCAATTGCCGCTGAATTAGTCAAAATCCCTGTTGCAATAGGGATGGCAGTGGCGTTGTTAGGCATCGCTCTGAGTATCGGATGGTTGAGATCGCCTCAGTTAGGTGCAACCATCACTGCATACACCTTGTTGCAAATCGCCTATAACCTGAGACTCAAACGGATGGTGATTTTGGACATTGGGGCGATCGCTACCGGATTTGTCCTGCGTGCCTTGGCCGGTGCTGCTGCAACCGACATTGTTTTATCAGCATGGTTTATACTCTGTACGGCAATGTTGGCACTGTTTTTGGGGGTAGAAAAGCGTAAAGCAGAATTGCGGTTGACACAAATCAAAGGTAACAAACCTCGTGCTGTACTCAAACGCTATTCCCTACCCTTGCTGAATCGTATGGAAAATGTCGTCAGCACTGGTACAGTTGTCACCTACGCTCTTTGGAGTGCTGGTCCCTACTTACATGGGGCATCCACCTCCTGGATGCTGGTCACCTTACCGTTTGTTTTGTATGGTATTTTTCGCTATCAACTTCTGAGTGATCCTCATGACATTGGCAATCACAGCGATAATTTGGAGCAAGGTGGACGCAGTGAGCGACCCGAAGAATTGTTATTGAAAGACTTACCGATTCTCGTCACTGTTATGGGTTGGATTCTTACTTGCTTTACAATTCTCTGGCTAAACAAGCAAGGAATAATCGCATAAATATTGCAGGATTTGTAGATGAGACATCCCACGACTATTTTGAGAAAACTGTTCAGCACTTT
Source organism: Nostoc spongiaeforme FACHB-130 (assembly GCF_014698475.1). Classification (GTDB taxonomy): domain Bacteria; phylum Cyanobacteriota; class Cyanobacteriia; order Cyanobacteriales; family Nostocaceae; genus Nostoc_B; species Nostoc_B spongiaeforme. The sequence goes on along the minus strand of NZ_JACJTB010000005.1, from coordinate 13,057 downwards.
TGGCTCATGGCTGTGTTTGTCCATTAAAGAAAGCAAGCAACCAGGTTTCAAGAAGAAAAGCAATAGCTTACAACAATACGTCCATACACTGGCTCAGATCGAAATTGACCAAATTCAGACTTGTGGCATTAAAGGAATCATTCTTGATTTAGACAACACTATTATTTCAGAAGATGATCGCTTCCTATCTTCTTGGGCAGAAGATTGGATTGTACAAGCAAAGTTAGCCGGATTACAATTTTTTATCCTCTCAAATGGAAAACGTCGCTATCGAGTCAAATTTTGGTCTCATCGTCTCGATATTCCATCTCTCAGTCCTGCCAAAAAGCCATTTCCCCTTGCATTTCGTCATGCAATGGCTCACATGCGGCTACCTGCCAAACAAGTAGTCGTAATTGGTGATAGTTTGCATACTGACTTTATGGGAGCATGGCTGTGTGGGTGTCGCTTTATCCAAGTTGCTAGTTTGCCCCATCCGCCCAGATGGTGGGAAAAACTCGCAAGTAGATGGGTGCAAAGACCTTATCCAGATGAAGAAGAACTGTGGAACTTTGATCCTGATGTTGACTATGAAAGTTTTTTCTAATTGCTTATTCTCATAAAAGAATACTAAATTATTCAACTTACTAAAGTGAATAAATTTTTATCATGAGCAACCAGCTAGTTTTTAGTTTGCTGATTTTAATGACGGTAGGGTTAAATACATTGGCTCAAACTCTGTTGAAATTAGGAGCAGGTCAAAATCCTTTGAACATCTATTTACTTGGAGGTATTTTAAGCTATGGGTTGAGTACGATTTTTTATGTAGTTGTTTTAGGAAAATTAAATTTATCGGTTGCTTATCCACTAGTTATAGGATTGACAATTGTTGCTACTACGATTGTATGGTCAGTTTTTTTAAGGGAAAAAGTTTCAATGCCCCAATGGTTAGGAGTAGGTTTGATTTTGAGTGGTATTTGGGCGATTGCTTTAGCTAAAAGTAATTAATTTGGCGGTGAAATGAGCAACAATACTAAAAATTAGGCTCAGTAATTTTTTAGTCTTAGCTGTGATGTTTTGCATTTCAGAGCATGTTTTAAAAGTGGATGAATATTGTAATCAAGCTCACAAAGTCTAAGAGGAAGCAGCTAACTTAAACATCGCAGACGGTTATATTTCTTGCCATGATTCGTCTTCTAGTCAGACGAATCATAAAAATTTTAACAAATTTAGACTTTTAAAACAGCTTTTTATGAAACTGTTGAGTTCAATACCTAACTTTAAATCAATTTTATCCCTTCTCTATCTCCAGATTCGACAAAATTGGATAGATGTTTTAACTGCCATTATACTTGCAATTTTAGGTGGTGTTGCATGTTACTTAGGCGCGCAGTTGATTGACCCTGTAATTACCAAAGTTATTAACGTTTGGTTTGGTGGCGATATGCAGCGAGTCTTCGACAACATGACTTCTCGTTTGAGCAATCATTATCGTCTTAAGGTGCATCCACTATTTTCACTACTAGCATACCCTGGTGTCAAAGTATTAGAGAAAGCATTTAACTTTGAGCCTGTTACAGCCGTCAGGATAGTTATTGCTGTAGTCGCTGCTCTTTGGCTGAGTAGTCTGTTTATCACACTGAGATTGCTTGGATGCCGCCGATTTGACGCAACCCTATTTAGTATTCTAGGAGCAATCAGTGCAGCAGCTATATTTTGGTTTACTGTTCCAGAAACCTATTCTTTTGGTTCGTTAAGCATCTTACTGGCACTTGGCTTTGCTGTCCTTGCAGAAAATTACCTGTTTTCTTCGTTGTGGTATGTGATAGTTAGTGCTTTAACGCTTAGTATTACTATAACTAATTGGACTGTAGGAATTCTAGTAACAGCAGTTCATCATCGCTGGAAGCAATCCTTACAAATCACTATCAATGCCTTAGCTGTAGTCACACTATTGTGGGGAGTAGAAAAGTATATATTCCCTACCGCTATATTTTTTCTGGGTGATAAAGAGGAAAAGGAATATATAAAGGTATTGAAATCAGGGGATAATTATCTGACAGTAATCAAATCTTTTTTCTCAAATACGATAGTTATGCCAGCCATTAAGGTAGGTGAAAATATCAAACTACCAGAATGGCCATACATGTATTCCCAAGCTGCTAGTCCTGGTTCTGGCAGTATCTGGGGATCTATAGCAGTCGGATTATGGATGGCACTGTTAGCTTTGGGCATTTGGGGATACCTTTCTACTAAAAAGCATCCTAAATTCCGACTTGTTTTAGGGCTTTCACTTCTGGGACAGTTACTACTCCATTTAGTCTATGGAGTAGAAGAGACTTTTCTTTTTTCACTCCATTTTGCTCCTTTATTAATCATACTGGCGGCATTTAGCACTTTGACACGGGCACGTCTAGTAGCCTTGATTTTGGCAGGAATGCTCGTTGTTAGTGCAGGAATAAATAATGCTGGGCAATTTCATCAAGCGACCCAATACTTTTTAAATCACGGCACACCACGTAGCCAAGTTCAATCACAAATGCTGCATCGACCATCTGATCCTTGGTTAAGAAGCACACGTCACGTTTCATATTGAACTTTCATCTCTTAGAACACAAAAATAGCAAACCAATAATAGTTATCCGTAGCAATACTTCTCGGTTAAGAACCAAAGCAAGATAAAGTAATAATTGTTCTCCAAGAAGTGTGATGAGAAAAACTCTTGAAAACCAATCCAACTCAGAAGGGGGTAATAAACATCAACCACTCACTTTTTTTATTCTTAATAGGACTTACGCAAGAACTCTCTCAGACTCTCAGAACTTCGTTTCCTACCCTGCGGGAAGCCGCCATAGCGTCTATGCGCCCTTTACGGTTCGTTTTTTCATAATTTTTGATATTGAAAATTTAAGCTATGTTACCTGATTTATCTATTATTATACCTGCTTATAATCGTATAGAAATACTCAAATACACCCTGGAGAGTGTTCAGCGTGCAATTCAAGATTTCACTGTAGAAATCATCGTTGTCGATGATGGCTCACAAATACCTTTATCAGATTATTTGCAGAATTTTCTTAGCTTGCCTATTAATTTTATTCGTCAAAATAATCAAGGTTCAATCGTTGCTAGAAACCGTGGTTTTAGAGAAGCAAAAGGTAGATATGTATTATTTCTTGATTCAGATGACTTACTCCATCCAGATAAATTAGTAGTTCAAATTAAGCACATAGAAGAAACTCAGTCAGATGTTTGCTATACTGACGAAGCTGTAACCACACTTCAAGGAAATTATACTGATTTAGTATTTAAACCAAAGCGTGTTTTATCAACAGTTCAAGAATCAGCTAGATTTTATTTGCAAGTACAACCATTACCCAGTAACCCAATCTACAAAAAGAGTTATTTAGATAAATATTTGACAAAGCCTTTAGTATCTGCCAATCGTCTTTATGATTCAGTTGGGGATGTTTGGCTTTATTACAATCTAGCAGCTTACCCTGCTAAGATAACTAAACTTAATGGTTATTACTGTGTTTATGGAGAGCATGAAGGTGAAAGATATACAAATCATTGGGAAAACTTAGGTGTTGCTTCTTTAGCATTAATGTTGGCATTTTCAAAAAACTGTCCAGTTAATGAATCTACGTTAGAAGCACGTAGATTAGTAGGTGAATGTGCCTTAATCTCTTGGCGCAAATTACCCAAAAATTTTAATTTAGATTTTGAAAAAAAAATGTGGAGTATTTGGAAAGAATCCCCAAAAGGAGATTTACAAAACTTAGGTGGTAAAAACTTTCAAATTCTAGCCAAACTCTTAGGTGTGCGTAATGCCGCATTCATTTTGCGGTATTTACAAAGGCCTGATTATGCAAAAATTCAGACAATTAGCAGACAAGAATTGAGCAATAAAGTTTCTAGTATAGATAATATTTAAATAATTAGTTAAATGATATTTAATGTTACTTATAAGCAGCATATTCGCCAGTTAGCTAAAAAATGGCAACTGGGTGCTATCGCCTACAAATTATACTATGCTCCCAAGGGATTTTTAGAAAAAATCTCCCGTCAGGGAAGTATCAATATGACCATTGATTATTGGTCACGTCTCCAAATGGAAGCTGCTGCTGATAAACTGCCTACAGTTGCAGTCCAAACATCAGCACCATTTTTAGATATTTACTTTTTGAGTGGACGTAAGTTTTGGTATCAAACCTGTTTTTGTGTCTACTCAATGCAACAACATACAAATCTGATATTGCGTCCAATTATTTATGATGATGGTTCTTTAGAACAGCAATATCAAAACAAGATTAAGCGAATTTTTCCTCACGCTGAAATTATTCTGCTTTCGGAAGTTGAAGAACGCCTAGAGCAATATTTACCACAAAGTAAATTCCCCTATCTCAGAGAACGTCGTCTCAATTATCCTAACCTGAAGAAATTAACAGATATTCATATTGGCTCGCAAGGATGGAAACTGGTACTTGACTCTGATATGTTGTTTTTCCATCCGCCAGATTTATTAATAGAGTGGCTCAAATCGCCTCAGCAACCATGCCACATGGTAGATGTAGAGACATCCTATGGTTATTCTCATTCCTTGATGTCTTCCCTAGCCCAAGCAGAAATTCCAGAGCGGTTGAATGTAGGAATTTGCGGATTAAACAGTGAGGATATCAACTGGGAAAAGTTAGAGTATTGGTGTAAAACTATGATTGAGCAACAGGGGACTCACTATTATCAAGAACAGGCGTTGATAGCAATGTTAATGTCTAGCCAACCTTGTACTGTTGCTCCAGCTACAGATTACGTTGTTCTGCCAAATCAAGCAGAAGTCATTCAGCCCAAAGCGGTGCTACATCACTATGTATCAGAATCTAAATCATGGTATTTTCGCTATGGCTGGAAGCATATTCTATCTTCTACATAAACTGATTAAATTTAATTTATTCATGATTAATTATGAGTAAACAACCTCTAGTTTCAATCCTCATACCTGCTTTTAATGTAGAAGCATGGCTGGCAGAAACCATAGAATCTACTTTGTCTCAAACATGGCAAAACACAGAAATTATTATTGTAGATGATGGTTCAACAGATAATACTCTGGCAATAGCTAAGAGTTTTGCCTCTTCTAAAGTTAAAGTCATCAGTCAAGAAAATAGGGGACAAAGTGCATCTGAAAATCGTGCCTTCCAAGAAGCTCAAGGAGATTTTATTGAGTATTTAGATGCAGATGATTTGTTAGCACCTGACAAAATTGAGCAACAAATTCGGCTTTTGGATGATTGCAGTTCTGAATTTGTCGCGTCAGGAGAATGGGCGAGATTTTATACATCTCCTGATGAAGCTTTGTTTATTCCCCAACCTCTTTGGGTGGATATGTCACCAGTTGACTGGTTAGTTTGTGCTTGGGAAAATCATCTGATGATGCACGGAGCAGCTTGGCTAATTCCCCGCTCAATTGCTGAACGAGCAGGAAATTGGGACGAACGGTTATCGTTGATTAATGATTTTGACTACTTCAGCCGCATATTATTAAATAGCCAAGGAGTTAAGTTTTGTCAGGGTGCTAAAACCTACTATAGATCCGGTAACACTACTAGCCTAAGTGGTTCAAAATCTCGTCGAGCTTGGGACTCAGCTTTTTTAGCTTTGGAGCTTGGCACAAGTAACTTGTTAGCTCAAGAAGACAGCCCACGTACACGTCACGCTTGTGCAACGGTGTTTCAACGCTTCATTTATGAAGTTTATCCTGACGTACCTGATATCTTAAAAAAAGCAGAGGACAAAGTTAAACAATTCGGTGGTTCTGACTTGCAAGCATCAGGAGGGCCGATGTTTCAACTGTTATCCTCTTGTTTAGGCTGGCAAAAAGCCAAAAAAATGCAAAGATTTTTCTATCAATATGGATACGCAAAAGCTGCTTTGGGTTGGAAATTTTCCAAGTTATATGAAAGAAGCTTATACCTATTAAAAGAGACTAAAATGTAGTATTTGCGGCTAAAATAATAATTGATAAATGATTTATTTAGCCACGAAATTCCATTGGCAATTAAAAGTTTTTTATATTATTTAATTAAATAAATGCTAAATGCTGGACACAAAATCTTACCCATCAATTACTCTCTCCCATCCTGCGCCTACTCCTTTTGTGCAGCAAGTTGGTAGAGCATTGTTTGAAGAAGGAATGTTAGGTCAATTTACAACTACATTTGTTTATCGACCTGATGCTCAATGGTTAAATTATCTTCAACCACTCGCCAAGTTATTAAAGTTTGATTTAGATAAACAGTTATCACGGCGTTCCGTAACTGAATTTCCTTTATCCTTAGTCAAGGATTACCCTTTGCATGAAGTAATTCGTCTGTTAGTAGGACGCTTAGATAAAGATAAAAGACTGACAGATGTTGTATTTCATTGGGGTAACAAAGGTTTTGACAATTGGGTGGCGCGTTCGGCGCTAGTAGGAGCTAAAGCTGTGTATAGTTACGAAACAGCTTGTGTGAAAACCTTTCAAGCGGCGAAAAAGCATAATATGGCTTGTATTTATGATGTGCCTGCGCCAGAGCATGATTATGTGACAAATTTGCTAAATGAAGAGATTAAAGATTTTCCAGAATTGAATACTCCCTACTGGAAATATGTTTTGGCTCTGCAAGAACAGCGTACTCAGTGGCGTAGGCAAGAATGGCAGTTAGCTGATGTTGTGATTGCCAATTCAGAATTTACCAAAGCTTCCTATGCTGCTGCTGGTTTAGATGTAGAAAAAGTTAGAGTTGTACCTTATGGTGCGCCGCCAATTACAAGTGAAGTTTCCTTGGGTAGTTCGCAAACAGAACCTCTGCGCTTTCTTTGGGCAGGCACATTTGGCGTTCGCAAAGGGGCGCATTATTTACTGAAAGCTTGGCAAAAACTTCAGCCCAATCCTATCGCTCATCTGGATGTTTATGGTGCTTTAGAATTACCTAGTGCTTTGGTGAATGATTTACCAAAGGAAATTAAAATTTCTGGCACTGTTCCCCATCGTGAACTGTACGAACTCTATCGTCAAGCTGATGTGCTGGTTTTCCCGACCTTGTGCGATGGCTTCGGTATGGTGGTGACGGAAGCATTTGCTCAAGGATTACCCGTGATTACTACGAACCGGGCTGGTGCGGCTGACTTGGTAAAACATGGAGTTAACGGATTGATTATTCCCGCCGGCGATGTTGACGCTTTAGCCGAAGCCCTGGAATGGTGTTTGACCCATAGACAAGAACTCAAAGCTATGCGACAAGCGGCACTAGAAACTGCGGCTAATTGGCAGTGGTCTGATTATCGTCGCACTTTGATTGAAAAGTTGTTAGATGGATTAAAAGCGGCTGGCTACAATCTATGAAACAGCAACGGATATGTCTAGTTAGCCCTGGTCACGTTGCTTCTAACCCGCGATTGGTGAAAGAAGCTAATGCTTTACATGAAGCAGGTTTTCAAGTCAGGGTGGTTGCTGGTGATTACATGGCGGCCATCCGCCCTTTAGATCAAACTATCTTATCAGAGGCTCCTTGGGCTTGGGTGCAGGTGGGGTTAGGCTCAAAACCGAGTTATTTAGCGCGTCGGCTTTGGCAAGATGTGGCTCGACGTATTGCCAAAACTGGTTGGATTCCTGACATATCAATGGCAATTTGGGCGCATAGTTTAGTCAGTTTTCAGCTGGCCAAGGCGGCGGTGGTGGAACCTGCTGACCTCTACATTGCTCATAATTTAGCTGCACTCCCTGCCGCCGCTATAGCTGCCGAGCGTCACCGTGCTAAGTTAGGTTTTGATGCTGAGGATTTCCATACTGGTGAGTTACCTGATACACCAGAGTATCAGGGAGAAATTGCCGTGCGCGATCGCATCGAACGCACCTTTTTACCTCGTTGTCAACATTTAACTGCTGCTTCACCAGGAATTGCCGCCGCCTATGCCAAACGCTACAGCGTTCATATGGAACCAATTCTCAATGTCTGTCCCCTCTCAGAAGCACCCACATCACCCAATCAGCCCCAAGCCTCAGAACCCTCACTCTACTGGTTTTCCCAAACTATTGGCCCTGGTAGAGGAATTGAATCAATTGTCCAGGCAATGGGGCAAATGCAGACTCCTGTACACCTGCATCTCCGTGGTCTTCTAGCGGCTGAATACTCAGAACAGCTGATGGCATTAGGGCAAAAAGTAGGTGTAGGCGATCGCCTCCACATCCTTCCCCCTGCACCCCCATCAGAAATGGTACGCCTAGCCGCCCCTCACGATATGGGACTGTGCCTAGAATTAACTCAACCTCTAAATCGCGCCATTTGTTTAACAAATAAAATTTTTACCTATCTTTTAGCAGGAATACCCCTACTGATCAGCAAAACGCCTGCCCAAGAAGAGATTTATCAACAATTAAAAGCAGCAGCTTTATTAGTAAATATTGAAGAACCAACAACAATCGCCATTGCTTTAGATGATTGGTTTTCTCACCCAGATAAATTTCAGCAAGCTCGTGTTAAAGCTTGGGAATTAGGCAGAAGATTTTATAATTGGGACGTAGAAAAACAAAAATTTTTACATTTAATTGATAGAGTTTTAGCATAATTATATTCATAAGTAATTAATAGATAAACAATTAAAATTATGAACTCTGATATTTTACTTAACTATTCAAAAGAATTTGAGCAAAAGATATCAAATCAACCAATAAAATCAAGATTACGTTTGGCTTCATTTTGGTTGCAGCGTGTCATCAACAATTGGCAAATTCAGCAGCTTAATAAGCATTTATCTGAAGATGATTATAATTCAATTGTCAGAGTCCCATCTTGCTTACAAGACCCACCTTATAAATATCAAGGCTATCAAGGCCCTTGGATAGAAGGCTTTTTTCATGAATACTGGGTCAAGAATAATATAAGTAGCCACATTACCTATCTGCCAATTTTATTTGACAGCTTTTTTTTTCATAGTCAAGTGCATAAATATACGCCTAGACAGTTTGAGTATATTTATGGCCAGTTGCTACAAATCACACAAAAATCTATCCATCCTGACAAAATATATTTTACTATTCTAGGAATGTATGATCACCCCATTTGGGATTGGCATCAATTTCCTAAAAATGTATTGGTATTCAGTGCGAATGGGAATGGTGATATTGCCATTCCTTTACTTAAAGGTAGTCCACAGTTCCAATGCCCACCTAAAGAAATATTAGTTTCTTTTATGGGTAGATTAGATGGAGCTAGTAATACAGGTAATTTGCGGCAACAAATGTATGATAATTTGAGAGATTTTGCCTATTTTGGGCAGGGTGCTAATTGGCGCAGCATCATGGAAAAATCTACATTTACACTTTGCCCACGCGGCTTGGGTAGAACTAGTTTTCGATTATATGAGGCTATTAGTGTTGGGTCAATTCCAATTTATATTTGGGATGATATGGAATGGTTGCCCTATCAAGATGTTTTGGATTGGTCGGAAATTGCTATTAGTGTGAATATTAAAGATTTAGATAAAATACCCCAATTGGTTTATGCCCATTCCCAAGAGGATATTTTCAGAAAACAGCAACTAATGGCAGAACTATACTCAAAATTTTTCACTTTAGAAGGAGTTTGTAAAAATATTTTACGGATGCTAGACAATTTCCACAATTTAGCAGATATCCAAGAAGTTACCAGCAAACGTAAGGTTTAAAAAATTGAAAATTAACAATTTGCTCTCAGAAGGAAGTGAGAGGATTTGAGAAGAGAAATTTTTCATTTTCTTATTGAAATGAGAAGTTCTAAGATTTGAATGAAACAATTGTCAATCATCAATTGATAAATAATTCGATAAATTTCAATTCCAATAGCTCGTTTTATTTTAAAGATTAGTTGCGAAACCTTTAGATGACTAGCGACATTAAACAACTATAGCCAAACTAAAGCTAATGAAAATCCTGCTAACAGCTGATCCAGAATTACCAGTTCCACCAAAATTATATGGAGGAATTGAACGTATAGTTGATTTACTTGTGACAGGATTACAAGCTCGTGGTCACACTGTTGGACTTGTTGCTCACGCTGATTCAACATCACCTGCAAATAAATCTTTTAGCTGGCCGGGAAAGCGATCGCAAAACAAAGTTGATGCAGTAAGAAATACAATCACCCTACGGTCAGCAGTACAGGAGTTTCAGCCAGATATTATCCATAGTTTTTCACGTATCCTCTACTTGTTACCTCTGTTACCTTCACGCCTACCCAAGATTATGTCTTATCAAAGAAATCCCAGTCTTCGCACCACTAGCTGGGGTGGTAAACTGGCTCAAGGTTCTCTGACTTTTACGGGTTGTAGTGATTATATTTGTAGCATTGGCAGGACGGCGGGAGGAGTTTGGCATCCCATTCACAACTGCGTGGAAATAGAAAAGTACACCTTCCAACCACAAGTAGCTCCCGATGCACCCTTGGTATTTCTCAGTAGAGTGGAGCGAATTAAAGGAGCGCATACAGCGATCGCGATCGCCAAAAAAACCGGACGCAAATTACTCATAGCTGGTAACTATAGTACAACTGGCGAAGCTGGTCAATATTGGGAGGAAGAAATTGTTCCTCATCTAGGGAAAGAGGGTATCGAGTATGTCGGTGCTGTCAATGATGTGCAGAAAAATGAACTTCTAGGAAAAGCTGCGGCAATGATTGTACCCATAGAATGGGAGGAACCATTCGGAATTGTTTTTGCCGAAGCTCTAGCTTGTGGCACTCCTGTAATATCTTGTCCCAGAGGAGCATTACCAGAAATTGTTAGACAAGGTATTGATGGTTACTTAATTAACAGTATTGATGAAGCAGTTGCGGCTGTTCATCAGTTGTCTAATATTGATCGTTATCAGTGTCGTCAAAGGGCTGAACAATGTTTTTCAGCCTCTGTAATTTTAGACCAGTATGAAAAACTTTATTCTAGTCTTGTATTTTAGTTAAAACTCGCTCAATTTATTTATGGCTGTTACCACCTTGAGCAACAAGGTAAAATCTATTCTCCTAGCGAATAGCCCATCCACACTAACGGACTCTTCCTACTTGAATGAAGTGTAATAGACCTCTTGCATAAATAAGTTATTGTTTTGCGTTCTTTTTTGCGCCTCTGCGTTAGCTTTATCGGCGTGATGTGTAAAACCCCCGTTATTTATGAAGCGTAAAGTCCTAATCGTCAGTCCCCATTTTCCGCCAATTAACGCCCCAGACCACCAACGGGTGCGAATGTCCTTACCCTACATAGAACAATTCGGCTGGGAAGCACATATTCTTACAGTACGTCCAGATTGTGTAGAAGGCGTACAAGAACCCAACCTAGTAAAAACAGTTCCCCCCCATATTCCCATTACCCATACAGGCGCATTACCAGTTCAGCAAACTCGACGTATTGGGATGGGTAGTTTGGGACTACGATGCTATCCTTACGTACTCCAAGCAGGCGATCGCCTACTGCGTGAACATAAATTTGATTTAGTCTACTTCTCCACAACTATATTTATCACAATGGCGCTGGGTCGGAGATGGTGCGATCGCTTCCAAGTCCCTTACGTCCTCGACTTTCAAGACCCTTGGCTGAGTGACTATTACAAACAAACACAAAATTTGCCACCAGGAGGACACTTCAAATATGGATTTTCTCAACTCCAAGCAAAACTATTAGAACCAAAGGCATTAAGTAAAGTAGCTCATGTAATTAGCGTTTCCCCAGCATATGCCAAAACCCTCCAACAACGCTATCCCCATTTACAACCACAACAGTTTACAGTCCTACCTTTTGGTGCGCCTGAACCAGATTTTGCCGCACTTGCTGCATTGAATATTAATCAAAAAATATTTAATCCCAATGACGGTAAGCGCCATTGGGTATATGTGGGTCGAGGCGGCGATGATATGGCTGTGGCTGTGCGGTCTTTATTTTTAGCTATTCAGTCACACCGTCGCCAGAACCCAGAAATTTGGCAGTCTGTGCAGTTGCACTTTGTTGGTACTAGCTATGCTCCTGGTAATCTAGCAGTGAAAACCATAGAACCAATAGCGCAAGAACTAGGAATTGCAGATTTAGTCAGCGAACATCCCCATCGCATTCCTTATTTTAAAGCACTACAAGTTCTTGTTGATAGCGACGCTATAGTCTTAATTGGCTCAGATGATCCCGACTATACAGCCTCAAAACTCTACCCCTGCATCTTAGCCGGTAAACCTATTTTGGCGATATTCCATCACCAGAGTTCTGTAGTTGATATCTTGCGTAATTGTCAAGCAGGTCAAGCTGTCACTTTTACTTCCCAACAACAGCCTGAAACTTTAGTATCCTCGGTAATTATACAACTAAATTGGTTACTATCTATTAATAAAGGATTTCAACCCCATACAGATTGGTCAGCTTTTCAGCCTTATACAGCTAAGGAAATGGCTCATAAGCAATGTGCCATCTTTGATCACTGTCTTGCTACTGCCCAATAAAACCATCAAAATTCATCAATATGAATCAATTTGCCAATTCAACTCCTCAACAATGGGCATATTTACCTTCTCTGCCAAAAAAAGGGCAGAAACAACTATTGAGGGTATTTTGGCTAGTTGCTTTAGGATTGGTTATATATGAACTTTTCATGGTAGAAAATACTCCCTCTTTAAGTAAGTTGGGAGCTGTTATCATCACGGCAGGAGCTTTGTGGCCTAGTTATCTGTGGTGTTCAGGTCGTGCTAAGGGAATGCCTATATTTCCATTTTTTGCTTTAACACACGTTTGGACTTACGGCTTACCTCTTGTTACTCAACATCCCACAGTTTTAACTTACTCTCCAGAAAATCATTTATTTGCTAGTTTAACCGTAGCTGGATATCTTATTCTGGGAACTTCAGTATGGTTTTCATCTGTCAAATCTCCTCCTCGCGCACCTAAATACTATCGACTTTTAACTAACAAAAAAGGTGATACCAATTCTCTATGAACCTGCATAGAATAAAGCTTGATGGAAAAGAGCTTCAAGGATGAAATCATAACTGGTCAAAGAGGATACTAATTCAGAAGATAATTGAGCTAATAT
>NZ_JACJTB010000049.1 GCF_014698475.1 Nostoc spongiaeforme FACHB-130 | reverse complement strand
TCAACAGGGTCGAACCGTCTACCATATTCATTGGGAGACCTCAAGCTTTGGTGTCGTTACCTTTATCTTGTGGTTTCCCCTTCTTTTTTGCTACCCCATCTCACATAAGGCGTGGAATAGTATCTACTAACAGATTTAGAAAATCAGGTGTAAAATGGTATACTTGTCCGCCCATATTTTTAGTTTTTTGAAAAAAATAACAATAATTTTATTTTTAAATTTTCTTTAAGAAGCTTGAATTTATAACTCTATAAAAATCATCATACAACAGAGTTTTTATAGTATAAATAATACCTCTATATATAGCAAATACATCAACCTAACCTAAGTTCGTTCACGGGTTTCAGCATCATGGCGCAACTGACGAGCGTAGGCTTGACTATCTGTAATATCTTGAATTGATCACGCCTTCACTCTGCCAATAAGCAACAAGTTCTGCACCTGTCTTTGGTTGATTTATTAAAACTTGCCGGATAGTCAGAACACGAAGAATATATTCAGATAGAATCAAGTTAAGCGGAGAGGCTTCATTACAAAGCTCTTTTTCTAGCTCTGGTGGCAAATTAAGATTAATATTCACATTCACTTTCTACTCTAATAACCAACCGAATAAACTGCCTACGGTAAGCTGTAACTCACTTGCAAAAGATGGCACAGGAAGTAACTGATCTGCTTCATCAAATAACTCTGGTGGCCGATTTGAGAAATAAACAAATACTACTCTTTCACTTGGGTCAATCAACCAACCCATTTGAGTTCCATGCTTCAAAGAATGTAAGATTTTAGCAATAACTTTACTTTGGCTTTGCTCAGGAGAAAGGATTTCAATTATCCAATCGGGTGCTAGAGCGAAAACATTTGCCACACCACCATTTTCATTTCGAGGAATTCTTTCCCAAAGAAACACAGATACATCTGGGACGATCGCACGTCCAGCAAAAATGCAGCGCAACTCTGGGAATGCTCGTGCAATTTTTTGTGGCTTAGTGACTGCATTGATATTAATAATTAGTTCACCTTGAATTGTACTGTGTTCACCCTGTGGCATAGGTTTCTGAATGATCTGACCATCAATGTACTCACTAGCAGGTTTAGTTTCTGGTAGTTTGAGAAACTCCTCTAATGTCAAATTTTTGGCTGTTGTCTGTACCATTGGGGACTATCTTCCCTATTCTCCACTGATTTCTACTAACTTTTCACCTGTTCGCAAAAACTCTAATGCTTTTGGCAAAGTAGCAATTAAAATCTCTTGTAACCGAGAATTTGATGTATTTCCGCACGTCAACCAGATAATTTGCGGTGGTGTTCCCAGACGCTCAACCAAGTCAACAAAGTCGCTATCCTTAGTTACAAAGATAACTCCTTGAGTTTTTGCTGCCTCAAAAATCTCAAGGTCTTCAGCGTCTCTCAGACCAACATCGCGTAAAGCTAAAGCTGTTATACCAAAAGTGTTACTGATCCAAGTCGCAATTGCAGGCGATAAATGTGCATCTATCCAGATTGTCATGCTACTAACACTGGATGATTCAGCTTCCGCGAAGCATATAGTAGTGTTGCTTTGAGGTCATCTGCTTCTAGATCAGGCATTTCTTCTAAGATTTGTTCAGCACTGAGTCCAGCAGCAAACAAGTCTAATACATCTGACACCCGAATTCTCATACCTCGAATACATGGGCGACCGCCGCATTGTTTGGGATTAATTGTAATTCTGCTCAGTAAGTTTGACATATAGTTCTAGTGGGTGATTAGTCCTAATCTACTATTTAAACAACAGCAGCCTCTGCGATCGCACCTTGCATTCTCCCCATTGCATCAATCAAGCTTTGCAATTGTTGGTCGGCTTTCATCACGGCTAAACCTCGGACTGTGACTTTACCAGGAGAGTAAACAAAGCGTGTTTTCAGATGTTCTGGTAAGTTGGCTGCGAGTAAATTCCATGCAGGTTCTTCCATTGGTGTTTCTAAAATTACGTGTTGTTTGTTCTCTGGTTTAATCCGGCTAAATCCTAATTTTTTCGCTACTTGTTTCAGTTCCATGACGCGCAAAAGTTGATTTGCTGGCACGGGTAAAGTACCATAGCGATCGCTCCATTCTGCTGCAATCTGCGTTAGTTCTTCTTTGGATTTCGCCGCAGCCACCGCACGGTATGCACTCATCTTTTGATCAATATCGGGAATGTAATCAGCTGGAATAAATGCAGTGAGGTTGAGGTCAATTTGCGTATCATCAACTTGGGGAATTTCTTGACCGCGAATTTCTCGAATCGCCTCTTCTAACATTTCCATGTACAAGTCAAAACCGATCGCATCCATTTGACCGGATTGTTCTGCACCTAGCAAGTTACCCACGCCGCGGATTTCCATATCGCGCATCGCTAGTTGATACCCGGAACCGAGTTGCGTAAATTCTTGAATCGCCCGTAACCTTTGCCGCGCTGCATCAGATAAGGTTCGCTGCTTGGGATAAAATAACCAAGCATGGGCTTGAATACCTGCACGTCCGACACGACCGCGCAATTGGTATAGTTGCGATAATCCAAAGCGGTGCGCGTCTTCAATTAAGATGGTGTTGACGCGGGGAATATCTAACCCAGATTCAATAATTGTCGTACATACTAAGATGTCTGCTTCACCATTACTAAAGGTGAGCATGGTTGATTCTAACTCGCTTTCGTCCATCTGACCGTGAGCGATCGCAAATCTTCCTCCCGGTATCATCTCTCGCAATTTTGCTGTGGTTTCTTCAATTCCTTCCACGCGCGGAACTACATAAAAAACCTGTCCGCCTCGATCTAGTTCTTGGCGAATTGCACTGCGGACTGTTTCAGGATTCAAGGGTGAAAGATGGGTTTGAATTGGTCGGCGGGTTGGGGGTGGAGTGGTAATCAAACTCATTTCCCGGATACCCGACAAGGACATATACAAAGTACGCGGAATAGGTGTGGCGGAAAGCGTCAGTACATCAACCTGAGTTTTCAAGGATTTGATTTTCTCTTTTTGATTTACCCCAAATCTTTGTTCTTCATCCACCACCAACAAACCTAAATCGCGGAATGATACGCCTTTTCCTAAAAGTTGGTGTGTACCCACAACAATATCTAACTCACCCGTTGCTAATCGCTTTTGAATATTACGACGTTCTTCAGCAGTACGGAAGCGGTTGAGTAAGCCGACATTTACAGGATAGGGTGCAAAGCGTTCCTTAAGGGTGTGGTAGTGTTGCTGAGTAAGGATGGTAGTTGGTGCTAAGAGTGCGACTTGTTTACCAGAAGTCACAGCTTTGAAAATTGCGCGGATTGCAACTTCCGTTTTACCGAAACCAACGTCACCACAAACTAACCTATCCATTGGGCGATCGCTTTCCATGTCCCGTTTCACATCTTGGACGGCTTTTAGCTGGTCTGTCGTAGGTTGGTAAGGGAAAGAATCTTCCATTTCCTCTTGCCAAGGCATATCGTGAGGATAGGCGTAACCTTGTTGTTGCGATCGCGCTGCATACAATTTCAGCAAGTCTACCGCTAATTTTTTGATAGCTTTACGGACGCGGTTTTTAGTATTGTCCCAAGCCTTCCCCGTCATTTTGTGCAGTTCTGGGGCTTTATCGCCTGTAGCGCGGAAGCGAGACAATGAACCAACTTGGTCAGCCGCGACTCGCAAAAGACCATCGGCGTACTGCACGACTATGTAATCACGGGTTTCATCGTTAATCGTCAGACTTTCCAGCTTAACAAATTTCCCAATCCCGTGGCTACGGTGAACTACATAATCACCCGGACGCAGTTTATTCGGGTCAACTTGCTTAGAAGCAGCTTTGCGACGCTTGCGAATATATCCGGGTGTGGCGAGGGAGTGCTGACCGTAAAATTCGCGGTCGGTGACAACTACCAAGCGGTACGTTGGCAGAATAAACCCTTCGAGTTCCGCCAAACCTGAATATTTCAGGGCGACTGGTACGTGGTTGATTTGCTGCTTTTCAATGGCTTGGTAATCGCGCGGGTTGGGGATAAACTGCGCCGGACAGTCGTGTTCTTGGAGTAAGGAAACAGAACGGGAAGGTTGGGCAGAAATTAGCCAGATTGAGAAATTGCGATCGCGTTCTTGTCTTAATGTTTCAGCTAATTTACCAAACTGATGCGGTGTAACGGGTACAGACCGACTAGCTAAATTAATCCCGTTGTTTTCTTCTGCTATTTCTGATAAGTAAACAGTGGGAAATTGAGTAACTTCCGCCAGACAATCATCAAAAGACCGATGGATTTTGGGCAATTGTAGAGAACCCAAATCTAATTCCCCAGTCCCTAGTGACCATTGTTCCTCAGCATTTTCTACCCAGCGATCGCTATGGGCGTGACATTGTTCTGGTTCATCAATAGCAATTAAAGTATTTTCAGGCAGATAATCTAAAATCGATGCTGGCTTTTCAAAAGCCAATCCTAAAAACCGCCGACTTCCTTCTAAAACTCCTGTGTCTTCAGTTTCAAGTTGTGCATCTGACTTTAACTCATCCTTCAGCACTTGGAATTCAACATTATCCTTGAGTGCATCCAGGATGATCGGAGTGAAGCTTGTTGGAGTAAGCACAACTTGGTTTATTTTGTCAAGGGCAGAACGCTGAGTTGACGGGTCAAATTCTCTGATTTGCTCGATTTCGTCGCCAAACCATTCCAAGCGCACTGGCAATTCTGAAGAAACAGGAAAAACATCGACAATATCACCGCGCCGACTCCATTGCCCTTCTGTTTCTACTAGGGGTACTCGCTCGTAACCCAAGGTAGTAATTTTGGTACTAAAGGTATTTAGGTCAAATTCCATCCCTTTGTTCAAGGTCAGACTTAGAGGTGTAAAAGCTGCTGGCGGTGGCAAATGCGGCTGTAACGCCCCCGTAGTAGCAACCACCGCTATCGTCTTATTTTGACCATTGACTGTTGACTGTTGACTGTTAACTGATAATTGATGACTGATAACTGATGACTGACCCTTCACCAAATCTGCCAGCACTTGCATTTGTCCCCAGGTCATTTCGGTTTCGGGGTCAAAAGGTTCGTAAGGAGATGCTTCTGAAGTTGGGTAGAAATGTACTGTTGACCAGCCCATCGCCTCTAATTGAGCGTAGGCGCGGCCAGCTTCCTCCAGGGTGGCACAGACGACAAATAAATTACTTCCTGAATTTTGTGCTAATGCCGATGCTACCAAGCCCTTTGGTAGACGGGGAATACCATTTAAGCGTAAATCTTGTTGCCGATTGAGCTTAGAAAGTAGTTCTGTGGTGAGTGGCGATCGCGCCAAGGCACGCACAATCGAAGAAAATGCCATAAGTTCTACTAGAGATGGAAGTCTTCAGTGATAAGAAAATTTATAGGTAGTTTATGTTCACTATTTTAAAAGGGTTGACACTCCACTTATTACTTCTGTGGAAGAATGAGGAAGTATGAAATATGAAGTATAAAGTATGAAGTATATGGCTATAGTCAGAGAATTGAGACATTTTCAAAGAGTAAATTCTGCGATTAGTAGTACTTTGACCTTCTATCGCCAAGTCTAGATTTCAGTCTTGAGTCTTTCGCCTTTTTTGGTTAAAGCATGTATGTCAGCACTTGAATAACGTTTAATACTAGATACTAGGGGTTAAGCATAGTTCGCTCCCTATAGCGGCAAATCCAAACATGTCCTCCATCACTTCTGAAATTTTAATCATTTTGGTACTAATTATTGCCAACGGCATCTTCTCAATGTCTGAAATGGCTGTTGTCTCAGCCCGGAAAGTCAGGCTCCAGCAGCTTGCCAATCAAGGAGATGCCAACGCCAGGGCAGCATTGAAACTAGCAGAGTCTCCCAATAATTTCTTATCTACCGTTCAAGTCGGAATTTCCCTGATTGGTATTCTGACTGGTGCCTTTGGGGGAGCGACAATTGCTAATCGGTTGGCAGTTTATATAAAACTGATCCCGGTTTTGGCTCCTTACAGTGAACCAGTATCTTTTGGGATAGTCGTTTTAATTATTACGTATCTATCTCTGATTATCGGGGAATTAGTGCCGAAGCGGTTGGCATTAAACAACCCAGAAAGAATTGCGGCGTTTGTTGCTATACCAATGCGGGCTTTAGCGGCAATAGCTTCCCCAGCAGTGCATTTATTAAGTGCTTCTACAGAATTGGTGTTGCGAATTTTAGGGATCACCCCTTCAGAAGAACCACAAGTTACTGAAGAAGAAATTAAAATCCTGATTGAGCAAGGTACAGAAGCGGGAACCTTTGAAGAAGCAGAACAGGATATGGTAGAGCGAGTGTTTCGTTTAGGCGATCGCCCTGTCAGTTCTTTCATGACACCCCGCCCTGATATCGTCTGGCTAGACTTAGAAGACACCGCCGAAGAAAACCGCCAAAAAATGACTGAGAATGGTTATTCCCGGTATCCGGTTTGTCAGGGAGGGCTTGATAATGTCTTGGGGATCATCCCTGTCACCGATTTACTTGCACGGAGTTTTCGGAATGAAGCTTTAGATTTAACAGTGGGATTGCGTCAACCTGTATTTGTGCCAGAAAGCACCCGTGGCTTGAAAGTTTTGGAGTTATTCAAGCAAACGATCACCCACATGGCCATTGTGGTGGATGAATACGGCGTAATTCAAGGATTAGTCACCCTTAACGACATTATGAGCGAAATCGTCGGTGATGTTCCCGCCGATCTCGATGAAGATGAACCCCAATATGTACAGAGAGAAGATGGTTCTTGGCTGTTGGACGGTATGTTACCTGTAGAAAAGTTTTTTGAACTTTTTGAAATGGAAGAATGGGATGACGAACGCGGTAGCTATCAAACCTTGGGCGGCTTTGTCATCACCCATTTAGGCCGTATCCCCTCCGCCGCCGATCATTTTGAATGGGAAGGAATGCGGGTTGAGGTGATGGATATGGATGGTAATCGAGTTGATAAGGTGCTAGTTGTACCAATGATTGATAAAGCAGAGGCGGTGAAAGAAGCGGAATAAATAAAGAGGATCTCAATTTATAGAGACAAAGTTGCAGATTCATCAGTGATACGCCAAGGTAAATTGTCTCTGACAATAGCATTTAAAATGACTAACGTTTTATGAGCGCAAGCAGTCAGAGCCAATTTCTTAGATTTACCACGCTCAACAAGGCGCGTATAAAAAGCTGTTGATTAATTCACTTAACTGACGCGCTCCTTCAGATTCAATGGCTAACACTCGTGGTTTCATGAGTTCGCCAAGCTTCTGGTACAATCAGACTTAAATTATAGGATTTGAGTTGCTCTACAAGAGTTGATATAGCAATCCTAAATGAGTCGTGAAAAACATAGATATAGAAACGAACCGCCAAGAACGCCTAGGACGCAAAGGTAAGAAAGAAGAAAAAGATATAGAAATTTTACAAATGATTTAGGACTGCTATATTTCACTTTATGTTAGTTACAGGATTTTTTTCATACATTGCAAGAATTTAATGGTGCTTCTTGAGTTATCAATACTTGAATGTTTAGCCTCCGCTAATTTTGGCTTTGTAACCTAATTTGGTAACAATTTCTAAAATTTTCTGCTTGTGTTCGCCTTGAATTTCAATGGTGTTATCTTTGACTGTCCCACCTGTACCGCATTGGGTTTTTAACTGCTTGACTAAATCTGCTAAAGTTTCGGGTTTGGCTTGAAACCCTGTAATTACTGTGACCGTTTTACCCTTGCGTCCGGCGCGTGTGGCTTGGATTCTTAAATTTTGTTGTTGCGCTGGAAGTTCCTGAGTTGGTCGTTCGGTGGCGGCGGAGTTATCGTTCCCGAATTCTTGGTAGACAATTTTTTTATCAGAGTTGGATTTGGAGGACATACAAAATTGCGACGGTGATCAGTTCTACTACATTTATTATGGTGTGAGATCACGCGAGTTTAATCTTAAAACGCAAAGGTACGCAGAGGTTAACGCAGCGAAAAGTTGCGTGCGGAGAGAACTTGCGTGCGCGGGTTCCCCGCGTTGAGCAAATTTTTCAAGACAAAGTTACGCGGAGGTCTCTTTAATAGAGAATTGGTTTTGAATTATGAATTAGTATTATCCACCCCAGACTCCTTATAATTAATGAAGTCTTTACTTGTCATCAAGATAATTCCGTGACTACTACTCCCCTTTCTCCAAATTCTTCCATAACTGCTCAGGTTCCCGATACACAAGGACGCTTTGGACGCTTTGGCGGTAAGTACGTCCCGGAAACGCTGATGCCTGCTTTAGCTGAACTAGAAACAGCTTATCAGCAATATCGTCATGACCCAGAGTTTCAAGCAGAACTCCAACAACTGCTGCGGGATTATGTGGGACGCGCTACACCATTGTATTTTGCTGAACGGCTGACTGCTCATTATGCCCGACCTGATGGCACAGGGCCGCAGATTTATTTAAAGCGGGAAGATTTAAATCACACTGGCGCACACAAAATTAATAACGCTTTGGGTCAGGTATTGTTAGCCAAGCGTATGGGTAAGCAGCGAATTATTGCTGAAACTGGCGCTGGACAGCACGGAGTTGCAACAGCCACAGTTTGCGCCCGATTTGGCTTGGAATGTGTGATTTACATGGGTGTTCACGATATGGAACGCCAAGCTTTAAACGTGTTTAGAATGCGGTTGATGGGAGCAGAAGTCCGTCCGGTGGAAGCTGGTACAGGTACACTCAAGGATGCGACTTCGGAAGCGATTCGGGATTGGGTGACAAATGTTGAAACAACTCACTACATTCTTGGTTCTGTTGCGGGCCCCCATCCTTACCCAATGATGGTGCGGGATTTTCACGCGGTGATTGGTCAAGAAACTCGCGCCCAAGCTTTAGAAAAGTGGGGCGGTTTACCTGATATTCTCTTGGCTTGTGTGGGTGGTGGTTCCAATGCAATGGGGCTGTTTTATGAGTTTGTCAATGAACAATCTGTGCGGTTAATTGGGGTAGAAGCTGCTGGCGAAGGTGTGAATACAGAGAAACACGCTGCTACCTTGACAAAAGGACGAGTTGGTGTATTACACGGCGCGATGAGCTATCTACTGCAAGATGAAGATGGACAAGTCACCGAAGCACACTCAATTAGCGCGGGGTTAGATTATCCCGGTGTAGGGCCAGAACACAGTTATTTAAAAGATACAAATCGGGCAGAATATTACAGTGTGACAGATGCAGAGGCTTTGGCAGCATTCCAGAAACTGTCTCGCTTAGAAGGTATTATCCCTGCTTTGGAAACCTCCCATGCGATCGCCTATCTCGAAACCCTCTGTCCCCAACTTAGCGGTAGTCCCAAAATTATCATTAACTGTTCTGGACGTGGTGACAAAGATGTGCAAACCGTCGCTAAGTTTTTAACTCCGCAGTAAAAAGTGCTGAGTAGAAAGTACTGAGTGCTGGGTGTAGAGGAAGAATATCTGACTCTACACCTCTGCCAACTGAACACATAATTTAGGTGTGTCAGCATTTATTTCTCTGCCTAGAGAATGATGATGTATGGAAATTTATGAATACGTACGTTGGCTGGCAATTTTGCAAGGTAGAGCAGCATAAATCCCCAGATGCTGGCTCATAGCCTATTTGTCCAGTTTACATGAGTCCGGTACATTATCTGGAAGTGTTCTCTTTCAGTGTGTTTAGGGCTACCTATTAATGATTCAGAATAAAATCTTCAGTGCTGGTGTAGCGACTCTAGCCTTATTTGGAGGCGTAACCGCTTTTTCCGCACCAGTTCAAACTGCCACCTTGCAACAACCTAAGATGTCAGACAATAGCATCCAACTGGCACAATCAACTGTGAATACTGCGGCGTTAGAGGCTGCTGTTTTCACTCAAATCAATCAATATCGAGCTTCACTTGGTCTACCAGCGTTAAGCCGTAATTCAACTATTGACAATCAAGCCAGGATTCACAGTCAAAACATGGCTCAGGGGCGAGTTGCATTTGGTCATGATGGTTTTGGCGCAAGAATTCAAGCGATCGCAGTTACAATTCCCTACAGCGCAGCAGCAGAAAATGTGGCTTACAACCAGGGATATAGAGATCCTGCAACCCAGGCTGTGCAAGGTTGGCTGAGAAGTTCAGGACATCTGGCTAATATCAAAGGTAATTACAACCTCACAGGTGTTGGTGTGGCGAAAAGTCCACAAGGTGCGGTTTACTTCACCCAAATATTTATCCGCACACGTTAGGAAGATATGGCAGGAGGCAGAATGACCTGGATTTCTCTCTTGTGAGAAATCCAGGGGTGTGGAGGTGTGGGAGGGGTGGGAAGTCTGGGAGGATGGTGAAGAAATCTTTCCCCCCACACTTCCCACACTCCCCTCTCTCCCCACACCCGCTACCCATACGTGAGAAATTCGGGCTAACCCCTCCTTCCCAAATTGAGCAATTTTTAATAATATCCTGTTACAGATTCTAGGAAGTCGAAGGTAGAGTATAGGTCTTAATCATCTATACTTTGTAATTCTCCATGTTACGACAACCTGCTTTTGGCATCGCTTTAAGTACGCTTGTCCTTGCTAGTGGATTTATCACTACTCCAATACCAAGCCATTCATCTACCAACAGCACAACTCAACCAGTCGCTTCTAGTCAACTAGCCTCGTCAACTACTACCTTTAACACCACTGCATTAGAAAAATCAGTTTTTGAACAAATCAACCGCTACAGAGTTTCTAAAAAACTACCAAAATTAACTTTGAATGCCAATATCTCTCGACAAGCCAGAATTCACAGTCAAAATATGGCTAAAGGGAAAGTTCCCTTCAGTCATAACGGATTTGAAAAGCGCGTCATGTCTACTTCAATTCGCTTTAATAGTGCAGGCGAAAATGTGGCAGTCAACCAAGGATATAGTAATCCAGCCACTCAAGCTGTAATTGGTTGGTTAGAAAGTCCAGGACATTTGAAGAATATCAAAGGCAATTACAATCTAACTGGTGTTGGCGTAGCTACTAATCAGCAAGGTGAAGTCTACTTAACGCAAATTTTCTTGCTGACTAATTAGTTGAACTGAAACAAGCTTATGCGTTAATACCTGTATAAGCTGTGACTCTAACTAATACTCACAATACACCAGTACAGTGCGGCGTAAATAAACAGACCATCTGGAATTGCTAAAAGGCTTGTAGTATAACTATTCTTTCTTTTTACTTTTGCCTTTTTACTTTTGCCTTGTTGTACTAGCTAGTTTTTAGTTTACTCAATATTGCATCGGTTCAGATTAATACAGTCTTGCTAACTAAGTTATGCTTACTTCTGTGTCGATACAAATTTCTTTTTGATAGCAATACCAAAGCCTAGTGCTGTTAGACTACCGATAAAAGTGATAGGTTCTGGTACTTGTGGGCTAAAAATAGTGTAAGTTTTCCTACTATACAGTAAAGTGCTACCTCCGAAGGGGCCTTCTAGTAATACACCACTGTAACCATACTCTGCACTCCAGAAACCTGTCCACCAAAACCAATTCCCAAGAATGCTCCATTCATACTGTTTATTACCTGCCAAATCTTCTAAGGCATTAACGCGCAATCCATCCGGTAATGTCAGACTACGTAAAGCCTCTGCAATACTAAGATGGGCTTCTAGAGCGCGATCATTGTTATAGTTGAGAATTTTTAGTCTTCCCAACTCTTTAGTAGAACCTGTGGCAAAACTTATATTATAAGTTTCATTCTGATCACTAAAGAGTTTTAAGTTTTTAATACTCTTGACTGCATACCCATCATAAGGGCCACTTGGGTTGAAATTAACAATAAATGTTAGCCCATTAGGGTTAGGAGTATAACTAGTGAAAGGAGTTAATTCAAAAGCTTCAGCTTTAGTTATTGTCGTCAAGCAAGCACAGGCAGAAATTACTGTAGCAATAACTACTGATTTTTTTTTCATGGCAGTATTTTCCAGAGGTTTATTACCTTGAAAAATCTCATAAACACTATCTAACAAGCAATATTCACTTAGATAGATTCCAGGACTTACGCAACAATAACGTAACTCCGTTATTATGAACGATAGCGAAGTGATATTCCCTGATGCTGGAATTGCTTCCCTAAACTCCGTTCTGGTCGCAATGACATTATCAGCGTTGTGTAATTCCTATTAAGTAGGTAGGCACAAATAAACCCAACTATGTAACAAAATGTAAAAGACTCAAAACCCTTGTGATTGCTTCACTTCGCTATCGCTGCGTTTGCCATAACATAGTTATAAATTTTTCCGCCCACCTACTGTGAATCAGATAAGTATCAAACCAAGCCAGAAATAGCAACTCGTTGTTTTTAGCATACCAGACCATCTACAAAAACTATCTTTAGATAGATACTGTTTTTAATTTTCTAGAACATCTATTTTGATCAAAACTAAACAGTGAGCAAAAACAGCTTGTTTATCTAGGTTACAGGCTGTTTTTTGACTTTATTTGCTTAAATTTTAAGTAAATATGTTTTATTCTCCAGTCGGATGACTACACAATTAATAGTTAATGATTTGGTTAAGAAAAAAGCATTTTTTATGTGCTATCATTCAGCAAATACTTAGGTGGTCTAGTATCATAATAATGATAATTGCTAAGTTAAGCATATAATTAGGCTGTTAATTTTAAAATTTTCTTAAATTATTTCATTCTATAAATCAAGACAAGTTCTCTCAAATAAGATTGGTTGTAGTTATCACTAGTCTCATAGATTTATTAGATATATTAGGTTATTTTTATCAGTTGCAAGTTAGATAAAATTTTGTTTTTATATTTTAATTCGTAGTAAAAGTCCTTAATTTTAGATGGTTTTAGGCATATAAAACATCTATTTTTTTACTTATCAATCATTTCATAATCACATTAAATGCTCTGGACAAGACCTGAAGCTTAGGTGAAATATCTAAAATATTACTGCTATTAAATTCAATTAAAGCAACTATAAAAATTTATCTATAATTCATATTTTAAACAGTAATTGTACTAATCAGTTTTTAGTACGTAAATAGGCTATGGATTTACATTTACAAAAACTATAGAGAGTATTTTATAAACTAAATAGAGGAATTTGAATCACTGCATTTTTCTGGAAAGTAAGGTAATAAATTCCCACAATTTTTCTGCCAGGAAAATCCTAGTAATTAATTTGCCAACTATCTACTATCAAATAGAGTCTATGAAGCTGAATCACCAACTTTACCTATACTCATCTCTCGCTAAATTTCGGTGGATTAAAAATAGCTATACAGCAAAAATCATGCTGGTAGCTTTTTTAGGAACTCATGTACCATTACTGACTTTACTATTCTGGTTTGTTACATCTAACTCCTATTCTTGGGAGATAGCAGTAAAAGTGTTGTTAATTGCTTTATTTGCCACACTTGCGGGTACAGCTGCAACATTGTATGCACTGCGATATCTTCTGGCTCCAGTTATTTTAACTTCGGCGGCACTACAAGATTATTTTCATACTAAAAAATTACCGGAACTGCCTACAGAATATGTTGATGAGGCAGGTACATTAATGGCAGATACCACCCAAACTCTGCACAAATTAGATGAGTTAATTCATCAAATTACTAACTATGATAATTTAACTGGATTACCCAATCGAGATTTATTCTGCGATCGCCTGTATCAGAACATATCACAATCGCACAATCAGCAGCAGCTTGCAGCAGTTCTGGTGCTGGGAATTGACGATTTTGCAGGTATCAGTCATGGGTTAGAGCATGAAAAATCGAACTTGCTTTTAAGAGCAGTTGCCCAACGTTTAACTAATTGTATGGGTCAAACAGATATCCTGTCCCATTTGAACCAAGATGAATTTGCGATCGCCAACACTGATATACTTTCCTTTGAGAATGTCATCAAACTCTCGCAGTTACTTTTAAATACAATCTCCAAACCTTTCTTAATCGAAGGGCAGCAAATTCACATTACTGCCAGCGTAGGCATCACCATTAACAGTGTAGGCGATCGTAATTCTGTAGATCAATTATTACAACAAGCTCACATCGCCCTATACCAAGCAAAACAGCAAGGGCGTAGTCAATATCGCTTTTATTCCCCAGAAATTAATGCTCAATTGCAAGAGCGATTAACACTAGAAAATGAATTACGGGAAGCATTAGAACGTGGAGAAATGGTAGTTTACTATCAACCCTTAATTGATCTAAATACTAGACAAGTAACCGCACTAGAAGCACTTGTACGTTGGCAACATCCCACACGCGGGTTGATTTCTCCTGCCAAATTTATCCCCATTGCTGAAGACAATGGTTTAATTATCCCGATTGGAAAATGGGTGTTACGTACCGCCTGCGCTCAAAATCGTGCTTGGCAATTAGCTGGAATGGAACCAATTCGGATGTCAGTCAACCTTTCAGCCAGACAGTTTGAAGAACCAAACTTAGTAGAGGTTGTCAAACAAGTCCTGCAAGAAACCGAATTGCCACCATCGTACTTAGAATTAGAAGTTACCGAAAGCTCTTTAATGGGGGACATTCAACGTTCTGTGAACACCCTTAAACAATTACGAGAACTAGGTGTATGGTTAGCCTTAGATGACTTCGGGACTGGCTATTCTTCTTTAAACTACTTGAAGCGTTTCCCTGTAAATATGATCAAAATTGACCGTTCATTTGTGCAAGATGTCATATCTAATTCTGATAGTACAGCTATCACCGATGCCATTATTGCCTTAGCCAAAAGCCTCCAGTTAAAAATCACCGCAGAAGGAGTAGAAACACAAGAACAGCTAGAGTATTTACAAAAATGTGGCTGTCAAGAAGGTCAAGGATATTACTTTGGCATTCCTGTACCTGCTGAGAGAATTACTCAACTGTTTCAGCAAAATTCTCATCCGCTAGAAAAAATCGCTGCTTAAAACTCATAGGTAGTATTGTAATAATAGCAAGTTGTTGTAGAGACGTTGTATACAACGTCTCTACAGGATTTATATAATGCAACGTCTTATAGAATTGGCATAACCACCTATTAAATTGAAAACATAATTTCCAACCAATGTTAGCTAAAAAAGCAATTAATCGGATTTCTAACCTATTTTCTCTTTATCCTTGGTTGATTGTAATTATTTTTTCAATACTAGGTTTTATAGGTATTCTCAATCATTCAATGTGGCGAGATGAACTCAACCCTTGGTTGATTGTGAGAGATAGTGAATCTTTCACAGATTTAATTGCCAATATTAAATATGAAGGGCATCCAGTCTTGTGGTATTTTTCTCTAGCATTTTTGAGAAAAATTGCCGACAATCCCTTGATTATGCAATTGTTTCACCTATCTATTACAATTACTGCGGTTCTCATATTTTACTTATATAGTCCCTTTAAATACAAACACAAACTACTGTTTATATTTGGGTATTTTCCATTTTATGAATATTTTTTAATTTCTCGCAATTATGCTTTTAGTCTCCTGTTTATTTTTGCTTTCTGTGCTGTTTTTCCATCCCGAAAAACAACTTATTTGTATTTATCTAGTTTTATAGGATTATTGGCAAACAGTAGTGCTTATGGTTTACTAGTGTCATTTGCGTTATCATTAACACTACTATTTGAATTTTGTTTTGATAGTGAGCATAGAAAAAATTATTTTGGACAAAGTAAACAGTATGATTTAATTTTAAGTTTTTTAATAGTTGTATTTTCTTTAATATTATCAGTTTATATTATTACTCCGCCTGCAAATAGTTATTTACATGGGGGATTAAATCATGGATGGTCAACAAATTTAGATGTATTCAATTTGTTAAAGAGCATCAACAGATTGTTTGCCAGTTATTTGTTGATTATCCCAAAAAAAAGATTGCTAGATTTATTTATCTGTACTATCATCAGCATTTTGATATTTAGTTTATATTTGATGAAATTTTCTAGAAAACCAGTGGTGCTGTTTATGTATACAGTGGTAAATTTTATCCTACTGGCATTTACCTATTTACGGTTTACTGGAAATCATCGTCACTTTGGACATTTTTATTTAGTTTTTATAGCAGCCTTATGGCTAGAGGGTTATTATCAAAATTCTCTAGTGTCGGAAAATAAATTGTCTCCAACGCCGAAATTATTTAATTTAGCGCAAAAATGGCATTACGTAGTTTTTACTTTAATTCTGTCCGCTCAATTATTTGGAGGAATTTACGGCTTTGCTAGAGATTTGATTATCCCATTTTCTGCTAGCAGAGAAACTGCTCATTACATCCAACACAATCAGTTAAATAATGAATTTATTATAGCCAGTCGAGATGCGAATATGGCGGCGTTATCAGGGTATTTGAATCGGAAATTCTACTATCCTGAACGGCAAATGATGGGAAGTTTCACCCTATTTAAACAAGGTCGTCAAGATGTTGACCAGCCGGAGATATTGAGACAAGTTCACGCTTTATTTCAAAGTCAAGCCATTGAAAGCAGAATTTTATTGATTTTAAATAAAGAGCTTAATTTCAATAGGAATGATTTAAATATTGTTCCTATCAAAAGTTTTAAGAGAGCTTGGGTAGATACTGAAAGATATTATCTCTATTGGGTAAATAAAACCGGAAATTGAATGTAATGTTTACAAGCGAACATCAAAGTTATAAGAATTCAGCACACAGAAGTCAGAAGTCAGAATTTAAAAATAATGAGCGCATGTGTGATTAAATTTTTTAAAATTCTGGCTCCTGGATTTTGACTCCTGAATTCTTACTCAAAATTCGCCTGTAAACTCTGATTTAAAACATCTCAAAAAATCCGTCATCTAATTCATAACCCAGCATTTGCGCCATCGATTTTAGCCGTGATGAACTGGGAATTGCTTGTTGTTTTAACCAGTCAGTCAAAACGAAGATTTTGTGCATTAAAAATATTTCTAATGCTTCAGGATTATATTGAATGCCTTCTTTATTACTGAATTGATGTGGTACAAGCATAGCAGCATAACGAGCTAATTCCCCATTTTTCCAATCTAATAAAAAAGGTATCCAAGGATATTTTGCATCTAAACGAATAAACCACAGGCGTAACTCTGCAACTTCGGAAAGTTCGCGGGGGTCGCCGGGATCTAAAGGGTAGTCGATGTCAAAGCTTAATTGCTGTTCATAAGCAGCAATTCCCTCTTGCAAAAGTGGTTCAATTACTTCTAAAGCAGGCGACAAATCTAATTTGTTAATCGAATCTGTATTAAGTGCGATCGCTATAGCCATAGTAATTTGTAAATGGTAATTGCTAAGTCGATAAAAATAGAAAGTCGAAACTTTACTCAGCACTCAGTATTGTACTCAGTTGTGGGATTAACGCCGCAAATGCCTGACCACGATGACTAACTGATTTTTTCTCTTCTGGTGACATTTGGGCAAAGGTTAACTGTTTTTCGGGGACATAAAATACAGGATCATAGCCAAAACCACCCTCACCACGGGGTGCATGAAGTATTTCACCACGACAAATACCTTCGCATTGTACAGCTATCTCACCATCTGGACGGGCGATCGCTACTGCACAGACAAATTGTGCTTGTCTGTTAGTTTCATTACCTAACTCTCTTAATAACCGAGAAATTCGCTCTGCGTCGGTTTTGCCATAACGTGCCGAATATACTCCCGGTACACCATTCAAAGCATCTACCTGTAAACCAGAATCATCAGCGATCGCCCATTGTCCTGTAGCTTTGGCAACTTCGGAGGCTTTTAAACAAGCGTTAGCCGCAAATGTCTCACCTGTTTCTTCAACTTCTAATTCTTCTGGCTTCAGCGTTAATTCCCAACCAGAATCTGTCAGGTAAGCTTGCATTTCTCGCAACTTACCTGGATTGCTTGTAGCAACTACGAGTAATTTGGTCATATTTTCAGCTAACAGTTAACAGTTAACAGTTAACAATTAAACGTGATAACTGACAACTGATAACTGTTTACTGATATTATTCTGCCCACTGTCTCGCCCAATCAAGGGTTTTATGTACTTCTTCGATGGTGGCGGCTTCGCAATAGAGGCGCAAGACTGGTTCAGTACCGCTAAAGCGAATCATTAACCAACTGTTGTCAGCTAGGCGGAATTTATAACCGTCGATTGTTTGACAATCGATGACTGCTTTTCCGGCAATTTCGGTTAAGGGTTGGGTTTGGAGTTGTTGCAAAAGACGCGATCGCACTTCCATACTAGCTAAGGGTAAATCGATGCGATCGTAAGCCGAATTAAACCCTGTTTGTTGTTGCAAATCAGAATAATATTCGCTCAAATCTCGCCCAGATTCGACAATCGCTTCTAGGACATACAAAGCCGAAAGTAGTGCGTCTCGTTCTGGAATGTGGCTACCATAACCAATTCCACCAGATTCTTCCCCACCTAAGAGTACTTGCGAGACTAACATTCTGTCGGCGATGTATTTGTACCCGACTGCTGTTTCAAACAATGACAGATTGTGCAGTGCTGCGACACGGGGAATCAAGTCAGAACCACTGACAGTTTTGATAATTTCCCCTGTAAAACCACGTCGCAAGGTTAAGTGGTCAATTAATATCGGGATTAAAATTTGCGAACTTAAGAAATTAGCTTCTTGGTCTACTGCTGCAATGCGATCGCAATCTCCATCAAATACTAAACCAACCGTTAAACCAGATTGATGAGTTTCGTGGTGAGTTTTGATGACTTCAAATAACTTAGAAAGATATTTCGGTAATGGTTCCGGCGCACCACCACCAAATAATGGGTCACGGTTGCTATTGATTTCTTTGACCTGATCACCCAATAATCTTGCCAGTCCGCCAGCTGCTGCACCGTGCATCACATCTGCGAATACCGTCAGTTTACCAGAGGCGATCGCTTCTCGAATTTTGGCAATATCTACTTTGCCTTGTAATCCTGTTGTGTAACTAGGCCAAGGGTCAAACTTATCCAAGTTACCTGGAGTAGCTGCTGTTGGTACACCATGCGGTAGCAGTGCTTCGATCTCTTTGGTAAATTCTGGCGGTACCGAACCACCAAAATATCCTTTGACTTTTAACCCTAAATATGCACCAGGATTATGACTCGCTGTAATTACCAACGCCCCTAAAGCATTGAGTTCTTTAGCAGCCCAGCTAAAAGCCGGTGTTGGGGCGAATGTTTCACTCAGCAAAACATCAAATCCGACGGCGGTGACAGCATCAGCCACAGCACGAGCAAAGTCTTCCGCCATAAAACGGCGATCATAACCGACGATAATAGTGCGGCTACCGACTGTCGAGTAATAAGTATCATATAAGACTTTCGCGGCTACTGGCGCTACCAAGGCAAGGCGTTCAAAGGTGAATTCTTCACCAATCACACCCCGCCAGCCATCTGTACCAAATTTGATTGAGCTAGCTACAACTGGCATTGGGATATCCTAACTGTCCATCTGAGGATTTTAGCACTTGTTCAGTAAATCGAGTAAAAAAAGAGCCTGTTGCTCAGTGCTGATTGCTGAGAAGTGATCGCTCTTTTTTCACTCTCATTCTGTGGTTTTTTGAGGGAGTAACCCCCCTCATTCGCCAGCTGTATCTTTAGAGAAGTCGGAGATTTGAATTAATTAATCGTGCCAGTCACAGGGGAACTAGCACTAGCATAGGATTTGATGGGCATTCTGCCAGCGAGGTATGCTAAACGACCGGCGACAGTTGCCAAATTCATTGCGTAAGCCATTGCTGGGGGATTTTGGGCTAGGGCGATCGCACTATTAATTAATAAAGCATCTGCACCTAATTCCATTGCTTGAGAAGCTTCGGAAGGTGAACCAATACCTGCATCTACCACAACCGGCACTTTAGCGTTTTCAATAATGATTTGGATATTGGCGGTGGTTTTTAATCCTTGTCCCGAACCGATGGGGGAAGCTAAAGGCATGACTGTTGCACAGCCAACTTCTTCTAAGCGTTTGGCTAACATCGGGTCAGCATTAATATACGGCAATACCGCAAACCCTTCTTTTACCAATTGTTCGGCGGCTTGCAGTGTCCCAATCGGGTCAGGGAGTAAATATTTTGCATCGGGGATAACTTCTAATTTCACAAAGTTATTATCTTCCTGCCCCAGTAATTTTGCCATTTCTCGACCCAAACGGGCAACACGAATCGCTTCTTCGGCAGTTTGACAACCAGCAGTATTCGGCAACATCCAAATTTTTGACCAATCTAGTGCTTCTGCTAACCCCTCATGTCCTGGGGTTTTGGTTTGGACTCGCCGCACTGCAACGGTGACAATTTCACAGCCACTAGCAACAATACTTTGCTGCATTTCTGCAATGCTGCGATATTTGCCTGTTCCTGTCATCAAGCGAGATTGAAAGGTTTTACCAGCAATGACAAGTGGAGAGTCGGGAAGTGGGGAGTTAGGGAGTGATGATAAAGCTGGGCGATCGCCGTTGGTAAAATTGGCAGAATGAGTGAGCATAGGGGCGGTAGATGGCTGGGTATGAAACCGAGAATAATGGAAATGTGCCAATAAAGAATCTGATTTTTGTTCGCAAATTAAATCAGCAATTAAGGCGGCTGTCGCAGGCGCTAGTAAAATGCCGTTGCGATAATGACCTGTAGCCAAAGTCAAGTTTGCACAGTGGCTAGTGCCGAGAATTGGTAATTCATCTGGGGTAGCCGGACGAAAACCCCACCAAAATTCTTGAATGGAATAATCTTGTAATTGGGGATAGAGGCGAATTGCTTGCTGAAGTAAAGATTGGATACCTGCGGGGGTGTTATTCGGGGCAAAACCCACATCTTCGCTAGTCGCACCCAAAATAATCGAGCGATCGCGCCGGGGTACGATGTAAATATTTTCGCCAAATAACACTCGTCGCAAAGGCAATTCCGGCACAAAGTCGGGTAAGCGGATACTCAACATTTGCCCTTTGCGGGGAGTCACAGGCAAAGGTAACAATTCATTAGACCAAGCGCCAGCCGCTAAAACATAGTGACCGGCACGCATTACGCCTTGGTTGGTTTGTACGCCGATGACTTGTCCTTGCTGTTGGATTAATCCGGCAACTGTAATGTTATCTTTGATTTCAATGCCGAGGGATTGAGCCGCAGTCCTCAGTGCTTGGGCTAATGCCCGATTATCAACTTGAGCATCTTCAGGATACCACCAGCCACCGACGACATCATTACTCAATCCTGGCTGATATTGATGAATTGCAGTTTTATCTAACCAATAAGCAGGTGAATCACCAGTCGCAGCAGACTTTGGTGGTTGATAAACAGGCGCAAGAATGCCACAAGCCCAGTATCCAGGATTAATCCCAGTTAAATCTTCAAGTTTGCTTGTCCATTCTGGGTATAAGGCACGCGATCGCCTGCACAACTTACCCATCATCTCATCTTGGATAATTTCTGCATCTGGTGCTAACATGCCAGCAGCAGCATGGGTAGCAGCAGCCTGGAAATCACGACAAAGCACGGTGACATTTGTCCCGCGCAATTTAAGTTCGACGGCGATCGCCAAGCCAATAACACCGCCACCAATAATTAAAACATCGCTAGTCATTAGTCATTAGTCATTGGTTATTAGCCATTGATCATTAGTACACAACTACATAACTTATAACTAATAACTTGTAACCAATGACTAGTTTTGACAAAGTGCTGAGTGCTGAGTGCTGAGTGCTGAGTAAAAAATTATTCCCCCTGCTCCCTGCCTCCTGCCCCCTGCCCCCTTTTTCCTACCACAAAGCCCGAATTGGCTCTCTAGTAGACTCATTATCGCTGAAGCTATCAGTTGATTGAGTTTCGGTTGATTGTACTTCTCTGGTAGTCGGCTCTGATGATGTATTGTCAGGAGTTGAAAATGATTCGCTGGGAGTGCTATTTTGAGCGACGCTGGTTCGACGCTCAGTTGTGTTGGTATTTAAATTTTCCTGTCTAACGCTTCTGCTGCCTCTAGCTTCTGTGGGAACATTATCTTCTTGAGGAGTGCTGGCTCTGTCTTCGCTTAAGCCACGGCTACCTCTGCTGGGGGCAGTGCTATTAACATTAATATTAGCTGGGAGAACGCGCGAGGTTTTGCCGCCGGGAGCATTATTACTGGCAGTTTGTTGCCCTCCACCCATTGGAAAGTTAATGCCTAGCAATGTACCTAATAAAATTGCCAAGCCTCCACCCATGAGAATAAGCGGTGTCCATCTACCCATATTGTTTTTCTCCTTGTGTAACCTAACCTTTTGATTTCCTTTCTTATTCGATATCCCTGATCCAATAATCCGTAAAATCCTCTGTATGAGCGGCTAAATGCAGGTCTATTGTAGGAGAATGGGAAAGAAGCGATCGCTGCTTTTGTGACGCTAATTCACAGTCAACACATCACTTTATCGATCACACTCATACCATCACTACCAACTAACTGACTGTTTTTTACTTCTGCACCGCCATTTTAGAGATCAACACCATTTTGTTGCAAAACTTTTCGTAATTTAAAACCCAAATTCTTCATACAAGCCTTAATTTAACTGCATCCAATATGGGATGCAGCGCCAGACCAACGTATTGTTCGTACCCTGTGTTAGTACTTTGGGCATATTTAAATTAACGAATCGGCTTTTTGTAGTATATTGGCACATTTCCTCTACAGTTGTCTCGCATGATCTTGTCTTATGACCACAAATCCCTCTCCTCAAATTTGGCTTTATGACACAACATTACGGGATGGCACTCAATGCGAAGGGCTATCAGTGTCTATTGAAGACAAGCTACGCATTGCTAAAAGATTAGACCAACTGGGTATTCCCTTCATTGAAGGTGGTTGGCCTGGCGCTAACCCAAAGGATGTTCAGTTTTTCTGGCAACTCCAAGAAGATCCGCTCAAACAAGCAGAAATTGTGGCATTTTGTTCTACACGTCGCCCCAATACAGTCGCTGCATCTGAACCAATGTTGCAAGCAATTTTAACTGCGGGTTCTCACTGGGTGACAATTTTTGGCAAATCTTGGGATTTACACGTTACAGAAGGTCTCAAGACAACTTTAGAAGAAAATTTGGCCATGATCCGCGACACTATCGAGTATTTTCGCTCACATGGGCGGCGCGTGATTTACGATGCCGAACATTGGTTTGATGGTTACAAACATAATCGAGATTATGCTTTGCAAACATTAGAAGCAGCGATCGCATCTGGCGCGGAATGGTTAGTTTTATGTGATACCAATGGCGGAACTTTGCCTCACGAAGTCAGCGAAAGTGTGACAACTGTTAAAGGTCATTTGTCATTTGTCCTTTGTCAAAAATCAATGACTAATGACCCAGGACAAAGGACAATTCCTCAAATCGGCATTCACACTCACAATGATTGTGATCTAGCCGTAGCCAATGCCCTAGCTGCTGTCATGGCTGGGGCAACAATGGTACAAGGAACAATAAATGGATATGGTGAACGCTGCGGCAATGCTAACCTTTGTTCTTTAATTCCCAACTTACAGCTAAAAATGGGTTATAGCTGTATCACAGAACACCAGCTTACTCAACTCACAGAAGCCAGCCGCTTTGTTAGTGAAGTAGTCAATCTTGCACCAGATGAACACGCGCCCTTTGTCGGACGTTCGGCTTTTGCCCATAAAGGCGGTGTCCATGTTTCCGCCGTGCAACGTAACCCCCTGACTTATGAACACATCCAACCAGAAACAGTCGGGAATCGTCGGCGAATAGTCATTTCGGAACAAGCAGGACTCAGTAACGTCTTAGCCAAAGCCCGTACCTTTGGCATTGAATTAGATAAGCAAACACCAGAAGCAAAACAAATTCTTCAACGCCTCAAACAATTAGAAAGTCAAGGTTATCAATTTGAAGCCGCCGAAGCGAGTTTTGCCTTGTTAATGTATGAAGCTTTAGGGGCGCGGCAAGAATTTTTTGAGGTCAAAGGCTTTCAAGTACACTGTGACTTGGTAGAAGGGAAAGAAACCAGCAGTGCTTTAGCCACCGTGAAAGTCGCTGTTAACGGTCAGAATATCTTAGAAGCCGCCGAAGGTAACGGCCCCGTTGCGGCATTAGATACCGCCTTACGCAAAGCTTTAGTCAACTTTTATCCCCAACTCGCCAGCTTTGAATTGACAGATTACAAAGTGCGAATTCTCGACGGACACGCCGGAACAGCCGCCAAAACCAGAGCCTTAGTAGAATCAGGCAATGGTCATCAACGCTGGACAACTATCGGTGTTTCGGCAAATATCTTGGCTGCTTCCTATCAAGCAGTGGTTGAGGGTTTGGAATACGGGTTGTTATTACATTCCCAAGCCGAAGCCGCAGTGAAGGCTTAGAGATTAGAGAGACAAGGGGGACAAGGAAGATAAGGAAGATAAGGAAGATAAGGAAGATAAGGAAGATAAGGAAGCAATCTTTCTACCTTGTCTACCCCCACTCAGCACTCAGCACTCAATACTCAATACTCAGATGACTCAAACCTTACGTAAACTAGTTACATTTGATGAATTTATCGCTTGGTATCCCAATAACCCACAGCGACTTTATGAATTGCACGATGGAGTAATTGTTGAAATGCCACCGCCAACAGGTGATCATGAAGAAGTTATCAGTTTTTTGATGTTGGAGATAGCTGCCGAAATTAGGCGACTAAAACTTCCTTATATCATTCCCAAAACAGCTTTTGTGAAACCATTAGAAGGTGAATCAGCTTACTCACCAGATGTACTGATATTAAATCAGCCTAATTTATTTAATGAGCCTCTGTGGAAAAAAGCATCAACTGTTAGCCAAGCTGAATCAATTCCTTTAGTAATTGAGGTCGTGAGTACTAACTGGCGAGATGATTATTTAAAAAAAGCAGCTGACTATGAAGCAGTAGGCATCCCCGAATATTGGATTGTCGATTATGCGGCTTTAGGTGGTAGGCGGTTTATTGGCAATCCCAAACAACCCACTATCTCGGTTTACACGTTGGTTGATGGGGAATACTAAGTGCAGCAATTCCGAAATCATGAGCGCCTTGTCTCACAAACTTTCCCAGAGTTAAATTTGACTGTGGAACAAATTTTTCAAAGTGTTGCCTAATCTTGGCTTTTCAGGTTTTAAATAACAACATTAGACATCTTTAGGAATACGGTTTGATTCCTGAATCTAGTTGTGTAAGCAGAGAGTAGGGAATGGGGAGTAGGGAGTAGGAAAGATGGCTGATCTGGGTGTACTGATTTTTTTCATAAATCAAATATGAGTCCTATTGTATGAATCAGAGTATCGAATGTTAAACAAGTCAGGAATTACGCACAGCCCACGAAAAATCTAATTACAGAGACGCAGAGAGAAGTTGCGTGCGCGGGTTCCTCGCGTTGAGCAAACTTCGGGAGTTCAAAGAGGAATGAGAGTTTGAGAGGTTTTTTGCGTCAGTCCTACAAGTAATTTATTGTTACTCTTCACACCTCTCCATGAAGCGTAAAGTTCTTGTTTTCTAAGATTTTCTGTATAGGGTGTTGTAGGATGGGGTTTTGTTTCACACAGAGGCGTAAAGAAGACGGGGAGAGTTTGGGATTTTTTTCACAACTGCTCCCTAGCCTCTAGCCTCCAGCCTCTAACCCCTAAACTTTTAAGTAAAACTTTCCCAGGCTTGAGCCAGCAATTGACTTAGCCAACGTCGTTGCTGTCTATCCAGCAGTTGATCATCTTCGAGGACTTGTGCGGTTAAGTCTTCTAAAGATTTACCTTGAGAACGGACAATTTTAATTACTCCTGCGATCGCGGAAGCTACAAGTTCTTCATCAACGGGCTTTTGTTGTAACGCAAGAATATCTTGAGGGCTATCTGGAATGGGATAATTCATGGCGTGGGTTTACAAAGTTACAAAATGGAAAAAAAATTTTGACAAATTATTAAAAGTTCTTTACAGAATCTTTATTTTGAGTAATAGGGCGGAGTTTACAGGAATTTTCGCAGTTAATAAATCTGCCGAAATGAGTATTTTAAGCGGAGATGTCAACGAAACATGAAAGAAGTCCTTTATTTAGAAGTGCCAATTCCAGACACAACAGCAGTACGCCAATGGCTACAAGTGGATTTTCAACCAGGATTTGGCGAAAAATCACTGACTCCAGATGGCTTTTGCCTGAAATTACCTACAGACTATACAGCATCTGACCAAACTATTTCCGAAAAATTACCGACAGAACTATCAATTTTTGTGTGGTCAGTCCAGAGAACTACTTATTTAAAGGTCTTCCGTTGGTCAGATCAGCCGTTCCCCCAAGAGAAGGAGATTTTACTCCGCCTAAAGAAAGAAATTAGACAACGTTTTCCCCATCAGTACCCCAAGCCACCGGTGATTGATTTATCCCAACAATCAATTTTTGAAGCGTTAGCATCTGATTACCCACTCACGGTTAAATATTTTCAGAAAATGCCGAATGGGGAATAC
Organism: Nostoc spongiaeforme FACHB-130; assembly: GCF_014698475.1. Lineage (GTDB taxonomy): Bacteria > Cyanobacteriota > Cyanobacteriia > Cyanobacteriales > Nostocaceae > Nostoc_B > Nostoc_B spongiaeforme. The sequence goes on along the minus strand of NZ_JACJTB010000049.1, from coordinate 23,069 downwards.
GACCTCACACGCGCCTATTGGTGGGAACAACGCTGGCGCGAAGGTGTGCGTCATCCCCAAGCGCCGCGTCAGGTAGTATTTACCAATCCAAAATCTCAAAGCCAAAATTCAAAATTGGATTACGATTTGATTTACATCGGTGGCGCATTAGGGGTTGTCCATGCGGCGGTGATGGCTAAATTGGGATATAAAGTGCTGTTGGTGGAACGTTTGCCTTTTGGTAAGATGAACCGCGAATGGAATATTTCGCGTGATGAGTTGCAAAGCTTATTAAATCTGGGTTTGGTGACAAGCAGCGAGTTAGAAAGCATTATTGTCAGGGAATACAAAGACGGATTTAATAAATTTTTTGATGGGAATAATCCGCTAAAATTGCGATCGCCAATTCTCCACACGCCCACAGTTTTAAATATTGCTCTAGACTCAGAAAAATGGTTGCAACTATGCGGTCAAAAACTACGGGCGGCTGGTGGTGAGATTTGGGACGAAACCGAATTTCTCCGCGCAGATATTGATAATTCCCAAGTTGTCGCTACAGTTCAGCATTTACCTAGTCAAACAGAAAAGCAAGCAACAGGGCGGTTGTTAGTCGATGCAATGGGAACCGCTTCACCGATTGCATGGCAATTAAATGGTGGTAGGGCTTTTGATAGTGTTTGTCCAACTGTGGGTGCAGTAATTAATGGCGGATTTGAACCACAAGTTTGGGATTCTCAGTATGGTGATGTGCTGTACAGTCACGGCGATATTTCGCGAGGGAGACAGTTGATTTGGGAATTGTTTCCCGGTGCGGGTGAGGAACTAACCATTTATTTGTTTCATTACCACCAAGTCCACCCCGACAACCCCGGTTCTCTGTTGGAAATGTACGAGGACTTTTTCACAATTTTGCCAGAGTATCGACGCTGCGACATGGATAAATTGGTGTGGAAAAAGCCGACATTTGGCTATATTCCAGGGCATTTTAGTGTGAATAGTAGCGATCGCAAAGTTGCTTTTGATAGATTAATTGCGATCGGTGATGCGGCTTCTTTACAATCTCCCTTGGTGTTTACTGGTTTTGGTTCTTTGGTGCGGAACTTGGAACGGTTGACAACTCTATTAGATACCGCCCTCAAACATGACTTATTGAGTTCCCACCACCTCAATCAAATTCGCGCTTATCAAAGCAATGTCTCAATTACCTGGCTATTTTCTAAAGGGATGATGGTTCCGACAGGAAAATTCATTTCACCCCAGCGTATTAACTCCATGCTGAATACTTTCTTTGGGTTATTAGCCAGTGAACCACAAGAGGTTGCAGATAATTTCATCAAAGATAGATGTGATTGGTTCACCTTTAACCGCCTCGCACTCAAAGCCGCCCGGAAAAACCCCGCCTTGCTGTTGTGGATTTGGGAACTAGCTGGCCCTAGAGATTTATTCAGATGGCTGGGTAGTTATTTTAACTTTAGTCAATATGCTTTAGTTAGTACTTTGTTGAGTTCTTGGTTTCCGCGCTTCCTGGGACAAATTCAACCTTGGCTCGAACCTCGAAACCCAGGACTGTGGTTACAATTATTAGCACTACGCTACGCAATTACCACAGGTAAACCGCGATCGCTCAACCAAACATCCACCGTCAACCCAGAAGCGGTAATTCCAATTCGTAATTCGTGAGTTAAAAAGAATGATTCTGGTTTGGAGTTGAGAATGGCTCAAATTTCCTACAATGCTTTAGCTCTCATAGCCCCTGATTGTAATATTACACTTGCAGATGCGGAGATCAAGCTTGTCCAGTTTTTTAATCGTGATTCTACTAAGCCATCAATGAGTGTTTCACGGGGTGATGACCGTCTGAGATTAACTTTTGATGGCTGGTCACTGTACATTTATTTAGATACAGAACCATCTGTTTTACAAGAATCACAGGAAATGGCAAATCGCTTTGGTCAAAATCATCCAGACAAAGCAATGATCGCCACCTGCAATTCCCAACTAGAAATTACTTCTGATGCAGATGAGAATATGGATCATTTCAATGATTATGTGTTGTCGATTGAACAGTTAAGTAAGATTCCGGGGATATTTGTACTTGAGATGGCAACTCTAGAATTTGTTTAGCCTCAAGAAAAATTAAGTTTGGTGTTGCGATCGCAATACCAAACTTAATATCTTAAATTTCATGACCTTAAGACATCAGTAAACAATCAAACTGAGACACCCTTCTATATTTGGCCATTCGGGCGAAAATTCGGCAATTCTACAGATGCTAACGATTTACGTCCCTTGGGTGGACGCTGGGGATAAACCACTGGTGATGGTGATTGAGCATCATTATCATTACTGTAATCAGTTTCTGGTGGTAATTCTGTCTCTGATAGTTCCTCAGTATTTTGTGATGTAGTTTCTGACCAAAAATTTTCTACCTCTTCTGTTGTCTTCTTCGTCAACGGTACAGTGAAAGAAATTGGCGAATTTTTATCTGGTAAAATTGTTGACTCTTCAATTACGGAACTAGGCACAGTAATTGGTGGAGAATTTTCTGTTTCTAATGCAGCGAATTGCTGCTCTAGGGTAGTTTCTGGCTGTGCTTCATCTGTTGCCCAAGTTTCCCAAAGAGGTTTTTCAGATTGGTTACTGGTGACATTAGTTTCACTGCTAGTAGGTGGTGTGGTTCCCGGTTGGGTAGCAAAAAACATTTGGATGAGACTATCTATTTGCTCATCTAGTTTGGCTGATGAATCTCCTGATGAAACTGTTTCGGCAGTAATTGGCTCATCATCGCTTTCTGTGGAAGTATCAGATTCAGTGGTTGCAGATGTTTCTTCCTTAGTCGGCCAGTTCCAAGGTGATGAGGGTTGGGGAGTAGAGTTACTATAGCTAGATGCGGGTGGTACAGAAGATTCACCCCAAGGATGAGCGACATTTTCCGCCGGAGATTCTGGTTCTGCTGACCAAGGTCTAATAGGTTGTACGTTAGGAAATAAAGACCGGGCTTTTCTCGAAAATCTGCTTTGTTTAGTAGTACTGCTGTAATTATTATTTGCTGTTTCGTCGGATGAGTCGTCGTTAGCAGTGGGTGGTTCGAGACATTTTTCTAAAGCGGCTTTAAATTGCAGGGTTTGGCGCTGTTGGCGCATGAGGCGAGTCCGCAACTCTCGACAAGTAGTTTCTGACTGCAACACTTGTTGAGACTGTTCATGATAGCTCGTTTGCAATAAGGCACATTCTCGTTCTAACTGGGCGAGACGTTGCTGACTAATTTGCAGCTGTGCTTTATAAGTTTCAATCAAAGTTTCTTGACGTTGAACGGTTTGTGCTGTGGTGTCTAGCTGTTGAAAGAGTGACTGAATTTGTTCTTGGGCTGCAATTAGTTCTTGAGCTTGTTGATTTAGCATTGATTCAGTAACGCTAGAGCGCCTTTTTTGCCACTGCAAAGCTTTTTCTGACTCAGCTAATTCATCTTTAAAATTCTCTACTTGTTCGTACAATTCATTGTTAGCTGTACGCAGTTCTTCATTTAACAACAGCAGTTTCTGGAATTCTTCGTCAATGACTGCTTGTTGTTCACTGTTCGGTTCTGCTACCCAGTCTTCTGGGGTAACATTTTCCACAGATTCAGAATTTGGCAGTTCTTGTGGTGTTTCTTCTGCTGGTTTGAGGAGTGGCAATTGCCTAATAGCCAGATTTTCAGAAGGCACAACTGCATAAAAAGGACAGCTTGTTGGCTCTGGTTGTAGCGAGTTAGCAGAATTGAGAGATTCCATCACAGCCCTGTTGTTTGAGGTGTCAGCTTCATTCATCACTCTTGACCCATCCACCTAAAGATACTCAGCGATGCTCAGTTCAGCATTGCTTATCAACTTTGTTCGCTCGGCTTTGAATTTAGAAACCAAGTTGAATTTTTCCCAAGCATGAGTCACTAGTCATGAGCTAGTGTTCCCATTTTGCATCTAGAATTGAAGACGTTATAACATTTTGACCCAATAAACCGTCAACCTGAGACTGGATGAGGTTTTGAGGACAAATGTTACTGTGTACGGACTTCAGCATAGATGCTGGACAAAGGTGGTATCTGGGTTGATTTGGGTAAACAATCTTTGGTAGTAACAGCTGCCTGGTAAAATTCAGGCGCTAGATAAATATCTGCGCTGTATTTAATTTACCAAACACCTTGGTGATCAGGGAACAGGGGTGTGAGACTACAGGGGAATTAAGGGTGTGAGGGTATAGGGGTGATAATTTGAGCGATCGCACCTGATATTTTTGATGATAAGCAATCGCTTGACGAACAGAGATCGCTTATCATCAAAACCATCGCTTTTTTATTATTGATGACAAGCCAGAAATAGTAGAAATAGTAGGTTGGGGAGCCACTGCGTTGCGCGGGTTTCCTACGTTGTAGCAAGTGGCGTTGAAGCGACAGCATAACCCAACATCATCAAGATTTTGTTGGGTTCCATAAAAATTAAGATATCTTATCATTAAAATACATTTTATTATCTGTATTTAACACGCTCTGATAATTATCAAAATGACTAAAAAGACTGTAGAACTATTATTTAAAGTTCCGTCTGATATCCCTAATAAATTTGAAGCCTTACTTTGGGCAAAAGCTTATGGAAATAATTTTCCCCTGGCTGTGAGCGAATGTCCCAGGGGAGATTGGTTAATTTGGATGATAACTTGTTCCAAAGCAAAACCAAAACCCCTTGTGTGGATAACTCACCAATGTATTACAAGCGCAATCAATCTGTTGAATAATTACTGTGATCTACCCTTTGAAAGAGGATTTTATAGTGTAGAAAGATGGCTGAATGGAGAAGCAACACTTGAAAATTGTCAAGATGCTTTGGATGATTTAAGTACTGTTTTAGAGACAGAAGAATTATCACTTAAAGAGCCACTCGATATCGCTAGTCATAGCATTTTTCATTTGCTCACTGCCATAGTGGATATCAGTGAAGGAACTTCTAAAAGTGACGTGGCTTATAGTTTGGTATGGACTATTTATTTAGCTACTATTCTTCAATCTATTGAGGATGAAGAAAGTTTAGAGCAAGTTTTGATGAAATACGCAAATTTTATACGTCAATTTTTAAAGGGTATAGACTTAAACCGATTTTGGAGTAGCTAGAGCATCGATGAAAATTGACAATTTTAAGATACTCACTATTTTTGTAGTAACCCAATATCACTACTAAAATCTGTTGAATTATATAATTCTCATGAAAATTCATGTCTTAAGTGATTTACATCTTGAATTTCAGCCCTTCAATATTCCTGATATAGATGCTGATATTGTTATCTTAGCTGGAGATATTAATTTACGAGAAAGAGGAATTAAATGGGCTATTGAAAATATTACTAATAAACCAGTTATATATGTATTAGGCAATCATGAATACTATGGTAGTGCATATCCAAAGCTTGTTGAAAAACTCAAAAATTATTCATTAGGTACTAATGTTACTGTTCTAGAGAATGATTTATTTACTATTGAAGACGTAAATTTTCTAGGTTGTAGTTTATGGACTGACTTTAAGTTATTTGGTGAGTCACGTATTGCAGGAGCCGAAGCTAATTATGTTATGAATGATTACAAAAAAATCAGAGTAAGTCCACAATACTCAAGATTAAGAAGTATTGATACAGCCATAATTTGTAAAAAGTCAGTGAACTGGTTAAAAAATACATTACCTAGTTTATCTGGTAAAACTGTAATTATTAGCCATCACGCTCCTAGTATAAAATCTATACCTTTTGAATATAAAGAAGATATTTTAAGCGCGGCTTATGCTTCAAATCTAGATGATTTAGTTGCAGAATCTAGCGCATTATTCTGGATTCATGGTCACATACACCATTCACTAGATTATCAAATTGGACAGACTCGGATTATTTGTAATCCCCGTGGTTATCCAGATGAGCCAAATAATTACTTTAATCCCGAATTATCAATATCAATTTGATGTATGTCTAAGAATTGAGACTTTTCTTCTTGAATAGTTTCAATTGGAAGTTGTTCTTGTAATTTTAAATCGTCTCCAATATTTGAGATAAATAATTCTAGAGCATTAGCAAAAACAAATTTAAGTGAAAATATACAGTCTTCTCTCTCTGATGTAACTAAATAAATTTTTTCAAGTTTTTTATCAAATAAATTTTTACATATTGTGTCAGAACCCAATAAATTACATATTCTTAATTCACCATGTTCACCCATACTAATTGCTTGCAGTTCACTGTTATCCCAACAAATTGATGAACCATCAACTCCGCAGAATAATCTCAGTGATTTTAATTCCTCAAACTTTAGTTGAATCTCATGAATTGATGAATAATTAATATCTTCATTACCACAGTAATTAAGAACTAAAATATTTTTCAATTTTTGACCAAGAATAAGTGATAAATATTGTAGATTAGAATGTATTTTCATATTTTTCATCGCTTATAAGAGGTCAAATAGATTAAAGCTTTGATCAACAAAGCTTTTAGCTGTATTGTCACCTCGTCAGCATGTAACTCTAGACTGAGGACTAAAAAAGAGCGATCGCTTGTTTAGTGCGATCGCTCTTTTTTCAATAACCTAATATCGCTACTAAAATTCTAATTAGCTCTTCTATATCTGCCGGAACTCTATATAAATCTAAGTCCTGAGTTATTTGTTTATTTTCTCGATTTAATCTACCAAATTGCCAGATATCACCTGTAGAAACTGCCCCTTGTAGATAAACCTCTTGAGAATCAGTCCACGTATCTAAAGCAATTAACTCTACTGCTAGTTGAGTAAATCCTCTGGCTAAATCAGCATTTTTAGCTTCTACAACTAAAAGCTTCTGGTCAGTATGCAGATAGTAATCAAGGGAACCTTTTAACTGTTCTGTAACCGTTAAAGGATATTCAATTCTCAGTTGAGCGCGGGTGTAATGAATAACATCTAATAAAATTGGCGCGATTAATAACTCTCTGCGGGCTGCTTCACTAGTTAAACTTATATATGGCAAACTTTCTTCGATTCTGGATTTGAGATTAATTAATCTGTCTAATTCAGCATTTGACTTTGGCAAATTTAGAGTAGAACGTTTTAAAGAATAACCAAATTCAGCCAAGATATCTTCTGGCTCAAATGACATCTCAAAATAGCTCCGGAAGGTGTAAGACTGATTTGGTTGGAGGATAGGAATTTTGTTCATATAGTTCAGAAAGGCTAGAGATTAGAGGTTAGGGACTAGAGAAATGCACCTCATTTAGATAAAAAATCCGAAGTTAGCTATAAACAAATCTACTCCCTATTCCCCACTCCCGACTCCCTACCGCATCAACAAGCGCCGACGCAGCAAATCGATTGCTGTACATACACTTAAGTGACGAATAAACCAGCGATCGCGCATTGTCCCAAAACGCTGCTCAAAACTTTTCACTTCGTTATTTGGCCCGGCTAAACCGATATAAACTAAACCCACAGGCTTAGTCTCCGTTCCGCCACCAGGGCCAGCAATACCAGTAATACTCAATCCCCAACTAGTTTCTAAACGGCTTTTTACTCCAATTGCCATTTGTTCTGCTACCACAGGACTCACAGCCCCAAATTTCTCTAAATCTTCTGGGTTTACCCCCAATAACCGCACCTTTGCCGAGTTGTCGTAAGAAATTACCCCACCCCAAAAATAATCAGAACTACCAGCAATTTCTGTGAACATTTGCCCCAGTCCACCACCAGTACAAGATTCTGCTACTGATACCGTTTCGCCTGCTGAACGCAACAACTCACCCACCACAGAAGCTAAAGTATCATCATCAGCACCATAACAATCTAACCCGGCGATTTCTTTCAGTTGTTGTTCAATAGGTGCAATCAATTTCTCGGCGGCGGTTTCTGATGGTGCTTTGGCAGAAATTCTCAATCTCACCTCTCCCTTACCCGCGTAAGGTGCAACTGTTGGGTTAGGTAAGTTGAAATAAGAAGAAACTTTTTCCGCTAAAGCTGATTCACCAATACCCCAAAATCTTAAACTCCGGCTATAAATAATTTCTTTACCCCAGCCTTGATTTTTCAGAAACGGTACTGCTGTTTCTTGCCACATTCTGTACATTTCACTCGGTACACCAGGAAAGGTAAAAATTGTAACTTCAGGACGAGGTTGCCAAATAATCCCCGGTGCGGTTCCTGTAGGGTTGGGGAGAACTTCAGCGCCTTGAGGAATTAAAGCTTGCTTGCGGTTAGTAGGAGTCATCACTCGACCCCGTTGAGCAAATTTCTGAGTAATATCCTCGATAATTTCTGGATCTTCTACTAAAGGTGCGCCAAAAAAATCTGCAATGGTTTCACAAGTTAAATCATCTGGTGTGGGGCCAAGACCACCAGTAAAAATTAAAATATTCGCTCTCGCAATCGCAACTTCAATAACTTGCTTTAATCTTTCGGGATTATCCCCCACCACGGTTTGATAATAGTGAGGAATGCCGAGTTTTGCTAATTGTTGGGCGAGGAATTGAGAATTACTGTTGAGGATATCGCCTAATAACAGTTCAGTACCAACACAAATAATTTCTGCACTCATAATAATTAAAACAAAAGGTAAAAGAAACAGACTTAATCTAAAAAGAATGCAGGAGTCAGGAGTCAGAATGGCGGATAAACTTTAAAGTAACCAGCTAAGTCTTTCGCTTATTAGTGGTGGTGGTGGTTTTTCCTCCACTTATTAATTCTGAATTCTGGATTCTGATTTCTGTATTCTTATTTAAAATACTGTATTTCTTTTACCTTGCTAGTTTTTACTTTTGCTGAGAGCGTTTCCAAACTCGCCAACTGGTGTAAGTTAAAAGTGAGGTAGCACCAAAAGCATAAGCAATACCACTAGGGATACCAGCTACAGCTAAGGCTAAACTGCCAACCCAGAGTGTGAGTGTATAAATAAATAACACAGTCCAGCGATGAGATAAACCCGCTTGTAGTAATCGATGGTGTAAGTGACATCTATCTGCTACCCAAGGCAATTGACCACGGCGAAGGCGTGTCACAATGACTGCTGACATATCTAAAATTGGTACTGCCAAAATTAAATAAGGCAAAATTACGGCGGTAAAAGCTGGAACTTTCACCAACCCAATTACGCCTACAGCCGCTAGGGTGAATCCCATAAAATAAGACCCGCCATCTCCCATAAAGATTTGGGCGGGGTTGAAATTATAGCGGAGAAAACCTAATGCTGCGCCAGCTAAAGCAGCTGCGATTAAGGCTGCGGCTGGTTGGTGCATAAATAAAGACACCAAAAGCATAACTATGGCTGCAATTCCCGACACACCAGCAGCTAAACCATCTAAACCATCAATCCAATTGATAGCGTTCACCATCCCCACCAACCAAATCACAGTGATCGGTAAACTTAGCCAGTTCAGGTCAACTATACCCATTGTGGGGACTTTGATAAAGTCTATACTTACACCTGCTTTCCACGCCCCAGCAGCAACGATTACTTGTAAAATAAGTCTTCCCAAGGGAGAGAGATTGAGTAAATCGTCTGCTAAACCAATGAGAAAAAAGCCTAAACCCCCCAAGGTAACGCCCCAAATTTGCCATTCTTTGTCAGGTGGTAAATTGGCAAATCCACCTAGCCACCAAACAATGAGTAGAGAAATGAGAGTACCTGCGAAGATAGAAACTCCACCCAGACGTACCATTGGGCGTTCATGAACTTTTCGACCACCAGGTTTATCTACAGTTCCACTTTTTATACCAATGTTTTTTACATCAGGCGTAGTCCAGAGAACGACTACGGCTGCGACTAAGAAGGCAATCAGATGATAAATCTGAGCAGGCATCTGTATTTTAAATTAAGTAGTGGTTAAGACAAAACTCTGCCGAGGGAGGGTTCTACTTAATATCTACTACATTTTCGGTTTTTATCAGCAGAAGATTTTTAAGTCAAAAGGTAAAAGGCAAAAGGAAAAACCAATAGTTCCTTTTGCCTTTTTACTTTTGACTTTATGCTAGTGCGGGTACGGGAATTTGCAGGTGTGGGTATAGGGGGAAGCGATCGCACAATGCCGCTACCCGATGTTTACAATCAGCTGCGACTGCTTCTGATTCGGGGTTGAGCAGGCGATCGGCAATAATATCACCAATTTCAGTAAATTCTGCTACACCTAATCCTCTGGTAGTCATAGCGGGAGAACCTAGTCTCAAACCACTGGTAACAAACGGTGATTGGGGATCAAAGGGTACGGTATTTTTATTTGCAGTAATATTTACACCGCTTACCAGTTGATCGGCTTGTTTACCTGTCAAACCAATGGAGCGTAAATCTACAAGCATCAAATGGTTATCTGTACCATCAGATACTAACTTTAAGCCACGGTTTTGCAGTTGTGTGGCTAAAGCTCGTGCATTTTCAATTACCTGTGCAGAATAGGTTTTAAATTCAGGCTTTAAAACTTCGCCAAAAGCCACTGCTTTACCTGCAATGACGTGTTCTAAAGGCCCGCCTTGGGTTCCTGGGAAAACTGATTTATCCAGCTTCTTACCCAATTCAGCATCTTTAGTTAAGATTAACCCGCCTCTGGGGCCGCGCAAGGTTTTGTGAGTAGTTGTCGTCACTACATCACAGTAAGGAAGGGGATCAGGATGTAAGCCAGAAGCCACTAAACCAGCGATGTGAGCAATATCAGCTAGTAAATAAGCACCAACTTCATCAGCAATACTACGGAATTTTTCAAAGTCAATAATCCGAGGATAAGCCGAATAACCACAAATCAAGAGCTTTGGACGCTCCCTTAACGCCAGCTCTCGAATTTGGTCGTAGTCGAGTTGTTCTGTTTCTTTACTGACACCGTAGTGACTGACTTGGAACCACTTACCGGAAACGTTGACAGGCGAACCGTGAGTCAGGTGTCCACCATGAGACAAATCCATTCCCATGATTTTGTCGCCTGGTTCGAGTAAAGTCAGGAAAACTGCAAAGTTGGCTTGTGCGCCGGAATGGGGTTGGACGTTAGCATGAGCCGCCCCAAACATTTGTTTAGCTCGGTCAATAGCGATTTGTTCGACTTTATCAACAAACTCACAGCCGCCATAATAACGTTTACCGGGTAGTCCTTCAGCATATTTATTAGTTAAAACTGAACCCTGAGCCGCTAGTACAGCCGCAGAGGTAAAGTTTTCACTCGCAATCAATTCTAGGTGGTCGCGTTGACGCTGGAGTTCTTCATTTATTAATCCGGCGATCGCAGGGTCAGAAGATGCAAGAAAATCTGAATTAGTCCTAGTCACTTTAACTATCCTTAGTGGAAATTTGGACAATGGTATTTTTTGGAACTGAGTTTCAAAGTAATAACTCGCAGTCAAAGTTTTATTCACATCTTGCACCAAGCGACTGAAGTCGCACGCCAGATGCTTCAAGTCGGCAAAGCCGACGACAGTCGCCTCAAGTCGGGAAACCCGCCCACGGCGCTGTCTCCCCAACGCACTGGCTCGGCTACACAGACAAAACCCGCACTTCGACAAGCTCAGTGACCACCTACGCGGGTTCAAAACCCTTGATTTTAAATTAGTCCGCGTAGGCGGACTTTGTTTTTATAGCCGCGAATTCTATTCGTCGGGGCTAAGTGCAAGATATATGTTTACATTGCGATTTATTGACTGCCGACTATTCACTATTGGTAGTAACTAAAATTGATTACTTAGCTCCCAGCCCGATGAAGTCCCATTGATGTGTTAATTATTATAAAGCTCTTTCTGGAACATGAACTTAACAGTTATCTAGAGAATACAACAAACATTACTTAACCTTGGGTTAAAAATTTATGTATTGAGTTATGACTTCATAACTCAATCTCCGAAAAACTCAACATAAAATAAAGTTAAGGTTCACTGAGGAATCTTTGGCGATTAACCTCATTTTTTTCAAAAACAGCTTTAGAGGAGCAGCACAGCCCAACTACGCAGCTAAATCAAAGCTTAAGAATTCAGGAGTCAGAATTCAGGAGCCAGAAGGGTTAAAGAATAAGGAACAATATTTGATAAATTTATTTCCTGACTTACTACTGAACTTTATTATTCTGACTTCTGACTCCTGAGTGCTGAATTCTTACACCAAAGCAATTTGGCTTTGATGTAGAACTTGGGTAAATTCTGTCACCAGCAGTTCTTGAGCTGCCAACAAAAATTTTCTTAGCTGAACCAAGATTAATAATTTTGAAATTTACAGGAAGTTGTTGGATGTTAGTCATTTTAATGGATGATCAAATCCTTGCTCCTGAGCAGGTGTGTCAGTCTTGTGTACTTGCGAATAGAAGTGGTCAACCTCGTTGGAATGGTGGACAACTGCATTGCGGTCAAGCTATTCGCAAACTCACCGAACAACAACCAGAACAGTATGAGTGTATCATGGGCTTTCGGATTGCCGAAATTCGCTGATTTTTGCTGCTGGTAGACTAGACAACTGCGTTATCCTAGGCTCAAGTAGCTCTGAAAATTCTGCCACAGGAGAACGCAAAATGGCCTGGCGTGGTTCGACAAACGTTTCTGATCGAATTTTTGCTTGTTTACCTTATTTACTGCCTTTGATTGAGGTACTCAGTTTTGGTTTTGTTTTATTACAACAGTTCCCGGCGCTGACAGTTGTGTTTGGGCCTGTACTAATTTTATGGTCATTATATAGACGTGTAAGATTTGCTGGATTAATTATTTTCTTTGCTTTATGGCTGTTAGTAGTCAGAAACGAAAAGATATCTCACTTCATTCGTTTCAACACCATGCAAGCAATTCTGTTAGACATTATTATCTTTTTGTGTGGCATCCTCACTGATATTGTGGGGCTAATTCCCAATGGTGGTTTTGCCCTGCAAACTCTATACAGCACTATTTTTCTAGGTATTGTAGCAGCAGTAGCATATTCAGTCGTCCAGTCGCTTTTGGGACGTTACGCAGAAATTCCTGCAATTTCCGATGCCGTTTACATGCAGGTGCGGTAACTGGATGAATTAGGAGCTAGAGGCTAGGGGCTAGTTTTGTGACTCAGCAACGCCACTTGCTTCAACGGAGGGAACCTCCCTTCGGGTTCGCAGTTCCTTCAAGTCGGCGAAGCCGCCCAACGGACTGCTCACCGCAACGCAGTGGCTCCTCAGCACTCAGCACTTTTTAACGGGCTACGATGGTGTTTTCTAAACGACCAATGCCTTCGATTTCTACCCGGATGCGATCGCCTATATGCAAGGGGCCAATGCCTAATGGTGTACCCGTTAGTACCACATCCCCTGGAATCAGAGTCATCACTTTACTGATGTAAGATACCAAAACATCAGGGGCAAACACCATTTGATCAATCCCCGCAGATTGCACGGGATTTGCCTCATCGTTGATGAAAGTTTGCAGTCTTGCACCTGGATTCAATTCTCGGACGATCCAAGGGCCTAGGGGACAAAAGGTATCAAACCCCTTGGCTCTAGTCCATTGACCGTCTTTTTGTTGTAAATCTCGCGCTGTCACATCATTAGCGATTGTATAACCCCAAATTTTGGTTTGGGCTTCCTCTGGGGTGCAGTCAAAAGCGCGATCGCCAATTACCAATGCTAATTCACCTTCATAATCAACTCTGTGAGACTGAATGGGATATTTGATGTTGGCATCAGTTGCAATAATCGATGTTGGCGGCTTGAGGAAAATCAACGGCTCACTCGGTACAGGTGTTCCCATCTCTGCTGCGTGGTCTGCATAATTCTTACCAACCGCTATAATTTTTGAGGGAGCGCAAGGAGACAAAATTTGGTAACTATCGGGTTCTAAAACTAAATCTGTTGGTTGTCCTTGTAACCAAGGCGGCGCATCCAACACCTGTACATTCAGAGATAGTTGGAGCAACCCATAATAAATTTTGCCTTCTAGATTTTGAACTCGCACATAACGCTGTGCCATAACCTTGATAATATCCTTATTGTCTGCAATTAAGAGCCGTAAGTACAAAGAATCTTCAGTAGTGAGAACCAGGAGTTAATAGCCCCCTTTGGGAAGCATACCTGTTGGTTCAGCCAATAGATCAATTAATTTGCGGTTGTTTACCGGAAGAGGCAGGGGAGGGGAAAAGCAGCAGGAAACAGGGCGGAGAATTTACCCAATTATCCTGCAAGAGCCGAGCCGAAAATGGGTACCATCCCCGCCCTTTCAGGATACGTATACAGGGCAGATGCCCACATCCGGTTGTCTTCCCCTCCGCTCCCTGCCACCTACGCCCTTTCCTCTTATTGACTCCTTCTCATCCATAAAATAACTTTTGGCTAAAATACGAATTTTGGCAGATTTTGCTGATGATTCATATAAAAAACTGGTAAGATTATAGTTCCTTGTTGCTTCAGATGTTGAAGTGTACGGATATTCTCTAGGAATATTTGTATCATTTAACTCTAGCAGCCAACTTGTCCAAAAGGGATTTTTAACTCATGTCCACAGTTTACGAAACAATGTATATCCTGCGTCCTGATCTCAATGACGAACAGGTAGATCAAGCGATCGCTAAATACCAAACCTTGATTCAAGAGCAAGGTGCCGAAAATATTGAAATTCAAAATCGGGGTAAGCGTCGTCTGGCTTACGAAATCAAAAAGCAACGGGATGGAATCTACATCCAAATGAACTACAACGGGCCAGGAACCATTGTTTCTCCTTTAGAACGTGCTATGCGTTTGAGTGAAGAAGTAATTCGCTACTTGACCATTAAGCAAGAAGTTGCAGCACCAGCAGCAGAAAAAGTTGCCGTAACTGCATAGTACAAAAAGGCAAAAGTAAAAAGCGCAAAGTAGGCGGTGTCGGTTTCCGTCCCGCCTAACTTTGTAAGAAGGCAAAAGTAAAAAGAAAGAGTGTTTTTCTTCTCAGCTTTGCACTTGTTTCAATTGCTTGCTTGATTTACGCCATACTGTACTAAGGACATAATTAAGTACTGAGTACTGGGTTTTTATACTACAAAACTCAGTACTGGATACAGTAAAACAAAAATTTTTTTTACCTTTGACTTTTTTGTGCTTCGGTTGGGAATGCTAAATTAACAAGTACTTGCCAAAGGCAGTACGATCGCCGTTATACCTAAGATGATCCAAGATTCGTCAACGGGAGCTGTAAGCCACTGTGAGCCAAACTGACATACCCAACATCCAAGCTCTCTCTCAAGAAGTATCGCAATTGCGCCAAGAGTTGCAACTGCGAGACCAATTAGTGCAGCAGTTATCTCAAGAACTCTTCCGGCTGGTGAAGGGCAATGCTAATTTCATGCCCCAACGTTCTGAATCAGAGCGCGATTTAAGTCAGTTGCAAGCGTTACGAGAACAATTACAAGCTGTTGAGCAGCAGGTAACTTTTTATCAAGAGCAAATCGCCACTCGTGATGGCGAAATTTATCAACTGCGCCAGTCTGTCCAAGAGTTAACAGACCGCAGCCGGATGTTGGAGCAGGTAGTACAAGAATTACCTCAAATTTATCGTCGGAAGTTTGAGGAACGAATGACTCCCATCAGAGAAAAAGTTGCGATGTTGCAACGAGAAAATCGCAAACTGCAAGCAGAACTACAAAGCGTCAGCTATCGTTTGGCACTGAAAACTCGTAATTCCAGTCACAGTGGTATTGACTTGCCTAACTTTCCTCGCTCCACCACAGGACAAGGAAATGTTTCGGCGGTACAAAATGCTTAAAAAAAAATAAAGCCTGCAATTACAGGCTCTCAAAGTCTTTGCTGTTCCTAAGTTGAGACTTTTATTTTATTTGTGTTGTGCAAGTGTGAAATTTTAGCACTACACCAATCTAGCGATCGCTATCAATTTATTCACAGTAACAAAGATAATTGCTGTTTATTGCTATGATAGTAAGTTAGCTTGCTAGTGGCAAAGGCTGTTGATTAATCACATTGGTGATTTCTTCGTAAGTGTTAAAAATTTCAAAAACCGAATCCAACTGGGTCAGTTCTAAAATTAACCTTACAGGCGCTTTAGCATTACAAATCACTAAGCGACAACCGCATTGTCGGGCTGTTGTCAGTGCTTTAACTAACGGCACTAAACCAGAACTATCCATGAAATCTACTTCTGCGAGGTCAATGACCCAAAGTTGATCGGGTTGGGGTATCACTTCTGCCATGCTTTGGCTAAGAGCCATACCACCCTGCAAATCTATGCTTCCTTGGGGTTTGAATAAAACCACTTGCAATTCTTGTGCGATAGTCATGTATTTATCTGGGTAGCTGAACTACTGGACAAAATGAAAATTGACATCAATACTGCGCGGTTTCAATAATGAAAAACTGCTGATTCACAGGTGCTGTGAACTCAACCTCATAAGCTTACGTATTCATGCCGTATAATTTGTACTAACTCTTCTAAATATAGGCACAAACGCCTAGTAAATTCAGTATCAATAGTAGCTTTTACAATATTTTTATAATTTAACGAGATTTTTGTGAATTTTTCATAAAAAATTTATTGATTTGTTTGATACACTATGCAACTGTGTTAGTAACGCTTAAAAGCATAATAGTCAATACCAAGTAAGTTATAAATATCATCAAGCTTTAGCAATGAGTACCGCGATATACTGCAACTAATAAGAGTTGTTAAAACAGTACTTTGATTGACACTCCAGCCACAAACACGCCAAGATAGAGTAAAGGTAAAAAATTGTAAAGGCGGCGGTGCGGGATGTCTCTTGAATTTATTTCACTAGAAAACATCCAGGAATTTGCTCACCAGTATGGTTACTGGGCAATTTTTTTGGGAATTTTACTAGAAAACTTGGGCATTCCTCTTCCTGGTGAAACCGTCACCCTTGTCGGTGGGTTTCTAGCTGGTAGTGATGAACTAAGTTACTGGTTAGTTGTGGGTGATGCAGTTGCAGGTGCTGTGATTGGTGGTGCTTGCGGCTATTGGATTGGGAGACTGGGAGGCTGGCCTTTCCTGCTGCAAATCGGGAAAATATTTAGGATTTCTGAAGACAGATTACTAAATATTAAAGAGCAATTTAGTCAAAATGCTATTAAAGCTGTATTTTTCGGCAGATTTTTTGCTTTGTTGCGAATTTTTGCGGCTCCATTAGCTGGAATTGCAGAAATCCCGTTTCCAAAATTCTTCTTATATAACCTAGCAGGAGCAACCACCTGGGCTGCTGTGATGGTGACATTAGCTTTTTTTGCAGGCAAAGTAATTTCTTTAGAACAATTAGTAGCTTGGGTTAGCCAATTTGCGATCGCAGCTTTACTGATTTTAGTTGCTGTGATTGCTATTCCCTTGTGGTTGGAATCCCGACAAGTTAAGCGTGCAGCAGGCGAATAAATATAAGTAAAAAGTAAAAAGGCAAAAGTCAAAATTATTTCTTTTGACTTTTGCCTTTTATTTTTATGAAAATTTCAAACTTCCCACTATTTTCTGTAAACTAAATAACTACTGCTAATGCCTTCAAAGCTTCCTAACCCGGTAGGAGCCTTGATGAAAGTAGGCAAACTTCATTTAAGACAAAGATATGGCGCTTATAGTTCAGAAATTCGGTGGTACATCTGTCGGTTCAGTCGAACGCATCCAAGCTGTTGCACAGCGTGTCTCTAAAACAGTTAAAGCCGGAAACTCTTTGGTTGTCGTGGTTTCCGCAATGGGAAAAACTACAGATGGACTTGTCAAACTAGCCAGCGAAATTTCTCAAAATCCTAACCGCCGGGAAATGGATATGTTGCTATCTACTGGGGAACAAGTCACGATTGCTTTACTCAGTATGGCATTGCAAGAAATTGGACAACCAGCAATTTCCATGACTGGCGCACAAGTAGGAATTGTAACAGAAGCTGAACACACCCGCGCCCGAATTTTACGCATCGAAACAGACCGCCTTTTGCGTCATATTAGGGAAGGTAAAGTAGTTGTGGTAGCTGGCTTTCAAGGCATATCCAGCACCGGAGAGTTAGAAATTACGACCTTGGGACGTGGTGGTTCTGATACTTCAGCCGTGGCCTTAGCCGCAGCCATCCAGGCAGATTTTTGTGAAATTTATACAGACGTACCAGGGATTTTAACTACAGACCCCCGCTTAGTTCCCGAAGCCCAGTTAATGGATGCGATTACCTGCAATGAAATGCTAGAACTGGCAAGCTTGGGGGCAAAAGTATTACATCCGCGTTCAGTAGAAATTGCCCGGAACTATGGTGTACCTTTAGTAGTGCGGTCTAGTTGGACAGATGATCCTGGTACTTGGGTAACATCATCGAAACCCCAAGAGCGATCGCTGATCAATCTAGAAATTGCCCGTCCTGTAGATGCGGTAGAATTTGATACAAATCAAGCCAAGGTGGCTTTGTTACGAGTCCCCGATAAGCCAGGGGTAGCAGCTAAGTTATTTGGAGAAATTGCTCGGCAAAACGTCGATGTAGACTTAATTATTCAATCAATCCACGAAGGTAATAGTAACGACATTGCCTTTACAGTCACCACACCAATATTAAAACGAGCCGAAGCAGTAGCAGCAGCGATCGCACCCGCCCTGAGAAATCCAGCCAACCCGAAATCAGACGAAGCGGAAGTAATGATCGAACAAGACATCGCCAAAGTCAGCATTGCAGGTGCAGGGATGATTGGCCGTCCTGGGGTGGCGGCGAAAATGTTCGCTACCCTTGCAGAAGCCGGGGTGAACATTCAAATGATTTCTACAAGTGAAGTCAAAGTTAGCTGTGTCGTTGATGCTATAGATTGCGATCGCGCCGTTACTGCACTCAGTAACGCCTTTGAAATTGCAGCTAAGGGAGAGACAGAGGAAACAACAACCAGGGAACAAGAGGTATTTCCTTGCCCCCCACTCCCTGCGCCCTGCCCCGTTTCTTCTTCCCCTGTGCGCGGTGTTGCCTTAGACTTGAACCAAGCGCGTCTGGCAATTCGCCAAGTTCCTGATAAAGCAGGGATGGCGGCTAAGTTGTTTGGGATATTAGCACAGCACAATATCAGCGTGGATATGATTATTCAATCGCAACGCTGTCGCATCATTGATGGTGTTCCCAAACGAGATATTGCTTTTACAGTTCCACGGATGGATGGGGAAACTGCCCAAAAACTGCTAACTCAAGTTGCCGCAGAATTAGGTTGGGGTGAAGTTGTGTTAGATAGTGCGATCGCTAAAGTTAGCATTGTCGGCGCAGGGATGGTAGCACAACCAGGTGTAGCAGCCAAAATGTTTGAAGCGTTGGCGCAACACCAAATCAATATTCAAATGATTGCTACCTCAGAAATCAAAATTAGTTGTGTTGTCGCCCAAGAACAAGGCGTGAAAGCTTTACAAGCGATTCATGCAGCCTTTGAGCTTGCTGGTAGCGAGAAATTCGTAGTGCCAGTATAAACTTAGCCAAACTCAAGGTTTGACGTAATCTTATCTGGGGATTTATTATTCCCTAGATAACTCTTCCAAGCTGGCGACGATTTCGGCAAGGCGATATTCACCACACCAAACTCTATCGAGTTTTTTGAGTTGTTCTAAGCTATTACAGTTTTCTGTTTCGCTAGTTTCCGGTTCTGCCATTGCAGCTAATAAATCTTGGAAGATAATTACTTCATCAAACTGCGGATCGGTTTCGGGATCGTTTAATATAGCTGTGGCTCGCTGCTGTGGTAAGCCTTGCAGAGTATTCAAAATAAACTTTGTGGGAAAGTCAACATCTTGCAGGGCTGGATGGCGCTTGACTAAACCAGCTAGTAAGACTCCTAAATAAGCAGCAGCTTGCTTGTTATTTAGTTGCTTGAGTTTATCCGCCGCAATTTTAGTTAAATTTTGATAAAAGGGACAACCCAATTGCTGTTCAATTGCCACAATCGGATCTGCCACTGCCGAGACTTGCAATTGTGCCGCAAACAGTTTTCGCTGTTCGTGCGGGAGGTGATCAAGTAAGATTTGCTTGGCGCGATCGCTGACAATCATCTCACCATCTAGCCCAAAACTAAAGTCCTTTCCCGGTTCTAAACCTGCGGTGACAAGTAGATGAAAGACATTATTTTGAGCAGCTTGCTGCATCTGTTGATATCTAAATTGCCCTAGGAAATTAGTAAAAAACCAACTGTGGCTTTCAGCATCGCACTCACGCAATGCTTCATCGACGATCTGGGTTAATTTTGATTCGCCGATTAGATTTTGCGACCGCATGGTTAAGCCTTGGATAGCCGCAGCATCACGCCGACGTAGCGCCTTCAGGAACTGACGCTTAGTCGCAGTTACTTGATTTTGGTTACGTTTGAATAAGTTGATGTTCAAGCTATTTGGCGTTTATAGCAATTCGATTACAACTCTTTTACCGTACTGAGCAACAGCCTGTCATGAGTGATCCCACGGCAATCATCACATTTTTAAATTATTGACTAATTACTTAGGGCTTGCTGAAAATAAATTATCCAATTTTTGAGATAAGACATCGTTATTTTCCCCCTGCCCCTCTGCCTACACAGTGATAGTATACTTTTTAAGTTGGAAGTTCTTTAGGGCTTGCTGAAAAAAATTTTGTTCAACTACTTAGTTAGGAGTTCAGTATTTCAATCGCTGTCTGTGATGTATGTAGAGTCTGAGGTAAACTCCAGTCGGGACGTAAATTAGAAGCGTGACGTAAATAAATGTGGTGAATTGGCGCAGAGACTGGCAAATAAGCATGAATTAAGAAGCGGACGCAACGTTGTAAACTACCTTCAACATACATTTGTTGTACATCCAACATCGCTACATTATCCCAGCCAGAACGTGTACGGGCGATCGCGGCGGGAAAAATTGCATCTAAATCGCGTGTGACCGAAAAAGTCACGCTAATCATGTCCTGTGGTTGAATTTTATTGCGTTGTTCTAGTTCATCTAGCAGTTCTGTAACTGCTTCTCGCATAGCTTCAATTGTATTTTCTGAAACAGTTGTTGCTCCACGAATTGCTCGCATTTGCCATTCCACGCCAAAAATCCTCCTTAATTTATTTGTCCTTTGTCCTTTGTTATTAGTCATTTGTCTTTTACTAATGACTAATGACCAATAACCAATGACATTTATGGTCTATATAACCACAATGGCAGACCACTAGTAGACATTTCAAATTCTAGCCAGTCAGCACCAGCACTCAATCTTGATGAAACCTGACGACTCCCCGGTATAATCCGACTTAACAAAGGTTTGGGTTCTTCGAGGGTAAAGTATGGGGTTTTTTCGGGGTCAAGACCGACTAGTTCTGCTGTCCACCGACGCGCATCTTCTTCTGTTCCTAGGCGGTCTACAATTCCCAATTCTAAAGCTTGCTGTCCGGTAAAAATCCGTCCATCGGCAAAACTTCTCACAGTTTCTACGGCTAAAGAACGACCCTCGGCTACAGTTTGGACAAACTGCTGGTAACTGGTGTCAATCAATTCTTGCAGAATGTGTTGTTCTGGTTCTGTTAATTCTCGATCAAATGCCAAAATGTCTTTGTAAGGCCCTGACTTAATGACTTTGAAAGAAACGCCGATTTTGTCGAGCAAGCGTTCTAAGTTATTACCACGCAGAATTACACCAATGCTACCGGTGATAGTTCCGGGGTTAGCCATGATGTGTTCGGCTCCCATACCGATGTAAACTCCACCGGAAGCGGAAATATTACCAAAACTAGCAACAATTTTGATTTTTTCGCGCAGTCGCTTCAGGGCGCTGTAAATTTCTTGGGAATCGCCTACTGTTCCCCCAGGGCTATCGATGCGTAAAAGCAAAGCTGGAAATTTCTTTTCTTCTACGGTCTTGAGGGCTTCTAATACACGTTTGCGAGTAGCACTTGCGATCGCACCTGTAATTTCAATCCGCGCAATTTGTTTACGAAACTTGGATTTAAACGGCCAAACCATGAGCAGTCAAAAAACCTCGTATATAATCCCACTATAAAATGCCCAGAGCTTAAAATAAATGGGCATTCCGCTATTCAAGCATAGTTTATCTAGCCCCAAACTTCAGTCTGGGGGCTATGGGCTTTTTTGTGAACAATTTTGCGATCGCAGTTGCTAACTTCTGCCCAACTTCGATTGTGATGATTAATAATTAAGTAATTAATTTTACAATTTAAATTTATAATTCCTATCCCGAATAGGATGGGCTTTAAAATCTCAAACGCTTATTCTAGTTGATTTTTAAACTTTTTCTAGCAGATTAAAACCTGAAGATTTACACAATTTACTTAAGAATCTATGCGAAGAATTTGACAACGATAATACGCATAAGAATCAAATAATGCGCCGACAAAACTCCAGGTTAAACCGATGATTACTAGCCCGCGTAGGGGTGTACCATTACCAAAAATCGCCAGAAAATGTAATATGCTGGCGGCACTAGCTTCTGTGATTGTTTGTAATCCTGGCAAATAACCAATCACAGCTAAAAGTAACAAGATACCGCCTACGAAAAATATTGGTGCAACAAAGCTAAAAATAACCGTCACTAATAAGGAACGCAGAAAGTTCAACAAAAAAGCCATGAAAGACAACCTCCAGGAAGACAACGCACAACAGCCCAATAACTATCTTTCATCTTCTACAATACGTGCGATCGCCCCTTGGAGGCCAATCTGTCAAAAATCTTAAGTTTTAATTAAAAAAACAGACAGTAACAACACAAGCTGCTTCAAAGAAAAATCAACTTGAGCAGCGATAAAATCTTTGCTAATTCAGGGTTTGAGCTTATCTCTACTAAATACCACACATTGTAAACATATATAGGTAAAGCTTTATTTTATGAGAGTAACTTTAAAGTAAGTTAACGTTCACGGAGGGAGTGGTGAGTGGGGAGTGTGGAAAGTGTGGGGAGGGTGTGGGGTCTCACAAGTGTAGGTTTTTAACAGAGTGATGAGTAGCGACTCTAAAAATCACGATTTAATCAGAGTTTCATCACCCTCACACCCCAAATCAAGATTTTTGGGGCAGAACGTAAAAAACCTACACCTGTCAGGGGTGTGGGGTGTGGGAAGGGTGGGGAGGATGGCTGACAGGTGTAGGTTTTTTACAAAGGTGTGAGTAGTCAATCACTCTCGACAGAAAATAAAAGCAGAATCATAGAGTGAAACAGAGGCTCAAATGCTAAAAAATGAGTACCTC
>NZ_JACJTB010000048.1 GCF_014698475.1 Nostoc spongiaeforme FACHB-130 | reverse complement strand
CCTGATTGCTAATTTACTCAACCATCTTCCTATTCAACTTCTTCGCTGGAGTTCTTTTCCTTCTACTCCTGTTAACGATTTCTACCGTTTTAACTCCTCCTAATTGTAAAAAACCTACACCTGTCAGTACACCCCTACACCCTTACACCCATGAGTAATAGAATAGTTAACAAATGTTGCCTAATAGCCTACTCATGACTCCTTCATCTGAAGCTGACACCATTATCAATCCTGATATCGATCTAGAAGGACAAGGCAACTCGGAGACCAATCCTCTTGATGAGTTGCCGGGTGAAGTCGAAATGTCTCTTTTCGACCATCTAGAAGAGTTAAGACAGCGAATATTCTATGCACTAATAGCTGTAGTCATTTTTGTGATTGGCTGTTTTGTTGCTGTTAAGCCAATTGTGCAATTACTAGAAGCACCAGCCGCCGGAGTGAAATTTCTCCAGCTTGCACCAGGGGAATATTTCTTTGTCTCCCTGAAAGTTGCTGGTTACAGTGGTGTAGTTCTTTCTAGCCCGTTTATTCTTTATCAAATTATCCAATTTGTCTTGCCAGGGTTGACCCGCCGCGAACGTCGCCTAGTGGGGCCAATAGTTTTGGGGTCAAGCGTGTTATTTGTTGCTGGGTTAGTATTTGCCTATTTTGCGCTGATTCCCGCCGCTTTAAGATTTTTTATTAGCTATGGTGCGGATGTAGTAGAACAACTCTGGTCAATTGATAAGTATTTTGAATTTGTATTGCTGTTGTTATTTAGCACTGGTTTAGCATTTCAAATTCCCATTATTCAATTGTTGCTAGGCAATTTAGGCATTGTTTCTTCTGAGCGGATGCTGGCTGGCTGGCGATATGTCATTATGGCAGCTGTAATTTTAGGTGCAGTGCTGACACCTTCCACTGACCCTTTAACCCAAGCTTTGTTAGCAGGCGCTGTTTTAGGGCTTTATATGGGGGGAATTGGTTTAGTGAAACTCACAGGGAAGTAATACAAAGAATTTATAGAAATTTGTGTATGAAAAGTTACCAAAGTTTTATAATTTACCCAAGTGGGTAAACTTTGGTAATTTAGGCATCAAAGAATCTAGCGCCCAAATTACTCAACTTTACCAACCAAAAGATTTAGTGTTAATTGTTTAATTTTAGCTGTTACACTATCCACTCAGAAGCGCGTTCCCCCAAATCGAGGGGGATGCTGACAGCTTTACCCAGCCGGGGGCGATCGCGTGTTTGGGCGATAAAATTTTTCACCTGTGCTGTACCATCTAAAGCATTAAGATAATTAGCGATGGTATCAAGATGTTCTTGGTACTCTGCCTCAGTTAAGGGAAAAGAAGCTTGCTCAAGATATTTCCACATCACTTGCAGAAATATCTTGCCTTGGGTACGACGGAACTGGACATCGTAAGAATATCCCCATTTATCCAGTAACAGTTGGTGTAATTCCTTTCCTGTCATAGCTTCTCTCAATTAGATTTTACATTTAGTTATGATGTTAAGTTCCGTAACTCAAGTATGATAAGGATATAAAGAAATGTAATGCTAACAGAAAAGATGCTAAAAGGATCTTGCAATAAAGAAGTTTAGCATTGTTAGTTAGCATTTCGACCCAGACAGGAGCTGCTCAAGTATTAGTACTCTTGTCAAAATGCTTAAACAAAATATACAAAGAGCGAGCGCGTAGGATATGGCTCAATTTTCGGAATCAATGGACGTTCCCGATATGGGTCGTCGTCAATTCATGAATTTGCTCACCTTTGGGACTGTCACTGGAGTAGCTCTGGGTGCATTGTATCCCGTTGTTAACTACTTTATTCCTCCGGCTGCTGGTGGTGCTGGCGGTGGTACAACAGCAAAAGACAGCCTGGGCAACGATGTGAGCGTTAGTCAATTTCTAGACAGCCATAACGTAGGCGATCGCACCCTCGTTCAAGGATTGAAGGGCGACCCCACCTACATTGTGGTCGAAAGCAAAGAAGCCATCACCGATTACGGCATTAACGCTGTTTGCACCCACTTGGGTTGTGTTGTTCCTTGGAACGCTGCGGAAAACAAATTTAAATGCCCTTGCCACGGTTCTCAATACGACGCAACTGGTAAAGTAGTTCGAGGCCCTGCACCCCGTTCTTTGGCTTTAAGCCACGCCAAAGCCGAAAACGACAAGATTGTTCTCACACCCTGGACTGAAACCGACTTCCGCACCGGCGAAGAACCTTGGTGGGCTTAATTTATCAGTAAACAGTGAACAGTGAACATGCTTGATAACTGATAACTGATAACTGATAACTGTGACTATTGACTACTTCATCCAAGAATCGTTGTCCTTATAGAGATGAGAAATGCCTTTACAACAGCGAGTTTGACTCGCAGTGCTAGAGCAATTACCAAAACATTGCTCATAGCGATCGCTACAGTAACATTCTTCTTTACTAGCGATATTGCTTTGCCTCAAAGTGCTGCTGCTTATCCCTTCTGGGCGCAGCAAACCTATCCTGAAACTCCCCGCGAGCCAACAGGTAGAATCGTTTGCGCTAACTGTCACCTAGCAGCCAAGCCCACAGAAGTCGAAGTGCCTCAATCAGTGCTGCCCGACACAGTATTTAAAGCTGTGGTGAAAATTCCCTACGATACCAGCGTGCAGCAAGTTGGTGCAGATGGTTCTAAAGTTGGCTTAAACGTTGGTGCAGTTTTGATGCTCCCCGAAGGCTTCAAACTTGCTCCTGAAGACCGCATTCCTGAAGAACTGAAAGAAGAAGTTGGTGATACCTACTTCCAAACCTACAAAGAAGGTTCCGACAACGTAGTTATTGTTGGCCCCTTACCCGGCGAACAATATCAGGAAATTGTCTTCCCTGTTCTGTCTCCTAATCCTGCAACTGACAAAAATATCCACTTTGGTAAATACTCAGTTCACGTAGGTGGTAATAGAGGACGCGGACAAGTTTATCCTACTGGTGAAAAGAGCAACAACACTGTTTACAACGCTTCTGCTACTGGTACCATCAACAAGATTGCCAAAGAAGATGATGGTGAAGGTAACGTGAAATATTTGGTGAACATCACAACCGAAGCTGGTGATGTGGTCACTGATACAATTCCTCTCGGCCCAGAACTGATTGTTTCTGAAGGACAAACAGTAAAATCTGGTGACGCTTTGACTAATAACCCCAACGTTGGTGGTTTTGGTCAAAAAGATACAGAAATTGTGTTACAAGACTCTAGCAGAGTTGGTTGGCTAATTGCTTTTATCTGCCTGGTAATGTTAGCTCAAGTAATGCTAGTTCTCAAGAAGAAACAGGTTGAAAAAGTTCAAGCTGCTGAAATGAATTTCTAAGATTCTCTGATAAATCCTTTTTTAAAAAAGACAGGTGTATCGCCTGTCTTTTTTAGTTTTTTATGTCATCTTTTACCTAACAGAAAAAGCTTCGCTAAATCGGCGAGTTACGGGTTCGATAATGAAAGTTAAAATTGATTTCTTGCGCGTGACAATTTCTCCTGTAGCTACCATACCTGGTGTAAATACTACTTCTTTACTCCGTACGTTTAGGGAATGTTTATTCATTTGAATTCTGGTGGGGAAAACCAAGCCCAAATCTTTATCAACTACAGCATTGGGGCTAACTTGTACTACTGTGCCATCAATAGTGCCGAATTCTTGGAATGGAAAAGTAGCCATTTTAACTTTTGCCTTCATCCCTGGACGAATAAAGCCAATATCGCGGTTGAGGACTTTCACCTCTAGTTCTAATTCTTCGCCATCTGGCAAGATAGACAGTAATTCTTCTCCTGATTGTACAGGGCCTTTGGTAGCCTTAATTCTGTAGATTGTCCCCGCTACAGGCGCTTTAATGGTTTCTCCGTCTTCTTGCTTTTTCGCTTGGGCTAATTGACCAGAGACAGTGGTTAATTCTTCTTTACGTTTGTTCATTTGAGTCAAAATTTCACTTTGACGCTCAGATGTAACACGTTGTGCTTGATTACGCGCCCCTTGAAAAGCTTCTTCCGCTTGACGGACTTCTTGGACTTGGGCTGCGATGTCTTTTTCGAGAGATACAACTCGATCTTGTGCTTCTGCGACTCTATTACTCGCGTTAGTTACTTCATCTTCTGATCTGGTGACATCTGTAGTAGCACGATTTAATCTTTCTTGTGCTTCTAAGTAATCAACCCTAGGGACAGCACCAGGAGTAATTAAAGTGCGGAGTTTGGTTTCTCGATTTTTGGCAATTGTTAATGCTTCTTTGACTGTTGCGCGGATATTTTGAGCATTAGCTAAGTTAGCTTTGGAGTTAACTAATGCAGTTTTGGCAGTTTCTAAATTTTCTCGCAATCTTGTCAAGCGGACTTTTGCTTGGTCGAGGAGGGCGCGTTGGCGGTTGGCTTCGGCTTCGGCGCTGGCTTGACGTGCTTGATAATCGCGTAAGCGTGCTGTCAACAGTTCATCTTGCAATTTCTCACCAGTACTTTGACCGCCGATGCGTTCTACATCCAAACGCTCTAAGTCATCTTTAATCAACTTGCTAGATTCTGTCAGGCGGTTCACGTCTGTTTTTTGGAAATCGGGGTCGCGTTGAATTAATACTTGATTTCTGGTCACGCGATCGCCTTCTTTCACCTTCACCGCTAAAATCATCCCATTCCCCAGGGATGTCAAAGGTCTGACTTGGGTTGAAGCAATTAATTCCCCTTGGGCGATCGCTACTTCATCAATTTCCGAGAAATGCGCCCAGGCGATAGTCCCGAATAAAGCTACACTAATGGTTCCAGCTAACAATCTAGTATAAAGCGGTGGCAACTCTTGAACTGCCTTACCTAATTCATAAGACAGCTGATCCTCTGGCTTGGCGAATCGCTGTTTTGTTTGACGTGCTTGAGCCGCATTAGCAAATAGGGGAGAAGTCATAAATTTTTAAATTTAATAAAAGGGGCTAGGGGCTAGTACAACAAGGCAAAAGTAAAAAGGTGAGCCATTGCGGTGGACGGGTTTCCCGGCATAAAGGAGACAGTGCCGTGGGCGGGTCTCCCGACTTGAGGCAACTGTCGTCAAATGGTGAACCCGAAGGGCAAAAGGAAAAAGAAGTAATAACGATACCACAAGTCTTTTAGCAATTTCTTATTGTCTGTTTATTTACGCCGTATTGTACTAGGGACTAGAGGCTAGGGGCTTGGAGTTAGGGGCTTAGGGAGGAACTAGGGATCGCATTAAACTAAGCTCTAACCTGTAACCTGTAACCTCTAAATTCAAACTGCTAAATAGCGTCGTAAAAAATTTTCCAAAGTTTCCAATTGAAAATTGAAAATCCTCTCTAAGTTTGCTATTTCATCTTTTTTACAGAAAAATTCATTAGATAGCAATGTCTGATAAGTTCCCAAAGCTGTTTGCGTTTGGGAATTGAATAAACCAATAATATTTCTTACCCCATCCACTAAAAAGACTGGCGGGTTGATGACTATCGGTTCTCTGTTAAAAATATGACCAAAAATTTGCGGAATATCTTCCCGTTGCAAAATTTCTGGCCCCCCGACTGGCAATATTTGATTACACGCCTCTGTAAGTTTGACAGAATCGACTATCATTTTTGCTAAATCGTCTGTACTCACAACTGAGCTACGGTTTTTGCGATCGCCAATCAATAAATACAACCCTGTTTCTCGAAATTGTTCTGCCAGTGGCAGCAAATTTGATGCTAGTCCAGATGGACGTAAAATTGTGTAATTTAAGCCACTATCTACCAAATATTGTTCGACTGCGCGTTTGGCTTTAAATACAAGTGCATCTTCATAGCCACGATCGACTCCCAACACAGACACAAACACAAAATGCTGAACTTGATTAGCTTTTGCTTGGTCAATCAGTTCTATATTGGCGCGATAGTCCAGTGAGAGCGCGTCACCATCAGAACCGTGAGTGCTGATAATATATTTGACACCTTGAGTCGCTTTTTCTATATCTCTGGCTTGGCGCAAGTCACCAATGAAGATTTCTGCACCCCGATGTTCTAACTCACTATAACGTGAAGTCAAGCGCACAAACGCCCTGACTGATTGTTCCTGTTGGCGTAGCAGTCGCACAACACGACGACCAATTCCCCCCGTTGCTCCTGTTACTAAAAACATATAAATACCTAAAATTAATATACTTAGAGTCTACTGATGGATTCTTGAACATCAAGTATGAGCATATTTGTATATTAACTAGGACTTACGCCACGAGGTGATAATTTATCGATTTAGCGATCGCTCATTTATTCAGTAACCAAGTGATTTATTCATGTATTATTTGTTACTTAAATTTCCTGAACATCTGTTGTTAAAATAATCATATAAATTACCAAGAGGATAATGCCAGCCAAAGATGTTTACCATGATGCAATTAAAAATGCTTTAGTTAAAGACGGTTGGATCATTTTTGCTGATCCTTATAAAATTAAATATAAAGATACTGAATTATTTGCTGATTTAGCAATAGAAAGACCTATTGCGAATGAACACAATGGACGCAAAATTATTGTCGAAATTAAAAGCTTTTTAAGCGCCTCACCAATGCGAGACTTTGAGCTTGCTTGAGGAGAATATATTTTATATCGAAATTTAATTAATCTGACTGAACCGGAATATCAAGTTTATTTAGCCATTAAAGATAGTATTTACGAAAATTTTTTCAACGGGATTAGAAATTTGGCTCTAATTTGCCGATCCGGTCAAATAATCTATCATCTTCAACTAGTTACATCTTTGGCTACTTCAGTAAAAATAAAGTAGCCAAAGATAGTTATTAACTATCTATTCCCTGGTAACTGTTGGGGAACTGAGAGAGGCTTGAAAGGCTTGAATGTGTTGATATCAACACAGTTAGTATTATCTAGCTTAACTCTAAGTTCGGTACTGAAAGTCACTAGCTGTTCAACAAGAGCCTGACGGTCAGTTAAACAACCTTTAATAGCCATTAGTTCTCCCAAAGTCCATTCGTAGAGATGTCTGTCTGCATTGTTAATAATCACAGTCAGTTCGTTTCTGATTCTCAAGATTTGGTTGAGAAGCTCATCCACTTTAACGTTGATGATATTAGCAATTTGGATATTGAAGGAATCTCTATCGCCAATGATGCTAATTAATTCATCAACATACTGTCTCACCAGAGTGATGAATGTTTGATTCCACTCGTTGCGGATATTCTCAATCTTGAGGTCAACATCTCTGTAGACGTTACTGATCTTGTTGTTAATCTCTGTGCTGTTGACAACCAAGTTCAGAATTCTATTGTTAATTTCATTGCTATTGATCACAACGCTCTCAATATTCTGGTGAATTTGAGTATTATTGCTCAAGATATTCTGAATCTTCTGGGTTATTTGCTCGTTGTCAAAGATTTGATTAATAACAACATTATTGTTAGTTACATTGTGCTGTAGTCGCTGATCAACGTACTGGTTCAAGATGTCATTATTATTGACAATATTCTGAGTAATTAACTTGACATAATTTTTGACCTTTTGTTCATAGGTATTGTCAATTTGCTGGCTGACGTACTGGCTAATCTCAGTATTGTTATTCACAATATTCTGAGTAATTAATTTGATAAATGCCTCTCTACCACCTATAACGTTGATTAATTCATCAATTTGCTCTGTTACCAGAGTGATGAATGATTGATTCCACTCGTTGCGGATGTTCTCAATCTTGTTGTTAATTTCAGCACTATTCGTAACAAGGTTGACAATCGTGTTATTAACTTCAGTGTTGTGATGTACACTTTGCTCCAGACGTTGGTCAACGTAATGATTGAATACATCATTATCATTGATAATATTCTGGGTAATCAGTTGGATATGATTCTGAATCTTCTGCTCGAAAGAGTTGTCAATTTGTTGACTGACGTACTGATTTAGCTCAGTGCTGTTAGCTATATTCTGCGTTATGAGGCTCAGGTTGTTGTGTATCCTTTGCTCGAAGGTATTATCAATGTGCTGGTCAACGTGCTGGTCAATGTAATGGTTGAGTTCTTGCTTATTGACGAGATTGTTGATAATCAGTTCAATGTTGTTGTGTACCTTCTGCTCAAAACTATTATCGATTTGCTGGCTGACATACTGATTAAGTTCAGTATCGTTATTCACGATGTTTTGACTAATTAAGTCAATGTTATTGCGTATGTTTTCTTCAAAATTATTGCTGATCTGCTGGCTGAGGTACTGATTAAGTTCGGCGTTGTTATTGACAATGTTCTGTGTGATGAGGCTCAGGTTTTTGTGTATATGCTGCTCGAAGGTATTGTCAATTTGCTGATTAACGTGACTGTCAATGTACTGGTTGAGTTCTTGCTTATTGACAATGTTGTTAATGATTAATTCAACGTTGTTGCGTATCTTCTGTTCAAAGGAATTGTCAACTTGCTGATTAACTTGTCGGTGAATATACTGGTTGAGTTCTTGTTTATTGACAATGTTGCTAATGATTAACTCAACGTTGTTGCGTATATGTTGCTCAAAGGAATTGCCAACTTGTTGATTAACTTGTCGGTCAATATACTGGTTGAGTTCTTGCTTATTGACAAGGTTGTTGATAATCAAACCAACGTTACTGCGGACTCTTTGTTCAAAGGTTTGGTCAATATACTGATTGATGTATTGGTTGATTCTCCTCGATACTTCGACGTTAATCCTATCTTCCAAAATCCTTTCTAAATAGCCAGACCAACCTTGTAGATGCTGGTTTAAACTAAACTCTATCTGTTGTAAATAAGCATCCATCGAAAACCTGACTTTTGCTACTTCTACAGATAGGTTTTTGAAGTGCTTCTCATAGTTTTTTAGCAGCCACTGTTCAAGTTGATCCCAGTACTTAGCTTCTAAAGTGACATCGGTTTCATCTATTACCTTGATAGATGTATTAATCTGCTGTAGCTGCTCTTCCCATTTCTTCTTGAATTCCTCTTCATTAAAACGGAAGGTGAACTCTACTGTACTATTAGCACCAGCACCAACTAATTCACGAGTTCCAGAACCACCTCCAGAGCTACCACCAGAGCCACCACCAGAGCCACCATTACCTCCAGTTGTTGTAGTTGTAACAGTTGTTTTTGATGATGATTGTTGACTGACTTGAATATTTTCTTGCTTTTTATATCCCTCAGTTATTTCTTCTACGCTTAGGGATTCGATCGCTAGAATAATCTGTCCTTCGTTATCTTCTTTATAGGTGTCAAAAAATAAACCTGTGAGTGTAGTTTTTTCTTTAACTTCTAAAACTACTTCATCTTTAAGACCATTTAATGAAACCCAGGTTTCGTCAGATTCGATGCCAGTCAGTTTTGTAACAAATTTTCCACCTTTGACCAACAATAAAGCCCAAGGTTCGATATTAAATTTTTTGTTATCTGACCAATAGCTGGCAGTGCCTTCTCGAATTTTTAGACGATAATTACCTGGGTTCAAATCAACAAAGTTAGAACCAGATTGTTTGAGGCTAGATAGGTAACTATTGTCAAGAACATAACAGTTACGCTTGCTATCTACCGTTAAGTTGGCTGGATTAAAGAACTGCTTGTTACTAGTAATTAAAAGGTCAAGAGAACCACTATTATCTTCATTATTAAAATCAAAAAATAAAGCGTGGAGAACTGCTCTTTCTTTAATTTCCAGCTTTAAGATATCATTGTAACCATTTAAAGTTGTCCAGGTTGCGCCTACTTCAAAACCTGTTGTTTTGTTAATAAATGTACTGCCGTTATCTCCATATATCCACAGTAAAATAAAAGGTTCTCCTGATGTTTTAGCTTTGCTGTGGCTATAGTGACCCCCAGTAATTCTGATATCAAAAGTACCTTTTTCAAAGACAAAAGATGTTGCAACGTTTTGTTGCAGATGATTCATTTGGTTAGCGTCGATAACATAACAATTAGTTTTGGTATCAATGGTTAAAGTATTCATATTTACCTCCTTGACAGTTTGAATTTCTTGAGTAACTTTAGTTTTTTCAGATTTTTCCTCAGTCTTTTCAGATTCCTCTTGTGGTTTCACTTCTGAAGTATTTTTAGTTACGACTGCTGTAGCTGGTTCATAAATACTCATTCCAGCCCAACGACCGATAGGGTCGGTTATGGTAACTAAAGTGCCTTTAGCAGTTTTGGTATCAATGCAGATTAACTGACCATCTTTACCTAAGTTAAAAAAGTTGCCAGTTACGCCATAGAGTACATCACCAACAAATTCCAAACTGGCTACATCAGGAAAGCCAATGTCACCAATTATTTGCACTTCACCTGTCTTGAGGTCACAACTGGCTAATAGTTTCTTTTTGTCGTAACCAATTAAGGTAATATAGCCTCGTCCATTACTATCAAAAGCAACTTCACCACAGTTGTGGTCTTTACTTGCTACTGTGATGGCTGGTGTACCTTTACCTGTTTCGAGATTAATAGAAATTAATTGTTTGGCTGTTGTGGCGTAGAGAATTTTGCGCTGACGATTGTATGCTAAACCTGCACAAGCAAAGCCAATATCACCAACTGCGATCGCATCGCCTGAATTGATGTCGATTTTAACTAGTTTTGTCTTGTCGCCTTCACGGTCAAGCCCATATAGTTGCGAACCTACAAAAGCAATGTCAGAAACCTCTGTCACGATCTCACCAATCAAGTTCGCTTTACCTGTAGTTAAATCCAGACTGTAAAGCTTGCTGAGTTCATTAGATACGCAGTCTTGAATATAAACTGCTCCTGGTGTGAGCTTAATATTTGGTGTGCGATTACTGGATTTCTTATTCATGCCTAATTCCTTTTTTTTCTGACGTATGAAACTAAATATGTTCATATTTACAAAAATCTATGGATTCTCATGGCCACGAATGAAAATGCAAAGCTTTATGTAGCAATTGGTTCTGAGATTTTGCAAACATTAATTTATCCCTTGGACAATTGATTTCATTAAACTTACTGCCGATAAAACAAAAAACAAGTAATTTATTTTCAACCAAACCTAAGACAATTATCTAGTTTGCTCGTTGAGATTACTTGTTTTGAAATAAGCGATAAATAGGGAATAGATAAATATTTCCAATTTAGATAAAAAAAAATCAGTTTTAGAAAATATAAATCAATATTGAATTTTATTTAAAAACTCAATAACAATGAAATATATTATTTATCTAAATGTAATATTTACATCTTTATTTATTTAATATCAGAGATTTCTTACCTGGTATTCATCTATTATTGTTTCTTTATAATCAACATGTATTAGAGGCTGTTTCTAAAGAAATGTAAAGATCACTAAAAACGTCAAAAAAAAAGAGCCAGTGCGTTGGGCGGCTTTGCCGACTCCCTCACTGGCGTAGGAGGTATATGGTTATGGTATGACAGCTAGTCTGGTTTGCTAGTTATTTCGTTCGTTGTTCCGCGATCGCGGCAAATCAACAATTAGGAGACACCTATGAAAAGTTGGTATTTAGGCACTCACAAATGATCAGGACTCACGCACCAACTATTGTTCTACGTGAGTCCTAATCATTTGGGATTGCTGTAATTTTAGCTAACTGGAGTGATAGTCAAGTTATCCCACAACTGTAGGTTTTCGTGGTTGAGATGTTTGCACGACTTCGTAAAGTCTGGCTTCAAATTTCTCCATACAAGCAGACCAATCATACTGAAGAATAGAAGGACGAGCTTGTTCGCTCATTGCGGCTTTGAGTTCAGGATTTTCTAAGATAGCGATTACCTTTTGGGCAAAATCTCTGGGGTTATTTGGTTCTGCTAAAAAGCCATTTTTACCAGGAAATACTTGTTCTGATGTTGAAGGTGCAGTCACAGCTACTACAGGAGTTCCCGAAGCTAAGGCTTCGTTAGTTGTGGTACAGAAGTTTTCCGTTACTGAAGGGTTCACAAATATATCTGCACGCGCAAACCAACCTAAAAGTTCTGTACCGTGTGACTCACCCCAGATAGTAATTCCAGAACCAAATTTTGCTGCACGCCGACGAATTTCGGCATCTAAGGGGCCGCTACCAACAATCACTAAATGCACATCAGGAATTTTAGCGGCGATGATGGGAAAAGCATCTATTAATTGAGGCACATTTTTTTCGGCTGTCACACGTCCTACAAATAATAGGGTCGGACGATGATCATTCGGTATCGGATTATGAACGATGTTCTGGGGATGAAATTTTTCGCAATTAATTCCTTGATAGGGAAGATATTCACTCCGTTTACATTGGAGGTTTTGGTATTTTACAAGCTGTTCTTTAGAAGAAAATAAATTCAGGTCGTAAGATTCACTAAACTGTTTAACGATCAAAGGAATAATCGGGCGGAGGAAGTTGAAAAATGTATCGCCTAAATAATATTTAATGTAGGCAACAATATCAGTATGAAAAACTGAAACAATTGGAGTATGAGTTTTTTTTGCATATCCTACTCCGACAGGACGACCATAACCTTGTAAAAAGGCTGAATATACTCCCCGCATTTGGGCGGCTTCTTCAACCACAATAATATCTGGTTGAAATTGTTTTAGTAGTTTATGATCACTCCAATGACGATAGTTTAATGGTTGGGGAAGAGACTTATAAAAGATTAAAGGCTCTGTGGGGAATTTGTATGAAGAGAAAGTCGGAAAAGACTTTAATTCATCTAGCCCTGGCATGGGGCGATCGCTAACTTTTTTGGGATACTTATCGTTGATTTCTGGATGAACAAGTAAAACTTCATGTCCCTGTTGTAGCAACCAGCGAACTCTTTGATGGACTGCAACGGAAACTCCTGTCAGAAAAGGAGAGTACAATCCTGTAAACAGTGCAATGCGTAGCTGTTGCTTTTTCATGATTTTAGTTAGTTTGTTAATGTTTTCTCAGAGTTTCATCGTTTGTGAGGCAAAAGATCCCCGACTTCTCACAAATCAGATAGGATTGCTATACAATTCTTGCTCACACCGAAAAACGCTAATTTGAGGATTTACGCATTGCTAGAGAAATTCTTGGAAGAAGAAGTCAGAAGTATTAATAAATCATCTTCTTACCACACTCATTACTGAGTGTTGAATCGCATGAAGATCACTTCTGACTTGTGAATATTAGAGAGAAACTTTGCGATCGCTTGGCTGATCTTGTAAATGATAAGGACGATATTCTACAAGACGGATATTCCAAGGGCCTTGAACTTGATATGTCACACCACGCCAATGAACTGTAGGCATCTGAAATGATGCTAACATTGCTAACCCATAAATCCATTGTGTGAAGGGCAAAGTTATCGCTATTTTCCCAATTACGGCTGCGGAAAGTTTTGTTACTTGTTGACCTTGAGCGCGAATTTCTGGCTGGACTCCTAACTCTAAAAAGAGGATCAGCATGACTAAAGCCAACATATAACTGACATACCAACTCAAAGCTAAATTGGCGCTGTCTCCTTCTCCAATTAACAAAGCCGCGAAAAATACTAGCAATAAAAGATTCGGTAGCATGATTGTGAAAATCACATCAGTAGCTACAGCTATCCATAAAGGATGGTACAAGCGAGAAGATAACAATTGACGTTGAAACCAGTATCTTAAACTCGGTAAATCGCACTCTTCCTTATTCAACATAATCAAAGAAGGCACAAACTGAACTTTGAGTTTATGCTTACCCAAAACGCTACGAATCATCGTATCTTCGCCAAAAGCTTTACCCCACTTATCTAGCAGTCCAGTTTGATGAAGTACAGAGGTTTTAATAGCTAGAGTTCCACCCCAAGGAATGCCATAAAGAAACATCTGTACAAGTGCTGAAACATTCCAGATGTAGCGGACTACAGTACCCCAATATCTACCTGTCGGAATGTACCAACGATTCCCTGTGGTTGCACCAACTTTCGGGTTATTGAGTGGTGTGACTAATTCCCGCAACCAATTGGGATGTACAACGGTATCAGCATCAACTAAAGCTACAACCTCGTAAGACGCATCGAGTTCCGAGACAGCTTGAATCAAAGAACTACATTTGAGGCTGCAATTATTGCGGACTATTTTGAGTGGTTGGATGTCAACGTTAGTTGCGCCTAGTTCATTGATAGTATTGTGGGCTATTTGCCATGCTGGATCGTCAATGCTATCCACAACCAACTTCAAATGATAGTTAGGGTAGTTCTGATGGAGTAGCGATCGCAAGCAATTTGGTAAAAACGGATCAGCACCACGCAAGCAAAGAATTACTGCTGTTTTTGGCAGTTCTTCGTCTAGTAATGGATCTTGTGGTCGTGAAGACAGACACCACAACAACGCCAACACCGAACACACTTGAATAGCTAACCAACTCAACAAGCACCGAGACAAAAATATTATTAACTCATTCATGTTTGAGAAACCCTACGCAATTGCATCTGAAAGACAAGCTATAAATAGCTTTTGTGACTCATGAAAAATAACAGTCAACTGACGCAGGATTTACACAGAGTTTGTTAGGATTTTGGACTTTTAGATCCCCGACTTCTCTAAGAAGTCGGGGATCTGATGATTGGCGATTAAAACTCTAGTACAGATTGGCGTAAATAAATAGATCATCGGTAATTATTAAAAGACTTGTGGTATCACGATTCTTTCTTTTTCCTTTTGACTTTTTACTTTTGCCTTATTGCACTAGCCCCTTTTAACTCACAAAGATATTTTGCTATCTATCGGTTGATCCAAAAAATCATAAGCTTGGTATTCCACTAAACGGATATTCCAAGGCCCTTGGACACGATAAATCACACCCCGCCATTTAACAGTTGATCTGACCAAAGAAGTAAGTAATGCTAAACCATATACCCATTGTGTTAAGGGGATGGCAATCAACATTTTTAATATTGTGCCGATGGATAATTTTGTCACTGACTGACCTTGATTTAAAATTACTGGTCTGACTCCTATCTCTAATGTCAACATGAGTAAAAGTAGCCCCAGGGTGTAGATGCTATAAGAGCGAAATAATAAGGCGGCAGTTTGCCATTCTTCATCCCACAAAGAGGCTAGTAATAAAACAATAGTGATGGCGGGAAATAAAATACTAGAAATTACATCCCCAACTATAGCTATCCATTGCGGATGATAAAGTCGAGAGTATAAAAACAGTCGTTTGAGATGATCTATTAAGCCGAGTAAATCAGATTCTTCCCGATTTAACATCATCAAAGAAGGTACAAACTTGATTTGCATTCCGTGTTTTTTCAAAACTTTGTGCATCATCAAGTCTTCATTTAAGGCTTTACCCCACATATCCAGTATCCCGGTTTGGCGTAGTAGTTGTGTTTTGATGGCTAAAGTACCACCCCAAGGAATACCAAATAAAAACATCTGCACAACTGTAGAAACATTACCTGCATAGCGGACTACTGAACCCCAATATTTACCAGTTGGTACATACCAACGATTACCAGTTGTCGCGCCGACTTTGGGATGAGATAAAGGGCTAACTAATTCTCGCAACCAGTCGGGATGGACTACCGTATCAGCATCCACAAAAGCCACAACTTCGTAAGTATCATCTAATTCGGCAAAAACTTGCAAAAGGGCGCTGCATTTGAGGCTGCAATTGTGGCGAATCACCCTTAAATAGCTGATATCAACATTAGTTGCGCCTAGTTGACTGATAGTATCGTGGGCTATTTGCCAAGCTGGATCTGTTTGACTATCGACAACTAGTTTTAAAGTATATTGTGGATAATTTTGAGTGAGAAGCGATCGCAAACATTCCGGTAAAAACGGATCGGCTCCACGTAAACAAAGAATTACCGCCGTTTTGGGTAGCTGCTCATCTGCTAATGTACTTCTGTTGCCCAAGCGCAAGTAGAACAAGAAAACAAGTGCTAGACACACCTGAATAGCCAGCCAACCCAGCAAAGACTTAGACAGGAATATCGTAAATGCTTCCATGTAATTGAGATGTGAGGAGGAGTTTGGGTGAGGGGGGAGACAAGGGTGACAAGGGTGAGGGGGAAGACAAGGGTGACAAGGGTGACAAACATAGTTTCTACCTTGTCCCCTTGCCTACCTTGTCTACTTTTTCCCTTCTCTCCCCTTATGGATCAAGAGAGTATTTCATGACAATATTGATGCTGGTGTTTTTATTGACTACAAAACTAGCGTCACGAAATTTTGGTGTACCTGTTTGAACAGAAACAGTAGGATTTTTAGAAATACCAAAGCCTTCTTTAGGGATACCGAAGAAGTCTGTATTTAATTTGCGATCGCCATTTTGGTCGTCAACAATTGCTACTGCATACGTACCATGTTTTAAACCAGAGAATTTCTTTGTGACAGTATTACCTGTAATTTTGGCGCAACCGCTTTGGACTTCACTTTTATCGCTCATCGGGAAACCTTTTTCCCCGGCGTAAATGCGGAAGCACACATCACCTTTTTGATGGCGAACATTTTTAACGACAATAGTGAGTGTTGCAGTTTGTTCTGCGGTTACGGGTTTAATACAATAAATGCTGATTAAAGAAGAAAGCACAAAGTAAGACCAACGTGCAATTTTACGCATGATGATTCATTAATTTGGTAATTTGACAATTGGGGAAAAGTTCTTAATTTTTATCTCTGTGTCTTCGTGGTTTATCTCTTTTAACGAACCGCAGAGACACAGAGAGAAGTTGCGTGCGCGGGTTCCCAAGGCACTCCGTTGCGGGGGTTCCCCCCGTTGAAGGAAGTGCCGTCGCGTTGAGCAAACTTCGAGAGGAATCAGAGAAGTGAGCCGTCTATTTGGCTAGTTTTTGGATATCTGTTTTCTGCACCCATTCAGATGTTCTACGCAAGCCTTCTTCTAGATCAATTTTGGGTTTGTAATCTAATAAGCTTTGGGCTTTAGCAATAGAATAAGCGTAGGGGCGGGTCATAAAATCAACTGATTCCGGGAGAATATCAGCTTTTTTACGAAATAGTTTTTGTCCTTGGCTACGAATTTTGAGAAATAGTTTGATTTCATCTTTTGGTACAGACATCGGAGCCTGTAAACCTTCAGTTGCAGCCAAGCGCATGAAATACTCTTTCCAGGAAGTTTGTTGACCGTCAGTAATGTTAAAAACTTCGCCGTAAGCTTCTTTTTGGATGGCTAAAAAGATGGCATCAATCAGATTATCTATATATAGATGGTTGATGACTCCTTGACCATCGTTAGCATAAGCAAATAGCTTTTGACGCATCATCAAAAGTGGTCTGATTATCCAAGGGATACAACCAGGGCCATAAACATCACCAGCACGAATCACTATCACACCAAAGTCTGGCGAAGAGTTGAGGGGTAAAAGTTCTTGTTCTGCTTCGATTTTAGTCTGACAGTAAGGATTATTATCGCCAGATAAAGGGCCAGTTTCGCTTACGCCATCGGGATAATCAAAGCCATATACCATCGCGCTGGAGAGATGGACGAAGGTTTTAACACCAGCATTTTTAGCTGCTTTTGCTATGGTGAGAGTACCGTTAACGTTGATTTCCCGGAACTCTTTGATGGGGCCAGCTTCTTGGGTAAGTTGTGCTGTGTGGAGAACAATATCTACTCCCTGACAAGCTTTTTGGGCAATTTTGGGGTCGGTAATGTTACCAGCGATCGCTTCTACATTCAGATTTTGTGGTATCTTGCGATCGCTAGAACTTTGCAACCCGCGCACTTTCATTCCCTGCGCTATGGCTAACTCGGCTGCACGCAACCCGATAAAATCATCAATCCCAGTAATCAGGAGAGTTTTGTTGTCTAAGTTCATCAGGGGTTATTTTTTTACTAAAGTTTGAATGTTTAATGTGAGGGGCTAGGGGCTAGTACAAAAAGGCAAAAGTAAAAGGTCAAAAGGAAAAAGAAAGAATAGTGATACCACAAACTTTTTAGTAATTCCTTATGGTCGGTTTATTTACGCCGAACTGTACTAGATAAAAAGAATTAGAAAAGTGAAAACACTATTTAATCCCTACTCCCTACTCCCCACTCCCTAAAAAATATCTGCCGGGTCAGCAGAACGCAATTTATTAATCGCAAGTGCGCCAGAGGTAATACACATCAAGACTGCTGAGATAAACACTATCAAGGCATTTGTAGCATTCATCATGATGGGTAATTTTGTTGCTTCCCTTGCAAAGTCATACAAAATTATGGAAGTGAAAAATCCGGGAATATATGAGAGAAATGCCAAGATTAACGCTTGTTGAAATACCACCTTTAACAAATAAGAGTTGGGATAACCAATGGCTTTTAATGTCGCATAAGCAATAAATTGAGTGGCAATATTGCTGTAGAGAATTTGATAAACAATCACCACACCTACCACAGAAGCCATTGTTAACATTAGATTCAAAATAAAACCAATCGGTGTTCTATCAGCCCAATATTGTTTCTCAAAGTTGATAAAGCCTTGACGAGTAAAAACTAGAACATCATTCGGTAAATTAGCTTGCAAACTCTTTAAAACTTTTTCTTTATCAGCATCAGGCTTGAGAGTAATTATGCCGATGTCGATTTTTTCTGCTGGGCGAGTATTGGGGTTTATCCGCAAAAAAGTTGAGTCGCTGACAATTAAGTTTCCATCTACACCAAAGGAGGGGCCTAAGCTAAATAATCCCCCGACTCGCACGTTATAGCCAATTGGCCCATCAAAAGGAAATATTTCAATTGTCTGTTCAGTATCTCCTTTATCAAAATTGGCAGCAATTGGCCCAAATTCTGGACGAGAATCGCGGTCAAATAGCATAACATCAGGAATTTTGAGCTTGTCCAAATTCTGCTCAATTTCTGGGATATTTAGTACCGGATTTCCTGGGTCAAAGCCAATCACATAAATAGAATATTTCTCACCATTAACGGGATTTTTTAACTTGGCAAATTGCAAGTACATGGTGCTAACAGATTCAACACCATCAAACCCCAAAGATTGATATAAACGAGTGCGAGAAAAGCTTTGATTAGATGTCAAAGACTTATATTGTGCGCTAACTAAAAATAAGTCCCCGCGTAGGCTTTGATGTACTGCGGTTGCACTAGAATAAAGTGCATCTTGAAACCCTAACTGGACGAACATCAGCAGCACAATGAAAGCAATTCCGGCTACAGCAACGACAAAACGAATCTTTTGTTGGGCAAGCTGTAGCCATGCTAAAGGAATCTTGAAATTCATGGATTCATTTGTTATTTGTTATTTGTCATTAGTCATTAGTCATTTGTTATGTTGACTATTGACTATTAACTATTGACTAAATTTGAATAGATACATCCACTTGCAGATTTGTCATCCGAGCTACTTTTTGACTATCTGCGGGGTTATCAATAGAGATTTTGACTTCTACAATTCTGCGGTCGGTATCAGACCTGGGGTTGAGGCTAAAGATGCTTTGTTTGTCAACTTGCCAACCAATTTCTTTCACAGTTCCCTGTAATTTTCCAGCAAATGCAGCACTGGTAATTGATGCTTTTTGACCGACACGTACTTTTTGAATATCGGTTTGATATACTTCTGCAATTACATACATTTGCGATATCTTACCGATTTCTGCAAAACCAGAAGTATTGATAACTTCGCCAGTTTTGGCATGAATTTTGAGAATCCTACCGTCAATGGGAGCTTTAATGTATGTTAATTCTTGGTCAGCTTTGGCTTGTTTAATTGCTGTGACAGCACTTTTAACTTCTGTTTGCGCGGCTTCAACATCTACAGAACGTACTTCTTTAATACTGCTGAGTCTGGCTTGCGCTTCTTTTTGTTGGTCTTGTAGAGTGTTTTGGGTACGAGTTAGTGCAGCTTGAGCTTCGGTGAGTTGTTGTTGGGTGGTTTTGAGTTGTAAGGCTTTGCTGTCGGCAACAGAAGCCGCGATCGCACCTTGTTTGTATAATTGCTGATAGCGATCGTTTTCTTTTTGAGCGTTATCTACTTCAGCTTTGATGCGGTTAATAGTTGCTTGTTGTGTGGCAACTTCTCCTTTTAATTGAGATGCTAAATTTGCAATGCTGGCTTTTTGTGCGTCAATATCTCCAGATTTTGCCCCAGCTTTTACCTGCGCTAATTTAGCTTTGGCAATTTGCAGTCTATCTAAGGATTGTTGCAAAGCTGCTGTGGCACGATTATAATCTTCTAAATACGCCAATACCTGCCCAGCTTTGACTTCATCCCCTTCTTTTACCAACAGTTTTTCCACGCGCACACCGTTGATAGAATTAGGTGCAGACAAGTAAGTAACTTTACCTTCTGGCTGCAAACGTCCTAAAGCGGTGACTGCAACTTTTACAGGCGCGGGTTTTGGTGTTGTTGCTTGAGTGGTTTGAACTGCAACACGGTTTGATTTTGGTGCAACAGTGTAAAAAGTTCCTAGCCCAGCCACAGCTACAGTCATAGAAGCTGCCAAAATTATTTGCCACCGACTCAAGGGTTTTGTAAACAAGTGGCCGTATCTTTTTAGTGCCATATTTTTATTCCAATCGTGCTATGCCAGGGAACAGCCGAAATGACTGATAATTCAGGTGAAAAATGAAGTCTGAAAATGTAAGCATTCAGGAGTCAGAAGGTAGGAGGAAAGAATAATTTATATTTCTCCTATCTTTTCCACTCCCTACTCCCTACTCCCTACTCCCTATTTCATAATTCACACTTCATACTTTTTGTACATTTCTATGGGAATTGTTGTACGCCTTTACACCAATCTTGATAATTAATTGTGCGGATAACTAACAGAAGGCTGTACTTTAAATCTTTCTCAGTTTTAACTTAATTTCCTATCAAATCCAGTATTCTAAATTACGATAACGCTAACCCAAAAATTTAGTTTTCCTCAAATGAAGCGTTTAGAAAATCTGGATAAACTGTGTCCAATTATTGCAAAGTTGTTTACTCTTGTCAACCGATTGACATTGCTTAAGTTAGGTTTTAATGACTCAGCTATGTGGTTGGGAATGGGGAATAGGGAGTAGGGAATAGGGATAAATTTTAAGAATTATTTTCATGATTATTTGTTACCAAAATTGTGTAATTTCAAACACATTGTATAGATAGCTATTGTCAGACAGGCGAGAAAAATTGAAAAACATGAATGCTACAAATAATAATACTTTCACCTTCTGCCTCCGGTCGCCGAGGGAAGTCGAGGTGCTACATTCTCCTAAATTTCAGGAACAAAATTCTAGATTTAAACTCACTAAATAAAATGTTGCAAATTGACTTCGCGTGTTATCTTGGTTGTTTTAACTGAACTTATATGAAAACAGTAATTATGCCTGTTGTTGCTATCAATCAAATTCATATAGGTGCTAACCGCCGTCCTGTTAATGCTCATAAAGTTAGTGAGTTAAAAGAGTCAATTAAGACTAATGGTTTACTCAACCCCATCACAGTAGATCAGAATTTGACCTTGGTTGCTGGTTTACATCGCCTTACAGCTTGTCAGCTTTTGGGGTTAGAAACCATCGAATGTAATGTTGTTAACTATCAAGATGCTGACCAAGCGCGGCTGGCAGAAATTGACGAAAACCTGATTCGCAATGAGTTAGAACCCTTGGAACGTTCAGAATTGTGGTTAGAGCGTGACCAGATTTTAGAGCGGATGGGGTTACGGGCGAAAGCTGGAGATAACCAACATACCTTCAAAGGTGGTGCAACCAT
This sequence comes from Nostoc spongiaeforme FACHB-130, assembly GCF_014698475.1. Lineage (GTDB taxonomy): Bacteria > Cyanobacteriota > Cyanobacteriia > Cyanobacteriales > Nostocaceae > Nostoc_B > Nostoc_B spongiaeforme. The sequence goes on along the minus strand of NZ_JACJTB010000048.1, from coordinate 28,769 downwards.
TTCACCACCTAAAAGAACCATCGAGTTGGCGAAGGAAGTTGGATACTCTGAGCGTACTTTTCAACATGGAAAGCAAATCGCTAAAAGTATCCATCCAGATGTGAAACAGATGATTAAAGGTACATCTCTAGCTGACAGTCCTACAATACTACTGAAAATTGCCAGGGCTGGTAGCGAAGAACGCAGTTTAGCCGAAACTGCACAAAAAGCCTTGGAATTAGCCCAAAAACAGGGAGATGAACAAGCAGTTATCCAGCAAACACAATTAATTGCAGAAGCTAATAAAAAGCAAAAAGAGTTACAGATATCAGCCTTTAAAAGTGCTATGGCGGAGAAAGAAGCGAAATTAGCCATCAAAAAGGTGCAACGCCAAGTAGAACAAGCAATTGAGCAACCAAAAGCCAATGTAGAACCCGCCATAAAAGTTGGTGAAGAATGGATGTTGGGGAGACATTTGGTTTATTGTGGCGATACTTACACTTCACAGTTTCGGAATTTGTTACCTTCAGATGCAGCACTGGCGATCGCTACTGTATCCTCTACATGGCAACATAATTATTTAGTAGACGAAGCTAGGGTTGTGGCTGTCCTACGTTCTGAAGGACAAATTTACGACTTTTACAAAAATAACAAAATGCCATTTCAATATGAGTTGTTAGTAAATAACCTTTATATAGGCATTTTTTCACATCATGCGATCGCTAAACCCCAATCACCAATTCACATAGAAGGGATAGAAGGTGTTGTCAATTATTTAATAAATTTCTACACCAGTCCCAATAATTTTATCATTGCGCCATTTATGGGGAATGGTGAAATATTGGCTACTTGTGAAAGGTTGGGACGCATCTGTTTTATTGGCGATGAAAATCAGCAATTAGTTAATCGCGGCGTGATGCGCTGGCAGCAATTGACTGGCAAGTTAGCAAAAAAAATGGTGAGTGTTTGATGAGTAGAAGGCAGTGGTTCGGCTTCGCTCACCAACCAGGTAAGAGGAGAAACTTTTGATAACAAGCAGGTTTCTTTGATTTGCCTTAAATTTAATTCTGTTTACTACTTAGCATGAAATACTCGTGAGAAGTTAGATCCCCGACTTCTTCAAGAAGTCGGGGATCTGAAACACCTCATTTTCTGTAACGTTTTTAGCAGATATACATTTCAACACTCAAATGTTTGTAATTTGTGAAATGTCATCAAAGTATTGTTTATGCTGTACTTTCTAAAATTTTAATATTTGCTGATTCCTAACTTATTGGTGTTGTTTTTTGCCTTATTTTAAAAATTCATCAAAAAGTCGAATCAAATTATGATGCTACGTTGAAAATATCGGATATATACCCATGTATTTGCTTATGGATTGTCTACGGAATATGCTGATGGTGCTAATGGATAGAAAATTAAGCTGTAGTTGGATTCGGGAGAGCGATCGCGTAAATTCACAACCACCAAATATGAGTTTGCGAATATACTTGATTGCCATATTGTGTTTAACATTGCCATCTGCTAAAAGCCAGATTTTTTTCTTAAAATCCCTTGAAGAAATGATTTAGTTTATGTGAAGTGTGCTATTCTTTTTATTAATTCAACTCTTCAAAGCCCAACGGAAACAGAACACATTTATTGTGCTTGAAGATGAGAAACATACTATACAAAGTCGCATCACTATCACCTTGTAACTGTTGGTTAATTTCTTCAAATTACTGTGAAATTTAAAGTAGAGGTGATGTTCTTTCGGTAACGAACTTGTCAGCTTTTCTGGGTCGAATTCCGTACAATATATTATCCTGGACGTTGAAACTGGCTATGGCATTTATCAAGATACAGAACGTTGTCATTAATACCAGCTACGTTGCTGCTGTTAAGCTAGATAATCAAACGAGCTTGGGAGAAAAAAGCGTTTCTGTCCTCATGGCTACTCCTAAGTTTCCATTGTTCCAGCCGGATACAATCACACAAAACTTCTACCATTACGAATGGCTTGAATTTACTGGTCAAGCTGCTAACGCGCTTCAAGATTATTTTACCAGTTTCAACAACGTTATTGACCTGCTACCACAATATCAAGAGACGTGTGAAGTGTGAAGTATGAAGTATGAAAGACTTCATCCTTAATAAGTTGCTTGGAAATGTCATAACTCTTACAAATGACAAATGACCAAGGACAAATGACATTTCTACTATTTGAATTGTGTAGTGTTTGTTAGGAAAAAAGCATTTAGCCTTCACGCATAGGATAGCTAGTTGCTTGTCACAACAGACAGATACTTTTTGACGGGTAACAAAGACTACTGTAGCTTCACAATCCACAGTAATTAAAACTGTCTATGTCCTATGTCTGCTTATTCAATTGATGCTGCTTTGGCGGAATTAGAAGCCCAGATCAACAGTTGTGAAAAAACTTTGATTCGGTATATAGAGGAAAAAAAGATGACGACAGACAAACCAATGTCGATTAACAAACTTAACAGACAATTGCAACAAAATCCTATAGCTATTGTGGGCATGGCTTCGCTATTTGCGAAAGCCCGGAATTTGCGGGAATATTGGCAAAATATCATTAACAAAATCGATTGTATTACTGATGTTCCACCCTCCCACTGGAGCGTAGAAGATTATTACGACCCCAACCCCAGAACCCCAGAAGATAAAACTTATTGTAAGCGCGGTGGTTTTATTCCAGAGGTTGATTTTAACCCGATGGAATTTGGGATTCCGCCCAGCATTTTAGAAGTAACTGATGTTTCGCAATTACTCAGTTTGGTAGTTGCGAAAGAAGCAATGGAAGATTCTGGCTATGGTGAATCTCGTGAGTTTAGCCGCGAAACAACTGGGGTAGTTCTTGGTGTGGCGATGGCTAAACAGTTGGGAATGCCACTAGCTGCACGGTTAGAATATCCTATTTGGGAAAAGGTTCTTAAAAGCAGTGGTTTGTCTGACGAAGACACCAAAAAAATCGTTGACAAAATCAAAGCAGCTTACGTCAAGTGGGATGAAAACGCTTTCCCTGGAATGCTGGCTAACGTTGTGGCTGGACGCATCGCCAACCGCTTGAACTTCGGCGGGATTAACTGTGTAGTTGATGCGGCTTGTGCTAGTTCCTTTGGTGCGTTGAAATTAGCTATCAGCGAACTAATTGAACATCGCGCTGATATGATGCTGACTGGTGGTGTGGATACAGACAACACCATCATGGCTTACATCTCCTTCAGCAAAACCCCGGCGGTTTCTCCCAGTGAAAGCGTTAAACCATTCGATGCTAAATCTGATGGGATGATGTTGGGTGAAGGTATCGGGATGATTGTTCTCAAGCGTCTAGAAGATGCGGAAAGAGACAACGATAAAATCTACGCTGTAATTAAAGGTATTGGTACTTCCAGCGATGGCCGCTACAAGAGTATTTATGCACCTCGCAAAGAAGGTCAAGTAACCGCCTTGCGCCGCGCTTACGAAGATGCTGGTTTCTCTCCTGCTACCGTCGGTCTGATGGAAGCCCACGGTACTGGGACAATGGCAGGCGACCCCACTGAATTCGGTTCTTTAAGAGACTTCTTTGGCGAATACGACCAGAAAAAGCAGCACATTGCTTTAGGTAGTGTAAAATCTCAAATCGGACACACCAAAGCGGCTGCGGGTGCGGCAAGTTTAATTAAAACTGCTTTGGCACTGCATCACAAAATTTTACCGCCAACTATTAACATTACTGAGCCGAACCCCAAACTCGACATTAACAACTCGGCTTTTTATCTGAATACTGAAACAAGACCTTGGATACGTGCAGAAGGCGAAGCACCAAGACGCGCGGGTGTAAGTTCTTTCGGGTTTGGTGGGACAAACTACCACGTCGTTTTAGAAGAATACGAAGCGGGACAAAATCAACCTTACCGGATACACAGCACGCCCCAAGAAATCCTGCTGTTTGCTGAGAACCCAGCGCAACTACTCAGCAAGTGCGAAGCAGATTTATGGAAGTTGCAATCAGAAGGCGGCGACAGACACTTTTCTCAGTTGGTGCAAGACAGTCAATCTCTAGAAATTCCCCAAACTGCGGCGAGAGTTGGCTTTGTTGCTGAGAACCTACAAGAAGCTTGCAAGTTACTGCAAATCAGCATTGACTGGTTGAAACTCAAAGGTGCGGCGGCTTCTTGGGAACATCCTCAAGGTATTTACTACCGCGCCTCTGGGATGGAATTAGGTGGTAAAGTTGTTGCACTGTTCTCTGGTCAAGGTTCCCAATACCTAGAAATGGGTCGGGAATTAGTGATGAACTTCCCTGAGATGCAGCGTTTGCATGGTTACATGGATAGTTTGTTACTCAAAGATAACTTGCAGCCACTCTCAGAAATTGTCTTCCCTCGCCCAACCTTTGAAGAAGCAGAGAAAAATGCTCAAGTTGCAGCATTGCAACGTACAGAATACGCTCAACCTGCAATTGGTGTATTCAGTGCTGGGTTGTATTCCATCCTGCAAAAAGCTGGTTTCAAATCTGATTTCGTAGCCGGACACAGTTTTGGCGAACTAACAGCATTGTGGGCTGCGGGTGTATTGAGTGAGCAAGATTACTTGTTCTTGGTGAAAGCTAGAGGTCAAGCGATGGCTGCACCAGAAGACCCAGACCACGATGCAGGTACAATGTTGGCTGTCAAAGAAGACATCAACAAAATTGAACCGATACTGAAGCACTATCCGCAAGTATCAATTGCTAACTTCAACTCTCCGACTCAGGTAGTGTTGGCAGGGCCGACCGCAGAAATCGCTAAAGTGCGTCAGACTTTGCAAGAACAGGGATACGCGGCTGTACCGTTGCCTGTTTCCGCAGCCTTCCACACTTCGCTGATTGCGTTTGCACAGAAGTCCTTTGCGATCGCCACGAAATCAGTAAAATTCAATACCGCCACAATTCCAGTTTTCAGCAATGTTACTGGCAAGCCTTATCCCCAAGACCCCACCGGAATGCAGCGCATCCTGGAAACACACCTCGCAAGTTCGGTGCTGTTTAAACAGGAAATTGAAAATATCTACGCGGCTGGTGGTTCTTGCTTTGTGGAATTTGGGCCGAAAAGAATTCTGACTAACTTAGTTAAGGATATTTTAGGCGATCGCCCTCATATTACCATTGCATTGAATCCTAGCACTCAGAAGAACAGCGATCGTTCTCTGCGAGAAGCAGCAGTACAAATGCGCGTCATTGGGATGCAGTTGAATAATCTTGACCCCTATCAAGTTCAACCCACACTACCTGCTGAGAAGAAGAAAACTTTGAGTGTGCGTCTCAATGGGATTAACTACGTTTCGGAAAAAACTAGAAACGGCTTCAAGGAAGCTTTGGAGAGTGGTCATAAGGTTTCTTTACCTGCTGCACCTGCACCAGTTGTTAGTGCTACCCCGGAATTTTCTGAAACGAACCGCAAAGGGCGCGAAGGACACGAAGAAGAGATAAAAGTTTTAGAGGGTTCAGGCCTGAGTCTTCAAGAAATTGTCAAACCAGAACCTGCTCCTGAAGTTGCTCCCATCACTAGTATTACTGAACTACAACCAGAAATGAATCCTGCGATCCTTTCTAATCAACTAGCCCAGGAAACTGATATGCCAACACCTGAAAACTTGGTAAATTACCAGCGAATGCTAGAAAGCTTAGAGTATCTGCTGACCCAATTCCAAAAGAATCAATCTGATAATTTACAAACTCACGGTCAGTATCTCAACCATCAGATGGAATATACCAAAGCGTTCTTCCAACTGATGCAGCAGCAAAACGCTTTGTTTGCTAACGCCAAGTCTTCCCAAGAGGTAGCGCAACTGAAGCTAGTGGTGATGGAAGGTGTTGAACGCAGCATGATGCAGTTTCACGCCCAACAAGGTGAAACCCTCCGCATCCATGAACAATATCTTCTGGAACAGGTAGAATACGCCAAAAACTTCTTCAATCTCATTCAGCAACAATATTCACAGTTGATTGCTGGTGGTGTTGCAGTTGAACAAACAAGTATCCCAGTCAGCGATACACACGTACCTGCAACCACCAAAATTGTTGCACCAACCACTCCAGTAGTTGAGCCTGTAGCGAAAAACGGTAATGGTAACGGTCATGCTAAACCTGTTGAAACACCAGTTGCAGCACCTCAGCCTGTAGCAGTTGCACCCGCACCTGTCATTGAAACACCAGTTGTATCTGTACCTCAACCTGTAGCCGTTGCGCCTGCACCTGTCATTGAAACACCTGTTGCTTTCACTCCCGCGCCGGTAGTTGAAACACCCGCACCAGTAGTCCAAATTCCTACACCCCAACCTGTAGCTGTAGTTAGCGCACCTGTAGTTGCTACACCTGCGGTTGATGTCTCTGACTTAGACAAGAACTTGCTGGCAATTATCAGCGATAAAACTGGCTACCCAGTCGAAATGCTCGAATTAGAGATGGATATGGAAGCCGACTTGGGTATTGACTCTATCAAACGAGTTGAAATCTTGGGTGGATTACAAGAAATGTATCCTGACTTACCCAAGCCCAACTTAGAAGAACTAGCAGAAAAACGCAGCATTGGTGACATTATTACATATCTGCAATCTAATGCTTCGGGAAATCCTAGTGTCGGAGTTGCAGTGTTACCCGCACCAGCAGCACCAGAAATGCCAGTCGCTACTACCATACCTGTAGTTCCTGTAGCACCTGCACCTGAACCAGTAGTAATTGCTGAAACTCCAGTCGTAGACATTGTAGAAGATACTACAGATTACGCAGATATCGCCCAAACACTGCTAAATATTACCAGCGATAAAACTGGCTACCCAGTCGAGATGCTGGAACTGGAAATGGACATGGAGGCTGACTTAGGTATCGACTCCATCAAACGGGTAGAAATTCTGGGAGCAATGCAAGAAACGTATCCCAACTTACCCAAACCCAACGTCGAAGACTTGGGTGATTTACGAACCATCGGTCAAATAGTTGAGTATCTGCAACGCCTAGTTGCGGGTGAAAAAAAAAAGCCTGATTCTAACTGGGACTTCCAGCCAGTCCAAGTAATTGATAACGTTGCGCGTCGTCCCGCGCAACTAAAAATCCTCCCGCTACCCGACAGCTTAGAGTTCAGTTTACCAGAGGGACACATCTGCTTAATCACAGATGATGGCTCCCTCACCACCTCCCACGTAGTACAAACACTGTGCGATCGCGGTTGGAAAGTAGTAGTATTAAGCTTCCCCCAAGCCATCATCGCCCAACAAGCACCCTTACCTGCTGGTGTAGAACGTATCACCCTCGCAGATATGAGCGAAGAATTACTCCAACATAAATTATCCGCGATCGCAACTAATATTGGCACAATTGGCAGTCTCATTCACATCCATCCCCAGGCTGTAGAACAGCACAAAGCGATAGTTAAGCACATCTTCTTCGTAGCTAAACACCTGAAGAAATCCCTCACCGAAACCGCCAATTACACCCGCAGTTCATTCCTAACAGTAGTGCGCTTAGATGGAGCATTCGGGTTAGAGCATAACACCAATTATGGAGCGATCGCAGGTGGTTTATTTGGACTTACCAAAACCCTGAGATGGGAATGGCCAAAAGTATTTGCTCGCTCCATTGATTTGAGTCCAGCAATAGAGCCGCAAAAGTCGGCTGAACATATTATTGCCGAACTGTGCGACTCGAATCTTTATATCAATGAAGTGGGTTACGGTTCGCAAGGGCGAGTTACTTTGAAGGCTTCCGTGATTAAGTAAAGCCTCACGCAAAGGCGCGAAGGCGCAAAGTCAAACTCTTCTTCTCCGCGTCCTTTGCGCCTTGGCGGTTCGTTTAAATTCTAAATCTTCAATAAATAAATATGACCACAGCAACTCAGGTTCGTTCCTCATCAGTATTTCTCGTCAGTGGTGGTGCGAAAGGAATCACCTCCCTCTGCGTTAAAAAACTCGCACAACAACAACCTTGTACATTTATCCTTCTTGGTCGTTCCGAAATTTTAGAAAACGAACCAGACTTCGCCAAAGATTGTTTTGAAGAAGCTGCATTAAAAAAACGCATCATGGAAAATCTTCTCGCGCAAGGAGAAAAACCCACACCCATGAGTGTGCAGAAAATATATAACAAAATTGCTTCTAGCCGAGAGATTAAACAGACAATAGCAGAACTTCAAGCCACAGGCGCGAAAGTTGAATATCTGAGTGCTGATGTTACAAATGTTGCTGAACTACAACAAAAACTAGCAGCCACAGTTGCACGCACTGGCGCAATTACTGGCATTATTCACGGTGCTGGTAACTTAGCTGATAAATTAATCGAAAAGAAAACCGACCAAGACTTTGAAAAAGTTTATACAGCTAAAGTTCAAGGCTTAGAAAATCTACTGAATTGCGTTAACCCCAATCAACTAGAACAGTTAGTATTGTTCTCCTCCGTAACTGGATTTTACGGGAATATTGGGCAATCTGATTATGCGATCGCTAACGAAATTCTCAACAAATCAGCGCATCTATTCAAACAAAACCATCCCAACTGTCACGTAGTTGCAATCAACTGGGGCGGCTGGGATAGCGGTATGGTGACACCAGAACTCAAAAAAGCCTTCGCCGAACGCGGAATTGATATTATCCCCGTAGACATCGGCGCACAAATGTTAGTTAATGAACTGCATCCCGCACACCATGACTCCACCCAAGTAGTTATCGGTAGCCCCACAATTCGCCCACCCGCACCTTTAGATGCAGAATTAAAAAGCTACCGCATTCGTCGCCGCATTGTATTAGAAGCAAATCCTTTCTTATATGATCATGTCATCGCTGGTTCTCCAGTATTGCCAGCAACCTGCGCCATGTCTTGGATGATTAACGCTTGCGAAGAATTACATCCAGGTTATCGCTATTTAAGTTGTAAAGAATTCAAAGTTCTCAAAGGAATTACCTTCGCTAACTCCAACGTCAGTGAACACATTCTTGAAGTTCAAGAACTCACCAAAAAAGAATCAGAATTTGTCGAATTACAAACCACAATCTTAAGTAAAACACCCGAAGGCAAAACTCATTATCATTTCCGCGCCCAAATCAAAATCGTGCGGAAAATGCCAGAAGCACCCATTTACGAATCAGTAAACCTCACCGAAGATAACATCATCACCGCTACTAGTACAGACTTTTATCAAAAAGATAGTTCCTCATTATTCCACGGCCCAGCATTTCAAAAAATAACCAGAGTCATCAACATTACCCCCGAAAAAATCACCGCCGAATGCTATTGGGCTTCAATTTCTGCTCAAAAACAGGGGCAATTTCCTATCAACTGGCACAACCCTTACTGCAACGATTTAAGTACACAACCCCTATGGATTTGGCTCAACCATTTCCATCAAGAAATTTGCTTACCAGGACAACTAACCCACTCCGAACAATTCCGCGCTTTACCTTGCGATGAAATCTTCTACGTTTCTTGCGAAGTTAAAGCAAAAACAGCCACAGGCGTAACCTCCGACTACTATATCCACGACCTTGAAGGCAAACTCTACTCCCGTATCCTCGGAGCCAAAGCAGTCATTTGGCCTATGAGAATGATGAATAAATAACAGCAGATAAACGCAGATGAAAGTTCCCTTCACTCTGCGTTTAAAATAGCAATAGTATACTCATCTCTATCTCTCTTTAGTCTCCTCTTCTTTGCGCTCTTTGCGCCCTTTGTGGTTCGTTAAAAAAAATACTCTGGGAAAACAGACATCCCCACTCATAACTCTCCGCGCCTCTGCGCCTCTGCGTGAAATAAACTCTTAATTTCCACTCCGGGGAACAACGTAAATCCTAAAGCCCACCCCAACAAGGACAACAACAGTGGAAAAAATAGCCATCATCGGTATATCCTGCCTTTTCCCCGACGCGAACAATCCCGAACAATTTTGGCAGAATATCACCAACCAAAAAAACTCAACCTCAGAAGTTACACTCGCCGAAATTGGTGTAGATCCCACAATATTTTACGACTCTGCTAAAGGCAAACCGGAAAAAATTTACTTCCTCCAAGGTGGATTTATTCGCAACTTTAAATTCGATCCCAGCGAATATAATTTACCACCAACCTTAGTAAATAGCTTAGATAACACCTTTAAATGGTCACTCTACGCAGCTAAACAAGCTGTGCAACATAGTGGCTATTTAGGTAATCAACAAGCCCTCGCCAAATGCGGCGTAATTTTAGGAACTCTCTCCCTACCAACAAAACTTTCCAATCAACTATTATCCCCCATTTATCGCCGCACAATTGATGGTGCGATCGCTCAACTTCTCCAAGACCAAGATTTTCATCTAGCAGCCATCCCCCCAACCAGCAAACCATCGCCCTACAACGCGATGATCTCTGGTTTACCAGCCGCCCTCATCGCTCAATCTCTCTCACTATCAGGCACTCATTTCTGTATAGATGCCGCTTGTTCCTCAGCCTTTTACTCCATCAAACTAGCATCGCACTACTTACAAACAGGCAAAGCCGATTTAATGCTGGCTGGGGCAATTAGTTGTTCTGATCCTCTATTCTTACGAATGCTCTTTTCTGGTATTCAAGGATATCCAGAAAATGGAATTAGCCGCCCCCTAGATAAAGCATCACGCGGCTTAGTTACCTCAGAAGGCATCGGTATGGTAGTTCTCAAACGCTACCGTGATGCTGTCAGAGATGGTGATAACATCCTCGCTACTGTTTGCGGTAACGGACTCTCCAACGATGGTAGAGGCAAACACCTACTCAGCCCCAACGCTAAAGGACAAATATTAGCTTACGAACGAGCTTATCAAGAAGCCCAACTCAGCCCCAAAGACATTGATTATCTAGAGTGTCACGCTACAGGCACACTCTTAGGCGATACCACCGAATGTAATTCTGTAGAAAGCTTTTTTGGTGAACATCAAGCATCACCATTAGTTGGTTCTGCTAAATCAAATGTCGGACATTTGTTAGTAGGTGCTGGGATGGTGGGCTTAACCAAAGCAATTTACAGCCTGAATCATGGTGTGATTCCACCGACTATTAATATTGATGAACCCATCGGTGCAGAAAATACTGTTATTTCTCCTAAAAACATAGTCAAAACAACAACACCTTGGCCTAATAATAATTCGACTAAACGTGTAGCTTTAAGCGCCTTTGGGTTTGGTGGAACTAACTCTCACATCATTTTGGAAAAAACCGCGAAGGACGCAAAGGACACAAAGAAATAAAAGTTTTAGAGATTCCTAGATGAGTTTACAAAATTACTTATTTTCTCTCTAACTCTGTGTTCTCTGCGCCTCTGTGGTTCGTTATTCCTTCTTACCTTTGCGCCTTTGCGCCTTTGCGCGAGACAAAAAAATATCTGTCTAGGTACTCAGTAATGACACAAGATAATCAAAACAAAATTGCAATTATTGGCATGGATGCCTTCTTTGGCGAATGCAATAACTTAGATACTTTTGAACGCAGTATTTATGACGGTAAACAACATTTCATACCTCTACCCGAAAAAAGATGGTATGGTATCGACACAGAAAAAGATTTACTCCAAGACTACGGCTTATCTGAAGGTAAACCCCCAGCCGGAGCATATATCAAAGACTTTGAAATTGATACATTAGCCTATAAAATCCCCCCCAACGAAGTTGAAAAAATGAACCCTCAACAGTTATTGCTGTTGAAGGTTGCAGAACGCGCCATCAAAGATGCAAACCTACCCGAAGGCGGTAATGTCGCAGTAATTATTGCAGCTGAAACAGAGTTATCTGTACACCAGCTACAGCAAAGATGGGATTTGTCTTGGCAAGTCAAAGATGGTTTGAACGCGGCGGAAATTACCTTACCACCAGAAAAGATTACTCAATTAGAAACCATCGTTAAAGATAGTGTTCACCAACAAGTAGAGATTGGTGAGTATTTAAGCTATATCGCCAACATTATGGCGAGTCGCATTTCCTCGCTGTGGAACTTTACCGGGCCTGCTTTCACCCTCACCGCCGTAGAAACTTCGGCTTTCAAAGCTTTGGAAGTCGCACAAATGCTACTGATAACTGGCGAAGCAGACGCAGCCATTGTCGGTGCTGTTGATTTGGCTGGTGGTGTGGAGAATGTGTTGTTACGCAATCAAACAGCCAAGATTAACACTGGTGTCAATACTTTGAGTTATGACCAAAAAGCCAACGGTTGGACAGTGGGTGAAGGTGCTGGTGTCGTTGTTCTCAAACGTTACGATGTGGCGCAGGAAAATGGCGATCGCATTTATGCCACCATTGATGCTGTTAGTATCGGACAATCCCTCGTTAATTCAGCTAACGAAGCCTTTCATAGTGCGGGTGTACAACCTTCTCAGGTGAAATATGTGGAGGTTTGCGCCAGTGGTATTCTCCAAGAAGACGAAACCGAAATCACAGGTTTATTGCAAGCATACCCATCAGTAGGTCATGGTTTGCACAGTGCTATTGGTAGCGTCAAAGCCAATATTGGACACACTCAAGTAGCTTCGGGAATTGCCAGCTTAATCAAAACAGCATTGTGTCTTTACTACCGCTACATTCCTGGTACTCCTAACTGGTCTGGTGTGAAAGCACCACAACAATGGGAAAACAGTCCTTTTTATGTCGCTACAGAATCTCGTCCTTGGTTCTTGGGTAAAGACTCTGACCGTCGGATAGCTGCAATTAACGGTTTGGGTTGTGATGGTACTTTTGCCCATGTGATTCTTTCAGAAGACCCCACCCAAGAAGAACGCCCTAGCCGATATCTGGAGCAAATGCCATATCATCTGTTCCCAATAGTAGCTAACGACAGGGAGAGTATTTTTGCGGCTCTAGATAGTTTGCAAAAGAGCATTGAAGCTAGTTCTTCTTTATCAGAGTGTGCAAGTCAAGCCTTTGCTGCATACAAAGCCAACCCCCAAGCGCAATACGCCATTGCTATTAACGGACGGAACAAAAAAGAACTCCTCAAAGAAATTGAATCAGCGCGTAAGGGTGTCAAAACAGCGTTTGAAAAAGGTTCAGACTGGCAAACACCTATAGGTAGTTATTTCACACCCAAACCTCTAGGAAAGCATGGTGAAGTTGCTTATGTTTATCCGGCGGCGGTGAACTCTTATGTCGGTATGGGTCGAAATCTCTTCCGCCTGTTCCCCAGAATCTTCAACGACTATATGGTGAAGAGTCTGCACAAGCGGGTAGCGGATGTAGAACTACGAGTTTTTCCCAGAAGTTTGAGTAAGTTATCCCTCAGACAACTAGAGACTCTAGAAAAGCAATTGCTAGATGATTCTTTAGCAATGTTTGAAGCGGAAATGTTCTTCACCAGACTGCTCACCACAGTTATTTGTGATGACTTTCAACTCAAGCCGAAGTATGTATTTGGCTATAGCTTGGGTGAAACGAGTATGATGGTAGCGCAAGGAGTTTGGAATGATTTCTTCCAAGGTAGTAACTCCTTCAACTCCTCAGCGTTATTTGGAAATAGGTTATCTGGCCCAAAAAATGCGGTGCGCGAATTTTGGGGTTTACCAAACACAGATAATTCAGACAAGAGCTTTTGGGGTAACTTCGTTTTGATGGCGAGTCCTGAACAAGTACAGGAAGCTATCAAGAACGAGCCGCAAGTTTATCTCACACAAATTAATACACCGGAGGAAGTGTTAATTGCCGGTGAACCTGCTGCTTGTAAGCGAGTCATTGCTGCCTTGGGTTGTAATTCTTTTGTGGCTCCCTTCGATCACGTTATCCACTGTGAAACGATGCGATCGGAGTATGGGGAGTTGGTTAAATTAAATACTCTACCATCGCAGAATCTAGCAGGTGTAACTTTCTATTCTGCGGCTGAATATCAGCCTATTGTACTGGAAAGTGGTGCGATCGCTCGTAGCATCGCCACCGGACTTTGCCAACAATTAGACTTCCCCCGCCTCGTCAACCGCCTCCATGACGACGGCGCGAGAATCTTCATCGAAGCGGGTGCGGGTGGTGTTTGTTCACGCTGGATTGATAAAATTCTCGAAGATAAAGACCACATCACCGTATCCCTCAATCGTCGGGGTATGGATGACCACACTACTATTGTCAAAGCACTAGCAAAACTTCTCAGCCATCGCGTAGCTGTAGATTTATCACCACTCTATAATCTCACACCTGCACCTAAACAAAATAAAGCTACACTACGCACTGTGATAGTCGGTGGTGAATCAATAACCGCCAGTATTTTGACTGAAGAAAACCGCAAACTTTTCCAAGATTTGCCAGGGAAAGCTAAAGGGATTCAAACTGAAAATCTGCATTCAAATATACCATTGCCTGATGAAATTGATATCATCAAATCGTTGCAAGATACTCATAAAATCTTAGGCAATGATATTTTGACTCAAAATACAGAAGTTTCAATGAAAAATATCATTGAACACGGTTTTGCCGCAGAAGAAAAAGTAGAATCTTCTGAGTTAATCGCCACACATACACAAGCATCTGCTATCAATCAAGATTTAGATACCCTAATCAGAATGCTGGAGTTAAATACCTCTCACTGTCAAAAGCTGAATGCTAATAATGCTCGGATAACTCAAGCACATACAGCTTTTTTACAAGCACGACAAGATTTTAGTCAGCAGATGCGTGAAATCATTCAATTGCAATTAGTTTGCGCGGAAGATTTGCTCAAGGAATAAGCTTGAATGCACGTTACCTCATGGTTTAAGGATAAAGATTTAACACTTTATTCTTAGACCTTTCTTAAAAAGCGACACTATAGCAATTCTAATTGAGTAATGAAAAAAAGTTTTTTAACGAACCACAAAGGACACGAAGGGCGCGAAGAAAAGAAAAGAGAAGAAAAGATAAGAGAGGTTAATTACCACTCATTTGTACAATTGACTTTCTTACCTTCGTGTACTTTGCGCCCTTTGTGGTTCGTTTAAAAAAAATAATTCACTTAACCACAACAATAAAATTCGCAATTAACAATCCGAGGGATAACTACTGTGACTACCTTCGATATGCCACTCAGCACCCAAGATAATGGCTTAAAATTCCCCGCCTACACCTACAATCACAATCTTGTTTGGAAAGGTAATTTAGAAACAATATCTTTTGAACAGCAAGCTATCAAAAATAAATTACTGCTATTAGATAAACCTTGCTACGTTGTTAAAATTGCAGGTAAAGTTGGTGTCACTAATGAAGGATATTTATATCCTGCTGATAATGCCACAACTTCCCAAATAGAACTAATATCTTCAATTCCTCCTATTTCTCTACAACAGTTGGGCGACCCTAGTTTTCTCGCTTGTTATGGCGTGAAATATGCCTATATGACTGGCGCAATGGCTGGTGGTATTGCTTCCGAAGAAATGGTGATTGCGTTAGGAAAAGAGAAAATTTTAGGTTCATTTGGTGCAGGTGGTTTACCTCCTGAAAGAATAGAAGCAGCAATTCAACAAATTCAACAAGCTTTACCAAATGCTCCTTACGCTTTTAATTTAATTCATAGCCCTAATGATATGGCGATTGAACGTCGGGCTGTGGATTTATATTTAAAATATGGTGTCAGAATTGTAGAAGCTTCAGCATTTTTAGATTTAACACCCAACATTGTTTATTATCGGTTGGCTGGGTTAAGCTTAAATGCTGCTAATCAAATTGAAATTAAAAATAAGGTCATCGCTAAGATTTCTCGCCGCGAAGTTGCGAGTAAATTTATGCAGCCAGCACCAGCCAAGCTTGTAAAAGAATTAGTTGAACAAGGATTAATTACTGAATTACAAGCAAGATTGGCAGAAAAAGTGCCAATAGCTGATGATATAACTGTGGAGGCTGATTCTGGTGGTCATACTGATAACCGTCCCTTGATTTGTTTGCTCCCTTCACTAATTGCTTTAAGGGACGAAATTCAAACAAAATATCATTATTCTCAACCAATTAGAGTTGGCGCAGCCGGGGGAATTGCTACCCCAGAATCAGCCTTAGCAGCTTTTATGATGGGTGCTGCTTATGTAGTTACTGGTTCAATTAATCAAGCTTGTATTGAATCGGGTGCTTGTGAGCATACTAAAAAACTATTAGCGCAAGCGGAAATGGCTGATGTGACTATGGCTCCCGCAGGCGATATGTTTGAAATGGGTGTGAAAGTACAAGTGCTGAAACGGGGTACGATGTTCCCGATGCGAGCGCAAAAATTGTATGAATTGTACCGCACTTATAACTCAATTGAAGAAATTCCGGCGGCAGAAAGAGAAAAGTTAGAAAAACAAGTTTTTCGGAAAACTATTGCTGAAGCTTGGGAAGGGACGGCTGCTTATTTATCACAGAAAAATCCTGAAAAATTGGGTAAAGCTGTGAATAATCCTAAGTTGAAGATGGCTTTGATCTTCCGTTGGTATTTAGGCTTATCTTCTCGTTGGTCTACTGCTGGTGAAAAAGGTCGAGAAGTTGATTATCAAATTTGGTGCGGCCCGGCGATGGGTGGTTTTAATGACTGGGTGCGCGGTTCTTATTTAGCTGAACCACAAAACCGTCGCGTTGTAGATATTGCTGACCAGATTATGAAGGGCGCAGCGTTTTTATATCGCATCCAAAATTTAAAAATTCAAGGTTTGCAAATACCCGATTACTACACTCAGTATCGTCCCGAAGTTTTTAAGAAGTAAAAAGTAAAAAGTAAAAAATAAAAAAACAATGCCCATAAAGAAATTTAGGGGATTTAATAAGGACATATTATTTCCCGTGCGACGCATCTCTAAATAAATGTTTTTATTTCTTTTCATAGAGACATTTAGGGGCTTGTGACCATTTTTCTGTTTCTTTCTTTTGCCTTTTAACTTTTTACTTTTGCCTTGTTCTGTCAATAATTGCAAGAGGTAACAATGTCTTATAGTGCAGCAGATATTCAAGCGTGGATGGTGTCTCACCTGGCTGAGTTAGTAGGTGTAGAAACTGACGAAATTGATATCCACGAAAATTTAGAAAACTACGGTTTAGACTCAGCACAAGCGATGACTCTGGTAAGTAAGTTAGAGGAATTGCTGGGTTTTCAACCATCTCCTTTGTTGTTGTGGCATTATCCCAATATTGCATCTTTATCAGAGCGTTTAGCTGAGGAGTTAGTAGAACAATCGGATGTGCAAGATACAGGGATTGTAAAACAAACAAGTGGGAATGCGATCGCTGATATCCCCACTCTCGATTTACAAGCAGAAGTAGTCCTCGACCCAACTATTCATCCTGGTGGTGCTGTTTACACACCTATCGACAAACCCAAGAAAATCTTCTTGACAGGTTCTACTGGCTTTTTAGGCGCGTTCATCATCCGAGAACTCTTAGAACAAACCGATGCAGAATTGTATTGCTTGGTACGCGCAAGCAGCCTCCAAGACGGTAAAAACAAGCTGCAAAAGAACTTAGAACAGTATGGAATTGGTCAGGATGAGTTAGATCCTCGCATTATTCCCGTCATTGGTGATTTATCACAACCAATGTTAGGGCTTGGCGCAGAACTATTCCAAGCGTTAGCTACCAACATTGACACAATCTATCACAGTGGTGCTTTGTTGAACTACGTTTATCCCTACTCAGCACTGAAAACCGCTAACGTTTTAGGTACTCAAGAGATTTTGAGATTGGCTTGTCAAATCAAAGTCAAGCCTGTACATTACGTTTCCAGCGTGGCTGTATTTGAATCACCTTATTACGCGGGTAAGGTGGTGAAAGAAGATGATGACTTTAGCCACTGGGAAGGTATTTTCCTTGGTTACTCTCAAACAAAATGGGTAGCTGAAAAGTTGGTGAAAATTGCCAGCGATCGCGGTTTACCTGTTACAATCCACAGACCACCATTAATCGCCGGTGATAGCAACACAGGTATTGGTAACACCCACGACTTCATCAACTTAATGGTCAAGGGTTGTCTACAAATGGGTTACTTCCCCGACGTAGAGTATATGTTGGATATGTCTCCTGTAGACTATGTAAGTAAAGCGATCGTCTATCTGTCAATGCAAAAAGAATCGATAGGTAAAGCTTTCCACTTACAACATCCCAACCCTGTTTCTTTAAAAGTATTAGTTGATTGGGTTAGTTCTTTTGGTTATCCAGTGCAAATGCTACCCTACGATGAATGGCAAGCAGAGTTAATCAAAAATGCTGCTTCACCAGATAATCCTTTATATACACTGCGTCCATTCTTACTAGAACGTTGGTCTGAAGAACAACTCACAATTCCTGATTTGTATTTGCAAGCTAGAAGACCAAAAATTAGCTGTGAAGCAACTGTGAAAGCCTTAGCAGGTAGTTCTATTTCCTGTCCGCCAATTGATTCTAAGTTGTTTATGACTTACACAGCTTATTTAATCGAAAGCGGTTTCTTGAGTATTGCTTTGTAATAATTTACAATTGCAATAGATTGGAAAAACCCAGTTACTGACAGTAACTGGGTTTTCGCTGTCGAGATAAAACGAAAAAATTATTTAAATGAGTATCTATTCTTTGATTACTCTATTCAACCTTGGCAATAACCCTTTTGGTAGTTTTTGACTCTTCAAACTTTGTGAGAAATCCGGGTTTATATCGGAAAAAATTAACCGCAGATAAACGCGGATAAAATAAATTTTTTAGACTAGACGAGCTACTACTGCAAATTCTTATTTCTTAACTAAAAAATAGGCTGTAGCATACTCAGGTAATTGCTGAATATACTGGTTAAATTCTTGGCGATTTTGAAAAATACCTGCTAAAAAATCGAGTTGGTAAAGATTGGGTAAAAAGGCTCCACCTGTATCAGCAATTACTCCCATTCTTAGATTTTTACGTCCACCTTGGTTATGTTCTATAACTACTACTTTACCTAAACCAACATTAAGGACATCGCCAGCAAAAGTCACTCCTGGTTTAATCGAAATTTTGGCATCTATTTTGTGACCATAACCTTTAATAGCATCGACTTTTTTAAAATACCAATAACGCTTTTGGGCTGTTCCTTTTAAGCCCCGCACGTAAGACATCCCATTATTTCTATCGACATTAAAAAACGCTTGGGAACCATCGGTAAATTTAATCAAGATAGTACCTTGTAACAAAGCTTCTTCTAAGCCGTCACGGGTGAGATAAGCTAATGGTTGAACTTTGCCAAATTCTTTACCACCGGGTTCATAAATGCCGGATAAAACATCTTGTTTGGTGTAGCGTGTATAGAATTTATCTGTAATTGCGTTATCTTTTAAACTATAAATTGCTGTATTGAATTTAGCTGTTTTAGTCCGCGAACCTGTATGGGTAAATACTGCATATTTAGTGATGCGTAGCTGTTTTTGACGAGTATTTTGCTTGTTATAAGCATTCCACCTAATCACCCGAAAATTCTTATTAATAAAATTTGGGTCTTGCAGACGTGTTGGGCGACTACTCGCTATGTCTTCTTTTAAGACAACAATCATAAAATCTAGTGTTTTGAGAACATCTTCGACACTGACTCCTTGAGTTCCTAATACACCCTTCCGTTGAATATCTGGGTCATCTGTAGCATGGTCTTTGAAATATTTTCGGGTATTGACAAGGGTACTTAATAAATCTGTTTGGTTAAAATTAACTTTGCTAGTTGGTAATTTAGTTGTAGATAAAATTTGATTACCATTAATACTAAATTTATAATTCTTCCATTCATCAATCACGGGATAGCCTACAGATACCCCAGCCGCATATTTATGAACTGTATTTAGACTCAGAGTTGGCATCGCAGCCCAGGAAATTTGCAGTTGAGATGAGGCAGAATTATCTTGACGATTTTCTGATGATGGGAGTTGTATGTTTTTTAACTGAGTAGGAAAATAGCTATGAGCAAAGGTAGCAGTTAATAAGGATGTAATACCTAAAGACAGGTTGAGTGTGTGACGCAAAAAGTTACTCATAGGCTCGAAAAAATTGCTATTAATCAATAATAATTACACTTGCTTAATATCTGGGTGATATTAATTTGACAATCCAGAAACCGTGATTACAATAGTGGCATTATAACTAAGTTCATCTTGCTAGAATCAAGCTCACAAAATTCAGTACTTCCCATCATCAGCTAATAATAGATACTCAGTAAGAGAAGAGCCATGAAACTCTGGTGCTAAGTTGTGCGGATGATTCATGAAAAATTTACGGTATTTATCCAGAAGAAAATAACCCATATTACCGTTGTTCTGTCAATACGTAACATTTGTACAAATAGCAGCAAATGATACTGTCAAAAATCTTACATGACAGTTTAATCATCAATAATCTAAAAAAAATCTAAAAAATGTTAAGTATCTCCATTAATCAACCTTTACCTAGTGTGCCGCGTTTGGTGACAGCTTTACCAGGGACTCGCGCTAAAGCAATTGTAGAACGCGATCGCGCCGTAACTTCCCCATCTTATACCCGCGACTATCCCTTAGTGGTGGCTCGCGGTCAAGGCTGTATGGTAGAAGACGTGGACGGCAATGTATTTTTAGATATGACGGCTGGTATTGCTGTGACTGCGACAGGACACGCCCACCCAGAAGTTGTGCAAGCTATTCAAGAACAGTCGGCTTGTTTGCTACACATGTCAGGGACGGATTTTTATTATGAACCAATGGTGGAATTGGCAGAAAAATTAGCCTTTCGCGCCCCTTTTCCCGAAGGTGCAAAGGTATTTTTTACTAACTCCGGGGCAGAGTCCAACGAAGGCGCAATTAAACTAGCTCGATATTACACCAAGCGATCGCTCATTGTTGCCTTTTTGGGTGCATTCCACGGACGTACCTACGGCGCAATGTCGCTGACTGGTTCTAAAACAGTGCAACGGGCTAACTTTGGGGCGTTAGTTCCGGGGGTAACTCACATTCCTTACGGTACGCACGCTAGTTTAGATTATTTAGAAAAACAATTATTTCCGACAATGCTACCGCCCCAGGAAGTTGCAGCAATTTTCGTTGAGCCAATTCAAGGAGAAGGCGGCTATATTGTCCCAGAAGATGGATTTTTGCAAAGAATTAGAGATATCTGCGATCGCTACGGCATATTAATGGTAGTAGATGAAGTGCAATCAGGTATGGGGCGTACAGGCCGCTTGTTTGCTATTGAACATTGGGGTGTAATGCCTGATATTATCACCACCGCTAAAGGCCTCGCTAGTGGTTTACCCCTGGGCGCAATTCTCGCCCGCCCAGAATTAATGACCTGGCCGCCTGGTTCCCACGCTACCACATTCGGCGGCAACCCTGTAGCTTGTGCGGCGGCTTTGGCAACATTGCGACTGTTAGAAAGCGGCTTGATGACCAACGCTAACCAAATGGGAGAACTGTTACAAGCTGGCTTAACTCAGTTGCATCAAATATTTCCCAAAATGTCCTTACCCAGAGGCAAAGGTTTGATGGTAGCGGTGGATTTAGTTGACGAAGCTGGTAATTATGATAGTAAACTACGCGATCGCATCATCCAAGAAGCATTTTTACGCGGTTTATTATTACTTGGTTGTGGTAAAGCCGCCATTCGTTTTTGTCCACCCTTAATTATTGACAGCCACCAAATACAAACCGCCCTCGAAATTCTCTCAGATATTCTCAAAAGTGCTGAGTAAAAAATCTCCCTAAACCCTAGCCTCTAGTCTCTAACCCCTAACCTCTCTGCGCCTTTGCGCCTCTGCGTGAGACATTATGAAACCCGAACTCGCATCTTCTCTCTGGGAAGCACTTTGGCAAGAATATAAAGCCAGAGTCAATTATGCTCAAATTTACGAAAAAATGATTATAAATGCGGGTGGAAGCGTTGCCAATGACCATATTGCTTTTCGGTCTTTGCGATTGCTAGTCGATAGTCCCCAAGGAAAGATTAACTTAGGAATCAACCACTTAGCACAAATAGCCGAAGCATTAGGTTACGAAGTTGCGGGTGAATATACATTTACCGCTACCCATCTTTACGCACGTCACTATCAACATCTACAAGCAGCAGAATTTGACTTACCCAAACTATTTATTAGTGAATTAATTGTCGATGAATTACCAGAAAATATTGCCCGACTCATTTATCAAACAGTCTCAAAAATTCCTGACGCAATGCTTTCTTCCTGGACACCGATTTTCTCAGATGAACAACAATTAAAGCAAATCTTTACTCGTCCTTGGCAAGTTCCCCGGCGTTCCGTTGTGGAGGAGGTGAATAAAATCACTCAATATGGTGCTTGGGTATTGTTGCATGGTTACGCCGTCAACCACTTTACAGGATATATTAACCGCCAAAATACCCCTACATATCCTGACATAGACACTACTGCTGAGGCTTTGGTGAAATTAGGTGTCCCGATGAAAACCGAAATTGAAGGTGATGTAACTTGTGGTTTGCGCCAAACTGCAACTCACGCCGTCTCAGAAATGGTGACAGTCTTAGATGACAGCAGTCAAGCAGAAATCCAAATTCCTTGGACTTACGCTTATTATGAACTTGCCCAGCGTTACATAGTAGAATCGGAACAGGGAAAACCAGCACTTTTTCAGGCTTTTTTGGGCAGAAACGCTCAACATTTGTTTGAAATGACCAGAAAAATAGCCTAATTTAAAATTAATCCGCGTGGTGCGCCAAGCGCAGCGCAAGCGCGATAGGCGGACTACCCTGCGGGAAGCCGCGCAGAGTAGCATCTGGCGTGCGAATTCCATTCGTCGGGGCTAGGTGCTGTAATTTCTCGTTTTCTTACCTAAGAAACATAAGCTCCTGATAGACATTCATGGTAAACGTAAGATTTAATCAAAGTATTCTAAGCCGCCAGGAATTTTTGAGTCAGCCCATGAATAAAATTATACTGAGTTTACTTTCTACCCCGATGCTGATTAGTTCTCTCCTGTCTATGACAGCGATGTTTAATCAAGCACAAGCAGCAGAACCAGTAGTCAAAAATACTGAAGACCGTTTATCTTGTATCCGCAATAAGCATAAGGTTGGCTTAGTATGTGCTAGAGCGTCTGTGTTAGCACAAATCCCAACTGAACAGGCTGAAGTAGAATTTTCTAACGATAATGTACCGATGTTAGAGTTCAGCGACCAAGAAAGCGAAATGGCAGTTACTTTGTTTGGTTGTGACTGTCCAGCCTGCATCAATTCTTTGCGTCAAATGAGTGGTGCTAGACCTTTGGTTTATTAAACTTTCATCAGCGATCGCTTTCATTTTATCTGTTATCAACCAAGACTTTAGCGATGCGATCGCTATTTGCTGATTTACTTATCACCAGGAATATGATCACTAAATAACCAAGCTTCCCATTCTTGATTATCGGGGATATTGTTCTACAAAGTTTTTATCTCTGTAGAG
Source organism: Nostoc spongiaeforme FACHB-130 (assembly GCF_014698475.1). Classification (GTDB taxonomy): domain Bacteria; phylum Cyanobacteriota; class Cyanobacteriia; order Cyanobacteriales; family Nostocaceae; genus Nostoc_B; species Nostoc_B spongiaeforme. The sequence continues at coordinate 5,491 of NZ_JACJTB010000048.1, read as the reverse complement.
ACGTTGCAATGCAACGTCTCTAATTTTTAGCCAATAGATTCTAGATTTAGCTTGACGACTTTTTTCTTTTCGTCTTCAGCTTTAGGCAATGTCAAATTCAAAATACCATCTTTATAATCAGCAGTAACATTGGTATTTTGAATGCGAGTTGGTAGAGGAATCAAGCGTTGGAATTTACCATAGTGAAATTCACTCTTGGTAATACCTTTACCTTCTGTTTTCGTTTCAGACTTACGTTCACCGCTAACATAGACAGCTTTTTCAGTCACTTGCACATCTAGGTCTTTGGCTTCAATTCCTGGCAGTTCTAGTTTGAGATGAATCGCTTCTTCGGTTTCTTGTAATTCAGCAGCAGGAACTTTTGCCAAGGTTCGATCAAGTAAAGTAGATGGTAGCATTTCTTCTTCAAATAAACGGTTGATTTGTCTTTGGATAGTGTTAATTTCTTGCCAAGGATTCCAATGAACGAGTTTCATATTTCCACCTCATTTAATTGCTCGATTTGTGTAGTTGATTTAGGTTTAAATCATTTGCTTTGTTCTTATAGTATTCACAAACTATAGGGATGTAAATTCGGTTTTTATCACCAATCTAATCATGATTACCGTATGTTGGCAGTAGTACGGTAAACCCCATAATATAGGTGTGGTAAACTGAATATAAATTATAATTATTTGTATAATTTTGGTAATTTTAATCAGATGAAGAGAAATGTTATCAACATAGCAGAATTTTATTTTTTATAAAATATATAATTCTTACTCATTCTGTTTGATTGTCAAAATCATATTTTCATCATCCTCATGTAATAAACCAATAAATATATGATAAACAGTTGGATTTACCTCATTACAGCAATATTATTTGAAGTCGCTGGGACAACTTCTATGAAATTATCTGAGGGATTTACAAGAACTATTCCCTCAGTATTAATTTTTGTTTGTTATGGAATATGTTTTAGCTTTTTGACTTTAGCTCTCAAAAAAATTGAAGTCAGCATTGCTTATTCTGTTTGGTCTGGTTTAGGAACAACTGTAATCGCTACTATTGGTGTAATTTGGTTTCGAGAATCGATGTCTCTTGTTAAATTTATATCAATAGCTTTAATTATTATTGGTGTGATGGGGGTAAATTCTGCTAAATAAAAAAAGCCCTCATCCATTACAGAATGAATGAGGTGAGGATAGGAGTAATCAACAAGGACTTCCTGTTATGTTTGTCCTTTTCGAGATAAAGAAGTTTGAGGCTGATCGCTACAAAAAAACAGTAGCAATCTCTCAAAAGAGTCAGCAAAATAAGCAACCAACCTAAATCCGTCCGTTGTTAATGCTTTAGCATGTATAGATAGTGTAGTAAAACTTGGCTCATCAAGCCCGCAAGTTATTTCCCACTCATAATTTAGCAGTGATGCTCAGGTATATGTAGCCAAATTGGCAGTCATCAGCAAAACTAATTTATTCAAAGTGCAAAGTTCCACGTTTTATTTGTTCGCTTTCAATGGCTTCAAATAAAGCGCGAAAATTACCTTCGCCAAAACCTTGTGCTTGAAAACGTCGTTCAATAAACTCAAAGAAAAATGTTGGCTGTCCAAAAATAGGTTGAGTAAAAATTTGTAGTAATAATGCGTTTTGGGTATTAGCTTGCCAATCTACTAAAATTTCTTGTTGGGCGATCGCTTCTAATTCTAAGGGTGATAAGGGAAATTCTGTCCGCTTTTTTAATTGGGAGTAATAAGTCTGGGGAACCGACAATAAAGATAAACCACGGCTACGTAATTGGGCGATCGCACTAATTAAGTTTGATGTTCGCAAAGCAATATGTTGAATACCTGCGCCGCGATTTACATCCAAAAATTCTTGAATTTGCGAATTACGAGAAGTTGGTTCATTAATTGGTAATTGTACACTGCCATTCCGAGAAACTAGCACTTGACTGTATAATCCAGAGCGATCAGTTTTAATTTTAAATGCTTGTTGTGCTTGCAAATCTAAAACGTTTTTGTACCAAGCCACAGCAGATTCTAATTCACCAACTGGTACATTTAAAACTATATGATCAATGGCGCTAAACATGGGGCGATCGCGTGCTTCCCAATTCACGCTTATTGATTTTTCCATCAAAGTATGAGTCATCCCACCCCAAGCCGCAATTTTACCGCATCTATAGCCGGGATATTCTTGGATGGGTTCTAAGATTGTCGCACCTTGGGCTACTGCTTGAGCGATCGCAACTTCTACATCTGGTACAGTAAAAGCAATATCCGCTACCCCAGGAGGATGGAGGCGCAAAAACTCTGCTACCGGACTTGTCGGCAATAATGGTGAAGATAGCAAAAAGCAAATAGCACCACTCTGCACCATTTCGGTACGAGTGTGTTCTGAACTTATTCCAACATTAACTGCGGCAAATCCCAGATAGTAGACGAACCAATCCCGCCAAGCCGCAGCATCTTCTACATAGAAATGAACGTGAGCAATTTCCATAAATCCTGAAAATCTAGCTTGAGAGCTTATCTATGTGTAAATTTTGCCTTTTTTGCTAGATTATCAAGTCCTTCCTAAGCAGTAATTATGTAAGCATCTTACATAATTACACCTAAATAATCAAGAACTGGCATAATAAGACTTTAATTTGATTTCTCAAAACAATCTGTACACCCAAAAACTACTCTTTACTACTCCCCACTCCCTGTCTCAACCGATAATTTAGAAATCAAATAAGGATATTATACAAGGTTATTTAACTGCTATTTGCCAACTTTTTCCTGTTTGCTTGAGTTGATAAGAGCTACATGATTGCAGAAATTTAATGAAATTGCCACTTAATTGCAAGCTTTTAATTTGTTCTGTAATTGCTTTACCATATTGCTGCTTAAATTCACTCCCTAAAGGGCCAATGTCAATGTAACTGCCAGGCGAGTTATTAGTTAATTTATGAATAATCTTTTTTAATGCTTGTTCTAAATCTGCTTTACTTTTAATATTTATCTTTTGATGTTCAGTAATATCAGTTTTATCAGCCGCAATTTCAAATAATGTGATATATATCGGCGCATTTAGCTCAACTTGATGCAGCACAAATTCGGCTGGATATTCCTCAAATATTGCACTAGACTTCTTACCAGGAAAGTGTTTTTCAGCTACCTGAGTAATACTTATTTTATATTTGTTTTTATAATTTTGTGAAATAGTAACTAACTTAACCCAAGGACTATGGGTGCGGGTTTGTTCTGTTTTAATTAACTCTTTAATTTGTTGAATAAATTGGGCGATCGCGGGGATTTCTGGTACATTAGTATTTTTTCTCACCTGTTGGCCTGTGGCACTATTTAATACTATAATATCTTCGCCTTGTTGACTAACTTGATATACTATTAACCCATGTTGCCGGAGATGATTACATAAATTAGTCATCACTTTATCAGAAGAACAAACCAAAACTTCTCTCGCCTTTGGATGTCTTTCGTAAATAGATGAACCAAAGGCAATCATTTTTCCATCAGCATTATCTTTACCTACGGGTACATGAATTAAATCGTAACCACGTCCATGCAACTCGACATCAAGTTTACCCATGCTACACCAATTAGCAAAGGCAATTTTAATTTGAATTGGACAAGTACAAACTTTTGTTAAAAACTTTTCAGTTTCAGAATTGATTTGTAAGTTTTCAGCATCTAATAATAAAACTGCCGTCTCTGTTGGATGAGCAAAAGAATAACAGACAATTGTTTCTTCTGCTTCAGTAGGCTGCACTTGGGTGATACTACCTGAGCCATTCAACTCAGTTGTGTTAGCATAGCTCATAAACTACCACAGGTAATTTAGCTTAGATGATTAAATGATTATCCAAGCCAAGAAATTACCCATGTTATATCTGTGTAGTAAACTATCTGATAACCGTAAAACTCCTGAAAATTAGCAATTTTGATCAAAAATAAATATAAAACTTATATTAGATTTTGACAAAAACATTACATATAAAATACTCTTTCCTCAGCCTGATTTCATACTTCATACTTTTTATCTATTTTCATATTTACCACCAAGACGGGTTAACACATATTCCCGCGTGCGAACATCAAGGGCGTTAGAGAAAATCTTTTTTGTGAGTCCAAATTCTACCATTTGCCCAATGCGATGTTCATTGGTGGAGAAAAAAGCTGTGAAATCAGATATGCGTGTGACTTGTTGTAAGTTATGGCTAATAATCACCATTGTTAATTCCGATCGCAAACGCAAACTCTGAATTAATCCTTCCACTTTTGTCGTTGCTACAGGATCAAGTCCAAAACAAGGTTCATCCATCAGAATGACTTTTGGTTTGACTGCTAAAGCACGGGCGATACAAAGTCGCTGTTGTTGTCCACCAGAAAGTTCTAAAGCAGATTTATGCAGTTTATTTTTGACTTCATCCCACAGATCAGCATCTTTGATGGCAGATTCGACAATTTGATCTAATTCAACTTTCGGCCGCCATCCCAGTATTTTCACCCCATAGGCAACGTTATCATAAACGCTCATAGGAAATAAATTTGGCTTAGGCAACACCATACTAACTTGACGACGTAGGCGATTTAAATTGACGCGACGTTCATAAATATTTTGATTGTAAAATTCTACTTTTCCTTCAACATGAACTTCAGCTTCTAATTCATTCATCCGATTGAGGCATTTAATAAAAGTAGACTTACCACAACCACTAGGGCCAATAATTGCTGTGACTTTATCCTGGTAAATATCCATTGATACTCCTTCCAGGATTTTTTGGGTGTTGTAGTAAAGACTAAGATTTTTAACTTTGATTGCTGGAATTAGCTTATTCATACCAGAAAATTGTAAGTGTATTGATGTTGACTAAACGCAATCATGAAAATCCGTGGCTTTATATACTACACTGGTTATCAAATTAGAAGTTGATTTTCTTTGTTTAAGCTATACAGCAAGTATACTGATATTCGATACCTGTATAAATTTAGGGTAAAAAGTTACTACTGCCATCAAAGTTTACTGTAAAATATGTTACCATGAAATCCCGATTTTTTCTGGTTTTTTGTTAATGAAATGCCCCATTTTTGGGATTAATTTTAAGATATGGCCTGCAATTAACAAGATTTGGGACTGTTTAAGTAAACTCTTCTTTAAAAATGCAAACTATTTTTTAAAATTTGAATAAATTTCTGATGGTAACTGATAATTTTTTGATGAATCAGGTAAATTAAGTGTTTAGCTTAAAAGTAGATATTAAGCGATCGCTACAATGTTAAACTTGAAATATAAATAATACATACTTGTAGTTAGTGTTGTTACTAACTGCATAGTTAATTTTTTACACCTGATTAACTTTCAATTATTGCTGGCATTACTGTTTTAGATAAAACGCCTTATGTGAGATGGGGTAGCAAAAAAGAAGGGGAAACCACAAGATAAAGGTAACGACACCAAAGCTTGAGGTCTCCCAATGAATATGGTAGACGGTTCGACCCTGTTGA
>NZ_JACJTB010000047.1 GCF_014698475.1 Nostoc spongiaeforme FACHB-130 | reverse complement strand
ATCGTTCTCAAAAACCTCCCGGCATTTCTACTTTGATTTGTGGGCTACGTCAATTTGAATACTTCTTTCAGGGCTGGAAACTTGCTCTGTGTAAGGATGTGTGTACACCGTAGCCTTTTTAAGGGGGGCTAGGGGGGATCTTCATACAAATTGATAGCTGACAAACATCATCTCAATTTAACGCCATTTAACTTAACCATATATGCCTGAAGACTTTAAAAAGTTAAGCGATAAAATTGGTCAGGTTATTTTTCCTGGTGGGAAAGGAGTCATTGAAAATTTAGTTATAGAAAGACAAAAACAGTTAACCCCCACAAAACATATACCACGCGGTTCTGTTCACTTTGTCGGGCGTGAAACAGAACTAACACTAGTGCATGAAAACTTACAGCGTGGTGATGATGTCGCAATATCAGGGATGGGAGGCGTAGGTAAAACAGAACTTGCCACCCAATACGCCAAACAATATCAAAATAATTATGACGGTATTGTTTGGTTTAATGACAGAGCCAGTAATCTCGCGGCGGAAGTTTTGAGTTTTTTTGTGCAACTTAATTTCGAGATACCCCAAGAACAAGGCGGAAGACTGTTAACCCTACAAGAACAAGTTGCTTGGTGTTGGTTGCAATATCCCCAAGCTGAATTACCTATATTAATTGTTTTTGATGATGTCACCAGTTTAGACAACCTGGGCGGAGTTGTCCCCAGCGATAAACGCTTTCGGGTTTTGGTGACAACTCGCCTGCGAAATTTAGATCCAAACTTGATTCAACAGATTCCCTTAGATGTTCTCTCACCAGAGAAAGCATTAAAACTGTTAAAAAAATTGTTGGGGAAAGACAAGCGAGTAGACAACCAACCAGAAGCAGCCGACGCAATATGTGAATTTTTAGAATATTTGCCTTTGGGGATAGAGTTAGTCGGTGCTTATTTAGCACAAGACCCAGATTTACATCTACATATAATGTTGGAGCGATTGCAACAACGCAAGTTAGCAGAAGCAGCTTTACAAGACAGGGAAACTCTCAACTCAACCCAACTGGGAGTGAAAGCCGCCTTTGCTTTAACTTGGGAAGAACTTGAACCACCGACGCAACAACTAGGCAGATTTTTGAGTTTATTTGCGCCCCAGTCTATTTTATGGGATTTGGTGGTGTGGGTGGCGACTGGTGGAGATGATGAAGATGACCCCTCTCCAAACCTCTCCCCCACGGGGGTAGAGGCTTTAATTCCCCCATTCCCTGTCTTCGACACGCTGCGCGAACGTAGGGAAGGAGGGCTAGGGGGGTTAGGTTTATCAGCAGATGAAATCAACGAAGCGAAAAAACAACTCTACAAACGTCACTTGCTGCAACAGGTAGAAGACAGCCAAGGATATTATAAAATTCATGCCTTAGTGCGGTGGTTTTTGCAAGAACAGTTAGCCAACGCTGGCGAGATGAAATCAGTTTTAGAAACCACCTTCGCCACTGCGATGATAACCGTAGCTCAAACCATTCCCCAGCAAGCAACTTCTGAAAATATCGAACGTGTTAAATATGTTATTCCCCACATTGAAGACTTGGGAGAACGGATAATTGCAGAAGTAACCCAACCAAAAGAACAACAGATAAATTCCCCAGCATCAGTTCCGAATGATAAAGTAATTCGGGTATTTGTGGGAGTAGCAGGATTTTATGAAGGACAAGGACTATATCAATTAGTCAAACCTTGGATTCAGGAATGCGTCAACGTTTGCCAAGTTTTATTCACAGGCGACCATCCCAATGTCGCACTCAGCTTGAACAATTTAGCCGGACTCTATAACATCCAAGGTCAATACCGCCAAGCCGAACCTTTGTTAATTGAAGCCTTGGCGATGAGAAAGCGGTTATTCACAGGCGATCATCCCGATGTTGCACAAAGCTTGAATAATTTAGCCCTACTCTACAAAAGCCAAGGGCGGTACAGCGATGCCGAACCTCTGTACATTGAAGCTTTGGCGATGACAAAGCGGTTATTCACAGGCGATCATCCCAATATCGCAACTAGCTTGAACAATTTAGCTGTACTCTACGATAACCAAAGGCGGTACAGTCAAGCCGAACCTCTGTACATTGAAGCCTTGGCGATGAGAAAGCGGTTATTCACAGGCGATCATCCCAATGTCGCACAAAGCTTGAATAATTTAGCCGGGCTCTATAACATCCAAGGGCAGTACAGCCAAGCCGAATCTTTTTTAATTAAAGCCTTAGAGATGAGAAAGCGGTTATTTACAGGTGATCATGTCTATGTTGCTTCAAGCTTGGACAATTTAGCTGCATTCTACTGTAACCAAGGGCGGTACAGCGATGCCGAACCTTTGTACATAGAAGCCTTGGCGATGTGTCAACGGATGTTAGGGGATAATCATCCCTTTACAGTAACAGTTCAACAAAATCTGGCAATTCTGCAACGCCAGTTAACTCCCGTTGGTATTTTGATACGGTGGTTAGGTAAGTTTTTTCAATGGTTGTTAGTAATATTAAGATTACTATTTTATTGATTGTGACAATTGGCTAAAAAAATAATAAAATTAATTCGTAATTCGTAATCTCTCTTTAATCATATCCAGTCCACTCAATCACTTATAATATGTCCGCCGCAAGTTCAACAAAGTGGCACGACGCGATCGCAAGAACTCTGCAATTACTTTACTTCCCTATAACCACCTTCGTAATAAATTTTCAACTTTGAATTGGTTGCACACTCAGGCGATAGCCGAGATGATGCAGAATAAGGCTGATGGTTCGCAGTTCGGGGTTGCCTTCTGGCGACAAAATTCGGTAAAGATTCTGGTGGTTCAAACCCGTTTTTTCTGCAAGGCGCGTCATCCCCTCCCGTGCTTCCACCACGTTTCGCAGTGCTTCCAGAAAAAACGCAATATCGCCATCCTGCTCGTACTCTTCAAGAGCAACATCCAGGTAAGCCTTTGCCATTTCCGGGTTTTGCATCTGCTCAAACACAATCTCGTCATGGTTTCTCAGTTTCTTGCTCATGCTGTTCCTCCTGATAAGCCTCCCAATATTTTTTAGCTTTTTCTATGTCTTTGTCTTGGCTATCCTTATCGCCACCACACAGGAGAATTACCAGATCATTCGCAGATTCTCCAAAGTAAACGCGGTAGCCACTGCCAAAGAAAAACCTCAGTTCAAGCACGCCATCTCCAACTGACTTGCAATCCCCGTAATTACCCTGCTTAAGTCGCTCTATCCGTCGGATTATCCTTGAACGGATCGTGTAGTCCTTCAAGTTTTCCAACCATTCGGTGTAAGGCTCCTTGCCATCTTCTGTAGCGTAGACTTTCAGAGTTTTTTGACGAACGATATCAGCCATAGTTTAATTATAAAACGTAGCTTAAAAGTAGAAAAAAAATAGTTGTAAATGCAGCGATCGCTCTCATCAACAATCAAGATACGATAATTTTGCGCTAGGCGATCGCTCTCGTCAAAAATAAAGAAGCATCGTCGTAGGCATCGCCAAAACTTTTCTTAACAACAACGCCTCATAACTCTGATAACATAGATAAAAGTTCAACTGAACTACCAAAGTTATGAGCAACATTAATATTTCTTTGCCTGAATCAATGAAAGCTTTTGTTGAAGAACAAGTTACCAAAGGCGGTTACGGTTCAGTAAGCGAATATTTACAAGCGTTAATCAGTAAAGACCAAAAACGCCAGACACAAGAACACATAGAAGAACTTCTGATTGCTGGACTTGAAAGTGGAGAAGTAATAGAAGTGAATGACGAATGGTGGGAACAAAAACGCACACACTTAATAAATAAGCTGCATGAAGAAAAATAATGACAAAAAAGATAGTCATTACACCAAAAGCAAGTTTAGATATTGATGAGTGTTTTGCTTACATTGCTCAACAAAACCCCGACACGGCTCTGTTATTTTTTGACTCTGTAAGGGAAACATTTGCACAGTTAGCTAGAATGCCTGGAATGGGTAGTCGTTATCTTGTAGAAAATATTCGTTTGCAAGGTTTACGTAAATGGGCTGTTAAAGGATTTAAAAAGTATCTAATTTTTTACTTTGAAAAAGATGAAAGTATTAATATTGTACGAATTCTCTATGCAGGGCAAGATATAGAAAATATTTTAGAAAAAGAATGAGATTAAGCGATCGCTCTCATCAACAATAAAGATACGATGGTTTTGCGGTAGGCGAATCGCAATGCTAACCTAGTTCATATCATGACAAAATCACAACAATATTTATGAACCTTCCGCCCCAACTACAAGAAAAGATTGAAAAATGGGCAAGTAGTCAGGGAATATCAACTGAGCAATTTATTTTGCAAGCCATTACAGAAAAAATTACAACTCTCAGTCAGCAAGAACTAGCAGAAGATACTCAACTCAACCCCAACCAAGCAAACCTCTATCGCAAAGATGGAATCTTAGTTGTAGACGCAGAATTACCAACCAACTTTGATATCAATACTTTGATATATGAATTGAGAGAAGAACGTTTTACTCATTTGGGAAGTGCGATCGCTTCAATTGTACAAGTCCCTACGTAGTGAAAAATTCAGATAACCGATTTCTTCAAGAAGTCAGGGATCTAGTTCAGGTGTAGGTTGGGTGGAATGAAATGGAACCCAACATCATCAAGATTTTGTTGGGTTATACCATTTCACGAAAAATCTGATACAGATGTAAACCCTGAGAGGCTTACTTTATCTAAGTTTTTTAATTGCGAATTGCGACTTGCGAATTGTGAATTGGTATTACGCTGTTGCTTCACCCAAGCTACCGTTTCTAAATGTTTTGCGCCTCTGCGTGAGATAAAAATCATCTCGTCAGCAACACCAAATATAAAAACACAGATGCACATTGTCACCTGTGTCTATTCATATATATCTGCGTTAAGCGAGATTCAACACCTTGCGTAACAGTGCTTGGTCTTCGATTTTGGCTTTGAGACGGCCATTCTCGACATCTCGAATCCAGCTTTGGCTTTTGCCGGTGAGTTTGGCTAATTCCCGTTGGGAGAGATTTAAATTTTTGCGGGCTTCTAAAATCTGTTCGCCAACTAAATCGCCTGTAAGTCTGACTCGTCTCCGGTTTTTGATAGTGCGTCGTTGCTTCTTTTCTGAGTCAGAAATTTGCTGTTCCCATTCTGGCGGTAATTCAAATGACAAAATCCGCGCGTTCATCAGCAGGTTCCATTTGCCACGGGGGCCGGAATCTGTTAAGCGGGTTTCGCCACCACCATCGTTAATCCAAAATTCTAAGGCTTCGTCGGGATCTTCGGGTATCGCCATTAACTTCGCCCACAATGGTTGAATTTCTGGCGGGTAAGTTACAGGATCAAACATGGGTTTGATTCCCAAATGGTTCAACACTTCTAAGTCACTTTCAAATGTCCGCAGTAATCGTTTACGTTCTTCTCGCTGTCTGGAGGCTAAGGTAACTTTTTCTTCTCCATAGGCGATGCGTAACAAGGTAGGAACAGTGATGCGTTGTTCTCTACCCATCTTAGTTTTAAAGAGTAACCACAGCATGAGTCTAACTGCGCCTTCGTGTTGCTGCCAAATACTCATGACGGTAGTTAACAAGGTTTTTGGCAAACTACCATACTGATAAAAAGCTGTGCGCTCTTTACAGGCTTGTTTGTTTAAGAAATACTGCGCCCAAACTCCGGCTTTAATTTTGAAAGTTAACCCAACTAGGTATTTGCATCCTATGTCATCTTCTTGGAAGTGGTGTTGGATATGGACTAAGTGCCACAAGCGAGATTGAGTAACTGAAAATCCTTTGACGCGCCCTTGTTGCGGCCAGTCAATAGATATTAACAGTGAACAAGCTTGTTGGACAAGATTTTTCATTAAGGTGAGTTTGGCAGTTTTACTCAAGTCTTTGCGTTTTTCTAGCCCCAAGTATTTTTCTATTTGCCGTTCATCTAGAGAAAATTCTTGCTCCCAAGGTTGTTCTAAGGTTGTAGCATAGGCGGCAAATATTAAATGGATACAAGCCGCCCGAATATCCATTGTCTCAATCGCTTCTAAATTAGTGATGCGATCGCTAACTTGGAAAGGATGTTGAATGTGAAAGGCGATCGCACCTTTGCCTTGGCTGACTTGTCTGCTGTAACATAAATATCCTTCTGCATCATGTTCCCAATTTAAGGATGTGCGTTGAGCCAATACATTACACGCCTCCCAAATTGCGATCGCTGAAGCAAAAGGGTTATTCTTCCCATTAGAAAATAAATCCGGGCTGGTAGCATCTCGCGGTTCGACTTTGCATCTCCCCTTTTTTGCTTGCCACGGTATGGGAGAATTTGTCGGACAAGCTATTACACATTGCGGTTCTGGATAATAGCCCTCACAATTGTTACACAGACAAGGATCAATCCAATATTCATCGTCTTCTAACTGAATCGCACCCGTAGGACATTGGGGACGGCAGTTATCACATCCAACGCAACTGTTGTTAGGAATTGTATACGGCATAAAACTTCTTCCCACCTAATCGTTGAGATGTTTGGCTCAAGTCTCCCCCTGGATGTGTCCTGTTTATTTATCACTCGCAACCACATTAATTACCTAGCAAGAAGTAAATTTTCTTGCTGCGATAATTGCCCACATCCATATTCAGACTTAGTATCCAAGTAGAGGCTCAATCAGGCTTTTCAGCCCAGCCGAATCTTTATTGTTCATTAACTATAAATTTCATAAATATTTAGATGATTTTGTTCATCATGAGCTTAGGAAATTTTCTTAAGCTTTCATATTTTTTTAATTACCAACCTTTAATGTTTGGCATCGAAACCTTAACCCAAGGTTTTTTGCTGAATTTTTATACACACAATCATTTAGCATAATTCCATTTATTAATAATTTTAATATTTAATATCAAGCTAACTGCTGCTACAAAAATCACATTTTTAATTGAAATGCTCAAACCACTTGCTACTCTATCGATTTGGGCATTTTTATTGCTAAATAACAATACATTGCTAATACAAATTGCAAATATATTTATGTAATGAAAGAACATAAGTTTTGTATAGTGATTTACTGTCTTTTTGATATCGGTCAAAAACTGCAAAAGAATTGCATTATTAATTCAGGCAGTAATTAACTTTAAGGTAATTGATTTAACTAAATATCGGCAATTCAAATCCCCGACTTCTTGAAGAAGTCGGGGATTTTGGCATACAAGAATAATTGAATACTAAAAATATTATCAAAAAACATGATAATTATTGCTATAAAGTCTCATTTAAATAATCAAAATAAACCTGAAAATAGATTAAAAGTCATCAAACTTTAATGAAAGAAAAATTAATCGTTTCACAACAAAACAAAACAATTAGATTAAGTTAGTATGAAATTAAGTACAAACGATTAGATTGGCGAAATCGCCGAAGGTTTATTCATGGCAGCACTAACAGGATTGACATTTGGAGGTAAAACCTGGACACCTAAATTTGCCCAGGAGATTGACAAAGATAAATGTATCGGCTGTGGCAGATGTATTAAGGTGTGTGGGTATAGTGTGCTGGATTTAAAAGCACTCAATGAAGAAGGTGAATTTGTCGAAGATGAGGAAGATGATGAAATCGAGCGCAAAGTCATGGTAGTTGCTCATCCAGAGAACTGCATTGGTTGTGAAGCTTGCTCTCGGATTTGCCCTAAAAACTGCTACACCCATGCAGAATTAAACAACTAAATATTTGCGGAAGCTTCAAAGTTGTTGTTTTGGTGAGGGGGTACTCAGCAAGGTAAATTGAGGGGAATTTTTATAACTACTAGAACTGGTGAAAAAGTTCATAGTAAACAAATGCGTAAATTGTAAATTGTTACTTATTAACTAAATCATACTTGCTGCTATTTTGAATGTTCAAAATGAGAACTAATAGTACCCTCTGACAACAACTATTACTGCTTGTAGAACTAGAAGGTACTCTTGTCTAATTCATGAGAAATATTGTTAAGTTTTTGGGGGAAGGATCTGAAGAGATTTGGAAAATTCCCCCAAGTTTTACATTATGTAAGATACAACATTAATAAGTAGAACTCAAAAGTCAAAAATCAAATAGCAACAAAATTTGATTATAAGCTTTTGTACTGATTTTAATCGTGAAGTTAGGTGTGTTACTGAAGTATCAAAAAATGAAGTTACAAAGATAAATTTCCTACTTCAGATTTCATACTAGCCTGCGGCAATTCGCTGCGCGTCTACACACTTCAAACTTCATCCTTACAGGAGCTTTTATGCAACAAATTCCTGTTTCACTATGGACGCTAGTTGCTGGTATGGCAGTTACAGCGTTTAGTGTTTGGGTTGGTCAAAATCACGCACTACTACCAGAACAAGCATCACAACAAGCACCCTTGGTAGACGGATTTTTTAACATCATGTTTACCATTGCGATCGCTTTATTTCTGGTTGTAGAAAGCACCATTCTGATTTTTTTAGTAAAGTTTCGTCGCCGTCGCGGTGACGAAACCGATGGTTTACCAATAGAGGGCAATGTTCCTTTAGAAATTTTCTGGACAGCTATCCCATCAGTGATTGTGATTGGTTTAGGCATCTATAGCGTAGATGTCTTTAATCAGATGGGTGGTTTGGAACCAGGAAGTCACGCCCATTCTCCGGCTCATGTTGCCCATAGTTCTGGAACTGCCCTAGCTGCTACCCTCAATGATATCCCAGAACCAACTTCAGCCCCAAGCATTGGCCTTGGTGCGAGTCGGGGAGAAAGCAAACCTGCGGATTTGGTAGTGAACGTTACCGGAATGCAGTTTGCTTGGATTTTCGAGTATCCCAATGGTGGCGTTACCACTGGTGAGTTACATATTCCTGTAGGTGCTGATGTGCAGTTGAATTTGTCAGCCCAGGATGTAATTCACGCCTTTTGGGTTCCGCAATTCCGAGTGAAACAAGACGCACTTCCTGGTATCCCCACTCAATTGCGCTTCACCGCCACTAAAACAGGTACTTATCCCGTCGTGTGTGCGGAACTTTGTGGTGGCTATCACGGTTCCATGCGATCGCAAGTCATCGTCCACACACCAGAAGAATACGACAGTTGGTTGAAAGAAACCCAACTCGCCCAAAAACCAGACTTGCAAAAAGCGATCGCTGTTAATCCCGCCGACTTATCACCCTCCGAGTTCCTTGCGCCTCATATCCAACATCTGGGCGTGAGTGCAGCAACTCTAGAGTCAATAGTCAAAGGTCAATAGAAAGTATGAAGTGTGAAGTATGAAGTATGAAATTTTTTATCCTTCATTACTTTAGGCTTCTTTGTTCAAGAGTCAACGGTAAAGAACGAATGACAAATGACAAATGACTCATGACAAATGACCAATGACAAATGACAAAGGACAAACTTATGACACAAACAGACTTACCTCGGAACACACCGCCCGATAAAAATCCACAAGTAGCCGTTACCCATACCGCACATCCCAAAAAATGGAAATGGTACGACTACTTCACCTTCAACATTGACCATAAGGTGATCGGGATTCAGTATCTAGTCACGGCGTTTTTGTTTTACCTCATCGGTGGATTGATGGCGATCGCCATTCGCGCCGAACTCGCCACCCCAGATGCGGATATTCTCGATCCCAATCTGTATAACGCCTTCATGACTAACCACGGGACAATCATGATTTTCCTGTGGATTGTTCCCAGTGCGATTGGGGGATTTGGCAACTATCTAGTACCGTTGATGGTTGGTGCTAGAGATATGGCATTTCCCAAACTAAATGCGATCGCTTTTTGGTTAAACCCACCAGCCGGATTATTGCTGTTGCTGAGTTTCCTGTTTGGTGGTTCCCAATCAGGTTGGACAGCTTACCCACCACTGAGTTTAGTTACCGCGCCAGTTGCCCAATCTCTATGGATTTTGGCAATTGTCTTAGTAGGTACTTCCTCAATTTTGGGTTCCCTAAACTTTGTCATCACCATCTTAATGATGAAAGTCCCCAGCCTGAAATGGGATCAACTACCCTTATTCTGCTGGGCAATCTTAGCCACCTCCGTACTAGCACTTCTCTCTACACCTGTGTTAGCTGCGGGTTTAGTGTTGCTATTATTTGACATCAACTTCGGCACATCCTTCTTTAAACCAGATGCAGGCGGTAACGTTGTTATCTATCAACACCTTTTCTGGTTCTATTCTCACCCGGCAGTATATCTGATGATTCTGCCAATTTTCGGCATCATGTCCGAGGTGATTCCCGTTCACGCCCGTAAACCAATTTTCGGATATAAAGCGATCGCTTATTCCAGCGTCGCTATCTGCGTCGTCGGATTATTCGTTTGGGTACACCACATGTTTACCAGTGGTACACCCGGTTGGATGCGGATGTTCTTCACTATTTCTACCCTCATCGTTGCTGTTCCCACTGGCGTAAAAATATTTGCTTGGGTTGCGACCCTGTGGGGTGGCAAAATCCGCTTTACCAGTGCCATGCTATTTGCGATCGGCTTATTGTCGATGTTCGTCATGGGTGGTTTAAGCGGCGTAACAATGGGAACAGCCCCCTTTGATGTTCACGTCCACGATACCTATTATGTAGTTGGACACTTCCACTACGTCTTATTTGGTGGTTCCGTATTTGGTATTTACGCAGGTATATATCACTGGTTCCCCAAAATGACCGGACACAAGCTAAACGAATTTTTGGGACGGGTTCATTTTGCCCTCACCTTCATCGGGACAAACCTCACCTTCTTACCGATGCACGAATTAGGTTTACAAGGTATGCCCCGGCGAGTCGCCATGTATGACCCCCAATTCACTAGCTTGAATGAAATTTGTACCATCGGCGCATTCATCTTAGGCTTATCAGTCATTCCCTTTACCATCAACATACTGTGGAGTTGGAGTAGAGGCGAAGTTGCAGGTGATAATCCTTGGCGGGCTTTAACCTTAGAATGGACAACCAGTTCACCCCCATTGATTGAAAACTGGGAAGTCTTACCCGTAGCCACTCACGGCCCCTACGACTACGGCCATAGCCCCGAAGCACAACCCACCACAACACCTGAAGTGAGTGCGTAATTATAAACCTAACCCCCCAACCCCCTTCCCTACTAGGGAAGGGGGAGTCAGATAGATTCCCCTCTCCTATGAGGAGAGGGGTTAGGGGAGAGGTCAAAATTCCCCCCTGAAAATTCAGATGGTAAAAATATGACAGTCGCCACACCCAGCGAACATCAAGGACATGAAGCCGAACATCATCCAGATTTGCGAGTTCCGGGATTATTAACCTTCCTCATCTCCGAATCTTTAATGTTTGGCGGATTCTTTGCCACATACTTGTTCTTTCGCGGCACTACAGATGTCTGGCCGCCAGAAGGTACAGAAGTAGAATTACTTGTACCGACAATTAACACCATCATTCTGGTGTCTAGCAGTTTCGTCATTCACTTTGGTGATATGGCGATTAAAAAGAATAACGTCGCCGGAATGCAATGGTGGTACAAAGTGACCGCCGTTATGGGCGCAATGTTTTTGTTAGGTCAAGTGTATGAGTACCTAACCTTGGGATATGGCATGACAGCCAATATCTTTGCTAACTGCTTTTATATCATGACAGGCTTCCACGGATTGCACGTATTTGTGGGACTGTTATTGATTTTAGGAGTATTGAAGCGATCGCAACGTCCTGGTCATTACTCCGCCACCAAACACACCGGCATCGAAATGGCAGAAATTTACTGGCACTTCGTAGACATCATTTGGATTGTTCTGTTTTCTTTGTTGTACATTCTCACACAGTTTTAAAAGTGCGTAGGGAGTAGTAAATTAACCCACTCACTACTCCCTACTCCCCACTCCCCATCTACAATTATGCAAATAGATACCAACAGATTTTCTTGGTTTCAAGTACCAGAAAATGTCAAAAAATTACTAATCTTAGCGGCTGATGCTTGGCATAATAATTCTGAATCCGAGAAATATATGCAACAAGCCATCACCGAAGCCGGAGAAAATACAGACATTTTAGTTTCAGCTTATAGATATTTTTACTACAAAAATAATTATTCTCTCGCCTTGCAAACAACAACCAAATTATTAGATAAAATTAAAAAAGCAGAAAATTTTCCTGAAAATTGGGAACAGCTAAAACCCATACTCATAAATCGGAGGGAAGAAAACCAAATCAGATTGTACTTAAATGCTTATGCTGCGACTGGTTTGGTTTTAGCTAAGTTAGGAAACATCGAACAAGCCAAAGAAATCAGCATCAGGGTGCAAGAAATTGACACCAAACATGATTATGGTGCTGGTATCCTTCTGGATATTTTGACACGTCCAGCCGAGGAAGAAGATTGAATAGTCACTTGTCATTAGTCCTTGGTCATTGGTTATTAGTAACGATCAAAACAAATGATAAATGACAAATGAACCATACTAACCAACACTCAACGATCAAAATTTACAAACCATGATGAACAATTTCTATTTTGCTCGACCTCTTTCCACCTTTACCCTACCCGAAAATCCCCTGCCCAATACTGTTCCTTTATCCCCTATAAGTCTTCCTGAAACTAACTCTCCTTGGTATGCAGCACCAGTAATTGTTATGCCTTCCACTTCTCAATTTAGATTCTAAAAGTTATGCAAGGTAGGGATTGGCTACTTACTGGAGACGGTCAGTATCAAATTTGTAAATCTGTAAGAGCATGGGATTTATTGCGAGAAAATTATCGCCTCTATCGTTTTTTAACTGAGGTGGAAGATGTTCTCAATGGTGTTGAGGATGAATCTAACCGTCTACCAGAAATTAGGATGTTGGTGAGGCGCTTAATTGCCAATTCCTACTGGGTGAGAAGTCAACATTTAGAGCCTTGTCCCAAAACAGGAACTTCTGTACTTCTCTTATACGATGAATTGGGTTTTCCGTTAACTGTCCAAACAGTAACTTTTGCACCAGGGACAACTTCAACAATACACAATCATGGCACTTGGGGAGTTGTCGCGGTGTTAAAAGGTCAAGAAAAAAACACTGTTTGGCAACGTACAGATAACTCAACAACTTCAGCTAAAATTGAACAAACAGGAGAAATAATTTTATCTCCTGGAGATATTGTGAGTTTCACTCCTGATGCAATTCACAGCGTGCAAGCAGTCGGTGATGAACCAACTGTGACTTTCAATATTTATGGGGAAACTGATCCAAAACAAAGATTTGAGTTTGATTTAGTTACCCATACAGCACGAAAGTTTTAAAGAAGGCAGGAGCCAGGAGGCAGGGGAGACAAGGAGCAGGGAGCAAGGGGGAGTATTTTCTCCTCTGCCCCCTGCCCCTCTTCCCAGATTAGAGGGGAATCTGCGTAAGTCCTAAACCATAAAGTGGATTGGGAGCAAGCACAATGGCAAGAGTAATTTTTTATGAAAAACCAGGCTGTAAAAATGGTACTAGACAAAAAGTGTTGTTAACGGCGGCTGGTCATGAAGTAATTTCATACAACTTATTAACTGAACCTTGGACGATTGAGCGTTTACGGTCATTTTTTGGTAATCGCCCTGTATCTGAATGGTTTAATCGGGCTGCACCCAAGGTAAAATCAGGCGAGATTGTTCCCGAAAATATCGACGCGGAAACCGCATTGGTACAGATGTTGCGTGACCCGCTATTAATTCGCCGCCCTTTAATTCAAGTAGGCGATCGCCGCGAAGTTGGTTTTGAAGTCGAAAAACTTGATGCTTGGATTGGCTTAAAACCTGTTGATGAATCCTTCCAAGCTATGAGTGAAGACCTGATGAGTAAGGATTTGCAAGGCTGCGCCCACGGTGGTAATCACCACCATGAACACGGCCACGGTCATGGTAATTGTAAACATTAAATTAAGTAAAAAGTAAAAAGGCAAAGGGCAAAAAGAAGTAAAAAGTAAAAGAGCAAAAGGCAAAAGAGTTTATTTTCTATTTTGACTATTTACTCTTCACTTTTTACTTTTTCCTTTTAACTTTTGCCTTCTTAACTAAGGCTCAAATCTTGAAACATTGCTGTGCTGAGGTAACGTTCACCGAAGGAAGGCTGAATCATCACAATCAAACGACCAGCATTTTCTGGTCGTTTTGCTACTTGCAATGCAGCACACAAAGCCGCACCCGAAGAAATCCCTGATAATAACCCTTCTTCTTTGGCTAACCTGCGTCCGTACATCATCGCTTGGTCATCGCTAACTCTGATGACTTCATCAACCAGTTCCAAGCGCAGTACGTCGGGGACAAATCCTGCACCGATACCTTGAATTTTATGGGGGCCTGCTTCGCCGCCAGAGAGGACAGGGCTATTGCTTGGTTCAACTGCGATCGCTTGTAAACTGGGTTTACGTTGCTTCAATACTTCAGCAATTCCGGTAATTGTTCCACCAGTCCCAACCCCAGCAATCACAATATCAACTTCCCCGTCTGTATCTTCCCAAATTTCTTCGGCGGTGGTTTCCCGGTGAATTTTGGGGTTAGCTGGGTTGCGGAACTGTTGCAGCATATATGCGTTGGGTGTATTCGCTACAATTTCCTCGGCTTTACGAATTGCGCCCCGCATTCCTTCTGGGCCTGGTGTCAACTCTAGTTTTGCACCATAAGCACGCAGCATTGAGCGCCGTTCTTGGCTCATAGTTTCTGGCATAGTTAAAACTAAGCTGTAACCACGGGCGGCGGCAACCATTGCCAAGGCGATTCCAGTATTCCCAGAGGTTGGTTCGACTAAAATGGTTTTTCCTGGTGTGATTAACCCTTCGGCTTCGGCGCTATTAATCATACTCACGCCGATCCGGTCTTTCACAGAAGCGGCTGGGTTCATTCCTTCGAGTTTGGCAACTATCTGCGCCACTGCACCTTCGGCTTGGGGAATTTTATTTAGTTGAACTAAGGGAGTTTTACCGATTAGTTCTGTAACATCTTTAGCAATTCGCATAAATTAACTCCTAAACCTTTAATTTTAAAGCGGCCTAATTACTTATAACTATCATTTTTGGGTAACTGCTGGGTTAAGCGATCGCCAAAACTATTTACTTTCAATAAAGCATAAATATGTAACACACATAAATAATTTTGGTTAATTTACATCTAAATTCGTATTTTTGATGACCATTGACTGAAAATAGCAGCATTTAAGTATTGCTCAACACTAAACATCAGTTTGTTTAGAGGAACTTAATTAGTTGATTTGCGTCTAGAAAACATATAAAAACTCATTTCATATTTTTCAATACATTACCAATCAAATCAACAACGTATTGAACAGTTTGCTCAAATATCCAATTTTCCAGATATAAGGCTCTAAAATGTCAGTTATATACAGCGATAGATTTAATTCATTAAACCTTGATATTTAATCATTAATTAATTGAAATTACGCCCAAAAACTGCTATTTAAAGCCTAAAATCTTCATCTTGAGTACAAAAAATATTCATCAAAACTTATCTAAAAAAATCGTTTTTATCTATAGCCAGTCCAGCTTTAAAGCTGAGTGCAGAAATTCCAGCACCCCTACTAATCAACACTAGCCCCTCTGCCCGAAAATACTAGACCCTATACCCCTAACAATTTTTATAAATCTTACGCAGCAAAGGTTTGAGGTTTTGAGTACAAATTTAATCAATTTAATAAACTTAATCCACACCAACTAAACAGCCACCCTCTAAGGCAACTGATATAAAACATATAGGATTTACGCAGAGATTCCCCTCTACCCCCCGAAATTCCCTAGCTTGCTAGTGAACTAGGGGGGACTTCTTAACCAGACATTTTCAGATAAGACGGCGTTAATTCGATAAGTATAAAAATAGAAATTAAAAAAATTAGGTAATTATTCATTAGTTATTAAATCTACAAAATAGATCCCCGACTTCTCAAAGAAGTCGGGGATCTAAAAACCACTAACTATATAAAACTCTCTTATCTAACCTCTAACTCCTAACCCCTAGCCTCTACCCCAAGGATGAAAGTCAAAATTCTCAATGTTCTTACTGTTTGCCTAGTAACATTAATCGTAATTTCTCCAGCAATGGTAGTCCTGAGAGTTGTTTGGGAAAAGCATGGAGAGTTAGTTAAGGCACAGAATTTAACTTGTGAAGTTAATAAGATTAACGAAGTCAATCAAGCCTTGTATCCCCCGGTAACGGCTGGTATTAATAATTGCGATCGCTACATCGTGAACCAACCGCTAACAACAGATTCTATCTATAAACTTGCCATTATTCTCCAATGGTTTATCTTGCTAACCCCTGTATGTATTGGGTTAGGAATTCTTGTATACGACAGGTATCTAGCGCATCGCGCCGCCGTATTTCAAGAACAAGTAGAAATGTTAGAAAGACTTTGGCGACAAAGTATTGAACAATAATCAATTCACCTCACACAATTACAAAATATTATGACTGAAGAACGGCAAGCTCAATATTTTGATTTAATCGATCAATTACTACAATGTCCTAATGGCCAAGAGCCAGCAGTTTTAGAAGCAAATTCAGAATTAGTTGATGCTAACCTCATCGAAGCAATGGCAAAAGTAGCCACAATGTTTGCTCACGATGGTAATCAAGATGGCGCTAAATTTTTATTTCATGTAGCTCGTGAGCTTGCCAAGCAATTAGGGTTATATCCTGATTTCAATAATTCCGAAGCTGCAAAATCTGAATGAAGTGCCTAACAAGGAGTAATCATGCTACTGACGGCTACTGATGCTGGACATATAGCGTTAGAGTTTCTCTTAGCAGACTGGAATATTCGTGACGAATATCGAGAGTGGTTTACTATTATCAAATCGCGTTTAGCTGGCGAGTATTGGTATATTGTCGAGTTGGGTGTAGAAGGTTTTCCTGATAGATGGTTTATTCAAGTTTATGATACAGGAGAATGTGACCCTAGCTATACTTTTGTTTCTCCCATCAATGCTAAAGAAGGATTTTCTGACTTTGGTGATTTACCAGAAATAATTGCTGAAGTATTAGTAGCAGAGAGAAAATCTCGATAATTAACTTGATTACTTCAAATATCTATCAAAAGTTCTGATTTTAATATCCCCGACTTCTTAAAGAAATCGGGGATATTAAATTTAAACGAATTAACTATTTTTCACTTCCAAAAATAAAATATATTTACCATATTTTCTATATATTTTTTAACACTAAATGCAATATAAACTACACTTTATGTCATGCTTGGTTGACAAATATGTGTTATATTAAATAGCGTGATGAAAGCTACAGAAACATCAGCTAAAATGATTACTGAAGATATCATCGCTCAAGAATTCAAACGAATTATCAGCGAGTATTATCCAAAGGTTGGAGAACTATTAGACGGGTGTCATGTGAAAGTCATCACCTGTTTTTGGGGAAGACCGCCTAGACGTTTGCAATACATAGGTATTTATTGCTCTGAAGAAATGTTGCCCCACATTAGAGAACAGCAAAAAATTCTCAGAGACATAGCCGACAATATGGGATTAGTCCAAGTAGTTTGTATGAATGCCAAACGCTTGATTCGAGACCCCAAATCGACGCTTAAAGATACCGATCCACGCCTGTGGTTGGAGTTGCAAATGGTAGCAACCTAAGAATAGTAAACTAATGAAAATTGGACTTTTCTGCAATTACGAAAATCATCACCAAAATTACCGCCGTGCAATTTTTGAGCAAGTCGCTTTAGTCAGACAAGCCGAAAGCTTAAACTTTGACGAAGCCTGGGTAAGTGAACACCATTTTAGTGAAGTCAATATCAGTTCTTCGATGCTGTTATTGATGGCGCATTTAGCAGGTGTCACTTCCACAATTCGCTTAGGTACTGCGGCGGTTTTACTGCCATTTTACAACCCGATTCGGGTAGCAGAAGATATTGCGACTTTGGATAATTTGTGTAATGGCAGATTATTATTTGGAATTGCCAAAGGCGGGCCTTTTCCACAGCAAAATAAACATTTTGCGATTTCAATGGGAGAATCTCGCGCCAGAATGTTAGAGGCTATGGCATTGATTCATAAGCTGTTATATGAAAAAGAAGTTTCATTTTATGGGCAGTATTATCAATGCGATCGCCTCACAGTATACCCTAAACCTTTGCAACAGCAAATCCCGGTATATATAGCTAGTGGTGATACTTCCAGCATCGAATTCGCCGCACAAAATTCCTTTAGCTTAATGGGGGGGCCACCCTTCGCGCTAGAGAGATTGAAAAAAACCGTCAACGAATACCGTAATATTAATCCTAGTGGTGCAGATAATTTTGTCTTAGCGCGGTTCTTTTTTGTGGGTAAAACCAACGAAGCTGCGGTGAATGAAGCCATGCCTTTTATCCGCCAATTTAGCCAAAAAATGCAAGCTAATACGGCAGTAGTAATGCAGAATAGTTCCACCGGACATAAACCATTTGAACGGACAAATATTTGTTTTGACGAAGACTATTTGATTGAAAATTCAATCATTGGTGATGCGATTACTTGTCGAGACAAAATCAAAAAATTTCAGGACGAATTGAATCTAGGTACATTAGCACTCAAACCCGCATCGTTTGATATGCAAAAAAACATCGACAGTTTGCAGTGCTACAACCAAGAGGTACGCAATTATGTCTAAATTAAACCAGCTTCCACCCGATGACTTACCACCAACTGAGGTCACAAAAGAGGATGGAATGCTGCACTTAGAGCTAGAGCAATCGATTGGCAGATGTTTTTATTACAGTTGCGATCGCATTACTCAAGCTTTACTCAATAACTGTCAGTGGTATCTTACTGATAAAAATGCAAAAATTATGTTAGTAATTGACTGCCCTGACATTGTATCTTACTGGCATATAGTCAGCAATATTCCCCAATTAGGTAATAGATTAGAGCGATTTACAACTAATGCCAAAATCAGAGTTTATCCGCCCTTTGGTAAAGGTGGGCCGCTAGAAATTAGTGTCAATGAAATCTCTGCTTATCGAGATTGGTTGTAGAATCATCATTTACTCATCTTTAAACCCAGTTTCTTGGCAAAAACTGGGTTTTTACATTTTTTATCGTTCTATGGAACAAGATATAGAAATTGTTCGTATTCTTCATGGAGCGCAGGATATAGAAAGCATTTTTCAAAACATAGAAGATACAGAAGACATCTGAAGTTATTGATTACCCCAGAGAAGAATTTTTCCTATAATTAATAAATCCAACGCCAGCGAGATAACGGTTATGCTTTCCCCCGATCTCAAAAATGCGTTACCTAGCACTGATGAACTGCCATGCTCAGACGATACACCAGTGGATAACGAAGACCAAAACTTACTGCCCAACATTTTATTATTTTTACTCAACACTATTTGGGCAAATCGCCAAGATTGGTACTTTGGTGTAGATATGGCAGTTTATCACACCACGGGAGTTAACCCCAGAGTGCCAGTAGTACCAGATGCGTTTTTAAGCGTGGGAGTAGAACGGAGAAAAGGTGGTAAGTCGCGCAAAAGTTACGCCGTCTGGGAAGAAAACGAAGTAGTTCCTATTTTGGTAATAGAAATGGTGTCTCATACACCAGGAGAAGAATACGACGCTAAAATGCTAATCTATGCCAAACTCGGCGTACTGTACTACGTAATTTACAATCCCGAATACTGGCGACGCGACCAACATCAACCATTTGAAGTGTATAAGTTGGTAGATGGTAACTATCAATTACAAATTGGTGAACCTTACTGGATGTCAGAAGTCGGCTTAGGTATCGGCAGATATCAAGGTGTAGTTGGTGGCATTCCCCAAGAATTACTGTCTTGGTATGATGAACAAGGTACGCGCCACCTCACAGCAGAAGAACGAGCCGAAAAGTTAGCTCAACATTTGCGATCGCTTGGCATTGACCCTGATAATTTACCTAGTGAATAACAGGCGATCGCTAAAAATTAGCATTACTGATAATTGCGATCGTTATTTTATTTATATAAAAACTACAATCGTTGTTGAGGAATCATAATAATCAATTCTGTACCCGTACCTGGAATTGATTTACAATCTATTTGACCTTGATGAGTTTCAACAATAATTTGATAGCTAATCGAAAGTCCTAAACCTGTACCTTTACCCACTGGTTTAGTAGTGAAAAATGGGTTAAATATTTTTTCAGTAACTTTTTCATCAATTCCTATTCCATTGTCACTAATGCGAATTGAAATCCAGTTATCTATTAATTCTGTAGTAATTTTGATTGTAGGATTAAAAGTTAATATTGGTAGTGTAGCTATACCATTTGTTGGATAATAACTGTGCTGAAGATAATCGATTTTCTGTTCTAAAGCATCGATAGCATTACTAATAATATTAATCAAGGCTTGATTAAGTTTACCTGCATAACAAGCTACCCTTGGTAAATCGCCATATTCTTTAATAACCGTGATTTCTGGATAATTGGTTTGAGACTTGAGGCGATTTTGCAGTAGCATTAAGGTGCTATCAATGCCTTCATGAATATTGACCTTTTTCACTTCTGCTTCATCTAAGCGGGAAAAACTACGTAAAGAACGTACAATTTCACTAATCCGCTGACTGCCAATTTCCATAGAATTTATAACTTGTAAGAAATCTTTCTTGATAAAGTCTAAATCCATGCTTTTGATTTTATTTGCTATTTTTAAACTCGGCTCTGGATAAGATTCTTGATAGCATTTGAGTAGTTCTAAAATATCATCGGCATATTGAGCAACATAATTAATATTACCGTAAATAAAATTTACCGGATTATTAATTTCATGGGCAATCCCAGCTACTAAAATTCCTAAAGCCGACATCTTCTCAGATTCTACTAATTTGCTTTGCGTAGCACGCAATTTTTTTAAAGTTTCTTCTAAATCTCGGCTTTGTTCTTCTAAAGTTTTTTGTGACTCACGTAATTCATCAATTACATTCAGAAATAATGCCTCTTTCTTTTCATTAGTTTCCTCTAAAGCAATTCTTAAAGATTCAGAACGCTCTAGCTTTTTCTGGAGAATACGATTAGCTTTTTCCAACTCTTTGATTCTTTGCTCATGTTCTGATGGCATGATGATTTAATGTCTTCCTATTAAAAGAGTGACAAAAGTTTCATGATGTAGTCTAGTTTCGCCGCCACCATTTAAAGGTGATATTTCACCATGCGTATAAAAACCGCAACCTGGAATATCTGATGTTAAAAATTCTTGAGCAAGTTGATATTCTTCGATAGTGCGCGTACCTAGCAGTAGCCGACGCGCTGCACAAGAAAAAAATAAAGCTGCATCCGGCTGTTTACCAGGATAATTATTTAACGCATTTGTAATTGATGTTTTTGCCGCATCTAAAATCTCATTACGGCTGGCTTGTGCTATTTGAACAAAAACATCTGCTGGTATTTCTCCTAAAAAAGTAATGCTGCCTTTTTCAGGATCATAAACACTAGGCGCACGCATATAAAACTCTTCTGTTTCTGATTCAAATACCGCTAAAGGATATTCCCCAGAAGGAGGCAGACCACCTAAATAATGATGATAGAAATCTAATGCAGGTTTATGATTAATTTCATAAAGAATATTTTTATCTACCTTGGTAATTTTGCCTTTTTTACCGAGAGGATGCCAACCACTAGCTACTCCTTGAGAAAACAAGAATTTGCCAGAAAATATCAATACGGGAACAGCATCACTCAGAATCTCTGTTTGAAAAAATTGATAAGTCTTTTCAAATTTCCACTGATCAGCAGTTAAGCCACCAAAAATCGGAATATCTTTCCCCAATGCTAGTTTTAGTCCTTCTACAATTGCTACACCATCAACTGTTAAACTTTCTGGAAAAGTCAAGCATAATTGAGAACTCGCTTGATTTTTGATTTTGGACTTTGCTTGTTCTACAGCTTGTTGAGTAGCTAAAATTGGGTCTTGTGATAAGTTTCTACCTAATCCTGCATAAATTTCAATTTCATCAGCACAAAATAGCATTAGAGCTATAGAATCTTGCTGGAATTGTAATAATGAGGAAATTTCAGCATCGGTAGTACCACCAATTAATTCAATACTAGGAAAAGCTTTGGTAATTTCTTGCAATATGAGTGCATAATCAAAGTCAATTGCAGCAAATAAAATCCCAGCTTGAGGAAGTTTACCGTTTAAATTCTCTTGACATTGCTCTAGAATTTCAGAAATTGCTGATAAAGAATCAGGATCATTACTATGGCCAACTACTACATTTAACATATGTCTCTGGTCTGGAACTTTTCTACCGTGGATTTATTATTCCCAAACCAGATTGCTTTATATAATCAAGCTGCATATAAACCCAAGAAACTGGAAATTAGGGGCTATACAAACAAAGCCTGACTAGGCTATGGGCAAACTCAACGCCCTTAACACTAAATGTTGAACCAGTCAGCCGTTGTCGCCATACCAAACTTTGCTGACTATAATTCAGGGTACACAAATTGCGATCGCCCTGACGCACCACCACCTGCTTATCGTCTTCCCAAGTAAAATCTGCCATACCAAATCCCCACATAAAAAAATCCCCACCCAGGCAAATGCGTGGATGGGAAATATTGAGTAGGGAATGTCTCACCTTCCCTACATCATTGGAGGAATTATTTGCTTTCAGTAAAATCTGCATCAATTACATCATCACCGCCACCAGAAGAACTAGAAGCACCGCCATCTTGAGGTTCAGCACCAGGTGCAGCACCACCAGCTTGTTGATAGATATTGCTACCAACTGCGAATAGTGCTTGTTGCAATTCTGGCATCAGCTTGGTGATTTGCTCATCATCTTCCTTCGCAACAGCTTCCCGCAGGTCTTTCACCAAACCTTCAACCTTGGTTTTGTCAGCAGCAGGAACTTTATCACCTAATTCTTGCAGTTGCTTCTCAGCTTGGTATGCTAAAGAGTCAGCTTGGTTCTTGCGATCAATTTTCTCACGGCGCTCTTTGTCAGATGAAGCGTTTTGTTCTGCTTCTCGCACCATCCGGTCAACATCATTTTTATCTAAGGTAGAAGCACCAGTAATGCTGATGGACTGTTCCTTACCAGTACCTTTGTCCTTAGCGGTAACGTTGAGGATACCGTTAGCGTCGATGTCAAATACCACTTCAATTTGAGGTACGCCACGGGGCGCGGGAGGAATACCATCAAGGCGGAAGGTTCCCAAACTCTTGTTGTCATTAGCAAATTCCCGTTCACCTTGGAGGACGTGAATTTCTACGTTGGTTTGACCATCAACAGCAGTAGAGAATACCTCAGATTTCTTGGTAGGAATTGTGGTGTTACGAGGAATAATCTTGGTCATTACACCACCCAAGGTTTCAACACCCAAGGACAATGGTGTTACGTCTAACAACAAGATACCAGTAACATCACCAGCCAAGACACCTGCTTGAATCGCAGCACCAACTGCTACCACTTCATCAGGGTTAACAGTTTGGTTAGGTTCTTTACCCAATATCCGCTTCACCAACTCTTGGACTGCGGGAATACGGGTAGAACCACCAACTAACACCACTTCATCGATGTCATTTTTGCTTAACTTAGCATCGCGGAGCGCATTCTCCACAGGAATACGAGAACGGTCGATTAAGTCAGCGCAAAGCTCTTCAAACTTAGCACGAGTCAGGGTCATATCCAGGTGTTTTGGCCCGTCCTGGGTAGCGGTGATGAATGGTAAGTTAATTTCCGCTTGAGTCACGCTGGAAAGTTCAATTTTGGCTTTTTCAGCAGCTTCAGTCAAACGTTGCAATGCTTGTCTGTCTTTGCGGAGGTCGATACCTTCGTCTTTCTTAAACTGTTCTGCTAAGAAGTCAACAATTTTCTTATCGAAGTCATCACCACCAAGGTGGGTATCACCAGAAGTTGCTAATACTTCAAATACGCCGTCGCCTACTTCGAGTACAGATACGTCGAATGTACCACCACCCAAGTCAAATACCAGGATAGTTTCGTTGCTCTTCTTATCAAAGCCGTAAGCCAAAGAAGCGGCGGTAGGTTCGTTGATAATCCGTAATACTTCAATCCCAGCGATTTTACCAGCATCTTTGGTCGCTTGACGTTGAGAGTCGTTGAAGTATGCCGGAACTGTGATTACAGCTTGGGTAACAGTTTCACCCAAATATTTGCTTGCGTCTTCAACGAGTTTACGCAGAACTTTAGCGGAAATTTCTTCTGGGGCGAACTGCTTACCAGCGCCAGGAGAGTCTAGCTTGACGTTACCGCCACTGCTCAACACTTTATAAGAAACTTCTGTAGCTTCGTTAGTAACTTCGTCGAAGCGGCGACCAATGAACCGCTTAACCGAGTAAAAAGTGTTTTCGGGGTTCATGACTGCTTGGCGCTTGGCAATTTGTCCTACCAAGGTGTCGCCATTTTTCGCAAACGCTACTACTGATGGTGTTGTGCGAAAACCTTCTGCGTTAGCAATAACCGTGGGTTTACCACCTTCCATCACTGCCACGCAGGAGTTAGTTGTTCCTAAGTCAATTCCAACTACTTTTGCCATGTTAGGTGCTGGCTCCGTATAACTACAAATGAATGAATGGGAATATAAGGACTAAATCTTGAACCAACTGATTTTATGAAAGCAGTTACTTCAGCATCAATGACCTTTAGCTCGGTTGCGTTGGGGTTATAGCCCCAATTTCTGCTGATATATATACTGAGCTTGTATAGCCAGTCCATGAAGGGTGGTTTCCCGAACCTGCTTTGGGACGGTTAATTTTAAAGTTTTGTCTAGTTGGTTCATGGATTAATTTGCTTTCACTTCGTCTAATTTATGAGAATTAATACATCCAGTAATTAGGGTGAACCGTAATCACCATGTGGTGTTTGCCGTCTTTAAACAACATTAACTCCAGAGATACAGAGAATTAGTGAGCTATAAAAGGATTGCTTGGCTAATAAATTCAGTCAAAATGCGGATACTTATACCAAGTGCAGTCAAAGATAGTAACCTATGGTGGGAGTAGGGAATAGGGAGTGGGGAGTAGGGATAATATTTGTGGCAGTAACTTCAGTATTAGTAAAGTAATTTTGGAGTTGAGATTGGCTCATCCAAAATTCGTAAGGGTAAAGGTGGATTTTGTAGCTTTTATGTATTAAAAATGTAATTAAAAAATGTTAGTTATGCGTCGTGCCTCTGGATGTTTATTTGGGCTTGCCTGTGGTGATGCTTTGGGTGCTGCTACAGAATTTTTAAGTGTGGAAGAAATTCGTCGTCGCTTTCCGCCAAATGGGCTGCAAGAAATTGTGGGGAATCCTGCACGTGTCACTGATGACACACAAATGACATTGGCAGTGGCGCAAGCTTTAGTTGAGGTTGATACTGCAAACTTGAGTCTAGCTAATTTGGAACCTGTTCTTAGACGTACTTTTGTGGAGTGGTTACACAGTCCCGACAATAATCGCGCTCCAGGAATGACTTGCTTACAGGCTTGTGAATATCTGGAAGCAGGGTTGCCTTGGCAGCAAGCAACTAGGCCAAATTCTAAAGGCTGTGGTGCAAATATGCGTGTTGTACCTGTCGGTTTATTATCCACAGATGATACAACCCGTGCGGCAGTTGCTCAATTTCAAGCCGCATTAACGCATGGTCATCCAACTGCCTTGGCAGCTTCTGATTTAACGGCAGCAGCAATCACTTATTTTGTCAAGGGCGGTGAACCGCAAGAATGTTCGGCTTATCTTCGCAACTATGCCTTAAGTCAGCGTTCAGTTTATCATGCTGATTGGCTGGGGAATTTATGGCAGCGCCCAGGGATAAATACACCAATAGAATTTATTAGTTGTGGTTGGGATGAGTGTTTAGCAGTGCTTGACCGTCTGGACGCAGCCTTAGTCAACCCCAGCCGCGACATTGACCCCTGTTTGGCTATAGGCGAAGGCTGGGTAGCTGAGGAAGCTTTTGCTACTGGTTTATTATGTTTTTTGTTTTTTCCAGAAGCACCGTTAGCCGCAGTGCGACGTGCTGCACTGACAGCAGGCGACTCCGACTCAATTGCTTGTTTAGCGGGTGCTTTTGCTGGAGCATATTTAGGTATGGCTGCATGGCCTGAAGATTGGGTAATTCGGATTGAATACCGCGACCAATTGACGGCTCTGGGTGAATTCTGGGATTAAATTTAGGTATGGTGGAAATCTATGTTTTTTTGACTACTGGCGATCGCTATAAAGCAATCATCAGTGCTAAATTGTTACTTAATCAGGCAATATGTAGATGTAAGACCGTTTAAGTAGTTTGTGCATCGCTCATTTTAAATCAAGGCAATGGATACAAAACGCAAAGTCAACGTTTGGTGGAAATACGTTGTTCTATTTATGCTGGTTTTGGCATTTAGACCAACTACATACTTTATTCGTCAGGCTTTGCGGGGAGATCCAATCGATATTAATTATTTTTGGACAGAACTTTCCCCTTTTGGACTACTCAAACAAGGTCTGTATAACGGCAATGGTGGTGCTGATTGGAAAATCGGCCGGACGCAAGTTACCATTTGGAATGCAGAACAGTTACGTTCTGAGCCAGAGTTAAGACAGTTTGCTTTAGAATTGGTCAATCGAGATCGCACTTTAAATAATTTAAAACCTTTAACGGCAGACTCTTTACTATCACTCGCTGCACAATTCCACGCCCAAGATATGCTAGAGCGGCAGTATTTTAATCATATTTCTTTAGATGGGAAAAATCCCAGCGATCGCTACATTCAAATTGGTGGTAATCGGCGTGTGGCAGTTGGCGAAAATATTATTCAAGATAGTGTGCAAGGTTTAGGTTTAACTTACGGTAAAGTCGAAGATTTTCAACGCGGTTGGATGTATAGCAACAGTCACCGCCAAAATCTCCTCCGACAGGAATATAAAAAATTTGGCTATGGTATGGCTGTTGGCAAAAATGGCCAAATTTATGCAGTCCAAATGTTTAGTGATTAAAATCTGCCACAACTTATTTCCCACTAGCTTTAAAGTTTAGCAGAACAAGAAGATGCGATCGCTCACTACTATCATAGGCTAATTCGGCGTATTTTCTGAAAGTATAGCTCTCAGATGGGTCGAGAATCCTGGCTTTGCTCATAATAGCGATCGCCAACCCTAACTAATCAATCGTGTTCACAATCATTGTACTTCTTGATGTTTTAAAACAATCATCTTGAAAAAACTTTCTGAGGCAAGAGGAAGAATTTTTATATTTCATGCTCCAGTTTTGTACCTCATTTACTTGCAACCTGCGGGATGTTTTGGGTTGGGTTTACTTACGTTTTGATGAATTATTCGTTCTATCGCAGACATTGTTTGATTTGCTGTTAAACCAGTGATATCAAACCACTGAGCATTAATAATGAGAAGCAATGGAGTTAAATACTTCCGATATTCTTCCACTGCGAAAATTATCTAATGTTTTTGGTTTTTTGTTGCCACCAATTCCCACACATCAGTTCTGATTCTTTCTGTGTCTTTGGTTTCTTTTTTACCATTCATAGTACTGGAATACCTACAATTATTGTATTATGAATGGTAGATTTACTGTATTGTTGTTTCGCGTTTTATATTGGTTTTGCTTACTCTACCTAAACAATTTATAGGTAGGGAATGCACTCAATATTTCTTGTGCAAGAGGATATTGTTATGCCCTACTTTTGCAAGTATTTTCGTAGACTTGAAGATAGACTGCGATTAGAGCAAGGTTTTGCTACACCGATTCTGCCATTGAAAGTGCCTTTCCCGGCGGGTAAATCAGCCTATGATTCAGGCATTGCCTGGTGGTTAGCTCAATGCTCAAACTTAGTCTATGAAAATAAAATTACTGTTGCCTTTGAGTTAAAAGATGTGGGATTCGATAGCATTCTTTTCTTTGATACTCAAGGCACACAGGCATTTTTAGCAACTCATCCAGGTGTGGATGGAGGCGGCAAGTTTGCAGTACTGGCTTTTCGCGGAACAGAGGAAGACTCTATCGATATCCTGACTGATATTAATTTTGTGAAAAGACTATTTCCTGATGAAAACCTGTTAGAAAATGCAGGTCTTAAGGAAAATTCCATTGCCAAACTTCCTAAACTTTATGCCCACGGAGGCTTTGTGGCAGGTATTGAAAACATCTGGGGTACGGCTGTAAGCAAAGAAATTGAAGACCTTTATAACGAGCCAAATCAAAAGGTCAATTGGCTTGGTCTTCCAGGCGTAAGCAATGCCTTACTTGACTTATATCAGCAACCTAATGATACTGCACTCTACATTACAGGGCATAGTCTGGGCGGGGCTTTAGCTACATTGGCAGCTTACAAATCACTGGTGTATGAAAAGAGTTTTTACATAACAGCACTCTACACCTTTGGCTCACCCAGGACTGTTCAACAAGCTCTAGCAAAAAAGATCGCTCAGAAGTTTGACGGGCGATCGCATCGGATTGTGAACGGTATTGATGTTGTACCGCGTTTACCACCGCGAGTTCCAGTTCTTCTCGATTTTAGTCACATCAATAAATTAGTTTATTTTTCAAAGAATCGTCACCGCAAAGTCAAAACATTTTGGGGAGAAGATACAATTGTCCTTCTAATATTGATTGTTGAGTTTATGTTAACGCTAATAACGCGCTTAATATCCACAATCTTGTCTCTAGTCGGAATACCAGTTAAGCCTTATACACCTGTGACGATTAAGAAGCACATGATTACTGAATATATTCGTGATTTGGAAATTGATTTGAAAATTACAAGTAGGCGTAAATAGACAGTTTGTGCAATCGGGCATAAAGCGGTGGCGATCGGTGTCCTCTGTCTGGATTAAGTCAGTAAAAACTTCGACTTTTCTACATGGACAGTGATAGCTAAAACCCAGAAGTGTTGAATGTTAAGAAAAAGCCTATAAAAATAGCCCAAAATATAGTAAGATTTGGGCTAAATATTAAAATATTTTAGTTTATTAATTCCCCACCTGTCTTTCAGACCTCTTTTCTGATTTTATTCCTCCCAGAGTTACAAAAGAAAGATAGACAAACTCCCCACCTGTGCCGTCAGCCACTTATACCAATTATCTAAACCCTCACCAGTCATCGCCGAAACCTGAAAAACTTGTATATTTGGGTTAACTTGTTTTGCATATTCAATGCAACGTTCCACATCAAACTGCACGTAAGGCAATAAATCAACTTTGGTGAGAATCATCATCTCACTGGCGCGGAATATATGGGGATATTTTAGCGGCTTATCTTCTCCCTCAGTGACAGAAAGAATTACAACTTTTGCTTGTTCTCCCAAATCAAATAAAGCCGGACAAACCAAGTTACCAACATTCTCAATCATCACCACAGAATTTAGTGGTGGGTTGAGTTGTTGTAAACCTCTTTCTATCATCGACGCATCTAAATGACAGCCTGTACCTGTGTTGATTTGGACAACTTTACAGCCTGTTTCTTTAATTTTTTGAGCATCATTAGTTGTTTCTTGGTCGCCTTCAATTACACTAATGGGTAATTGTTGTTTTAAATCATTAATTGTGCGAGTTAATAATGTTGTTTTCCCTGCACCGGGAGAACTCATTAAATTTAAGGCGAGAATATTTCGACCCTTAAACCATCCCCGGTTTTGGGCTGCTAATAAGTTATTTTTTGCTAAAATGTCTTGTTCTAAAGATATGGTTGTGCCGTGAATTTTGGCATGAATTTGTGGTGTTTCATCGTGATGATGGGTATGGGTAATCACAGTGCCATCGGGTAAGGTATGGGTGTGGGTATGATGGTCGTGATGGTGATTAACTTCACCTGTTTGGAGATTGGTAATTTTACCTTCAGCATCATCAGAACAACCGCAAGTTACACACATATTTCCTCTATTTCTATTTCTTTAATTTTGAGTTCTTCGCCAGTTATTAAATCAAGTTGCACACTACCACATTGGCAAACACCAAAAGGCTTATCAAGAGCAATTTCCGCACCGCATTGACGACATTTGGCTAATCCTGGTATTTCGATAATTTCTAATAGGGAATTTTCTAAAAGTGTGCCTTTAGAGCAAATATCAAAACAAAATTTAATCGCATCTGGCATAATGGCTGAAAGTTTGCCAATTTCTAAGACTACTTTCTGCACTTTCATGCCTTTGGCGTGTTCGGTGACGATGGCTACTATATTTTGGGTTATTCCTAGTTCGTGCATACATTAACAAATAATTTTTTGTCTCACGCAGAGGCGCAGAGGCGCAAAGAAGAGGGTAATACTTAACAAATTCTTGGTAGTTGGTCGCCTACTAACATATCTACAATTCGTTCAGCACCAAAAACCGTTTTGAGGAAGACAACACCGGGAGGTGAGGCGATAACTTCACCAACTATACAAGCATCTTTGCCAGCAGGATGAGTTTTCATGGCTGATAAAACTTTATCGGCGTTCTCCTGTTTTACTACTACGACTAATTTACCTTCGTTGGCTAAGTATAAGGGGTCTAAACCTAAAATTTCGCAAACCCCTTTGACTTCTTCTCTAATAGGAATTGATTTTTCATCCAGGCGAATGCCAACATTAGATGTGAGGGCAAATTCATTTAATACTGTGGCTAAACCGCCGCGTGTTGCATCCCGCATAGCATGAATTTCGGGGCAAGCTTTGAGGATGGTTTCTACTAAACTATATAAGGGTTGGCAATCACTATTAATATCAGTTTCTAAGGCTAATTCACCACGGGCGATTAAAATTGCTGTACCATGATTTCCTACTTCACCGTTAATAATAATGGCATCTCCTGGTTGAATATTGTGTGCTGAAATATTCACGCCTGTGGGAATGACACCAATACCAGCAGTGTTAATAAATAATTTATCAGCTGCACCACGATGCACAACTTTTGTGTCACCTGTCACAATTTGCACGCCTGCATTTTTGGCGGCGGCTTGCATACTGGCTACTACACGCCGTAGAGTTTCTATGGGTAGTCCTTCTTCTAAAATTACGCTACAGGTAAGATATAAAGGTTTTGCACCGCTAACTGCTAAATCATTAATTGTGCCGTTAATTGCTAATTCTCCAATATCGCTACCAGGGAAAAATAAAGGGTCTACAACATAAGAGTCTGTGGTAAATGCGAGTCTATCTCCTTGTTGTAAAAGATTGGCTAAATTAAAGCTGGCTTGGTCTTCTAATTGACTCAAAATTGGATTATCAAAACTCTGGATAAAGACATCATCAATTAAATCACGCATGGCTTTACCGCCACTACCATGTGCTAAATTTATATGACTATCTCGAATTTTTGATTGGCGACGGTGGGCTTGTGCAATTTTTTGCAACAGGGGATTTTGTAATTGATTTGATGATGATAAATCCATATAGAATTGATTAAAATAATTTATGATAAATAGGTGACAGGTGATAGGCGACAGGTTACAGGTGATAGAGATAAAAAGTTGTTTATTAAATAACTATTAATATCTCCTAATTCCTGACTCCTGCCTCCTGCCTTCTAACTAGTTTTATCTACCTGTTTCGTCATGTCTACCGCGATGTCTATCACAGTGTAAGATACCGTTGACAGCCCAATTTTCACGTTCAAATTCATCAATGTGAATGGTTATCCATTCTGGTTTGGTATCTAAAGATGTAACCAGGGCATTAGTAATAGCTTCGACTAGATGCCGTTTTTTTTCGATGGAATGACCACGGGCAATTTTGACTGTAACAAAAGGCATAAATTCCTACTCCAATCCTAAATTTTTTGTGTTGTAGAGTGCGGATTGCTCACTCTTATATTAGGTTATGAAGTTAGGGTTGCTGTTTGTTTTTCAGTTACTTTTTTTTGCGTGAAATTGGAGAAGCGTCCGTATTTGTAATAAGCTGCACAAGCACCTTCCGAGGAAACCATACAAGTACCTATCGGTGTTTCTGGGGTACAGGCTGTACCAAATACTTTACATTCCCACGGTTTTAAAACTCCTTTGAGAATTTCGCCACATTTACAAGCTTTATGGTCAGCAACTTTTTGGTTAGGAATAGTAAATTTTACTTCTGCATCAAATTGGCTATATTCAGGACGAATTTTTAAGCCGGAATTTGGTAGTTCTCCTAAACCTCGCCATTCAAAAGTTTCGCGTACAGCGAAAACTTGATTCATCGCTTTTAGTGCTATTTGATTTCCGGCTTTTTCAACTAGTCGATTATATTGGTTTTCGACTTCGTAACGATTTTCTACTATCTGTTTTAATAGCATCCAAACTGACTGGAGAATGTCTAATGGTTCAAAGCCAGAAACAACTATTGGTTTATGATATTGTTGGGCGATAAATTGATAGGGGTCAGTACCAATTACCATGCTGACATGACCAGGTCCAACAAATCCATCTAGTTGTAAATCTGGGTTATCTAATAGTGCTTTGAGGGCGGGAATAACTAATACATGATTGCAAAACATACTAAAGTTATGTATGTTTTCTGCATCAGCTTGGAGGATGGTAAAAGCTGTGCTGGGGACTGTGGTTTCAAAGCCGAGGGCGAAGAAGACTACTTCTTTGTTAGGGTTATCTTTGGCGAGTTGCAAGCTATCTAAGGGTGAGTACACCATACGGATATCTGCGCCTTTGGCTTTGGCTTGCAAGAGGCTGTCTTTAGAACCGGGAACGCGCATAGTGTCGCCAAAGGTGGCAAGAATCACGTTAGGATGTTGGGAGATAGCGATCGCATCATCTAACCTCCCCCTTGGCATCACACAGACTGGACAACCAGGCCCATGTATTAATTCAATATTGTCGGGCAGTATTGCTTCAATACCGTATTTAAAAATAGAGTGAGTATGTCCGCCACAGATTTCCATAATTTTAATATGTTTTTCTATTTGGCGGCTGATTTTTACTATTTCTTTTTGTAGGGCGTGGGCTTTTTCTGGTTCCCGAAATTCGTCAACGTATTTCATACAATTTAGGTCTAATTTACTGTATAAACTCTGCGTTAAAATCTCTAACTCATAGCGGCGATTTCTGCTAATAATTTTAATGTCTCCGCCGCTTCTTCTTCATTAATTCGATTCATCGCAAAACCAACGTGAACTAATACCCAATCTCCTAAACAAGCTAAGGGTGGATGTTGTTCATCGACGATGCAAGCGATGTTAACTTGACGTTTAACACCCGCAACATTCACAATGGCTAATTTTTTCTGAGTGTCGGTAATTTCGACAATTTGTCCAGGAATTCCTAAGCACATTTGTATTTTCCCTTTATGAGAAATGAACCGCAGAGGCGCGGAGGGCGCAGAGAAGAAGAGTTAATAATTTGTAATTAATCTGGCGGCTGTAATTATGGCTTGTCCTAACGATAAACCGCCATCGTTAGTAGGAACTAAGCTATGAGTTAGTACGTTAATATTAGAGGCTTGTAACTGTTGAGTAACTAACTGTAATAAGATAGTATTTTGAAATACTCCTCCTGTGAGAACTACTTGCTGAATTTGATATTCTTGACACAGAAGCTTAACCATTTTTACTGTAATATGAGCTAAACTCTGGTGAAATTTAGCAGCTATGACTGATTGGGGAATTTGTTGCTGCAAATCACTGAGTAAAGCAGACCACATTGGTGCTGAGTCTATACAATAGATATTATCGGAAAAGTTAAAATTAAAGGGATAAATTAGCTTTTCTTTATGATTGTTTAAGATGTTAACATCAACTAAAGATTCTAAGGCGATCGCAGCTTGTCCTTCATAGCTACATTCTTCAGTACAAATACCAATAGCGGCGGCTACAGCATCAAATAATCGCCCGACTGATGAGGCTGGAGGCGAGTTAATATTTTTTTCTATAACCTGATTGAGTAATTGTAATGGCTTTTTTCCCAAAAATTTTAATATTTCCAAATCAGTATATTTTGATTGACATTGCTCCCAAAGATTTGCTGATATTAAATGGGCATAAGTATTACGCCAGGGTTGGTAAATTGCTTGTTCACCACCTATCATCGCCACTGGTTTAAATGTTGCTAGTCGCTGAAATTGACGGTAGTCAGCCAGCAGAAATTCTCCACCCCAAAGTGTGCCATCTTCACCGTAACCCAACCCATCAAAAGCAATACCCAAAACTGGTGATGTATTTAAAGGAATGCCATTTTCTGCCATACAAGCAGCAATATGGGCGTGATGATGTTGAATTTGATGCAGAGGAATTTGATTAGCCGTGGCGAGTTCTTTACCAAGTTTACTAGAGAGATATTCGGGGTGTTTATCGATGGCGATCGCTTCTGGTTTATGCTCAAATAAATTTAAGTATAAATTCAGCGTTTCCTGATAAGCATTAAACGCCGCCGCATTTTCTAAATCACCTAAATGTTGCGATAAAATTGCCTCACCATCACGCAACAAGCAAAAAGTATTTTTTAACTCACTCCCCATTGCCAAAATTGGCGCTACTTGCTCAAATCCTGGCGGTAACTTAATCGGTGCTGGTGCATATCCCCTCGCACGACGGATGATTTGAATTTGCTCACCAACTACCCGCACAACCGAATCATCGATACGATTAACAATATCCCGGTTATGTAATAGAAAATAATCAGCAATCTTCCCCAATTTTTCTAACGCCGTATCATTATCAATACACTGTGGTTCATCAGAAATATTGCCACTCGTTAACACAATGGGTCGATTCATCCGCCGCAAAATTAAATGATGCAGAGGCGTATAAGGTAACATGAATCCGAGAGTATTTTGTCCAGGTGCAACAGATTCTGCTATAGAGTGCTGAGTGCTGAGTGCTGAGTGCTGAGTGCTTCTATTATTATTTACAGAACTTAAACTCAATCCTTCTTTAACTCCTCTTCCCTCCTCTCCTTTGCGCCCTTCGCGTCCTTGGCGGTTCGTTTCTTCTTTCCTCCGCAACAAAACAACTGGCGCAGCAGAACTAACTAATAACTCCTTCTCTTTCTCACCAACAATACAATATTCCTCAATTACCGCCAAATCTCGCGCCATCAAAGCAAAAGGCTTATCATAACGACGCTTACGCTGACGTAATTTCTGCACAGCAACTTCATTTGTTGCATCACAAGCCAAATGAAACCCACCTAACCCCTTAATTGCAACAATCTCACCCTTTTGCAACAATGTACAAACAGCATCCACATCATCCATCATCGAAAACATCGAAGCCGTGACAGGTTTACCATCAGCACGTTCTAGCCAAGCAGAAGGGCCGCAACTATGGCAAGCTGTAGGTTGGGCGTGAAATCTGCGGTTTTCGACATCGTGGTATTCTGCTGCACATTCACCGCACATCACAAACGCAGACATACTGGTATTGCATCTGTCATAGGGAATGGCGCGAATAATACTCAGACGGGGGCCGCAATGAGTACAGTTAGTAAAAGGGTAACGGTAAAATCGACTAAAGGGGTCGAAGATTTCCTTTTGACATTGGGGACAAGTCGCCGCATCTGGTGTGATGTCAGTTTTGATTTTGTTACTGACACTTGGCGAAATCACAAAATCATCACCGTTTAACTCTTCTGTACATCGAGTTCTGACTAACTCTTGAATTTTTGCCAGTGGTGGACATTCTTGCTGTAACCTCACCACAAACTCAGTTATCGCTTCCTCACTCCCAGAGACACGAATTAATACACCTTCTCCATCATTACAAACATCGCCCCGCAACCCGCAAGCCTTAGCCAGACGGTAGACAGTTGGACGAAACCCCACCCCCTGAACAGTACCTCTAACTCTGATTTCTTCACTTACCATATTCTTCTCTTTGCGTCCTTGGCGGCTTGGCGGTTCGTTTAATTCTCCCCATCAAACCCCCACAATAAAACCCGATTATTTCCAGAATCAGCAATTATCGCCGTATTCCCGCAAATTTTTACCCCATAAGGCCAATTCAAACTATCACGCTTCGGGAGTCCATAATTGCGGTTTTCGCTTTTGCTTGCAAAGCTACTTTGTCCAATAATTGCCGAAGCGATCGCACCTTGCAATGATAATATAGATTCCGGCTGCTGCCATCCTAGCAACCGTGAATTCGCCGTATCCGCCACTAGCAACCATTCCGCAGTCGTCGCCACCCCATAAGGCATACTTAAACTACTTCCACTCGGCCAATATACTCCTTGATTCATCTCTACAAAATCAAAGCTATTTTGTCCTAACACTACCGCACAAGGCGCATTATTTTCTGTGGGGATACCTTGCCAAATCATCACGCGATGATTACCCGCATCAGCAACAACTAAATTATCATGCCACACTGCAATATCATGACACCAACGCATACTCGCCGCCGTTGCAGAAGCACCGCCATTTTCATTACGAGAAATCATATCTGGTTGTCCCAGAACTATATCCGCAGGTTGACCATTTTCCGTGGGTAATTCCCGCCAAATTAACAACCTGCGATTACCCGTATCCGCCACAAATAGCTTACCTTGATGATAGAAAACACCATAAGGCCAGTGCATTGTATTGGCAGTTGCTTTTTGAGTACCGCGATTAGGTTCATTATCAATAAAATTCGCTTGTCCTAACACCAAATCGGCTGGCACATTGCTATCTTCTGGGACATTTTGCCAAATCAAAACGCGATGATTCCAAGCATCAGCCACCGCTAAA
This sequence comes from Nostoc spongiaeforme FACHB-130, assembly GCF_014698475.1. Lineage (GTDB taxonomy): Bacteria > Cyanobacteriota > Cyanobacteriia > Cyanobacteriales > Nostocaceae > Nostoc_B > Nostoc_B spongiaeforme. Next base: position 14,867 of record NZ_JACJTB010000047.1, on the reverse strand, counting down.
CCTTGCCCACAAATACAAATTCCGGTGGGGACGCTAACCGTATTTCTACCTGGCTTACCTTTCGCATTTTGACCTTCATGATAAAAGTCTGGTTGTCCAATTACCCAGTCTGCCGGTTGATTATCGACCGTTGGTAAATTGCGCCATCCTAATAATCTATGATGTCCTGTATCTGACACCCACAATGACTGATTTTCTGATATTAAACAAGCCCCACGGGGGCCAAACATTGTGATTGGACTAGGTGCTATTGGTATAGCTAATTGTTGCGGTTCAAGACTAGTACCTAAAATTACCTCCGCACCAAATGGTGATAAAGGTAAATTAGATAAACTTGTTACAGAATTACTATTGTTAGGAATAGACATGAACCGCCACGAAACACTAATTTTTATTTAAAATTATCGGCGGATATCAGCTTGTATCGGCGGTTGCTATTTTTTAGTCTATTTTTGATTACCTACATATTGAATGCGATAAATCCGGTTATTAGCTTCCTCTGTGACTAATAAACTCCCATCAGGTAAAACTAATAAACCAACAGGCCTTCCCCAAGTAGTTGGGGTACTGGGATTTAACAAAAATCCTGTGAGGAAATCTTCGTAATTACCTTGTGGTCGTCCTTGGGTATTAAAAGGTACAAATACAACTTTATAACCAGTCCCGCGATCGCGGTTCCAAGAACCACGAAACGCCACAAAAGCGCCATTTTTGTATTTTTCAGGAAAACTCTTACCATCGTAAAACTGCACACCTAACGCCGCCGAATGAGCTTGAAATAACACATCAGGCGTACGAGTCCGGGCTGCTAAATCTGGGCGTTTACTTTTACCATTCGCCGTTTGACGGGGGTCAAGTGTATTTGGTGTTAAGTAAGTATAAGGCCAACCATAAAATTCTCCCTGCCGAATGCGGGTGAAATAATCAGGAACCAAATCATCCCCAATACCATCCCGTTCATTCACCGTTGTGTAGAGTTCCTTCGTCACCGGATGAAAATCCAAACCCACAGGATTTCGCAAACCAAAGGCGAAAGTCTGCTTTTGAGAACCATCCAAATTCATCACCTGTACAGAAGCCCTCGGTAACTCTTCCTCATCCACATTAGAACGAGAACCAACCGAAACATACAACTTCTTACCATCTGGTGCAGCTACTACATTTCTTGTCCAATGTTGGTTATAACCACCGCCAGGAAGATCAGCAATTTTTGTCCCAGTCCCCGATAGTTGCTTTTGTCCTTTGCTGTAAGGAAACCGTAAAACCTCATCAGTATTCCCCAAAAAGAAATAATTCCCCGCAAACGCCATCCCAAAAGGAATATTTAAGCCATTGTCTGCACTCGCAAATGTTTGACTCACATCAGCCACACCATCGCCATTACTGTCTCTCAACAAACGGATGCGGTTTTCCCTCGTTTCTGTCACCAGCACATCGCCACTGGGAGTTAAAGCCAACCACCGGGGTGCGTCCAAACCTTCCGCAAAGACATTCACCTGAAATCCTGGTGGTACACGCAACACCGGATTTTGCGGAATAGATACTATCTCTGGGCGCTTCGAGGCGCTTTTGGTAGCAAAAGGTGGCGGTAACTTCTGCAAATTGATGCGAATTGGTTGTGGCGCAAGCGGTTCAGTACGGATAATATTTTTTGATTGTGTATTTGCTGCTAATAGAGGCGCAGGCGTAGATTCAGAAACGGCACGAGTTTGGTTACAACCTGCTGTCATTAATAAAAAAGCCAACCACCAACAACGCCGAAGAAATTTCATAACCTTGAGAAGTTAGACGCAACTTTTGTAATTTAGAATTAAGACTGAATTTTTGTCGCCTATCTCAAGTTTGATTTATATACCAATACGGTTCAGATAAAAAAATTGGCGTTGCATAAATGCGGAATGAATTAAGCTTTTTTAGCAACTTTAACTATCGATGTTTCGCGCAAAGGCGCAAAGGCGCGAAACAGAAAACACTCTTCTAATCAGCAACGCCGAAAAATAAATTTCAACAAAACCAGCAAATGGAAACTCAACAAAAAACGAAAAAATAATTTTGGAGGGGGTTTGGGGGACGCAACCGTCCCCCAATCGGGGGCTTGGGGGAGAATCCCCCAAATCTTTCTCATTATCTAATAGGTAGAGCAGAAATTGAGAAATCAACTCTCATCACCTTAACTGAAGCATATTGTCTTATAGCCACAATTTCAATCGTCAGACTTCCCAGGTAAAAACAAACTTGTCTCTAAATAATTCCGTAAGTCCAGAGAAACATCACTTGCGGTTTTCAAACAGTCTAAAAGTAATTGGTTAGCATCCCAATACTGTTGTATCTCCTCCAAATCTTGAAGATTGAATTGCCAATTATGCCCGATTTGTCGGTTGGTAATCATCCAATTACGTAAGCTTTCTGTCCAGCTTTTGCCATTCTCTTGCCACCAAATTTTTAAAACTTCTCTACCTTGGCTGGGTGAAGGTAACTGATTTTTAAGGTTTTGCAATGCTGTGAGTAGTTCTGGTTGATTTATTAACAAATGCTTGAGATCAAGGGATAAACTCAAAGCCGAAAATCTTGGTAAGAAAATATCAGGATTTATGCCCAAACTCACAGTCAATCCATGCGTTAAAGCCAAATCTAAGGCTAAATCTTCGGCGAGATTGCCTGCAAGCTGATTATCCAAAAGTATTGCAAATTCTTGATTACAAGCTAAAGCACATTCTGAAGGCAAGGCCAGAGTAAAGTAAAAAGCCCGCACACTTGCTATATGATAAGGCGTGTTGACGGCGGCGGATTTTTGCATTAACCAAGTCAGTAAATGATGTAATTTATAATTTTTTCGAGATAAATTATCAATCTTTTTTTTCATTGATTTTAATAATTCATCAGCAGGGTTTAACATTCCTGCACTTAGTAAAAAAACTTCCCGCCAATATTTTTTACTCAGGTGATTCATCAATTCTGCTAGTGTTGGCGAATTAATGTTAATCACTATTTCCTTAGCTGTTAGATATTGTTGTAAGCTGAAATGCGAAAAAGCATAAATCCCCAGTGCTTTTTGCATTAATAATCCGTGTTGGGCTTCAATTGCCTGTAATATAGATGCACTTTCTATTTCTAAAGCTGCGGCATCTTGAGGTGGATTAAAATTTTGCAGTAAATAATCTGTAATTAGTTGGCACAGATGAGATTCAGGTTGGAAATAACTGCTTTGGGGAAAGGTAATAGCTGCTAGATGGCTGAGTAATTTAATTTTGTGTAACAGCGAAAAATGAGGATAAATTTCATCTCTTTTAATACCTTTAGCTTCATCCCAGCGCGTGAGGAGTAAGTCTAAAATTTGTTTATAAATTTCAGCACGATTGTGGGGAAAATCTTCATTAAACTGAAAGATTAAACAAATAAAATTCAGTAAAAGTGGTGTGGTTGCTAAATCTAGAATTGGGAAATTTGCTTTTAATTCCAGCTTTTGCATAAATCGACTGGATAAGTCTTTGGCTATGGCTGGAGATTGCTTGGCAACTGAAAGAAACCATTTTTCGGCAAAATTAGCTATTTGCGATTGACTAAAATTGCTAATTTCGACTTCTGTAAAGCCATAAAATTTATAATTTTGTACACCTAGTCTACAAGTAATGATTATTTTATTTTTGTAAAATTTTTCTGTAAACTGACGAATTTTGCTGATGATTTTACTGATATCTTTACCAATGACTTCATCTAAGCCATCTAATAAAATTAAGGCTCGTCCATGAGTAAAGACTGTATTTAGTTCTTGTTCACTAATTTCCAAATTGAGAAAAGATTCATATAAATAGTTAAATAAACTAATTTGACTAGAACCGCGAATATCTTCCGCCAAGTCTTTTAAACGGATAAAGATGGGTAAATAATCAGGTTGAAATAATCCTAGATTACAACTATTGGCGATCGCCTGCAAAAATGTGGTTTTGCCAGCACCAGGCTTACCTAGCACCATCAGCTTGTCATATTTTTTGACTGCTGCGATTCCCGAAGTTTTAGTTTGCGGCCAGTCAGCTACACCCAAGGAGTTATTTTCTTTCATCCATACCTGGGGAAATTTCTTAATTTCTAGCCATCTGCGACTGTTAATTTCTTCTAAAATCTCAACATCTACATAAATATCATTGAATTGTATCGGTTGGGCAACATCCAAAATTTGCACAGTACCGCACTGCATTTGAATGTTTTCGTGATAAATAGACCGCAGTTTTTGTACGACTACCTCAATATCTAATGACAGATTTGCAGGGCTGTCTAACAAACTTGATTCATCTGTGGTGAAAGACTGGGCGATTTCTGCGGTATCCAGTTCCAGGGCAAAGCAAATATCGTTAAATACATGACGGTCTATCCGTTGGCCAGTAAAAAACTTCCAAATGGCTTGGCGAGTCTCTAAGCCTACCTCAGCTGCTAAATATTCTTGTGTCCAACCTTTACGTTTAAAGGATTGTTTTGCTTTTCTGATCCCTTCAGCTGATGCTTGGAGCGATCGCTTTGCCATAATCTACCACCAAAATCTGTATAAGATTACTTGTTTGTATACAACTTATACAAGTTATACGCCAAGTTAAACAAAAACCCCAACATCATTTCATACATCGGCTAGACATAATAGAAATCGAGTCAGCCAAATCTACATACCCAACTAGCTGAAGGCATTGTCCAAGTAGCAAATGCTCTTTGAGCAATGCCCAAGCTTTTATTTAGTGCTGTAAAATCAGTTTCATCAGAACTGCCTTGTTGAATTAATACCATTAAGACTGACGCAAGAAATCTCTCAAACTCTGATAAATTTGCGTTCTTAGCGTCCTTGTTGAACATACTTTAGTTTTTTCCCACCCATAAATAAGTCAGTTAAAATCTCTCCTCTGCTGCCTTCCTGGCTCGTAAACTCAAGCTAGAACTTCAGGACATATAACAGCATTCAGTCTCAGCGTCCGTTCTTCAACTACTACAATAAGGAAATATATCCGAATATTTTGACTTATTTGCTTTATGTCAGTTTTAGCAGCGATCGCAGTCTTGGCTGTTTTAATTTTGGTACATGAACTGGGACACTTTGTAGCAGCAAGGTCTCAAGGCATTTATGCTAACCGCTTTTCCTTGGGGTTTGGGCCGATTTTGTGGAAATACCAAGGAACGGAAACCGAATATGCTATACGTGCTTTTCCCTTGGGTGGCTTTGTTGGTTTTCCCGATGATGACCCAGATAGTGACATTCCACCCAACGACCCGAATCTGCTGCGTAACCGTCCAATTTTAGACCGGGCGATCGTGATCAGTGCGGGAGTCATCGCAAATTTAATCTTTGCCTATTTAGTTCTAGTACTGCAATTGGGCATTGTCGGCATCCCCGAAAAGTTTAATTATCAACCCGGTGTAATTGTTCAACCAGTCAATGAACAATCCATAGCCTATCAAGCCGGAATTAGAGAAGGTGATATCGTTTTAGCCATTAACGGTCAAGAACTTCCAGCTTCCGACAAGTCCACAGCTATCTTGACCAAAGAAATTCAAACCCATCCCAATCAGGAAATTTCCCTCAAAGTTCAGCAGAAAGATCAACAAGTTTCTCTGAAATTAACTCCCACACTAGGCGCAGATGGTAAAGGCTTGGTTGGTATTCAATTAGGGCCAAATGGTAAACCTGTTTTTCGTCGCCCTAGCAATCCTTTTGAGATTTTTGGCATTGCAGCTAACCGCTTCCAACAATTATTTGTCGGCACACTTAATGGTTTTGGACAATTAATTACCAACTTCCAACAAACCATCGGACAAGTTTCTGGCCCAGTTAATATCGTCAAAGTTGGTGCAAAATTAGCCGCCGATGACAGCACAAACTTGTTATCTTTTGCCGCAATTATCAGCATTAACTTAGCCATTATCAACATATTGCCCCTCCCAGCATTAGATGGCGGACAACTAGCTTTTCTATTAATTGAAGGTTTACGCGGTAAACCCTTACCTAACCGCATTCAAGAAGGTGTAATGCAAACTGGCTTAGTCCTACTTTTGGGTTTAGGTATTTTCTTAATTGTCAAAGAAACCATCCAGTTAACTACTCAGTAGTCATGGTACAAAATTAAAGCACTCAGACTCAAGTCTGGTGCTAATCAAACCAAGCCTGCCCGTGCAGGCTAATTTATTTTTTACTTACTAATTTCTGAGTAAATAGGCAATTATTTTTTTACTTTTGCCTTTTTACTTTTGCCTTTTTTTATGACCACCCGCAAATCTCCCTCAAAAAAACAACGAGCGTTAGAAATTCTCCAACGCCTCAAGCATTTATACCCAGATGCAACTTGCTCATTAAACTACTCAACACCTGTACAATTACTCGTTGCAACGATTCTTTCCGCACAATGTACAGATGAGCGCGTCAATAAAGTTACACCAGCTTTATTTGGTCGCTTTCCCGATGCAGCCAGTTTAGCCAATGCTGATTTAGAAGAATTAGAAAACTTGGTGCGTTCTACAGGGTTTTATCGCAACAAAGCTAAAAATATTCAAGCCGCCTGTCGAATGATTGCGACTGAATTTGATTCGGTTGTTCCTAATCAAATGGAGCAACTATTAAAATTACCTGGCGTGGCGCGAAAAACAGCAAATGTAGTTTTAGCTCACGCTTATGGGATCAATGCTGGAGTAACTGTAGATACTCACGTTAAGCGCCTCAGTCAACGCCTGGGTTTAACTAAACATGCTGAACCCATTAAAATTGAACAAGATTTAATGAAATTATTACCCCAACCAGATTGGGAAAATTGGTCAATTCGGCTAATTTATCATGGTCGTGCTATTTGTAAAGCCCGTTCTCCCGCTTGTTCAGCTTGTGAGTTGGCTGATTTGTGTCCGACATCTGACAAATAATTTGGATAAGTACTGAAAAACTGATATCTTAATGCTCAAGAGAAGGGAAAATGATTCAAGCCCAACGCAAGCTAGTCACATTTGCAGAATTTACTCAATGTAAACCAGAAGATGGGCGTTATGAATTGCATGATGGAGTCATCATTAAAATGCCGCAGCCATTGGGAGGACATGAAGAAGTTATAGGCTTTTTAGTGACTAAGTTAGTGGTGGAGTATGAACGCTTACAACTGCCATACTTTAGACCGAAAACAGCACTAGTAAAACCACCAGAAAATGAATCTGCTTACTCAGCAGATATACTATTGCTGAATCGGCAAAACTTGATCAATGAACCTCTTTGGCAAAAGCAATCTACTGTGATCTACGGAGCCTCAGTGCCTTTAATTGTTGAGGTCGTTAGTACGAATTGGCGGGATGATTACTTTAAGAAACGTGGCGAGTACGAAGCAATAGGAATACCAGAATACTGGCTTGTTGATTACGCCGCTTTGGGTGGTAGAGAATTTATTGGGAAACCGAAACAAGCCACTATTTTGATTTTCTCGTTAGATGAAGGCGAGTATCAAGTTAAAAAGTTTCAAGGGGATGAGCTGATTCAGTCTCCAACCTTCCCAGAACTGATTTTAACCGCCCAACAGATTTTTCAAGCAGGTAACATAACGCCATAGCTGTTTCCTAGACCCGCCAGTGATTCTGAAGGATCGCTGAGACGGAGTAACAGTCTTCGTAAAACCCCTGTTCCCTGTTCCCTGTTCCCTGTTCCCTTTAATATCAAAACTATCCCTAGAATTGATTCTGACACTGTAGAATGGAAAATGCTGTCTTTATTTAGAATGTATGGCGAAGAAAAGTATGATTGAGCGCGAGAAAAAACGCGCCAAATTAGTCGCAAAGTATGCGGAAAAGCGGGAAACTCTGATGGAAGAGTTCAAACAGGCAGAATCTTTAGAAGAGAAACTGGACGCTCACCGTAAAATTCAACAACTACCCCGGAACAGTGCGCCCAACCGTCGCCGCAATCGCTGTTGGGTAACTGGTCGTCCTAGAGGTGTTTACCGTGACTTTGGACTGTCTCGGAACGTTCTGCGGGAGTGGGCGCACGAAGGTTTATTACCTGGAGTTGTTAAGTCTAGTTGGTAGTCATTGGTCATTGGTCATTGGTGAGCCAGTGCGGTCTTGGGGGTTTCCCCCATGAGCAACTGGCGAACCCGAAGGGTCATTAGTCATTGGTTATTGCTAAGGACAAAGGACAAATGACAAATGACAAAATTATTGACCACAGCAACGGTCTATACCCAGACTTTCTAAGAGTAGATCGCTGACGGCGTTAGCGATCGCAAACTCTCCATAAAAGCTTTTGGAAAAATCAAACCCTTGCATCTCTGTGACAATGGCAATTACCAGAGAACCCAAGTCGTTTTCTCCTTCCATACGTTGGCGTACATAAATTTGCGCGGCTCGTTGAGCAATCGTTTGGTTGACTGCTTCAGGGATAAATTCTGCATCTAACCACCGCAACAAACGCTCTTGTAACCACTCACCTTCAAGGAGGGGGTTGTTAGCTGGTGGTAGGGTAATGGATGGGATTGGTTGTGTCATTTTGGTAAATGCAGAGTCATGCTAAATATATCCCAGAGGAGCGCAGAGGATGGCGATCGCATCAAATTGCGTTCCTCTGAATTTTTTTATTTTATTTTGATCTATCTATGCAATATGATATCGCTGCAATTATTCAAGGATATGCCCAAGGTTATTTTCTCATGGCTGATGACGCTCATGGCTTGGGTTGGTATGGTAGCCGCGATCGGACTTTGATTCCTCTAGATCAGCGATTCCGCTATCCTAAGTCGTTGCAGCGTGTTTTGAATCAAGAACGGTTTACAGTGGCAATTAACCGCGATTTTCCGGCTGTTGTTGATGGATGTGCGAACCGAGAAACAACCTGGATATCAGATGAATTAAAAGAAATTTACTTTTTACTGCATAAAACAGGTTTTGCTCACAGTTTTGAAACTTGGCAAGGTGATGAACTCGCAGGCGGTATTTTAGGAATAATAATTGGCGGTGCTTTCATCGGTGAATCGATGTTTTACCGCATCCCCGAAGGCTCAAAAGTAGCAATGGTCAAATTAGTGGAAAGATTGCGTCAAAAACAATTTGTCCTGTTTGACGCTCAAATGATGAACCCGCATTTAGAACGCTTTGGTGCTTACGGTATTGGCGATGAAGAATATCAAACTTTACTTCATAAAGCGTTGCAGCGTCCCTGTTCTTTGGTGTAAGAATGTAGGGCATGATGTTGCTCATTCCTGAAATTTAGCGACCAATTTTTATGGGTGCAGAAGTTTACTGGTACTACACAAATTATCAACCTGATCTGAATGCAGCATTACAGAAGCTCCGCCAAAGAGAATTTCAAGCAGGTAGATATAATCCTGCAATACCATTGCTTGATTTTCCGATTACAGAAAATTCTCCTGCTCCTGGAGCGCAGCATATCTCCATTGAAGCAGCACTAGAAGCCTCTGAGGCAGATGGCACACGTTCAATTCTTGATATTCTTCGAGTTGATGATAGGCCATGTCCACTATCAAGAGATGAGTTTAAAAAAGCGTTACGAGGTGGAGAAGAATTTTATCAAATACTTGGCGAAGTTTTTAACACTGCTTTTCTACTACCTCCAGCAGAACTTATGACTTTATTTGGAACTGAGCAACCCACTCATGAAATGATAGAGTCAGTGCTTCTTGGTAACACAAATCCTAATGGCAGAAATCAATTTTGGCACAGTATTGATAGAGGTACAGCAAGATATATCATTGTTTATGCAGACAACCAGCCGAGTGAAATTTTCTTTGCTGGCTATTCTTTTGATTGATAGCATTCATTTACAAGATTGATTTAAGGTGGAGCATTCCTGTCAATTGAGTTATTGTTATAGCAATCCTATCTGAGTTGTAAAAAATATTCTTTTTAACGAACCGCAAAGGACGCAAAGGACACAAAGAAAGAGAAGAAAGAGAAGAAAGAGAATTTCATAAATAATTTAGGATTCCTATAATAGGCAAAAATTCTTTTATGGAACTGTCTAATTTATATACAAAAACAAAAATTCAAAAATTTGCTGATACTGTTCGTAAGTATTGTGATTGGGCAGAAGCTTCTAGCAGCGATCCAGAGCAAGAAATGGTAACGGCTCGAAAACTTTTAGCTGAACTTCATTTAGGTATAATTGATTTACTTGAAATTGATTTGTCCGATATTAATTGTGGCAAAGAAGTAGACGATATTCGCTCATCTTACAAATTAAGTAGTGTTTATAAGCGGTTTCAGATATTACCTATTGATAATTATTGGGATGTGTTTGAACCACTAAATATAGAAGATAATCAACCTGTAACTAACAGTCTTATCGATGATTTAAATGATATTTATCAAGACCTCAAACGAGGTCTTATACTTTACGAGCATAGTTATCTTATGGAAGCAGTATGGGAATGGCGTTTTCATTTTGAAATTCATTGGGGCGCTCATTTAGTGGGATCGCAAAGGGCAATTCATAATTATTTTTCGTAGTAGGAATGGTAAACAAATTCTTCTACACCTTTTGTTCAGTTACCAATGTAAGACTAACCCATTCACCTTTATCGTTATAGCTGCGAACCATGCGCTGGCGTAAGTTAGGCTGAATTAACCAACCAACTTCTAAAAATAAGGGTTGACGTAATTTTACTTGCAAGGGCGATGTTGCAGAAGCACCGTTAGGTAATAATAAAATTTGTACTTGCTTTTGTGGGTCTTGGTCAAAGTGAATGATTGAATCTTTAATAGTCGCTGTTGAAGTGATAGTTCTTTCGCCAAAAGTTAAACTCTGCACTAAACGTCCAGTATCATCTAAATGTAATTTTAACGTTGAAGAGAAAGTATCTGGCGATCGCCAGTCAGGATATACTGTAATTGCTTCACCGTGCCATTCTCCCAATAAATCATTGACCGTTAAGGGAGGATGTTCTACTGGTTCGGTTCCGGCTAAATGTTCTCGGATTAAAGTTATTTTATCAAGTTGACCGTTTTTATCAAATAACTGCACTAAACGTACGCGGCGATTTTCATAAATTAAACTTAGTTCTGCACCAAATTCGGTAAATGGTGCTAACTGAATTGAACCTTGTGAAAATGCACCATTTTCAAAAAAAAGTGTTGCTTTAGATAGTGAACTGTATTCTAAAACTAAATCTTCTTGACCTTCGCGGCTAACAACTTGGTGAATAGTTTTATTATCATTCAACCCTTCTAAAGAAACTACGCTTTTAACATCGTTCAACAGCACACCTTGAGGTGAAAATCTGGTGAATGAACCTTGCCATTCACCAAGATTTTTTAATAAATATTCCCATTGAGATGTCATGTTATTTGTCCTTGGTCATTGGTCATTTGTCATTTGATTAATATAATAGAGAACTTTTGACAAGAGACTAAGCCTTAGCAAATCGATGTACAGCAAATAAGCTTCCTATTAATCCTACCGTTGCACCGAAACTTAAGAGAATCAGAGGTAATAATAAGATTTGTGTGGGTGCAAGTTGCAAACCATTGGCAAGGAATTGGATAAACTCTGGTTGATTAGCGAGTAATTTGCCTAAAAATTGTTCGATGACGGAAATAAAACTCCAAGCGATCGCACCACCAACTAAACCAAAGGAAATTCCTTGTAAAATAAACGGTAGGTAAATCCAGGCGGAAGTTGCGCCGACTAGCTGCATAATTTCAATTTCCCGCTTTCGCGCCAGCACAATGAGGCGAATGGTGGTAGTAGTAACAGCGATCGCAGTTAAAGTCAAAATACTGGTAATTGTCACAGTAAACCAGTTTAAACCTCGATGCAACTGAGCGATGCGTTTTACAGCTTCATCGACATACTCAACGGTCTCAACTCCCCGTAATTTAGCCAGACTTGTAGCTAAAACTGGTACAGCTTGAGAGTTACGCGCTTTGACTTTCATCTCATCCACTAAAGGATTTTCCCCTAGCTGCTGAGTCGCACCATCAATATCTGCAATTCCCAAATCCTTGACTAATTTTGGCCAAGCTTCTTCTTTAGAAATGCTTTGCATCGAAACCACTTCCGGCATTTTCACGACTAAATGTTCGATGCTTTTGGCTTCTACTCCTGGTTCTAAATATACTGAAACTTCTAATTGGCTACCGAATTGATTGAGGAGTTTTTCTACTTGCCAAGAAGTTTGCAAACTCAAGCCGAACAAAAATAATAATACAGCCACAGTGCTAACGGCTGCCCAATTCATCCAGCCACCACGCAATAATCCTAAAAAGGTTTCTTTTAATAAATAGTCGAGTTTAGTGAGAAATTTGAACACAGACCACCCCAACATCACAAAAGTAAATCGTAATCACTCTTTATACTCGATGTGATGAAGTTTACCCATGTCATTCTTACTAAAAAAGTGCTGAGTAAGAAACACTCAACACTTTTAACTCAGCACTCAGCACTTAATAATGCGTAGCCGACTTACGATGATGCACAGCCGTCACACCATCTTGATTTAATACCTTACCATCCTCCACGGTGGCATAAACTAACCAGTGGTCTCCCGATTCCATACGGTTCTGCACTTTACACTCCAAGTAGGCTAAAGCATCTGCCAAAATAGGGGAACCGTTTGTACTTTCTTCAGTGGCGACACCAGCAAATCGGTCTTCACCAGGGCCGAAGGGTTTGAGGAAATGTTTCATCAACCCTATGTGACTGCCCTCCTTAAGAATATTCAGGACAAATTCGTTACCTGAGTGGGTCAGTGGTTCTACTGCCCGTTCTTTAGCAACAGCAATAGTTAACCCTGGTGGATTAAAACTGGCTTGGGCTACCCATGAGGCTAACATAGCACTGGCTCTATCTTCTTGCTTGGCTGTCAGCACGCACAAGGAACCAACGATGCGTCCTACTGCTTGTTCGACATTGGTCGCGGGGACACTTTGAGTCCGTACTTTTTTCGCTTTCTTCAGTGCTTGGGCAAAATCGGTTCCGGCTTCTTCACACAATTGCAGAGTCGCATCATCAGGTTTAAACTTGACGCGGATGGTATCAAACCCAAAGCGATAGCCAGCATCTTTGAGTCGGCTTTCAATTAAATCGACGGCTTCACCACTCCAACCAAAGGAACCAAAGACACCCGCCAGTTTATTGTTTGTTCCGGTGGAGAGAACAATCCCTAAAGCTGTTTGTACAGGTGTTGGTGCGTGACCGCCGAGGGTTGGCGAACCCATGACAAAACCAGCCGACTTTTCCACAGCCGCGCGGATTTCTTCTGGTTCAGTAAATTCGCAGTTAATTGATTCTACCGCCACACCAGCTTTTGTAATGCCACGGGCGATCGCTTGGGCTAAGGTGGCAGTATTTCCATACGCTGAGGCATAAATTAACGCCACTGTCAAGTCAGCCGAGGTTTGCTGTTGACTCCATTGACGATAAGCTTTGGTTAGCTCAATTAAGCCGTAACGTACTAAAGGCCCGTGTCCTGTACCATACAAACGTGCTGGAAAATCCGCGAGTTTTTCTAGTGCTGTTTCCACCTGCCGCGCATGGGGAGCCATGAGGCAGTCATAATAATAACGGCGGTCTTCGTTGATAATTTCCCAGCCTTCATCTAAAACTTGGTCGCCGCAGATATGCGCCCCAAATAACTTATCTGTGTAGAGAATTTCGGTTTGGGGGTCGTAGGTGCAGAGTTCATCAGCGTAACGGGGATTGGGTGTAGGAATGAATTGCAGGTTATGTCCCTTACCCAAATCCAGAGTTTCTTCCCCCCGCATCACCATAATTGGTAAATCGGGATTTTCTAAAGCACCACGTAAATTTATCGCCCCTGGGTTAGAACAAACAAAGGTAATTTGGGGTGCAATTTCTAATAAAGCTTTTAAAGTGGCGGCGCGGTTAGGGTTGACGTGACCGAGAATGACATAATCAATTGCTGTCACATCAATACGCTGTTGCAACGCATCCAGATAAATTTGCGTAAAAGTCTCCCCAGGGGGGTCAATCAAAGCGATTTTATCTGCTTGAATCAAATAAGAGTTAGCCGTAGTCCCTTTAGCTAGAGCATATTCTATTTCAAATCTTAACCTTGCCCAACTGCGCGATCGCATTACAGTTGTATCGGTCGCAATTGGTAGTATCTGCACGTCACGCGGTTTAGTATCTGGCATAATTTTTGAATAACTTGTTTATTTTTAAGCATTTATTATGGCTTAAACAGCAATTGCTACACATGAGTCCACAATTGCAGCAAAAGAGTAACCATTTAAATTAAAGCTTAGTTTAGTTGATTAAATTTTCAGCATTTCTTATGAAGAAGATAAAAAAATTAATTGCAGATATCTAGCGATGTCTACGACGGGCTGCGCCTACGCATCTTTTATTTGCGGGGACTAACAAAAAATCATGGTTTGAAACCCACGGAGGTGGGTTTTGTCTGTGTAGAAGCGGTTTCTAACCGCCCATTTTGGTTGTCGCTTTTGTGAAGTCTGTTTGTTAATCAAATCTGCTAAACTGATTTACTCAAGCAATTACAACCCGTAGAAATCCTCATCGAGAATTTAATCGACTGAAAAAGGACAAACCGTTGGATACTCACTTTCTTCTGGGACACGAACCCCAAATTTAGCCAGCTTACCTTCTTTTATCGCCAGCTTTCGACCATCTGCATAAGCATACAGTCGGAACCCCACCCCGCATTTGCTTACGCAAACGCTCCCCTCCCCGCTTGCCTACGGTGTACACACAAGTGGTAGCTGCAAGGGTTTCAGGCATAACAGACCAGTTAAATTAAGTTGTACACATAAATAGATGTCTATTAGTAAGACAAGGAAAGTGAGGAGAAAAAACAGATGGAAAACCCAATTTTAATTCATGCACAAGAGTCTCAGGGGAAAACATTCGGCGACCCCAGGCTGGTAAA
>NZ_JACJTB010000046.1 GCF_014698475.1 Nostoc spongiaeforme FACHB-130 | reverse complement strand
TTAAAACTGTTGTAATACTTACACAGTCTATGTTTTCAGCCTGAGCATCATTAAAATATAGTTACTAAAATTTACTAAACTTTATTACTCACCATAAAAATACCGGAAGAACCAATAAAATATTTTGCTTATTCAGTCCATTAAGGTTAAGTCCAAAGTTACTAATGTTGACGCTATTACCTAAAATATTAAAAATTACTGTAGAATTACTACCTACTCCAGCAATATTCAGATAAGTACTGTTAGAAAACTGTGAACCATCAATAGTGAAAATATTTAAATCACTATTGTTACCCTGGAGATGAATTCCACCCCATTTATACTCTGTATTACCTGTAGAACTTAACCCACCTAAAGATTCAGAAAGATAAGTTAATTCTTGGCGGGCTGTCTCAAAATTAAGCGGTGTACCTGAACTAACACCACAGTTTGGAGAACAGTTGAAATTCACAGAAGTTTTAAC
The DNA here is from genome assembly GCF_014698475.1 of Nostoc spongiaeforme FACHB-130. Taxonomy (GTDB): domain Bacteria; phylum Cyanobacteriota; class Cyanobacteriia; order Cyanobacteriales; family Nostocaceae; genus Nostoc_B; species Nostoc_B spongiaeforme. The sequence goes on along the minus strand of NZ_JACJTB010000046.1, from coordinate 52,879 downwards.
ACTACCACCGACAACAGCATTACCACCAAAAACTTGACCACCGTTATAAGTTAAATCTCCACCTACTATCAGTCTAGTATCTGTACCATTAGAATTAGCTAAACGGTCAGCAATACCAAAATTGGTGAATGTTGCATTACCACCAACTGCTACACGGCCTTCAGAGTCAGAACTTTGATTCATATCTCCTAACACGAAGACATTATAATCTTGTGCGACTCCCAAATTAACAGCCATAGCTGGTTGTATTAAACTCGCTAAGGTAACTGTAGCTAGAGATAGAGGAATCACAGCAAATTTTGTTTTATGTTTTATCGACATTGTTAGTATGACTAAATAACTGTCTTACTAATGTAGTTTCTATTCAATTAATGTTAGATAAATGCAGCATGAAATTATAGAGAAAATATCATCTCATAAAAGTATTTAAATAACCGTATTTTCCACAATATCCAAGAGGGATGATATTTTTTCATAGTATTTATACGGTGAAATTCGTCCCGGAATATTCACAAAATCATTTCAATATCTAGCCCAAAAAGATGTCCGACTTCTTGAAGAGAATCAGGGGTAGGATGCTGGGCGCAAGGGGTAAGAATCTGCTTTCTGCTGGTCGCCAAGCGAAGTCGAGGTGCTACCCTCTATCTTTTTTAACCATCCTCTTGACATTATCTGAAATACATACTACAAATGTAATACAAGGATGACAGCCCACTCAAAAGGCAAAAATTCATCCTTGCAGAACCTCGATAACTTGATAAACACAGCTATTTTCGGCATTACCCACTGTCGGGGCCGCGATTGGCGTTCGACTGCTCCGAAACCAACAAACGGACGGTTGCAGGATTTGGGTTCAATTCCCAACGGTTCCATTTGCTTTGACTTTGATTAACTTCAATCAGGTCATTGCAATCATGAAAACATGGGTCTGTAGCTCTAACGGTAGAGTTCCCGGATTCCACTTGTGTCCTAACCGAAAAAGCTTACATACTAGCTCAATAGTAGAGCGATCGCTTAGTAAACGATAAGTTGCAGGTGCGATTCCTGCGTGTGTTACCACGGCTTTTTCAACTTGCATGAGGAGTGAGTGCAACTCTCACAGGGAGGGTATCGGTTCAATTCCGATCAGATCCACTAATAATAATTTGTAATTTAAAAGAGGTGATTCCAATGGTTCATATTCGATTTGAAGGACGTTCTGTTGATGTTGCAGAAAGACAACTAGGAATTGTTGCAGGGATGAATGATGTAACAGTTAAAGAACAGGTAGCGCGACATTTAGATATCAATAGCGATCGCCTTTCTGCTTACATAGTAGATCGTCGCCCTAGCGGTGATTTGATTGTGCGTCCTGAAGCTGTCTACGGTTGAAGACCCTAATATTCCGTGTCCTGACACATCAAGCATACATACACATTGATAACGGCTCTAAGGTAGTAAAATTCGAGCGATCGAACTAGCGAAGCATGATTTCTAAGTCTCTCGCAGATTTAGCGTGCGTGTCCACTGCCAATATTTGGTAAGAACGGCCGTAGTTGTAACAAGCTTTTTGAACTCGCACGGAATTCTTTAAGAATTTATTCCGCGCCCTGATTTGTAAAGCGTACACACCATCCAGCAATGGATATGTAGGTTCAAGTCCTACCGCTTCCACTAATGGGAGCGTAGCCTAATTGGTAAAGGCGACTGTGAAATAGCTTTGCTAACTTGTGCGGAATTCCAATAATTGAAATTGTATTTAACTAAAACATTAATTCAATCATAGAGAGGTGATTTCAATGATGTCCCATAACTTATGTAGCCACAAAACCTCATCAGTAAAACTATCTTTAAATAACATAAGTTATGAGCGAACATCGTTTGAACGAAATTGTGATTGAACGCCCTCGTCATGGTAAAAGAATTAGTCTTAAAAAGCAGACAGGCTATAAAAAACAACTATATAAACTCACTCAGGAAGCAATTGAAGATGGATTATTAAATCCCTACATAATTAAAACTAACCGCAGACATAGAACAAAGTATCCTTCAGATCAGCTTGGCCCTTTGCGTCGGTTTTTGCGCTCTAATGTTGGACAACCTTGGGATGATGTTTATAGCGCACTCTGTCAACGTTTAAAGACTAACACAATGACAGGACAACACGTTATTAGTCATCTGTGGGATTTCGTTGAACGCCACGTAGAAATAATTGATGGTGTCTTGTATGGGAAGTCTTATCGGTGGTATGGAATTAAATTAGATGGAATTGACCGCAATTGCTTCTATGTTCATCCAGAGACTGGGATTCTTTGTGTAGCAAGGCGAGTAGCTCATAGGTGGAGTCTACCAAAAAATAATGACGTTATTCCCATTGATAATTATCATCAATACCAAAAAATAAACGATATTTGGTATCTCATTACTTTTGAAGATTTTCCCCCAGACCCAAAGAATTATACCAAGGATATTTTTAAAGGTGTACTTAATGAGTATTGTTTAGCCGGTGGCGTTTACGCTGTGAAAAAGCAACAGTGTAATAAAAAACAACTTCGATGGATTTTAAAACAACTTTCTCAAACTTAAAATTTTTCACTTCGTGTCCTAACCTCAAAAGCCTACATACTAGCCGAATTGGAATAGGCAATTGACTTAAAAGCAAGAGTTTACGGGTTCAACTCCCGTGTATGAATCAACAGCTTTTTTAACTTACACGAAGTGATTCTATTCATCATCAATTATGAATTAAATGCAACTCATTGGAGGTTGCTATGTCTGTGAAAACTTTAGAAATTTTAGAACAACTCAAGTCTCTCACTGCCAACGAAACTACTCAATTAGTCAAGCAGATTGAAGCAACATTCAATGTTGATAGTTCCACACCGAAATTAGTTCGGATTGGTAAACGAGATGAAGATGAAATTCAACCGCAAATTCAGACCGAATTTGATGTTTTATTGGTATCGGTTCCGGCGGAAAAAAAGATTACCTTACTCAAGGTCATCCGTACGCTAACTGGAATGGGACTCAAAGAAGCAAAAGACTTTGTAGATTCCCTTCCTCAAGTGGTGCAGTCGGGATTGGATCAAGAAGCGGCTGAAACTCTCAAACAGCAACTAGAGGAAACTGGTGCTGTTGTTTCTCTCAAATAACATAATATCGGCAGTTGTTGCCGCGCCCCGATCGCAGAAGCTTACATAACTCTGAATCAGTTACACAAATGCTTCTAAAACTTGCGCGGTGACAATATCACCCCGCGTGCAACATCTGCCTCCTGCAATTTTGAGATTTTAGATTGCAATCCAAAATCTAAAATCCAAAATCTAAAATTTTTTGAGGAGGTATTATGAATACTACAGAACGCGACTTGCGTTTAGAAATGCTCAACAGTTTGCTGACAACGCCTCACCGCAAACTTGAGCAAGTTGCAGAAATTCATAAGTTAATTGTTGAACTCGACCCCATATTTTACGGACATTTGGCAGTTTGGTATCAGCGTTATGGTGATGTCCGCGATCACAAAGAAGTGTTTGTGGCTCACTTGCTGACTAGCAATTTGACTGAACACAGAGATGCTGGATTTATGATGCTGCAAGAGCTTCCACCTTATCAGGTGGCTCGTGTAGTAGATTTTATGAAGCAGCAGCAAAATAAAATGCCACGTTCGGCGCGGACTGCGGTGCGACGTTACCTCAAAACCAGAGAAAGCAATCCGGTTTTATTCGATCGCGCGGCGCTGCGAGGACGTAAAGCCATGAAGCATTTGTATGCGTCTCTGCACATCAAGCCAAATGAACGCGCAAATGCGATTTTGTTCCGCGACACTCCACCAGAAGGTTCTTTGGCAAATGTGTTGAAGCAACTGGCTAAGGCAAACAGTACCGCCGAACAAGCAAGGTTGATTGTGGAATTTAAGATTCCCTATACTATTGCGATCGGTGCAATCAAACAACTTACACCAGTTATTTTGGTGGCGTTAATCAACAGCATGACTCCGCAAGAAGTGATCAATAACCTCAAGTCACTCCAGGCGCGGGGTGCAATGGATCATCCAGAAGTCAAAAAGCTGATTGATTTTAAGCTAGAAGAAGCATCTAAAAGTGGGCGTGTGGCTGCATTTAAAGCCCAGATTGCCGCAGACACCGCAGACTTCGACGCAGATACCGTTGCAAGACTGGAAAAAGTCACTAACGAGCAGGTGAAACGACGCGGAACAATTGCCCGTCCAACCGCTTTGCTGATTGACAAATCTGGTTCAATGGATAATGCGATCGCTCTTGGTAAGCAACTTGCTGCCCTTATCTCTGGTATCACCCAAGCAGAATTGTTTGTCTACGCCTTCGATACCATTCCCTACCCTGTCACCGCCAAAGGCAAAGAGTTAACAGATTGGGAGCGTGCCTTCCAGCACATCAATGCAGGTGGTGGTACGAGTATCGGCTGTGCATTGGAAGCAATGCGGAAGAAAAAGCAGGTAGTTGACCAAATTATTCTGGTGACAGATGAAGGTGAAAATGCTACACCTTACTTCAGTGAAGCCTATAGGACTTACTGTCGTGAGTTTGCAGTGATGCCTAATGTTGTAATTGTTCGTCTTGGTACTTATTATAACTGGGTAGAAACTCAACTCAAGCAGCAGCAAGCACCTGTAGAAACTTTCACCTTCGCTGGCGACTACTACAGCTTGCCTAACCTTGTCCCACTTCTAACACGTCCCTCTCGTTTAGAGTTGCTAATGGAGATTCTAGATATGCCATTGCCTGTGCGTGAGGATAAGTAGAATCGAAAATGGGTGCGTTATGTTTATACGTGACGCACCTAATAACCTCAAGCAATTTTTTTTAACGAACCGCAAAGAACGCAAAGAGAAAGAAGAGATTGCGAACTTAACCTTCTTGCCATCCCTAGCAGATTTTGTAGTATAATGTATTATAAATCCTGCGTGACCAAACTCTTGGAGCCTACATACTAGTACGAGAGGAAAAGTAACACTGTCAAATGCAGTGGGCGTTTGTGAATGGGGAGTGCAAAGAACCTGGGAAGTTGGCTTGAAAGTAGCCATCTTTTAAAGAGTGTGTAACAACTCACCAGTCGAGTCCCTCTAGTAACTGAGAAAACGCAATGCTCTACCAACTTGCACGCGGGATTATATTAGGAATTAGATTTGATTTCCGAAGTTACTTGTGTAGACAGGGAGTAGGGAATGGGGAGTAGGGAGTAGGAAAGAAATCTTGTCTGAATGTACTTGTTTTCCCAAATCAAATATTAGTCCTATATTGCAATTTTAAAATTGTTCTTTAGCACCCAGCATCTAGCCCCGACGAATGGAATTCGCGGCTACAAAAACGTAGACGCGCAAGTGGCTTCCCGAAGGGTAGTCCGCCTACGCGGACTAACAGAAAATCAAGTGTTTTGAACCCGCGCAGGCGGGTTTTGTCTGTGTAGCCGCGACTTCAGTCGCTGGGTGCAAGATATGAATCAAAAGAAGTCGGGGATCTGAAACTTACTTATGACTAACATCCGTCAACTAATTAACCAAATTGCTAGTGCAGAAGCCGAGTTATTTACTAGTGAATTTCTCGCGCCTTGTGTCAAAGGTGGACGAGTTCGCACAAAGGTAGCGGGTATGGTTTACACCTTCACACCAAAGCCGCGTAAATTTGAAGGTTGGGGTATTTTTCAGCCTGTGGATACGAAGACAGCAAAGGTTGTTGAAGAAGCTGAATTACCTCAAATTGGAGAATATTTGCAACATTTTCCCCAAATCAGGCTGCGGTTAGCACATCAATTACAGGGAAAAACTTGGTTAGCATATCCGGTGAATGAAGTAGATATGCGTCAACGATCGCAAGTAGTAAAACCGATCGCAGTACATTTAGTAACGGAGGCTGGTGTATTTGAGCAAATTATCGCCCGTTGGAATGGACAATCTTGCTGGTTTGAGGATATTGATCGCCGCACAGATCCGATAATTGTGGAAACTCTGCAATCTGCTGTGAAGCAACTGATTCCCGTGGAGGAATTGCAGTTTAAAGATTTGACTCCAGAAATTCGCACTGTGTATGAATTAGCAACTAAGCGAATTGAGGGTTTTGATCAAACCAAACAAGATGAAAAGCGATTGAAAAAAGCTTTGCAGATGGGTGGTGGTGAATTAAACCAATTTCACGATCGCGGTGATTACTGGACAGTCGATTGGACAACTGCGGATGGTGTGCGTCACAGTAGTGCGATCGCTAAAACTGATTTGACTGTAGTTAGTTCTGGTATTTGTCTGAGTGGACGCGATCGCGATTTTGATTTGCAATCCTTAGTTGCTGTCATGGAACAACGGGAGTATTGAGGATAATGAGCATATTTTTTCACGAACAGCTTTATCGCAGCAATGCTGTTATGGCAAAGTTAAAGAATTATCCTGTAACAATTTGTGGCGCGGGTGCATTAGGCGCTAACATTGCTGAGAACTTGGCTCGGTCTGGTTTTGATAAACTGACGGTAATTGATCGCGATCGCATTGAGGAACGTAATCTTTCCACTCAACCTTACTACCGTGCTGATGTCGGTGCATTCAAAGCGAAAATTTTGGCTAATAATTTATATCGGGCAGTTGGTACGAAAGTTGATGCTAAAACTAAAGAATTGACATCAGAAAATACCCATCAATTACTTAAAGATAGTCAGCTAATTGTTGATGTTTTTGACAACAGTGTGTCACGCCAAGCGGTGAAAGATTATGCTGATCAATTTAGCATTCCTTGTATTCATGCTGGGTTAGCTGCTGATTATGCAGAAATCATTTGGAATGACGTTTATCGCGTCCCTTCTGATGTGAATGATGATATCTGTGACTATCCACTGGCGAGAAACTTGGTGATGTTAACTGTGGCGGTGACTTGTGAGGCGATCGTTTCATTTATTGCTACAGAAAAACAGCATAATTTCACAATCACACTCAAAGATTTGCATGTACAATCTTTATGTTTGTGAATTCATAAAAAAAGGGAAAGTTCTAACTTTCCCTGAGCTATGAAGTCTCTACTAAACTCCCAGATTTAGTAGTAATAGCTTGTAGCTGACTTATTAGCCTTCTATTATTATTGAATCTTCCATCATCAAATAAATCAGACTAAAGTCACCATTGATTGTATGACTTTAGTCATATTAAATAATCAAGCAGATGCAAAATTAACATTTGCCTCTTCTGCTAAAGTTTGACGATTTAGAAAGTGAAAGTGGTTCGGATTGTGCCAATCACAATATCATCATTGTCGTTGTTATGGTCTGGTGCAGTTAACCAGATGACTCCAGGTGTAATGCTGATATTATCGCTGAGTTTGTATTGATAGAAGCCTTCAATATGCAGTGAAGTATCAGGATCTGTACCAACAGCATTTCTCAACCCAGTACTAGCACCAGTGACTTTTGGTTCCATCCCTACAATAATGCCACCAACACTGCCTTCTTTGCCTAAATCTGGGAAGGCGAGGGTAACAGCATAGTTCCAAATGTCTAATTCACCGCGAGGAATAGTACCGAGATTGGTGTCAACTGATGCTAAGGTACGTGTGTTGGTATAGCCAACCCAACCACCAATCACAAATTTTGGACTAATTTGGAAGGATGCTTGAAAACCGTAGGAATTGCTGGAAATTGGCAAATCTATTCCTTCACCTAAAGCATCAATGAAAGCTGGATTACTTGCCAAAGCAGTACGCAAGTTAGCACGGTTGCTACCAGCAGTCAAGTCTGCATTATAGGAATTAACATAGGTAAAACCAAGGGTCAAACTTTCAATTGGTTTGACTGTTAACTGTCCAATAGCACCATAAGCGCCGTTAAACAAACCATTTCCCGAACTAGGATCATTAGCACTGCTGGCTAGATACCCTAAAGTTAATTCCAATTTGTCATTAAATTGGTGTCTTAGACCAAGACCCGTACCAGCAACGGGATAATATATCGGGTTACGTGTACCAAAGTTAGACAATGCGCCAAAATCACCATCACCGTCCAAAAATGGGTTTACGGTGTTTGTAAAGTCATCAGCCGCACCAGCGTTAGCTTCTAAGATGACGGTTGTTTTGTCGCCCAGAGGAAAGCTATACAATAGTGCATCTATAGCCACTTCATTATTATTACCAGAACCGAAATTGGCGTTATCTACAAAGCGCAAATCCCCTTCTGGTGTGAGAGTGGAAGCGGACAACGCATCTAGGTTAGTGGCTTGTAGGCGGGTTCTTAACAAGTCTTTACCAGTAAAACTGGTGTTGAAATCCAGCCGGATTCTATCACCAAAAGAAGTGGTTCTATCGAGGTTCTCACCGTTGGCGCGATCGCCTGCAAAAAAACTGATTGGTGCAAAAATCGCAGTCCCACTGAGTTTGGTTGTGGTGGAAAACTGATTTGCTTCTAACTCAGAGGTGCGTGCTTCTAAAGCATCTACACGACCTCGTAATGTCGCTAATTCTGCGGTAAATTCTTCTTGGAGTTTCTGTAATGTGGCTAAATCTTCTTTGGTGACTAAATCAGCCGTAGCGGTAGCCAGTAGTTCGTTAACTCTATCTAAACAAGCATTTAAACCCGCCGCAAACTCATAACGTGTGAGTGCGCGATTACCACGATAAGTACTATTTGGATAACCTGCAATACAACCATAACGCTCTACTAGTGATTGCAATGCTTGAAATGCCCAATCTGTAGGTTGTACGTCCGACAATTGCGACACAGAGGTAACTTGTGCCATTGTCTTTTCTTGACGGTAATTCTCAAGTGGTTTTTTGGAACTAGTAACAAATAATACCTGATTTTTATTTTCTGATGTGGTCGATATTTCTTCGGCAAAAGTAGTATCACTGATTGATATAACGCTGCTGCTAACTGCTGAAATCAGCAGCAAATAAGACAATGGTTTCTGCATTTTCCCTCACACTTCTCTACTATCAGTAGCACTTATAACTGTGCTATTTCCATCACACTTTTAAAAAGTATTCTCAAAATATTATCAGTACTCAGTAACTCTTTTAATAAATAAAGTCAATAAATATTTAATCTTTGACAGGATGTCATCCGTCGAGGTAGCAATAGCCACGATTTACAAAAATCTGCTGTGTTGGCTGACACAAAAATATCCTGGGATAGATGGCGTGAGAATGATAATTATTATAATATGAGATTTAGAATAAGTATCATTGTCAGTAGTGACCACAAGTAAACAAGTCTCCTATTCTGGGAGAAAGCCAATGACTAAGACTCATAAAAGACAAACTAGAGGTATGTTGCCGTTAATTTCCTTACTCACATTGCTAGTGAGTCTTAGCAGCTGTAATCAAGCAAATACCAATCAAACCAGCAGTGTTGAGAGTTCGCCACAAGCACAAGCAGCTTCTCAAACATCATCTAAAACCAAAGTGGTTACAACATTTTTACCGATTTACTTGTTGACTAAGGCGGTGGCTGGTGATGCGGCTGATGTGGAAATTTTAGTACCTCCTGGTACAGAGGTGCATGAGTATCAAGCAACACCAGATAACGTTAAAGCGATCGCCACAGCTAATATATTAGTTAAAAATGGTTTGGGCTTAGAAGAATTTCTCGAAAATACAGTTAAGAATGCTCAAAATCCGCAATTAGTGGAAATTGATGCAAGTAAAGGTATTAAACCCCTCAACGAAATTTCTCCAGTAGAAACTACTACATCAGGAGAAAAAGACCATGACCACGACCACGACCATGCAGAGGGAAATCCTCATGTGTGGTTAGATCCGGTTTTAGCAAAGCAGCAGGTAATGAATATTCGAGATGGATTAATTGCGGCTGATGCTAAAAATAAAGATGCTTATACAGCTAATGCGGCGACTTATATTCAGGAATTAGACAAGTTAAATAGTGAATTTCAGCAAGCTTTACAAAAAAAGCCTAACTGCACTTTTATCACTTTTCACGATGCTTATCCATATTTAGCGCAACGCTATAACCTCAAACAAGTTGCTGTGGTAGAAATTCCTGAAGATCAATTATCACCGACAGATGTGCAAAAAGTCGTGAATACAGTCAAAAAATACAAGGTTAAAGCTTTGTTTAGCGAACCTGGTGTAGATAATAAATTGCTGAAAAGTCTATCGCAAGATTTAAAATTACAGTTACAAACTCTAGATTCTTTAGAAACAGGCGAGACAGACCCGCAATACTATTTCAAGGCAATGAAATTAAATTTGCAAACTCTAGAATCAGCCTGTCAGTAAGCTAAATATTCCATTTTATAATTATTTTCCAAATTTAATTTATGAACTTACCTATTTTAAAAGTAGATGGATTAACTGTATATCAAGGCAGTTATTTAGCGATTCGAGATGTTTCTTTTGAATTACTCCCAGGAACAGATACGGCTATAGTGGGGCCGAATGGTGCAGGTAAAAGTACTTTGGTAAAAGCCATTTTAGATTTAGTACCCCGAAATGCTGGAACTGTAGAAATTTTTGGTCATCCCATTACCAAACTAGGAAATTTGCGCCACTGCTTGGGATACATGCCACAAAATTTTATTTTTGATCGCAGTTTTCCCATTTCTGTGAGTGAATTAATTGGCTTGGGATGGCATCAAGAAGTTCAACAGCCAAAAGCCAAAACAAAACATACTTTGTTTTCTCGATTATGGCAACAAAACCGAGACAAGATAGCAGCAGTGACAGCAGCTTTACGACGCACTGGGGTTTATCATTTACGGAATCAACCAATTGGAACTCTTAGCGGTGGTCAGCTAAAGCGAGTATTACTAGCTTATTGTTTAGTTATGCCGCGAAAACTATTGGTATTAGATGAAGCTTTTGCTGGGGTTGATATGCAAGGTGCAGCCGATTTCTATGTTTTACTTAATGAGTTGAAGCAAGAAGAAGGTTGGACGATTTTACAAGTTTCTCATGATATTGATATGGTCAGTCGCCATTGCGATCGCGTGCTTTGTCTCAATCAAACCGTCGTTTGTACTGGTCAGCCAGAATTTGCTTTATCACCGGAAAATTTATTAGCAACTTACGGCCCTGGTTTTAGCCGTTATCACCATCATCATAATTAACTGGAAGGCAGGAGGACAAATTTTTGATATGATGCAGTTTTTTGATTCGCATTATATTTAATTTTGTCTCTTGATTAAGTAATCTGAATTATGAGTTCTCACTTTTCACTTTTCCTCTAATAAATTCTGACTCCTGACTCCTGCCTTCTGAATTCTTCATTCCGGTTCATCAAGGTGTTCATCTACTACCTGATAAAGATAGAGAATATGATTATCATGAAGGCGATAAAATACATTCCGGCCTTGCTTGCGATAGTTAACTAATCGCATGGCACGTAAATTTCTGAGTTGATGTGAAACAGCAGATTCACTCATATCTAATAATGTGGCTAAATCGCTTACACACAATTCTTTTTGCGCCAAAAAAGAGAGAATTCGCAGACGATTAGCATCACCTAAAAAGCTAAAAAATTCTGCCATGCGTTGAGCTTTGTCAAGATTGAGAAATTCTTCGGTAGTTGCTTGTGTAATATCACTATCTATAGTTGATATAGGAGTATTTTGAATCATTTGTTTACTTAAAAAGTATATATATTAGATGATATGTTATGGGATTTATTAGATCCCCGACTTCTTCAAGAAGTCGGGGATATCGCAGTCCAACAACAAAATATTGATGATAGTGACTGAAATTTTTAGCCTTAACTGAAATATTTTACCCTATACTTTGACTTTCTAATTTACCTAATAACCAAGCCACTGCACCATCAACATCTGCAACTTGTTCGCCGACTGGAACTGAGGGACGCTTGACCATAACAACCTGTATACCCAGTTCTCGTGCAGCAATAATTTTGGCGTAAGTTGCATCACCACCACTATTTTTACTCACAATGGTATCAATGTTGTGCTGAACCAAAATTTTCCGCTCATTTTCTAGGATAAAAGGGCCGCGATCGCACAAGATAATCCCTGGTGGTACTAAAGCATCTTTTCCAGGCGGGTCAATCATCCGCATCAGAAACCATATATCTTGAAGATGGGCAAAGGTGCTAAGTTCTTGTCTGCCTACTGTTAAGAATACTCGTTTGGCTTGGTTTGGCAAAATATCGGCGGCGGCTGCATTACTGTCTACTTCAATCCAGCGATCGCCTGTTGTTTTCTCCCAAGCAGGACGAATTAACATTAATCTGGGTATCCCGACTTCATTGGCCGCCGCCGCCGCATTGTAGGATATTTGATTGGCGAAGGGATGGGTAGCATCAATTAACACATCAACTTTCATTTGATGCAGATATTCTACCAGTCCATCCACACCCCCAAAACCACCAATTCGCACATTTCCAGAGGGAAGCGAGGGTTCACGGGTGCGACCTGCTAAAGATGCGATCGCTTCAATCCCATCAATAGTTGTAACTCTCACCCCCAGTTCCGCCGCTTCTGTGGTTCCACCCAAAATTAAAACACGTATAGACTCAGTACTCAGCACTATTTTACAAGGGTGGAATTTTCGCTAATATACCCCGTTTCAATGGTTCGGGTCGTTCTGACCAAGGCAATACCCCATCAATTTTAGTGTAGTACTGCTCGGCACATTCCAAAACAGCCGCCGCACTGCTATCAACATCTAAATCACCGAACAGATAAGTTAACTTACCTTTAGCAGCAAAAGCAACAACGCAAGAACGGTTACAAGCACTCATACATTCAACCGCTTGAATCGGAAATTCATTACGCAAATCCCAATCTTGCGCCAATTGCTGAATTTGGTGCAGAAGTTTTTGACCACCACTTTCACCTACACGCTGACCATCTTGCCAAACGCTGGCGCAGGTCTGGCAAATAAATAAAGTATGAGTATGAGCTGAAATATTGTCAGAATTACTTGTAATAGTAGTATGGGCAGCAGTCATCCGTACCTCGCAGATGTAATGGACTTAATTGTATAATTCGGCGGGCATCCTGACTGGGAAAGTTGCTTGTAAACCTTTGAACTTTCCTTCACAGTTGCGGGACAGCGCCGGATTTGCACCGAACTTTCCCCCTTTCCTTTGGTGGCTGATCCCCACCAAAACCGAATATTCTACCTATCATAAACTTTTACCCGCCTAAGTTGTACGGCAGGTGATAGGTTACAGAGTTAAAAGTTGGTTGCTATGGCAGTCGAAGGATAGGTGAGGACATTTCAAAAGCATGAATGCCAGGTATAGTAAAACTGTTAACTCCTGCCTCCTGCCTTCTGCCATATCTAATGTTTATAAATAATAAAATCCCTAACGGATGAACAAAGTTAGGGATTTCAGAAAACATTAATTTTTGTAGAGTAAAAAATACTAGTACAGGTCAGCGTAAATAAACAGACTATCTCGAATTGCAAAAAGGCTTGTGGTATGATGATTCTTTACTTTTTCCTTTTGACTTTTGACTTTTTCCTTGTTGTACTAACCCCTAGCCCTTCTTTCATACAAAGCTCGTAAAATTTATTTCATTTTTGCTATGTAAATTTAATGAGCAAAAGTTTTTTGTAGGGATGCTAGTTGTACATCAACCTCACTGAGATAACTGGGATTGTACAAAAATTGATTGGGGATTTTTTTGGCATTAACGGCAGCTTTTACCACATCTTCTGCCTTAACATTACCGTGCTGGTGTTGAAATATCAAAGTGTTGCCGCTAGGAATACCTTGGGATTCTAAATTACCTTGATAAGCAAGATAAACCAGATTAAATGGTTGCATAACATGAGAATTAGCAACATTACTGGGGGACATATAAGAGTTAACAGATGTGGTGATTACTTGCCCATGTGTTGTATTAACAACATCAGGATTACGTGATATTTTTTCACTACCTGTTTGAGCAGACGCAATTCCGGCAGACAAAATTACAGAAGCAACAGTAATAAAATAAGTTGTGACAGTGGAGATTTTCATAAGCTCATACCTCAGTTCGTTGTAATAGTTGGGTGATAAATTTACTAGTATTAATATCTGTGTTTTATAACTGAAAACTTATGGTTCTAAATTCACCTGATTGGTTGATTTATGGCATTGATTAACTGAGTAGATACTTTGTAAAGGGTAACTACAGTCAGATTATTCCGATTCCGCAAAAGACGGATAAAAATTTAGTAAGTTTACAGATTAGATAAATATCTTTCTGTGAGGTGATTTTAAACTGGTTGGAGAAAATTAGCGATCGCTTTATTCATAAATCCCATGCGATCGCTTATACTAAAATTAACAGGCTAAGACGCGATTTTGTAAGTTCAATTCCAGGCGATCGCCTGGTTTAGGTTCTAACACCTGGGTGGTAAGATTATTCTTCTGGAAAGAAGTCCGCAAATCTTCAGCCGTCCCCACAGCCTTTAAAAAGTTCACCATCAACCCCTCATAGGTTGTATCTGCCTTTGCTGCTGTAGGTAAGATAAATTGTGGTTGCAGCCATTTAGCTACTTCCAAAGCACTGTTTGTTCCGCGAATAATTGCGCCGACTAAAGGCAATGTCAAATCCACCGTTGGCGTAATTAGTACATCTACTGGTGCAAATTGTTTTAACTGTGGCGAGTGATAGCCATGCGGCTCATAATAGAGTGTGAAATCAGTAGCTAATTCTTTTAACAAATAACTGTTTTCTATCAAAGTCGGGCCAATCGGAGAACCAGGTAAAGCCCGAATTTCTAGTTGATCATTAAAAGTAAAAGTTTCACCATGCCCTAGACAAGTGACACAAGTGTAACCCAAATTTTGAACCACTTTGGTCGCGTTAGGCGAAGCCACGACCGGAATTGTATGGTCAAGTTGCTTTAATGTCGGCAAATGTGCATGGTCTGGCAAACCTTGAGACAACAATATTAAATCAATCTGCTCTGAGATTAAGCGTTCTTGTTTGAGAGAACCTTTAAACAGCCAATCTAAGCCAAAACTTAAGTCACCAACTAGCCAAGGGTCAACTACTATCCGTTGACCACTCATTTCAATTAACCAACTATTGTTGTCTAACCAAGTTAAGTACATAACCAAACCGAAGTAACACCTGCTTTTATTATGACCAGGACTTACTCACAAAGGTTGTCTGTGAAGAACGGGTGTAAGGGTTTTGAACACCTACACCCTTCACCCTTTTTTAAGGCAGGATAAACCCGTATTTTTTGAGTACCGCCTTAGCTTGGCTGCTGGATAAAAATTGGCTAAATTCCTTGGCTGCACTGGCATTCTTAGTGCGTTTAACCACCGCCATTGGATAAGTTATTGCGGAGTGGTATTTCTCATCAGCCGCCACAACTACTTTTACCTTGTCAGAAATTTTGGCATCGGTGGCATATACTAACCCTGCATCAGCATTGCCACTTTCGACAGCCGCTAAAACTTGACGTACGTTGTTGGCATAAACCAGTTTAGAGCTTACTTGCCACCAAATATTTAACTTTTGTAAAACTTGCTGTGCGTATTGACCAGCCGGAACGCTTCTAGGTTCACCAATAGCGATGCGCTTGACTTTTGATTCTTTTAAATTGTAAAGGCTGGTAATGCCCGTAACATTTTTGGGTACAACTAGTACAAGGCGGTTTTTTGCCAAAACCGAGCGTGTACCGGGAAGCAACAGCCCTTTTTGTTCTAAAGCATCTACTTGCCTTTTTCCGGCGGAAATAAAAATGTCTGCTGGTGCGCCTTGCTCGATTTGTTGTTGCAATGCCCCAGAAGCCCCAAAGTTATAATTTATATTGACATTGGGCTGAGTTTGTTGATAAATCGGTTTAATTTCTTCTAGTGCATCTTTTAAACTAGCAGCAGCCGAAACAAGTAAAGTAACGTTCGACTGTGCTGTGACAACAGAAGGTACAATGAATGTTGAACAAACAGCAAGTAACAAACCAGCTAATGCTGTGCCAAAAAAGGAAAGAATTTGTCTTCTTTTCATAGAAAAATGGTGTAGCAATAGATTCTTCTGCAATTTAATGGCGCTTGGTAGGATCATACCGAGCGTCATTCCAGTCTTTACCAACTGAATTGGTAACATTATGCCAAGAAAAGAACAAGGATGGATCACATTTCAAACATCGGAAGAGGAACGGAAAATTCTGGAAGAGTTTTGCCAGGACTCTCAACGCACGAAAACCGAGATTCTGCGGGAACTTGTGCGTGGTCTGAATAAACACCAAGCATCACAAGCCTCAATACCAACTACACAAACAACTACACAGGTAAGTCAGGAAAATTCGGAAATACCTACTGGAGAAATTGGTAGTTCTAAGAAGGCTTTAAAAGTTAGCTCCCGTAATATTCTCAAGGGTGTGGTGAAAAAAGTTGTCATTGGGGCTGTTAATTGTGAGGTGACATTAGAAATTGTTCACAAAGTAGAGCTAACCTCAATGATTACTAGAACATCTGCTGAAGAGTTGGGTATTGTTGCGGGAGAGGAAGCCTATGCGGTGATTAAATCTAACGATATTGTGATTGCTAGAGAATAAAAATGATGAGATTTATTTTGATATATGAACAAGGGGGGGAAGGGAGATAAGGGAGACAAGGGGGAGATATTGATTAATCATTGAGGATTTGTGAAACAATAGTACAACCATTCCTACACCCGACTTCTGATTTCTGACTCCTCTGTTCGTACAGGAATTTGGATGATAAATTCGGTTCCCCGTCCGATGGTGGAATGACATACAATTTTGCCACCGAGTTTTTCTGTGATTATTTGATAGCTAATTGATAAACCTAATCCTGTACCTTTACCCACAGGTTTGGTAGTGAAAAAAGGGTCGAAGAGTTTAGCGCGAATACATTCAGCAATCCCAACTCCATTATCAGCGATCGCAACTTGCACCCATTTAGCATCAATCATAGAAGTGCGAATGGTAATTTGGTTCGGGTGTTGCTGAATTTCTGACAAACATCGCCCTCTATTAGATTCTTCTAGGGCATCAATAGCGTTTGCCAAAATATTCATAAACACTTGATTCAGTTGTCCAGCGTGGCACTCAACTAAAGGCACAATACCATAGTCCTTAATTACCTGAATTTCCGGATGTTTGCCTTGGGCTTTAAGACGATGGCTTAACAGTACCAAAGTACTATCAAGACCTTCGTGAATCTCTACTTCTTTGATTTCTGCTTCATCCAAACGAGAAAAATTGCGTAGAGACAGCACAATCTGGCGAATTCGTTCAGTTCCCACCTGCATTGACTGGAGAATACTGGTTAAATCTTGGATGAGGAAAGGTAAATCTGCTGCTTGGAGTTTGGCTTGCAAGTTAGCGGGTGGGTCGGGATATTCTGTTTGATAGTCTTGGAATAAGTTCACCAAATCTTGGATGTAGCTATCAAGGTGGCTGAGATTACCATGAATAAAATTTACTGGGTTGTTGATTTCATGGGCAATTCCGGCTACCATCTGCCCCAATGCTGACATTTTTTCGCTTTGAACTATTTGAGTTTGGGTTGTTTGCAGTTGAGTGAGGGCTTGTTGTAAGTCTGTAATTGCTTGTTCCAGGCGGTCTGACTGAATGAATGTAACTTGCTCAGAAACATCTAATAACTGTGTGAGGGTGGCAATTTGAGAATTTAACTGTTCAATTTTGCGATCGCCCACAGAGATGACTGGTAAGGAATCTACAAAGGTTTTACCATCATCAAAGGGTAGTAGTGCAGTTTTCACACTTAATGCTAAGGGACGCAGCAAATCTACAGTTGCACTGGAAATTGCCACTTTTAGAAACATCATCACCACAAACATATTTCCTGAAGGCAAAATTCCACCAAAGCCCGCCACTGATTTAATGTTGAAGGGAATCACAAATTCATGTTGTGCGGGAATATAAGGACTACCGAGCGCATCAGGAATGTGAAAGACGTTGTACATCTGCTGTTCTATATCAACCATCAACGACGGATCAGGCTTGATGACTGTACCTGGATCGAGTCCTAGTTGGTGAATCAGTTGTGAAACCATTGGAATATTTGCGATCGCATTTTCATTCGCCAAGGGAATTGCTTGGTGTCCACGGGATTCATAACGAGAATTCCATTCTGGCTGCTCACCAACCGTTGCCAACAAAGTTAAACACTTCAAATCAGGTAAAATCTCACCATCACCCAACAATTCACGAGCAGATGCTTGTAGTTTTGGAGTCAAATCACCATAGGAATGTGTTTTGAATAATCTAATCAAAGCGCAAGATTGATTTTGGGTTTTGTCATCAACTAAGCTTTTATATAAATAGTTAATAATGGCTCTACCAGCTTCTTCCATTGTTGTCACATTCTGCCCTAGCTGGCGTAATGCTAAACCACATTCAGACATATTTCTGAGTGTGAATTGATTGAGGTTGTACATGACAAAACCTTTTTACCAAAACTACATTTACAATTGGGTGGAGTTTATATTTCCCCTGCTTCTGGCTTGAAATTTTGGTATTTATACAATTTTTACTGAAAATTCATACGTTAATGTATATCTATGAAAGAGAACTGAAATATCAATTCTTTGTAAAGCAGCACATTATTTTCACCCTTAAGTCAAACAAACTCCGTGCGTAATAACCTGGAAGAAACTCATTTAAACCGCGCCCGTGCTAGTCTCCGACAAGCGTTATCTTGGTATGGATATCTTCGTAAGTCAGGGCAGTTATCATCTAACCCACAATTGGCAGGTTTGGTCAAGCCAGAATTAGACGCTTTAAATGCCACACTCAGTAAACTAGAGGCGAATTTAATTAAAATTGCGGTGTTTGGTTTGGTGAGTCGGGGAAAATCCGCAGTCTTAAATGCTTTGCTGGGAGAGAAGATTCTGCAAACTGGGCCTTTAAACGGGGTGACTCAATGGCCGAGGTCTGTGAGATGGCAACCACCAGGCGGTAAAATTATTGTTGAATTAATTGATACACCAGGGTTAGATGAAATTGCGGGGGAAGCACGGGCGAAAATGGCGCGGGAAGTGGCGCGTCAAGCAGATTTAATTTTATTTGTTGTTTCTGGTGATATTACACGGACAGAATATCAAGCGTTACTAGATTTACGTCAGGCGCAAAAACCGTTGATTTTGGTGTTTAACAAAATTGACCTTTACCCAGATACAGACAGAGGCGCAATTTATCGCAATTTACAACAACTGGGCGCAGGAAATCCCCAAGCGCCGCCTTTGTTACCTGATGAAATTGTCATGGTGGCGGCGGAACCTGCACCAATGGAAGTACGGGTAGAATGGCCAGATGGACGTGTGAGTTATGAATGGGAAACTCTACCACCAGAAATTACCGAACTCCAGCAAATATTACTTAAGATTCTCAATCGTGAAGGTAGGTCATTGCTGGCGTTAAATGCACTCATTCAAGCCAGGGAAGCCGAAGCGACTATTGCTCAAAAAACTCTAGATTTACGCGAAAAAGAAGCAGAAGAAATTATCTGGCAATTTACTAAATATAAAGCGTTAGCTGTAGCTTTAAATCCGATCGCAGTTTTAGATATTCTCGGCGGAACTGTGGCTGATTTAGCTTTAATTCGGGCTTTGGCAAGGTTGTATGGTTTACCTATGACTAGCTATGAAGCGGGGAAAATTCTCAAAACGATTTTAATGAGTTCTGGCGGTTTATTGTTAGGAGAATTAGGCAGTAGTTTTGTATTAGGATTAGGTAAAAGTACTGCGGCGATCGCTAGTGGTGATAATCCAGTCAATATTACTAGTTTTGCTGGCAGTGCGATCGCTCAAGCGGGAATTGCTGGTTATGGTGCTTATGCTGTTGGTAAAGCCGCCCAAATTTATCTCGAAAAAGGCTGCACTTGGGGACAATTAGGCGCGAGTACCGTAATTCAAGAAATCCTTTCGCAAGTTGACCAAAATACAATTCTGTATCGGTTGCAACAAGAATTAGGTTTAAAGTATTGAGAATTTATAAGAAATATTTCTCTAATTGTTGCTGTTCATCAGCCTTCATCAACTTGTATCAAATTCTGCTGATAATTGCGCTAAATTCCTAATTTACAATGCACCATTAAGAAGGGAAGAATTCAGAATTCAGGAGTCAGGAGTCAGTTAAGAGAATAGTAGGTTGGGTGTAGCGATAGCGTAACCCAACAAAGTATGTGTGAATGTTGGGTTCTGTTCTTCCACCCAACTTACACCAGTCTAAGTTGTTGCCTTAACTGAACTGTATTGTACTATCAGTGGCGGGTATTTTTCTCCCACAAATTAATTCTGACTCCTGAATTCTTCAGGCTTTTTACCTTTTTGCATCAAAAATGACAAGAGGGAAAACCCAATCAATTTAGTTTATTAAAAGAGGGTGTTCACCACAGCAATCTTTTTTGAGCTTATCTAAACTGAAAGTATTGGCTCCTGTATTTCTCAGCAGCGCACACTCTATCTCAGTAAACAAAGGTAGATTTATCATGACAGCAACCTACGACAGATTCGATACCGTACAGCAATCTGAGCAAAATGTCTCTAAAACCATCGAGCAAGCAATTTTAGAAGCAATCTCCGAAGCTCGTTCAACTTGTGAAATGAATGGCGATGGCTCTCCTAACTGTGCTGTAGCTTGGGATATCGTTGAAGAATTACAAGCAGAAAAAGCTCATCAACAACAAGCAAAACACCGTAAAACTTCTCTAGAAAGCTTCTGTGATACCCATCCAGACGCTTTAGAATGTCTCATGTACGATGTTTAATTATCCCGTAAATTAGCCATTGCTGATTTCGTCAGTTGTTTAATTAGCTCTAAATTTGGCGGTGGTGTTTCACTTTCCATCCCTAACCATAAAAGATATTCCACATTCCCAGCCGGGCCTGTAATGGGCGACCAAGTTAAGCCTTTGTATTTCCAGCCTAATTGATCTGCGGCTTGTAATACCTGAAAAATCGCATCAGCTTGGTCGTCAGAATCACGTACTACACCTTTTTTGCCAACACGAGATTTTCCCACCTCAAATTGTGGTTTGACTAATAAAATCGCCTCACGGGGGGCTTTAGTTAATTGCCACAGTGCAGGCAAAATCTTGGTTAAGGAAATAAACGATACATCTACCACCGCCAAATCGGGAATGCGATCGCCTCCAGCGTATAATTGTTGGGGCTGTAATTGGCGTAGATTTGTCCGTTCTCGCAAAATCACCCGCGCATCATTTCGTAAGCGCCAATCAACTTGGCCATAACCAACATCAATACCATAAACTAAGCTGGCTCCAGCTTGCAGCAGACAGTCAGTAAAGCCGCCTGTAGAAATTCCCCCATCTAAACAAATTCTTCCATCGGTAGAAATCGCAAATAATTCCAAGGCTTTTGCTAGTTTATCGCCACCACGAGACACAAAGCGCGATCGCTCTTTCACTTTGATTTGCGCTGCTATATCTACTTCTGTCCCTGGTTTATCAATTATCTGCTGATTAACAGTCACTTCCCCCGCTTGAATGAGTCTTTGTGCTAAAGCACGAGAAGCACATAAATTTAACTCTACTAATAATGTATCCAGTCTTTGTTTAACCAATTAATATCAATTCTCCTTTATGAAAAATCGAATAGTTTAGATACCCGACTTCTCGAAGAAGTCGGGTATCTTTTTCACCTGATAATATCAAGTCTAAATTATTGCCAGAATTTACACTCAGGCTACAATTTTATGTCATTATGAGCAAAGCGAAGTAATCGCAAGGGCTGATTGTTGTTCACTAATCTAAACCATCATTACCTACAGCCGCCCTGACAATTGCTGCAAATTCATCCAGTGTTAAATTACCATACCTGAGCCTTTCGACTATGGCTCCTCGAATAGAACCTTCTGGTGTTGTATAAGGTAGGGCAAATAATCCTCCTGTGTGGAGTGTAACGCTTGGTGTGGAAATATGAGTGATTGGATCTATATATGACACACCTGTAACTGTGAAACTACCATTAATTCCTCTAAAAAATGTTCCTATGGGTGGATTTATTTGAGCAGCAGCAGTAGATAAATAGGCACCAGGAGTAACATATACTACTGCGCCAGCAAAGGAACCGGGGTCGCCAGAGGAAAAATCGCTGATGGGACTTTCTATTGCGGTTTGTGCTGATGCAGGGCTAGATATACAGGTTAAGCAGCTAATTAATCCTGTGAAAAATAGACCTGCTTGCCAAAAAATTCCAGCAGAACGAGAATTTAACATCATGTTATAAAATCCTTGGTTTGGAGAAATTAAGTCTTGTTTGCTGGATGTTGTCTATGCAAATCAGTAGTTTTGTCTTTGGCGCTTGATTTTTAATAATTGGAATAACTAATAAGATATAGGTTTTTTAAGATTTTAGCTAATAATTTTAACTAAAAATGTAAATTTAAAAAGACATAAATTACATGACAAAAAAGACATAAAAAAGAGTTATTTTTGGGGTAGCAAAATATCTTAATTGTGCTAAATTAGCTTAGTCTATAATCTCTCATAACTAGTCTTCTACAGGCAAGATGATGATAAATTCAGTTCCTTGATTGGGGGTAGAATGAACTTCAATTGCTCCACCATGTTTTTCGACTATAATTTGATGAGCGATCGCTAGTCCCAATCCTGTACCTTTACCAACAGCTTTTGTGGTGAATAAACTATCAAATATATGTTGTTGAACTTCTTCTGTCATCCCAATACCATTATCAGAAATCCGAATCTTGATAGATTCTGGGGTGAGTATTTCTGTACAAATTTTGATTGTCAAAGAATTATCGACTTGCTGTTTTGCTTGCCAAACATCTTCTACAGCATCAATGGCATTAGCTAAAATATTCATAAATACTTGATTAAGTTGCCCTGGATAACACTCAATTTTTGGTAAAGTATCGTATTGTTTGATAATTTGAATTTCCGGTCGCGCCCCAATACTTTTCAGGCGATGGCTCAGAATTAATAATGTACTATCAATTCCTTGATGGATATCAAACTTAACCTTTGTTGATGTGTCAGCGCGGGCAAAATTTCGGAGTGATACGGAAATATCTTGAATTCTCACCGTGCTAACCTCCATAGAATTAAGGAGTTTTGGTAAATCTTCTAAGAGAAATTCTAAATCTGTATTTGCGATCGTATTTTGAATTACTGCTGGTAATTGCTCATAATTTTGTTGACATAATTCCAGGATTTTGGCAAGTTCAGCAACATACTCTTGGGCGGGAGGTAAATTACTCACAATGCAGCTAATAGGATTATTCATTTCATGGGCTACACCTGCTACCAACTGACCAAGCATAGATAGTTTTTCTTGCTGTACTAGTTGTACTTGTGCTTGTTTGAGTGCTGCGGTTCTCTCTATCACACGTTGTTCCAAATTATCTGTCAATTGCTTGAGTTGCAAGTGCATTCGTACTCTCGCAATTACTTCTGCTTGTTCAAAAGGTTTAGGAATATAATCAACTGCACCTAAAGAAAATCCTTTTACCTTATTTTCCGTATCCGCCAAGGCTGTCATAAAAATAATTGGGATGTTTTGCGTTAACGGAACAGCTTTGAGTTTCTGACAAGTTTCAAACCCATCAATTCCTGGCATCTGCACATCTAATAAAATTAATGCAGGTGGTTTATGCTGCACTAATTCAATCGCACTTTCTCCATCTTCCGCAACTCTAACCGCAAAACCTGCACTTTTTAGGGCTTGTGATAATACCGACAAATTAGTTGGATTATCATCAACAATTAAAATAAATTCTGAATTTGGCATTGTTTAAAATATGTTTTTTATTAGGCATTAACACTAGATAGCAATCCTATTTGAGATAATAAAAAAGTAATGAGCGAGAGAGATATCTGGAAATTATTGAGGATTGCTATAGTATAAGACAGAAATTATGAAATATCTGAATTAATTACTTAAAACTTGGATAACAAGATTTTTGATGTATCTTATATTTTTCTCAAAAATCCAATCAGCTTATTATGGCAAATATTTAGTTATTCTCTTGATTTATCCATTGAGTTAATATCTCTTTGAGTTTCTTCATTTGAAAATTCTCTGCTAATTGAATTACTTGTTGAGCAAAATTAACATAAACAGGGTCATCGATTTTTAAATTATTGACTGCTTGCAACACAGCATCAACATTACCTTCTTTGGCTAACTCCAACAAGTGAGTTAAGAAATCAATAGCAGGTAAAGTCAGTTCATTCACATCAGCTTGTTCATAAGTTGGGCTTTTGGTCGTAATTAGCGAAGTTGGTGCATAAATCCAGGTTAAATTCAGATGTACCCGCAAAAGTTCTAATAAAACCTCAGCAACAATCGGCTTAGATAAAAAGGCATCTGCACCAACATCTAAACTCCGATTTTGATCATTGTCAAATACACTTGCCGAAGAAGCAATGATGGCAACATTTTGTAACTGAGGTGATTGTTTAATTTGTTCGATAAATTCAAAGCCATCCATCACAGGCATCATTAAATCAGTGATAATTAAATCTGGTGAAGATGTCACCGCCTGATCAATTCCTTCTTGTCCATTACTCGCTTCGATTAAAGTAAATCCAATGGGTTCGAGTAAATTGAGAATTACCGAACGATTTTCCCACTTATCATCTACTAATAAAATGGTGCGTTTTTCGCCTTGATAACCTGTGATAGTGCCTTGTTGCATCACCCTGGAACTTGTCGCCCATTGTTTGGCTTCAGGGATTTCAACTTCAAACCAGAAAGTACTGCCTTGCCCTAATTGACTATCAACTTGTAAACTACTACCCATTAAATTAACAATTTTTTGACTAATTGCTAATCCTAATCCCGTACCTTCAGCCTGTTTTTTAATTTCTCCTACTTGTTCAAAGGGTAGGAAGATTTTTTGCAATTGTGTTGCAGTCATTCCTACACCTGTGTCTTCAACTTGAAAGCGAATTTTGTAGTTAGTTATTTCTTGTTGTTCTACTTTATTAATGACATTTACTTTTAATGTCACTCCGCCTTTATCTGTAAATTTGATGGCATTGCCTAAAAGATTAATTAATACTTGCCGCAGTCTTTTTTCATCAGCTTGGATACCAATGGGAATTTGAGAATCGGGCTGATAATTAAAAGCAATGACTTTTTGATCAGCTTTAATGCGGCAGATTTCTACAACTCCTTCTAGAAATGATGGGAAATGAAAATCAATGGGATGTAACTCCATTTTGCGGGCTTCGATTTTCGATAAATCCAGGACATCATTAATTAAAGTTAAGAGATGAAAGCCGCATTGATGGATAATTTCAATACCTTTATATCCTTTTGCGGTGAGGGTTTCAGTGCGTTGGAGAATTTGAGTGTAACCAAGGATGCCATTTAAAGGTGTGCGTAATTCATGACTCATGTTAGCGAGAAATTCACTTTTAGCTTGATTAGCAATTTCCGCAGCATTTTTGGCCTCTTGCAGTTCCGCCGTGCGTTCGGCTACACGCTTTTCTAGTTCATCATTGGCTTGGCGAAGAATTGTGGCTGATTTTTGGTTTTCATGAGTTACCGCAGAGATGATAAAAGTAGTGGTAGCAATCACACAAATGAATGATTGCAGTAGAATCAGTGATTCATTGGGTGATTGTTGTTTAGCAAAAGAACCAAAACCGTTAACAGTACCAAAAACTGCGATCGCACAGACAATGAGTACAGCCACCGTCGAGATCCGCGCGTCAAACCGATATGCTGTCCAAATCAACGGCGGGATAATCATATATTCAATGGGGTATCCCCCAGAAAAGGCGACTCGAACCACCGCCATCATTAACAGTAAGACAAATACGAGTTCGATAATTTGTTGACGATGAAAGTTTCTGGGTGATGGTGACTGTTGCAACCATGCCAACAGTAAAGGTGTGACAATTAAAATACCTGCGCTGTCTGATGTTAACCAAGTACGAAAAACATTACCAAATACTGGCCAAGGTGCAATTCCGCTAATACAAAGCGTCAATGCAGCCAGTACAGAACTAATGAGGGGGCTGGGTATGGTTAAAATGATAAACTTAAAAACATCTTGCGATCGCTCTAAAAAATAGCGCCGCTTAATAAATCGCTGAATTAAAAAGGTCGCAACAAAAGGCGTAATTAAATTAACCGCAGGAATAATACTACTAATTAGTAAATTATGCTTAAAAAAAATAATATAACTAACAATAAAATCACTGACAAATAAGATAGGCCAAACCCGATAGCCTATCAATAACATCGCCGCAACAAACACACCCAAAGAAGGCCAAAAAGCCGATGCGCCACCCACAAATGTCATAGATAAACCCAAGTACCCTAACCCAATGTGAACCAGAGGGATTATCAGGGCTGCTAAAATAAATGGGCGGTCAAGCTTGACAGGGAATTGCGGCTTTATCGTATTTGACTGCATTTTCAGTCTCCGTGCGAATTGCAGAAAGAATTTAACCTTCAACAAAGGTTGTCTAACTTATGATTCCCAAATAAGTAGGTCTTTACAAGTAAAGCATTGGTTTTTTTGATCCCAAAAGACTTACGCCAAAGTATGAAGAAACGTAGACGCGCAAGCAGTTTTCCGTAATACTGCGGAGAAAATGAAGGGTAGGGTATCGCAAAGGACACATAGACACGAAGTGACTTCCCAAAGAGTAGGACACAAAGTTATAAGAGTTTGAAATTATGGCTGTCAGCACTAAAAATCGGCGGAAAATTGTAATTAATAATCGTAAATTTATCTGGTATGTAAAAGATGATCCAGATTCAAATGATTTTGTCTTACACGTAATTTCTGAAAATAAAAATTTTATTGTTAAATATCATTTACAGCAGCCTGCATCAACATGTTATTTAATTAACATTGGTAAAGAATTTCCTGGGCTACCAGATGCAGGTAATAATTGGATTCGTGTACTTTGTCCACAATGGGAAATAGATTCCATTATTACTCCATCGTCTGTACGCCAGTTAATTGAATGGTGTCTTTTTAGTGAACGTGAATTAATCAGAGTTAACTGGCTAGGACAACAGGTAACAACTTAGATTGGTGTAGGTTGGGTGGAGGAACGGAACCCAAGATTTTCAAGACTTTGTTGGGTTACTGCGTATACTTAGACACAGCAGTTGCTATTTCTTGAATACTGTAGAGACGTTACATATAACGTCTCTACATGGTTTTGAACCCACGTAGGTGGGTTTTGTCAGTATAGCCGCGACTTTTAGTCGCTAAGGCCATGAAATTACAATCTCAACTGCAAACCCTGAATTGCATAATCTAACAACTCCATTGGGTGCATCACCGCAATATTTTTACCTTGCAATTCTAAATGCTTGGTAATTTGTAAACTACAACCAGGATTTGGAGAAGCAATTAAATTAGCACCAGTATTTAATAAATTTTGTACCTTTTGCTTACCTAATTCCTCAGCAACTTCTGGTTGTAATAGGTTATAAACCCCAGCACTACCACAACACAAAGCCGCGTCTAAAGGTTCTCGTAAAGTCACGCCAGGAATTTGACGTAATAATTGACGCGGTTGCAAACTAATTTTTTGTCCATGTAATAAATGACAAGCATCTTGATAAACCACAGTTAAAGGTTTATCTGTGAGTGGTGATAGTTTAGCTGTTAAGCCAACAGTGGCTAAAAACTCTTGCGCGTCTTTGACTTTAGCGGCAAAATTCTCTGCCTTTTCTCGATATTCTGGATCATCAGCTAAAATGTGACCATATTCTTTTAATGTATGTCCACAACCAGCAGCGTTTATAATCACGAAATCGACATCAGTATCAGCGAAACTATCAATCATTTGTCTGGCTAAAGCTTTGGCTTGTCCGGTTTGTCCTTGGTGTTCGGGAAGTGCAGCACAACAACCTTGAGATTTGGGAATTACCACCTCACAACCGTTCGCTGTTAATACTCGCACTGTCGCTTCATTCACAGGTGAGAAAAACAGCCGTTGCACACATCCTAAAATCACGCCGACTCGATAGCGTTTTGTACCTTTAGCGGGAATAATATCTGGTAAATTATCTTGAAAAGATTTGGCAGTAATTTGTGGCAGAATTGATTCCATTGCTGCCAAGCGTGGCGAGATTTTCTGGAGAATACCAGTTGCTTGTAATAATTTAGAAAATCCCAACTTTTGATAAACAAATAATGGCACAAGTAAAATGCGTAAAATATCTGGGTTGGGAAACAGAGAAAATATTAGTAGGCGAATAAGTTTATCTGGTAAACTGCGGGAATAATTACGTTCAACTTGATGACGGGTGGCGGAAATTAGTTTGTCATATTGTACGCCGGAAGGACAAGTGGAAACACAAGCTAGACACCCTAAACAACTATCAAAATGTTCAATTGTAGCTGTATTTAGGGCAATTTCACCTTCATTAATTGCATCCATCAGATAGATACGCCCTCTGGGAGAATCCATCTCTTTACCAATTACCCGATAACTAGGACAAGTTGAAAGACAAAATCCACAATGTACACAAGTATCAATCAACTTGGGGTCAGGTGGATGATTATTATCAAAACCTTTTAAATTTTTAATACTAGCAATGTTGTTAACAGAATTTTCTGAAACTTGCATATTTCCTCTATGAGTTGAAAGTGCTGAGTGCTGAGTGCTGAGTGCTGAGTAAAAATCCTATTACTTAGTCAAGAGTGAAGAGTCCCTTTCTCATATAAATTGCTGACTGCTGAGTAAACATACTAGTCACTCTTTTATGCTGGGCTATGAAATAAGTTTCATAAGGACTTTCTTAGTGGTAATTCGTTAAATTCCACCGACAAATCGACCCGGACTTAAAATATTTTGGCTATCAAACTGTGCTTTAATGCGACGCATCAAGGGCAAAGCATTACCGATGTTACCCCAAACATCAATATTTTGCTTGACTGTTACAGGTGCAGTTAAAATAGATAAGAAACCTTGATTATGTTGAGTGCGATCGCGGATTTTTAAAACTTGATTCTGCTCCTCTAATTGTAGCCAACCCAAACCGCTACTAATATGAACTAAACCAATGTTCACCTGATTTAAAATCTCCACAGCCGCGCTTGGTAATACTCCTATTTTGCAAGTAATTGCCGAATCTGTGTGAATAGATTTGATTTGGTTTTGTAATCTCTGCCATAGATTGGTATCATCGGCATCGGCGTATACTGCACCATTTAACCCCAATTTTGTCCCAACTTCCAAAAGGCGGTTTGATTGTTCTTTGACACTTTCACTAATACTTTGGAAACGGGCAATTAATCCTAATCCTGTACCCAAACCTAAGTTAGATACAAGTTGTGCAGATAGTAAATCAGCTTGGGTTGGGGTTAACGCCGAACCTCGCAATGTAGAAGCAGCTTGAGAGATAGCCTCTGCTTTACCAGTTAACACCACAGTACCCGATACTTCTTGCATCGGATACACACGAAAAGTTACTTGACTAATAATTCCTAATGTGCCGTAAGACCCAGTAAACAACTTCATCAAGTCGTAGCCAGCAACGTTTTTAACAACTCGTCCACCAGCTTTGGCAATTTGTCCATCCGCACGTACAAAGGTAATACCAAGTAACTGATCACGCACACTACCATAACGTTGTCGCAGAGAACCTGTATCGCCAGTAGCTACGATACCACCAATAGTTGCTGTTTCTGGGGTTGTGGGGTCAAGGGCAAGAAATTGGCGTGATCTTGCCAAAATTTCTTGGATTTGGGCGAATTTCATCCCCGCTTCGACTGTAATAGTCAAATCTCCAACTGCATGTTCAATGAGTTGGTTAATTCGTTCTGTACTGACGACAATATCAATACCTTTGGCTAAACCACCCCAGTTCAGTTTACTACCACTCCCACAAGGCAGGACTCGCCACTGATTTTGATAGGCGGTGGCCATGACTTGAGATAATTGTGTTGGAGTGTGGGGATAGACAATACAAGGGGAATTTACAGCAGATGTCGCCTGTTGAATAGATTTTTGTTGACTGGCTGCGAGATTTTCCCAAAGAATAATATTTTCTTCGCCAACAATAGATGCAATATCGGTTGCAATACCTTTCATTAGTTTAAGTAGTTCAGTGTTAAAAATTATCGTTATGGCAAGGTAGGAGAAGTCAAAAGTAAAAAACCAAAAGTCAAAAGTATTCTTAATTTTTGCCTTTTTACTTTTACCTTTTTACTTATCGCTATACGGTTGAGGCAGGGAAAGAATATTTACTCAACACTCAGCACTTTACTCTTACCAGGATTCATTAACCCATAAGGGTCAACCATTTCTTTAAATTTCAACTGTTCAGGGTCAATTACTTTTCTGCCACCGTCTTCAATAATATAGGTATGAGGGTTGGCAATAAACACACCTTTAGCTTCGTGATACTCGATAATTTCATTCAGGCGTGCTTCGGTGGTGTAACGTACAAGTTGTAAAGCCGCAGGTATGGCTCGGCCGTTGACGCGAATAAATTCTAAGTGCATCATCACTTCATCACCGAAATAATGATACAACTCTTCTACTAGTTCTAAACCTTTGTCGGCGGGGAAGATAGATTGCAAGTAGGTAATGGAAGTATCAACACTACGGGCGTGTAAGGTGGTGTGGTTCCAGGTAAATTCCGCTAAATTGAGTCCCTTACCTGCTTCTTGGGCTGGCTTTTGATAGGTAATTTGACCGTTGTATTGCTGTACCAAACCCGGTAATAGTTCTAAACTGGGTTCTGCAATCATTAATAAGGCTCCATGAGTACCAACAGGAATATATTGATGTAAGGCACTAAAGTATTCTGGGATGGGTGAAGCGAAGATAGAGATTAATTTTTTGATCATCCCATCAGCGTTACCTAATGCCTGACCAAATTTAGCGGCTGTCATAAAGTCGTTAAAGGTGACAATAACTTCCGCCCAAGGATAAGCAGTCCCTAACGGAATTTCGACTTCGGTAATAATGCCGTTAATTCCCCAAGCATGGTTGACTTTCTGCACATCGTCACCACGCAGTTCTATAACACGGGGTTCATATTCTAAAGTTATCACGCGCAATCCCAAAAGATTACCGCGATCGCCCAGTAACCCATACTGTATTGAACCAATACCACCACTCCCACCAGCGATAAAGCCCCCAATAGTGGCTGTGCGGTAGGTTGAAGGTGCCATCCGCATTTCCCAGCCAATTTCTCGCGCTTTTTTATCTAAGGCTGCCAATTTCACCCCAGCTTGTACCCGCGCTACTCCTGGGTTTATCCAGAGAATTTCCTGCATCTTGGTCATGTCTAAAATTACGCCACCGTGCATCGGTACACATTGCCCATAATTGCCGGTTCCTGCACCACGCACAGTTACAGGTATGCGTAATTCTGCACATATCGAGGCTACTTTAATTACTTCTTCTTCGTTGGCAGGGCGGACAACAATATCCCCGACTTTGCCTGCTAATTTGGGTACAAGCACAGGGCTAAATGTGTGGTAATCCTGGGATAATTTGGCTACTTGGTTGGGGTCAGTGATGGTTTCAATATCGGAAAAAGCAGCAGTCAGTGTTTCTAAATTGGTAGTTGCCATAGTCTTATTATTAACGCAGAGTGGCGCGGAGGTAGGCTGAGAATTAATTTCTCCGCTCCTCTAGACGCTGCAATAATTGAGTTGTAATGTCATTTCTTTAATAATAAGGTCTGATAGGTCGCTAATAACAAAATTAAGTTAGCATCATTGTTGTGAGCAACTAAATATGAAAATGAAAACTGAACAAGAACGTGAACAATTAATCAAAGCAATCAATGTACTTTTGCATCAAGCTTATGATAGTACTCTAGATGAGATTTACGCTCTATTGCAAAAAATCGAAGATGAAGCAGAAGAAAATGATTTAAAAGCCTATTATGCTGCTAAGACTGATGTTGAAAATAATAGTCTGATTGCTTGGGAGGAAATTAAACAAGAAATTGCTAATGAAAAAAACAAGGATGTTGCGTGACTTACGAAGTTAAATTTACTAAGAGTGCGAGGAAAGGCTTTAAAAAACTATCTCCTGAAGTGCAAGAACGTATCCAAATCAAGATAGATGAATTGGCAATAGAACCTCGTCCTAACGGAGTAAAAAAGTTAAAAGGTGAAGAAAATTTATATCGCATCAGGGTCAGTGATTACCGTGTTATCTATGAGATTTTTGATGATGTTTTATTGGTAAGTGTGGTGGAAGTAGGACATCGTAGTAATATATACAAGGATGAAAGTTAATTACTTTCTGTCCAAACTATCTCGGACATTGACGTTCTTCCTCAGTTCCTAAACTGTCTGCCCAGTCGCGCACACGGCTATGCGCCACTTCTGAACCTTTGCGGCGGTAAGTTTCGAGGGCAGATAGACTTTGTTGAAGCATTTGGGCTTCAGTAAGAGGTTGAAAATTTAATGCTGTGTCTATTTCACCAACTTCAAATGATTCTGGTGTCGTTTGAGTAGCTTGATTTACCAGTAACTGCTCAAAATCTGCTAAATCTCCTGATGAACTAGTCAGCCATGTTAATAGGAGAGTCTTTACCTGTTCTCCAGGTAATGTTTCAAGATGTTCTAAAATTTGCTGTCTAAGGTTGCTTGCTGTCATAGCTCTACTATTAAGTACGATATTTATGATTTAACTCTGCTCTAATGTTAGCTAAAACAAGAGAATCAGTGAGGTAAAAGTCAAGAGTAATTAACCGCCGATGGACGCGGATGGACGCAGATGAGTTTGTACATTAGCAGACTAATAAAAGCGATCGCAATTCTCAAGGCTTATAAATATCTATCCCTTTTGTCTTTGTTTCATATTTAAAGTCAGACTACTGTATATACTAATTTTCATATTTCACGGCGCTTTCATGCCATTTACTTAATATAAAATCTGATAAGTAACTGAGGCTGACAAATATTAATACACCCAAGCCAGTGGTAAGGAATAAGGCGGCAAACATGCGCGGAATTTGCAGGTTATAGCTAGAAATTAAGATACGGTAGGCGATGCCGGATTTTGCCCCACCAGTCCCGGCGACAAATTCGGCGACGACAGCACCAATTAAGGCTAAACCACCACTAATTTTTAACCCGCCTAAAAAATAAGGCATGGCACTGGGTAAGCGGAGATACCAGAGGGTTTGCCAGCGTGAGGCTTTGTAGAGTTGAAAGAGATTGAGTAAGTTGCGGTCAACGCTGTTGAGTCCGAGGGTGGTGTTAGAGACGATGGGGAAAAATGCAACTATCCAAGCACAGACTACAAGGGCGGCGAAGGTGTTGTTTTTGAACCAGAGGATAATCAGGGGTGCGATCGCTACTATCGGTGTTGTCTGTAAAATAACGGTATAGGGAAATAAACTTTTTTCTATCCACTTACTTTGGGTAAACAAAATTGCAATCAATAAGCCGGAAATCACAGCAGCAATAAAAGCCACCACCGTAATTTGTAACGTAATTAATAACGAAGAAAATAACTCGTTCCAATCTGCAATTAACGTTTGCAATACTAATAACGGCCCAGGCAAAATATAAGGCGGTAAATTAGTGACTCGTACTAAAATATCCCACAGCAGCAACACTAACACCCCAACTACAACAGGTGCTAAAGCCTCAGCAGAAATCAACTTACTTTGTATCTTCCTATCAAACATCTTCATCGGCGGTTAATTTATAGTTTCCGCTAAACAACGGGAAACCTTGCGGCAATATTCGTTATACAGCACTGATGTCCGAAACTCTTCATCACGGGGATAAGGCACATCAATTGCAATATCCGCCACCACCCGCCCAGGATTTGTCCCCATAACTAAGACGCGATTTGATAAATACACTGCCTCGTAAATATTATGAGTGACAAATACCACAGTCCAGTGATATTTATGCCACAAATCTAATAAATCAGTGTTCAGTTTGCTGCGGGTAATTTCATCTAAAGCCCCGAAGGGTTCATCCATTAATAGAATATTGGGTTGAGTGACTAACGCCCTAGCTATGGAAACACGCATTTTCATCCCCCCAGATAATTGCCGGGGATAGCTATCGGCAAAATTTGTCAGTCCGACTAATGCTAAGGCTTGCTGGACTAAATTTTGAGCATCTTGCTTCGGGACTCCCGCCAATTTTAGTGGTAGGCGGATGTTTTCTCTCACCGTTGCCCAGGTCATCAGGGCGGCATCTTGAAAGACAAAGGCTAATTTTCGCGCTGCTTGTGGTATGCCCCAATTAATGTTACCGGAACTGACTTTGCCTAATCCGGCTATTAATCGCAGCACTGTACTTTTACCACATCCCGAAGCACCTACTAAGCTGACAAATTGCGCTTCGGGAATTTCTAAGTTTAGGTCTTGTAAGGCAACAGTGCCGTTAGCGTAGACCTTACTGATGTGACTTAGTGTAATCGTCGGATGGTTATTCATTCTTGTGAACAAACCGCAAAGGACGCAAAGGACGCGAAGTTATAAGAGTTTGAGAGAGTTCTTGCATAAGTCTTAATCTAGACTTGTCTCGCAATCCTATCACCTGCTGTAATACTCTATGCCTTTATTGACGAATTGCAAGGTAAAGGCATCTTTGTAGTTAATATTGGGTTTGTAAACCTCAGCCGTTACCAGACTATCGTAGAGTGCCTTCCAGCGTTCCTCACTCATTGCCCCAATACCTTGCTTTTCGGCAGTCCCAGAAGTAATAATCCCATATTCTTTGAGTTTTTGAATGCCGTAAGCTAGTTGGTCATCGGTCATTTCGGGGTTATCTTTTTTGATGAGTTGATTTCCTGGCTGGGGATTTTCGAGGTAGCTGTACCAACCTTTAATAGAAGCGTCAACAAATCGCTGGACTAAATCGGGATTTTTTTCTACTAGTTCTTTTGTGGTTTCGATGGTTGTGGCGTAGGTAGAGTAACCGTAATCTGCTAGTAAAAAGACTGTGGGTTTAAACCCGCCTTGTTTTTCAATGGCGTAGGGTTCTGAGGTGATGTAACCTTGCTGTGCTGAGGTTTTATCTGCCAGGAAGGGGGCGGGATTAAAGTTGTAGGGGCGTTTTTGATCGTCGGTAAAACCATACTTGACTTTCAGTACTGGCCAATATGTGACGTTTGCTGCTGCTGAGATATAAATTGGTTTGCCTTTTAGGTCGGCAAGGCTTTGAATTGCTGGGTTGGGATGGGCTATCAGACATTGCGGGTCTTTTTGGAAGATGGCCGCGACGGTAATTTTGGGGATTCCTTGGGCAATGGCGTTAATGGCATCGATGCCATACCCCATAAAAAAGTCAACTGCACCCCCGACTAACAACTGAGTGCCGCTTGGTACTTGTGGACCACCCATTTTAATGGTGACATCTAGACCATGCTTTTGGTAAATACCAGTTGCGATCGCTTGGTAAAATCCGCCATGTTCTGCTTGTGCATACCAGTTTGTCCCAAAGCTGACTTTATCTAACTGTGAATTTGAATTTGCTGGTTGGTTACTGTTGGTACAAGCTGCAAGCAAGCCGCTACCCATACAGATGGAACCATACTGAATAAACTGGCGGCGACTAAAGCGATGAATCACTGTTGTTGTGGGTGGTAACGGATTCATAAAACCAAAGAATGTAATCAGACTGATGTTTTAACTGAGTCTGAGTGTACATTCTAAAATCAGTTTTTGATTGACTAAAGAATAAGGTTGAATTGCTAAAGCACGTTTAAAGGCTTTAATTGCATCCACATATTGACCAATGGCGGCATAGCATAAGCCCATACCATGCAGTGCGCCAAAATGCACTGGGTTGATTTGAATCACCATCTGACAGTCTGCCAGAGATTCTTTATATTTACCGAGACTGTAGTACAGAAAAGCGCGGCGATTCCAAGCTTCGGCAAAATCAGGCTGTTCTTGGATAAGTTTAGTCAAGAGTGATTCCGCTTCCGTGGTTTTACCTGCATCCAGCAGTTTTTGGCTTTTGTCGATTTTTTCCAGACCGTGAATTCCCTTTTGCTGAAACCAGATCCGCCACAGTTTCTTGGTTGCTTTTTCCCGGACAGAAGCATTAGGGTTCTTCAAATCTTCAAGTAAAGAATTAATAGATAAAGAATCCATGAATTTGAGAGATTTCGAGATTAGTGTTTTTACCTTATTAATAACTTTCGCACAAAATTATCTCCTCAGTGACATTTAATGCCATCTTTAAATTTTTTCTACATTACTATGAATAAATAGCAAATTTTATGTTAGTAATTGTATTAACCAATACTGACAAATACGAAAGTCTACATAATAGAGTTGTAAATAATTAGTCATTCAGAAACCGCACATCAAAAAACAGAAAACTTACTCAAGATACTTGACAAATACTGAGTTACTAATAAGTCATAAAAACATTACGTTAAGGAGGCAGAAGGCAGGAGGACTTTAGCTGAATTTTGCCTTTCTTAACATAAGTTTGCTTTTTTCTTGCCGACTTAATTTAGTTCCTAAATCCTATAGAATATAGATTTTTCTCTGACATCAAGCAAAAATCCCAACTTTAGCATTCTCCAGCCCTAATTTAACTGTGGGGCAAATCCAAAATCTCAAATCTAAAATCTAAAATTTTATGACTATGCCAAAGCCAAATAGTGTTTCCCGGCATATTGTTTTAACATCACATCCCAGTCGTTTCGGCCCCAAGCCAATATCTATTAACTGGGGCGGAAGTGAACCGATGGAACGCGGCCCGGTAATTGCAACGTTGACGAACCAAGGCCATCGCAATGTGATTGGGACTCATTCGGGCGGATATGCGATTTATCGGGCTTTAGCGGTGGCGAGTGGCGCTTTACAAACAGACCACCGCGCTGATTTAACCAATACTTCCCCAATTGAGCAGATTGGCCCTTATCCTAGCTGGGCTGACCCTGATAAAATTGTCTCACTTGACCCATTGGGAGCGATCGCCCCAGAAGTTTTTTCTGCTTATTTACAACAGGGTTACGATATCCGCCCAACAATTGCCATTACTAAAGCACATATTAATATGCCGGAACTGCAAGAGGCGGTGGCGAAAGGACGCTTGCAGGTGGATGGGCAAATTATGAAAGCCGGTGGTGATTTGGTGGTGACGAAAGCCGCCATTGAACCAGTGTGGTATTTACCTGGAGTGGCTAAACGCTTTGGTATTACCGAAGGCGATTTGCGCCGCGCCTTGTTTGAACAAACTGGGGGAATGTTCCCCGAACTAGTAACACGTTCTGATTTGGAAGTATTTTTACCGCCTATTGGGGGTTTAACTGTATATATTGTGGGCGATATCACCGCAATTACCGACCCGAATAAACCTGTGGCTGTGCGGGTACATGATGAGTGTAACGGTTCTGATGTCTTTGGTTCAGATATTTGTACCTGTCGCCCTTATTTAGTCCACGGCATTGAGGTATGTGTCCAAACAGCCCAGGAAGGTGGGGTGGGAATTATTGTCTACTGTCGCAAAGAAGGGCGGGCTTTGGGTGAGGTGACGAAGTTCTTAGTATACAACGCCCGGAAGCGTCAGGAAGGAGGCGATCGCGCTGATGCCTATTTTGCCCGGACAGAATGCGTCGCGGGTGTCCAAGATATGCGCTTTCAGGAACTCATGCCCGATGTGTTACATTGGCTGGGTATTACCCGCATTGACCGGATGGTGTCGATGAGTAACATGAAATTCAACGCCATTACTCAGTCTGGTATTGAAATTGTTGAACGCATTGCGATACCGGAAGATTTGATTCCCCAAGATGCGCGGGTGGAAATTGAAGCGAAGAAGGCTGCGGGTTATTACACTACGGGGGATGTTTTAGATACAGGCGGCTTGGCGGAGGTGAAGGGACGTTCTTTGGAGTAAACAAGGGGAGTTGGGAGTAGGGAATGGGGAGTCGGGTAAATCTTTACTACTCCCTACTCACCACTCTCTACTCCCTATGATTTGGAGGTGAAGGGTGGAAAAAACCACAGAGACGCAGAGTTCACAGAGAGTAGTAGAGTATCTTCGTTCGCCCAGGGCGATAAGAGAACGTTGTGGACAAATTTTGGCACTGGTGAATGAGGGGAAGTCGTCTTACTTTACTTGTGATTTGTCGCAGTTGGGAAAAGTGGCAGATTATGTAATTGAGGTGATGCGGGGTGAATATCCAGATTTAGATATTCCTTTTCATAGCCGGTGGCGACATTTTGAGGCGCAGGGTGTACCGCGTTTGGCAAAGTTAGATAATTTGTTAGCGGGACTAACGCCTTTACAACAAGCCATTGCTAAATTTGATTTGGCAATTGTGAGTGTGTTGTTAGATGCAGGGGCGGGAGAAAGTTGGCATTATCGTGAACAGTCAACGGGCTTGAGTTTGGGGCGTTCTGAGGGGTTGGCTATCGCCAGCTTGGAGATGTTTTGTCAAGGGGCGTTTTCGCTTTCAGGTTTGCCGCAAGTGGATGCTTTAAAATTGCTGAGGTTAACTGAGGCAGAATTAGCAAGTGGGTTTCAGGTTAGTGCCGAAAATCCATTAGTGGGAATTAGTGGGCGATCGCAATTATTGCAGAGATTGGGGCGAGTGGTAATTGCTTTCCCTGATTTTTTTGGCGAAGAAAACCCGCGTCCAGGCAATTTAGTTAATTATCTTGTGAGTAAATCCCAAAATGGGCAGTTAGCAGCAACAATGGTATTAAGTGCTGTGCTGGCAGGGTTGGGTGATATTTGGCCGGGAAGGTTAACCATTGCTGGTGTTAATCTTGGTGATGTTTGGCAACATTCTGCTATTAGTGATGATGGGTTAGTTCCATTTCACAAACTTTCCCAATGGTTGACATATTCTTTATTAGAACCATTACAAGAATTAGGTTTAATTATTACTGATTTAGATGAACTGACAGGATTACCAGAATACCGTAATGGTGGTTTATGTCTCGATTTAGGATTAATTAAGCTGAAAGATCCAAATATTTTGGATTCATCTCATTCTGTTGAATCAGAATTAATCATTGAATGGCGGGCTTTAACTGTAATTTTATTAGATGAAATTGCAGCTACCGTCCGCGAAAAGTTAGGTATGAGTGTTGCAGAACTACCTTTAGTAAAAATCCTCCAAGGTGGAACTTGGACAGCCGGACGCAAAATTGCCGCAGAACTCAGAAAAGGCGGTCAACCCCCTATCCAAATCAACAGTGATGGCACAGTATTTTAAAGGCTGAAAATCAAGGGTCGGGGAGAGGGTGAACTCTCAAGGGTAGGTATAACGAACACAATATTATCTGTTTGGCGATCGCCTACAAGTCAATCAAACTTAAAATATTCATCTAATACCATTTTGGATTTTAGATTTTAGATTTTGGATTGCGGAATTGTTTACTGGTGAGCTTTACAGGAATCCATTTGTCGCAATCATTTTTCAAATTGGTATAAGTTTATTGCATCAGTAATTTTATCTGAGTTGACAAAAAATTGTTGAAACACTGACATTTTGCTTTATAGTACTACGTGTCAAGCAAATAGTCTAGTAAGTAAACTGTTGAAGTTTCATTAAGACAACCAATATTTGTACTTTCCGTGGGAATTATATGGACAATTCCACTAACAACGACTAGAGGTAATTGCATCCGATGAATTTATGTAAATTCCCGGTAATCTTACTTAACCAAACATTACATTATGTCTGATTTGGGCAAAGCTGATTTTTTTTAAGTGTAACTACTGAGAAAAATCTAGTTAAATTTTGCTAATTTAGCAGTGTTCTTTAAGATTTGCTTATCTAAAAGTTGATGAAAAGCAAGGGGACAGTTTTAATTTTGACTGTTGGTAAAGTTAACTCTCCTGATGCTGACAATTTCAACGGCAGTAATTAATTTAACTTTTCATTACCCATATAAATAAAGATGTAAATGCCAACAGCCATAGCATCAAGTTACGATACCCCAAAATTAAACTTAAGTATTTGTAGTATTTTTGACGCAAAAACTGGGTTTTATGGGGAATACTAACTAAAAAATGTACCAATTTATATGAAACGTCTTGAATTTAGCTGAAGTAAATGCAAAATCTAACTCCTATGAGTAGTCATCGGTTAATCCAAAAACTACATCCACTATCTTTATTAGCACAGCTAACTAGTCGGCGTGCGACGGGTTGCTTACGTGTATTTACTGGTTCAACCTCATGGTCAATTCATCTCGAAGAAGGTAAACTTACTTATGCTTCTTCATCTGATAAGGTATTTGAGCGGCTTGATAATCAGTTGCGGCGCTTGAGTTTAAATATTCCCACTCTCAACAGTGCGACTCGTGTACAAATGCGACTGATGTTTGAACCAGCCAATGAAAATCTATCAATTCCATATCCAGATTACCAAGCTATTTGTTGGTTAGTAGAGCAGCGTTACATTAGTTCTATGCAAGCAGCTACTTTAGTAGACGAATTAGCTAAAGAGGTGCTGGAATCATTTTTAATTTTAAAAGAAGGAACCTACGAATTTTATCCTGATAGTTCCTGGAATGAACTACCGAAATTCTGCCAGCTAGACTTACGTTTACTAGTGGAATATTGTCAAAGACAATTACGACATCGTTACCATGTCCAGCAACCGGCGAATGTTGTTAAAGGTTCACCAGTTTTACCGTCAATCAATGCACTATCGCAGAAAAAGACATTAACAAAAAATAACAATTTTGACTCTGGTGAAAATAGCAATCATAAACATATCAAGCACCGGGAAAGAAGCAGCTTATATACAGTTGCTTGCATTGATGATAGTCAAACTGTGTTAAATTCTATCAAATTATTTTTAGATGAAAATACATTTTCAGTAGTGACAATTAATGATCCTGTTAAGGCATTAATGCAGATTCTCCGCAGTAAGCCTGACTTGATTTTGCTAGATGTTGAGATGCCCAACTTAGATGGGTATGAACTTTGTTCATTGTTACGTAGGCATTCAGCTTTTAAAAATACACCCATCATTATGGTGACGGGAAGAACAGGATTTATTGATAGAGCGAAAGCCAAAATGGTCAGATCATCTGGCTATTTGACTAAGCCTTTTACTCAATCAGAATTACTGAAAATTGTGTTTAAACATATTAAATAAAACTGTCTTTCCTACAATAAGGAGAATTAGGAGTGAGTTTGACTTTGGTTGGCACAATTTTAATTGTTGAAGATTCGCCCAGCGAATTAGAATTGATGAGTCATTATCTCAGAGAAAGTGGCTATAACGTTATCAAAGCCAGTGGTGCGAAAGAAGCTTTAGAGCAAGCGGTTTCACAAACGCCAGATGTGATTGTAACTGATGTTGTTATGCCGGGAATGAGTGGTTTTGAGTTGTGCCGCTCACTGAAAAAAAATCCCGCAACTCAAAAGTTACCAATAGTTATTTGTAGCTCAAAAAATCTCGAAATTGATAGATTATGGGCTATGAAACAAGGCGCAGATGTGTATCTGACTAAACCATATACCAGAGAACAGTTATTAAGAGCTATTAAATCAGTGGTGCTTTAAATCAATGAATAATA
This sequence comes from Nostoc spongiaeforme FACHB-130, assembly GCF_014698475.1. Lineage (GTDB taxonomy): Bacteria > Cyanobacteriota > Cyanobacteriia > Cyanobacteriales > Nostocaceae > Nostoc_B > Nostoc_B spongiaeforme. The sequence goes on along the minus strand of NZ_JACJTB010000046.1, from coordinate 11,520 downwards.
CTAACGTGATCCTTGCAGAAAAACCTCTCCAAAATAACCTAGGAGATGGTTATCTAAAGTTTCAGCTAAATCAACAAACGGCGGCAATATTGGCAATGAATCACACTCAAGAAGCCGTGATTTTGCCTGTAGAAGCGATAACACCGATGCCAAATATGCCGGGATGTATTTTAGGCTTAATGAATTGGCGTAGTCGAATAATTTGGGCGATTGATTTACCCCGAATGTTGAATTTAGAAGCGATAGATACAAGAAGGCAACAGTATAATGTCATTGTGATTAAGATAGAAACACTGCTTTTAGGTTTAGTTGTACAAGAAATTAAAGGAACAACTAAAATTTTGGTTGACGAAATTCATTCCCCAATTGGGCAAGTAGCATCTAGTTTAGTTCCTTATTTGCGTGGATGTGTTGTGCAGCAAGAAGAAATTTTACTGGCGTTAGATGCACAAGCAATTGTACAATCTTCTATTCTCCGCAGTGATTAAGTTATCTCTTATCAGATAACTTTAAATATTTTTTGATGTACCTATGCAGGAGAAGTTCAGCATGTTTAATAAGACTGACACGGCTAAGAGTGGTGATGGAAAAAATCGTGCTTCGTTAATTGCATCTACCAAGGTTTCTGAGAATAAGATCATCCTAAAAACTAGTTTTCCGACAGTTAATTCTGATGGAGAAACACAGCTAAATTTGGGTGGGCATTTTAAAAGGCTGAGTTTAGAAACTAAAGCAACAATTTTAGCGATCGCCATCAGTACTATACCAGCTTTATTCATTGGTGCGATCGCCTACCATCTAACCAGTAAATCCTTAACCAAACAAATTACCCAATCTCAAACGACGGAAGCTGTTGATTTAACTGAGAAAGTTAACCGCTTTATGTCCGACAGATATGGAGATATTCAAATCCTGGCTAACTCGCCTTTATTTGCCAAGGGCAACCTCACCAGCAATACTAATAATTCAGAAAAGCAGGCGTTACTCGATAAAATCCTCACCAATTATCAAAATTATAATAGTATTGCGGTCTTTGATACCGAAGGCAATGTGATTGTTCAATCTTCGGGTGAACCGATAGATAACCAAAAAGACAATAGTTATTTTCAGGCGACACTCCTAAAAGATGCGGCCGTCATTATACAGCCAGAAAAATCTAGTGATATTTATCTGGCTGCCCCAATTAAAAATAGCACCACAGGCAAAACTTTAGGCGTAGTCAGAACCAGTCTACCAACCAAAGCTTTAGCCGAAACCATCAAAAACTATGCTGTGAATGGCTATCAATATGCTTTAGTAGATAATTCTGGCAAAGTTTTCTTAAGTTCACGCCCAGAATTATTAGGCAAAGAAGCAAAAGCCGAATATCCTGGTTTAGCCAAAATTCTCACCACAAATAATATTGCTACACTCACAACCGTTCCCCAAAGCCATCGTAAACGGCAATTAATTAGTTACGTCCCAGCACCCAAAATTGCAGGTATATCAGATTTAAATTGGCAAGTATTACTCACCAATGATGCGGCAATTTTATACGGCACACAACAACAATTGTTGTGGATTGTCACGATTGGCATAGGCTTGATTGGAATAATTGTAGCAGCGATCGCAGCTTGGTTAGCCAAACTTACCACACAGCCCATCATCAATGCCACAGCCGCCGTCGCCAAACTCGGACAAGGTGAACTCAACACCCGCCTCGCTTCCGAAAGAGAAGATGAGTTAGGCGTATTAAGTGCCAATATTGATCACATGGCTGCCAAACTGCAGGTATTAGTCAACGAACAAGCCGAAATTGACCATACCAAAACCATAATTCAAACAACTTCCCCAGAAGAACGCCCCACACAAGAAGCCTTACAATTGCAACTCTTAGAACTACTCAACGATATAGAAGGTGCAGCTAGAGGTGACTTAACAGTCCGCGCAGATGTTACAGATGGTGAAATTGGCACTGTCGCTGACTTTTTTAACTCTATTGTCGAGAGTTTGCGGGATATCGTCACCCAAGTTAAACAAGCAGCCACCCAAGCCAACACTGCTATTGGTTCCAACGAAACAGCTATTCAAAAACTTGCAGACGAAGCATTGGTACAAGCCGAGGAAATTAACCGCGCCTTAGATGCTGTGGATAATATGACTCATTCTATGCAAGCAGTGGCTAATAGTGCCGAACAAGCCGCTACCGTGGCGAATAACGCCGCCCAAAATGCTTCTAAGAGTGAAGAAGCGATGTATTTAACAGTGCAGAACATTCTTTCATTGCGGGAAACTGTCGGCGAAACCGCCCAGAAAGTCAAACGTTTAGGCGAGTCTTCCCAACAAATTTCTCGTGTCGTCTCTTTAATTAATCAAATTGCTATGCAAACCAACTTACTCGCCATCAACGCAGGTATCGAAGCCGCCCGCGCTGGTGAAGAAGGACAAGGTTTTGCTGTGGTAGCCGAAGAAGTAGGTGAGTTAGCAGCCCGTAGCGCCGCAGCCACCCAAGAAATTGAACAAATTGTCGAGAACATTCAACGAGAAACCAGCGCCGTTGTGCAGGCGATGGAAATTGGTACTACCCAAGTTGGTGAAGGTGCGCGGGTAGTGGAAGAAGCCAAACAAAATCTCGGACAGATTTTTGATGTTTCTCGTCAAATTGATTCTTTAGTACAGTCTATTTCTTCTGCAACCGCATCTCAAGTGCAAACATCGCAAACTGTGAGTTTGTTAATGAAAGAAATCGCGGCGATTTCTCAGCGTACCAGAGATTCTTCTAGTTCTGTTTGCCAATCTCTCAAACAAACTGTCGAAATTTCTCATAAGTTGCAAGAGACTGTTGAGACTTTTAAAGTAAATTGATTTTGTCACTTGTCCTTTGTTTACGAATGACAAATGACAAGTGACTAATGACCAATAAATAATTATTAAAAACAATGTCACAAGATAAAGAATTAGAAATCCAGATGCAATTTCTGGAAGAAGCAACAGATTACCTCAATACCTTAGAGGGAGTCTTGCTGGAAATTGATACCAGCCATCGTATAGATTTAGAAAAAATTAATGGCGCACTCCGCGCTGCCCACTCTATTAAAGGTGGTGCAGCAATGATGGGATTTCGGGTGTTAAGTGATTTAGCACACCGTTTAGAAGATGCTTTTAAAGTTTTAAAAACGCGCAAAACTTCTTTAGAAATTGACCAACAATTACAAAGTTTATTGCTTTCGGCAATTGATTGGATGCGGCAAATTGTCGACTTACTCTCAACTCAAAGTGTAATTGAAGAAGAATGGTTAACGAGTTTTTGTTATCCAGTTTTTGATGAACTTTATCAACGGTTGGGTGATCCTACTCCCGAAGATGCGACAACAATGTTGTCCCCAGAAGATGGGCAAAGTATTATTCCTTTGTTATTTGAAACAGAAGTCGAAGGTTGTTTGCAACGGTTAGAATCTGTCTTGGCTGATAGTCAACAACCTTGTTTGCAAGAAGAAGTGGCGATTATGGCGGCTGAATTAGGCGGTTTGGGAGAAATGCTGCAATTGTCTGCCTTTAGCCAACTGTGTGATTCTATTAAACAAACTATCGAATCTGCCACACCAGAACGTATCTCAGACATTGCTCAGATAGCATTGCATACATGGCGGCGATCGCAAGCTTTAGTTTTAACTAATCAACTCGACAGTCTACCTAGAGCCATTGAGTTGAGTGAAATACCCACTACTTTCACAACTTATAATCAAACCGCGCCACTGTCAACCGCAGATGCAATCGCTCAATTCTTGGCTACAGATAACGGCGTTTATCCAGAAATAGAATTAGTAATTCACCAGGAATCTGAAATAGCTGCGAGTAATTTGATGCCTGTAGAGACAGATATTCATCCTGTGAATCTGCCAGAAATTAACAATATTATTGCTGAACATAAAAATGAACCAATTACGCCCAGTAAAGACCGCGAACATTCCGAAAATACAGTCCGAGTTCCTAGTAAACAACTAGAACAAATTAATGATTTATTTAGTGAACTAATTGTGCAGAGAAATGGACTGCATTCGCAATTAGAAAAATTACGTAAACTCTCACGTAATCTCGGACAGAGAGTGCAGAATCTGGATAGAGAAAATCAAGAATTACGCATGGCATATAACCGTGTGCTATCAGCTAGTATCCGGCAAAATAACGGTTCAGAAACAGATACTGAGGACTCAGCACTCAGGACTCAGCACTCAGGACTCAGGACTCAGCACTTATCTACGACTCATCACTCTCTCGAAGAAATTCATTTGCGATCGCAAGATATAGCCGAAACAATTGTCCAGGTGCAAGAAGTCTCCACCGACATTCAATTAAGTGTTGATGATGCTGACCAAATTGCTCGCAAATTAAACAAAACATCCAAGCAATTACAAACCAAACTCAATCAAGTGCGGATGCGGCCAATTTCTGAATTAGTCGAGCGTTTTCCCAGAGCCATCCGCGACTTAAATGTAGAGTATGGAAAAAATGTCCAGCTAAAAATTGAAGGCGGCAATACGTTAATTGAACGTAGCATTTTAGAAGCATTAAATGACCCCTTAATGCACTTATTAAGAAATGCTTTTGATCATGGTATTGAAGAACCAGCCACTCGCCGCAACTTAGGTAAATCAGAACAAGGATTAATCGAAATTCACGCCACTCATCGCAGCAATCGGACTATTATTAGTATGCGCGATGATGGCAGAGGAATTTCTTTAGAAAAAATTCGTTCTCGCGCCTTAGCAATGGGGTTAGATAGTTCACTATTAGAAAGTGCTAGTGATGATGAACTACTATCGCTGATATTTGAACCAGGGTTTAGTACCTCCGAAACAGTCACCGCCTTATCTGGCCGTGGTGTGGGTATGGATGTGGTACGCAACAACCTGAAACTGGTGCGTGGCGATATCACAGTTGACACTGAACCCGGCGTTGGTACAACTTTCACCTTATCAGTACCCTTTACCTTATCCGTGGCGAGAGTGCTGTTAGTCGAAACCAGTAAAATATTGCTGGCATTTCCCACCGATGTCATCTCAGAAGTATTTTTACTCCAAAGCGATCGCATTATCTCAATGGGAGGTAGCGAAGTCATCAACTGGCAAGGTACAATGCTGCCATTGATTCGCCTGGGACAATATCTGCAATTTAACTGTCCCCGTTACGATAGTCCCGAACTAGAAACTCCCGCCGCCATCAACGCCAGCAGTGTCTTAATTATTAAAGGTAACAATCAAACCGTCGCTATTCAAGTAGACCGTTGCTGGGGTGAACAAGAAGTAGCCATCCGTCAAGTTGAAGGTAATATACCTTTACCAGAAGGCTTTAGTAACTGCACAATTCTCGGTGATGGTCGAGTAGTTGCCTTAGTTAGTGCTAACGAATTACTCTATTGGATTGCTACCAATCAAAATACACCCAAAAACAATCAATTACCCTCCGTCCGATTAAAAACACCCTTTCTGTTCGTTGACAGCGAAAAACTCGCGGCCTTACCTCCCAAGCCCAAAGGTAAGATTTTAATCATCGATGACTCCATTAACGTCCGCCGTTTCTTAGCACTTACCTTAGAAAAAGGTGGCTATCAAGTAGAGCAAGCCAAAGACGGTCAAGACGCTTTAGAAAAACTCGAAACAGGCTTACAAATTGCCGCCGTCATTTGTGATATCGAAATGCCGCGTCTGGACGGGTATGGATTTTTAGGCAAAGTCAAAAACAATGGTGATTTAAAAAATATCCCCGTTGCTATGCTGACTTCCCGTAGCAGCGATAAACATCGCCGAATGGCAATGCAGCTAGGTGCTAGAGCCTATTTTTCTAAACCTTACAACGAGCAAGAATTACTCCGTACTCTAGAGCAACTCATTGATAATGTCGCCGAAAGCGCAGCTTCTAATTAACAAATCAAGCATAATTTGCTTTCTAATTATTTAATTCAGCAACTGAAGTGTGTTGGTTATCACACTCTGGTCAATTCTGTGTTGCCATCAGTCTATTCACAGTTAATTTGTGCTATGCAATTTCGCCCTTGGGCCTTTGCCTGATACAGTCCTTGATCAGCAGCAGCAATTAAGGTTGCCGGAGATGATTGATGATTGGGAATGATAGTTGCTACACCGAGACTGAGGGTAATGAATTGGTTGACTTCAGAATTGGGATGTGGCAATTGCATTGCACAGATATGAGTTTGAATTTCTGTGGCAACTACGATCGCACCTCCAGCATCGGTATTGGGTAAAATGATGGCAAATTCTTCGCCACCATAGCGAGCTACTAAATCCGCAGGGCGTTTAATTGTCTGAGAAATTGCTTGGGCAACATTTCTCAAAGCATCATCTCCCGCCAGATGTCCATGAGTATCGTTGTAGAGTTTAAAATAATCAACATCACACAAAATTAAAGATAAGTAAGCTTGTTCCCTGGCTAATCTTTGCCACTCGCTGTTGAGTGTTTCATCAAAGCAACGCCGATTTGCTACTTGTGTGAGACCATCAGAAGCCGCAAGACGCTGTAATTCTTGGTTTGCTTTTTGTAATTTGTGGTAAAGTTCCGATTGATAAATTGCGATCGCGGCTTGTCCGGCTAACTGGTTAAATAAATTAATCTCCGACTGCTGCCATTGTCTGGTACTACTACATTGATGAGCAATTAATAATCCCCATAAACGCTCTTGTTGCAAAATCGGCACAACCAAGTTTGCCCGAATTTGTAAACTCTGCAACAGTTCAACGTGACAAGGTGATAGTCCTTCATTTTCTATATTTTCAATTGCTCTTGTATTACCCTGCTGATAGTAATCTGCGCGGGAGGACAGAAAGCAAGTATCCATCACATTCAATCCCAACAGAGACATACAGCCTGGTGATAAAGACTCGACAGCGACTAACCCACTCCAGTCTGGTTCAAAGCGATAAATTACCACTCGGTCTACAGCAAACAATTGTCGCACTTCATCGGCTGTGGTTTGCAAAATCTCGTTTAACTCTAAAGATTTGCGGATACGCTGGGTAACAGCAGCAACTATGCGTTCAGACTCACTTTGGTGTTTTACCTGCTGCTTGATTGGTTGCTGATCCACCGATGCTAAACTTAAAGCGATCGCATCAAAGTGCGGAGTTATCGTCACAGGTTCAGGATGAGGTCTAGCAATTAAATACCCTTGAGCAAAAGTTGCGCCTCTTTCTCTTAACCAGTTTAATTCCTCAATACACTCAATTCCTTCCGCGACGGTATAGATATTTAACTTTTGGGCAATCTCCAAAATTTTCTCGGTAATTGAAGCTTTATACAAATCTTGATGCACATCTCGAATTAACTCCATATCTAACTTGATAAAGTCTGGGCGTAACTGGTGCAACAAGTTCAAACCAGAATAACCAGAGCCAAGATCATCCAAGGCAACGGAAAAACCTGAATCTCGGTAAAATTGCAACACGGCTTTGAGGTGAGCTAAATCTTGAGGATTATCTGACTCGACAACTTCAAAAACAACCCGTTCATGGGAAATACCTGCTTGATCAATTGCTTCGACTGTACTACGCAGGCAAGAAACGGGGTCATACAATGCGGTGGGTGCAAAATTGATAAAAATTTTCCCGTTGACTTGATGACGGCTAAATTGAGTGATGCTTTTGAGGCGAGCCAGTCGGTCTAGTTGTGGTATCAGTCCGGCTTCTGTGGCTAATTCTAAGATTGGTTCTATCGACAATACATTACCTTGTTCATCCAAGCCGCGTAACAGCGATTCATAGCCATAAACTTGGGATGTATTCTGAATTGAAACAATCGGTTGAAAGTAACTTGTGAATTGTTCTTTGGCCAGCATATCTACTAGCCAGTCAGACTGGTTGAACTTAATGAAGCGTTGTAAGGAAACAATATCACTAAAGTCTTGCAATTGTGGTTGAATAGCACCGCGAATAAACAAAACTTGCGTCTCTTGCAGCTCTCTTGGCGCTAAAAGTTTAGCTAGTTTTCGGGCAATTTCCTGGGCTTGTCCGGGTTTACAGTCTAAACTTAACCCCGGACGCTCTTGCATCAGTTCATACTTTAGCTCAGACTGCCGCAAGTAATTTGTGACTTTTGTTAAGGTATGGGGAATAGGAAACCAGAGAAAAATTCTGCCTGCTTCCTGGCTTTGGCAACGTACAAGATGACAACAAGCACAAGTTTTGGAAGTAGGACATTTCTGGCTCATAGAAAACACAATTTTGAATGATCTGACTTCTTTTAGTTTGCCCCCAAATATGGATCTTAAAGATAAATTGCTCTTGAAGTAAATGAAGATTTGGTAATATTCATTCAGTCAATTTGTTAAAGTTTTCCAAAGCAGCCTTTGTCGATATGTCCAGATTATGCTTCATCAGTCATATAAGATGAATAATTTAATGGCAAAGTTACTGTGAATATGCTCCCAACACCCGCTTGACTGTGAATACTAATTTGTCCTTGATGCGCTTCTACACATTTTTTCACAATGACTAATCCCAGCCCTGTACCTGGAATTGATTGGACATTGGAAGCTCGATAAAATGATTCAAAGATTCTGGCTTGATCCGCTTCTGGGATGCCAATTCCTTGGTCTTGAATGCAAAAGATAGCTACTTGATTAATGAGGTCACAAGTTAACTTAAATAATACATTGCCACCGTTGGGAGAGTATTTGATAGCGTTATTGAGTAAATTTGTGAATATATAACGTAATAATTGTTCATCCATAAAGGCATCTGTGCGATCGCTCTCACAGCTAAAAATAATTTCTGCGCCTGTAGGATGAATCATGGTAAATTCGGCTAACAATTCTCGACAAAACTCATCGAGATTGAGGTGATGAGGATGACACTCCAATTTACCTGCATCTGTTTTCCCCATAAACAGCACATCTTCCATGAGTTGTTTCATAGATTGCACTGCGCTACTAATTCGGTTTAAATAAGTATTTCTTTTTTCTGTTGTTAAATTTTCTCCTTGCAACTCAATCAGTTCTACTGAAGATTGAATTACACTTAAAGGATTACGAAATTCATGAGAAACAGTAGAAATAAATAAAGATTTCAGTTTGTTAACTTCTTGCTCTTTCAGCAATGCTTGTTCGAGTAATTGTGCTTGTCGCCGTTCGCTAAGATCCCAGAACACTACTACGACACCATTGATTTGCCCAGGATGTCGCATAATCGGAGATGCACTATCTCCAATAGGCACTCTAGAGCCATTTTTTGTAATTAATGATGTAAAGTCATTTAAATAGACAACCTGTTGTTCTCTTAAAACTCTGGTGACAGGGTTTTCTACAGAAGTTTCAGTGACTTCATCAACTAGCTGCAAAATTTTAGATATGTCTTTACCCAAAGCATCTGCTTGTTGCCAACCCGTAAGGAACTCTGCTGCTGGGTTAATAAATGTCACAATTCCTTGTTCATTTGTGGCAATGACAGCATCACTCATAGAGTTTAAAAGAGTGGCTAATCTATCTCGATTTTCTCTTAAATCCTGTTCTAATTGATGTTTTAATAAACCAATTTCAATGGCTATCCGTAAGTCTTTTGGTGTAAAGGGTTTAATAATGTAGCCAAATGGTTGAGTTGTTTTCGCTCGTTGTATTGTATGGTCATCACCGTAAGCCGTGAGAAATATCACGGGGATATCTAACTGCTCACGAATTTGAGATGCGGCGGTAATTCCATCCATCTCACCTTTTAAGATGACATCCATTAAAACTAATTCTGGTTTACCTTCTAAGGCTTTAGTAATAGCAACTTGTCCTGAAGAAGCTGTACCAATTACTGTGTATCCTAGTTGATTTAATTGGTTAGCAATGGTTCTAGCAACTATGACTTCATCTTCAACAACTAAAATTCTTACTGGCTCCATTAGAAATATATTAATCTGGTTTGATTTTTTGACATTATCTGTGCAGGCTGGTAGTGGGAGAGTAGGAAGGAGGATTTCTTGGGTGTACTGTTTTTTGAGAAATCAAATATGATTTCTATATTACTGCAAAATTAACTGGGGAAATTGGATGTTGAACACTGTACCGTGATTACGTTCTAGAGTAATATTGCCTTCTAGCTGTTCTGTCACTAAGTCATAAACTAAAGATAAACCTAAAGAACTGGTAGTTTTCCAATCTAAATCATTTGGTATTCCAACACCATTATCTTGAATAGACATTTTGATATGATTAGGAATTTTTTCTAGAGTAATAGTGATAGTGCCTTTTTGATTATTGGGAAAGGCATGTTTGAGGGAGTTGGAGATTAATTCGTTAATGATTAAACCACAAGCGATCGCTTGATCAATATTCAGATTAATGGGGTCAATATGAGTTTTTAATTCTATTCTTTCTAGCCCAGTTTGGTAAGATATTAAAATGCTAGTTGCTAAACTTTGGATATAATCTACTACATCTAATTGTCCGATGTTTGGGGAAGTGTATAAATTTTTGTGAATTAACGAAATCGAATCAATCCGATTTTGACTATCTTGAAAAACTCTAATTACTTCTGGGTCTATGAGAGTCTGAGATTGGAGTTGTAATAAACTTGAAACAATTTGCAAATTATTTTTAACACGATGGTGTACTTCTTTTAAGAGAATTTCTTTTTCTGCTAAAGCACTCCGCAGTTCTCTTTCGGCTTTTTGCCGTTCTGCTAATTCTGTTTGGGCTTGCTGAAATATACTAGATTGTTGAATAGCGATCGCAATTGTCACGGAAAGTTGATCCAGCAAGTCTAGTTGATTGTCTTCCCATTCTCTCGTCCTAGAACATTGATGTGCCACCAGCAAGCCCCAAAGTCGAGAACTAGTGTTGTCGCCACCAACTTCTAATAAAATAGGTACAACTAAGTTAGCCTTGACTTCAAATTGTTCTAAAAGTTGAATATGACAATCGGTAAGTCCGGCTGCGTAAATATTGGCGATCGCTCGTTTCCGCCCATGATAATACTCTACGCCTGCTCCAGTCTGAAAACAAGTATCTTCAATTTGGACACCTAACGATTCTCTCCATCCCGCCTCTACTGATTCGGCGACGACTTGACCACTCATATCAGGCGCAAATTGATAAACAATCACACGCTCTACTTGCAGTAAATGTCGTACTTCTTGCACTGTAGCATTGAGAATATCTTGCAAGTTCAAAGATTGGTGAATTCTTTGTACTACAGTTCGCATTAATTGTTCTCGTGCTAACTGAGTCTTTAAAGCTTGTTCTGTTTGCTGGTAATTGGTGATATCTTGACAGATAGCCATCATTTGACCATTAGTCCAAGATGTATCTAAGATGCGACCATCCTGCACATGAGTTGGCAAGTCTTCTGCTAGGAGATTATGCTCTCTTTTCTTCTCCTGGTTAACATCTTGAATATAAACTAAATGAGCATTTTTATTTTGATATTCTATAGAGTATAGGAATCATATTTGATTTTTGAAAAAGACTACGAGATAATACTGAGAAACAGTCTTGTCTAATAGCTAACAATGATAAACCAGGAGCTACAATCTAAAATAGCAGAACTA
>NZ_JACJTB010000045.1 GCF_014698475.1 Nostoc spongiaeforme FACHB-130 | reverse complement strand
CATGTTGCCGCTAAAATCACCAGTCATACTCTACGCCTTTTTCTGCGTCAGCGTTTTGGTATTGATGTGCTTACTTTTGAACAGCATCCTCTGGCTTCATTCACATAAGGCGTACTATATAGACAGTTTATTATTTGCGCCAAACCACTAAGATTACACCCACAACAATAAAGCTTAAACCAACTAAGCGAATGAAAGGTATCGGCTCTTTCAATATCCAATAGCCAAGCAACACAGAAAAAATGTAACCTATAGATACAGATGGGCCAGCAACGCTCAGGTTAACTCTAGACAGTAGTAGGATATAAAACATAGCACCAAAACCATAGCAAGTTAATCCAATTAATAGTTCTGGTATTGTGATAATACTAAGAATGTGAGTGATTGCGTTGCCTAAGTTAACCCTGCCTAATTTATTTGCGCCTATTTTCAAAAAAAATTGTCCGGCTGTGCTGATGAGGATTGATACAATTAATAAACTAAATTCTTGCGGGGTCATAAGCTGTTATATCGTGTTCGGTGAAATAATTATCATTAAGACCGCAGAAGGATCTGAGGACGCAAGGGAGCATAGGAAAGGGTGTTTACATTTCTCCACCGATTTCCGGAATTATAACTAATTACCCGAACTTGATATTACTCACCTAAATTATACATTCAGCATATATTAATTTTGACTGACTAGAACTGAAAAATGATCTTTCACAACCTGACTCCTTTCTGCTGGAGAGACGCTGCATAGCAACGTCTCTACTTTATGTAATTATCAAGGATAAAGACCGCGATCGCTCAATGCCTGTGCTACTCTGCCTACACCCAAAGTATAGGCTGCTAACCGCAGAGGAACTTGGCGCACTTTAGACTGTTGAATCACTTGATGGTAAGCTTGCACCATCAAATGTTCCATTTCGCGGTTGACTCTTTCTTCATCCCAAAATAGGTAAGACAAACCTTGCACCCATTCCAGATAACTCACTACCACACCCCCAGCATTGGCCAAAATATCTGGTAGTACAGTTACACCCTGCGCTTCTAGAACACGGTTGGCTTCTAAAGTTACAGGGCCGTTAGCGGCTTCAGCGATAATTTGCGCCTGTATTTGATGGACATTCTCTGCTGTAATTTGGTTTTCTAAAGCCGCCGGAATCAAGACATCGCAAGGTAAAGTCAGTAATTCGGCGTTGGTAATAACTGTAGCGTTGGGGAAACCAGCCAAATGGTGACGATTTTCGGCGGCGTAAGCTTTTAAAGCGGGAATATCCAACCCATCAGCCGCATATACTCCACCTGTCCCGGTGGAGACTGCTATAACTTTCGCGCCTGCTTGGTGAAGTAGTTCAGCTGCTGCACCACCAACATTACCAAAACCTTGAATAACAACTCGCACTCCTGCTAAAGTTCTGCCTTGGTCTGCTAAAGCTTCCCGCACAATAATCATTGTGCCGCGTCCGGTGGCCTTTTCTCTACCAAGGGAACCACCTACAGATAGGGGTTTACCAGTCACAACCCCTGGGACAGCATGACCAACATTCACAGAATAAGTATCCATCATCCAAGCCATTTCACGGGCAGAAGTACCCATATCTGGCGCAGGGATATCTACGGACGGGCCGATATCTTTAATTAATTCGCTAGTGTAACGCCGGGTAATGCGTTCTAGTTCTCCCACACTATATTGTTGTGGATCAATGGCAATTCCTCCCTTTGCACCACCATAAGGAATACCCAACAACGCACATTTCCAAGTCATCAACATAGCGAGTGCTGAAACTTCCCGCAATGTGACAGCCGGATGATAACGAATTCCGCCTTTGTAGGGGCCTAAAATATCCGAGTGTTGTACCCGATGTCCTGCTAATACTCGCACTTCACCATTGTCTAGTTTCACGGGAATGGAAACTGTGACAACTTTGCGCGGATGGCTGAGAATTTCCAGTACACCTTGGTCTAACCTTAATTCTTTCCCGGCTGCTTCTAAGTAGCTACAAGCTTGATCGAATGGGCATATATGGGCTGGTGTAGCGGCTTCTAGAGGCATTGTCGGTGTTGCAATCATAAAAGTTTCTCCTCATCGCGGTATCTTTGCGAACTGGATACATATATGCCTAGCTTATCCTCTATATTCAAAAATGAATTATTTTCTGTAGTTTTTGTTACAATTTTATTTTTTGTTAAAAAAAGCACAGTTCTGGTGAAATGTGCTTTATAAACAGTGAATAATCAATATTTATACATCAGGGATCAATTGGGCAGAATAGCTCAGAAGTGAAATGACCATGAAAGCCATAGGGGATGTGATGTTTGAGGTGTAGACGAGCGATCGCACCTTTGGTTAAATCACTAGCATCTAAAATTACCACATCTGAACGGTGATGAGCCGCATCGTAAACCAAAGTGAGTATCCAACCATCATCTTCTTGTTCAGCACCAGGACGGGGTACAAAAATTGGTTCGCCTACAAAGCCACGGGGTGCATCACTCCAAAGTTGTTTTGCTCCTGTTTCTAAATCTAGTTTGAGAATTGCTTGTCCAGGAGCATGTCCCGTCTCTGCATGAGCCGCAGCTACATACACATAGCGATAATAACGCCCGACTTTATTAGGATTTACACTAGGAAATTCACAACTATGATTTGTGATTAATTTCTTTTGTACCGTTTGACTATCAAGATTTAGGTGAAACCGCCAAATATTACCGGGGGGAAACTGCTCAAAATCAACTTGGCGAAAATCGCTGGCTGGTTCTAGTTCGGGAAAATTCTCATAGCAAATAGTATCAATGAATATTTCATTGCCCACCTCAAAAGCATTGGCGTGATGGAAAATAAAGCCTGCTTGAGTTTCTAAAACTTGGACGTTTTGTTGTCCTTCTTGGGGAGTGCGGGGAATTACTAAAATCCGCGTCAACTTGTTGGGTTGAAACTTGATACTTTCTGCGGCACTACTAATACCCAAAGCAAATAATAGGGGATTAAAGGTGACAGGATTTTGAAAGAATATATAGTAATTGGGTGTAATGACAAAATCGTGAATAAAGCAGAAGCCAGGAATAGTATAATCATACTTTCTCAGAACTTTACCGATTTGGTTAAGTTCAAAAACACTCAGTTTAGTTGATAGCCCTGGGTTACTGGAAAAGTTCACTAGACAAGGTGCGCCACCATCTTGATAACTACTAGGGTCAATGCGGGGATGGGCGCTAAAGGGTTGACGCTCTGATAATAAACCGTGAAAATTTTCTCTACCCAAGGTTTCTAGTGTGTATGGGTCGAGGCGATAAGGGTCTTCACCTTCCCACAATGCCAACAGTTTTTCTGCCCAATAAATAACGCTGGTGTTGGCAGTGTTCTTAATTTTGAAATCGAAAAGATTCGCTAACCAACCACCGGGTTTTTGAGTGCCAAATGCACCGCGATATAAAATTTTTCCGGCTTTTTGTTCTGCTAAATAATCATCAGTCTGCACAAAGCGATTACGGAAATGAGCGCGACCTTGATTGAATGTAATGCGGCTAATCATTCCATCGCCATCAATGGGATGATGAATACGTTGTCCATTTATATCCAATAATCCAGGGCCATTTCTAAAAAGTGTACCTTGGAGTTGTGGGGGGATTTGTCCTTCTATCTCATCAATCCAATAATCATATTCTTGGGGTAGAGATTCATATCCTTTCTGCCAATCTTCTAGATTGTAAGATTTTTGTAATTCTTGATTTTTTAAATTCTGCATAGTTTTGATTTTTTTCACGCAGAGACGCAAAGGCGCATAGACACGATAGCGGCTTCCCGAAGGGTAGGACACAAAGAAAGAGAAAGAGAAAAAGAAAGAGATTTCACAAATGATTTAGGATTGCTATAGATAGAAATGCTAATCATGGATATTACTAATTAACCAACTCCGATCAATTCTGACTTCTGAATTCTGATTTTTATTCAATCACTTGTGATTCTTGTTCTGGGAGTATTAAATTTTGAATGAATGGTTCGCTGTTAGTTGGTAAGCTTTCGGTTTGGGTTTCCTCTTTTGGTAGCCAATTAAGAAACACTAGTGGTAACAAGGTGCTGAGATTGGTGATAATTACCAAAATCCACAGTGAGTCAAAGTTACTCTCGGTGATACCTAGCCAGTGCATAATGATGGCTCCAAATTCATAAGAGACCATACCGGCTAAGTTAAAGACGGACATTAATAAAGCAAATAAGGTTGCTTCGACTCCAGGGGGGCAAAGTCTGGCGGCTAATACCAAAACTGGCATATAGGCGATTTGTCCCATTACGGTAAGAATGAGGCTATCTCCCAAACTAAACCAGTGGTCATCTATACCTAAAGCTCGGTTGGTGTGAGTTACCAAAAGCAGCATTGTCATGCCTAAAGCTGCTGAAATCACGGTACTCCAACCAAAAATGAGCCGGAATGAAACGCTTTTGAGAAAACGTTGAAAAATCCAAATACCTAATAAGGAGGCGAGACTTGTAACTAGGCGGACTCTTCCTAAAAATTCTGGTTCAAAGTGGAGTTCGTTGGTACTGAAGTAGAAAAAAGCTGATTCGGCGGTTGGGGTAGCTTGCAAAATAAAGACGAAAGCTGCTGGTAGCCAAATTGTTTTTTGGCTGACTGCTTGGCGTAGTTGTTTAAGTTGATGTTTGATACTTAGGTCTTGAGTGTTATTAGTATCGTTAGTTTCTTGATTAACAGGAGATTCCGCAATAAACCAAGCCGCCGCAGAGACAATTAACGGAAAAGAAGCGGTAATAAAAAATACTGTGCGGGTGGTGAAATGTTCGAGCAAGATGCCACTGAAGTATGCTGTGACTAAACCACCAACAGCCGATGCGCCCCAACATAAAGATTGTAATGAGCCTGCATCTGCTTGGGATTCGACTCTGGCTCGTTCGACAACCAGGGAATCGACTATGACATCGCTGACAGCTACAGCCAGGGAACTGAGGGCGATCGCAGCTGTTGCCGCCCAGCTACTATGAACTACTGTGGCCATACTCACCCAAGCAATAGCACCTAATATCCCAGACAATACTAAATATGGGCGGCGACGATAGCCAAAAATTGGTAAGCCGTCAGACATAAAGCCAAATAGCGGCTTGATCATCCACGGTAAGGCGACAACACCAAATAATGCTGATACCTGCGCCGGACTCAGCATTAGTTCATCCTTGAGGAAAAAGCTAACAGCTAAACGCGCTAGTCCTAAAATCCCTTGGACAAAGTAAACGCTAAGAATAGCAATTAACTCGGCACTGGGTTCATGGCCGAAGAAGATTTTTTCGGTTATCGAGTCTTTGACCTTGGACAAGCCAGACGAGTCAATGAGCATTTGATAAATATTTTTTAAGTTTTGTCTACTTTTCTATAATATCGATTTCTTATGAATTGGGGAGTAGGGAGTAGGGAATAGGGAGTAGGAATCAATGATTAGCATTAATGCTGGATTCCAAAACTGCGATCGCTTTTGGTGGTACAGATGTAAAGCGAATTGTCACCAGATGTTCGTCAACCTCAGATTTTTTCATCACCTTGGCGTAAATATCTTCTTCGGTGCTGAGTTCGGTATTGAGTAATTTAAGTTTCAGGTTATTTAAGACTTCTAAAGAATTGAGCGATCGCATCTGTGCAACCTTGGGGGAAAGGCTAATCAATTCCCCTGGAAATGCTGTGCCAACGGCTTGTTTGCCTTGTAAGATTGTATACTCGACTAAAACTGGCTGAGTTAAAGTCACCATTTCCCCATCGTCGTTGGGCAGAAACAAATTATATTGCCCACCAACACCGTGAACTTCATAAATAGTGATTGATTCTCTGATGCCTTTAGGCTGGATTTGCATTTGGTTGCCAATGTTTAGTTCAATGTCAGCCTCTTTGAGGGTATTTTCCGAAATTAAAACTTGTCCCCCGACTGTATAAGTTTCGACACGAGAAGCCAAGTTGACATGGCTACCAACAACTGTATATTTAGCGCGTTTTTGGGAACCGATATTACCAGCAACAACTTCACCTGTATTAATTCCAATACCCATTTCTAGAATTGGGAGATTCATTTTTTTATTATGTTCATTGACTTGCTGCATTACTAATTGCATGGCAATTGCACAAGCGATCGCTCTTTGACAATCATCAGGACGATTCACAGGCGCACCGAACATCACAAAGATACCGTCACCCATAAACTCATTAATCGTACCTTTGTACTGATTAATTACATCAGTCATTGCCTCTAGGTAATAATTGAGAACTGACACCACTTGTTCAGGTGGTAACTGTTCAGACATGGCAGAAAAGCCACGTAAGTCAGAAAATAGCAGTGTGACTTTGCGGCGTTCGCCACCGATGGTTAAGCCGGTGGGATTTTCTAGTAAATTAGCAACGACCTCATCAGTCAGGTAACGTCCAAAAGTTTTCCGCATTCCATTGGCGGTTTCTGCAATGTAGTAAGTAACTGCGATCGCTGAACCAGCTAATGCTAAAAATGGCGGTACAATCGGAATCCACCAACCAGCTAAAAAAGCTATAAAACCAGTGCCGACTAAAGTACTAGTCGTTAACACCACATTAATAGGTAAACGGATTTTTTGATGACTATTGTGGCGTTGTACCCAACATAAAGTTGCACCTGCGATCGACCAACTCAAAATCCACAAATATTCTAAAGGCTCAGGTAAACTTTGAATTTGTGGACGACCATCTAGAGCAGCACTCAAAATTTGACTAATTAAATTTGCATGAATCGTCACACCAGCCATACGCTCTGGTGCAGCAAACACACTACTACTATATGGCGTATAAAATAAATCTTTTAAACTTTCAGCCGTTGCGCCAATTAGTACCACCTTATCCCGCAGCAAATCTGCCGAAATCTGATTGGTTTGGATTTGAGTTAAAGAAATTTTTTGAAACTTTTGTGTTCGTCCTCGATAGTTGAGCAGCACTTGATAACTACCAGCATTCGCCCGAATATAACTGCCATCATTAGCCTCAAAGATTGGAAAAATACCTTTGCCTAACTGTAAATAGTTTGGGTTCTTGACTGATGGTTGCTCGGTAATCCCTTCAGGCTTTAAATATAACAAAGCCAGCTTCAAAGCAAAGCTTTCTAAAACTTCGTCGTTTTTTAAATTAACGTAGAGCAATCCGCGTCTAATTTTGCCATCAATATCTATAGGTAAATCATTTGATCCAATTTGATGCTGTTGCTTCAATACAGGCGAAGCATTCACAGCAGAACTATCAATAGTATCAGAAACTTTTTGGACTCCAATAATATTAGGTGTCGATTTAAATACTTTCACTAAATCTTGATGACCAGGATTAACTGGTAAATCACGATAAATATCTAAACCAATCGCCCTGGGTTTTTGTTGCTTGATTTTCTCTAACACAGTAGCTAAAGCAGCATCAGTCATTGGCCATTGCGTTTGCCGACGGATATCTGCTTCATTAATCTCGACAATCACAATGCGGCTATCAACTGATTCTGAAGGACGCATTTGGAAAAAATGATCCAACGCTACTAACTCTAATAGTTGCAACCAACCCATCAACCTTAAGCCAATCACTAAGGCTGTCATACTAGGAACAGCAAATAAAACACCCCGCCATTGCCAAATTTGCGGCTTAAGTTTTGACCACATCATAATTTTAGGTACTGGGTATAGCAAATTAGTTTTTCATTCAATTCGCACTCCCCAGTTACCTATCCGTATTTTTTGTTACCTATTTACTGATCAAATAGAATTCAGGAGTCAGGAGCCAGAATTCATTCTGTGTCCAACCTTAGACAAACCAACAGAGTTAAACACTGCTGCCAACTTGAAAATTTGGATGTCTTAAATACTAGTTGCTTCTGAATTCTGACTACTGAATTCTGCTTTAGTCACTTTTACATCAATCAACAAATTGCTCAGAAGCCAGTGTATTTAAATTCACTGATTTCAATAATGTCCACCAATCAATTCTGGCTCGGACATTTTTCGGCTCACTGCGCCGTAATTGAGCTGAAGTTGCCAGTGCTTCGTACCAAATCCCAGCTTCAGCATAAAGGCTAGGTAATTTGCGTGGTTGTGTTTTGGCTAATGCTGCTGACAATGAGGCTTCCGCTTCAGTGCGTTCTACCCAACCATCTACCCAAGGATTTGTGCTGGCATCTTGAGAATTACAAACAACAGTGAAATACCAATGGTAAGTTTTCCCAACTGCCAATTCTGGGGCAGTCTTAGGTAAGGTAAAACTGATAATTCCAGGTTTATTTGGCAGCTTCAAGGTTGTTTCGTAAACAGAATTTTCATCTTGGTCAGTTAAAAGCACAAACTTGGCTGTTTTGACTGAAGATTCCGGTACAAACAAAAAAAATGTGGGACGTTCAGCTAATGTCAAACCTAGTTTATTTGGAGGTAAGAGAGGGACTATTTGTTTCTTGCCTTTCAAACAACTAGAACCACGAGTTGAACCACCAGCACTGGCGGGTGGATCTCCGCGTTTTGGTGGCTTAAATGCTTGGCTAATTTGCCATCCTTGCGTTTTTGAGACAGATTCAGCTTTTACTTGTGCTGTGAGACTAGAAATTGGCAGAACGTCTAAGCACAATATGGACAAGACGGCAAAATATACGGATGAATTAATCCATTTCATATTGATGATATTGCTTTGGTTTGAGATTTACAAAAACTGATAAATTTTTACTTACTGGCTTGTTCCAGGAATTCAGTTATAGCGGTTCTCGGTTGGATGAGGTACATTTCAACCCCACCCCCAACCCCTCCCCCGAAGTTTGCTCAACGGGGGGAACCCCCGCACGCAACTTCTCTCCGCAAGCGGGGAGGGGAGCGTTTGCGTCAGCAAATGCGGGGTGGGGTTCCAACTGTATTACAAGCAAGTAAGAACCGCTATATACCTGGCAGTCAGCTAAACTTAAGTGTTCCCAAAAATCACCTTGGAGTTTGCACTGTCCAAAAATAACTAGGATTTTTTTGTATAAATCAATACTTGAAATATTTAGTAGAAATGAGAAATTTGGCATCTTTACTGTTGACGATCGCACTTTTAACGCTGACTATTGACTATTGATTTTTGACGGTTAACCAATGATTAAAATCGCAGTTATTGGAGTTGGGCGTTGGGGCGTACATTTACTGCGGAATTTTTTAGCACATCCCCAAGTAAGTGTCGCAGCAGTATTAGATCCCCATATAGAAAGATTAACAGCAGCCAAGCAGCAATTTAATTTAGATGAAAATGTATTATTAACAACTCAATGGTCAGCTTTACAGGAAATAGCAGATTTAGCCGCAGTCGCGATCGCCACACCAGCCACGACTCACTATCATTTAATCAAAGATGCTCTCCAGCAGGGATACCATGTTTTAGCGGAAAAGCCTTTAACTTTAGACCCCAAGGAATGTGAGGAACTTTGCTATTTAGCAGAGTTACAAAAGTTAATCTTGATGGTTGACCATACTTATTTATTTCACCCAGCCGTTATCGCGGGAAAAGCGGTAGTTGAGGCGAATCAATTAGGTGAATTACGTTATGGTTATGCTTCTCGCATCCACTTGGGGCCAGTCCGCCAAGATGTTGATGCACTCTGGGACTTAGCGATTCATGATATTGCGATTTTTAACAACTGGCTGGGACAAGTACCTGTGAAGGTGCAAGCAACGGGGACAGTGTGGTTGCAAACAGCAGAAAACTCACCATCTGGTTTAGCAGATTTAGTTTGGGTGACGCTGACCTACCCGAATAACTTTCAAGCATACATTCATTTATGCTGGCTAAACCCTGATAAACAAAGGCGTTTGGCTGTGGTGGGTAGTCTGGGTAGTTTAATTTTTGATGAAATGTCACCGAATGCACCATTGACTTTATTACATGGTGAGTTTGAACGCCAAGGAAATCATTTTCTCCCGGTGAATCAAAGCCGAGAAGTGATTGAATTAAATCCAGGTGAACCTTTGCAACAAGTGTGCGATCGCTTTATTCAATCCATACTCCAGAATCAACCGCCGCTTGTGTCATCAGGTTGGGTAGGTACAGAGTTAGTCAAAATTCTGGCAGCTTTAACCACATCTCTCAATCAAGGTGGAAAATCTATTTTTTTAACCAATATTTAAGATTTTCAGAAAATCTCTCTACTCAGATCCCCGACTTTATTAGGTAGTTGGGGATTTTGATTTTTCAAGAAAGTATTAGGACTGCTATAGATTGAATATATATGAACATAAATTTTCAAATGACTATTTACTTTTACAAAGTGTGGCAGCCTTACGGTTGTTTTTCTAACTTTTCTTCCCATCCCATCCAAATCCAAGGTACTTATTGGTCAACAGTTGAGCATTATTATCAAGCCCAAAAGTTTGTGAGTAGCAAAGATGCAGCAATTATACCTGTAATTCATGCTGCTGCCACACCAGAAGAAGCCGCAGCCCTAGGACGCTGTAGTTCCAGGACAGTACGTTTAGATTGGGATTTGGTGAAAACTCAAGTGATGCGTGAAGCAGTACTCAAAAAATTTCTCACCCATACTGATATTCGAGAAGTTTTACTAGCCACAGGAGATGAGACGATTGTAGAAAATTCTCCTACTGACTATTTTTGGGGTTGTGGTCAAGATAAAACTGGTCATAACAATCTAGGTAAAATTCTGATGAAGGTGCGCGAAGAAATTCGTCACTTATGCCTTTACTCCGTAATTACCAGTGATTGTCACCAAGAGTAGATACATATAAAAGTGTCAGAATACTGATAGGGGGAATGCTGACATTCCCTAAATCAACAAAATTGAAAGGTAGTATCACTAGATTTACTTAATTGCAGCGATTAAAAATTAAAAAATTATAAAAAAATTAAGATTCATAGAGACAATTTTGGAATTGGTTGATTTACATAATCCTACCGAATACATCATTTTGCAGTAGGTATAAAATTAGTTGACAATTAATATTTTCTCGTCGTTATTAAAAGTCAAAGATAGAAATGGCGGCTCTGGGTATAGCAGCATTTTTCTAACATAGTTTAATTATTTTTTATAGGTTTAGTAGGCAATGGAATATACTGATAACCCAAGCGGTTCGCAGCCTCCCTTTGGTCAAGAGGGTTTATTACACCGGATAATTAACCGGATTAGGCGATCGCTGGAACTGGCAGATATTTTAACCGCTACCGTTGCCGAAGTTCGTTTGTTTTTGGCTACAGACCGAGTGATGGTATATCGGTTTGATGCTGATGGTAGTGGTGAAGTTATTGCTGAATCTCTGAATGATCAAGTACTACCATCCTTAATCGGGTTACGCTTTCCAGATTCAGATATTCCTCTGGAAAGCAGAAAAATGCTGTTATTAGGACAGCAACGTGTAATTGTTGATGTATCTAGGGGCAAATTAGGGTTATCTTTGCCAGCGCCCAACGCTACAGAAGAACTTCTAGAAAGCGAAAATACCGACTATCAACAAGTAGATCCCTGTCATATTCAATATTTAACAGCAATGGGGGTGCAGTCTTCGCTAGTGGTGCCGATTTTACATAGCGAAGTCCAAGGTGATTCTCTCAAACCCATACTTTGGGGACTATTGGTATCACATCACAGTCAACCACGAGAAATTTCCCCAGCAGAACTAACTTTAGTCCAGCAAGTTGTTGATCAAGTAGCGATCGCTATTACTCAAAGTAATCTTTACACCCAAACTTTAGCAAGACAGAAGCGGGAAGAGACAATTAATCATGTTACTACCCTACTACATCAATTACCTAACCTGGAATTACAGGCCGCTTTAGAAGAAACGATCACAGCCTTAAATGGCATAGGTGGCCGCCTTTACATTGAACCAGTAACAGAAGTTTACACATTTGGCGAGCAACCAACAATTCCATTTGAGGTAGAAACTAGCATCATCGAACAACATCCTGTTTGGCAAAAATGGATGGATGAATGCAAACAAGGTCAAATTTGGATGACCACTAACCTTTACCATGAAGCACATTTGCGTGTTTTGGCATTTGCGTTTCAACTAACCCAAATTCGGGGTATGTTAGTCATACCTCTGCATTACCGACAAAAATTAATCGGTGTGTTGAGTGTGTTTCGTCCAGAATTCAACACCGAAATCCTGTGGGCTGGACGACGTGAGCAAAATCCTCAACAACAGTTACCACAAATTTCTTTTGATGTGTGGCGAGAAGAAAAAAAAGGACAAGCTATTGCTTGGACAGATGAAGAAATTTCTCTCGCCCAGGCTTTGTCTCATAGCTTTTCGATTGCTATTCAGCAACAACAAATCTACCAAGAAGTACAGACACTCAATACCAATTTAGAACTGCGGGTAAAAGAGAAAACGGCGGAACTAGAAAAATCCTTATTGTTTACTAAGGTAACTAAGCAAGTTTCCGAACAAATTCGCCGTTCATTAGATTTGAAAACTACCTTACAAACTATTGTCTATGAAGTTCGTTCGCTGCTGAATTCTGATAGGGTTCTGATTTATCAAAGAACTGGTGAGTCGGAAGGTCAGGTAATGGTTGAAGAAATCAACGGGTCTTGGTCATCAACTTTGGGAATTCCCACACCAGCAGGCTGTATCCCCGATGAAGCAACAGGTTTATTCTTGCAGGGTAACGTTAAAACTATTAATAATGTCAATACGGATTCTATAAGTGCTTGTCACCGAGAATTTTTGCAGAGTATACAAGTACAAGCTAACTTAACTGTTCCCATCAATATAGGTTTGCAACTTTGGGGCTTACTGATTGTTCATCAGTGTG
This sequence comes from Nostoc spongiaeforme FACHB-130, assembly GCF_014698475.1. GTDB lineage: Bacteria > Cyanobacteriota > Cyanobacteriia > Cyanobacteriales > Nostocaceae > Nostoc_B > Nostoc_B spongiaeforme. Next base: position 44,386 of record NZ_JACJTB010000045.1, on the reverse strand, counting down.
CAAAGCCCAGAGAATGGCAAGATACAGAAATAAATTTACTACAACAGTTGGCAGATCAAGCTGCGATCGCTATTCAGCAAGCTCAACTTTATGAACAAAGTTGTCTGTCTGAAGCAGAAGCTAGAGCAAAAGCTACACAATTAGAACGAACTTTAATAGAACTTCAAGCAGCACAAACACAATTAATTCAGACTGAAAAAATGTCTAGTTTAGGTCAACTAGTAGCAGGTGTAGCCCACGAAATTAACAACCCAGTTAACTTTATTTACGGTAACTTACATTATGCAAACAGATATACTCAAGACTTGTTAAAAATTATCGAACTTTATCAACTGCATTATCCTCAACCACATCCTGAAATTATGTCCACGGCCAGAAGCGTTGACTTAGAATTTTTGGCAGAGGATTTACCAAAAATGATTTCTTCAATGCAAATTGGAGCCGATCGTATCCGTTCGATTGTTTTATCTTTACGCAATTTTTCCCGATTAGATGAAGCAGAAAACAAACCCGTTGATTTACATGAAGGCATAGATAATACTTTATTAATTTTACAACATCGTCTGAAATCCACAGCTAATTTTACAGGCATTGATATTCTCAAAGATTATGGTGATTTACCATTGATAGAATGTTATGCAGGACAAATAAATCAAGTCTTTATGAACATTCTGACAAATGCTATTGATGTCTTGGAAAATCAAGGAGATTTAGCACAGGATAAATTTCAGCTTCCTAAGCCGAAAATTTCAATCTCTACTAGATTAGCTACAGATACGTCTCGTATATTGATTCGCATTGCTGATAATGGGCCAGGAATGACAGAAGATGTCAGGAAGCGAATTTTTGATCCTTTTTTCACCACCAAAGCTGTAGGCAAAGGTACAGGTTTGGGATTAGCAATTAGTTACCAAATTATTGTAGAAAAACATGGTGGAATGATGGATTGTATTTCCGAAGTCGGCAAAGGTACAGAGTTTTGGATTGAAATTCCCATTAGGTTGTTACGTCACATAAATAATAGAGAAAAGCAGGCAGTAGAATCAACTATAGTAATGGATTTACAATAGCTGATTAGTCTTATTTTCTCTCAATAAAAATTAACGAAAGGCGAATGTTAATTTAATAATTATGTTGTTTTAGTAATAAGTAATTAACAATTATTTAGTCGGAAAATAGAAATAAATTTCATTACTATTAATCCAATACTTATCAGTTATAAATATTAATAATTCTGATGCTAAAAGTAAAGTTTATTTGCATAAATATCCATATTAATCTACTGATGTTAATCTAATAAATGAAGCTATAGGAATATGATTTGATTCCTGAATCTAGTTGTGTAGGCAGGGAGTAGGGAATGGGGAGTAGGGAGTAGGAAAAAAGCCTGATCTGGGTGTACTGATTTTTTTCAGAAATCAAATATGAGTCCTATACTTAGCTTCCCTGGCAGATAAAACAGCTAGATTGCAATAAAAAAGAAGAGGTAAAACGCTGTTGAATTTATGTCTGTCTCGTACAAACCCAACAACACCCAACGCGATCGCTGATATTTCCTCAAATATTGAAAATCAGGGGGCGCTGTAAACTGGTTTTCATTGCTTGTTTTGAGTGGTGAAAGAGATTACATCCCTGCCTAGAAGAAACAAGAGGAGGAAATAATCTTAGCTAGTAAATGCTTGGGTGTTGTTGTATTTAGGTAAATCAGTGTAAGCTAGTAGCCAGCTAATTGCAGTAAAATGTAGAATCCAGAATTCAGCAGTAAGTTATTGAGTGGGGGTTATTTAATTTCTTCAGACTTGTAACTTCTGTACGGTCAAATGATCGTTCGCCTGAAGAATTCTGAATTTTAGTGAAATCAACATTTAAATAATTCAAATAGCGCCTTATGTCAATTATTGCGCTCAGAGCATGGTATCTCCAAGATTACGAACCGATTTCACAATTAGAAAAACGCCCAGCAGATATTCGTCTCAGTAAAAAAAGTCTACTGCGTTCGGCTTTGCGAGCAGACTTTTTAGAAGATAGTGATGACGTGAAAAAATCTGTATGGTTCGAGCGTTATTTGGAAGGAGAAAATATTGAATTTTATATTGAAGGTAGTGGTGGTTATTGTGTAGCTAATATTGACTTGATTAGTCATGAAATTTATTTCACCAAACAAGCATTGTTAGCGCAATTAGATCCAACCATTTTTTTCTGCTATCAAACTGAGTATAGTGTAGCTAGTGAAGCCTTGCGCGAGGGATTGCAAAAAAGCCTGGAAATTTTGAATATGCGATCGCGTCTGCCTTTAACATTAGTAGAATCCTATAGACCGAGTGATGGCATTCTGCGCTTAAATAAAGCCATGATGCGAAAAATCCGCAAGAGTTTGTTGTTTATAGCTGATACTACAGCCATCGCCAGCATTGACAGCCAAGAAAATCAGCAACTCATTCCTAGTCCCAATGTTTGCGTAGAAATTGGCTATGCAATTCAAAGTAAACGCTCCGAACAAATTTTGTTAGCACACATGCAGCGCCCAGATTTAGAAGGTAAAATTCCGTTTGATTTACCAACACAACAAATTCTGCAATTCAAAAATAGTACTGAACTCAATAAAATTATCATTAAAGCCCTAGAAGTTCAGTTAGCAAGATTTAAGTTATTTTACTAAAACGCCCATGTGGTTTTAACATAAATGCCATATCAGGGCCAGTCGGCACAATTCCACCAGGGTTAAGCGGGAAAAGATTGCCATAATAGTCTTGCTTGACACTTTCTAAATCACAAGTACCAGCCACGCCTGGTAACTGATATAAATCACGTAAGTAACCTCCCAAATTGGGATAGTCTTGAATGCGGTGGCGGTTACACTTAAACAACCCATAGTACACAATGTCAAAGCGAAATAGCGTTGTAAACAAACGTATATCCGCTAAAGTGACATTGTTACCACAAAGATATCGACTGTTATTCAACGCTGCATCAATTTCATCCAGAGTATCGAATAATTGATCACAAGCTTGGTTGTAGGCGGCTTGAGTTTGAGCAAAGCCACAGCGATAAACGCCATTATTAACATTTGTGTAAATCTTTTGATTCCACCAGTCAATTTTTTCTTTGAGTCCGGCTGGGTAGAGATTTAATGTGGGATTTGTCGCCAACTGATTAAATTCTGAGTTCAGGATGACAATAATTTCCGCACTTTCGTTATTGACAATGGTTTTGGTTTGTTTATCCCATAAAACTGGAACTGTACAACGCCCAGTGTAGCCAGGTTGGGCAAGCTGATACAATTGGGCTAGAGTTTGACAACCTTCATCTTCGCTAGTAAATACCCAACCCCCAGTCTCCGCCGAAGGTTCAACGGTAGTAACTGATATCACATCTTCCAATCCTTTGAGCGCCCTGACAACTAGTGTGCGATGCGCCCAAGGACAACCCAAGCCAACGTAAAGTTTATAACGTCCTGCTGCTGGTTGGTAAATGTTACCTTCAGCTTGACTCACAACACTTCTAAACTGACTGTCGGGACGAATATATTCCCCTGATTGATTGCGGGGGGCGAGTCGAGACATCATAATATGCCAAAGAGTCGTCCAGACAAACTTACCTAAACCAATAATGAGCTTTGGCGGTAGAGATTTGCCTTTTTTCTTAATTTTGGTATCAGTCATAGTTGAGTAGAAACCGATGTCTAGGACAAGCTACTAATTGCGTCTACGCATTTATGCTCAATTACAACTTTAACGCTCTTTCTCGTCTCTGTGCCTTGGCGTGAAGTTTTTACTCCTCTACACTCAAATCAACCTTATCGTAAATATCCCCCAGTAAAACCTGACAAGGAATAGAAGATAAATTCAACAAAAGATTTGCATCTTCATATTCAGAAAATATCCACTTATTATTATCGGTTTTGTAATAATGCTCCACGTGGATTTTATATTGGTCAATCAGAATATATTCTTGAAAATTAGGAATTGTCCGATAAGCAGCAAACTTTTCATCGCGGTCATAACTTTTAGTAGATTTTGATAACACCTCAGCAATCAACACTGGGTTAATTAAAGTATCCCGTCTTCCTTCTTGATATTCCAAAGGAGTTTTCACTACCGATACATCAGGATAAGTAAGGATATGTTTCTGAGGTATCCATATACGCTGGTCACTAGAATACACTTCGTAAGGCAGACGCTTCATAGCGTAAAGGATTGCTGCATACAAATTACCAGCAAGTTTGTTATGATTTGGTGTTCCACCCGGCATAAGAATAATTTGACCGTCAATATATTCGTGCTTTTCCTCTGAATTAACCTCAAATTCTAAATATTCTTCCGGCGAATAGTAGCGTTTTTCTGGTAACTGCATAACTACCAAAATAATCAGTAATTAACCGCAGATAAACACATATAATTTATCTGGGTATATCTGTTGTTTTATTTTAAGTTAACTCAACTCAACACTTGCTCGGCTTCAATAGCATTAATTTGGTCAATAACATTCCAAACTTCTTGTAACATTGGCTCTAAACCAGTACGAGTGACCGCCGAAATCACGAAAACTGGAGCATAGGCAAGGTGATTTAATTGGGTAGCTAACTCATCTAAATCAACTTCTTCTCTATCAACTGCGTCAATTTTATTCAGTGCTAAAATTTGCGGACGCTCTGCTAAACCGCGTCCATAAGCTTGCAATTCTTGTTGAATGGTATTGTAGTCTCTGATGACATCATCACTAGTTGCGTCAATTAAATGTAATAGTACCCTTGTGCGTTCAATGTGACGTAAAAAATCATGTCCCAAACCGGCACCTTGGGCTGCACCTTCAATTAGTCCGGGAATGTCAGCAAAAACTGTACCATCACCCGTAGGTTTCCGCACGACACCCAAATTTGGTATCAGAGTGGTAAAAGGATAATCAGCAATTTTTGGTCTGGCTGCCGATAATGAGGAAATCAAAGTCGATTTACCAGCATTTGGTAAACCAATAATTCCGACTTCTGCTAATAGTTTCAACTCCAAACGGAGAGACTTTTTTTCACCTTCTAAACCAGGGAGGGCGTATTCTGGGGCGCGGTTGCGGTTACTTAAAAAATGTTGATTTCCCAGTCCACCTTTACCGCCTTCGGCAATGACTAAAGTTTGTTCTGGTGTAATTAAATCGCCGATAATTTCATCAGTTTCGGCATCATAAATCACTGTACCGCAGGGAACTTCGATGATTAAATCTTTCCCGGATGCGCCAGTACGGTTATTAGGGCCGCCTCGACCACCATTTTCCGCCTTAAATAGATGGTTATATCTAAAGTCAAGGAGGGTTTGGAGGTTTTCTACAGCCTGGAATATCACAGAACCGCCGCGTCCGCCATTTCCGCCAGAGGGGCCGCCAGCCGGCACATATTTTTCTCTACGAAAGGCGACAATACCATCGCCACCTTTACCCGCTTCAACTTCAATTGCTACTTGATCAATGAATTGCATATTTCTACAGTGCTGAGTTGTGAGTTCTAAATTATAAGTTTTTTAATCAATGCTTTATCTTTATTCTCTACTTTTAACTCAACACTCAGCACTCAGCACTCAAATATATGGCGTAACATCCTCACCGCAGTCATCTGCCAAATATGAGAGGGCGCGGAAACGTAAACCAACTAGTTGTTCATAAAGTGGATTAATCTTACACAAGGGTGGGATGTGGACAATTTTGCGTCCAAATAAGGTGACATCTCGTTCAAAAGGACATTGAGAGGGAATCATTTTACATAAAAAGCGGGCAACTCTGGGGTCTTGCACATCTAGCCCATCTAACCAGTCGCGCAGCGAGTCGAGTGGTAAGTGGGGTGGTACTTTGGATGAAACTAGCGGATCTTGAATTTCTAGGGTATGACGCAGGGCTTGGATAATATCTTCTGGTAGTTCTAAAACTTGGCAAAATTGGTGTAGTACTTGATCTTCGCTAGAAGAATATGTACCATCAGCGATCGCTACCATCACTGCTGTACGTAAAAAATTTTCGGCTACTGGTGTACCTTTACCCAAGGCTGCGGCTAAGTCTTCTGGTGTAATGACTTCTAAAGATTCCCATTTTAGGCTCGGTGCTAATTCTTCTTTGGTCAGACTAGCAATAAACTGCTGTTCATGGTCATCAAAGTTGCCATCTGCCCAAGCAATGGTTAGCAGTCCACGCAACCAAGCGGCTATTTGTTCGCTACTGTATGGGGATTGTACAACACTAGTCATACATTTACTCCTCAAACTCCTCTCGATGATTACTAGGCTAACTTGAAGGTAACTGATTGCACAGTTAACTCACAGGCTTTTAAGATTTGCTGTTTTGCTAACTACAAGTAAAGTGCGATCGCTTCCTAATCACATTGCAAGTTAAACTACTCTTAAAATAATCTTGAGAATTTTTATACTTAAACTTGTACTAAGATAATTAATTTAGATAGCGGAGGTACTCAGCAATTGTGAACTTATGACCTTTAAATGCTGCTCACAGCACACTCAAATAGTCAAGTATTAAACATAAACTATTGAGAATAAGTATCAAATATGTATATATTCATCAATAGGTCAGCAGACACCCACCTCCTACACCATCAGTAAGGATTGTTCAACAATATTCCCAGAACAATCCTAAATGACTTATCAACATCTCTCTACCTTGTCTACCCTCTCCTCCTTGTCTCTGTTGTTCACATATCAAACAAGACTGCTATATAGCCCATAATTAGCAATTTCAGGTATCAGCTATGTTTTATTTTGGGATTGAGCATGAAGTCGCGTTCTTAAACCAAGAAGGTAAATTTGCCGATTTTACCCACACCAAATTTACCGATTTTGCTCAAATTGTCGACAGATTACCCATATACCCTAATGATTATCCTCAACTGCGTGTAGGTGATGCTGGAATTAAAAAGAAAAGATGGTACATTGAAGGATTTGAAAGATTTGCAGATTCTGATCAACCAATAGATTGTTTAGCCAAAGGTATTGAAATTAGAACCACCATACATACTGATATTCAAGGTGCGGTGAATGAATTATCAGAAAGTTTTAGTTTACTGCAAGAATTAGCAGTTAACTTTGGTTATACACCAGTTTTAGCTAGTTTTAACCCTTACAAAACAGTTTTTGAACCACAACCCCCATTAAACGATTTTGAAATCAAACAACTACAAGCTTATCCTGACGAGCAAACTGCTAATATTTACATGGTCAGTTACGGGCCGGATTTGAATATTTCTGTGGCAGATATGTCTACAGAAAAGTTAATTGATATTGGTCGAAAGTTAACTTATTACAGCCCTTATATCGTTCCTTTTACTTATAGTTCACCTTTTTATAATGGTAGTCTGTGGGAAGGGTTATCAGTCAGAACTTTTATTAGAACAGGTAAACGTTCAGCAACACTGGTTTTCGTGGAAAAACCAGAACAATTAATTCCTAGCATCCCATCATTAACCAAAGTTGCTCGCATTCCCGCAGAAATTGGACGTATAGAATTTAAAGCTTTTGATAGTTGTGATAATTTTAATATTTATGCAGCTTTATTGGCATTATTAAAAGGTTTGATATTAGATGAAACTCTACAGGATAGATTAACTGTACCCGATACAGCTTTGCACCAGCTTTCTGCTATGGAAGGTTTTGATAATGAAGAGATTTTTGCTAATGCTATAGAAATTCTACAAGCATCCGAGGTTGCTTTGAATGATGACCCAGATGTTAAATTGCTCACACCATTAAAAATAATGCTAGAACAGCGAAAAAGTAAATCCCATGAATTAATTGAGAAGTTTCACAAGCTAGGTTCGATAGAAGAAGTGCTACGACAAACTTATTGAGATTGAAAAATTAATAAATAGATGATTCATATAGCCTTTCTTACTCTAGTGAAGTACAAGCAAGAATAATTAACCGCAGATGAACGCAGATAGACGCAGATAAATTTGTACCTCAGCAGACTAGGAAAGGCTATATTTGATGAATACGCACAGATCCCCGACTTCTTTTAGAAGTCGGGGATCTAATACTCACTACGACAAAGGTGTTAACCAATAAGTAATTCCTTGAATAACTTGTTTTTTAAAACCCAATTTAGGCAAATCTTCTGCTGAGACACCAAGATAAGTCCAGTGTGGTACATCTTTAACTACAGTTTGAAACCAGCCATTTTGATTCAGAATTTGCCTTTGTTTTGCATTAGATACACCTAAATCAATTGCTAACCCCCAAAGATGTTGTGATGTTCCCGGTGGTGCAACTACGCCTAGAATTGCTGTTTCTTTACCTTCTTTGACTTTTTCTAAAGTTTTATTATTAGCATATTTATGCCAAAATCTTAGATTTGTGGCGTAACTACGCAGACAATCACTAGCACCATAACCTGATTTGAGAGGAATATTAAACTGTAATCTAGCTTTATTTAAAGCATCGGCGGCAGACTTTTGTAAATAACAATCCTTGGTATCAACCACTCTTTCTAGTGTTAATTGTGACTGATATTCTTGAGTATCAGCTTCATTATCGAAAATCAATTTTGGCGGTAATTTTACATTACTAGTTGAATTGATAAATGCTGCACCGTAGGAACGAAGTAAAGTATATTCATAAGTTCCTGGTGCGGGCATTACCTTTAAGCTTTGCATAATTGCAGCTACAAAATTTTCTTGTGGGCTTAATGGTTCACTAGTAACAGGTTGCGGTAAATTTGGCTCTTGGGCATTAGCAATACAGCCGGATACAGATGCGACTAAGCATTGGTTTGTAGACGGTAGATTATTAACTGATTGATAGCGTTGGATACTGTTACTAGCAACCAATGCCAAACAAATAAAAATAGCAGTAAAGATAAATTTCGCTGGTTTAATTAGACGTTTCATTAATTACTTAATTTTGTAAATATACTGAATAGCATAGCCTGTGCAAATATGGTAAAAATAGTTGCATTGACAACATATAAGATAGATTTAACTAAATTCTTAAGCGGAACTTAGTTAATAATTATAATTCCTAAAATTAAGATTTTCACTACTACTATATGCCTAGCTCTTTTGATAGCTTTTTTATTAACAAGGCGCATCCTTGAAAGCACTGGATCAGCTAAAATATCAATGACTCTTAGCTTGCTGTTGTATAAGTATGACCATGCACAATTCCATTGAATTCCAAGACGCTTATGATGTGATTGTCGTCGGTGCAGGTCACTCCGGTTGCGAAGCCGCCTTGGCCGCGGCCCGTCTTGGTTGTCGGACTCTGCTATTAACACTGAATTTAGATAAAATTGCTTGGCAACCTTGTAACCCCGCCGTAGGTGGCCCGGCTAAATCTCAGTTAACTCATGAGGTAGATGCTTTGGGTGGGGAAATTGGCAAAATGGCAGACCGGACATATTTGCAAAAGCGCGTTCTTAACTCTTCACGGGGGCCTGCGGTCTGGGCATTACGCGCCCAAACAGACAAACGCGAATATGCGGCGGTGATGAAAGCTATTGTCGAAAATCAAGAAAATTTGACCATTCGTGAAGGGATGGCGACAGATTTAGTTTTGGGCGCTAACGATGAAGTTGTTGGTGTGGAAACTTATTTCGGTGTCGCTTTTCAATGTAAAACAGTCATTTTAACGACTGGTACTTTCTTGGGTGGCAAGATTTGGGTTGGTAACAAATCAATGGCGGCGGGACGCGCGGGAGAATTTGCGGCTGAAGGTTTGACTGCAACTTTAAATCGTTTGGGTTTTGAAACGGGAAGATTAAAAACTGGGACACCGGCACGAGTAGACAAGCGATCGGTTGACTACAGTAAGATGGAAATTCAGCCAGGAGATGCGGAAGTTCGCTGGTTTAGCTTTGACCCAGAAGTGTGGGTAGAACGGGAACAAATGCCTTGTCACATGACCCGCACTACTGCTGAAACCCACCGTTTAATTAGAGAGAATTTGCACCTATCGCCCGTTTATGGTGGTTGGGTAGAGGCGAAAGGGCCACGTTATTGTCCCAGTATTGAAGATAAGATTGTGCGCTTTGTGGATAAGGAAAGCCATCAAATCTTTATTGAACCAGAGGGGCGGGATATTCCAGAATTATATATTCAAGGTTTTTCCACGGGGTTGCCAGAAACTCTGCAATTGCAAATGTTGCGGAGTCTACCAGGATTAGAAAACTGTGTGATGCTGCGTCCCGCTTATGCAGTTGAATATGATTATTTACCTGCGACTCAGTGTTATCCCACAATGATGACGAAGAAAATTGCTGGGTTGTTTTGTGCTGGTCAAATTAATGGGACAACGGGCTATGAAGAAGCCGCAGCCCAAGGAATTGTGGCAGGAATTAACGCGGCGCGATTTGTGCGTGGTCAGGAAATGATTGTATTTCCGCGTGAGCAAAGTTACATCGGCACGTTACTAGATGATTTGTGTACAAAAGACCTGCGAGAACCTTACCGGATGCTAACCAGTCGGTCTGAGTATCGCTTGCTGTTGCGTTCGGATAATGCAGACCAACGCTTAACGCCTTTGGGACGGGAAATTGGTTTAGTTGACGATCGCCGTTGGCAATTATTCACCACTAAACAAGCCCAAATTACAGCAGAGAAAGAAAGATTATACACCACCCGCATCAAAGAACATGATGAAGTCGGAAAAGCGATCGCCTCTGACACCCAACAAGCCATCAAAGGTTCCATCACCCTCGCTGACTTGCTGCGGCGACCAGGATTCCATTATGTTGACCTGAACAAATACGGCTTGGGTAATTCCAGTCTCACCCAGGCGGAGAGAGAAGGTGCAGAAATCGATATCAAGTATTCTGGCTATCTCGCCAGACAACAAAACCAAATTGAACAAACCGCCCGACAAGCACACCGCCAGCTACCTGCGGATTTAGACTATGGCAAAATTGATACTCTTTCTAAAGAGGCACGGGAAAAATTAACTCAAGTAAAACCACTGACTATTGGTCAGGCTGCCCGTATCGGGGGTGTGAATCCTGCGGATATTAACGCACTGTTAATATATTTGGAATTGCGTAAAACCAAATACCAGACCGACTTTCCGGCATTAACGTAAGTTAAAGTTTTAACAAGCGTGAGTATAGTAGAAGGGAGGGGATTGGTATGATTGATGACACGAATTTTTCCCTGGCATCAACAGCAATCTCTAGACTACGTTGAATTTAATACCACATAAAAATAAACTCGTCAAGTTTAGGCTGGCAGTTTGATATTTTTGCAAAATCCTGATTTCCAGGCGTTAAGAGCATTACTTAATCCTGGCAAACAAAACCCAAAATCATGCCTATGTTACAAGAATTCAACAACCATCTCATCGTTCCGGAACCATCAGAAGAATTAATTAGCAACGAGCCTTGGTCAATCGAAATTTATGCTGATGGCTTGATGGATGATTTGTTTGCCGATATTGACGACATTTTAGATGGCAGTGGCAGTTTATCTTCCCATACTGTGAGGTATGGTGGCCGCATACCACAGCGTTCTAGAGAAGAAACATCTGTAAACGATTGGTATTACTCAGATTACGAGCCACTGCAAACGCTGAACATACCGCAGATTATCCTGCCCAATATGGTCAGCACTGTACAAGGCGTTCCACAAGTCAGAAATCAGCACGCCAGTACAGTTGTAGTCGATACTCCCGTAATGGCTTCGGGAATCAGAAGACCGAAGAAAATCAAACTGGCTTTCAGTAAGCTGGTGATTTTAGGAACAGCCATTGGGATTGCGATCGCTGGTACGATTTATTTACTACGGGCAGAAGTTCTCTCTTTGATCACTGGCAGATGGACACAGCAAACCGCCTTCATGTCAGGAACCCAATTACCCACCAAAGCAGAAATTGAGGCAGATTTAGCCGATTACATGCTGGGGTCGTTAGCCATCATCGACCAACAAGGTGGAAAAACTAATCAAGCATCTTTTCGCACCGGCATCAGCAACCGCATAACCTCTAACCCGAACACCATTGCTTATGCTGGTAGTTCACCCATCGGTAACTTACCATCTCCACTCACCGCTAACAATACAGCCCCCACAGCTAACCGTTCAGCAAACAATGTTGTTGAACGCATTTATATTCCTGTTTATCAAGCGCCTTCACCTATGCGCTACGGGCTACCACGGCTTCCCGGAACTCCCTTAACTCTACCGCCCATAGCCAACGCTAGACAAACAACTCAGCCGAATGCCGTCAAAACAGCTTTAAACACTGCCAAGCAACCAGGCAAACCTGTCAGTGTCAATATGTTAGCGGCTGCTGTGCGTACCGATCTCAAACCTGTAGCTGTACGTACTGCCCCAATTACTGTTAGACAATCAGCCAGTCCCCTTCCCGCCTTACCAGTTGCACCACTGCGGGCTGCTTCACCTCCTGTAACGAGTGTGGCTGCATCACCAAAAACACCCCAACAAGTATATTTAGCCTCCAACCCTCAACCTGCACCCAGTCATACCTTAGAAGGTGTACTGGAGTTAGGTAAGAAATCTGCGGCTTTATTTCAAGTTGATGGCGTAACTCGACGCATCAATGTTGGCGAAACAATTGGTACTAGTGGCTGGACTTTAGTAGAAGTCAACAACGGCGAAGCAATTGTCCGTCGAAATGGTGAAGTCCGCTCTATTTACACAGGACAAAAGCTATAAGCTGAAAGCCTAATTTCTTTGACAGCAAATATCACAATTAAACAAGTCCTAAATTTCTCAGAGTAGATTCTCTTACCCAACTACTCTAATTTCAACATGAAAAAATACCGCTATGTTTTCTTTAGCGTCAATACACCTTCTAGCCTGCTCTTGCAGGTTTTTTATTTTATGTAATCCTGCTTAGTAGTATAACACGCTTTTTTTATTTATCCAGTAAAATTACCGTAATATATTTTTATATAAAAATGAGTATAGCCCTCATAATTACGGTAATAAGTACAGGGACATAAATAATTGTAATTAGGGCAAGGCAGAAGGCAGGAGGCAGGAGGGAAGAAGTTTTTAGCTATTTTGCCCAAGAATTTTCTAGTTAAGTTTATTTGTGTCTTCTTAACTTACTCCGAAATTTCTTTACCCTTGAATAGGCTATGAATGTGAAGTTTAAAATTAAGAGAGGCAGGAAATAATAATTGCCTGTTCTGACTGAATATAAAACTCATCTTTGAGTTATAAAAAAGCACTACACTCCAGAAAGAATCTTTTCTACTCTCTACTCCCAACCTATGCCGATAATTTGAAAACTCAATCCAGGTAATATCTCCATAGTTATTTAACCAGGCAAACCTTGATTTAAAAGTTATTCAGAATTCAGAATTCAGAATTCTGAATTCTGAATTCTTGCACTAAATATCAACTTCAAATGCTCGCGGCATAAAATTATGGGGAAATTACTGAAGCTGATGCTAAATAGCAGCAGTTATATTCATAGTAACCTCATATTCAATGTGGAAAACCAAGGGCGCATCTACTATTTCTCAGCATGAATCAACCCACAAAAACCACTTGGCAGGATGTTCATGCAGCGTTCCAAAAAATTTGGAGTTACGATGATTTTCGTCCACCACAGGGAGAAATAATCAGAACTTTATTAGCACAGCAAGATGCTCTGATTATTATGCCAACAGGTGGTGGTAAATCCATTTGTTTTCAATTGCCAGCATTATTACAAACAGGATTAACATTAGTAATTTCTCCCTTGGTAGCGTTGATGGAAAACCAAGTGGAAGAACTACGTCAACGCCATCTGAGTGCAGCACTTTTGCATAGTGAATTAGCTTCATTTCAACGCCGTGCAGCACTGCAAGCATTGGAAAAACAACAACTGCGATTACTTTATTTATCACCAGAGACTTTATTAAGTCCTCCAATTTGGGAAAGATTATCTCAGCCACAATTGCAAATCAATGGCTTGATTTTAGATGAAGCACATTGTTTGGTGCAATGGGGCGATACATTTCGACCAGCTTACCGCAGATTAGGGGCGGTGCGTCCGGCATTGCTCAAATCAAAACCACCAGGAACGAAAATTAGTATTGCGGCTTTTACAGCAACAGCTGATCCATTAGCGCAAAAGATTATTCAAACAGTTTTACAATTAGAGCAACCTGAAATTTTTCGGCAGAATCCTTACCGTGCTAATTTGCATCCTAGCGTTCGCATCGCATGGACACCACGGGGGAGAAAACAACAGTTACTCCAGTTTATTCAAAAGCGATCGCCACAAGCTGGTTTAATTTATGTTCGCACCCGCCGCGATAGCGAAGAATTAGCAGCATGGTTAGCCGAGATGGGTTATCCGACAGCTAGTTACCACGCAGGGTTAAGTGCAGCCGAACGCCGCGTCGTCGAAGCCAGTTGGTTAGGTGGTAAAATACCATTTGTGGTTTGTACCTGTGCCTTTGGAATGGGGATAAATAAGCCTAATGTGCGCTGGGTTGTCCACTATCACGCACCACATTTACTATCAGAATATGTGCAGGAAATCGGCCGTGCGGGGCGAGATGGGAAACCAGCCGAAGCATTGACACTGGTGAGTGAACCTACAGGTTGGTTAGATTCTGGGGATAAACAAAGACAACAGTTTTTTGCTGATAAAATGCGATCGCAACTGCAAACAGCACAGCAATTAGTCAAAAAATTGCCCAAGCAAGGTGATATTCATACAGTCACGCGACAATTTCCTGATGCTGCTGTCGCATTGGCCTTACTCCACAGTAGCGGACAATTAAAATGGCTTGATCCTTTCCATTACAAAATTGAATCAAAGGTGCAGAAACAGCCAGTAACACAACTGCAAGCTGTTAAACAAATGCAGCAATATTTAACAACAAAACAATGTCGTTGGCAGTTTTTGTTAAATGCCTTTGGTTTTTCTCAAGAAGCAGCTAACTGGCGTTGTGGACATTGTGATAATTGTCGTTAACATCAGATTTACTAAGCACTCTTATGCTCAGACTCTTCTTTTTGTAAGAGAAAATCAAGATAGTTTTGTAATTCTAACAGCCTAGCTCCAGATAGCTTGCGTAACTTAGTTAAAATTATTTCTTCTTCCTGCAATTGAGCAACAGGAATAATTTGAGATGCTGATACTTCTATAGTTATATGGGGCAGATCAAATCCTTCCAGACTATACCCATCTTCTTCCCCTTCAGGCATAGGATAATGTTCTACAATTGTGGCAACCTTCCCTCGCTTCAGGTTGTATTCTGGTAAGTCCTGCACTAAGGCAACTTGGGAGAATAGAGGGTACTGTATCTTCATGAATTTGCTCCTTTATCTGGCACTAAGGTAACAAATTTGGTTGTATCTTCTCAGTTAATGTCATGAAAGCTTTAACAGCGATCGCACCTTTCAAATTCCAGCATTAAGTACTTGCTCTGCGGTTAGCTCTAATTGTGGAAAAATGCTAGAAACTATCACTGCATTTTCTACAAATATAGTTTCTTCATAAAGCCCATCAACTAATATAAGTACGGTAATCTTATGTGCGTGCGGATCAACAATCCAATATTCAGCTATTCCTCTAGCCGCATACTCAGAACGTTTGTAGCGATAGTCTCGGTCTTCATTCACTTTACCAGGAGAAACAACTTCAACAACTAGTGCAGGCGGTGGCATATCTAAAGTAATTGTGGATCTGGTTTTACCTTGTAAAATTGTTGCTAGTTCTTCTGTCAGTACAACTAAATCAGGCACACGAGTAGTTGCACGAAAACCACTGATCACAATTTCAGCTTTATTACTCACACGATTGACTGGAACAAACTTGAGGAAGTTGACTAGTAAAAACAGAGCTATCTGAACATTTTTTGGGCTTTCAGGCGGCATTTTCACTAGTTCTCCAGCCACTAGTTCATACTGGTGATCAGTGCGATCTTCATATTTTAAATATTCCTCAAGCGTTAGTTTTTTGCTCGTGGTTGAGGTCATATCGCATAACAGTAATTGGTATATAGGTATTTTAACGAATGCACCTATTTTGGTTTAATAGACTTCATCATGAGAGCCAATATCGATGAGCAAAATTTCTTCTTGATCAGATTCGGGATTCTGCACAAAGTTAAAGACAATACGACAATCGTAATCCACTGAACAAGCCCAAGCTCCTGACAATTTGCCTTTGAGCTTATGGGTTTGTAACAGTGGATCAAATGGGTCAGATGCTAGAAGCGTTAAACGCTCTTCTATTCGCTCTTGCAACTCTGGTTGTCGTCGCACCAACCGCTTAAATGCTCGTTTAAACGATGATGCTAAAACCAGAGTCATCATTTGTTTAACTCATCCATGATTTGATTAACATTGCCACGAAACACTTTACCAGACTGGTATTCTGCTTGTGCTTGCGTGATATTCACAGCAATAGCAGAACGTCGTTGTTCTGCTAATCGATGACGGATCAGATCAATGAGTATTTCTTGTTCATCTATTGATAATTCTTCGATGCTGTCTAGAACTTGATCTAATCTAGAAGATTGAGTCATTATTCTTTCTGCCTTGATTGCAGTAGATGTTTAAAACTGCCGTAAAAATCTTAAATCACTGGCATACAAACGGCGAATATCATCGATTTGATGTAACACCATTGCAAAGCGTTCTACACCAAAACCAGCAGCAAACCCAGTATAAATTTCTGGGTCATAGCCTACAGATTTCAGCACATTCGGGTCAACCATACCGCAACCCATCACTTCTAGCCAGCGCCCATTCCACTGCAAATCAACTTCAGCCGAAGGTTCAGTAAAGGGGAAGTAACTGGCACGGAAGCGGATTGGCAAGTCACCAAACATCGCTTGTAAAAACATCTTGACTGTACCTTTGAGGTCTGTAAAAGTCAGTCCCTCATCAATGGCTAACAGTTCTATCTGATGGAAAACTGCTGAGTGGGTTGCGTCTACATTATCACGCCGATAAACTCGCCCTGGTGCCACCACGCGAATTGGTGGTTCTTCTTTTTCCATATAACGGATTTGGACTGAGGAAGTATGAGTCCGCAGTAAATTACCATCTGGCAGGTAAAAAGTATCCTGCATATCACGGGCGGGATGGTCGGGTGGTGTATTCAGGGCTTCAAAATTGTAATAGTCGGTTTCCATTTCTGACCCTTGGGCTACGGTGTAACCCATCCCGACAAAAATATCCAATGCCCGGTCAATCATGCCGTTGAGGGGATGGATGCGACCTTGGGGGCGGAAAATTCCCGGCATTGTCACATCTAGGGTTTCTGCTTCTAACTGCGCCTGAATTTTTGCAGTTTCTAAAGCGGCACGTTGTTTATCTAGACTAGTTTGCAGGGACTCTTTTACTGTATTGGCGATCGCTCCAATTTTAGGACGTTCCTCTGCACTCATATGCCCCATGCTGCGTAACAATGCCCCTAATTGCCCTTTTTTCCCCAGATAATTGACTCTGAGTTCTTCCAGGCGTTCTAGGGTATCAGCAGCAGCGATCGCATTTTCTCCTTCCTGCTGTAATGCTAAAAGTTGAGTCTCTAAATTGCTAGTCATTAGTTAATAGTCATTAGTCATTGGTCGTTGGTCATTAGTCATTGGTCAATAGTAAGAACTCGTTACTCATGACTAATGACAAAAGACAAATAACCTTATTTTATAAGCGATCGCGCCAGGGAGGATTTTTTCTTTGGTATTTGTGATGTCAACCATTGACAATTTAGCTTTAACTGTTGACTATGGACTCTTGACACTGCGAATTTTAGATTTTGGATGATTCTTTCCGTTCATACCCCAGACTCTTTTGGGCAGAACAAATCTAAAATCCCCTGACTGTATCCCCAAAATGGGCGCAGTCAATCTAAAATCTAAAATCCAGAATCTAAAATTATCATGACCCATGAAATTACTTATTAGTAATGATGATGGTATTTTTGCCTTGGGTGTGCGTACCCTAGCCAACTGCTTGGCAGAAGCTGGCCATGATGTAACTGTAGTTTGTCCAGATCGGGAGCGATCGGCCACCGGACATGGATTAACTCTACACCAGCCAATTCGCGCGGAAATTGTCGAATCAGTTTTTCATCCCAGTATCAAAGCTTGGGCTTGTGATGGCACGCCTTCAGATTGTGTCAAATTAGCAATATGGGCTTTATTAGATTCTCCTCCAGATTTGGTGCTGTCTGGTATTAACCAAGGTGCCAATCTCGGAACCGAAATTCTTTATTCTGGAACTGTTTCAGCCGCAATGGAAGGAGTGATCGAAGGCATTCCCAGCATTGCTTTTAGCCTGACTAGTCATCTCTACAAAGACTTTCAACCAGCCGCTAAGTTTGCCAAAACTTTAGTGGAGCAACTAGCCGCTAAACCCTTACTAGATTTAATGTTACTTAATGTTAATGTGCCTGCGGTGAAGTGGGAAGAAATTGCCGGAGTCACTTTTACCAGACAAGGAGTCAGGCGCTATGTTGATGTGTTTGACAAGCGCATTGATCCCCGTGGTAAAACCTACTACTGGTTAACTGGTGAAGTTCTCGAAGATGTCGAACCCCCAATGGGGTTAAATTTACCGCAAAATATACCTATTGACGTGCATGTGATTCGTCAAAACTATATCAGTATTACGCCGTTGCAATATAATCTCACCTATCCAACCGGACTCGATAAATTATCCCACTGGGAAATTCCTTTAGATAAGTAAATTTATATACTTTTCATCTAAAGGCAACTACATAATCAAATTCATTTACCAATTTGGCAAAGTCATGATGAGCATTTTAACCTGCTGCCCACAGCCTTCATTTTCCTACCCTTGGCCTTTTTATGATCAGTTAAAGGCATCACAGTAAAATTTAGGTTATAAAGTAGGAGCGTTTTGATATTACTGATACATATAATGTGGGAAATATTCAGGTAACTCTTTTGCAGGATTTCTTCGACGTTCACACAATCTACCCCAAACAAGGTATGCTGTTGTACCAAGAAAAACATTCTCTACCAAATGTGGTAAAACAGCATAGACTTAACCAAACAAGTAACATTTTTGTTCTTGATCGCCCGCTCAGTCCAGCAAGCAACACCCATGTCTAGGATAGAGAACCAATTTACCGTACAATTTTGGGGTGTTCGTGGCAGCATCCCCAGTCCAGGTCCACATACTGTCCGCTATGGTGGTAATACCCCCTGCATTGAGATGCAAGTGGGCGACAAACGCTTAATTTTCGATGGTGGTACAGGGCTGCATGTTTTAGGACAATCTTTACTGCGCCAAATGCCCTTAGAAGCTCATCTGTTATTTACTCATTCCCACTGGGATCACATGCAGGGGTTTCCCTTTTTTGTCCCAGGGTTTGTCAGAGGCAATAATTTTCACATTTATGGTGCTATCGCTCCTGATGGTTCGACCATTGAGCAACGCCTCAACGACCAGATGCTTCACCCAAATTTCCCAGTGCCATTACAGATTATGCAAGCCAATTTGCATTTTCACGATGTCAAACCAGGGCAACCCATTCACATTCATGACATTACCATAGAAACGGCATCATTAAATCATCCTGGTGAAGCAGTTGGCTATCGAGTTAACTGGCGTGGTGGTGCTGCTGTATATATCACCGATACCGAGCATTTTCCGGACAGATTGGATGAAAATGTGCTAAGGCTATCTCGCAATGCCGATATCCTCATCTACGATTGTACTTACACCGATGAGGAATATTATTCGCCAAAATCGCCGAAAATTGGCTGGGGACATTCCACTTGGCAAGAAGCGGTGAAAATAGCCAAAGCCGCCAATGTCAAAACCTTGGTCATCTTCCACCATGATCCAGCTCACAATGATGATTTTTTGGATGCTGTCGGGGAAGAAGCGGCTAAACAATTTCCAGGCGCAATCATGGCACGGGAAAGAATGGTGCTGCAAGTGTCTACATCTGTCCCGTTATCAGAATCTTTTCCTGTTAGATAAGTTGTCTGGGTAAAAGTTGCCTGTCAAGCGATCGTAGATTTTAGATTAGATTGGTGATCAAGAGCTATAAGCGCGAGAATCTACCTCACAATGACACTGTGACAATCGGAGACAAAGTTGTGTGTTTATTCAAGTTAAAACTACTCATAGTCTAAAAACGAAAAATCAACGGTTTGGATGTTAAGTGTTCATCAACCTTACACCTCTATACCCATACACAGCTTGTCTTCTACTCATTGGTGTTCCATCAGGTTGCTTGCGATTTATGGCAAAATAAACCTCAAATTCCAGAATCTACGTGCTAAATTTGTCTCAAAATGGATGTTCTGTATGGGTTGCTGCTTCAGCCACAGAGGTTCTCAGGCCAACTAATGTTGCGCTGGGCAAATTTGATGGCGTACATCTTGGCCATCAAAGGGTAATTCAGCCGATTCTACAGCCAGCAGCGAACAAAGATGGGGAAAGTGGAAGTTACCAAGATTATCCCAATCAACCCCCAACATCAGAACTCATATACTCAACAGTTGTGACTTTTCGTCCCCATCCACAGGAATTTTTTACGGGAACACCCCGTACTTGGTTAACACCACTGGATGAAAAAGTTCAACAATTGCGATCGCTAGGAGTGGAACAACTAGTACTATTACCCTTCGACAAGGAATTATCAGCTTTGTCGCCGCAAGAGTTTGTTGATAAAATTCTCGTCCAACAATTACAGTGTCAAAGAATTAGTGTTGGGCAAGATTTTTGTTTTGGCAAACAGCGTCGAGGTACTGCTAAAGATTTGCAATTACTTGCGTCTCAACACAATATTCCTGTTACTATTGTTCCATTACAAACTCATACAGATAACTTGTCAGACAGTGGATTTGTCAGCCTACCTCCAATTAGCACTTCTCTAATCCGCCAATGTCTGGAAAGTGGCGATATCAAAAACGCTAATTTATGTCTTGGAAGACCATACACTCTCTTCGGTACTGTGATTCAAGGTCAACAACTCGGTAGAACCATTGGTTTTCCTACGGCTAACCTCCAAATACCCAGCGATAAATTTTTACCACGTCACGGTGTATATGCGGTCAAGGTATATATTTTGAATGACACCACTGCTACAACTCCGCAATTGATTTTGGGAGTGATGAATATTGGTAATCGCCCCACAGTAAACGGTATAAATTCATCCGTAGAAGTACACTTATTTGATTGGTCTGGGGATTTATACGGCAAACAATTGACTGTAGAACTCATCAAATTTTTACGCCCAGAACAAAAATTTGCGTCTCTAGAAGCCTTGAAAACCCAAATTCACCAAGACTGTAAGATGGCTCAAAAAATTTTGTCTGGAGAATGCTAACTTCCGATGATGAAGTGGGAATACTGAAAAACAGGGAGTGGGGAATGAGGCATAGGTTATTCTCCATTCCAGTTCCTAATCGCCAATTCCTCAATCATTCTGTGGTGCATGAGAGAACAAATTGAAGCTTTAACTCAAAATCTCGCTCTGACCATTGTCGGTAAAACCGAGGCAATTCGCTTGGTCTTAGTCGCCTTATTAAGTGGTGGTCATGCACTATTAGAAGATGTTCCAGGAGTGGGTAAAACACTGCTGGCTAAATCTTTAGCGCGTTCCTTAGATGGCAAATTTCAACGCTTACAATGCACTCCTGATTTACTTCCCACAGATATTACTGGTACGAATATTTGGAATCCCAAAACTGGTGAATTTACCTTTCTGTCTGGGCCAGTGTTTGCTAATGTACTTCTAGCTGATGAAATTAACCGCGCTACACCTCGTACTCAGTCAGCTTTATTAGAAGTCATGGAAGAAAATCAAGTCACAATTGATGGTGTTTCTCGGTCAGTTCCCCAGCCGTTTTTTGTGATTGCTACCCAAAACCCCATTGAATATCAAGGTACTTTTCCATTACCAGAAGCTCAAATGGATAGATTTATGCTGTCTTTGAGTTTGGGTTATCCTTCAGCACAAGAAGAATTGCAAATGCTGCAAAATCTTCAACAAAGAGCAAATGTGACGGAGTTACAACCTTGTATTAGTTTGGCAGAATTACAACAATTGCGTCAAATCTGTTCTCAAGTCAGAGTAGAAGCTTCTTTACAAGAGTATATTTTGGAATTGGTAAGGGCAACGCGACATGATGAAGAAATTACTTTGGGTGTGAGTCCGCGCGGAACTGTCGCATTACAAAAAGCAACTCAAGCATTAGCATTTATTTCTGGGCGTGATTATGCCATCCCCGATGATGTAAAATTTCTGGTGCCTTACGTTCTCTGTCATCGCCTCATCCCTAGGGGAGGACGTAATGCGCGAACGATTGTAGACAGATTATTGCGATCGCTGCCTATTCCTTAATTCAAATTACAATACACAGTACCTATTGCTTCAGATAGTAAAGTGCTGAGTCACCGAAGTTTACTCAATGGAGGGAACTCCCCGAACTTTGCAAGGGCGCGAGGAACCCGCGCACGCAAGTTCTCTCCACAGGTAACTTCTCGCTGAGTGCTGAGTAAAAAACTTTCCCCTTGTCCTCTGTTGGTGAGCATAGCTAAACCACTACTCTTTTACTTCCATCCTTATAACTTTTAACCACTAATTGTTAAAACAGATTATTTTTTAATACTTAATTTTAAATTTTGGCAAAATCCATTTATTTTCTAGTAATAAAAATATAAAAAAGAAACCTACAAAATGGCATTTTATGCCTTATACATTTAGTTGCTAGGTTGCAGTTCTAAAATCGAAAATCTAAAATTCAAAATGGTATCACCGATTATTACAGTATCGCTATTGTCAGTTTTAGCAGTGGCTTCTCCTGTGGCTGAGAAAAGCGAGGCTGAGGCATCTACTACCCTGAATGTCCCAGCGATCGCTAAAATCTTACCAGCAGACACACCATTGGTCAGCTTAATCAACACGAAGGTAGATGCTTGGGCAGACCTAAATCGTTTTTATTTATTTGACAGAGCATATTCCGCCGTAGCTCAATATTTGCCACCTTCTTTTAAGCTAGACTATGTGCGAGAAATTGAGTCTTTGTTGGGTGAACAAGTAGCTGCTGCATTTCTACCCAAGGTTGAAGGTACAAAAGCAACTCTAGAAAATAACTTTATAATGTTGGCTCCTCTGAAAGATGAGTCGCGCATCCAGCCTCTTTTAGACTTACTGAAAAATAGTGATCCAACAAGGGTCAAGCTAAGTGAGTACAAAGGCGTAACTATCATAGAACTCCAGGTTCCAGAACCAGCCGAACCGCCAAAATTACCAGAATCAACAGAATCAAATCCAGAAACTGAATCAACCACCCCATCACCAGAGTTACCAACAACACCTGAATCACCAGAGTCAACCACCCCATCACCAGATTTACCAAAAGCACCTGAACCAGCAGCATCACCAGAATCAAATTTAAAAAAACTTCCCATATTACCGACAAAGCCGATCAAAATACCCCAAAAACCGACTAATTCTCTGAAAAAATCAAACTTAGCAGCGATTCCACCGATTTTGAGTAATCCTGATTGGTTAAAAAGAAGACCCAAAGGACTGGCGATCGCTACTGTACCAGGTTACATTGTCACTGGGTTTACGGCTAAAGCTATTGAGCAAATTGTTGATGTTTCACAAGGTGAGAATAATCTAGCTCAAAATCCCCAATTTCAAGAAACAATTAAGCATCCCCAGTATGCTAAATCTCTGTTTACAATTTATGAAGATTTGGCAACTTTTATTCCTTTAATTAACGACATCGCTAAAGATCCAAGTCTGCCCGTTCCAATTTTTGGTAGTGAATCCATTAACCTTGATGAATTAAAAGAATATGGGAGTGTCAATGGGTTTTTAACAGTAGAACCAGAAGGATTGCGCTTTCAAGCTACAGCCTATCGCCAAACCCCAAAATCAGAAAAAGATGAATTTCAAACTGAACAACCAGAGGCGATAGTATCCAGATTACCAGGTGCTACTTACTCTGCTGCCACAGGGCGCAATCTCAATCAAAAATGGCTACTAATAGCAAAAGCTTTGAGTACAGAACCAAAACTCAAAGAATATCTAGACCAATTTCGTAGTTTTGTCCTGAATAATACCAAACTGGATTTAGAAAAAGACATCCTCAATTGGATGGACGGTGATTATGCGTTCTTTTTGTTTCCTTCTAAGGGAGGGTTATTAGGCTCAATTCCTAACTTGAATTTAGGCATCGGTATCGCCTTAGAAACAAATAATCGAGCTGCTGCTGAAACTACGCTCAAGAAATTAGATCAACTGATCAAATCTTTCTCAGAAGGAGAAGTGGTAGTTAATACTCATGATATTCAAGGTCGAAATATCACGAGTTGGGATATCAATGGAGAATCTTCTCAAAGCTTACTCGCTTATAATTGGGTAGATGAAAAAACCCTTGTGATTTCAACAGGTTTTGGTGCAATTAAAGATTTAGTACCACAGCCTTATATTCCCCTACCTGCAACTTATAATTTCCAAACTGCAACTAATTCTTTACCCCGACCTAACTACGGCTATTTTTATTTGAATGGGGGGTCTACTTTATCTTGGATTTATGGATTTGCCCCCAGTTTCTTTGATGATCAAACCTTCCGTCCTTGGAAATCAATTATCGGCTCAGTGTACAGTTTGAGTGCCACAAGTTCTACCACACCAGATAAAGAACAATTTGATGTCTTAATGGTGTTGGCTCCTACTAGAAGGCCGATTAATCCTGTGGGCAAAGAGTAATTATTAGGAGGTGGTGGTTCGCTTCCTTTCTCCTGTGGAGACGCTAACGCGAACGACTTCGCGGTAATCGAGCGAAGCGATGCACTGAGCTTGTCGAAGTGTCGAGATTTCAAGGCAAGTCGCTCACCCACCGGAGGCGGGGGAGAATCTTCCCCAATTCCCCCTGCTCCCTGCCCCCACCTCACGCCCCTATACCCTTTTACCCTTCCCTAGTCCATAGCCCCCAGTTTCTAACCCCTCGTCTCACTTCGTCTGAAAAATATTCTGCACCATCACTTTATCTGTACTGTCGGCGGCTTTATCTAACTCTGCTAGTTCGCCAGCATCGAGTTGCCAACCCAACGCACCAATATTATCTTGTGCTTGGGCAAGAGATTTGGCACCAGGGATGGGAATAGTACCTTTACAGATACACCAGTTAATGGCTACCTGTGACATAGTTTTATTGCGAGATTGGGCGATCGCTTGTAAACATGCTAACAGCGATCGCACTCCCGGTAATAACTGTCTAAATAACAACCCACGCACACCTTTGGGAAAAGTCCCTGTCTCGGAATATTTACCTGTTAATATCCCCAAAGCCAAAGGACTGTAAGCAATTAATTTAATACCCAATTCATCACACACATCTTTTAGTCCTAGTTGCGTCACCGGATAAGTAGATAACAAAGAATACTGCACTTGTAAGGTAGAAATCGGCACACCTCGTTCGGCAAATCTTTGCTGCACTATTTTTAAGCGTTTCGGCCCATAATTCGACAGCCCAACACCTTTAACCAAACTTTGTTCGTAAAGATCAGCCAAACCCTCTAATAAACCTTTTTCTTGCCAAGGTGCATAATTAGCAGTAGACCAGTGCATCTGTACTAAATCAACATTTCTACCCAAACGCTTGGCCGAAGACTGACAAGCTTTTATCATTGACTGGCGTGTCCATCGCCAAGGATACGCAGCCAGCTTTGTTGCAATGCAAATCTTTTCCTGGTTTAAACCTTGATATGCTTGAGCAAATCGCCCCAAAAGTAACTCACTACGTCCGTTTAATCTCCCAGTACCATAAGAATCACCCGTGTCAAATAAAGTTACACCATTACTGACACACAAGTTAAACACAGCTTGTAGCTGCTCATCCATATTCTCGTTGTATCCCCACAGCAGTTGGTTTCCCCACGCCCAAGTTCCGCAACCCATTTTTGCTAGGGATAATTCTCGACTGATTTGCATTTTGATTGTCATTGGTCATTTGTCATTCGTTATTTGTCACGAATGGTTAAGAATTCTGTTATGCAATCTCATTATCCTGGATTTCTCTCTTGTGAGAAATCCAGGGGTGTGGGAGGGGTGGGAAGTGTGGGAGGATGGTGAAGAAATCTTTCCCCCCACACTCCCCACACTCCCCACACTCCCCTCTCTCTCCACACCCGCTACCCATACGTGAGAAATTCGGGATTATGTATTGTCGGCGGTTGAATTTATCTCATTCATTTTGAATAACAAGTCAGTTTTACCAATGACTAAGGACAACTGACAAATAACACTTAAAATTAAGCCAAGTGCATAAACACAAGTTTCAGCAGTTCTGCACGGGTAAAAGGTTTAGTTAAATAACCAGAAGCTCCGACTAATTTAGCTTTGACTTTATCAACAATTCCTTTATTACCTGTAACAAAAATAATCGGAGTATGTTTAAAGGTAGAATTATTCCGAATTATTTTGCATAATTCATAACCATCAATTCCAGCCATATTGAGATCCAACAAAATTAAGTCTGGTTTATGGCGAATAATTGACATTACAGCTTTGAGTGGATCATCAATTGTCACTACAGAAAAATTCTCACTTTCCAAAAAACGACTAATTTCTTTGAGAATTGTCGGGCTATCATCCACAGAAATGATTTTATAAGTCTTTTTGGCGGTGACGGTAGTAGTCGTTACTCTTTCAGGCGCAGAATTTATGGTATTTGGTATTGTTAATTCCTGAAGATTGTAAATTGATGGTGAGGTTGCTTGTGGCGATCGCACCACAAGGTTAAAATCTTCAACAGCCAGAGCCGCTTCTGCTTCTAGATAGCGATTACTGGGTTCTACTACTGTGTCGATGAATTGTCTGTTGAGTAATGCTGTTGTATATCGAGCAGATCCTGAAACTTCCGGCTGATGCTTTGGTAATTGATCAAATGGTGGATCTGGTTCGTGCATAATTACCCCTCCTTGCACAATATGAGGGTATAAATGTTGCGCCAGTTGCATTTCATCTTGATTCACAATTACAGCCAGATGTCGCAGGCTAAACCCTTTCATCCAAGCTGTTAATTCTCGTGGTAGTTGCGGTAAGTTCTTACTCTGGAAGTTCCTGTTAATTATCAGGTATGGACGCTGATAAGGTGAAGAAATTTGGGGAGCGAAAGATTGCCAATTTTGTAGTCTAACGTAACAAATTTCTAGAGTTTTTTCGACATCCAAACGACAAATTTTAGTCAATTTTTGGGTTGCATCACTTAAAGCATAAGTACCTGTTTTTACTAACAAAAATGATTCCATCACTTCTTTGACAAGTTCTTGAATCAAAATAGTCGCTTGTGCATCATCCAGATAACCTTCATGAATTAGCCAATGAATTGCTTGGTAGTCAGCAGGCTGAGTTGATAAATCATTGCTATCAGCAATTGCATGATTAAATACATCATTTTCAAAATTCATGCGTAATTCTACGCGGATTTCGCTGCTGAGAAAATTCAGGCGGCGCAGATGGCGCTCTAATCTATCAAAGGGTTCAACTGAGTTTGTCGCGTAGGTGATGTTTCCTTGTTCTAAATAAATTAGCCATGTTACTAAGTTACTAAATGCTTGTAAACAAGTCGTTTCGACACTATGAGACAGTTGTTTTAATAAACTATGAGGACGTAAAACTGTAAATGTACCGAAATTAGACATTTTAAAAAATTGTTTTAGAAAATTATACAGAATCTATGCAAATTTTGGATTCTTAAGTATGTTTTACTTTATTAGTTTTAATCTGTCTCCCGGAAAATTATTCTCTCATTAGATAAAATAAATCGAGATTAACAGCTATGGAAATCAAAGCCTTATCTAGTCAGCTTGACAATCTACGAAGACAAAACAGCAACATCTATAAAATACTTTTCATTACTATTTCTGAAAAGTCATAACTAAAGTTAGTATTTTTACTCAGTCAGGAGTCAGAACAGGTGCTTTACCAATCTTTACCCACAACAATTCTTTTAGGAGGCTCAAGTACCAACAGATCCAAGACACCAACCTAAATCAATCTAAATTTGACATTTGATTAAGAGTTACCCACACCCTAGATTCAAGTTCAAAAAAATACATCTGTCATAAGATAGATTATTTATTTTTGAGCCAGCTTGAGGAAAATGAATCAAAAACAAAATTTTTACTAGCTCAATTCCGTATTTAGCTAAAAAACCCGCTTGCAAGGTGACTGGAATGAGCAATTGAACGAGTTAATACTTTTGCCGGAGATAAAAATGAATATGTTCCACACGAAATCTTTAAATTTTTATCTGGGCAAATTTTGATGTTTATTATATTCTAGCGGTTGCCCTACATAAATCTTTGTAGTTCTGAGAATGCCGAAAATAAGAACTCTTGGTAAATTTGCAGTTGAACAACGGTAACTTGATGAAAACTTTAATAAATGTGTAGAGAATTTAGCGAAAAGTATTTGTTTAATAGTACATAAAGACTCGACTGGCGATCGCCACAAATTTGCTTATTCCCTGTGAGACTCCGGAAACTTAAATATATACTTTGAAAAAAGGAAAATAAAGCTTTGGACTATAACATAACACAAAAAGTTATGCAAGATACATTAACCCTGGATGAAGTAGTTGAATTTGCGGAAAACCCTGAACCCCGTTGCCCTTGTGTATTGTTACTAGATACATCGGGTTCCATGCAAGGCGAACCCATAGAAGCATTAAATCAAGGCTTGCTGAGTTTAAAAGATGAATTAGTCAAAAATTCCTTAGCATCTCGTCGAGTTGAAGTAGCAATAGTAACATTTGATAGTCAAGTAAATGTCCTCCAAGACTTTGTAACCGCCGATCAATTTAACCCGCCAATTCTCACCGCCCAAGGACTCACCAGTATGGGCGCAGGCATTCACAAAGCCTTAGATATGGTGCAAGAGCGCAAATCCTTATATCGCTCCAACGGCATTGCTTACTATCGCCCTTGGGTATTCATGATTACCGATGGTGAACCACAAGGTGAACAAGAACATTTAGTAGCCCAAGCCGCCCAAAGAGTTCAAGGAGATGAAGCCAACAAGCGCGTAGCCTTTTTCTCTGTAGGTGTAGAAAATGCCAACATGACAACGCTCAATCAGTTAGCTGTGCGGACACCACTGAAATTGCGCGGATTAAACTTCGTGGAAATGTTTATGTGGTTGTCAGCAAGTATGGCGGCTGTTTCCCACTCCCAAGTGGATGAACAAGTAGCCTTACCGCCAATTGGCTGGGGTTCCATTTAATCGCCCTCCCGCGATTTCATACTTACACAGCTAGCCCAGACACAGAATCTATGAACACATCAAAACAGATTGATCATTGGCGGGTAGTCGCCGCATCTGTATGTGGTACCAGCCACATCAGAAATAAGCAGCTGTGTCAGGATGCTCACAACTGGCAGCTATTGCCAGACAATATATTAGTAGCCGCAGCAGCAGATGGCGCAGGTTCTGCCAGTCAGGGGAAAATTGGCGCAATGGTGGCGACAGAAGCAGCGGTAGAACATTTATCGCACAAAGAAGTCTCTCGCGCTATTTTAGCTGATGATTTGGAAGTGCAGTCTTTGTTGAGTGATGCCTTGCTAGCTGCCAAAAAAGCCGTAGAATCAGAAGCCGCCGCTTGTAGCCAGCAGCCCCAAGATTTAGCAACTACCTTAATAATTACCATCGCTACACCCGAAATGGTAGCAGCAGCCCAAATCGGTGACGGGATGGCAGTCGCAAAAAATCGTCAAGGAAATTTAATTGCGCTAACCATACCCAATAACGGAGAATATATCAACGAAACGACGTTCTTGACTTCCTTAGATGCTATAGATACAGCCCAAATGAGATTATGGCGTGAAGAAATAGTCAACGTTGGTATCCTCACCGATGGACTACAAATGCTGGCTTTAAACATGGTTGTTGGCGAACCTCACAAACCCTTCTTTTTTCCTTTGTTTGACTTTATCGAAAACGCCGAGGACAAAACATTAGCGAAAGAGCAACTCGTGAGGTTTTTAGGTTCTGAGCGGATAACACAACGTACCGACGATGATTTAACACTAATTATTGCTGCCTTCAACCGCTCATAAACAAGGATTCTGCAAGTTCGGTCTTTTTATCTAACCCCCGTTAACAGTGACTTAAACATGAAGGTACTACGTTGTCTTCCCCAGCCAGAAATTATCAACCTCAGCGTTAGCTTAGGACGAGGTGGTGAAGCTTGTGTTTATGCAGTGCCATCTGATGGCGATTTAGTGGCGAAGGTTTATCACAAACCCACAGCCAATCACGCTAAAAAACTGCAAGCAATGTTGGCTAACCCACCAGAAAACCCGACAGCTAACTTGGGGCATATTTCCATTGCTTGGCCACAAGAGTTAATCAAAACAGCAGATGGGAGTAAAACTGTCATTGGCTTTATCATGCCCCGGATTCGCGGGATGCGGCCAATTATTGACTTTTACAACCCCAGAACCCGTCGCCAACACTGCCCGTTATTCAATTATCAATATTTAGTGCGGACAGCGCGAAATTTAGCGGCGGCTTTTGCAGCCCTGCACAGTAGTGGTTATTGCGTGGGTGATGTCAACGAGTCCAACATCTTAGTCAGTGACACCGCACTGGTGAGTTTGGTAGATACTGACTCTTTCCAGGTGCCAGATTTAAATCACAATCTTGTCTACCGTTGTGCAGTGGGTAAACCAGAGTTTACTCCCCCAGAACTGCAAAACAAAGTCTTCGCGCAACACGATCGCACAGTCTATCATGACTCATTTGGTTTGGCAGTACTGATCTTCCAATTATTAATGGAAGGTACACATCCTTTTTCGGGGATTTTTCAAGGTACTGCCGAACCGCCAGCTTACGAAGCCCGCATTGCGGCGGGACACTTCACCTACAGCCAAAACCACCAAGTTCCTTACCTGCCGACTCCCATTGCGCCTCCTTGGGAAATTCTGCATCCTAGTTTGCAGGCATTGTTTATCCAGTGTTTTGAAACTGGCCACAACAACCCGCCGTTACGTCCCAATGCTCAAGCTTGGTTGTCTGCCCTGACGGAAGCTGAAGATGCTTTAATTACCTGCACTACTAATCCCCAGCATCGCTACAGCAATCATTTGCATAGCTGTCCTTGGTGTGAACGGACTTTGCGTTTAGGCGGACGAGATCCTTTTCCCTCACAACGCGCAATTGAGAATCGAGAACATCTCAGACCAGCCACCATCCCCACCAGACGCTACAATCAGCCTCATCGCTTACCGCAGCCAGTTATGTCATTTGCTAAGGGTAATTCCTGGCAACCAAATAATCAGCCAAATTATTTTCCTTATCAACGGCGCAAGGTATCAAAAATTTACCCGATTGTTTTAGGTTGTCTGGGTTTAGGGATGTTGGGTTATTTGGATGTGATGGTGAAATTTACCCGTCCGTTTGTGTCGCAAAATGCCTATACTCAGCAAACCTTGATGACACATACTGCACCAAGTCGGCAGGTGCTAAATTTTGCTGATTATTACAAACAAGGTCATGCTGCTTACCAAGTGCGGGACTATAAGCAAGCAGTCGAAAGTTTTACCAAAGCCATCCAAGAAGAACCAAAATACGCCAAATCTTTTATTAATCGAGGTAATGCTCGTTACAATCTTAAAGACTATGAAGGAGCGTTAATAGACTATACGAAAGCGTTGGAAATTAATCCCCAGGAAGTGAAAGCTTTGGTTAATCGTGGTAATGCTCGTTATATGCTGGCTGATTATAGCAACGATCCAGATCGAGAATATCATCTAGCGATCGCAGATTTTAACAACGCCATCCGCCTCAATATCAAAGAAGCCGAAGCATATATTCGTAGGGGTATTGTGCGATCGCAAATCGCCAAGTATAGTGGTGAATCTCTCAAAGAGTTCCAGCAAGCCATAGCCGATTTTTCCGAGGCGATTAAACTCAACGCCTCCAAAGCCGAAGCTTATTTTCAACGCGGTTCGGTATATTACCAAATGGCACAATACAGCACCGAATACGCCCAACAATACCAAAATGCGATCGCTGACTTTGACCAAGCATTAAAACTTAACGAAAAACTGGCAAAAGTCTATCTCAAACGCGGTATGGTGCGCTATGAAATTGCTCAATACGGTGGTAAAGAAGCAGACAAAAATAACCAAAAAGCCGTTGAAGACTTACAAGTAGCCGCCAAACTCGCCTTAGAACAAGAAGATACAGAAAATTATCAACAAGCACTCAGCAGTATGTGTGTGATCATTGAAAGCCAATGTAATGCTTTACTGCAAAGTTCTAGTGCTTGGGGAACTGTAGGGACAAATTAACTGTAGTCCTTGGTCATTAATGTTTTTTTTACTAAGAATTACGCACAAAGGTTGTCTGTTAAGAATGGGTGTAAGGGTGTAAGTCCCTATACCGTTCGGCTGACGCTGACGGCGAAGCCCTTTCACCCCTACATCCAATCTCCATAGAAAATTTTGGTGCGTAAGTCCTATTCGTTTTCTTCCCCTACTCACAACTCCCACCCTATTTTGCTGGAGCATTTGCTTGGCGGCTAGTCCGAAAAGTGACATTTACGCCATCATTTGATTGTTCTAACACTAGTAATGGTGTGGGTTTAGCTTTTTGATCCCAGTGCATAGTCGCAAGGCGACCTTGAATTGTCGGTTGCCATGTATCTTCATCATCCATCGGGCTAAGATAAGTTTCGATGCAATCAATAATTTGGCTAATTGTAGCGGAAGTTGCTTGGGTGGGTAACTTCATCAACTTAATTTGAATGCGGAATAGCACCCGTTTCGCAATGTTTGGCGGCGTACCACTTTCATATTCAACATCAAAAATCTCATCCACCTGTCGCCCTGCACTATTGGCTATTCCCACTGTTCCTTGTTGAGATTGGTTGGGACGCAAAGCTTGAGAAATTTTATCTTTGACTCTGATTTTAATTTGGTTCAGAATCGCAAAATGAAATACTTCTTCAGACATCCGCATCCGCAAATAATCTAGGTTAAAGTCCCGCGAGTTTACCAAATCCGGGTTAGTTTCCATTTTGCGGATTGTGTCTAGCGCCAGTTTAAACTTTTTCTCTAGCTCTCTAGCACGGAATTTTTCAAATTTAATTTTCTTCTCTAATTTAGTCATCTGGATTTTGCCAAACACAATCAACCCAATTACTGCTACAGCCAGCCCTCCAGAGGTAATTAATAAAAAGGGTGGTGCTGGGGACGCTTCGCTGGCTGCTGGTTTTTGAGTAACTTTTTTTGTTTTTGCTGGTGGAGATTGTGCCAGAAGTATAGGATTTAGCATGGTAACAATAACTTTACTTGTCATTGTTTAGAATGCCCAAATCCTCAATGTCATATTGCTGTGTTATTAGTATTTTTAACAGCTTTTTATAAAATACGTATATACCGTTATTAATATGTATTATTTAAACCTGACTCATATATCTCAAGCTGCATCTAGTTGCTGGAGTAATATCCGCCTGATTGCTACTGATATGGATGGGACTCTGACCAAGGAAGGAAAGTTTTCTGCTGCGTTATTACAAGCGTTAGAAGGTTTAACAGCATCGGGAATTGAGGTATTAATTGTCACAGGGCGTTCGGCGGGGTGGGTAAGTGGGATTAGTAGCTTAATGCCAGTTGCAGGCGCGATCGCTGAAAATGGTGGTATCTTCTATCCCAAGGGTAGTGAACAGCCCATTGCTTTAACTGCAATTTCTGACTTAACGTTGCACCGTCAACAATTAGCAGCCGTTTTTGCTGAATTAAAACAAAAATTTCCTCAAATTCAAGAATCTGCGGACAATCGTTTTCGCCTTACAGATTGGACATTCGATGTCGCTGATTTAACTGTAGAGGAATTACAAACTTTAGGTAATCTCTGTCAATCAATGGGGTGGGGATTTACTTACAGTACAGTACAGTGTCATATCAAACCCCAAGATCAAGATAAGGCTGTGGGTTTATTACAAGTATTACAAGCACATTGGCCTGAATACTCACCCATACAAGTTGTTACTGTGGGCGATAGTCCAAATGATGAAAGTCTATTTGCAGCCCATGATTTTCCTGTTTCTGTGGGTGTAGCTAACATTCTAAAATACGCCAGTCGGCTACAACATCGACCAATTTACGTCACTAGTGCAGCGGAAGCCGCAGGATTTTGTGAGTTAGCTAGTTATATTTTAAAATCGTCTACTCAATCAGAATAACTCTGCGATCGCCATTCACAGACAATCAAGAATCAGAAAATCCCCAGAATTACAATCAGGGGATCTATAAAAAAGGTGAATTTCCACACTGATGAGAAACTTTATTGATCTACTGTAGCTCTCTGCCCACGTTTCTTCCTTTTGATTAAAGTACCCAAACCCATCACAGCACCAATACCTAAAATAGTTGATGGTTCTGGAACTGTGGTAACAAAATCTAAGGTATAGTTCTGTATCCCACCAGCAGTTTCCTGAATCCAGAAAGTGTAAGTACCAGCGCCAAGTCTACCGCTACGAAAACCCACAAAGTTGCTTCCTTGAATGGATGTTGCTGTACCTACATCGTCTAAGACATTATCACCTTGCAGGGTTCCAGGCGCTGCACCAATTAAAGCTGCACCCAGTAATGGAGGATTATTAGTTAGGCTGGTAATACTAGAACCTCTTTGGACTGCTAAAAATCCTTGATTTGCCCCTGTGCCATCTAGCCCAACATAATTAGTTAAGATAACTTGACTCAGTTGACGACCAACAGGAATAGTAAAGGTAAAGAAATCTCGGTCAAGATTGGGATTACCAGTGGTAGAGCCACTAATTTGGTTAGAACCAACAGAAAGATTCACTACTGTTGGGTTTAAGTTGTCGCCAGACAAATCGCCATTAACAGGATCAGCTTCATCATAGATGAGGGTGGCTGCATGAGCATTGGAAGCAAAAAATAAGGTAGCTCCTATTCCCAGCAATAAACTTTTCATTTATCTGCCTCTGGTGTAGTTGAATTCAAGTGATTGAGCTAAAATTAGGCTGTTTGAGAAAGTATTTCTCTTCAGCTATTACGCTTTAAATTACATAATTGCCCATGATGTTATTTGATGATTAACTGTTAATAGTAAGCAGTTAACCACCAACACAAAAAGATATATAAATTATGTAAGTCTCCGTGTAATAGCTTAAGCCCCAGAGTGATTTTAAAACAAATTCGTAAAGGTAAATTTAAGGAATTAGTCAAAAATCCCAGTATCAAACTGAGATTTTTATGGTTTTAGTAAAGACTAACGTCGCAATCTAAAAAATATCAAGTTTCCTAACCTGTGTTTTATGCGTTTTCAGATTCGTTAGTCTGCTGAGATTTTGCTTGTTCAGAGATCACAACAACTCGACCATTTTTTACCACTGTAGAATTTTTACTAGTATTCTGACTGTGGTTGATTGGCTGATTTTGGCACTGGTGTTGGTGAGAAATATTTTGTTCCTGTTGTTGGTTGAGAATTACGACACAACTGGAGCAGGAAACTGTAGACATAAGGTTAACTTGAGTTCTATATCTATTATCGCGCTTATTGCTGACACTAACAGGACTTACGCGCAAAGATTGTTTGTTAAGACTGGGTGTAAGGGATTTGATCATCGAACGGCGAAGTCCTGAAACCCCAATACCCCTTCACTCTTACCCAAACCTCTGATTTTTTCTTTGACTGCGTAATACCAATTTGAAAAATGATTGCGACACATGGATTGCTGAAGCTCACCTTTAAGCAATTCCCCAATCCAAAATCCGTCTTGAAAAGTTTGCTCAAGTCGGGAAACCCGCCCACGCAACTTTTCGCAAAATCTAAAATCCAAAATGGTATAAGTTCTAACAGAAATACGACCGAAGTATTATTTCTGATGATATTTCACTTTTGTCTAGCAAAACCTTTTATATTAACGATCGCGTCCTCTATAACCTTGATAATTCTCCATTTAGCAATAAATTATGAAAAAACTGCTGAAATACTTGGGTTTGGGGCTATTATCCACTGTTTTATCAGCTGCTCCTAGCTGGGGAGCCGAACGTATTAGCTTATTTTATCCCCCATTTGGAGAATTTTCGTTATCCACAGATGCGCTAGAAACCTTCGCCAAAGAAGGCAAAATTACTGGAGAGTTAGACATTTATGCCCAGCGTGCCACACCGGAACAACTGGCGCAACTCAGAGAACTTTTACAACAGCGATTTAGTGCCACACCTACTTTAGTGTCACAGTTTACTTATTCCCCCATCGGAGAACAAGTAGTACAACGTTTAGGAGAATTATTACTTACAGAATCGCGCCAAAATGGTTTTTATGCTGTGCGGGCGGCTTTGATTTTAGCTGCGGCAGATTCTAAAGAAGGTTTAACTGTTGTTAATATCATACGTAAGTTTCCTTCGCCCACAATTAAATTAAATTTCTCCGAAGGAATTAAGATAGTCAACAATTTATCAGAATTACTCAAAGATAGAGATGCAGTTGTGGCATATTTGCAACAACAAGCGATCGCTGAATCTAGCAATGCAAACATAGATTTTTCGCAAAAGCCAGATTTACGCCAGCCTGGAAAATTGCAGTTTCAAAAATTGTACTTTGAGTTAAATGACACTAAACGCGATCGTCGTCTACCACTAGATGTTTACATACCACAAGTCACAACCCAAAAGCCTTTTCCCTTAATTGTGATTTCTCACGGTTTAGCTTCAGACCGCTATGCTTTAGCTTATCTAGCAGAACATTTAGTTTCCTATGGTTTCGCCGTCGCCGTATTAGAACACCCTGGTAGTAACGCCCAACGCTTTCAAAAATACTTTGCTGGTTTAGCAGGGCCACCACAACCGCGAGAATTTATTGACCGTCCCTTAGATGTCAAATTTGTCCTTGATGAACTCCAACGTTTAGATACCTCTAATCCTCAGCTGCGAGGAAAACTCAACTTTCAGGAAGTTGGAGCCATTGGACATTCTTTTGGTGGTTATACAGTATTGACTTTAGCCGGAGCCGAACTGAACTTTGCTCAATTGCGTCGAGATTGTTATCCCAATAGATCCTTGAATTTATCTTTATTACTGCAATGTCAAGCTGCGGAATTATCACCAACAGATTATGCACTACAAGATCCGCGAATTAAAGCCGTGATGGCGATTAATCCAATTAACAGTTCGGTTTTAGGCGAAAATGGGATCAATCAAATCAAAGTTCCCGCAATGATTGTCACGGGTAGCCAAGATATTTTTGCCCCCGCCATTCCCGAACAAATTCGTCCCTTTACTTGGCTAACTGAACCTAACAAATATCTAGTGTTAATCGAAAATGCTACGCATTTTTCCGCACTACAAGAATCTGCTCCAGAAAATAATGTTTTACCTGTACCAACCGGGTTATTAGGGCCAGATCCAGCCCCTGTTTATTCATATTTAAAAGCCTTAAGTGTCGCTTTCATGGAAACCAAGCTCTTAAATAATGCAGAATATCGCCCTTATTTGCAATCATCTTATGCTCAATATATTAATCAAGCTCCTCTCAATATCACTTTGTTAAGTAACCTGAGTACAGAACAATTATCACAGGCTTTAAAAAATGGCACAAATAAAAAATCAAAATAAAAATTTCCGAATAGATAATTCACCATTCCAAAACCAAAATTGAGCAACTTGATGAATCTAGTGAGGTGCTAATCAAAATAATTAACCGCAGATAAACGCAGATAAAGTTGTACTTATCTAGGTAAGACATATTTAGGTTTAGCTACTAATTCTTTAAATTTATGTTGATTGGCAAATTGCATTAGCCCATCCATACATTCTGTAAAGCTATCAAAAACATAATCAACTAAAACTAAGGCTTTAGCCTTCTGTTCTGCACTTAATTCAATATTGAGCAAATAATTTTCATTGGCAAATTGAAAATGTGAATTTTCTACATTTACATGGTGCTGACTAATATAAAAACACCTTTTATTTTTTACAGCCTGTAATTCGTCACCAACCTGCGCCATTGCACGTTGGGCGGTACTTCCTGTAGCTTCAATTGCGGCGATAATGACTATTTTTAGCAAGATGTCAGTTTCATAACGACACATTGCTACTAAATTATTAGACAGACGACGAGTTTTGATTGTTTTTTCACTCCAAATAAATTTGAGAAAGTCACTGAAGCGCATTACCTGATCAATTCCCAGCGTATCTAAATCTCTGAGATACCATTTCCAATGGCTACCATCTTCTAGGGACTGCTGGTTAATAATTTTTTGAAGTGGATGATCACTCAACTCATCTTGGAGAATATCATGATTTAAATCTTTGAAACTCATTGCAAAATGAGCCAAACAAGGGAACCACACTAATCGCTGTTCTGGGTCTATTTTGCAATTGGTTAAAAATTGAAAAAAGGGTAATTGAGAAAATTTTTTTTCTTGGTGTTTAATATATTCTAAAACATCTTGCATAGTATCAACCTATGATTTGTAATCAGGAATCTAGGCAATAAAAATTTAGTTGAATCTTGAGCGATTTCAACAATATTAGGAATACATAAATTATTGTAGAGACACCAAAAATAGCATCTCTGCATATTTACTAATTCCTAGTTCAATCTGGAATTTAGATGACTTGTTTGTATAAACTTTACACAGTTAAGTAGGCTTTAAGCTTGAAGAAGTTTAGTTTGATGATTAACCGTCTATAGTAAATATAAATAGTGGCTGAGAGAAAAATCAACCCTGTTTCCGTAAATTCATGTATTTTTTACAAATACTCCTAGGAATGTACTTAAGTAAATCACACACCTAATCTTGATAATGACTGTAAATCACAGCAATACCAAGGAAATTCACAGTCTTGGTTAATCTATTTCTGCGAGTGAAGTTTGTATAAAGTTGGTGTAAAAATATATACGTAAAAGCGAAGTAACAAGCTTAATCAAATGTAATCAACCGTATGAGCAATCTGCATCTCAACCATGTATAATCTCAAGCAATACGGATTAATCAATAATACAAACGCCAAGTTTAATTTAAACTACTGAAAATTTTTCATAAATCTAAGGCTATGATTTCTCAAGATTATGATGTCTATGCGGTGGATGAACTGCTGAGAAAAATCAAAATTAAGGAAAGTCAATTGAAAATTGCCCAAGCATCAAATCTGCTTTATACGTCGCAAGCATTAAATCATCAAATCTTAGAATTACGCCGTCAGCTATCTGAGGCAGAAGACCCAGAAATTCAAGCGTTGATGAGTTTGTTGGAAGATTAAGGTTGACTTGGGGTGTTAGGGGACGAGGGGACAAGGTAGACAAGGGGGACAAGGGAGATATGAGAGTATTCTAGAAAGTCTTTTGGTGTCGTTTGTCTTAAATACTATGTTTATGCAGAGACGCAATTAAACTGCGTCTCTACTATGACCCGTTTTATGTGTGAATGAAACGAAGTTAGACTTTTTTCAGCCAGCTAAACATTGCCCGTAGGTCTTTACCGACTACTTCAATGGGGTGTTCGGCTTCTTGACGACGCATAGCGGTAAATCCTGGTTTACCGGCTTGATTTTCTAAAACGAATTCACGGGCAAATTGTCCTGATTGAATTTCGCGGAGAATTTTCCGCATTTCGGCTTTGGTTTGTTCGTTAACCACTCTGGGGCCGCGAGTATAGTCACCATATTCTGCGGTGTTGGAGATGCTATCGCGCATTGTGGCTAAACCGCCTTCTACAACTAAGTCAACAATTAATTTAACTTCGTGCAGACATTCAAAATAAGCTAATTCGGGCTGATAACCAGCTTCGACTAAAGTTTCAAAACCAGCTTTGATTAAGGCGCTCAAACCACCACATAATACTGCTTGTTCGCCGAACAAATCAGTTTCGGTTTCTTCGCGGAAGGTGGTTTCGAGGACACCTGCACGAGTACCACCAATACCTCTAGCGTAAGCCATAGCGCGATCGCGTGCCTGACCACTAGCATTTTGATAAACCGCAAACAACGCAGGTACGCCTTGTCCTTGTTCATAAGTCCGGCGCACCAAGTGACCGGGGCCTTTGGGTGCTACCATGACCACATCTACATCGGCAGGTGGTACAACTTGCCCAAAGTGAATGTTAAAGCCGTGGGCAAAAGCTACTACATTTCCAGCTTCTAAATTAGGTTCAATTTCGTTTTTGTAAACTGTTTTCTGTACTTCATCAGGTAACAAAATCATGATGAAGTCAGCCGCTTTAGCTGCATCGGCAACATTTTTCACGGTTAAGCCAGCAGCTTCAGCTTTTTGTGCTGACTTACTGCCCGGATATAGCCCCACAATCACATTCAAACCGCTATCTTTTAAGTTCAGGGCATGAGCATGACCTTGGGAACCATAGCCGATAATAGCAATAGTTTTTCCAGCCAAAAGGTCTAAATTGGCATCTTCGTCATAGTACATCCGGGCCATAGAAGCATCTCCTGTCAGCAAGCATCACAATTATTTATAGGCAGGTTTTTGATCTTACCGTAAATTGTGTAACCACAGATAAGGGACTTCCAATTAGACAAGATATACTATCACTGTGTAGGCAGGGGGCAGGGAGCGGGGAGCAGGGAGAAAAAGAAAAATACCCTCTCTTGAAAATTGGATAATTTATTTTTTGCAAGTCTCTAAGCTCCGAAGCATGAAAATTTCTATGTAATTTCAGATGCTGACTCCTGAATTCTTCCCAATCAATAATTATCTTGGTATTTTTTTAGTTGTGTCTGAATGAATTTGCTGCCACATTCCTAGTCGTTTATTTTGAGCATTGGCTTGGGCAATTAAATATTGAGTTTTAGTTTCTGAGCAGTAGTAGATAGTATCTTGGTCAATAATTGCGTTACCTTCGGCAACTAAGCGGAGATTGACTGATTGATTATCTACGAAGATTTCGCCTGTAATGCGATCGCCTTCATCTTCTGTAACTCTTCTAATCACTACAGGACTACCTGCTGGTAATAATTGGTTGAGTTTCTCGGTTGCTGCTAGATTATCTGGTTTTTTTGTTGCGGGTAAATTAATACAAGCAAGTTTTACTGTCTGAATTTGCCCTGTATCATTTTTGACGGTGATTATATTGCTATTCCCGACATTCAGCACTGTCGCTAGAACTAAAAGTAACTCTACAAAATTCATCTTTTAAAAACAGGTATTTTTTTACACCATATTTTTGAGTGTATTTTACTTGTCGGGTAGCTCCTGTGATTTGTCTCACATAGACAGATGCAGCAAAATACTGGTTACATAAATTGCAACAAATCCAATAATCAAACTTTCCTCGGTAATACTGAAATTAATTTCATTCTTCCGAGGTCGAATTATGACTTTTGATTTACCATTACCACGCAAATCAACCTTACTTGTGGGTGCTTTACTAGGAGGGGTTGTTTTTACTAGCTGTGCTGCCCAAAATTTCTCGACTAAATCATTACCGCCAATTGCCAGCCAAGACCAAGCTGCACCAACGGCTAATAATCTCGTCGCCCAAGCAGAAGCAGCACCAGCTACCAGGGCGCGTCCCCAATTAATCAAAAAAGCCACAATGACAATTGTGGTGAACTCTGTCGAAAACAGCATTAATGCTGTTTCACAGATTATTGCAAAACAGCAAGGTGATTTGATTGGGTTAAATGAAATGCAACCCACAAAACAAAATTTCCGTCACACTGCATCTATACAGTTGCGAGTGCCGCAAAACTTATTGGAACCGACCTTAGAAGAGTTAGCTAAATTAGGTACAATTGAAAGTCGTAATATTACAGCCGAGGATGTAGGCGATCGCTTGGTGGATATCCAAGCTAGATTAACTAATCTCCGCAAAACCGAAGTAAATTTACAAAAAATTATGGACAGGGCTGGTTCTGTGCGCGATGTGTTGAGTGTTGCTCAACAACTCAGTCAAGTCCGAGAATCTATTGAGCAAATTGACGCTCAACTCAAAAGCTTGCAAAATCAAGTCGCCTACTCCACCATTACCTTAAATCTAGAAGCAGCCGTATCTAGTAACAGTCCCCAACGTGCGCTAGGTTCACAAATTCAAGAAACTTGGAACAATTCGACTCAATCTCTAGGCAGCTTGACTGTTGGGCTATTAAAGTTAGGTATATGGTTAATAGTCTACACCCCTTATTTATTGATTTTAGTTGCGGGTGTCTACGGTTTTCTCCGTTGGCGACGCACTCATACACCAGGAGAAACTAGAAATTAAGAACCTGACTCTTTCATGGGATTGTACCGCGTAACACGAAATAATGAGCCAGATGAATGCCAAGATCAAAAAAGCAAGCCCTAGGGTATTGAAAGTACTATGCCAGAAATCCACCAATCTATTGCACAGCACTACCACGAACGTACTAAATATGACCCTCAAACCCTAGCCGCGAAAAATCAGAGGCTAGACTGGGCTAAACAGCCAGTACCTTTTAAAGAGTATAAAATTGGCTCGACTTTTGATCTGAAACCTTACCTGCAAGAATCCTTAGAACCCTTGGCTGGTCAAGCAGATGCAGGGTGGTGGCAAAGACTGTCTCGTTTACTGTTTCGGAGTTACGGATTAACTGCCAGAATGCCTTCTATGGGTAGCGCAGTTTATTTGCGTTCTGCGCCTAGTGCTGGTGGGTTATATCCCGCAGAGGTGTATGTCGTTTCTCGCGGTACACCCATGCTCCCCGCCGGACTGTATAACTATCAGTGTCGCACTCATTCATTGATGTTGTATTGGGAAAGTGATGTGTGGCGGGCTTTGCAAGATGCTTGTTTTTGGCATCCGGCGTTAGAAGGTACGCAATTGGCAATTGTGGTGACTGCGGTTTTTTATCGTTCGGCTTGGCGGTATGAAGACCGGGCTTATCGGCGAATTTTTCTGGATACAGGGCATTTATTGGGGAATATTGAGTTAGCAAGTGCGATTACTGATTACCGTCCCCACTTGATTGGCGGTTTTGTTGATGATGCGGTTAACGATTTGTTGTATATTGATCCGCAGCAAGAAGGTGCGATCGCAGTTTTGGCAATGGCAGACTTATTAGATATTCAGCAAAATTTGTCTACCGGATGCACAGCTTTACCTTCCGCCACAGAAACTAAATATCCCCCCATCCCTGACGGTGAGTTGCTGAAATATTTCCATCGTCACACCCAAATTCAATCAGGTATCACTGGTAAGTTGAATTTACCAGCAGTGAAGCAAGAAAGGTCTTTGGAAGACAAATATAATTTCCCTTTCTGTCTGAAAATTCCCACCGCTACCACACCAATTGACTGGGGGATAAATCTCTCCAGCTTGGAAGCGACTATCCATAAGCGCCGTTCTACCCGTGCTTACAGTGGTGATGATTTAACCTTTGATGAACTCAAAGCTTTGTTGGATTTTACCTACCAGCCCCAAAATTACATCGACCAACATCTTGACCGGAATCCCGACTACTTTGACCTCAACTTAATTGAAACATTTATTGCCGTGAGTGGAGTCAAAGGCTTGGAATCTGGCTGTTATTATTACGCGCCCAAAGCCCAAGAACTGCGCCAGATTCGGTTTAAAAACTTCCGGCGAGAATTACATTATCTGTGTTTGGGTCAAGATTTAGGCAGAGATGCGGCGGCTGTTGTCTTTCATACCGCAGACCTGAAAGCCGCTATTGCTCAGTATGGCGATCGCGTTTATCGTTATTTACACATGGATGCAGGGCATTTGGGTCAACGCTTAAATTTAGCCGCCGTGCATCTCAATTTGGGCGTGAGTGGTATTGGTGGTTTTTTTGATGACCAAGTAAATGAAGTTCTGGGTATTCCTACAGATGAAGCTGTTCTCTACATTACTACGTTAGGAAGACCAAGATAAAACAACAGGACTGACGATATTTCCGCCGCGAGTGCAACGACGCGATCGGCTGCACTCCGCGCTTACTACCTTACGACAAGTCATAACAAGTGTTTAGTCGGAATTGATATCACTTGACATAAAATATAGTAGTAAATGTCCAACCGACAGAAACCAAAGTTTTTCTCAAAACTCAATATGATTCATGTAGTTAAAATAACCAATGCTGCAAATATCACTTTATAATTATGGATGATGATTTCATATTTATTAATAATCCTTCTCCCATTTGGATCTACGATAGCCAAAGCTGGCAATTTTTAAATGTTAATGCAGCAGCAATTAGTAAATATGGTTATTCAAAAAAACAATTTCTGCAAATGCAAGTTACTGATTTATATCATGCAGAATATCAACCTATTTTATTAGACATTTTTAGGAAGAATCAAAATAAACTAGTGTTTAATTTTCAATGTCAACATCGTTGTTATGATGGTACATATATTGATGTTGAAATATTGGCATATAGGACTAGTATTTGATTTTTGAAAATGATCCGTACATCTGGAGAGACGGAAAATCAAAGAGAGTGTTTTTAATGAACCACTCAAACATCCACTTAAGATGAGAAAATGTT
>NZ_JACJTB010000044.1 GCF_014698475.1 Nostoc spongiaeforme FACHB-130 | reverse complement strand
AAACTATAATCTTTTCATGGTTCGGTTTCCTTCGAGCGAGCTTCGCTTTGCAGCGCCCCCTCTCTCAGGCACTTATCCAATATATCTAACCTTCCCCTCACTGTCAACCTCTTCTCTACAAGTTTTTTGGAATTTTTTGGTGATATTGCTAAAAAGCTTATGGGATATAGGTTGTAGGCTATAGTATTTCTAAAAGTGATTCGAGAAATAATAAAGTCGTGAATAAAGCTAGTGTTTTACCTCCTTGGCTAGTGTTGGATCCGTTATTGCGTGGCTGGTTGTTGGAAGATATT
This sequence comes from Nostoc spongiaeforme FACHB-130, assembly GCF_014698475.1. GTDB lineage: Bacteria > Cyanobacteriota > Cyanobacteriia > Cyanobacteriales > Nostocaceae > Nostoc_B > Nostoc_B spongiaeforme. The sequence goes on along the minus strand of NZ_JACJTB010000044.1, from coordinate 57,724 downwards.
GGTCGGGGCGATCGCACCACCAATCCCCTCCTCAGTTCAAATTCGACCTTAAAAACAGCAAAATGGCTGGCGAAAGCACCAGGAATCATTGCGGGATTACCATTAGCAGCAAGGGTATTTCAGCTTTTAAATGAAGAAACTAGCTTTACGACTATTGTGGCTGACGGTGAATTTTGTGAACCTGGACAAGTAATAGCTGAAATTCATGGGTCATTAGATGCACTACTGATGGGGGAACGGGTCGCACTAAACTTAGCGATGCGTTTGAGTGGGATTGCTACGTTAACTTATAAATATGTAGAGGAAATTGCTGGTTTCCCTGTTCAGTTTGTAGATACACGCAAAACCACACCAGGGTTAAGAATCTTAGAAAAGTATGCAACTGCTGTGGGAGGTGCAATCAATCACCGTATGGGGTTGGATGATGCTGTGATGATTAAGGACAACCATATTGCTGCGGCTGGTGGGATTAAAGAAGCAATTACCCGGATTCGTTCTCAAATACCTTATCCGTTGACGATTGAAGTGGAAACTGAAACGATAGAGCAGGTAAAAGAAGCATTAGAGTATAAAGCCGACATTATTATGTTGGACAATATGGGTCTGGATATGGTGCGTGAAGCTGTGTCTCTGATTCGTCAACACAATAGTCTTGTAAAAATTGAAGCTTCGGGAAATGTCACTTTAGAGAGTATTGCTGATTTAGCGGCGACGGGTGTTGATTACATCTCTAGTAGTGCGCCGATTACTCAGTCAAAGTGGTTGGATTTGAGTATGAAGATAGTTGGATAACAGGACTTTTGCGAGTATTACCAGTAATAGTTGAGGTGTGATACTGGCATAAGTCCTTTTATTTCAGCGTTTTTCGGTTGATTCCAGTACAAGTTGATAGAGGCTAGGGACTAGGGACTAGATGAATTTACCTCATTGGGGTGAAAACCTCTGGACGGCTTGTTTTGGTTTTTATGGTCTTGACTTAAGTTTCAAGCATCTGTATTGACTCACTGGAAAGTGTGCTTGGAAATTTATGATTTTTAAGTATTTATGACTATTGCATATTTCTTAAATCAGAATTATTCTGACTTAACATAGCAGAATTTAATTAACCGCCCATACATAAACTGCTGAAGAGGTAAATATGGCTGTTATCGACAGAGTTCCTGACGTTTTATTTAAAACCCGTGTGCGTGACGAGTCTGTACCTGGGCCTAATCCTTACCGTTGGCAAGACCGCACTACTCAAGATATTTTTGGTGGCAAGCGTGTTGTAGTCTTCTCTTTACCAGGGGCTTTTACTCCTACTTGTTCTACTTCCCATTTGCCGCGCTATGAAGAACTATATGATGAATTCAAAGCTTTAGGTGTTGATGAAATAATTTGTATTTCTGTAAATGATGCCTTTGTAATGTTCCAATGGGGTAAACAACAAGGCGCAAATAAAGTATTTTTACTTCCTGATGGTAATGGCGAGTTTACTCGCAAAATGGGTATGTTAGTAGATAAGTCTAACCTGGGCTTTGGGATGCGCTCTTGGCGTTACTCAATGGTGGTTGATGATGGCAAAATTGAAAAGATTTTCATTGAACCAGGGTTTTTAGATAACTGTCCTACCGATCCTTTTGAAGTTTCAGACGCAGATACAATGCTGGCTTACCTCAAGGAAGCAAAGACACCTGTAACTGCTTAAATACAATAATTTGTAGTTGATAATGCGTAATTCGTAATCGTTAATTTAATTGCGAGTTACGCATTACGCATTAGTAATTATTCATGGGGGAGACATGAGTTACGATTTTGATTTATTCGTAATTGGTGCAGGTTCTGGAGGAATTGCCACTGCTAGAAGGGCGGCAGAATATGGTGCTAAAGTGGGAATTGCCGAGTTTGACAGACTGGGTGGAACCTGCGTTAATCGTGGCTGTGTTCCCAAAAAATTGATGGTTTATGCTTCTCATTTTCCTGATGTATTTGCAGAATCTCAAGGGTATGGCTGGAGTCCTGTTGAGAGTAATTTAGATTGGGAAAAGATGATTACGGTGGTGAACAATGAAGTAACCCGCCTGAATGGAATTTACCAAAGAATGTTGGATAATTCCAAAGTTGAGGTGTTGCAGGGATATGGTAAATTTGTTGACCCTCATACTATTATTGTTGGGGAACGCCAAGTCACCGCAGATAAAGTACTTATTGCGGTTGGTGGAAAGCCTGTCAGACCAAATATTTTGGGAATTGAACACGCGATTACTTCTGATGATATTTTTCACCTCAAAGAACAACCCAAGCGCATCGTAATTTTAGGTGGAGGTTATATTGGTTGCGAATTTGCCTGTATTTTAAAGGGATTAGGTAGTGAAGTTACACAGGTGATTCGTGGAGATAAGATTTTGCGTGGTTTTGATGAAGATATCCGCAGTGAAATTCAGCAGTCGATGATTAACCACGGTATTCGGATTCTGAATAATATTGAACTAATTGCTATTGATAAAAGTGCAGAAGGTGTAAAGGTTACAGTCAAAGGTAGTGGAGATAGTGAGGAAACAGTAGTTGCTGATGCTGTGAGTTTAGCGGCTGTTGGTCGTAAACCCAATACCCAACATCTTGGTTTAGAAAATACCACAGTTCAGCATCGAGATGGGGCAATTTTGGTAGATGAGTACAGTCGCACCCATGAAGAAAATATCTATGCAGTGGGAGATTGTACAAATAAAATTAATTTGACTCCTGTTGCGATTAATGAAGGTCGAGCGTTGGCAGATACAGTGTTTGGTGGTAAATCTCGAATTATGAGTTATGCTAATGTGCCGACAGCCATTTTTACTACACCGGAAGCTGCAACTGTTGGTTTAACGGAAGCGGAAGCGAGAGAAAAATACGGGGATGCGGTGAAAATTTATCGATCGCGCTTTCGCCCAATGTATTACACTCTGACAGGTAAAGATGAAAAAACCTTGATGAAGCTGATCGTTGATCAAAATACTGATAAGGTCGTAGGGGCGCACATGGTGGGGAATAGTGCGGCTGAGATTATTCAAGGAGTAGCGATCGCTGTTAAGATGGGTGCTACCAAAGCTGATTTTGATGCAACTGTCGGTATTCATCCAACTTCGGCTGAAGAATTCGTGACTATGCGTTAAAAATCTCTGAGGTTGAGCAAGTGTTTGGCTGTAATACCTATCAAGCTTGCTCAACTCAGTGTGATTTTGGGCAAGTTAAGGGTCAAGTACTATTTGGAGGTGTTAACTGATGACCCAAACCCAAGCTGAACCAAAGTTATACACCTTTGATGAGTTTATCGAATGGTATCCCGAAAAATCAGAAGTTCGTTACGAATTGTATGATGGGGTGATTGTCGAAATGCCTAAACCTACGGGCGAACATTCTGATTTAGCTGGTTTTTTGATTGAAGAATTACTCATCACAATTAGAGAGATGGGTAAGCGTAGCATTTGGACTATTCCTAAAGAATCTATTATTAAGCCGCACCGCGACAAGTCTGGATATGAACCGGACATTATTGTGTTAAATCAAGAAACTATCGATACTGAGACACGCTGGAAAAAAGAATCTGTTATTCAAAACGCGACTTCGGTAAAACTAATAGTTGAAGTAGTTTCAACCAATTGGCAGGATGATTACTACGATAAACTTCGTGACTATGAAGATATGGGTATCCCAGAATATTGGATTGTTGATTATGCTGCACTGGGCGGGCGCAAATTTATTGGTAATCCCAAACAACCTACCATTTTTGTGTGCGAGTTAATTGACGGAGAATATCAGATGACTCCGTTTAGAGGAACAAACCGTATTATATCGCCGACTTTCCCGGAGTTGAAATTAACAGCGCAGCAAGTTTTTGACTCGGTATCATCAGATTAAACATTCAATGTATAATTGCTGAGTATTTCGTGTATTTATTTACTGTTTAAAACTATTAAATGATTACTGTTTCACCAGAGGAAATTAGTGAATTTCGCAGCCAGTTGGCGGATAACCAAGATGCCCTTAATGCTCTTGATCTCATTGAGCAGCGTAATGGAAATTTGGATACAGCAGCTAAAATATTGGCAATCAGGGCTGGTTATGAACCATCCAGAAAATCAGATATCTTGGACGAATTATTAGAAAAATCCCGCAAAATAATCTGCCAGGAAGAGTTTAGGGATGAATTGGCAGCAGGGATAATACCTATTGTTATAGAACCATTGGCAATGAGTTGTGCTATTCCTCCAGGATTGGCAAGTGTAGTTGCCATTTATGTTTTTAAAATAGGGGTAAAAAAATTTTGCCAGGTTCCCGATTCTAAATCTTAAACTCCTGTGGCGGTGAAAGCTGCCCAATAGAAAGGATTTTTAAAAGGATATGGCTTACGATTTTTAGTCTGTAATAAATATTCCTCAGCAAATATCTGCTCATCCTCTTCAAGTTGAGCAAAAATTTCTCTAATTTGTGAATCATATTTAACTAATAGTGCTTCAAATTCCTCTGTTGTTAAATTTCTCAACCATTGCTGTGCTTGATTGAGTGCAAGGGAGACACTATTTAGGGTTTGCAGATTTTCATAAAATTTCATCATCAAAAATGCTGTAGATAAATCACTAACAGTCCACAAGCTACTGACTACAGCTTTACTACCTGCTAACAGAAAACCGCTAGGTAAACCAATATATTCATCGCTGGTATTTTGAAAATCAATCAATCCAGTTTCGCAAGCGGAAAGGGTAACGAGGCGACAATTTTCTAATTTGAGTCTGAAGATTGTATCTAGGGTAAGACATTTTTCTAAATCATGGGTTTCTCCTGCTCGTAAATTTAGATAACGTTCGGAGTCGGGGTTTGTTGGTGGGTCTGCAACGGGTGAATTTGCTAAAATTAGGGCTGATTTACCAGCGTTTGTTAAGTTAAAAAACCCGTGACAGCTAAAATGGGCGCAGTGGTAAGTATTTAAGTCAGAATTATTAATTGCGGTGAGTGTAGCATCTGTTCTTTTCAGGACGTTGGCAGTATTAAAGTAGCTTTGAATAACTTGTACTTCTAAATCTATATAGTTCAAATCGCCTGTGGGGTTTTGAACTGCAAAGAGGGATTGAAAATCAGAACGTTTGCGTTGTTGTACTTGTTGTAGTAGTTGACAACTAGGTGCATAGCTCACACCACCAGGAAATAAATCTAGAAGACAGCGCGAATTTTCAGAACTTTGATTGATTGGCAGAGCATGAAGGGGGAATAAATGAAGGAAACGATGGGGAATTAAAATGATTTGATTGCAATGCTTTGATAACTGATTGATGAAGGCAATTATTTCATCAATGTGCAGAATTTTAGCTAATTGCTTCAGTGCTGACTCTAAGCTATTCAGCCATTCGTCTTTTTGAAGATAGTAATTTCGTAAATATTGATTTCTCCAATTTTCTAAAGCTTTGAAATCTTCTGGTTGGGATTGCCAAACTGTTACTTCTCGTGTTTTGGTGACAATAAACGCCAGGATTTTATCAGCCAGAATATACCACTCAATGATGACTGTATTCTCATTCAACGTAGTTTGGAATGAATTAAAATCAAAACCATAACCAACTGGTAAATAGCGGTTTTGCAATTCGTTACGCTGTTGTCGCAATTCTTGGAGATGTTTTGCTAAGTCTTGAGGATTCTCTGCTTTACCATTTTGGATTTGATATTGTCCTACAGCTATTTCATCTCTGTAGGTTTCTAGTTGAGTGACAACATCTGGAGGGAAGATGGTTTTAGCGTCACGTTCGAGGATTTGCTCAACTAAATTGCGGGTTTTACTACGTTCAGCATATTCAATTGCTTCGGTAATCTTATTTAATTGCAAGCAAACTTCCACCATGCGGCTATAAACTTCGTTAAAGTGTTCCGCTTGTTTGCGTTTGCTTTCTCCACCAGATACTATTTCTTCTCGTAAAGATTCGATATTGGCAATGGCAGACTTAAAAGTATTGTATGCTAATTCAAGCTGGTGTGCCTTTTGGTAAACCATCCCAAGGCTAAATAAAGCTTCAGTATGTTTTTGGGGAAATGAGTCTAAAGTATCAACTTTCAGAACTTCTTGCAAACAAGTGATAGCCAATTCTAAATTTTCTGCTTGTTTACCTTTGATTCTGTTAGAGTAAGTCGTAGCAAGATTATGTTGCGTATCTGCCCAATCTTGGGGAAAATTGTTAAAATTTCTGACTTTTAGAGCTTGTTGTAAACAAGTGATAGCCCACTCTAAATTCTCAGATTTATTCCCTCTAATTCTTTGAGCGTAAGCAGCACCAAGACTGGTTTGTACAGATGCCCATTCATATAAAAAATCGTCAAAAGTATAAAATTTTAGAGCTTGTTGCAAATAAGTGATAGTATGCTCTAAATTTTCAGATCGATCTCCTATGACTCTATAAATATAAGTAGCAGCGAGGTTCATTTGTATTCTTGCCCATTCATAGGGAAAAGTGTCAAAAGTTCTGACTTTTAATGCTTGTTGGTAACAAGCTATTGCCTGTTCTATATTCTCAGCTTTATCTCCTCTTATTCTCTGAGTGTAAGCAGCACCTAGATTATTTAGTATAGCTGCCCATCCATAGGGGAAAGTGTCAAAAGTATGAACTTTTAATGCTTGTTGGTAACAAGCTATTGCCTGTTCTAAATTCTCAGCTTTATCTACTCTTATTCTGTTGCGGTAAGCTTCGCCAAGACGATTTTTTGTAACTGCATAATCATAGGGAAAAATTTCAAAAGTTCTGACGTTTAATGCTTGTTGGTAACAAACTATTGCCTGTTCTAAATTCTCAGCTTTATCTCCTCTTATTCTGTTAACATAAGCATTAGCAAGATTATCTTTCGTAGCTGCCCATTCATAGGGAAAAGAATCAAAAGTTCTGACGTTTAATGCTTGTTGATAACAAACTATTGCCTGTTCTAAATTCTCAGCTTTATCTCCTCTTGTTCTGTTAACATAAGCATTAGCAAGATTATCTTTTGTAGCTGCCCATTCATAGGGAAAAGAATCAAAAGTTCTGACTTTCAGTGCATCTTGCAAACAAGCAATTGCCTGCTCTAAATTCTCAGCTTTATCTCCTCTTGTTCTCTGATAATAAGCAACACCGAGACCATTTTTTTTATTTGCCCATTCATAAGGAAAAGCCTCAAAAGTACAAGCTTTTAATGCTTGTTGGTAACAAGCAATTGCCTGTTCTAAATTCTCAGCTTTATCTCCTCTTATTCTGTTAACATAAGCATTAGCAAGATTATCTTTTGTAGCTGCCCATTCATAGGGAAAAGAATCAAAAGTTCTGACTTTCAGTGCATCTTGCAAACAAGCAATTGCCTGCTCTAAATTCTCAGCTTTATCTCCTTTTATTCTCTGAGCATAAGCAACACCAAGATCATTTTGCGTAAATGCCCAATATTCGGGAAATGCTTGGCGTACGTAAACAGTGAGTGCGATTTTATAGCCAGTAATGGCCATTTCTATATTGCTGGCTTTGTTACCCAAAGGGAATTGCTGAACTAGGTTGCTAAAAATTATAATATCTTCAGCAATAAATTGAGCCACATCTGCTTTTGCTTGTCTCAGTGTATTTATTCCCCACCGATATAACATTTCTACTAACACATCGTCGATTTTATCTGTATTCTCTGCCAGCAAGGCGTAGATTATATTAGTATCACCTGCACTGTCTCTAGTTGCTCGTAATACTTCCATTAAGAATTGGAAATATACGTTCATATCTTCTTCACTCAGAGATGGCAAATCTACTTCATTATCTAGATTCAAAGCTTCCCTAAGATGACTTGCCAAATTTTGTAGCCAATTTGCTGTATTTTTATCTTCCTGCTGTGCAAAACTTTCTGCTACTGCTGCTACTACCTGTACAAAATCCGCATCCAGCAATTCTGTATTTACTGCTAATATCTCTGGCTCTTCTCCGCTAGGGCAATTTAGCAGAGTTTGAATTAGCTGATAATAAGCTTGTAGACGCTGTTCGTTCATGGTTCAGGGCGGGAGACGCAAATATATCATGAGAAACATTCACCGCCAATGCTCTAAATTCCAGAAAAGTTTAGAATTTCATTACGGGTGATGTGTTTCTGACGATGCAAGAACCTTAGATGAGTCTTTTTGATTTGTGAAAAGATAATATACTGATGTTGCGATCGCTTGATTTTCCTAAATGCGATCGCTCATCTTTATTTTAGGTACTATAAATAACAAAATATTATACACAGTACAAATTCTGGAAAAATCCTCTAATTGTCTTAAATTAGAAGGAAAAATTTGTTGCAGATATTTTTGTTTTAGTAATTGACAAGTATAAAATTATACTTTATTATAAAGACATGAGAAAGGCGATCGCCCTCCGGGAAGAGTCCGCAATCGCCTTTCTTTCAACACCTAAATAGGAGTCGATTACTATCATGGCACAAGAGAGAGAAAATCCCGACAATCAACAACCTGTTCCACAGCAGTCATTTTCTAAAAGAGAACGAATTAAACATTTGTTGATTGGTTCACCTAAAGCAGTCACCAGCACAATACACTACTTGCAGGCGATTGGTTATGCAAATGTCGGAGATTGGAGTCCATTATTACCCGCAGAAGATCCTGATGAAGTGATGAGTATTTTAATTCGGCAAATTTTTACTGCATAACTTGAAATTACAACCCCGACTCAACAATCGGGGTTGTGTTCTACTGACTGAGAAGATGAAGCGATCGCTATGGTAAATTGTGGAAGCGATCGCTTTAGTACAATATCACCTTGAGTTACGATAACACCTGCAAATACCTAGCCGAAACTTATCCTGCCGAGTTTGCCAAATGGTTACTTGCATCTGACACTACAGATAATATTCAAGTACTCAAAACCGAACTTACCCTGGAACCAATTCGTGCTGATTCGGTGACATTCATACAAATCGCCAATCAAATCTTACACATCGAGTTCCAAACTACACCCCAATCAATGCCACCACTTGATTTTAGAATGCTAGATTATTACATCAGATTAAAACGTCAATACTTCTGGTGTGAAATTCATCAAGTGTTAATCTTCTTGCAACCAACATCTTCAGAAATTGTGTATAACACTCAATACACAGACAGCAACACCATACACAAATATCGAGTGATTCGCTTATGGGAAGAAGAACCCACACTACTGTTAGCCAACCCTGCACTGTTACCACTAGCGACATTAGCCAAAAGCAACTCACCCCAAGCATTATTAGAGCAAGTGGCGGCAGCTGTCGATATGATTGAAGAAACAGATGAGCGACAAAATATCTCAGCTTGTGTTCAAATGATAGCTGGTTTGCGGTTTGAGAAAAACTTAATTACACAAATTTTCAGGGAGGCGATTATGCAAGAGTCTGTAATTTACCAAGATATTTTGCAAAAGGGAGAAGAACGTGGAAAGAAAAAAGAAGCGTTACAACTTATCTTACGTCAGTTAACACGTCGCTTTGATGCAGTTAATCCACGGATAGAAGAGCAAATTCAGGCTTTATCTATTACTCAATTGGAAGATTTAGCAGAGGCGTTATTAGATTTTGCTAGTCAAAATGATTTAGAGAATTACTTAGTAAACCTCTCTCAATCTAGTTGATAAAATCAAGCGATCGCTATGGTAAATTGTGGAGGTGATCGCAAGCATTTTTGATTTTGTGCTGTTGAGTAGCGATCGCAATTAAATTTTTAGCTAACTTGTTTCAATTGCCACGCTTCTTGGTTGAGTGCATAGTAAACCACATCTACATTGTAGAAACGGGCGTTTTTTTCGTATTTCATACCGACTTTTTGAATTACACGGACTGAGGCGATGTTTTCTGGATGAGCGATCGCTACTATACGATTTAATTTAGCTTCTGCAAACCCATATTTTATGGTTGCGGTGGCGGCTTCCGTCCCAATTCCTATGTTCCAGTAAGATTTGTCAAACACATAACCCAGTTCAACTTCTGGGGTATTTTCCAAAAAACCTAGCCCACAACGCCCAATCAGTTTACCGTTATCTTTGTAAATTGCTGCCCACATCCCGAAATTATGTTGTTGCCAATGCTGGATATGTTTGTGTAAGCTGGCTTGTGTCTGTTCTTTATTTCTTGGAGAGAGGTATTTCATGACTTCTGCATCACTGTAGATTCGGAACAGATCATCAAAGTCATCTGTGACGAAGCGTCTTAACCGCAATCTGGGGGTTTCTATTTCTGACATATCATTAAACCGCAGGTGTGAATGCTACATTAAATAGGCGTGTTTTCCCAGTGCAAAATCCAATTAATTTCATGCTCCCATTATGAGCATCTACCAATCCCGAAAAAAATCTTACAGAAGAGACCGTTGGCGTAGCAATGACTGGCGATTATTTTTACGTTTAGTTCCCTATGCTCGTCGTCATATTAAATTGCTGACTTTGGCAATGCTATTGCTTGTACCGATCGCTTTAGCAAATGCTATACAACCGTTGCTGATTGGGCAAGCTATTTCTCTGATCCGCAATGAGCCAAGTACTTATGAGTTTCTCAGGAATCTGCCGCTATGGCAAGGCATAAACATCCTGGAAGGCTTTCTATTGATTGCCATTGTCATCCGATTATTTTTCACCAGTATTCAAGGTTATTTACTACAAAAATTAGGACAAAATATCACAGCCGCCATTCGACAAGACTTGTTTAAGCATGTCACATCTTTGGCAGTCCGCTTTTTTGACCGTACACCCGTTGGTAAATTAATTACCAGACTCACCAGCGATGTAGAAATTTTGGGAGATGTATTTTCCACTGGAGCAATTGGCATAATCTCCGATATATTTTCGATGGTGGTGATTATTGGGATTATGTTGTCTATTCAGTGGCAACTTGCTTGTTTACTGCTATTAATCTTGTTACCAGTTACCTGGTTAATTATTTACTTTCAGCAACAGTACCGCAAAGCGAATTACAAAGCGCGGGAAGAACTATCTTTGTTAAATTCCCAGCTACAAGAAAATATTGTTGGGATTAATGTAGTGCAGCTGTTTCGGCGAGAAAAAATTAACGCAGAGTTGTTTCGTGCTGTTAACAACCGCTACATTGCCCAAATGGATCAAACCATATTTTATGATTCAGCAGTATCAGCTACTTTAGAATGGATTGGCTTAGTAGCGATCGCTGGTGTATTGTGGATGGGTGGTTGGTTACTTTTAGAACAAAGCTTGACATTTGGTGTATTGTCTGCATTTATTCTATATGCCCAGCGATTATTTGACCCATTGCGAGATTTTGCGGAGAAATTTACCGTTATTCAAGCTGGCTTTACTGCTATTGAACGAATTAACGATATTTTAGATGAACCGATAGAAATCCGCGATCTTAATAATCAACGCTTCTCAGTTTTTGATCATAGCTTCGGTTACATAGACGAAATTATTGCTGAGATGGAAGCACAAAGCTTCAACTCTGCTCCAGAATTAGGAGAAATTCGCTTTGAACACGTCTGGTTTGCTTACAAAGACGATGATTTTGTCATCAAAGACTTAGATTTTGTAATTCGTCCCGGTGAAAAAGTCGCATTAGTCGGCCCCACAGGTGCAGGTAAAAGTTCCATTATTCGCCTGTTATGTCGCCTTTATGAACCCACCCAAGGACGGATTTTAATTGATGGAGTAGATATTCGAGAAGTTCCCCAAGCAGACTTACGCCGCTATATGGCCGTAATTTTACAAGAAGGCTTTTTATTTGCTGGCGATGTCAAAAGTAACATCACTCTCGGAGACAGATACACATTCGAGGAAATTGAATTAGCTGCACAAAACACCAACATTGCTCAGTTTATTGCAGAATTGCCCCAAGGCTATAATACTCAATTGCGAGAACGCGGCACAAACCTTTCTAGTGGGCAGAAACAACTATTAGCCTTCGCCCGTGCTGCTATTCGTAACCCCCAAATTCTTGTATTAGACGAAGCAACCGCTAGTTTAGATGTGAATACAGAAGCGTTAATTCAGCAGTCACTCAATCAACTGTTGATCAGGCGTACTGCAATTATTATTGCTCACCGCCTATCTACAATTCGCAATGTAGACCGCATCTTTGTTCTCAAGCGGGGTGAATTAATCGAACAAGGTAGCCACGAAGAACTGTTAGAACAAGGAGGGATGTATGCAACCTTACACAACTTACAGATGTTAGGAATTTAATTGGATGATTCTGTAGGGTGGAAATATCAATTTCTACACTATACGATAAGTAGGTGGACACAACCATTTAGAAGACACATTTCGACTTCGCTCAATGCTCAATAAGAGGACTGGAAGAGGCTTGAGCGAAGTCGAAACCCGGTAATCTCAAATTAGATTTAATTTATTTTTTCTAATTATTTATTTGATTATTAACTCAATTTTTATCAGGTCAAAACAATTATTGGTAGATGATTAACCCTGGAATTTTTATTGAGCAAAACTCACCACCTTTGTAGATGATAGCCAGACATTAGCTATAGCATATTTAACTAATACTGACTCTTTTTGAGAATTACAAGCACTTCTGAGCTTAACAGATTTATGACTGTCCTGAATGAATTGAGCTTGATAGGTATACAGAGAACCATCAGGAGTTTCGCAACTAATTTCACCAAGAAAAGTCTGATTATCTAAACTTTGTTCTAGGATTTTGCCAGAGACTTTATAATTAAACCAATCCCAGCCATGATGTAAAATTAATTGTCGTTCTAAAACTTGTAACTGAGTTGGTAAAATTCCCCAGCCGCGATAAACTTTTTCCAAACAGTGAATGTCGCCATTACGAGTTAATATTACTTTGAATATTTCTTGGTCGAGAACACCATAATATCTACCTTCTGGTAAGTCAATAGCTGTCGGTGCAAAGCGGTGTCCGCCAAAATGACTAGACTTCCACAAGCGCACACTATCTAATTGCAAATTAGCTACAGTATGAGCAGCGTGGAAGAAGAAAGGATTACCATATCTAGCACAGCATTTATCATGACTACCATGAGTACACACTAAAATATCTCTTGTTGCGTCTGTGTATACTTGATAATCAGTAGTGCTATGTGCTAACCATTTTTTGACAACACCTGCGACTAATTCTATATTTGGCAAGTGAAATTCATATTTGCAGTATCCATGACTTAACCCCTGCTTTTTTTGATAAATTAATAGAGTTGTTTCGTCTGCTTTATGGGATACATCATTAGCAATTAACAGAAATCTAATTGGTAGTTTTGCACGAGTAATTTCTTCTACCAAAAGTTGTAAGTTTTTCGGAACCCACCGAGAATTAAAAGCTTCTGTAGTCCAAGGCGGCGGACATTCAACTAAAATATATGTTTCGTAATTGGTAGCACTACCAATTAATTCTTCACCTACTTGTCGTGCATAGTCAGAACAAAAAAAGGTATTCATCGAACTTATCTCGTTTGTTGGCTTTACAGATAATGAAGGCGTAAACAAAATTGTGTTGATGACTACAATTTATTCATCTCCACAAGATAAACAAAAATAATCTGCATTTACGGCTTAAAAGCAAACTGCCACTTTATAACATTGTTTCTCAACAAAAACTGTCTAGTTAATAAAATCTCTACAATATTGTCAGCTAAATTCCAAAAAGTTATTGCTGTACTTTTCAGGAAAAAGTTTAAATTTTTGATTAAATTATGACTGTGGCGAGTGTACAAGAGTAGCATCTTGTCTTCAGATAGCGATTCTTTCAGTATTTTGTACAGTTCTCGGAAGTGGCTAACTTGTAAACGTCTAATTTTATCCATTTTATTGCGAGTATTTCTCAATAAATTTTTAAAAAAAGAGTAAAAAAAATCCCTAGATGTAAAATAAGATACTGTTTTTAGGTAAAATCAGAGTCTTATCTGCATAATTGAACTTTGGAGAATCTATCTTGACTGTAAATGAAGCTGGTAAAGAATGCAAGTTTTTGAGATTGTTTGTTGCATTTACCCGCATTTATCAGTAAGCTCAACTCCCATACTCAGAGTTTGCAGCCCAAGCATCAACATTTTCAATCTAATTGATAAATAGTCTCAACTATCTCTAGTTATAGATGCTGAATTAACTTCCCAGCGAAATAGCCGAGGAAGTTGGGCGACATCTATAACGTAATTGACAATCCATAGCACCAGTTCCAAAATCAGTAAATATCGCACCCAAAGTAGTTCTGCTTGAGAACCCAAAAGTGTCAAACCTTCGTAAAGTTGCCAAAAACGATAGGGGAGGTAGATATAGGGAACCATTACCCAGACAACATTTTGTAGTTTTCTCAGGGTGAAGGTTTCAAATATAATTTGCAAACCCAAAATAATAAAGTACCAGCCCAGCACAGCCAACACGATACCGTGTTTCCACCATACTCCCCACAGCAGCATAATTAGTAGTGGTAAAAGTACACCTAGTATTTGCACCGTTAAAAACCACCACCTATACCACCAAGGAAAAGGTAAAGGTACAGTATATGGCTTGGCGTTTTTCCAGCCCCAACTAATTACCCCAATCAAAAAGGTGGAAACTGTAAAAAACAGCAGGTTTTCCAGTAAGAGATAGAGATTGATGTGCAAACCATTCATAAATTTATTTTTACTGTCAGGGGTTTCGAGTTCATTCTCCTGAAGACAGAAATTTTAGTTAACGACCCAACCAAGTTCTGATGACATCCAAAAGACTGGAACCACCCCAAATGAGGGCAACGAGAATTGAAGTTGTTAAAATGGCTCCCATCAGACTCAGAACTAAACCACCTAAACTAATAGCGCCATCATCTTCTAGCAGACCAAAACCAGTGACAAAAATACCCATTGCTGGTAATGTGTTTGTCCCTGGTACAGGAATCATCATGGAAATTGACATTAAAGCGATCGCAATACCAATGGTGACTCTACCTGGAGTTGTGGTACAAATAAAAGTTAAACGCGGACGTGCGATCGCTTCAATTCTCCGTAACCAAGGAATTCCCGCCTTTAAAAACCCCTGAACTGTATCAAGTTGGATAGGGTGGTTCATCATTTTTTGTGGTAGCCAAGGACTTTTTGCACCCACAACTAGCTGTATAGCTAATAAAAATATCAGAATCCCAAAAGGTGTTGAGTATCCTGGGGCTGGAACTGGTAAGGCAGAAGGTAAAGATAAGATAACTAGTAAAAAGCCAAAAATTCTTTCTTGCGCTAAAAGCAGAATATCTGCCAAAGTCACTGTTGTTGGTCTTTCTTCTTCAAAAAAATGACGATGTAATTCTTGAGATAGTTTAGCCATAGCATTGAAAAAAACACTAAGATTTAGCAATTTAAAACTATAAGTGCAAATAATCAAGCCCTGCACAAACCCTAATTTACTAGTTTTTCGCTCTGTTTTCTTGAACTAGATGCACAATCGAAGGGACTAAAGAAATCACAATAATAATTCCAATAATCGGCAACAAATATTTATCTACTTGTTCAGCAGGTAAAGTTTTTCCTAAGAAAAAGCCTAATAAAGTCATCCCCACAGTCCAAAAAAAGCCACCGATGAGGTTATAAAACATAAAAGTTTGATAGTGCATAGCACCCAAGCCAGCGACAATTGGGGCAAAAGTCCGCACTATCGGGACAAATCTAGCTAAGACAATAGTTTTTTTGCCATGTTTTTGATAGAACCTTTGGGTTTTAACTACGTGTTTTTTATGAAAAAATAAGGAATCTTCTTTCTGAAATAATTTTCTGCCAAATCTATGCCCTGTAGCGTAACCAATGTTGTCGCCTAAAACTGCACAAATAAATGCACCAATAATTAAAATCCAAATATTTAACAAATGTTGCGAAGCAACAAATCCGGCTGTGAATAATAAACTATCGCCTGGAAGGAAAAACCCGATAAGTAATCCTGATTCAGCAAAAATTATTGCCCAGACTCCAAAGTAGCCGATAGATTTAATTAATTCTGGTAAATCAAAGTGCATAAAACCTCACGTATTTAAGAATAAGCAACTATATATATAGCAGTTTTAGTCGATGTGTGAATAACAGAGACAAGGGAGAAAAGGGAGAGGAATGTTTATAAATAATTTAGGATCGCTATATTAGGATTCTGTAAGATTCCTAGGTGATTCAGATTATAAATGTTGTGTTAGTTGCTAAATTAATTGTGTAATGAGATGTTAGAGGAAGATGAGCAGATATTGGAAATTAATCCGGCTATTTTGGACTACCTCCTTAGCGGCAGAGATGGAGTATCGGCTTAACTTTGTGGTTGCTGCACTCACTAGCTTGGGTAATTTAGGCGGAAGTATTTTTAGTTTGTTTTTGTTTTATCGTACTGGCTATACTTTTGCGGGTTGGTCATGGGAAGCAGCTTTGATTGTGTTGGGAATTTTTACTATACTGCAAGGTTTTTCCGCAACATTTTTGGCTCCGAATTTAAATAAAATTGTGAGTCATGTGCAGATAGGGACTTTAGATTTTGTACTCCTCAAACCGATTCGCAGTCAATTTTGGCTATCTACTCATACTCTTTCACCGTGGGGATTACCGGATCTAATTTTAGGTAGTTTGATTATTGGCTATGCAGGCCAGCGCCTGGGCTTGGGAATTGATAATTATCTCCTAAGTGCCGTACCTTTGTTATTTGGGATAGTAATTCTTTATAGCTTGTGGTTTATGCTGGGAGCCACTAGCATCTGGTTTGTGAAAATTTACAACGTCACGGAAGTGCTGCGGGGTTTATTGGAGGCTGGTAGATATCCAATGGTTGCTTACCCCGCAACTTATCGCTTTTTCTTCACCTTTGTAGTACCAGTAACTTTTTTAACTACTGTACCAGCAGAAGTGATGCTGGGACGAGTGCAGTTTACTTGGTTGATAGGTGCGCTGGTGTTAGCAATTATTTTGTTTTGGCTGTCTACTAAGTGGTGGCGGTTTGCTTTGCGTTTTTATACTAGTGCTTCGAGTTAGGGATGTGGCTAGGTTGATGCTGCTTTCCAAGTGCCGTGGAAACTGTGGGGGATGACGCTGGGTAAGCCTAATTTACAAACTGGTTCTGCGTCTAGGCGATCGCTATCAAAGATCCAAACTTCGCTAGTATGAGAATTGCCATCATAGACAACAGTGAGTACCCAACTTTGCTGCGGGTGATGAATATCTTGCACAGCTAAGGGTTCTGAAGGATAACGATTTTCGCCCAGGTTGGCTTCGGTGAGGGTATGGGTATTGTGATCAAAGCGGGCGATCGCATTTAATAATTCTTGACTAATATCTGTACCTTGACGAAATAAACTCATATAGGTGTAGCGCGATTTCTGCCCAACATTTGGCGCTGGTACATTAGGAAACTCACCAGTCCGGTCTAATAAAGTTTCAATTTTTGTCACCTTGCCAGTTTGGGGTTGCAGCACAACTCGCGTAAATGTGTTTTTGGCAGTTGTCTGAGTTTTTCCAGCCACAACTTCTTGAAGATATTGGTTAGTTTGAAAGTCATCATAGCGGGTAAAATCCACAATTACTGCGCCACTAGAATCAACATAACCATTGGCAAAATGCCATTGATACCAAGGTTCAGTTTCTCCCTGACTGACTAAAGTTAAAGTTTCGCGGTCAATGACTAAAATTTGTGTGCCTAAATTTGGTCGCCACTTGAGTGCATCACTATAACTGCTGGTTCCCAAAACGATAGGTAACAAATTCAACCGCACGGCTGGAATAAAAAACACCAGATATTGTCCTGCTAAAACAAAATCATGAATTAGCGGCAAACCTGTTAATGGAAACTGAGCTTTTTGAATAATTTTGCCAGCCCCATCACTCTTGTAAACATTCAGTGTGGCATTTAACCCCAGACTCACACCAAAATTAAAAATCTCCTGAGTTGAAAAATCAACCTTTGGGTGAGCAGAATAAAATAATCCGGGCTTTAAACCGCCTAAATCATCTAAACCTTGAGTTTCTAAGGTGGCTAAATCAAGTCTGTGGGGATGTCCGCCTTCCCAAAGTGCTAAGAGTTTATCTGGTAAAGCCAACACAGAAGTATTCGCTGCATTTTTTACTGGTTTGCGCCATTGATGCCAAATTGCCCCCGGCGCAGTCATACCATAATTACCATACAGCCATTTTCCGGCGGCTGTTTCGGCTTGATAACCCGCAGTTTGTACATAGCGATAAACTCCTGTGGCTCCAGCAGCATTAAAATTAACTGCGAGAATTGCCCCATCGCCGTCAAACCAGTGTCCTACATGGATATTGTCACGTTCTAAGCATCCTGGGCCATTGCGGTAGAGTGTGCCACGTAAACCTTCTGGGATTTTGCCAGAGAGAATTGGTAATGGTGTGAGAGGAAATTCTGTTGCTGGTTGAGATATTGCACCTGCCCAGGCTTTTTTGGTTGATTTTTGATCAATAATCATTCTAAATTTTGATGTTGAAGTGAAATAAATATAGCCATCCTATCTGAGTTGTGAAAAAATCTTCTTTTTAACGAACCGCAAAGGACGCAAAGGACACAAAGAATGAGAGGAAAGAAAAGAAAGGGAATTTCACAAATGATTTAGGACTGCCATAGTGCCTGGAGGCTATGCAATGGAACTAATTAAGAGATTGTCTGAGAGGAATTTGAATGACAAATTCTGTTCCTTGTCCGGGTGTTGAAAAAAATTCTAACTTACCGCCATGTTTTTCGGTAACAATTTGGTAACTGATAGCCAGTCCCATTCCTGTTCCTTTACCAATAGGTTTTGTGGTGAAAAATGGGTTAAAAATTTGTGTCTGAATGGTGGCGGGAATGCCATTGGCATTATCAGCGATCGCAATTTTAACCCACTTGGAATCAATTAAATCAGTACGGATTGTAATGCAACTGCGATAAGTCTCGATTTCTTGATAAGTTCGTTTGGTATTAAATTCTGCGATCGCATCCAGGGCATTTACCAGAATATTCATAAATACCTGATTCATCTGCCCAGCGTAGCATTCTACATCTGGTAAATCACCATAGTCTTTAATAATTAAGATTTCTGGGTTTTGCTCATTAGCTTTCAGACGGTGTTGCAAAATCAACAATGTACTATCAATTCCTTCATGAATATCAACTGCTTTAAAAGCACTTTCATCTAACCGAGAAAAGTTACGTAGTGATAACACTATTTCCCGAATGCGTTCTGTCCCAATATTCATTGAGTACAGTACCTTAGTGACATCTTGTTTGAGAAACTCTAAATCAATGATGTGACTTTCTGTTTGAATTTCGGCTGGCGGGTTAGGAAAGTAATGCTGATAAAGTTGAAGCAGACGCAGCAAGTCATGAATATAGCCCTGGATATGACTGAGGTTGCCGTAAATAAAGCTTACAGGATTGTTAATCTCGTGAGCAATACCCGCTACCATTTGACCCAAAGCCGACATTTTTTCGCTTTGAACCATCTGAACTTGCATTTGATGTAAACTATGTAAAGTGTTTTCTAACTCTTGGCTTCTTTGCTGTAAGTTATTTTGTGAAGTTTCTAACTCACAAATGACTTTTTTAAGGAGAAATTCTTTAGTCGCAATATCAGATTCTAGCTGCCGACGTTCAGTTTCGCAGCGTTCTAACTTTTTTCGCAAGATGCGGTTTGTCTTTTCCAACTCTTGCATTTGTATGGAATTAGGCTGATCATCCATACGTCCATTACTCATTTTGTTCCCATTAGCAGTGTGACAAAGGTTTTGTTATGAAATTGGGTTTGACCTTTAGTCATCAAAGGTGCAATTTCACCATAAGCATAAAAACCACAGCAAGGTAAAGTTGGTGGTAAGTGAGTTTTGACAAGTTTATACTCTTCACTAGCCATAGTTCCCAAAATTCGCCGTCTAGCAGCACAAGATATAAGTAAAGCCGCAGTTGGTTCTAACCCAGGATAATTAACAAGAGCATTTTTTAAAGATGCCTCAGAAGCTAATAGAATATCTTGACGGTTTGCATCAGTAATTTGGACAATAGCTTGTTCGGGAATATCTGAGAAAAAAGTCACACTACCAGATTCTTGATCGTAGCCATTGGGCGCACGCATATAAAAATGTTCTTGATCCTCAAAAACGGCTAGGGCGTGAATTGCATAGTTGGCTGTAAATCTTTCTTCGCCTAGATAGTGCTGATAGAAATCTAATGCACGTTGTCCATCAATTTCATAGACGACATTACCATCTACTTTTGTGACACAACTACGTTGACTAATAGGAGTCCAGCCACTAGCGACTCCGTGGGAAAATAATAATTTTCCACAAAATATTAATACTGGAATTGAATCATTTAAAACTTCATCTTGAAAAAATTGGTAGGTTTTGTCAAAGGTATAATCATCAGCAGACATACCGCCAATAATGGGAATCTGCCCTCTAAGACTTTGTTTTAAACCTTCTAAAATTAACACGCCATTACTGGTTAAACTATCGGGAAAGGTCAAGCATAATTGTGGTGTTGATGTAGTATTGGCTGTTGCTTGAGCGATCGCTTGTTGAGCAGACAAAGCCGGATTTTTCGATGCTTCTCGTCCCACACCTGCGTAAATTTCCACTTCGTCTGTAGCAAAAAGCATCAAAGTTAAAGAATCTTGTTGAAATTCCAAAATTGAGGATATTTCACCATTTGTAGTGCCACCAATTAACTGAATTCCTGGGAAAACTCGTTGAATATGTTGCAAAATTAAGGTATGTTCAAAGTCAATCGCACTAAATAAAATTCCAGCTTGGGGAATTAACCCACCGAGAGAAGTGGTACATTTTTGAATAACTTCTGCGATCGCATTTTCAGAATCAGGATCGTTACTGTGTCCTACAACAACTTGAAACATAACACCTCATTATCAGTTTTATTGATGATTCTCAGAACTTAGCGCGAAAGTTTCCTGTTGATATGGGTGTAAGATTTCCGCTTATCTACAACCTATACCCTTGTAATCTTGATGAAGTCCTTAATTTTTTGTCTTAATGCGTAAGCAATCACTGTGCTAATCCAATTTAGATGTCAACACATCACAACCTAATATTTAGATTGCCCATTTACATGCTCTAAATCTCTATTCAGCTAAACTTTGATCAATAAAATACACACATAGAGCGTGTAAGTATCAAATAAATGAATAGTACTATCTTATCCAGAAAGAGAATTTAGCAGTTCTACACAGATACTTGGAATTATGACTACAGCAGGATGCCAAATTTACTATTAACCAAACAAGCTAGAATGACGATGTTGACTTTAGCAATGAAAAATGTCCCATATTCTACTTGTAGATGATGAAGCAGCCCTGTGTGACAGTCTCAGCTACACACTGCAAAAAGAAGGCTACACCGTAACGACGGCAGCCGATGGGCATAATGCAATCAAACAGTTCCATAAACAAGTACCTGATGTCATTCTGCTCGATCTCATGCTGCCGGAAGTTAGCGGTATGGAAGTTTGCTGGCGAATTCGGGCTTTTTCGGATGTGCCTATTGTGATGCTGACAGCGAAGGATCAAGATATCGATAAAATCTGGGGTTTGGAAGCAGGTGCAGATGATTATGTCACTAAGCCGTTCAATACCCGCGAACTACTAGCAAGAATTAAAGCTGTACTGCGCCGTCGTTCTGGGGAATAGCCTGATGAAAGGCTGGATACCACCAATCAAATTAAATACAATTCATACCAAGTTGTTAGCAACATATCTAATGCTGACAGCTTTTGGTACGTCACTTATGGCTGGTTATATCCTGTGGTCGTTCCATGCTTACTTTATGCGGACACGACAAATGGATTTAGAAAACTGGACAAGTGCTTTAGGTGAAAGTGTTGCCGATGCACTCGAAGAACAGGATATTTCACGAGTAAAAATCTTAGTGCAACGTTATGGCGCTCCACAAACAATAACATTGCGCGTATTCGATAAACAAGGCAAATTAATTGCCACTTCTGACCCAAAATTAGATGCACAAGTTAAAGATTGGTATAAAGTTCCAGGAATGCAGCAAGCTTTGCAAAATTATGCTGCACAGGGTGTTGCCAAAGGAGTGTTAACCAACGAAGACCGCCTTTATATTGCTAGGCCAATTGCGCGTCATAATCAATTTTTGGGTGTGTTGCGAATGTCAATTACCCTGAAGCAGTTTCAGCGTCAGTTTGTCAGAGTAATTTGGAGTGTTTTAGGAAGTTTAGCAGTCACAATGTTTCTATGTACATTAATTAGCAGTCGGTTTGCGCGTAGTCTTTCAAAACCGATTGAAACTATGCGTAATTTTGCAATTCGGTTGGGTAGCGGTCATTTTGGCGACAAGTTGATTATCCAGCAAAACAATGAGTTAGATCAGTTAGCCGCAGAATTGAACCGGATGAGTGAACGGTTAGCTTCTTTAGACCAAGAACGTCGGGTGTTTTTAGCAAACGTCTCCCATGAATTACGTACACCGATTAGTAATGTGCAGGTAACAGTTGATGCACTAAAAGGTGGTGCTTATGAAGAAGCACAATTGCGCGATCGCTTTTTTCAAACTATCGAGAACGAAACCAAACGTTTATCACGCTTAATTCATGACTTGCTAGATTTAGGACGCTTGGAAGCAGGAGTCACGGAGTTAGAAAAGCAAGCAATTTCTTTGCGGGGATTAATTAACCGGGCTGTGAATGCAGTAGAACCCCGAATGCAAGCTGCGGGTGTAACTGTACAGGTGAATGTGGCAGAAATTCAAATCCAAGGCGACCAAGAGAGATTATTACAGGCAATTCTCAATTTATTAGATAATGCTATCAAACACTCACGTCCTAATTCGCAGGTGTTAATTTCTGGTTGCAGCGAAGGCAAAAACGCCATTATTCAAATTCAAGACCAAGGTATGGGCATTAGCGACAGCGATTTACCCCGAATTTTTGAGCAATTTTACACCACAGATCCTTCCCGTAAAGGTGATGGGAACGGATTGGGACTCGCGATCGCTAAACGCATTATTGAAGCCCACAAAGGTAGTATCACCGCTAGTAGCCCAGCTAACCAAGGTGCAACTTTTACAATTAGCTTGCCTGTGCAAGTGTAAATTTGGGAGTGGAGAATAGCTGAATGTGCTTATAAGTAACTAGTACAACAAAGCAAAAGTAAAAAGGCAAAAGGCAAAAGAAAGAATAGTTATCCCACAAGCATTTTAGCAATTTCTTATGGTATGTTTATTTCCGTCGTGCCGTACTAGATAGCATTGATTATGTATCTATGCAATGGCAAATTCTGTTAATTCTCTTTTACTGAGGTGATGAAAACCCAAAATAATCTCTGCTTTGGGGATACCTGCTGCTAATAAGTCATCAACAATTGCCTTGAAATTTTTCTTCAAATTAAATATTAAATCAAAAGAATATTTTGGTTAATTAGTATGACAAAATATAAAACTAGCAAGTGGGTACGGTTATTGCGATCGCCCTTTGTTATAAAACCGAACCTACAACCAGATTATCTTAAGCTAAAGTGTAATCAAGAAGCTTGAGATTAGGCTTTGTAGATGCAAAAGATTCAACTATTTATGACCAACAAATAAGCCTGTAATTAAGCTTCATTGCTCCAAATATTGCATCTTAGGGGTGACAGATATGGCACTTATTCGTTGGGAACCGTTTCGTGATATCGAACGCTTAGAACCATTCCGAGAACTGGAAACTTTACAAAGGCAAATGAATCGTCTGTTCGATAGACTAGCACCTACAGACGGTGGCGAAAGAACAGCGTTTAATTTTGTCCCGGCTGCTGAAATCGAAGAAACAGACGAAGCAATTCATCTGCGGCTAGAAGTACCAGGACTAGATGCAAAAGATATCAATGTCGAAGTTACACCAGAAGCAGTTTCTATTAGTGGTGAACGTAAATCGGAAACTAAAATCGAAGAAAAAGGCATCAGTCGCTCTGAATTTCGTTATGGCAGATTTCAAAGAATAATTCCGTTACCTTCTTTAGTCCAAAATGACAAAGTAGAAGCTGAGTATAAAGATGGTATTCTCAGGTTAACTTTGCCGAAATCGGAAGCTGAAAAACAAAAAGTTGTGAAAATTAATATCGGTTAAAGTCCTCAAAGATCAAACAAGACTTACTCCTCAAGGTTAGAGTGTGATATGTATAGGGGTATAGAGGTATGGATGTACCAAACCTTTATATCCCATACCTTTATCTACTTACCGAAACTCCTGATTTTGATATGTCTAGCTTTGAAGGCATCGCACATCAAATCAACAATCTGGAAGTTAAGATAAAATTATCTTGCTTGCTAAATATTGCTATACAAAATTAAATCTCAAGATAGATAGACGATTTACTAATTCATACAACAATAAAATATGTAGTATTATTTGTCTGCTAACTTAAGGCAAATGCAGTATGTTTTTCCAGCAGTGAAATCTAGCAATACCGCCTTGCTTAGACGCACAAAAGTAAGCAAACCGATGCGTGAACTTCGACAGTTTACTCCTAAGCGACGATTAGCTGTGTTCATATTTGCATCTCTTAGAGGCAATTGTAGAGAAAATCAGTATCAGCAATTAGATTTATTGACGATCGCATCTAAATTACAAGTTAAACTCTACCAACAAGTGGAGCTACAACCGTGAATCATCCTACGACTAGCAAAATTTCTGAGGATGTCTTTGCGGGCGGTGGAGAGATGGGTTCATTGATGCGATCGCTTGATTGGTCGCAAACTTTGTTAGGTTCAGCATCAACATGGGCGCAAAGTTTAAAAACTGCGGTCAGCATTATTTTGAATTCTCATTACCCGATGTTCATTTGGTGGGGTAGAGAATATGCAAATCTCTACAACGATGCTTACCGCCCGATTCTGGGCGCTAGTAAACATCCGCAATTTTTAGGACAGTCGGCTAAAGTTTGTTGGGCAGAAATTTGGGATGTTGTCGGGCCTTTAGCCGACAGCGTTTTAAATACAGGTCAGCCTACTTGGTCAGAGAATCTGCAACTGCTCATGGATCGCTATGGCTACCTGGAAGAAACTTATTTTACCTTTTCCTACAGTCCAATTCGAGACGAAACCGGGGGTGTGGGCGGAGTTTTTTGTGCGGTTATTGAAACTACCGAAAAGGTAATTGGCGAACGTCGTCTCCGCACACTCAGAGAACTAGCTGCTAACACCGCACCAGCCAAAACAGTAGCCGCAGCTTACAGTATTGTGGCTGAAACCCTAGCTCAAAATTTGGCAGATATTCCGTTTGCTTTACTGTATCAAGTCGAAGGGAGTGGTAAACAAGCTCACTTGGTAGGGACATCTGGCATAGTTGCGGGAACTTCTGTCACGCCTGAACAAGTTGACTTAACCCAAGATAATGATCCTTGGCAACTGGCGCAAGTTAAGCAAATCAAAGAAGCTAGAATAATTGAGCATTTGCCTGAAGGAATCGGTATAAATTCAGCTTCATCTGCCTTAGTTATCCCCATCGCCCAATCAGGTAAACCAGAACTAGCCACGATAGTTGTACTTGGCATTAATCAACAACGGGCGTTTGATGATGAATACCAAGGGTTTTTTGATTTAGTCATCAATAATATTGCCACAGCGATCGCCAATGCTGATGCTTACGCAGCCGAATGCCAACGCGCCGAAGCTTTAGCAGAACTAGACAGGGCGAAAACAACCTTTTTTAGTAACATTACCCATGAGTTTCGCACACCCTTGGCGTTGATGTTGGGGCCATTAGAAGAAGCTTTAGCTCATCCTCAAGGGCCTTTGCCGAGCGATCGCCATAAACTAGAAATTGCCCATCGTAATTCTCTGCGCCTACTCAAGCTAGTTAATACTTTACTCGACTTTTCCCGCATCGAAGCTGGGCGCATACAAGCCCATTACCAACCAACCGACTTAGCCAGCTTCACCGCAGATTTGGCTGGTGTATTTCGGTCAGCCATTGAACAAGCAGGTATACGCTATTTAGTCAACTGTCCGCCCTTGCCAGAGGCAATTTATGTTGACCACCAAATGTGGGAAAAAATAGTATTGAACTTGCTGTCCAACGCTTTTAAATTTACCTTTACGGGAGAAATTTGTTTGGATTTGCGCTATTGCCAAGATCATATCGAATTGGAAGTACGCGACACAGGGACAGGAATTCCGGCTGCTGAATTACCTCGGATATTTGAACGATTTCATCGCGTCCCAGCAGCAAAAGGACGCACCTTTGAAGGTTCTGGTATTGGACTGGCGTTAGTGCAGGAACTAGTCAAACTGCATCAAGGCATCATTACAGTTAGTAGTATTGTTGATCAAGGTACCAGTTTCATTGTCTCTATCCCTACTGGATACGAGCATTTACCAAGCGATCGCACATCAAACATTGCCACCACATCCACATCATCCACAATTCAAGCAAGCACCACCTATATTGCCGAAGCCCTGCGCTGGCTACCCCAAGAAGGGAATAGGGAAAAGGGAACACTTCGACAAGCTCAGTGCATCGCAGGGAACAGGGAAAAATCTAATCTGTCACCTATAACTTCTCATTTGTCACCTTCCTCTGCCCGGATTCTCTTAGTTGACGATAATGCAGATATGCGCGACTACGTACAGCGTTTATTAAGTCTGCGGTATGAAGTGGCAACAGCAGCTGATGGAGTAGCGGCCTTAGAATCTATTCGCCAAAAAAAGCCAGATATTCTCATAACAGATATCATGATGCCAAAACTCGACGGTTTTGGCTTGTTACAAGCACTAAGAGCTAACCCTGATACCAGAACTTTGCCAATTATTCTACTTTCTGCCCGTGCGGAAGAAGAATCTTGTATTGCGGGATTAACCAACGGTGCAGACGATTATTTAATCAAGCCCTTCTCTGCCAAGGAACTCTTAGCGCGGGTTGAAGCTAACCTAAAAATGGCACAAATCCGCCAAGAAGTTGCCAACTATGAGCAGAGATTACGCCTGGAAGCAGAATCAGCAAACCGTGTTAAGGACGAATTTTTAGCCATTCTTTCTCACGAACTACGTTCTCCCCTGAACCCGATATTAGGTTGGTCAAGATTACTGCAAACTCACAAATTAAATCCCTCCAAAACTGCCGAAGCTTTAGCAACTATTGAGCGCAATGCTAAATTACAAACGCAACTCATAGATGATTTATTAGATGTCTCGCGGATACTACGTGGCAAACTCAATTTAAATGTCGCGCCAGTAGATTTATTATTTATTATTGAGTCGGCAATGGAAACAATGCAAACTGCTGCTGTTGCCAAATCAATTGTGATTCAAACTAATTTAGAGCAGGTAGGACAAGTTGCAGGAGATTCGGCGCGGTTACAGCAGATAGTTTGGAATTTACTTTCTAATGCAATTAAATTCACTCCAGAAAATGGGCGTGTGTCAATTGATTTACAACAAGTCGGCAAGTATGCCCAAATTACGGTGAGTGATACTGGCAAAGGCATCGAACCAGAGTTTTTGCCATTCGTTTTTGATTATTTTCGCCAAGCTGATGCTTCAATAACGCGGAAATTTGGTGGCTTAGGGTTAGGATTGGCAATTGTTCGCCACTTAGTAGAATTACATGGTGGTACAGTCAATGCGGCTAGTCTTGGTGAAGGACTAGGAGCAACTTTTACAGTGATGTTGCCCTTATTACCTGTGCAATCACAAAAGCTTCAGGAAAATAAATCTAGTCATCTAGAGTTGGATTTAACAGGCGTGCGAGTTTTGGTTGTGGAAGATGATCTCGATTCCCGTGAATTTTTAGTTTTTGTTTTAGAACAGTATGGTGCAAAAGTAATGGCTGCGGAAAATGCCGCCGCATGTTTTGAAATATTACCAGAATTTCAACCAGATGTATTGATTAGCGATATTGGTATGCCTGTGGAAGATGGCTATAGTTTGATTCGCCGCATTAGAAAACTACCAGCCAGCCAAGGAGGGAAAATTTCCGCGATCGCTCTTACCGCCTATGCTAAAACTGAAGACAGTCAGCAAGCATTAGCCGCAGGCTTTCAAACACACCTGCCTAAACCGATTGAACCAACATTGTTAGCTAAGGCGATTATTAACTTGCTGGGATAACCGAATCAAATTTTACAAGTGACCTCTATTAAAAGTTTCTGGGAAAAATTTAACAAAGAGTGGGACGCAATCAACCGTTCCACATTGATTTTTTTGGGTGATGCTTCTTTGGTAGGTGGTATATCTGCTTACAAACTTTACATCAATCGCAACATTCATGCTACAGGAATGAGATTTGCTCATTTAGCACCGCCAAACAGCATTTACGTCCGACTCAAAGCAGGAGTTTACACAGTAGTTTTGCGAGAGTACGGCGCAATGAAGCCCGACCGCAGAGAGTCTAATGTACTCAATATTGACATACACGATAACGAACAGATAATAATTTGCGCTTCACTCCGAGACGGACAGTTAATTTTATCTTTCTCGTAAGTTGCTACAAAGGAAAATTCTCAATAATGGTTATGAGAAAATAAAGAAGTTGTGTGTTTTCCTCAGTTTTATGACAGCAGTAGACCTGTTTTCAACTCTCCGAAATTTGCCTCGCACAGAAAAATTGAAAGTTATGCAATTTCTCATTGCAGAGTTAGCCAAGGAAGAAGAACCCACATTACAAGCTGGAGCAACTTACTCGCTTTGGTCGCCTCTCAATTCACATGAAGCTGCTCACAAACTTAGCCAACTCTTGGAATCAGATTCAACAACGCCAAATACGTAACGCCCAGCGATTTCATTTTACAGAGGGTTTTGATGCTTTCGGCGTTCCTGACGCTTTACCCCAATTACCGCTAATCTTGAGCTATCGAGGTTCAGGAGTTGAGGTTTCTGCACTTCTAGATACAGGGGCGAGTGTGAATGTTCTACCGTATAGTATCGGTCTTCAACTTGGTGCTATTTGGGAAGAACAAACAACTTCTGTAATTCTTGCTGGTAACTTAGTTTCAGTTGAAGCAAGGGGTTTATTAGTTTCTGCCCAAATTGGTGATTTTGCTCCTGTGCGCTTAGTCTTTGTATGGAGTTCGTCTGATGATGTGCCTTTACTATTGGGTCGGATGAATTTTTTCTTGGAATTTGATGTTTGTTTCTATCGTTCACAGCTTGCATTTGAAATTCGTCCCAAAGCGTAAACAGCAGGCTTCTGACTTCTATCTTGTAAAACGATTGAAGAAGCAACTATTAAAGTTATTTCATCACCTAGCCAATAAATTTAAATAGAGCATCCCGCGTATGTAAAGAAGTAAAAAGTTGCAGCAACTGGAGTTCTGAGAAGCTGATTAATCAACCCTGTCGCCACCCAAAATCCAACATAGTATTACCCTCTACATACACGGGAAACTCATACATTACACTGCTACCATTTCTGGTTCTGGCTGGATTACAGACAAATTACCAAAAAAGTCGTAATGATCTAAGGCTTCTAAAATTCCCCAAGCATAGCGGCCTTGAGCAAAGTAAATTTGGGGATAGCCGCGTAACTTGTGAATTTCTTTGCTGTAGTTCCCGACGACAACTGCCAAAGTATTGCCACTTAGCATCGATTCATCATTACCTGATGCACCTGCAACTAAAAACCGTTTTACGGGTAATCCCCATTTCAAAGCAACATAGCGCAGTGCATCTCCCTTAGAAGCGCGGAATGGCAATAAATCAAGGTACATATTATGGCTAAAAATGCCTTTGACGGGGAGTTGTTGCTGGCGCAGATGGCGGATAATTTCGCGGAAATGTGGGGCTTTGTCAGCATCAACAAAGTAGCTAATTTTAAACTTACCTTGGGTGTCTGGTGGCTGTAATTCTATTCCAGGGATATCTTTCATCGCCTCCCGAATTTCTGTTGGATGCCAATTGTAGCTGATGTGTTTTTGCCAACTGGTGTCTGTCACGATTTTGGGGCCGTAGTAAATTTCGCTACCTGCGGAAGTAATCAGCAAATCTGGCATGGGAAATTCCCATTCTTCCAACATATTTAAGGTACTGCTGAGGTTGCGCCCTGTAGCAATGCCTACACCAGTTGTATGTCCTTCAGCACGAATGCGGTGAATTAATTTGTGCAGGGCTTCTTGGTCGCCTAATAAGGTATTGTCAATTTCAGAAATGAGGAAGCGATCTGCGGTTGGGAGATTGTTTGTATTGGGAATTTTCCATTCGGGGCGATCGCTTGTGGGAAATTCTCGCACCGGCGATAGTAAAGACTGTACTTTCTGTTGGGGAAATAGCCGCACTTTCTCTAAATATTGTTCGACATGACTTTCCCAAGAGAAAGCTTGACGCACATTCACCAAGCCATTGCTAGACCAAGTTTGCCATTGGGCAGTATCTGTTAAAGCTTGATGCAAGGCTTTTTGAATGTCTTGGATATCTAGCGGATCAATCAATAAACCATTTTGACAAGCGCCAATAATATCCCTCGGCCCGCCGTCACAGGTGGCAATAATTGGCACACCGCAAGCTGTAGCTTCAATTAAAGTCAATCCAAATGGTTCTGTGAGTGCTGGATTAATAAATACTCCACCAGTTTTTGCTGTCAGGCGATATAAATCCGGTACATCGTCAGAAACATGGTGTTTGGGATAGGCTACATGACCATATAGGTCATAGCGATCGATTAATTGAAAGATTTCCGAAAATACCTGACGTGGCCCAGATTCCATTGTTGAAATGTCTTCTCGCTGTCCTAAAACAATGACGAGATTAGCCAACTCACGTAGCTTGGGATCTTCCCCAAAGGCTTTGATTAGCCGACTGACGTTTTTGCGAATTGCTGGACGAGAAATGGCCGTAATCATCGGCTTTTCTGGCTCTTTGAGGAATCGCTGCAATTGCTGATAAATGGGGGGTTTTGGCCAATCTGCGGGGGCGGGATAAAACTTCTCTAAGGTTACTCCTGGGGGGATGACAACCATTCTTTCTGGTTGATATTGGTCGTAAATGCTGTATTGTTCTTCAATTTCTTGATTTGTACTCGCAATCACTAAGGCTGCACCACCAAGGGTAATTTCTTCGGCTTCAATCCGGGTACTAATATGAAAGTGGTCTTCAATGGCTTCGAGTTTGGTTCCTTGTTCGAGTAATCTTTGCTGCTTGACTCGTCCCAAGGAATGACCTGTGTGTACTAGTGGCGTTCCCAACCAACCAGCAACTCGACAACCAACATATCCTGCATCGGCGTAGTGAGTGTGAATGACGTTGGGAATTCTACCAACTTTGCGGATATGTCTGAGCAATTCATCTGCAAAAGTATCTAAATGCGGCCAGAGAACTTCTTTGCGGAGGTAGCGACGTGGGCCACAAGCGAGGCGAATAATTTGGGCTTTGTCTGAGAGAATTTCTACAGGCTTTGCATAGTCGGAACTTACTTTCGGGTCATCGATTAAACGTGTTACCAAGTCAACTCTTTCTACTTGGGGATGTTTGGCTAAGGTACAGGCAAGTTCGACTACATATTTTGTTTGTCCACCAGTGTCAGCATCTCTGCCTAATTCGAGATTTTTTCCCCTAATCAAGCCATGAACACTGACTAGTAGAATATACAACCCTGAACTATGTGATATCATGTCTTCCTCTGTGGTTGATTGTAGATAGGTAATGCTATAGTTCGCCTGATGAATTTTTAATTTGTTGGGAGAGTTAAAGACAAAACATCTATCATTCGGTAGCCTTACTCAAATGTGTAATACTTATTTTCCCTGACTATGAACTAAATCATTAAACAAGTAACTGCTAAAAGAAAGGTATTTTGTGTTTTTTTGCCTTGTCAGAAAGGCCAATTAATGGTCAAAATCATCGGAAATTTAGTATGAATGATTACAAAATTCGGCTATGATGTATGCTTTGTCATTTTTAAATCGACAAACTGGTTTTTATCTAGGAAGATGAATCACTCCTTGAATCATTGCTAAAAATTGTTGGTAAAAAAAAACTTGGTACTTGGTATTTTGTTCACCAAGATTATACGATGAGATAATTTTATATTCGTCTCCTTTATGGACGATTTAGTGCAGAAAATAGATAATCATTTTTTATAAAAATCATCCCAAAAGCTCTATGTCTTGGTCTTCTACCTTATCCCAACTGTTGCAAGTGATTTCGGCTCAATCTGCTAATTTATCAGAGGCGGCGTTAACTCAAGTAAGTATTGGTATCCAAACAGATACTCGCATTATTCAGCCTAAAGAAGTATTTCTGGCTTTACGGGGTGAGAAGTTTGATGGCCATGATTTTATCCCAACAGCGATCGCCAAGGGCGCATTAGCCGCAATTGTCGATTTTGACTACGAAAATTCTGATTTTCCAGTTTTAAAAGTCAAAAACACCCTAGCAGCTTATCAACAAATTGGTCGATGGTGGCGCGATCGCTTTGAGATCCCGGTGATTGGGGTAACGGGTTCTGTGGGTAAAACTACAACCAAAGAATTAATCACAGCAGTTTTATCTACCCAAGGTAAAGTGCATAAAACCTTCGGCAATTTTAATAATGAAATTGGTGTACCAAAAACTCTCTTAGAATTAAATGGCGAACATAATTATGCTGTGATTGAAATGGCAATGCGGGGTAGGGGGCAAATTGCCGAACTCACTCACATTGCTAGACCAACGATTGGGGTAATTACTAACGTCGGCACAGCCCATATTGAGTTGCTGGGATCAGAAGTAGCGATCGCCCAGGCCAAATGTGAATTACTCGCCGAAATGCCAAAAGATAGTGTGGCAATTTTAAATTATGACAGTCCTTTATTAATTGCCACGGCCAAAAAAGTCTGGTCAGGTGAAGTTTTAACTTACGGTTTATCTGGTGGTGATATCCACGGAAACTTACTTGATACTGAAACTATAGAAGTTGCCGGGATGAAATTACCTCTGCCTTTGGTGGGTCGTCATAATGCGACAAATTTTTTAGCCGCTTTAGCTGTGGCTAAGGTGTTGGGGATTGATTGGTCAACTTTAACTGACGGTGTGGACGTGGATATGCCGACCGGGCGATCGCAACGTTATGCGCTACCCAATGATGTTGTAATCTTAGATGAGACTTATAATGCTGCACCAGAAGCTATGTTAGCAGCGTTGCAATTATTGGCAGACACTCCCGGAAAGCGCAAAATTGCCGTATTGGGCGCGATGAAAGAATTAGGAGAGCGATCGCCACAATTACACCAAAAAGTCGGTGAAACAGTCCGTAACTTGCATTTAGATGGGTTACTAGTGTTGGTAGATGGACAAGATGCCGAAGCGATCGCCAAAAGTGCCGAGGGTATTCCAGCCGAGTGCTTTGCTACTCACAGCGATTTAGTCGCACGGCTCAAAACTTTCATTCAACCAGGCGATCGGATTTTATTTAAAGCAGCCCATTCTGTCGGCTTAGACCGGGTTG
Source organism: Nostoc spongiaeforme FACHB-130 (assembly GCF_014698475.1). Classification (GTDB taxonomy): domain Bacteria; phylum Cyanobacteriota; class Cyanobacteriia; order Cyanobacteriales; family Nostocaceae; genus Nostoc_B; species Nostoc_B spongiaeforme. The sequence continues at coordinate 24,407 of NZ_JACJTB010000044.1, read as the reverse complement.
TTAATCAACTGCGGACAGAATTTGCAGCAAAGTGCTGAGTAAAAATACTAAACTCCCGCCCCTAGCCACAGGTCGGCGCAAATAAATAGACCATAAGAAATTGCTAAAAAGCTTGTGGTATCAATATTCTTTCTTTTTCCTTTTGACCTTTTACTTTTGCCTTGTTGTACTAGCCTCTAGTTCAACAAAAACGGAACTGGCCGCGCCACACCGTAACCTTGGGCATAATTTACCCCAAGGTTTTGAATTACTTTTAAAATGTCGTTGTTTTCCACAAACTCAGCAATAGTTTGAATGCCCATTACTTGACCAATTTTATTAATCGCATCAACCATTGCTAAATCAATTGGTTCATCTACAATATGCTTCACAAAACTGCCATCTATTTTTAAATAATCAACTGGTAAATTTTTGAGATAAGCAAAAGATGACATTCCACTGCCAAAATCATCTAAGGCAAAGCAGCAACCAAATTCCTTGAGTGCGCGAATAAACCCAGCCGCTTTACCTAAGTTTTTGATAGCTACTGTTTCGGTAATTTCAAAGCAAATTGCTTCTGGGGGAATTTGGTGTAATGTAAACTGGTCGCATACAAAATCAATAAATCTATCATCGTTAATACTCGCGCCAGACAAGTTAATAGTATATAAACAGCCACGCGAATGTTTGAATACAGAACAATGATTTTGTTGAAAATCTACGCATTGGGCTAAATGGGTAAAAAATGTGTGAATCACCCAACGGTCTATGGTTTGCATCAGATTATAGCGTTCAGCAGCCGGAATAAACGCCATTGGTGAGACTAACTTACCTGTTTCATCAATTAATCGTAAGAGAATTTCGTAATGCGTTGTTTGTGAGTCGCTGTTACTCACGGGAACAATGGATTGATAATAAAGCCGGAAGCGATTTTCTTCTAGTGCTTGTGTGATTCTGCTTACCCATTGTATTTCACCATATTGTTTGGCTAACTCCAAATCATCAGCTTGGTAAATATGGACACGATTACGTCCTTGGTTTTTGGCAACATAACAAGCTGCATCAGCTGCACTCAAGGCACTATTCATATTTAGAGTATCGGCATTGAGGGCAACTAAGCCAATGCTGATGCTGAGATTAAAAATTTTATCTTGTTGCCAAACAAAGCGAAACTTTTGGGTGTTTTCTCTGATGGTATTAGCAATTAATACGGCGGCTTCGAGAGAACAGTTGTTTAAAATAATGCCAAACTCATCTCCACCTAAACGCGCTAGGGTATCATCGGAACAAATATATGTTTGAAACAAATGGGCAACTTCGCATAGTAGTTTATCGCCGGCCGCGTGACCGCATGTATCATTGACAATTTTGAATTGGTCTAAATCTAGATAACACAGTATATGTTTTTCTGTGCCGGTTTGGGCGTTAGTCACAGCTTGGGTAAGGCGGTATTCAAACTCGCGTCGGTTCACGAGTCCTGTTAAGCTATCGTGACTGGCTTGCCAAGCTAATAAACGTGCCATGTTGCGGCTTTGGGTAACGTCGTGGAATACGACTACCACACCAACAATTTGACCATCTTTGGTACGAATTGGTGCGGCGGAATCTTCAATAGATAATTCTCTACCGTCGCTGGTAAGCAGCACACTTTGATTGGTTAAACCAATAATTTCACCAGCATGTAAGACTTGTTCAACTGGATTTTGTGCAGGTTCGCGGGTAATTTCATTAATAATTTGAAAGACTTCGGTTATTTGTTTACCCAATGCTGCATTTAAACTCCAACCAGTCAAGGCTTCGGCAACAGGATTAAGATATTTAATTAACCCTGTAGCATCCGTGGTAATGACTCCATCACCAATTGATTGTAATGTGACTAAAGCCAGTTCTTTTTCAGCAAACAAAGCTTGTTCAATAATTTGACGTTCGGCAATTTCTTGTTGTAATTGTTCTAAAGCTTTTAATAACTCGTTAGTATGGCGGGTAACTCTTGTTTCTAATTCTTCATTGGTTTTTTTGAGGTCGATTTGCGATCGCCTGCGCTGATGATCAATAATATTGAGCGATCTGGCATTTTTCCAAATCAACACTGCAAAGACAATAATATTCAAAATACTTAAAATACACAGTCCAAATTCCGCAGTATAAATCTCCATTCGATACCCAAACAGAACTAGCCAGCAGATCGCCTGCGGAAATATAATGGCTGCTGGTAATAAATTCCTCGCCATGATTCCGCCTAGGCTTTGACTCGTAACTACAATCATTAACCCACGGTTTGGACAGGCAAACAAAACGCCAAATATTAGTAATATAAATCCAATTGCTGTATGTATTGTTATTGATGTGAATGAGCCAAATTGATAAAAATGTGCATTTATCAAACAAATAGCAGTGTTAGCTTTCATGGCCACCCATCTTGATATAACGCTTTTCAGCACTTCAATATCTTTCATGCAGCCCATAAGAACTAGACAGCCAATCAAAATGACTGCAATACTCGTTTTTTTGTGAATAAGACTGGAATCCAGCATTGAGAGAGAAATACTGGAACGAAATTGAACATGATGAATAGTCATAGTTAACTTAAACAGCAAATATCATGTTATATGCTAGTCTCGCATAAAAACTACATATATGAAAGTATGAAATCTTGAAGTTCACACTAATTTTTGGTTAATACTGTTTATTAATAAACTTGTTATAAAGACTTTGCATACAACATTTCTGCAAAATTGATTTATCACCGCTACTTTATTCGATAAATTTTTCTGCTATAAATTTGAATAAAAAAAGTCCGCTAAAGCAGACTAATTATAAGGGCTAATTTTTACTTGTATGGACAAGAAATACTCCATCTGGCATTTTTATTATTTCTAATTTGAGTCCATAAATCAAGATTGTGAAATTATTTTTTGGACATAATTAACAAGGACATGGGAAGTAGAAAGCAAAAAAAAGTCCGCGAATGCGGACTAAGGACATTGGATAAGGTTAGGTTGTCACCAAGATCGCTTACTCTTTATGAGAGTTATTTTTATTCTGATCTACATGCTCTTGAAAATCAAGTATTCCTCAACAAGTGTTTAGACATAACTCCTGATATTCTGTCTCTTGAGAATGTAATAATATTGAATATTAATCCATCAATTATATGAATTTTGACTATCAATTTCGGCAATTATCTACCGCGATCGCCTTCTAAATCTTCAATCACTCCTTGCAAATACCACTCATCTGATCTACCAGGATAATCATCTTGTTTTTGCTCAATTAATCGTTGAGCAATTTCCCAATAACCGCCAACTAAGCGCAAAAGTTTTTGGCGGAGTAAGTTATATTTTTGCTTGTTAGATTCTGGATAAGCTGTTTGAATTTTTTGCAGACTATCTAAAACTTGTTGATAATTATCCCAATCTTCTTGTTCACAAAAAATACTCGCGGCGCGTTGATAGTCTGCAACAGCACTTTGCATTTCTTCGAGCAATGTATAAGCAATACCGCGATTGTAGTAAGCTTGGGCATCATCAGAATTAATTTGCAAGGCTTGGGTGTAATCTTGAATTGCCCCTAGATAATTACCCATTGCTCGATAGACATTGCCTCTAGCAACATATATCAAAGCATCTTCTGGCTGCATTTGCAGTGCTTGGTTAAAATCTGCGATCGCACCTTGATGATCTCCCAACAAAGCACGGGCTTTACCCCGGTTACGATAAACAATCGCATCTTGAAACTTGAGTAACAGTGCTTGGTTAAAATCTGCGATCGCCTCACGATAATTGCCCATTTTGCACCACACCACACCCCGACAGCAATAAGCTTGAGCATCTTGAGGATCAGCTTGCAATACCCAATTTAAATCTGCGATCGCTGCTTTGGTATCTCCTTTTTCGGCTTTGTCTAAGAGTTGCGTAAAATAATCTTTCGTAGAAATAATCGTTGCAGTTACAGGATTTTGGGGTTTTACTGCTGGTTTCACTGGCGGTTGTAGCTGTTTAATTTTTTCCAGACACAGCCGACAATTTTCTTTATCGTTTTGCTGTAAGTATAATTCTGCCGCTTGTTTAAAACTAGCGATCGCATTAGTAATTAACCCTTGCTTGCGTTGGACTATTCCCCGCAAACTATAAGCAGCTGCATAATTTCCCCGCAGATGAATCGCCTGTTCCACATCATCCAACGCGCCAGGGAAATTTTTCAAGGCTAATCGCGCTAACGCACGACTGTAGTAAGCTTCTACAAATTTCGAGTCTATTTTTAAAGCTTCGGTATAATCGGAAACTGCCAACAAAATTTGTCCTGAATCATAATATGCCAAACCTCTGTGCAGATAAGCTTCAGTATCGAATGGCGCAACTTGGATAACTTGACTAAAATCTGCGATCGCCCCAGCATAATCTTTTTGCTTGGCCTTTTCTAGCCCCTGAAAATAGAGTTCGTGATGATTCATAATGAGTAATTTATAAGTGTATGTTGCAATCTGCTCACCGTAACTCCTATCTTGCACCATCTTAAAAGCTGTGGTGAGGATGTCAACAAAGTGTTGTTACAAAAGAAATGCAGCAGAAAACATCTCTGTCCGTCTGCTGCTATCAAGTGTGAAGCTGATTCACTTTTTACATCCGAGTCATCACGGCTACTTTGGTCAACTTATCTTTTTCCAGTCCCTGTAGTTCATCAAGATGTAACCAGCCCTCCTTGATCAACCTAGCAAAGACAAAGATGAGAACTGAATATCTGTAGTCGTATTTACCATCTATTTCATGCCTTCTGGCACTTAAGAAATCATGTAACTGCCACATTTCATCAGCCTGTGTCATCATGCTAAATCTTTGCTGAACTTCTTGGATCACAGCCTCAATTTCGCGTTTATATGCTTTTTCAAAAGCTTGTTTAGCTATTTCTTCCTCGGTCTTAGACCATTCAATCTCACTCACTTGCATTCCGAACCTTAAAGTTTATGCGTTAATTATTTTATCAATGGGTCATTTGCTGCCAAAAATATGAGCGCCCTTGACTAGAGAGCGCCCACACCATCATTCAAGGTATATTCGTATCTTGCACCAAGCGACTGAAGTCGCGGCTACACGAACAAAACCCGCCTGCGCGGGTTCAAAACCCTTGATTTGAGCTTAGTCCGCGTAGGCGGACTTCGTTTTTATAGCCGCGAATTCTATTCGTTGGGGCTAGGTAATTCTTCTAGCGAACTAAATTCAATAGTTCTTTAGGAGATGCCAGCAAATCAATTGCTACGAAGAAAATTTTACCTTTAGGATTAATTAAAAATCGCCAAGCCATATTCATCCCGACACCAGCACCAAACCAAGGAGTTTGGACTTTACCTGTAACTTTAATTTGGGTGTAACCTTCTTCTGCTGGTTCAGAAACACCTCTCTCTGGAAGCAATTTGAGGTTTTGACATTCTTCGTTGAAAAATCGCAGAATCGCATCTCTACCCACAATGGGTCTTTGGAAAGGAGGTTGCAGGGCTGCATCAGGTGCGAACAAATCAATTAATGCCCCAAAATCATTGGCATTAAGGTTGTCCATATAACTCAGCACTGTTTCATTTGTAATACCTTCAATGGTGACTTTAGTACGTTGCGACACATCCTTTGGCGCAACAACAGGTTCAGAGACTCTGGTATAGTCACCCAACTTGTTGGGGTCAAATCCCATATCAACTACAGAGTTGCGTAAAACAGTAATTTGTTGCCCCTGATCTAGTTCTCTAACTGCTTGCAGTACTGCTGAAGCATTGGCAGAAAGCTGATAACCAGCAGGAATTGGCGCAACAATACCTTGATCCATCCATACCCCAAGTTGATACCAGAAACCTAGTTTGATGTTTGCCGACCAAGTAGCATAGGTACGACAAATAGGTGTATCAGCATTGTTAGCTAGATCGCACATAACCTGACTTTGTTCAGGAAAAGTCATTTTCCGAATTTGATCGAGTGTTGCTTCGGCAAACTGCATCCGAGCAGCGCCTGGAGCAGCAACAGTAATTGTTTTACCCATTTCTAAATAAGCAAACCAAGTCCAAGCCAGCTGATCTTCCGCACTGAGTTGCTTAAATCTAGCAATGGTCGCTGGTACTGCATCAGCAGATAAGGTTTCTGGGAAAATACCACGAGCCGAGTCGATTGTAATTGCCATATTTACACACTTAACCTTAATCGTATTTACAACTAGCAAAAGGACGCAGGCAAGAGCGTTTGAACGATCAAGCTTTAGCGACCTGTTACAAAAATATCACAAAAATTAATAAATATTCACAAATTTTAATGAGCATTGCAAAATACACCTCCAGCCTGGTTTGAGGAAGGCAAAAGTCAAAAGAGCTAGAGTGCTGAGTAATCTTTCTCTACTCAGCACCTACTTTGTACACACAAGTCACACACAAGAAAATTTTGGATATTTTTTTACTTGGAAGTCTCTAAAGCAATACAGTCCAGTAGGGTGCGTTGAAGCAAAGCGTAACGCACCTCAAAAATAATGCTTACTTGAGTAGCTGTTCTGGCTTGATACCTAAGCGAACTGCTACCTGTTCAGACTCGACCAATGTTGCTGCTAAAATTTCTGCCCCCGCTTTTGTGACAAGTTCTGCTACTGTACCTGCTGTTTCAGGAGAACCTGCATTAAATGGTGGAGCCGGATTAATTGGTGCAACCAACGTAAACACAGTAATTTCAGGACGAGCAAAAAAACGCAGATGTAAACCTGTCATTCCTAAACCTCGATTAGTATACAAAAACATCTTACCTACCTGATATTTTCCTATGTAATACTGTCTTGCAAAAGGCGGAAGTATAGGCGGTGTAATTAACGGTAGGCGAATTTGTCCGCCGTGAGAATGTCCTGAAAGTTGCAAATCAAACCGCCCTGTCGCCGCGCTGGCAATAGCAAAGTCTGGTTCATGGGCTAATAATATTGCTGCGCCTGTTTTGGGTAATTTCTGCATCACTAAATCTAGGCGGCTTTTACCCATCTGGACATCATCTACACCCGCAATATGTAACATTGCACTTCCGCGTTGGAGTGTATAAATATCATTGTCCAAATAGACAATATTGCTTTGTTTTATGGCTTGGATAATTGCTGGAGTATCATTCTCGTGGTCGTGATTTCCTAATATGGCTACAGTTTTATCTTTGGGTGTGAAGTGATTTAAAGAAACTGTGAGCGAAGGGATGAATTGTGGTAGGTTGCGTGTGACTAAATCACCTGTAATTGCAATTAAATCGGGTTTTTGTTGGTTAACTAGTCGGACTATCCGCTTGAGTCGTCGCGGAGTCATCCAGCGATCGCGGTGAATATCACTAATTTGGACAATGCGATAACCGTTAAATTCCGAGGCGAGATTGGGTAATGTCAGTTGTAAAGAATTAATTTCAATCCAATTGGGTTCAATGAAATGAGCGTATATTAAAGTGCAGCAGCCAAGCAATAAGCACCATCTTATACATCGAAAAGCTGAACTGCTGGCTTTTATCAACCACTTACGAGTTCTCAACACACAATCTCCTTCGCTGTGATTGCCAGTTTTCTTGCCAAGCTTGTTATTTAAGATTTCGAGTTCAATTTTCTTTTATCAGAGAAAATTAAATAAAGACTTAAAGTCGCTAAAATAAACAGATGTGATATACTTACTGTTTCTCTACTCCTGGTTTTATGGGACTGCCAATTGTTGCAATTATCGGCCGACCGAATGTCGGCAAATCCACCCTGGTTAATCGTCTCGCTGGGGAACAAACGGCGATTGTCCACGACGAACCAGGTGTGACCCGCGATCGCACTTATCTGCCTGCTTATTGGAATGACCGCGAGTATTTAGTGGTAGATACAGGTGGTTTAGTCTTTAACGATGACACCGAATTTCTGCCATTGATTCGTCAGCAAGCACTAGCAGCTCTTCACGAAGCCAGTGCAGCCATTTTTGTAGTGAATGGACAGACAGGCCCCACACCAGCTGATGAAGAAATCGCCGAATGGTTACGTCAACAACCAGTACCAGTACTGCTGGCTGTGAACAAATGCGAATCTCCAGAACAAGGCTTAATTCAAGCAGCCGAGTTTTGGGAATTGGGGTTAGGAGAACCATACCCCATCTCTGCAATTCATGGCAACGGTACAGGCGACTTACTCGACGAGTTAATTAAACACATTCCAAGTGTTACAGAAGTACCAGAAACCAACGAAATTAAAGTGGCGATCATTGGTCGGCCAAATGTGGGTAAATCAAGTTTATTAAATGCTTTTGTGGGTGAACAAAGAGCTATTGTTAGCCCCATTTCTGGTACAACGCGAGATGCTATAGACACTTTTATCGAACGTGATGGGCAACAATATCGGCTGATTGACACCGCCGGGATTCGCAAAAAGAAAAACATAGATTACGGGACGGAATTTTTTAGCATTAACCGTGCTTTTAAAGCCATTCGCCGCGCCGATGTTGTTTTATTAGTTTTAGATGCCTTAGATGGAGTTACGGAACAAGACCAAAAATTAGCAGGGCGGATCATTGAAGAAGGTCGAGCTTGCATCGTTGTCGTCAATAAATGGGATGCTGTTGAAAAGGACTCTCATACTATCTACGATTACGAAAAAAGTCTGCAAGAGCGACTACACTTTACCGACTGGGCTTCGACTATCTTTGTCAGCGCCTTAACAGGACAACGGGTAGAAAAGATTTTAGAATTAGTTGTGCAAGCAGCCGCAGAACACAAGCGCCGTGTGACTACATCGGTAATTAACGAAGTTTTAGAAGAAGCGGTAAGATGGCACTCACCCCCAACTTCTCGCGGTGGTCGTCAGGGCAGAATTTATTATGGTACTCAAGTGAGCAGCCGACCACCAACAATTGCTCTATTTGTGAATGATGCAAAACGCTTCAACGACAACTACCGGCGCTATATCGAAAGACAATTCCGCCAACAACTAGGCTTTAAAGGTACACCCATTCGTCTCCTCTGGCGGAGTAAGAAAGTCCGGGATATGGAAAGTGGTAATATCAACCGCGCAACTCGCGTGTAATGAAGTAAAAAGTAAAAAGTAAAAAGTGAGCCACTGCTTTGAACGGGTTTCCTGGCTCCCTCAGTGGTGAACCCCGAAGGGGTAAAAAGGTAAGAGAGAAAATTTTGCCTTTCAACTTTTGCCTTTTACCTTTTACCTTTTAACTTTTGCCTTATTTTATGGATTTACTGCGATCGCTCCCACTAGGGCTATATTTAGAACAACCACAAACTTGGCTGCATAAACTTGATCCCCGCGTCAAGATTGCTTGGTTGATGAGTTTTTTAACCAGTTACAGCTTTGCCACTAACGAATGGCGCATCTTGTTAGTCGTACTGTTAATTCTGTTTACCTTAGTTGCCAAAATTCCCCGCAGAGTTTGGCAGCAACAATTAGGTTGGTTATTAACCCTCACAGTTTTAGTATTATTTATTGCCGCCGTTAGCCCCGATGGACTGGGTGTGAGTTATCAACCCCGTCTCCCAGCCAATGAGCAAATATTAGCTCTCAAGTCTAACTCACCCGTCCCAACTCCCCAGCCAGCACTCAGCACTAAAAAATATTCCTACGTCTTGTTTCATCAAGGGCCAGTGAGAATCACCCGTCGTTCTTTAGATTTGGCAGTGCGTCTCAGTACCATTTTATTTACGGTAATTTACAGTACCAACTTGTATCTGTTGACAACTGCGCCAGAAGAAATCACGGCGGCGATTGAAAGCATTATGCAGCCCTTACGCAGACTCAAGTTACCTGTAACAGAAATTACCTTGACTTTAACTTTATCCTTGCGATTTATACCCCTAGTTTTAGAAGAAGTACAGAATTTGATTCGCTCAGTCATGACAAGGGCGATTAATTGGAAAAAATTAGGGTTAAAAGGTGCGGTTAAAGTTTGGATGATTGTCGCCGAAAGACTGTTAGAAAATTTGCTGTTAAGGGCAGACCAAATGGCAAATGCGATGATGGTGCGCGGTTTTACCAGCCCTAACGAACACAAAGTGCAGTGGCATGAATTACGACTCAAAAGATGGGATTGGTTTGCGATCGCCACTTTAACTTTATTCTGGGGAGTGCGGGTAATTTCCGGTAATAAATTTTAAGCTGTTCACTCATTATGACCAAGCCTTGGCATTGGCGATCGCTCCCCCTAGAAAATCGTACTGGCGCGGAAATTTTCGCCGCCCTATTTCTACCTACCACATCATCAGGCATTGCTACCCTGCTAGAAAGCCCATACCCCACCCCCACAAGCCAACCCCAACTCAGCCGCTATTCCATCTGTGCAGGCGCACCCCGCATCATCGATGGTGTACCGCAGATGTGGACACCGCAATTAGGTCAGGTTTTCCCATTTTTAGAAAATTTACTACAAAGTAGGGGTTTAGGGGTAAAAGGGTGTAAGGGTGTAGGGGAAGAAATGTTGCTCCCATCGCCCCCTGCCCCCCTGCTCCCCTGCACCCCTACACCCCTGCCTCCTCATCTCCCCTTCACCGGCGGTTGGCTAGGCTGGCTTGGCTATGATGTCGCTTGGGAAATTGAACAGTTACCTTTTGCTAAATCTGATACTCTACCCTTCCCCGTGGCTTTTTGGTATGAACCAGAATCATTTGCCGTTTTAGATCATGTTGAGCAAATTCTTTGGTTAGCAGGTAGTGACATTAATGATGTAGATAGGTTAAAAATTCTTTTAGAAGATAAAAATTCAGGGAATTCACTCTACCAAGTTACCTCCTCACCGCATACACCCATCACTTCTGCCCCTGAGTTCTTCACATCGCAATCAGATTATGAAACATCAGTCAACCGCGCCAAAAAATATATTCAAGCTGGAGATATCTTTCAGGCGAATCTTTCTTTGCGATTTGCCGCATCTACAACGGCTTCTGGCTGGTCAATTTACCAAGCATTGCAGAAAATCAATCCTTCACCCTTTGCCAGCTACTGGCAGACTCCTTGGGGTGAAGTAGTTAGCTGTTCACCAGAACGGTTGGTACTGTTGCAAAATCAGGAAGCTCAAACTCGACCAATAGCTGGGACGCGATCGCGCGGTAAAACCCCAGAACAAGATCATCAACTAGCACAAGAACTACTCAGCAACACCAAAGAACGTGCAGAACATATCATGCTAGTAGACTTAGAACGCAATGATTTAGGGCGAGTGTGTGAATGGGGAACAGTAAAAGTTGACGAACTGCTCACAATTGAGCGATATAGCCATGTTATGCACCTTGTCAGCAACGTTAAAGGTACTTTACAATCCAACCAAAGCACTGTTAATTTGATTCGTGCCATGTTCCCAGGCGGCACAATCACAGGGTGTCCTAAAGTGCGGTGCATGGAAATTATCGAAGAACTAGAACCTGTGCGACGTAGCCTGTTTTATGGTTCCTGCGGTTATCTCGACTGGCGCGGTAACTTGGACTTAAATATCCTGATTCGTACCCTACTTTTAGCACCCGCATCTCCAGCTAGAAAGCAAGGAAGCAGCAAATCAGAGCCAGAATATCCACAAAATGCCCCACTCCCTACTCCCCACTCCCCACTCCCCAGACAAATCAAAACTGTCTGGGGACAAGTGGGTGCAGGAATTGTGGCAGACAGTGATCCTGAAAGAGAATGGTATGAATCTCTGCACAAAGCGCAAGCACAACTAGCTGCTCTGAACCTGATAAATCACCCATGAATCATGCTGAATTAAATTGGTACAAAACCTAATTCCTGAATGATGATTCATCAAAAGTCGGCAATTGTTGGTAGTTTTTTGCCAGAAAATAATAATTATGGCAACATGGAGAGAAGCCAGCACCAACATCGGTTTTAGGTCAGCTTTGACTATTTTTGTAGCAGGGGATAAGTGACAGGTGACAGATTATGGGCTTCGCTGTAAGTTTCGCCCAGTGATACAGTGAGCTTGCCAAACTGCTCAACTTCCGCGTCAGCCGAACGGTGTCAGAGTGTTGAACACCTACACCTTTACAGGGAAGTCAAAATTCAAAAGCAAGAAAATCTTTGACTTTTAACTTTTGACTTGATTCTGCCCCTCCACCCTTAGTTTTTCGTCTTACTGCGAAGTCCTACTAGGCATCATCAAGGATTCCATCACTGCCAAACGATGGCAGAAATCACTCAATTAGAGTAGTTTTAACTAAATATTCTGACGAACAGGTATGATCATCGTCTGGATGTTTGTCTAAAACTACAAATCAATATACATACTCCTACCTTGACTCTTAAATGACTCCAGAAAATCCTGAAATCTACATCAATCATCCAACTTGGGGCTTACTTTATCGGATTTGTGTGGTTGACGATAACCAAGATATGTTCACTACACTTTATGCCCAACGCTTATTTTTTCTGGTAACAAACGACGTTAAAGGTATTAAATTTCAACCCATTGGACGCACTGAAGCCAGAATGATGTTAGAAAATCGTTTGCGGACTCTACGCCGTAATGGTTCATCTCAGGAGTACGATCAGCTTCAGAGTGTTTTCCAACGCACGTTCCAATGAGTAGTTCGATTGACGAACAGATTGCCAATATTCGCACCACACTGCCATCTTCGGTCAGGTTAATTGCTGTCAGCAAGCAAGTTCCGGCGGAGATGATTCGTTTAGCTTACAACGCCGGAATTCGTGATTTTGGCGAAAGCCGTATCCAAGAAGCTGCCACTAAGCAAGCTCAGTTACAGGACTTATCTGATATTACTTGGCATTTGATTGGACATTTGCAAAGTAATAAAGCCAAAAAAGCCCTAGAACTATTTGAGTGGATTCACTCTGTAGATAATTTGAAGCTGGCGCAGCGATTAAATCAATTAGCACAGCAGCTAGGAGTTACCCCAAAAGTCTGTCTGCAAGTCAAAATCCTTCCAGACCCGCAAAAATCAGGTTGGACTGTTCCAGAATTACTGGCGGACTTAGGGGAACTCAACCAGTGCCAGTTTTTACAAATTCAAGGATTGATGACAATTCCGCCTCTGGGGTTGACTGAGGCGGAAATTTTGCATGTATTTAATAGCACATACGATCTAGCAAAACAAATTCAGTTACAAAACTTGCCGAATATTCAAATGCGGGAACTGTCGATGGGGATGTCTGGAGATTATCAACTGGCAGTCCAAGCGGGAGCAACGATGGTAAGATTGGGAACTATTTTATTTGGCGATCGCCATTAATTTCGCTGACAGCAATTATTTATTATTTGTACCACAGCTTCTAGGTAAGAAATACAGATAATTGTCCTAGACTGCTGGTACAATAAAACACTAAAAAAATCATTAACAAAAGTAACGAAACATCAAAAAAACCTGTAATTAAGCTTTATATCCTAAAATCTTTGGGATATAATCTTGACTCATTATTGTATCTAGGTTAAGGTACAGGCGTTTACAAAAGCGTCCGTTCATTATCTATAGTTGTAACAGAAGCTACAAACAACGATAAGATTACTAAATTGTCCGTCCTTTGTAGTGATCTTTAGTGGCTACATCAACTATCAGCCAAATCGATAAAGGTAATTTGCATCAGGAGCGTACCAAATGAACAATATATTTTCCAAACTGCGAGATTTCGTAGGGCTGAACGAGCAGGTAGAATACGAATATTACGAGGAAGAACCAGATACAGATCACTACCAAAATCTGTATCAAGAGGAAAATCCTCAACCTGCACCAGCAGAAGCTACTACACAGAATCGACGTTGGCGGGAACCCATGTCTACAATGGGTAATGATGTAGCAACAGGATCAAAGTCTACGATGGGGAACGTAATTGGTATGCCAGGAGCAGTAAACGGGATTTCTGAAGTATTAGTGCTTGAACCTCGTACATTTGAAGAAATGCCCCAGGCAATTCAAGCGTTACGTGAGCGCAAATCAGTTGTACTCAACTTGACAATCATGGATCCAGATCAAGCTCAAAGAGCAGTTGATTTTGTTGCTGGTGGAACTTACGCATTAGATGGACATCAAGAGCGGATTGGAGAAAGCATCTTTTTGTTTACGCCAAGCTGCGTACAAGTCAGCACCCAAGGTGGAGTTATTCATGAAGTACCACAACCGCCGGCGCGTCCTGTACGTACCACCCCAACTGCCACACCAAACTGGGGAAATGAACCTAACCGCATGGCACAATAAATTGAAATTAGTCATTAGTCCTTTGTCCTTCGTCCTTTGTCCATCGTTCTAAGATACAAATGACTAATGACAAGTGACTAATGACCAATCATAAATGACTAAAAAATTTGGCTTAATTGGTGGTGGGGTAATGGGAGAGGCGCTGTTATCCCGCCTGCTTGAGCGGGGCATCTACCAACCCTCGGAAGTAATCATTAGCGAACCCCAACCAGCGCGTCAGGCTTTTTTGCAGCAGCAATACAATGTGACTGTGACGACAGATAACAGCTTGGTATTTCAGCAAGCGCAGGAAGTCATATTTTTAGCTGTAAAACCGCAAGTATTTAGTGCGATCGCTCAAGAATTAGCAGATATTGTTTTAGCAGAACATTTCCCTTTGGTGATATCGATTTTGGCAGGAGTGCCTTTACATCACCTAGAAGCATCATTTCCAGGATTACCAGTAATTAGAGCTATGCCCAATACCCCAGCCACAGTCGGGGCAGGGATGACAGCTATCTGTTTAGGTGCATACACCAATGCTAAACACCAGAAAAAAGCATCGGAGATATTTTCCGCAGTGGGAGAAGTAGTGGAAGTTTCCGAAAGTTTGATGGATGCTGTTACAGGACTATCTGGTAGTGGCCCGGCTTACGTCTCCATATTGGTAGAAGCTTTAGCAGATGGTGGAGTCGCCGCAGGTTTACCCAGAGGAATTGCCAATCAACTCGCCTTACAAACAGTTTTGGGAACCGCACAATTACTGCACACCAGCAAAATGCACCCCGCAGAATTAAAAGACCGAGTAACTAGTCCTGGTGGGACAACCATTGCTGGTATTAGCCAACTAGAAAAAGCTGGATTTCGCTCGGCATTAATTGAAGCAGTCAAAGCCGCCACAGCGCGATCGCAGGAATTGGGAAAATGAGGGGAGTGGTGAGTGGTGAGTAGGGAGTGGGGAAATTAGAAAATATGCCTATTCCCCATTCCCTACTCCCTATTCCCTACTTCCTATGACGAAGTTGACAAAAGACCCGTTAATATAGTAAACAGTCTGGTTGCAAATGTGATTGAGTGAATTATCCCGCACCGTCTCCAGAAATCAACTTAGGGTCGATATTTCCCTTTGATCTGGATCAGTTTCAGAAAAATGCGATCGCGTCCCTTAACGCTGGACGCTCCGTAGTTGTATGTGCGCCCACAGGTTCTGGCAAAACCTTAGTCGGAGAATACGCTATTTATCGCGCCCTAGCTCGAAAAAAGCGCGTATTCTACACCACACCCCTCAAAGCCTTATCTAACCAAAAACTCCGCGATTTTCGTGAGAAGTTTGGTGCCGATTTAGTAGGACTGTTAACCGGTGATGCGTCTATTAACCGAGATGCACCAATTCTGGTTATGACCACAGAAATCTTCCGCAATATGCTCTATGGCACACCCATCGGGCAGGTTGGCATTTCCTTGGTTGATGTGGAAGCAGTGGTATTGGATGAGTGCCACTACATGAACGATCGCCAACGCGGTACAGTTTGGGAAGAATCGATTATTTACTGTCCCCGTGAAGTGCAACTAGCAGCCCTCTCCGCCACAGTTGCCAATAGCGAACAACTAACAGATTGGTTAAACCAAGTCCACGGCCCCACAGACTTGATTTATTCTGATTTTCGCCCAGTGCCTTTGGAATTTCATTTCTGTAATCCCAAAGGTCTGTTTCCCTTGCTGAATGATACGCAAAACAAAATTAATCCCCGCCTCATTAAGAAACATCGCAAAGGACAAGTTGACAAAGGTAAAAACGGCAGACCAGAAGCCCCAGGCATCATCTATACCTTAAGCCAACTCCAACAGCGAGATATGCTCCCCGCCATTTACTTTATCTTCAGCCGTCGGGGATGCGATAAAGCTGTGGCCGAGGTGGGTGATTTATGGTTAGTCAATGGTCAAGAGTCACAAATATTACGGGAGCAAATCGACGACTTTTTAAACCGTAACCCCGAAGCCGGACGTTCGGGACAAATTGCCCCCCTTTATCGCGGCATTGCTGCCCACCATGCCGGGATTTTACCTGCGTGGAAAGTACTGGTGGAAGAATTATTCCAACAGGGATTGATTAAGGTGGTATTTGCGACGGAAACTTTAGCCGCAGGGATTAATATGCCTGCCCGTACCACAGTGATTTCTACCCTGTCAAAACGTACCGACACCGGACACCGTTTGTTAAATGCTTCCGAATTTCTGCAAATGGCAGGTCGGGCTGGTCGGCGGGGGATGGATAAACAAGGTCATGTGGTGACAGTCCAAACTCCTTTTGAAGGTGCGAAGGAAGCAGCCTATCTGGCGACATCAAAACCAGATCCTTTAGTCAGCCAATTTACACCGAGCTACGGTATGGTGTTGAACTTACTGCAAACTCACACCATAGAACAAGCTAGAGAATTAGTAGAACGTAGTTTTGGTCAGTACATAGCTAACTTGCACCTCAAACCAGAATACGATGAGATAGCTGAACTGCAAGCCCAATTAGCTCAACTCCAAGAACAAATCGCCGCCGTAGATGAAAACGAAATTGCTATTTATGAAAAATTACGCCAACGTCTGAAAACTGAACGCCAGTTATTAAAAACTCTGCAAAGACAAGCCCAAGATGACCGTCAAGAAGAGTTAGTCATGATGTTGGGCTTTGCTGTTTCTGGCACACTGTTAAGTCTCAAAGGCAAAAATATCACTGTTTCTGCACCTGTGATGGCAGTTTTAGTTGGTAAAAGCCCTGGAGTACAAGCGCCATATTTTGTTTGTTTGGGACAGGATAACCGTTGGTATGTGGCGACAACGGAAGATGTGATGAATTTACATGCTGAACTACCCCGCCTGGACGTGCCAGGAGATATACTCCCACCATCAGAATTAATCTTTAAGCCAGGACAATCTTACCGTGGGGATGAACAAACAGCTGCGATCGCCAAACTCATTCCCAACCTTGATGAAACTCTAAATTTACCACCAGAAGTCGCAGAACAACTCAGTCGCGTTACCGCCGTTGAAGAACAAATCGAAAATCATCCACTGCGCCAGTCTGGTAATGCTTCGACAATTTTTAAACGCCGAGCGCGTTATGTAGAACTTGAAGCCGAACTCGAACAACTGCAAGGACAAGTCGCCCAACAATCACAACGCCATTGGGAAGAATTTCTCAATTTAATTGAAATTTTGCAACACTTCGGTTGTTTGGATAACTTAGTCCCCACAGAATTAGGACAAATGGCCGCCGCTATTCGGGGCGAAAACGAATTATGGCTAGGTTTAGTGTTTGCGAGTGGTGAATTTAACCAATTAGACCCGCAGCACTTAGCCGCAGCTGTCGCAGCGTTGGTGACAGAAACTCCCCGTCCCGATAGTCGAGTCAACTTTGACTTAAGTGAAGAAGTTGTCGAGGCTTTAGCCAAACTCCGGGGTATCCGCCGTCAAATGTTCCAACTGCAACGGCGATATAATGTGGCGTTACCGATCTGGTTAGAATTTGAGTTAATTGCGATCGTTGAACAATGGGCATTGGGTATGGAGTGGACAGAACTTTGTAACCACACCAGCTTAGATGAAGGCGATGTGGTGCGAATTTTACGCCGGACTCTCGATTTATTATCTCAAATTCCCCACGTTCCCCATCTCCCAGACGTTTTGCAGCGTAACGCTTACCGGGCGATGCAATTAATTGATCGGTTCCCAGTCAATGAGGTAGTTGAGTAAATTTTTTAGGGAGTCGGGAGTCGAGAGTGGGGGTAGACAAGGGTGAAGAAAAATAGTCTCTACCTTGTCCCCCTTCCCCCAAGAATCAAGGTGCCAGTCGAGCTTTACCCAGACGTTGCTTTTCATACCATTGTGCGATCGCTGGTGTCCACTCGGCAAAATGCGGCCACATTAATTCGCACAACTTCTGAATTTCTAATTGAGCATCTTTTTTATTTCTCAGGTCACAAAAATGCAAAAATGACCTGACATTAAAACTCACAACAAAATGCTGGCGATAGTCAAACGGCACTATCCCTCTCGCATGTTCTTCAGACATCCCGGCTTGAAAACTTGCCGCATATCTTTTAGCGGCTTCCATACACCATTCTAAATCTGCGGCTCGTTGCTCTGGTGAGTAGTAGTATTTTTTGCCTTGTCTATCTGTGTAATAACCAACAGGACGCAGATAGAATACATCTTCTATATCTTTTTTACCTTCTGCAACATGTAAAAATTGATTCCCAGTATATCTCAGAGATTGAACATCAAAGCTCACTCCGACGCGATGAGTCCGGGCTTGTTGCATAACGCTGTGAGGAAAATAACCACAGTTGAAGACAATTTGCGGATGTTCTAGCGGCCCGTAGTGTCCCCGTTCTCCTGCTAATAGTCGTTTAACAATAACTTCACCGCATTGTGATTCCGAAGGCCATGAGTCTCGTTCATCAACCACAAATGCGTCAGTATAGTCCTGGTGCATCGCAGCGTAAATCACTTGCTGCGGATTTGGTGTTTTGGTAATAACCTCTACTCGGAATCGCTGCATGGGTTTTCTCAGAGTTGACATGAGGAGTAGAGCCTGTTTGTTACACATGACTCAAAACTCAGAACATCATCATATAGCTTTGGGTAGACTCAGATACTTTACAAAAGTTTACTAATACTGTTACACTTCTTTACAAGCGAAAGCAATTGGGGAAAATTTGATGCGTACCAACGGTTCTATTGTTGATGATCAGGGCAAGATGAATAATTTTGCGGTTGAGCCAAAAGTTTATGTAGATGAGCAAGGCGATCGCACTGGCTTTACACCCTATGCAGAACTTCTCAATGGTCGTTTAGCTATGATTGGTTTTATCTCACTGATAGCATTAGAAGTATTTACTGGACATGGCGTTTTTGGGCTTTTATCCAGTCTGTAGTCACTAAATTCTTAAAACGCAATTATTTTTTAAATTTAAGAGAGACGGGAAATATCCCGTCTCTATGTTTATATATATACAATTCAGAAGTCAGGAGCCAGAATTCAGAACTCATAATTGTCATTTTTAGAAACTGTATTTAAACCAGATGAACATTGATGATTTTCTACCTGATTCAAAAATAAAATCAGACTTAATTAATACTTTATGGGAGGATAAATTAGAGTGTGTACTTGAATTAGAACGAGGAACAATTATAGTTCCTCATGATGTATTGCTTGAAGTAGTATCAAAGAGTTATAGGCAAAATAATTATCAAATTGGTTTTGGTAACTATTATGCGGCTCAAATAGCAATTGGAGGAGTAAAAGAATTAAACTCAGGTATTTTGTACCCTCTTCATTGCTTCGCTACTATATTTTACACTTTTGATAAAAAGCTTATAACTGTAGATATTCACTCGGAAATGCGATGAAATCGTCTAGTTACTAAGTAATGAAGACGAAGCATAGGCGTAGGTGTTCAAAACCCTTACACTCAGTTTCCATAGATAATCCCTGTGTGTAAGTCCTAATTCAATTGCGATGAGCAATCACAGCATAAAAGGGATCTCCCGCGCCAATACCCATCAACTGTAAGAAATAAGGCATTGTTGACTGGCGAACAATCACTTCTGGAGTTGTAAATCCCGGTACTGAGGTGAAATAGTGCTTGACTAATTCGACTCTAGCAGTTTCGGAAGCATCACGCCAAGCTTGAATGGCTTTTTGAAAAAACATCCGGTTAGAGAAACTGATAATCGCAATACCACCAGGTTTGAGAATGCGGTGAATTTCCGAAAAGACGGCTTCGGGATATTGTAGATACTGCACAGAAACGCAAATCAGAACAGCATCAAAGTCTTGATCTGCTAGGGGTAGCTGCGGATTATCGTTAAGATTTTGGACAAAGTAATGATTTAGGCGCGGATTGCGTGCTAGTTCTTCAGCGTTGAGTCCGTGTCCTTCAATATGGGCAAACTCTATTTCTTCTGGTAAATGAGATACCCAACTGCTCATCATATCAATGATGCGAGTGTTGGGTTTGAGGCGATCGCGGTACAAATCTGTTAGCTGTTGAATAAACCCATCATCAACATGAGTGACAAAGCGAGGATAGGCATAAAATAGCAGATCATCCGTATCATCTAATTTTTGGCGTTCATTTGGCCTAAGTGTCATAAATATCAATTTTGTAAAAATTTGTGACAAAACTTAGTATAAACAAGAAAGAAAAATAAAGAAGGGTTTAGAGAAGACTTTAGGAGTTATGGCTGAATCCCTAAGAATATTTAGCTCCTACTCAGTGTCAGGATTTGCTGGTGCGACCTTGTGGACAAATGCAACAGCAATTGTGCCAATGATTTCCAATCAATCCTACTTCTGACTGTATCTGCTGCTTGTCTGTCTGTTAAGCCTTCTGAGCAGTCTTGCGGATGAAGAGTCATATTTGATGATTGACACTATTTTGTCACACAATCATTCTGCTCACTGATTACTGCCTTGTTCTGTGAGGGGTCTTACGCCTCTCTTATTCGCCAACAGTTTCATAGAATTCGTCGGGGCTATGCGCTGTTAAGACTGATGCGCCTTTTAGAATCGCCAACTACTAAATCTCTTAAATGTAACGTAGCATACTTGACAGTCGCCCAAGTCAAGCATGAGGCATCTTGGTGAGAGATGACGTAAACTTTTTCAACATAAACACCCGACTCTAGTTATAATTTCCTATAAGTTGAAAAAACTCTTAAGAATTAGCGTAACTAATACGCTGCTCTCACACCGACTAGCTGACAACCACATTAGGAGGACTATCTATGGCGCTTGTACCAATGCGGCTGCTGTTGGATCACGCGGCTGAAAACGGTTACGGCATCCCAGCTTTTAACGTTAACAACCTGGAGCAAATTCAGGCAATTATGAAGGCGGCTGAAGAGACAGATAGCCCCGTCATTTTGCAAGCTTCCCGTGGCGCTCGTAACTATGCAGGTGAAAACTTCCTGCGCCACCTGATTTTGGCTGCTGTAGAGACCTATCCTCACATTCCCATTGTCATGCACCAAGATCATGGTAATGCTCCTTCTACCTGCTACTCAGCTATCAAGAACAACTTCACCAGCGTGATGATGGATGGTTCTTTGGAAGCTGATGCTAAAACTCCTGCCAGCTTCGAGTACAACGTTAATGTTACCCGCGAAGTTGTAAATGTAGCTCATGCTTTGGGCGTAAGTGTAGAAGGTGAACTCGGTTGCTTGGGTTCTCTGGAAACAGGCGCGGGTGAAGCTGAAGACGGACATGGTTTTGAAGGTACTCTTGACCACTCTCAATTGCTAACTGACCCCGATGAAGCTGTTAGCTTTGTAGAAGCAACCCAAGTAGATGCTTTGGCTGTAGCTATCGGTACTAGCCACGGTGCTTACAAGTTTACTCGCAAACCTACTGGCGAAATTTTGGCAATCAGCCGGATTGAAGAAATTCACCGTCGTCTACCTAACACCCACTTGGTAATGCACGGTTCTTCTTCTGTACCTGAAGATTTAATCGCTTTGATTAACGAGTACGGTGGTGCTATTCCTGAAACCTACGGCGTACCTGTAGAAGAAATTCAAAAAGGTATTAAGAGTGGTGTTCGTAAGGTGAACATCGACACCGACAACCGTTTGGCTATCACCGCAGCTGTACGCGAAGCTTTATCAAAAAATCCCAAGGAATTTGACCCCCGTCACTTCCTCAAGCCTTCTATTAAATATATGCAGAAGGTTTGTGCTGAACGCTATGTACAGTTTGGTACTGCTGGTAACGCAAGCAAGATTAAGCAAGTTACTTTAGAAGATTTTGCTGCTAAATATGCTAAAGGTGAATTAAACGCTGTCACCAAGGCTGCTGCTAAAGTTTAATTTAGCTAAAAATTTATAGGGGACACTTTTTTGTTTCCTTAAACTGAGGGTTTTAATATTAAAAATAAACCGGGAAACATAACAGTTTCTCGGTTTTTTGTTGAACTTAGTAATTTATTAACAACTACGTACTTGTCTTTGCGTCTTTGCGCCTTTGCGTGAGAATCTTTATACAAGAAATCTAATGGAAAAACGAACCACAGAGGCGCAGAGGTCACGGAGGAATGAGAGGTTGAGAGAATTTGTGCTTCAGTTCTAAGACATTTGCTGTACTAAAGTCTTTTCAAAGTCTTCTGCTATTTCTGAAATTGTTGGATCAAATATAATCACATGCTTGGCTGTGGGTAATAATCGCTGAAGGATTTGCCTATAAGCATCTGCATCATGACGACGATGAAACCTAGCTACTACCATCCGTTGCATATTGGGTAGTTGCCGAATAATACACCAAGGATGACTATTTGATTTTGGCTTTGAGGTTGATATCATAGGTGAATACTTTCCCACTTTGTGGGATGTGTTAAGAATGGCGATCGCTTCGTATGTTTTCCAGGCAAGACGAGCGATCGCTTTTGGTGTGTTTACTTCAAAAATCGAGATTTCGATTTTCTGAGGTTAAAACTATTAAAAATCGAAATCTCGATACTGTCAAGTCAGGATGATGTGTGTTTAAATTGCGAATTAAAGAATTTGCGGCGGCGCGGGGTTGGACACTCAAAGAAGTATCTGAGCGTTCTGCACTTCCCTACAGCACTGTCGCAACTTACGCAAACTCTCCAGGAATGACAATGGTTAATTTAATCTCTGTGCTGAAGTTGGCGCGTATCTTTGGTGTATCGATAGAAGATTTGATGGAAGTAGTGGAAGAAAATTAAGAGGGCTATTTGATTTTGGCTTTGAGGTTGATATCATAGGTCATACTTCCCCACTTTGTGGGATGCGTTAAGAATAGCGATCGCTTCGTATGTTTTCCAGGCAAGACGAGCGATCGCTTTTAACGTGCGTTAACAACTTTTGATGCGTACGCATCATTGTCTATAAAAAGATTATCTGATGCGTACGCATCATTGTCAACTATTTAGAATGGGTTACGTTAGGTTAAAGATTAGAGAACTAGCTGAACAGCGAGGTTGGACACTAAAAGATGTGGCTAATCGCTCAGGAGTCAACTACAACACTGTAAGAAGTTATGTGCAACGTGGCGCACTTAATACCGT
This sequence comes from Nostoc spongiaeforme FACHB-130, assembly GCF_014698475.1. Taxonomy (GTDB): domain Bacteria; phylum Cyanobacteriota; class Cyanobacteriia; order Cyanobacteriales; family Nostocaceae; genus Nostoc_B; species Nostoc_B spongiaeforme. The sequence goes on along the minus strand of NZ_JACJTB010000044.1, from coordinate 1,213 downwards.
TGACTTATCTGCTGTCTTTAAAATAGCCCAAGCTTTTGAAGTTACCTTAGAAGAATTGGTAGAGGTCATTGAAGATTAAGTAACTAAAAAACCTTTATCCTAGAGGATTGAGAATAGCTATAAATCAATACCGTTCAGTTAAGACTAAAAACCAATTCTGGCGTAGGTTGGTTTGAGGAACGAAACCCAACCTAGTTTTTTGTTGAATATTAATAATTGAGTCTCAGTCCTACTCTGTTATATTCATTGCTGCCGTTGCTATAGCTTTATCTAGTATATCTCCAGCGTTTTGAACTCTCATTAACCAATATTTTCGTTCATCTTGTGATAAAGCTGATGCAGACCAAATAATTGCTCTCCTATCCCAAGGATTATTATTTTGCCAAGTTTCCTTTTGTTGCCTAACCCAATCTAGATATTTTAATTTTTTTGCTAATATAGCAAAAGGTCTAGTACCAAGATTATCTCGAACACTTTTACAAATATTATGAGTTTCTGCTTCACAATCTTTAGCAAATTTATCAGTTAAAGCATGAGTTATCCAAAGGCTTATAAATGGTAGATATGCTAAATCTGATTGATTAAAAAAGCTCACTAAGGCGTTGCCAGTCAACTGTAAATCACTTGATTTTGTAGTCTTAGTTATGTATATAATTGCATCTCTCAAGACTGGTGAGAGTTTATCTAGGTTATTAATTACGCTGGAATGCAATACATTAGTTCTTAAAATTAGTGACCTTCTAAGAAGGTAACGGGCAAGACCCAAATGCAGTAAATTTTCGTCTAAACAATTTTTATTGAATAAATCTAAGATGTTTTTTCTAGCAATTTTATTTAGTTCTTCTGTAGAAATATTATTAGCTTCAGGAATTGCATCATTCTCAAAATTAAATGGCAATTGCTCATTCGATTGATATTGTCTCCCTTCTAATATTGAATTAGATTGGTCTTCAATAATAACATCAGGAGATATTTTATTAATTTCTCCTGATGCTATTATTGTACCTTTTTCCTCTTCATCTACTGCTGTCTGTACTTCATTTATTTTGTCAATTTCTTCAATTAAAGGAAGATTATATTCTGGATATAATAAGAAATTTACGCCTTATGTGAGATGGGGTAGCAAAAAAGAAGGGGAAACCACAAGATAAAGGTAACGACACCAAAGCTTGAGGTCTCCCAATGAATATGGTAGACGGTTCGACCCTGTTGA
>NZ_JACJTB010000043.1 GCF_014698475.1 Nostoc spongiaeforme FACHB-130 | reverse complement strand
TCTGGCACTTGCTGCAACTGTTCTATCAGGTTATTCATGTTTGCTACTTGTCAATTTGCGTTCGCCTCCCATAAGTATTGTCATTTTTCTTTGCTTGTATGAAACCACCCTGCTCTGTCATTACTGTTGGGGATGATTATTCTTAGCTGGACTGGACAAGGCATTAATACAATGACCTTGGGTGGACTAGTAGTTGCCATTGGTTCAGTGGTAGATGATGCGATCGTTGATATGGAAAATGTCTACCGCCGCTTGAGGGAAAACCAAATAGTAGGTAACCCGAAAAATCCTTTACAAGTTGTGTTTGACGGCTCAGTAGAAGTGCGTGTTAGTGTTCTATTTTCTACAGTTATTATTGCCGTAGTCTTTGCACCAATTTTCGTCTTGTCTGGGGTCGAAGGTCGCATTTTCACGCCGATGGGAATGGCATATTTACTATCGATTCTTGCTTCTACCTTGGTTGCATTGACACTAACTCCAGCATTATGTGCCTTACTACTGGCAAATCGCCGTTTACCAAGTACAGAAACTTGGCTAGAGCGTAAAGCACATCAACTTTATCGTCCGGCGCTGAAGTTCTCAATTCGCTACCCCAGGATGATTTTAGGAATTGCCCTTGCAGGCTTAATCGCATCAATGATTATCTTACCTGGGTTAGGAAAAGTCTTCTTGCCAGAGTTTCAAGACCGCTCTTTGGTCAATTCGATGGTGCTTTTACCTGGGGAATCCTTAGATGCAACTGACCAAGCAGCTTTAGCGGTAATGGATTCATTGAAAAACGATCGCCGCTTCGATTTTATTGCCTTGCGATCTGGGTTTGCTCAAGGAGATCCGGAAGTGGCAGGGGTCAACTTTGGTGAGTTGGATGTGCAGATTAGTGAAGCAGGTGCAAAAAATCGGGACAAGACTGTAGAAGCACTCCGCAAAGAGTTTGAAAAACTTCCTGGTGTGGCAACTAATATTGGTGGATTTATCTCACACCGAATAGACGATATCCTCTCAGGCGTGAGAAGTGCGATCGCTGTCAAAATTTACGGACCCGAACTCGAACAACTCCGCATCCTTGGAAAACAGGTACAATCCGCCATGAATGGAATTCCCGGCATTGTAGATCTGCAACTAGAACCCCAAGTCCCAGTTAAACAAATTCAAATTCAATTTGACCGCGATGCAGCAGCTCGTTATGGGCTAACTGTGGGGGAACTAGCAGAAACAATTGAGACTGGACTGAATGGCAAAGTAGTTTCCCAAGTCTTGGAGAAACAACAAACGTTTAATCTTGTCGTCTGGTTGCAAGAACGCTATCGTAATAATTTAGACGTGATTGGTAACTTGTTGGTAGATACACCCAATGGGCAGAAAGTTCCTTTATCTCAGGTTGCCAAAGTTGAGTATGGCACAGGGCCAAGTACCATTAATCGTGAAAACGTTTCTCGGCTGATTGTAGTTTCTGCCAATGTTGCTGGACGGGATTTGGGTTCTGTAATTAAAGATGTACGCGATCGCGTTAAAAAAATTCAACTTCCTGGAGGATACTACGTCCAATTTGGCGGTCAGTTTCAGGCACAGGAGCAAGCAACGCAGACATTAATTATTGCGGGTGCGGTTGCGATCGCGGTGATTTCTGTATTGATTTACTTTGCCGTTAAGTCGATTCCTGCCACAGCCATGATTATGATTAACTTGCCACTGGCATTAATTGGAGGTGTCATCTCTGTAGCCTTGAGTGGTGGGATTATTTCCGTTGCCTCTATGGTTGGTTTTATCACTCTATTTGGTGTAGCTACTCGTAATGGATTGTTGTTAGTGGATAACTATAACAATCGCCTAGCAGACGGGATACCACTTAAACAAGTAATTGTTGACGGTTCGATGGAAAGATTAGTTGCAATTCTCCTGACAGCACTTTCATCAGCACTAGGTATGGTTCCCTTAGTAATTGGTTCTGGTGCAGGCAAGGAAATCTTGCAACCTTTGGCAGTTGTAGTGTTAGGCGGCTTATTTACCTCTACTGCCTTAACACTCTTAGTTTTGCCAGCCTTATATTCACTATTTGGCAGATTCTTGATATCAAAAAAGACTACAGAATTACAAGATATTCAAGTCACTCCAGGTTCAGTTATATGACGCTTAATTTATTAATTCTTTCCAGATATCCCCCTGGAAATATAGAGATATCTATGCAATTACCATATAATTGCTCGCAATTTTCCTCATAACCAATCAGGAGTAAGTTCATGCAATCATTTAAAGTAGGTTTTATTGTTTTTGTAAGTGCAGGGTTGTTATTTTTAGGAGCTTGTAGTAATCAAGCTTCTGAATCCAGTAGTAATCCTTCAGGTGCTGCTACAGAAAATACTAATAAAACTGAACCAGCCACCAAAACTGAAACATCTGCTCATGGCGGCTCACTTCGTAAAAACTCTCAAGTCGTCGAAGTAGGAAAATATCACTTAGAGTTAGTACCTGAAAAGGAAGATAGCGCAACTCACTTAGATTTATATTTGCAAACAGGTGACAAACACGAAGCAATTCCAAATGCTAAAGTTACTGCTGATATTCAGTCACCAGATGGAAAGCAAAAAACTGTTCCCCTAACATATGATGCTGAGGGTAAACACTATGCTGCCAAATTAGATAAAATTGCGGCAGGTCAATATCAAGTGAAAGTTACAGCGAATATTGGCAGTGAAAAAGTCAACGGTCGGTTTAGTTTTAATCAATGATTTGAGTACCAAAGTCATGCACTCGTCGCTACTGAAATGGTGCCGGGTGCTATGACCAAATACCTAGCGCATTGAGCATTTTGAAGAGAGTTGCCTATCCTTTAGGTATCTTGCTTCCTCCAACTTTAGCAGCAGTGTTCATGAGTGCTTCAACTGTCGTGGTATTTGTTAATGCAATGCTATTGCGATGATTACAGTTAGGTTAAGCAGAGTTTGTAACAGCATTTTCTCTGAAGTACTTTTAGACACGGTACCTGGTTAAGTCAGTACTATTTTTGTAGAAATTCACTAAGAATTTCATCTTAATTTCATAGTGACCTGTCAAACTGGTTTTATAAAGGTTTATTTGCTAAAAATAAATCTACAATCTAGCTGATATATTTTCTTAATTGAATGATCCAAACAAAGAGAATGCTGATTTATGTTGCCGTATGTAATCTAGCTATCACATCTCTGAGCTATGCTGACTATGCAATTGCAAAAACGGATAACGATAAGCTAGGTACTATTGAGGATAGTTCGCAATATATTCATACTGGTTGGCAACTTGTAAAACAGACATTCCAGCTACACATTCCTAAAAATGGCAAGCCTATTTCCCAGCTGATTATAGACGTTCCACCCAAAGTAGCTGTAACTAATGATGTTGACGTATTGGATGAGCAAGGTCAAAAAATTAAAATTAATATCTTAGTAAGTAGTCAAAGAATTATTATAGATTTTCCTGAACTTGTTACTTCTAGCACTAGTAAGTTACAAATTAACTTCAATAAAGTACTACAACCAATTACTGGTTCTCTTTCTATTTACCATCTATCGGCTAAAGTTGTTGGTAGCGATGTAGAGATTCCTGTGGGTGAAGTTCAAATTCCTTCACTTTAATTTATTTGTAAATTTAAATTATAACTGCTTAAATTTCATCTTGATTTCATTGTGAGTTGTCATTCTAGTAAATAGAGGTAGTATACCTCTTCAACAAAAAGATCACTAACAATTAAAACCTGATAATGGTTGCTAACTGGCTAATTCTCTTGATTAATGACTATGCAAATGAGGGAGTCAAATTTAGCTTTGCTAAGTTTAATATATCTATCAAGAGCAGATTAAATCATAAATAATGAGATGTAATTTAGCTAATTTATTTGATTATCGTAGAGGTAAATATGAAGAATTTATTGGTTTACACTGTTGTCTTAACTCTAAATAGTATAGCTATTATTGCTCCTAGCTATGCCAGTGCCAGAACAAATGATGATAAGGTTCCTCATATTGATTCAAATACACAATTTCCTCCCACTAAGTGGGGAAAATTCAGGCATACTTTCCGATTGCACATTCCGCAAAATAGCAAAGCTGTTACTCAACTAATTGTCAAAATTCCAGCAAATATAATTATCAGTAATAATATTCAAGATATCGATGCCGTCGATGAAAAGGGACAAAAAATTAATACTAATGTAACTGTCACTGGTAAAAGAATACTATTATTTTTTGCCAAACCAGTTGCCCCTAATACTAAGTTTAATATCGACTTTAACAGGATAAAAAGACAAAATCTTGGTAATGGTTCTGTTTACAGTTTCTCAGTTAGAGAGGTTGGAATTGATGCAGAAATACCTATAGGTGTTGCTTCATTTCATACTTACTGATTAAATGTTTTTTCACTAATAAACTAAAGAGTTTCATGGAACTCTCATGTATAAATGTGAAACTAATAATAAAAGAAAAATGTGTAGAAATTGTTAGAAGAAACAAAATAAAAAAATAGATTTATGTTAATGTATGTATTTTAGCCTTGACATCTTTTTCGGGTTATAATATTTGGGCAAGTGGAGAAACAGGTGATTTTATAACTTCTCATCTGTTTAAAAGTGTTGTCATTCTTATTACTACTTATCCCACAGATGCTACTCATAAATTTAAAGTTAATGTATAGGTTAACCTTTGGTATAACTTGCAATTAAGTTACCTGACGTAGTAGAATTCAAGTTAAAAATCAATCAGGGCAGATAATTCCTACAACAGTTTCTATTAATAGACAAAAAGTTACTGTATGTAGCTTTCTCATAACCAATAGATCTTGAGATAATACTCTTAGTTTTAATAAGAAGAGTCAAAAGCAAGAATTCACCACCCGTTTAAGGTGGTGAATTCACCTATATACTATGGACATACAAAGTAAGAAGCCAAAAAGTTTTGTACTCTTGTGTTACTAAGAAGTATAAGCTAAATTAAACCACATTAATCCAAAAATCAGCAGTAATAATTTTCCCGTTACGATTGAATTGTCCCCAAAGTTTATACTTGCCTGCTTGCGGAAAGCTAGTCATAAAATGAACCTGTCCAGTTGGGGTATTTTTGAGTGCGTGAGCATGGATGTAATCTGCTGCTGTTAATGAGCTTGACTGTCGCAGGATAACCAAATGTCCTTTTTCTCCCAAGTAAGGTTGCAAGTCTGTTAACGGTTGATTGTTAGCAGCATCTTGTAATTTAAACATTAAAGTCACTTCTTGACCTGCTTTTACAGTGGGTTCAGAAAGAGCGAGATTGACTTGAGTATCATTGAAAGTTTTACTACGCTTAATGTCAATTTCTGGAGCAGCAATACTGATTCCTGGAACTTGTGTTTTCAATACTGAAATTTGCTCTGTTTGACCAGTAGGTTTGTAGTCACTAAAAAATGTGTAACCACCTGCTTGGGGAAAACTAGCTTCTACTTTGAACTGACCATTATCTTTATATGTAGGATGAAGATGGCTGAAAAACTGAAGATCGTCACTGACAATAATTAAATGCATGAGCTTTTCTTGAAAAGTGTCAAACTTGGCGATCGCCTTCCCTTCTAAATCTTCAACATCAATCAATAGCGAAATATTTTTATTTGGGGTGATTTCACTGGAAACTTTAAGTTTTGCTTGAGTCACTGCTTTCTTCTCACCATGAACTGTGCTACTTGTTGAATGTTCTCCATGATGACTTTCATTGATTGAAGGCTCTTCATGATTATGACTTCCGCTCGTTAAATGCTCCTCATGCTGATGTGTACTAACAGACATTGCTTTTTCTTCAGCGTTAGGTAATGATGAACAAGCTTGAACTATTACCAAAGTAGTAGTGATAGCGATCGCATTTATAAATCTATTCATTGATTTTCTCCTTTACTCAACATAAAGTGAGTTTAAATTGTCTAGTTGAGTGGAGAGTCAAGAGGTAAAATCAAGAAATTTTTAGTTTTTTGATTTGAATTAATAAAAAATACGTTCATTTTTGAGTGAACGTATTGTTAAAAAATATTTTTTAGATTAACACTGATTTTTAATTAATAATGGGGCAAATTGTTGGATGATATGTTTCGGATTGAATTTCCCAGTCAGACAGCATCCCTGACAAATCTTGTCTCAAAATAAGTAATTGCTGAATTTGATCATCAATAGCTTGTACCTTATCCTCAAGCTTGATTTTTATATGTTCACACGGTAATTCTCCCTCATCATGAACATTCAAAAATTCTTTGATTTCGGCTAAAGTTAAACCCAGACTTTGAGCGCGTTTAATAAAGTGCAGGCGAGCTAAGACATCAGTGTTAAATAATCTAAAACCACCCTCAGTTCTGCCTGATGATTTGAGTAGACCAAGCTCCTCATAGTAGCGAATGGTTTTAATCGGTACTCCACTTTCTTTAGCAACTACACCAATCTGTTTTGACTTTTCTTGAACTAGCATAATTACTTCTCTTAAATTTAATCGTCTACTTTATCCTAGATTCTCCAGTCAGATGGAGAGTCAAGTATCAACTCGATTAAAAATAATGGGGTAAAGTGAAAACCCCCTAAGCTCAAGCCAGGGGATATAAGCCAAGCTAAGAATTCTCGCTTATTTTCAGGGGAGTACGTCAACTCTTGATTGTTTTGCTAACTTACCTGCTTGATTCCTTAACTTTGGTACACCTACAAACAGTAAGCGAATTTGGGTAATTACGATATACAGGATAGGCACAACAAACAAACTCAAGAAAGTAGCAACGAACATTCCACCAAAGACAGCCGTACCAAGAGATTGTCGACTAGCTGACCCTGCGCCTGTAGCGACAACGAGTGGCCAAGTTCCCAGTAGCGTAGAAATAGCAGTCATGACAATTGGTCTTAAGCGTTCTCCAGAAGCTTTTACGGCTGCTTTAGTAATCGAAAAACCTTGTTCGCGTAATTGGTTAGCAAATTCAACAATTAAAATTGCATTTTTACTAGCTAAACCAATTAACATCACTAAACCAACCTGACAATAAACATCGTTATACAAACCACGCCATGATTGAGCTAACAATGCTCCTAAAACAGCTAAGGGAACTGACAATAAAATAATCAAAGGGTCTACGAAGTTATTGTATTGAGCAGCCAGCACTAAGAAAACGAAGAAAATCCCTAGACCAAAAATAATTGGTGCTTGACCACCAGATTCTAATTCTTCTAAGGTAATACCTGACCATTCGTAGCTCATATTTTTTGGTAAGACAGTAGCGGCTAAATTCTTCATCGCTTCTATTGCTTGTCCAGAGCTAAAACCAGGTGCAGCTGCGCCATTAATTTCAATTGAGCGATATAGATTGTAGTGGTTAATTGTTTGCGGCCCGGTGGTTGGTGTAACCTTCACCAAACTACTGAGGGAAATCATCTCACCCCGCCCGGAACGCACATATAGTTGTCCAATATCTTCTGGGTTAGCGCGAAACTGTTGATCTGCTTGGACATAGACTCGATAAGTGCGACCAAAAGCATTAAAATCATTGACGTAGCGAGAACCGATGAAAGTCTGCAAGGTGCTAAAAATATCTCTGACAGGGACTTGTAAGGCTTCGGCTTTTTCTCGATCTACTTCGATAAGTAACTGTGGTGCATTGGCTGTGTAGGTACTGAATACTCCTTGCAATCCTGGTGTTTGATTGGCTTTGCCGATTAAATCGTGGCTGATTTTGACTAAATTATTGATGTCGCTATTATTTCTGTCTCCTCTATCTTGCAGCTGAAACACAAAACCACCCACACTGCCTAAACTTTGGATAGTCGGAGGATTCACTGCAAACACGGCTGCGTCTTTGATTGCTGACAGTCCACCTCTAGCTTGATTAACAATTGCTGATGCTGTTTGTTGGGCTGTTTTTCGGACATCCCAAGATTTTAGCGGTGCAAATATCAAGCCTCGGTTGGGAGTATTACCACTAAAACCAACACCACCCATTGCAAAAGTACCTTGAATCTCTGGTATCTTCAGCAGTGCTTTTTCTGCTTGCTTCGCAACTTCACGGGTGTAGTTGAGTGAAGTGCCATCTGGCCCCTGTATTAAGTTAATAAAATAACCTTGGTCTTCTTCTGGTAAAAATGCTGTCGGGACGCGCAGGTAAAGCCAGCCTGTCCAAACCAAAGATGCAATAAACAGTACCACAACAACGATTTTAAAGTTGATCAGCAACCGGAGAATTTGTTGGTATCCTTTTTGCATCCAGTCAAGTAACCAATTAATCGCTCCAAAAATCCAGCCTAGTAAACCGCGTGGTTTTTGAGTTTTCCGCAACAACATAGCTGCCAGAGCTGGAGTTAAGGTAATAGCAATAAAAGTCGAAAGTACAATTGAGAAAGCGATCGTCAGTGCAAATTGTTTATATAGTTGTCCCGTTGTTCCAGGGAAGAATCCCACAGGAATAAACATAGCCATGAGTACGAGGGATGTGGCAATTACCGCCCCAAACAGTTCTGTCATGGATTCACTAGCCGCTTGGCGCGGATTCATCCTTTTACTCTGGATAAAGCGGTTAATTTGTTCGACGATGATGATTGCATCGTCTACCACCATCCCCGACCCTAAAGTCAAACCAAACAAAGTCAAGCTGTTAAGTGAAAAATCGAAAACCTTTACAAAGGCAAACGTTCCAATTAAAGAAATTGGAATTGTAATTGCGGGAATGAGGGTAGTGCGCCAGTCTTGTAAGAAAACAAAAATTACTAAGACAACTAGCACAATCGATTCCAATAAATTTTTGACAACTTCCTGGCGAGATGCTTCAACAAATAGTGAAGAATCATAGGGAAATTCATATTTCAAACCAGGTGGAAAGTCCTTTGCAATTTGCTCCATTTCGGCTTTTACCGCATTAGCAATCTTTAAAGCATTGCTTCCAGGAATTTGCAGGATTTGATAGCCAACAGCAACGTGACCGCTATAGCGAGCAAAGGAACTATAATTTTCTGCCCCAAGTTCAGCACGACCAACATCTTTAAGCTTCACAAGTGTGCCATCTGTACCCGCTTTGATGACCATGTTTTCAAATTCGGCAGCTTCTTTTAACCGCCCTTGAGTTTGCAACTCAATTTGATACATTTGCCCATTTGGTGCAGGTGGCTGTCCAATACTACCGATACCTAACTGTAAGTTTTGTTGATGAAGTGCGTTAATTACGTCCTCAGTTGTGAGCTTGCGATTAGCAAGTTGAGTCGGGTCAAGCCACAACCGCATTGCATAGCGGCGATCGCCAAACGTCGCAATATTACCTACACCTTTGATGCGTCTGAGACGGTCTAAAACATACAGGTCTGCATAGTTACTAATAAAAGTGTCATCGTACTTATCGCCTTCGCTATACATAGCCATTGCTAAGACGATACCACTGGATTGCTTTGTGACAGAAACTCCTGTTTGCCTGACAACTTCTGGCAATTTTGGTTCCGCCAGCAAGACTCGATTCTGCACATCAGCCGCCGCAGTATCAATGTCATACCCTTGATCAAAAGTGATGATGATGTTACTAGTACCGTCACTGCTGCTAGTTGAGGTGATATATTTTAAGCCTTCGACACCATTAATTTGGCGTTCTAAAACTGTTGTGACTGTATCTTCTACAACTTGCGCGCTCGCACCAATATAATTAGCGGTGACATTGATTTGCACAGGACTGATATCTGGGTACTGCTCTACTGGTAGTAGCGGAATGCTGATTATCCCTACCATGAGCATCACAAGAGCGCAGGCGATCGCAAATACAGGTCGCTTAATAAAAAAATTCGCAAACATAAACTTATTCTTTGTGAGTAAAAATCTGGATTTAACTAAGGCTCAGGGATAATTGGAGCGCCATCTCTTAAGTTGAGTAAACCGGAAACAACAATTTTCTCGCCTGCGGTTAACCCTTTTAACACTTGATACTGATTACCCTGGATACTACCTAGCTCTACGGGTTTGAGCCGTGCTACTAAATCCTGTTTTTTGGGTGAGGATTCAGCTACATAAACAAAGGTTTCTGCACCCAAACGGATAACAGTTGTTGTAGGAATTAATACTCCTGGGCGTTTGTCCCAAATCACTTTAGCCTTGACAAATTGGTCGGCTCGCAACTGTCTGAGGGAATTATCAAATAGTGATTTGACTAAGACTGACTGAGTATCGTTAGCGGTGTTGGGAGCAATGAAAAATATTCGACTGCTTCCGAGATTTTTACCCCGTTCGTCAATTAACTGCAATGTCATTCCAGGACGTAATCGGGTTGCTTGCTGAACTGGTACGGAGATATTGACTTCTAGAGTTTGATTTTCGGTGATAGTTGCCAATTGAGTAGAGGTATCAACAAAATCACCGATTTTGATGGGGATATCGCCTACCTTGCCAGCAAAAGGAGCAGTAATTTTGTAGTATTTCAACTGGACTTGTTGTTGTTTGGTAGCTGCTTGAGCTTGCTGTACGGCTTTTTCGGCTTGAGAGATAGCAGCTTTTTGGGCTTGAATTTGGGCATCAATTGCATTCAAACTGGCTTTAGCTGTAGCTAGTTTATTAGCGTATTGATCCTGAGTTTGGCGAGATATCGCACCTTCAGCAGCCAGATAAGAGTACCTTTGGTAGTCCAACTCGTTTAGCTTGACATCAGCTTGTTTGGATAAACGTTCAGCTTCTATAGATTTGAGAGTTGCTTTGGCATTTTCGAGTTGCGATCGCGCCGCCATTGCAGCTGCATCCACACCACTAACTGCTGCTTTTTGTTCTTCCGCATCTATTTGCAGAATGGGTGTACCTGCTTTTACTTCATCCCCTGCTTGTACAAAAATCTGACTGATTTGTCCTTGAATTCTAGGACGGAGAGCGACTGAGCGACGTGATTGGAGGTTAGCAATAAAATTGGAACTTTGTTCGATTGTGCTGGCTTTTAAGGAAGATAATTTTACTTGTACACCAGGAGGTGTAACAGCCGTAGCCACCGGGGGTTTTGCACTGGGAGTAAGGACACGCCAAACTGCAATACCTCCACCTACTAATAGTAAGGTCAGCAATAACCAAAGCCACGGTCTTTTTGAGTGTGGTGACTGTAATTCAGCCTCTAAATCATCGTCATCTAGAATGGGAGGCTGATCTTCCAAATCATCATCTAAATCTAGAATAGGAGTTTGGTTTTCCAACGGGTTCATGTTTGAGCAATTTCCTGTAATTTCAATTGAGTCGAAATAATTCCTAATTAATAGATTTTTATCAACAGTTAGCTTCTGCTAACTGTTGATATACCTTTAAAAACTCCTATATGGATGGATAACCAACAGAGGCGATCGCTTCTTTAATAGCTGTCTCTGATGCTTGAGTTTCTACACTGACAGTTTTGGTTTTTGTGTCAGCTTTTACAGTAGCAGTAGTATCAACTTTGTGAATTGCAGTGTTGATAGTATTTACACAAGCGGAACAAGCTAATTTAGGGATAGTAAGTTGTAATGTCATCTCTGAAAACTCCTGATTTTTTCCTACTAAATGGTTGTTTGTTTGAGTAGTGTTTTAATTGTTTTACTCAACTTGGAATTAGCTTAAATTCTCCATCTGCTTGGAGAGTCAAGAGGAAAATCAAAAAAGAATAAAAAATCAACCACAAATCAAACAAAAAGTTCTGGGCGGATGCTGACTCCACTCAGAACTTTTCAAGATAGATGCATACAGATAAACACAAATTATGTGTCTGCCTATATCTGTATTTTTATATACAAGATGACTATTATATTATTGTATTTAGTGGTAATATTCCATCACTATTAATTTTAGGAACTTTTATAAGTTAGTAAGCAACAATCAAACATAAAATTGCCTTAAGCCTTTAGGCTTGCAGTCGCTACCATCAATCCCCACACAACACCAAAGCGAATTTTAGTTGCGCGATAAACCGCAAAATTTGCATCTTCAAGCAAGCGGTGAAATTCATTTTGGGTATAACACTGCTGATGAGCCGGATCAAAAACTTTCAATATCAGATCACAGATTTTACAAGTTAAATAATCTCTACACCAATCTAAGATAATGACTTTACCATCAGGCTTAAGGACACGTCTCATCTCTTTCAATGCAGCAAGTGGATCGTCAAAGTAGTGAAACGCATTGGCAGACACAATCACATCAATACTATCATTGTCGAATGGCAAATTTGAAGCACTTGCAATCTGGAATGAGACTTGAGGATAAGCACTACATTTCTGTTTGGCGATCGCCAGCATTTTATCTGAAATGTCTATCCCAACAATTTGTTGTGATGAATACTCAGCTAGAAGTAAACGTTCAAACTCACCAGTCCCACAGGCAACATCAAGTATAGTATCTGTTGGTGATATTTCTGCCCAGGTTTTCAGGAACGATAGTGTATTGGTTATATAACTTTTCCAACGTAGATCGTAAACAGAAGCTAACTGGTCATACTGGTTACGAACTATAGTTTCACTCATATTGTTTTTTGTAAAATTTATTCGTGTTCAAGAATCGGACAAATAGTGGAATGAGAACCATCCGGCTTGATTTCCCAACCAGAAAGCAACCCTGATAATTCTTGTCTCAAAATCAGTAATTGCTGAATTTGTTCATCAATAGCTTTTACCTTATCTTCTAGTTTAGTTTTGATATGCTCACAAGGTAATTCCCCTTGATCATGAACATTTAAAAATTCCTTAATCTCTGATAAGCTTAATCCTAAACTTTGAGCGCGTTTAATAAAGTGCAGGCGAGCTAAAACATCAATATTAAATAATCTAAATCCGCCTTCTGTTCTTCCGGATGATTTGAGTAGACCAAGTTCTTCATAGTAGCGAATAGTTTTAATTGGTACTCCGCTTTCTTTGGCAACTAAACCAATCTGTTTTGCTTCTACTTGGACTAACATACTTACCAAACCTCGAATGAGATATGATTACTGATCTTATACTAAACTCTCCAGTAAACTGGAGAGTCAAGCATGAAAAATATCATTTTTGAAAAAACTGATCTCCTAATGATTTGGGCTTCTCTAGCTTTTACAAATTAAAAGCCAGAGTTTTATCCAGCCATTGGAGCGATCGCGGCTGAAAATTAATTTCCTGTTTAGCTTTAAGATTAGATGCACCTCGTAGTTGGGTGGCATAGTAAACTGCATCTGCTCCTTGAGTTTTGAGTGTATCTGCAACGGATACCTGCACAGGTGGTTTTGCGCCCAACCAATCAGCATAGGCAGATAGCCATACTCGCAGTTCTAAAGGGCGATCGTCAACGATGTTGTAAATTCCGAGTTTACCTTGTTCAATAGCTGCAACAGTGGCAGCAGCAGCATCTTCAACGTGTATCCAAGACCACACCCCCTGTCCGTCACCGACAATGGGAAATTGCTGTTTTCGTACCATATTTGCCATATCCCCATCGCTGGCGTACCAAGTTCCTGTTCCGTAGAAGAGACCATAACGTAGGACAATGCCTTCCAAGGTATTTGCAGACAAAAGGCGATGTTCTATATCTGCATACATCCTTGTTCCTGCTGCTATGCCTGGGGTACTATCAAAGGCAAAAGGAGTTTCTTCATCAGCTAAACCTATACCTGGAGCATACCAGAAAGCACTGGATTGGAGAATGTAACGCCGGACTCCTGCTGCTTGAGCCGCTATTTGCAGGTTTGCTCCTCCTTCTCTGCGGGTGCGATGGTCTAGGGCCGTTGCAGCACTCATTGACTCAGGAGTATAGTTTTTGGGTAAAGCAGTGAGTAGGTCAATGACAACTTCAGGCTGAATACGACTAAGGGTAGTATGAACAGCATCAGCATCAAAGATATCAATGATTTCGGATTTTGCTCCCTGCTGAGTAAGAAAATTGGCGTTTTGGGGGGAACGAGTCAAGCCAGTTACATCATATCCAGCTTGAATTAATTGTGTGATGAGTGGACGACCGATCGCACCGGTAGCTCCAGCAATTAATACTTTCATAGTCATCTCTGAATTAGAATACGTTGAATTAAACGAGATGAAAAATTAATTTGTGATACCCAATTAATCTAAAGTTGTAGATAATAAGATATCAAGAATAATTAACCGCAGATAGACGCAGATGAGCGCAGATAAAGACGGATAATTAAACCCATTAACGTGGTCGCCAAGCAATGTTGCCAGAACCGTACTGAATGACCATTAGTAACCCACCGATGATGCACAGATTTTTCATGAACATGATCTGCTCAATTGGGTTAGCAAAGTTGCTATGGAAAATAAAGGTAGCGATGAAGGTGAATATGGCTAAGGCCGCAGCTCCTAAGCGTGCATAGAAACCCAGGAGTAAAGACAGCCCAGCCGAAATTTCTAGGGCGATCGCTACTGGTAAAAATAGCCAGGTGAAAGGCATCCCATAGGCGGCCATATATGCTTGTGTATCAGCTGGGTGAAGAATTTTATTGAACCCTGACCACAAGAATAAGCTAGATAAAAGAATGCGGGCAATCAATGGCAAATAATTGCGAGTTGCATGAAGTCCGGTATTGTATGGTTTTTGTGGTTGTAAATTTGTAGCTTGGGTAGTCGAGCGCAGATGATCGCCTTTCATAAAAATTCTCCTATTATTTTCAAAAATGTGTGCTACGTATTCCCCTGCTCCACCGTTAGACCAATCTCTTGGCCGTAAGACAATTCCAACGTGTGACCATCTGGATCTCGCAAGAATGCCCAATATCCGACCGGATACCCAGAATCTTTGGGTTCGTCAACCAGTACCCCCGCTTGACGAGCCTGATCACACAAAACATCCATTGCTTCACGACTCTTACAGCCAATTCCCAGATGTGCTAATGGCGAGAGAACAGAATGTATTGACTTAGTTTCAATGAGAACAATTGCAAATGGGCGAGTATGGTCTGTCAGCCAAGCAACCGCAACCCCTGTGTCAGTATCAATGCGACGATGAGCTACTTGCATTTGAGCATAGGTAGCGTAAAAATCAATACTTTTTTCAATGTTTGACACAGGTAGGGCAATATGTGTAAGTCCAATATCAATCATTTGATGTTCCTCATTTGATGTCAGCTTCAATATTGATGCTGGCTTTCTGAATTCCTTGATCTACAGTTGTTTCATGCTCATCGATTGAACTGAAGGATTTGGGTTGTGGTTCTTTCATCGTTTTTTCTTCCTTTATGACTGTTGATTGAATGTCTGAAGCTTCGGCTTGAATTTCACCACGAAACATATTCATGCCACAGGTAAAGAGATAATTTCCGGCTTGTTTGGGTGTAAATTCCACAGTGGTTACTTGATTAAGCGGTAAATCTGCGGCAATGTGAAAGTCTGGAATCACGACTTTTTCTAAGCAACTGCTGGGATCTTTGCGTTCAAATTTAAGCCTTACTGGTTTCCCTACTTGCACCACTATTCGACTTGGATCATATCCCCCATCAACGGTGACAGTGACTTCTTGGACATTTCCACCTGTTGCAACTGCTTTTTGAGACTTAGGTTTACTGAGTAAAAACCACCAAAGTTGTAAGCCGATTAGTCCAAATCCGCCGAGAGTCACGGCTATTTTGTTCCCTAGTGGCTGATCGATACGTTGAAATTGATTAGTTTGGACTGTTGTGGATGAGTGCGTATCATGGGATTTTTGTGCGATTGCTTCACCCGATGCAATTGAGAATACAATTCCTAAACTGGCTATACTACCGATGAGTGCTGTTTTGTTTACCATTGAAAAACCTCCTACTTGAATGTGATTAATTTGCCAACTAAACTAAAATTCCTGAAATCACTCCCAGCAGAAATCCAAATCCTGCTAAAGTTCCGAAAAATATGGTTTGATTGAACATTTTTATTTCCTCTATGCGAGTGTTTTAGGTTGGAAGTTACGTAACCGCAGCGCATTGGTGACTACAGAAACTGAACTAAAGGCCATTGCTGCACCGGCGATAATAGGATTGAGTAACCAACCGAAGAAGGGGAACAGAATCCCGGCGGCGATGGGAATACCAGCAACGTTGTAGATGAAGGCGAAGAATAAGTTTTGGCGAATGTTGCGAATTGTGGCGCGGCTGAGTTGAATTGCTGTAACTATGCCTTGTAAATCGCCAGAAATCAGAGTGATATCACTAGCGGCGATCGCCACATCTGTACCAGTCCCAATTGCAATTCCCACATCGGCTTGCGCTAAGGCTGGTGCATCATTTATCCCATCACCAACCATCGCTACAATCTTGCCTTCTGCTTGTATTGCTTGTACTGTAGCGGCTTTTTGGTCGGGGCGCACTTCTGCTAAGACTCTTTTTATACCAAATTCACGGGCAATACTTTCGGCGGTGCGGCGGTTATCGCCTGTGAGCATGACAACTTCTAAACCAAGTTTTTGCAACGCTCTCACAGCCTGGGTGGAGGTGGGTTTAATGGCATCAGCAATCCCCATCAATCCTTTGATTTCTCCGTCAACTGCTAACCAAACTGCTGTTTTACCCAGGTATTCTAAGCGTTCTTTATCTTGTTGCAAGGCTTGAGTGTTAATGCTCAACTCTTCCATCCAACGTTGTGTACCAATTTGCACAAGACGGTTAGAAACGATACCTTCGACACCACTACCTGCGATCGCTTCAAAATCTCTGACATCTACTAATGGCAGTTGCAGAAATTCGGCATATCTAACAACTGCTTCTGCCAAGGGATGTTCCGAATTGCGTTCTAAGGATGCGGCTAGTTGTATCAACTTCATTTCATTACCGTTAGCAGTGCCATCAACTGTGAGAAAATCTGTAACTGTGGGTTTACCTTGGGTAATTGTGCCTGTTTTGTCTAAGACAATTGTTTGAATTTGGTGTGCTATTTCTAAGCTTTCCGCACCTTTAATTAAAATGCCGTTTTCTGCACCTTTACCTGTGCCTACCATCACTGAAGTCGGTGTAGCTAAACCCAATGCACAAGGACAAGCGATAATTAACACCCCAACTGTGGTAATCAACGCCAGGGTGACATTGCCCATGATGTTGTACCAGATGATAAAAGTAAGGATAGCGATCGCAATTACTGCCGGCACAAACCAGCCAGTAACTTGGTCTGCTAGTCTTTGAATTGGGGCTTTTGAGCCTTGAGCCTGCTGTACTAATTGCACAATCTGCGCCAGTACGGTATCTTTTCCTACTCTTGTCGCCCGAAATTTAAAACTTCCAGTTTTGTTGATGGTTGCACCGATGACTTCATCCCCTGGTTGCTTCTTCACGGGTACACTTTCGCCAGTCACCATCGCTTCATCAACTGTGGATGTCCCATCAACTACTTCCCCATCAACGGGAATTTTCTCCCCAGGACGAACCAGCACCACATCACCAATTTCTACTTGCTCAATCGGTACATCTACTTCTCGTCCGTTCCGAATCAACCGTGCTGTTTTCGCCTGCAAACCAATCAACTTACGGATAGCTTCTGAGGTTTGTCCTTTGGCACGATTTTCAAACAGCCGCCCTAGTAAAATCAAGGTAATGACGACAGCACAAGTTTCATAATACACATCTGGCATCAATCCCTGAGCAATAAAAAAGCCAGGAAATAAGGTAGCGAATAGGGAATAGAAATATGCTGCACTTGTACCCAAAGCTATTAAGGTATCCATTGTCGCGGCATGACGCTTAAAAGCTTTCCAGGTATTAACGTAGAACTGTACAGCACACCAAAACTGTACAGGAGTTGTGAGGACTAATTGCACCCAAGGATTATGCAACCATGTGGGAATAAAAGGTAGGTTTAACCCTGTCATCATTGGTAGTGAGCCAATCACCAGCACTATGCTAATGATGCCCCCTACTGTTACTTTTTGTTGTAAATCGCGGGACTCTTTCAGGCGATATCTTTTCTCTTCATCATCTTCTCCCGCCATCAGATTTTGTTCTTGCAGGGGATAGGCAGAATAACCTGCTGCATCTACCGCCTCTTGTATAGCTTGTAAATCTGTTGTTCTGGGGTCATAATCAACTGTTGCCTGTTCTGCCCCAAAGTTCACGCTACATTCATTTACACCAGGGACAGAACTAATCGCATCTTCAATACTTCTGGCGCAGGAAGCGCAACTCATACCGCGTAGTTTAAGTGTGGCATTCTCCATTTCAAAGCTCCAATTATCAAGTCGTGTTCAAGACTGATTTCATCTTGAATGCTCCAGTGAACTGGAGTGTCAAGGGGGTAAAGGAAAAAATTGGAACTACGCAAAAAGTCCTTTCTCAACTAGCTTTGCAGCTATTTCCCATACATTAACTGAACTGGGGAAAAATTTCTGCTCAAGTCTCTTGACTCTCCAGTGAACTAGATATTTGAAGATAAACTCCAGCAAACAATAACCACCTTGATCTAAAGTTCGGAAAGCTTTTGGAATGCGCTATTGGCAAAATTTGCCTATGGTTATACCATTTCAGAGGTTCTGGCATAGTTCAGCGTCGGACTTGTAATTCACTGGACTAACAGCTATGAGCATCATCCATTTACCCTCAACAAAAACCACTGTTTCAAAATCTCCCACTGTTTCAACCTTAATTCGTCCCCCTTCACCTTCTCTGTTAATTGCTTTCTTTAATGGAGCCGTACTGCCTATTCAAGCAGCAATTAATGCTCAGTTAGCTCGGTCAATAGGTTCTTTCCCTCTAGCTGGAGATATTTCCTACTTCGTAGGCACTATAGTTCTCGTAAGTCTTCTATTAACTGGCAAATTCGGACGACCAAATTGGTCTGCGTTACCCAAAGCACCTTGGTGGGCTTTTTGTGGCGGATTGGTGGGTGCTTGGTACATAACCTCAAGTGCATACTTGACAACTAACTTGGGAACTACGCTCACAATTGCGTTGATTGTCAGTGGTCAATCTTTCATGGGTATACTGGTAGATCATTTTGGATGGCTCTCAGTGCAGCCTCGTCGTCTTACGCCTAACCGACGCATTGCTGGAGCATTATTACTCTTAGCCGTTTTTTTTCTCACTTTGAAATAAGAGTTTTTAGTTTTATTAGTATGGAAATTTTGCTAGCGATCGCTGGTGCTGCTTCTGCTGGCGGACTGCTTGCTTATGGTAGTGCTGCTAATGTTCGATTAATGCAAGTAATTCGTTCCGCGATCGGTGCTGCTACTGTTAATTTCACTATTGGATTTACAACTTTAGCACTACTGATGGTGCTGGGAGTCATCGGCCCACTATCCCTCAATCAATTGTCTCAAGCTCCTTGGTGGGCTTTCTTTGGCGGTGTTTTGGGAGCAACTTACGTAACGCTCAATACTCTCAGCATTCCTAAATTAGGTTTGACAAACACAACAATGGCTGTAGCATTTGGACAGATGCTGATGTCACTGATCATTGACCAGTTTGGTTTATTTGGGGTTATGAGTCATATCGTCAGTGCGCCCAGATTATTAGGAACTGGGCTTTTATTAGCCGCAGTTATACTTACACAATTAGATGCTAAACACAACAGATAACTAACCAATGATATATCTGAATATCTGCAATAATTCAATCCATCATATTTGGGATTTTCTTTGTTCATGGATACTGAAGGATTTTATCGTCGTCCCTTACCTCCTCCTAGTATTTCTTTTGCTTCCCCTGATGGACGAAAAATCTTTCAAGAAGCGATCGCATTAGGGGGTATGGAGGGTTATTTTCCCCTTGCCGAACAATTTTATACCCAATCAGAGCCAGCTTTTTGCGGGTTAGGTACGTTGGTCATGGTTCTCAACGCCTTATCAATTGATCCTGGGCGAATTTGGAAAGGTGTATGGAGATGGTACGGTGAAGAATTTCTCGAATGTTGCCAACCACTGAGTGCAGTTAAAAATCAAGGTATTACTTTTGACGAATTTGTCTGTTTAGCACGTTGTAATGGAGCTAAAGTACAACCCTATCGTTACAACCAAAGCAACCTACAAGAGTTCCGAGAAGCTGTTAAGCAAGCCACCTTTCTACCTCAAGGTTTACATTTAGTTGTTTGCTATTCACGACAAGTTGTCGGGCAAACTGGAGACGGACACTTTTCCCCAGTTGGGGGATACCATCCAGAACGTGACCTTGTGTTGCTTTTAGATGTAGCCCGTTTTAAATACCCACCTCACTGGGTTCCCTTAACTGTTTTATGGGATGCTCTACAACCCATTGATACTGCAACAGGTAAATGTCGTGGCTATATCCTTGTTTCTAACAACAATATTTCCAGTCAAAACTTTTTTCATGTAGGAGTTGATATACATCAATGGGCGAAAGTTGCGCCTTATTTTAAGGATATTGCACCAACTTTACTGGCTCAAGAACAGCCAGATTCATTATTTGCGTTACTGGATACGATATTAATAAATTTGCCACTAGAGTTAACTTCTGTTCTCTGCATTACTGGAGATAATCTATCAAATGAATTTTTTGAGATATGGTGCTGTTTATTGGAAGAAATTAAATCGCATCCTTTATGGACAGTTGCTCAAGACGTACTGTTGACTAGAAATTTTCCTGAAACTTCTGTTACAGAAAAGTGGCAACTCCAAGAGAAAAACTTAGCTTATTTGCTAACAATGTTTCTTTTATCTTGTCCAGAGGAAATTTATCAACCGCTAAATGAGCATTTGCGTTCTCAGATATATCAACTCCGAGAAGTCGATACGCTGCCCCCACTGATGCGTCAGGAAGTAGTTAGCTTAAAAGAACAAATGTTAGCGTTACAGAATTTATTTCAAACATTATCAAATTAAATGTACAACAGTTTGCATATTTGTGTAATATGTGTAGAGACCTTATACGTAAGGTCTCTACATTTGTTCCTGTTTAAGTTTTTTCTCTTTTAGATGAGTGTATCTTCATACAGAATTGGTATTACCTCTGCCTTTCTGTTTCTGTTTGTTATAAACTAGATTTTTTTGATAATAAAGTCTACATCACTTGAACTACTCTGTGATGAGTTAGGTTTAGCATAGTGATGTTGTGCAAGCCAAGCACGAACTTCCTCTTCAGATAACGCATGGAAACGATTTCCGATCAGTGAATCATCAATAATCCACCAGATATTTCCCATGCGATCGCTTGTCTGCCAAATAAAAGCAGTTGAATTGTCCATCAAAGCTAGAGCGATCGCTCTAGCCGCATAATTCAAAGGTTGGCTGACTTCATGAAATTGAGGTCTAAATCCATCAGAAATATCTGAAGGTGTCCATTCTTGTTTTTGGTAAATTTGAAAATCATCAAAAAATTTACTGGGTATTATTCTCATAACTAATCTCCCTAGAACTAAATATTCAACTTAGGCTTTGCTTTACCATCTATGTTTGTTAGAAGCTAAAGTTTTTTGATAATAAAGTTGCTCAATCCAAATCAAAACTTCTTGCTCAGATGCCAAAGAAGCAGATTTACCTGTTACTGGATCATAAGCAAACCACCATGTATTGCCTTGGCGATCACGCCGTTCCCAAACTTCTGGTTCGGGTTCTTTATAGAGGAAGTCAACAAACCATCTCCAGAATTTTCCCAATAATAATTGAATGCTGAATTGATTCTGATAAGGTACTTTAGAATCAGAACTTGATGTGAATCTCTGATGTAACTGTTGTCTGCTTGTCATAAATAAATTCCCAGGTATAACTATTGAAAGGACAAAAAGTTATTCTTTCTTTTCGCAACTCAATAATTTAATCTTTAATGCTCCATTTAACTGGAGAGTCAAGAGATCACAAGAAAAATTTTTATGAAGCAAAACATAGTTATAAATTTAGATAAAGAAAGTTGATTTGTAATTAATATCAAAGAAATTTATACGAATTATTAAGATTGTATTCATAAACTTGAATCTCCACCTAACAGGAGAGTTGACAATACTAGTAAAGTAATTGTTGGTGGGGATTATGGCAAAACGTCAAATTGAGATATTTACAGCCAATTGTCCTTTTTGTGATGAAACAGTCCGTACAGTGCAAGAATTAGCTTGTTCAAATTGTGAAGTATTAGTCTATGATTTGCGTTCAAATCAGGAGCAGCAGACTTATCTAGCGAAAGCTGAACATTATGGAGTTCAGTCAGTTCCAGCCATCGCTATCAACGGAGTGTTAGTGCTGACAGGTAAACCAACTCGTGACCAATTGCTAGCAGTGGGTGTGGGTCAACCACTGAATTAAGTATGGATGTCAAACAAAGTCCAAAAAGCGCGATTGCCTTTAGCAGTGTCCTTCGGGCAATCGCATCTATCACGACACCAGTAAGGATGCGATCGCCTTGATTATGTAAAGAAACGTGTATAAGAAAAATATTTCATCCTCTTTTCATCTCTAGATGTAAATCTTAAAGTATAGGTTTTTGTTGAAGATAAAACGATCTAGCTATTTGATTGGAAAAAAATAACTTGATTTTTGCAAGAAAAGTGAAGCCAACAAAACTTGCATATTACTTGATTTCTGAGCAATTTTATTGAGTTTAATTTAAGATTTTTCGTCTCACAAGTTCCTCACAATCTCTCGATAATTTCATAAATATAAGTTGTCTTTAACTCCTAAAACAAGGTGGGGCTATGAAAACAAAAACATTTTTGTATGGCTTGGCTGGTCTATTAACCAGTGGTACGCTCGCTGGATTAGTAATTTTAAATAACGCACAAGCTCAGGTTTCAAACTCAGAACACAATACTCATCACCCATCTACAGAAACTACTCCTCCTCCCCAAAGAGGGATGATGACTAATATGGATCAACATTTCATTGAAATGATGATTCCTCATCACACTCAAGCAGTGGAAATGGCTGATATCGCATTAAGTCGCGCTCAACACCCAGAAATTAAAAAGCTAGCTCAAGCTATTAAACAAGAACAAAACCGCGAAATTCAGCAAATGAAAACTTGGTACAAGGCATGGTACGGGAAAGAAGTACCTGTAACAGCCATGACTCGTCAAGAAATGATGGCAATGCATCAGCGTATGTGCCAACAGATGAACCCAGGCATGATGAAAATGCCGATGAACTGCAACATGATGGGTATGAATGTAGATTTGGCAGCCTTGAAAAATGCACCAGATTTCGACAAAGAATTTATCCGTCAGATGATTCCTCATCATCGTATGGCTGTAATGATGTCGCAGATGGCTACTAAAAAAGCTACCAAACCAGAAATTCGTAACTTAGCTCAGTCCATCATTAAAACTCAAACGGCTGAAATTAACCAGATGCAGCAATGGTATCAGGCCTGGTATAAATCCAACCCCGAAGAAAGTTGAATTCCGGAGAGATTTTGACCTGACACGATTGACATCTGCTCTCAAGGAGGTCAATTATGTGGAATTTTTTTAGACGCAAACGCCCACAAGATAGTGAAAAGACTGCTGTAGACCCAGTATGTGGCATGACTGTAGAAAAGGCTACAGCATTGAAGTCCGAGCGAGACGGACAGACTTACTATTTTTGCAGCCAGACTTGCCTGCATACCTTTGAATCACAACCAGCATGATGAAGGAGTTCACTGAAAGATGGCAAGAACTCACGAGCATCGAGGACATAAACACGCAAGCGTTATACCCGAACCAGGCGGGATGGCGAAAGACCCTATCTGTGGCATGACAGTACCTAAAGCCACATCCTTGAGGACAGAAAGAGGTGGACGCAATTACTATTTTTGCAGCCAAACTTGCTTAAACACATTTTTAGATCCTGAGAGGGAACTCAAATCAATGCGGACTCGCGTTACCGTTGCCATGACGGGGGTACTGCTTTTAGCAATTATGCGAGCGGCTGCATTTTTGGGACTGGCAGCAGGCATAAGTATCTTAAGCTGGGTGCCGATTTCTGCTCTACCCTGGTTTACTTGGGGAGTCTGGCTTTTTATCTTGGCAACACCTGTACAGTTCATTGGTGGCTGGTCATTTTATGCAGGGGCGTGGAATGCGATCAAAAGCCGCAATGTAAACATGGATTTCCTGATTGCTTTAGGAACCAGCGTTGCCTATTTCTATAGTGTGGCAGTGATTTTCTTTCCTAATGCTCTACCTGTCGGTGTTGAGGAGCGAGACGTTTATTTTGAAGTTTCTGCCGTCATCATTGCCTTTGTTTTACTAGGCAAGTATATGGAAGAAATTATCAAAAAGAACTCCTCGGCAGCAGTTCGTAAACTTCTAGATTTGAAACCTGCCACCGCCAGAGTTATCCGAGATGGCATGGAGATGGAAATTCCGGCAGAGCAAGTCATGGTAGGTGAAACCGTGATTGTCCGTCCGGGAGAAAAAGTACCAACGGATGGAATTGTGCTGGATGGATCTTCATCTGTAGATGAGTCAATGCTGACAGGGGAATCACTACCAGTAGAGAAGCAAGCCGGAGCGGCGGTGATTGGTGGGACTTTGAACAGAACAGGAGCGTTCAGTTTCCAAGCGACTCGTGTAGGTTCAGAAACTGCTCTGGCTCAAATCATCAAAATTGTGGAGGAAGCCCAGACAAGTACGGCTCAAGTCCAACGTTTGGCGGATAAAGTGACGGGTTATTTTGTGCCTGCGGTTGTGGGAATTGCTGTGCTTGCTTTTCTTGGTTGGTTACTTGTCGGGAACTTTCCCCAAGCTTTACTCGCATTCATTGCTGTGTTAATTATTTCTTGTCCTTGTGCTTTGGGTATTGCTACTCCAGCCGCATTGATGGTTGGTGTGGGTAAGGGAGCAGAAGCCGGGATTTTAATTCGGGGTGGTGAAATTTTAGAACGAGCTGAAAAGCTCTCTACCGTAATTTTCGACAAAACTGGAACTTTGACTCGTGGTGAGCCTAGTGTGACGGATATTGTACCCTTGGCAGAACGTCCAAAAGATGAAATTCTCCGGTTGGCGGCGGCGGTAGAAACGGGTTCAGAACATCCTTTGGGTGAAGCAATTGTGCGAGCAGCCAGACATCAAATGCTAGATATTCCCAAGGTGAGTAATTTTGAGGCAATTCCCGGACATGGGATTCGAGGAGAAATCAATCGAGATAGGATTTTACTTGGTAATCGCCGTTTGTTCGGTAAGCAAGGCTATCAGATAACTCCGGCAACAGAAGAGATACTGACTCGTTTGGAATCTGATGGTAAAACAGCCATGCTGGTTGGTTGTAATGGTCTGCTAATGGGGATTGTCGCAGTAGCGGACACACTCAAACCGGAAGCGAAGGAAGCGATCGCTGCTTTGCGTCGGGAAAAGGTCAAAGTTGTGATGCTCACTGGAGATAACCAGCGTACTGCCGAAGCGATCGCTCGTCAACTAGGAATCGATAAGGTAATTGCTGAGGTATTGCCCGGTGATAAAGCCCAAGTCGTTAAAGATATTCAACGACGCGGCGAAGTTGTGGCAATGGTGGGAGATGGTGTTAATGATGCACCCGCCTTAGCAACTGCTGACATTGGGATTGCGATTGGTTCTGGTGCAGATGTGGCTAAGGAAACAGGCGGGATCATTTTGGTGAAAAACGATGTGCGGGATGTTGTGACCTCGATTCGCCTGTCTCGTGCCACGATGCTCAAAATTAAACAAAACCTATTTTGGGCGTTTATCTATAACTCCATTGGCATTCCCATTGCTGCCTTCGGTTTACTCAACCCAATGATTGCCGCAGCTGCGATGGCTTTGAGTTCCTTGTCAGTGATTGTTAATTCATCACTGTTGAAAGGATTCAAATTGTCAACAAATTGAATTGCAATTGTTAACTGGATTGGGGGAAAAATTCTATGAATCATCAATCTAGTCAAGATAGTTGGTGGAGATCGCCCGCCAAAATAGCCTTATATATTTTCCTGGCCATTGCTGCATTTTTTCTCATCACTGAACACTTAGCACATCTAGCTGGAATTCTCCCCTACTTGTTACTTTTAGCCTGCCCATTCATGCACTTATTTATGCACGGAGGACATGGTGGACACGGCGGACACAGTGACGGAAATGATCGTTCATCTCGGTAAAAAATATCAATCAACAGGAAATAAGAAATGAACAACGCACCCGCCTACGGTCTTTGGTCTTTGGTGATTATCAACTCTTTGGTATTTATTATCTTTGCCTTCAGCTTTACAAAACCAAAAAGTCCCCGTGACTGGCGAGCCTTTGGTGCTTTTTCTGCCTTTATCATGGCTTTGTTCACTGAAATGTACGGCATACCTTTAACAATTTACCTACTTTCAGGTTGGTTGCAAAGCCGCTATCCAAAGTTAGATTTACTCTCCCATGATGTAGGACATCTCTGGTGGACAATGCTGGGGATGAAAGGCAATCCTCACTTTAATGTGTTGCATATTTTGAGTAACATCCTCATTTTTGGTGGGTTTATCTTATTGGCATCAGCTTGGGAGGTTCTGTACAAAGCCCAGCGTTCTCACACATTAGCTACTACTGGCCCTTATGCAACAATTCGCCATCCCCAGTATTTAGCTTTTATCAGTATCATGTTTGGTTTTTTGCTTCAGTGGCCTACAATTCTCACATTATTGATGTTTCCAGTGCTGGTGTGGATGTATACACGACTGGCACGCCAAGAAGAACGTGAGGTGCGAGCAGAATTTGGTGCAGAGTACGATCGCTATGCCAGCAATACACCAGCTTTTTTCCCTCGTCAGGGAGACAGCACCAAGAGAAGTAATACCTAAAATATTAGGAGAACTAAGTAAGTGAAAAGACAGGAAAGAATCAAAATCCTGTTTAATCGTCAAAACGCCTTTGCGTTGGCAATTTTGCTCCTATGTTTAGCCGTCTGTTATTGGATACTGAATCCCCAGGTAAATATATTAACACCGGAAGGATTTAGACAAACTGTTAAGAATTTAGGGTTACTTGGCCCATTTGTCTATATTGGTATCTTGGCTTTATCTGTAGTTATTAGTCCTATTCCCAGTGCGCCACTCGCAGTTATAGCTGGCACTATTTGGGGGACATTCATGGCAGGAGTCTACAGCATAATAGGAGGTTTTATCGGTGGTTTAATTGCTTATTTTTTGGGTCGCACTTTGGGGCGATCAGCAATTAAAGCTTTAACTGGTAAAATCATTTATTTCTCGAAAAACAAAGGAGAGACATATCTAAGCTGGTTAATTTTTATTACTCGGATGCTGCCAATATTTTCTTTCGATTTGATTAGCTACGCTGCGGGAATCGCTGGTATTTCTCTCCCTAAATATGCCATTGCTACTTTTTTAGGTATGATTCCGTCAACATTTTTACTTACATATATGGGAGGAGCATTAAGCGTAGGAACACCTTTAGGAATGGTTATTTCTGTTATTTTCCTCATTGTAATTATAGTGTTGCCTTGGTTGATTAGACGCTATAACTGGTTAGGAATGAGAGATATTGTGCGTGTGGAATAAATATATTTTTAAAAAATTGAATTTATTCAAGCTTTCCACTCAGTTAATCAGAGGTGAATTATGCTATCGCAAAGTCATCATCGAGAAAATCAACATAATGTCAGGCACTCTATTAACAAGTTAAACACGCGATCTCTTTCCCTGGCTACAGCTATCATTACAGGCTTAGTTTATATACTCTGCATTCTGTTTGTAGCAATAGCACCAAAAGCAGCAATGGCTTTTTTTAGTTATGTCCTGCATATGGACTTGACTAATATTGCTAGGGTGATTACCTGGGGAAGCTTTATTGTTGGTCTTTTATTTTGGACTGTAGGCACAGCTTTATATGCTGCCCTGATAGCTCGGCTCTACAACAGCTTTGCAACTAGGTAAAAAATTCAATATACATGAAAAGCCTTTGTAAATCTGGCAGTAATGTATTATAGGCAGAGAGATCACTGCCTTTTACCAGGAGCAAAAAATTCACTTCTGCTCCGAATTCTGTCGAAACAAATTTTTTCAGCATCCAGAGCTATACATCACCATATTAACTACCACTAGTTACGACGAAGCCAAAGAAAATCGGCGGGTTGCCTATTTCTCGATGGAGGTGGCTGTTGGTTCTGCTATGCCAACTTACAGTGGCGGCTTAGGTATACTGGCTGGCGACACTTTGAAATCCTTTGCCGATTTGCGAATACCTGCGGTTGGGGTAAGTCTACTCTATCGCAAAGGTTACTTTCACCAAAAGCTGGATGAGTGGGGAGGACAGCAGGAATTTCCTGTTTTGTGGAGTCCCGAACATTTCCTGCACCTTTTGTCTGAAACTGTTCAGGTCGAAATTGAACAGAGAACTGTACAAGTTCGAGCTTGGCAATATGACATTGTTGGCTTAAGTAACTACAACGTCCCTTTAATTTTGCTAGATACTGGTGTTGAGCAAAATACCGATTATGACCGTACTTTAACTGATGTTCTCTATGGCGGAGATGAGCGATATCGGCTGGCCCAGGAAATTCTGCTGGGAATTGAAAGATTCCATATGAACGAAGGACACGCCAGTTTGCTGCTTTTAGAGTTGCTAAAAGAACGAAACTGGATAAATACAGAAACATGGGATTTTAGTAGCATCAGAAATCAATGCGTTTTTACTACTCATACCCCTGTTCCAGCAGGACACGACCAGTTTGACTACGGCTTAGTGCAGTATAGTTTGGGACACATAGTGCCGTTTGATGTACTGCAAATGTTGGGGGGACGCGATCGCCTAAACATGACTATGCTAGGACTAAACTTGAGCCACTATGTCAACGGTGTTGCCAAGCGACATGAGGAAGTTTCGCAAGAAATGTTCCCTGGCTATCCCATCCACCACATTACAAATGGTGTTCACTCATGGACGTGGACTTGTGACAGCTTTAGAACCCTCTACGAGAGATATATTCCTGGTTGGAGTAACGATCCCTCAATGCTAAGGCACGCCATCAGTATTCCCCAACAGGAGATTTGGTCAGCCCATTTAGCGGCTAAAATTCGTCTTTTAAGTTACATTCAGGAAAAAACCGATTTTTCGCTATCTGCGGAGACTCTGACGATTGGCTTTGCTCGCAGAGCTACTCTTTACAAGCGGGCAGATTTAATTTTTTCAGATATCAATCAACTTTTGGAAATTGCCAAACAGGTTGGTTCTTTACAGTTTGTTTTTGCTGGTAAGGCGCACCCTAAAGATTACGCTGGCAAAGAGTTAATTCGACGGATATTTGAAATTTCCCACCAATTACAGAAGCAGATACCTATAGTTTTTTTGGAAAATTATGACATGGAGCTATCCAAGCTGATTGTATCTGGGGTGGATCTATGGCTCAATACGCCACAGCGACCTTTAGAAGCTTCTGGAACATCGGGTATGAAAGCAGCACATAGCGGTGTTCCCAGTTTCAGCATACTCGATGGTTGGTGGATTGAGGGACATATCGAAGGGGTGACTGGTTGGTCTATTGGTTTTAGAGAACCAGAGTTTTCTGGTTCAGATGTCCTGAACCGCCAGGATGCAGAGGATTTATATCAGAAGTTGAAAAACGTAATAGCTCCAATGTTTTATCAAGAGCGCGAGCGGTGGGTGGATGTAATGCGACGTGCGATCGCACTAAATGCCTCATTTTTCAATACCCATCGTATGGTACAGCAGTATGTCACGAATGCCTATCTGCCCTGAAGGTTTTTCTAAAACTCAGGAGATATTTTTATGTTTCACAAGATTCTGGTTGCAATAGATTGTTCTAAAGTTAGCAAGCGTGTTTTTGAAAAAGCACTTTCTCTAGCAAAGCTCACCAAGGCTAACTTGATGATATTTAATGTTGTATGTCCTGAAGAAGATGGATATTTAGATAACTCTGAACTGTTAAATTACTATGAGCAAGATAAAGACAGCGAAGCCGTAAAATATAGCCAAAAAATGTTAGATAAATTCTCCCAGCCAAAGTTAGAAATGCTGCATTTATATACAGCAGAAGCAACAGCAGCAGGTGTAGAAGTAGAATACAAACAACACATTGGTCAACCTGGCGAAACCATTTGTGAATTTGCGCGAAATTGTCAAGCAGACTTGATTGTAATTGGATGGCGGCGGTGGCTTTCAGGTATGGAAGAATTTGTTTTGGGTCGTGTTAGCAATTATGTACTTCATCATACTTTTTGTTCCGTGTTAATAGTGCCATAATAGGTAGTCATAATTGCTCTGATTATTTCCTTTGAAGGGCGAAGAAAAGCACGATTATTTCACTAATTACACCCGCAAGCATTCCATAGGCTGCTGAAGTGGCTCCGCTATGTCTGGTAAAAATCGAACTTTCACATACTACTAAATAAAGGTCGCAGCAACTACTGTTGTCAAGTTGATGAACCAGTTCTTTTCCTTGTGAATTACTAACCCTTGAAAAGTATTTTGCAGAGCCAATTAATTATAATCACTTATAATATTTATTACATATTTACTAACTTTAGTTAGAGCAGAAAAACAACATTATTCGCACATTAACTAATCAATAAATATAAAATTTATAAAATTTATCTAAAAATTATGAATTTTAACCTAATATGCCAAAATTATTATTGACTCAATAGACATTTTGTACAACTTAGTTTATATAGCTATTCAAACTAGTTTTAAATTATACTTTGACAATTTGTATACTGAGTCTTTGCTGTTTGATTATGTACCGTAAAGACTCTTAGCTGACTGTTTAGTCTTGTATAGCTTAATCCTAATTTTTAAGAATTTCATCTTAATTTCATAAGCTTCTGTCAATCTACTAATAGGGGTATCCCTATGGCAAACTATGCTAAAATCACAAATTTACAACGAACTTTTAAATACCCAGTTTGATATGAGGGTGCTATTAGTCGAAGATGAGCCGGATTTAGGGGCTGCTATTAAGCGTACTTTAAATCAACAAAAGTACCTAGTTGACTGGGTTATGGATGGTAATGACGCATGGGCTTACTTAGAAAATAGTTCGGCGCAATATACAGTAGCGATTCTTGATTGGATGCTTCCAGGAATTAGTGGTTTAGAATTGTGTAAAAGATTGCGTTATAAAGGTAATCCTCTTCCTATCCTGATGCTAACTGCTAAAGATAGAATGGAAGATAAAGTTGCCGGACTAGATGCAGGTGCCGATGACTATTTAGTAAAACCCTTCGGCATGGTGGAACTTCTAGCACGATTGCGGGCATTGCAGCGTCGTTCCCCCCATTTTCAACCCCAACAATTAACTGTTGGTAATTTGACTCTAGATTATGGCAACAGTACAGTTGTTAGACAAAATACAACAAGTGAACAGCAAAGTATTCCATTAACTAATAAAGAGTTCCAACTATTGGAATATTTCATGAACCATCCTAACCAGATTGTTACGACTGAGCAAATTCGTAATCAAATTTGGGAAGTTAATGCGGAATCTAGTAGTAATGTAGTGGCAGCGCAAATACGTTTGTTACGTCGTAAACTCACAAGTAACGACTGTCCTAACCCAATTGAAACTTTGCACGGTATGGGATATCGTCTTAATTTCTCAGATGAATCAAAATAAACTGTTTCGGCTCACCCGCCTTCGTTTAGCTCTGTATTACGCTATTGTTATGGGTTTGATTTTAAGCCTATCTGCCTTTAGCTTTTACAGGTCTGTGTTTCATGCTCATGTGGTAGCTTTAGACAGTGAAATTGAAACTGTAGCGGGAACACTGCACGACAGTATTGAACTTAAATTGCAAGAACCTGGACGTTTGGAACCTTTGGCACTCAAGTTATTTCCAAATGTAGATAAATGTAAAGTTGAAGATAGTAATTGTATTCAAGAACAGCCGCATCCTAAACGTCATCTTCTTGGTATTGTTACTAAAACTAGCTACTATATACGTTTTTTTGATATTTCAGGAAAATTAATTGCTAATGCTGGTTATTATCCAGAGGGATTACCTAATATTTTTAATCAAAAAACTTGGCAATTTCTCAAAGATAGCAAAGGCAGAGAATACCATCAAATTACTTTATCTCTGCATACCCAAAATTATCAGGATTGGGGACATATGCAAGTAGGGCGAAGTCTAGAAGAGTTTAATCACTATTTGGATAGTGTCAAGCTAATTTTGATATTAGGGCTGCCGATGGCTATGGTTATGATTGCAGGTGCCAGTTGGTGGTTGTCAGGATTAGCGATGCAGCCAATTTATCAGTCATATCGACAAATTCAACAGTTTACAGCTGATGCTGCACATGAATTACGAACGCCTTTAGCTGCAACAAGTGCAACTGTAGAATCAGCACTTTTAATGTCAGAAATAGATGAACAAGAAACACGAGATTTATTGCAAACTATACAGCGTCAAAATCAGAGGTTAACAACTTTAGTCGTTGACTTATTGATGTTAGCACGTTTAGATAGACAAGCTCAAAAGTTACAGCATGAAGTTTGTTGTTTAAATGATGTTGTTAGCGATTTAATTGAAGAATTTGAAGCGATGGCAACTACCGCAGGAGTAAAGTTGACATTATCAATCAGAGTTAAGCAAAATATGAATGTTATAGGGAATTCCGATCAGCTTTATCGATTGGTTTCTAACTTAATTGTCAATGCAATTCAATATACACTCAAAGGAGGGGAAGTCACAGTTATCTTAGAAAGTAATGATAATTATGCTGTAATTAAAGTTCAAGATACAGGTATTGGTATCCCACAACATGAACTGAGGCGAGTTTTTGATCGTTTTTATCGGGTAAGTAGCGATCGCTCTCGTAACACTGGTGGTTCTGGATTAGGATTAGCCATTGCTCAAGCAATTGTTCAGGCACATCAAGGCAAATTAAATGTACAAAGTGAATTCGGTAAAGGTAGCATTTTTACAGTTCAATTACCCAGGTAACATGAGCTATAATAATTTAATTGCAATTCTGTTTGTCGTGTATATTTAATTATTAATTTTCTAATTAAACTCATATTTAAAATATTCAGAATCTACTACTAATATTTATGCTTGCAAATGTGTATTATGAAATTTATACAGAAACAACAAGTTGAATTAATTATCCAACAAGCTTGCAAGGAAAATTTTACTGATAGCGAGAAGGCTATTTACGATGACTTTATTCTGGAAGCGGGGGTAACAGACCCAGCCAAGATGACTGAAACTACTGCTGATATGTTGATTAGATACCTTGATGGCTGCGATGCATCTAACGAGTTTGTTGCTAATGTAGTGAATCGCCTCGCGCAAGTTGCCCCTGTTCATATCATGACCAGGATTCTTCTCAGCGATAATGATGGTGATGGTGTGCCTTTATACCAAGAACTCCAACTTGGTACAAAGGCTACTGTATTTAATACTCCATCAGAAATAGCTGCTGCACAACAAAAGCAATATCAGTTTTTTCCGATTCGGAACAGCGATATAGAATTGTAAGTTTAAGCCACCAATAAATTTTTTACAGCGATCGCAAGACTCCCAGCCCCAATAATCAGGCGATTCCCCTGTAAGTATAACTTTGGAAAATTACGCCAGTATCCTTATCTTCATCCCAAAACCACCAACCTTGGCATAGTTCAGAAAGAACGCGCATTAGTGCTAATTGTTGATGTGCGATTTCCCCACTACCGTAGATGACGTTACTAGTGCCATCCCATGATTTAAGAATTGATTCTAAATTGTATCCATTGCCCATAATCCAACTGGCGTAGAAGCAGTCTTTGGATATTTCTTCCATGATGGCCAGTAGTTCGAGTGCGGCATCAGGATTGGGTGATTTCAGGGCTTCAAGTGCAAGACGGAGGTTTTCTTCTCTGTCTGCAATAAACTCTGAAAAAGCTGCTCTATTTGATGGTAAATTGTCTTTTTCAAGTGTGATTAATTTTCCATTTACAATCTTGACTGGAGTTATATTTGAGTAGTCAGTTTGGTCATCTTCACTTGCCTTTACTTTTATAGCTAAAGGATGCCAATGGATACGTTCAATTTTATTAGTCTGAGGATTTTTCCATGCCCAGAATAGTTTGTGAGATGCTGCACCCTTAACTGTAAGATAAGTTCTTTTATGTCGAATGGGATAGTCTACACCTTCTTCTTTTTTCGCTTGTAAAAATGCTTCTATTGACGGATATTCTTCATTGGGATATGCCATTATACGTGGTGCTGTCGCATATGTGTAACCTGATATGCTGCTATCACCATTTTTCAATGGTAACAAATTCCATTTTTCGTTTATTGGATTCTGTATCCAAAACTCAACTGATATTGTCTGTACAAACTGATCTAAAATCTGAACTACACAAGGATAGTAAAGTGTGAGTTGTTGGTTGCTATTAGTCATTATTATTCCATCCATTCAATAGGGGATATGGTTTCTTTTTTGGCGGGAAGTATTTTGACTTCATAGCCATAAATAATTAATTCGTGCAAAGTTGCTAGTAGTTGCTTGAGTGATATACTGTCCCATGGGCTGCACTCTAATATATGTTTCAATACCTGAGCGGGAGCATTAACCACCCAAAGACTATGAATTCTTTTGTTCCTAAATCCAGCACATAATTGAACAATTGGTTGTAACTCAACTGTTATTTTTGGTACATGAATAATTGCTGAACTTATAGGGATTACTGGTTTATATTCTAAATTTTTAGATTGTAAAAAATTGGGGTCACTGTACCATTGTCCGTCGATTTGATATGCAATCATTAGGTATGGCAATGCTTTAATCGCATTTATAGTTCCCCATCTAGCAGTTTGTCCTGCATGAAACCAGATATAAGAGCCGTTGTGTATTATCATGTGCAAGTTTTATAATTTTGACTTGAGGCTTTGCTTGTTCAGCTAATTGATAACTTCGTCTGTGGTAGAAAGTTTGGTTACTTGGTCTACTGAACAATGATTTCGTATTTGTATGAATACTTGGTTTCAAATTGCAAATATTATTCATTGCAGTAAACTTTATACTCAGGTACAACACTTTAGATATTAGTGATTATTTCCTGAATCACACATCATCAATGACTACCTTGCTGATGTGTGTAACAATTGTGGTAATTAATCTACTAGTTTGATGTGTGTTTTAAAACTAAATACTTGCTGTAAAATAAAAAGTGCGCCTTTTTAATTGATGACGCACTTTTATTAAAAATAAATTGATAGTTAAACGTGGTGAAGGATAATATTTATTGCGTCTTGAGTGCTAATTTTATATTGTGTAGCAAGTTTATTCATGTTGGCTTCACCATTTGCATGATCTTTGATGATTGCTCGAACAATGTTTGGTGAAACATTAATCTCACTATTGGTAACGACTGGTTTAGGTAAAATTTGAGAAATCAAGAATTCTTTTCTTCTTAATAAATGTATTTGACGATAATGTTCTTTTCTGGGTATCCACAGACAATTTCCGGGGGCAAAGTCACTCTCTTGATCAATACGAGATATAACTGTTCCTTCGGGTGCTAATCCCATATCTTTTAGAAATTGGGTAAAGTTATCACGCCAGGATGCATCAACTTCAATTCCGCACCCGCCATGATATTTGTACTGATGGTGGTTCTTGTTATAGCAGATACGCTTGATGTGTAACCAGGAGTTATACTCATGGCTTTTGCAGTGACCGTGGATAGTTTTATCGGTCTTGAGGCTGTCCCGTTGCAAACATCCGCAACTTTGTGTAAGCCCTCTTTTTAGGCTATTTTTACTAACATATTTTTGGGTTCCGCATCTGCATAAGGTAAGGAGGAGTAGTTCGCCCCTTTTCCCCTTAACTTCTACATCAGATATCACTGTTAGTCTCCCAAAATTTGCACCAACTGGGATAGATTCTTTTCTTTTCTTACAACCGCAGTTAGTTGAGCGGCCATTGGTGAGAGTGTGACTGTAAACAAGTTTTTGAATTCCACAATCACACTTACATAATACTTGCTTTCCTTGTTTTTCTAATACAGTCCAACTACCGAATTTTCCACTTATATTAATTACTCGCTTTGTAGTCTCCATAAATCGTTTTGGTGTTATTACTGCTGGGTTAAATATTTAAAACAAGCTGTTTTTCTTGCTCCAGTTCCTTCTTTATCCAAGCAAGTTGCTGTCCAATGGCTAGGTGCTGCATCGGTACTTTTGTCTCGTATCCCTTTGCTTGTAAAATGGGTGTTACCTCCTGTCTGTAAAGCTTGCCCGTCAAGAATACAAACTCTATTTCCAAAGACGCAACTTGTATGAGGTTTTCTGCTACTTGTTGCGCCCATAGTATACGTTCCTGATGAGATAAGGAATAGGGGGATTTATCGTAGGGCTTGATGATTGTTTCTGGGTTAAGAACTTGATGTAAAGGTGACAGGATATACCATCTTGATTCTTTTTCTTCTACGTAGCGACGGCAAGCTTGAAAGTGCTGCGAACAATATAAGTCTTTGGCGGCAGCAGAGTAGGGAAGCTGCTTGCCACATCCAGCAACCAGGTAGATTTTTTCCTTGGGAATGAATTTTCTGTAAGTGCCGATCGCCAGATTGAGGTTGTGGGCGATTCTTCCCATAGTATGCGTCCGTCCTTTGTTTGTTAACCGAGGGTCAATCCTATGTCGATTGAGAACCCTGCAAACATGACAGTTGCACTTTGGCGTGCAGTGGGCTGGCATCCGAATTAGTTTTTCCTCATTGCTGACGAACATCCCACCACCTAGTCCTTCTCGGATAAAAGTTGAACCATCAAAGGATAATCCCATCTGAGTAAAAGCTTTGGCATACTGGGGCGAACATAGTCCAAAAACGTGTATATGAACATTTGGCTCGTGCAATACTCCTGCGGAGTCGCTGCGCGATGGCGAAACGCCCGCCTTGTCCTGTCGGACACGCTTCGCGAACGGCGATACGCGTTCCGAGTCACTTCGTGAACGCACAACCTCAGTGATTGTTTTGACAATGTGCAAGTTAGTTGAATACTCCCTCGCCTGGGGAACAAGGCCACCGATGCCAAGATGGCGGTATCCCAGCCCCAGAAGATATTTTGCTACTTCGAGGCGTTCACTGAGAGACTGCCCGTGGATGACTGCTAGGGGGATTCTATTGGGAAGATAACTTTTAGCAAGTTGGATAAATGTTTTTGCTTGTTGAAGGTTATATTCTTGCCGTTTCCTAATATTTTCTCCTATAAGTAAATGGTCAGGACAAACAATAATATCACCGACTTTTGAACGTTCTCGATATCTATGAATAGACCAGTGGGCATCAACATATTTACCGTTGAGAGTAGGAATATCTTGGTCACGGTAGTTAAACGATCCGCAGTCATGAATAATCAGACTATCTGGAACAATTTCTGCTTTTGTAGCGAGTGAGTATAGCCAGCCCACAGGCTGATATTCAAGCAAGTGCCAAATCGGGATTTTTTCACCCTTGATTTTGAGAAAATCACTCTTACCCAATACTGGATAGAAACCTAGTTTCATAGTATTTAAACGAGCAAATTTTGAATTTTATTCGTTAAGTTAACCCTCTGCTTGGAGAGGGCTAATTGCTCAATTACTTTCTGTATTTATTGGAAATACTTAGAAGATACTGCCGCCAACGATTAGAGACTTTAGTAGCAAGAGTGCTAATATCACTTGCTGCAATTTCTTCTGCTTCAGTTTTAAAAGCATCATCAAAGTGGATCTTGGCGTGATACTCCATACCATCAAAGTAAATATTGAAGCTAGGGTTAAGTTGAAAATCTTGAATCATATTTATATCCTTCCTGGGGAAGATATAAACCCTTATTCTGTTCTGCTAGTCTATTTGTTTCATAATTATCAAGAATCATTTTTTTAAATTCTTCCCTTGTTGCTCGCAAGTCGCGGAATATTTTGTTAGTGGGATAGAAGAATACCGACTGTTGGCGGCTGTAAAACCAGACTAGTTGATTGATACGATAGATGTCATTGCTATCAAGCAGAACATAACTAATTTGTTGGTAAAAATTTTCTAAAGAGAAGGGACGCTTCTTGGCAGTTGTTCTTACATCAATAAGAGTATTTCCAGCGATTATCTGGCAATCAGCACCTCCAAGATATTCACTTAAAGGGTATGAAGCATTGCAGGTGATATTTCCACTTACTTGATTAGCTACAGTTTGCCAAGTACGGGGTAAAATACCGATAATTTGAGATGTATCTTGGATAGTAGGAAGCCATTTTTTGAAATATTCTGGTTCAAGTTGAAGGGTTTTTTCTCCTTGTAGAAAAGGTTGAATAATTTCATGTATGTTACGGCTGCGTGCATAATTTTCTAACGCACCCAGCAGCATACACTTTAGAGCTTCTTCTTCAAGTGAATTGGAATTTGTAATGCAGTAATCAAAAGCATATTCTATTTTGAGGGCTTTGGCTCCAACCTGAGCAAGACAATTAGTAAACCATGTTTTATCTTCATATATGCTTCCTAGATACTTAGCAAGTGCTTTGGCGATCGCATTTCCTACTAATGGAAAATCTACACCATCAACTGGTTTAATAATTTCTTGATTTTCTAATATTTGATTATGGCTATTAATCATTTTAATAAATGTCTGATTTAGTCTAGAGTCAAACCATTCCCTGATAGGTGAATTTCTATTTTTTAATTCAGATGTTAAGCTCACTTTTTGATTTTTCGCTTGAAATACTACATTGAGTATTTGCGTGAGCTTTACGTAGTAATTTTTCTTTGAATTGTGTTATTTAAAATAATAAACTAATGATTTAAATAAATGAAAAGCTTGTTGAATTTGAAATTTGCAATTGATGTAAATTTACGTAACTTCTAAACCGAAGTTTTTATATTGCCAATGCAACTTTGCAAACTTGGTGACGGAATTTATAGTTCAACTTCTCGTTCAACTTCTCTTGACTTGGTTTTAGGTGCAGCAGCGACAGTTTGCTTTTGAGAAGAGGGTATGTGTTCAGTAGGGGTATATTGCTGCCGAATTTCTTCTCCTCGCCATACTTGCAAGTCATTCATAATATCTTTAAGCGGAACAAAATCGACGACTGTTTCTCCTTGCTTTTGTGCTTCAGTTGCCTTGTAGGTCATAATCTTGAAGTACATCTCTCGCTGGTCGGCAATTGGTAACTTACCGTTGTTCTCATTTATCCGTTGTAGAATTTCTTCATTGCCTTGATTCATTGCCCCTCCCCAGTCAGGGCCACCATGCTTGACCATATTTGCCCATTCCTCGGCGATGTAAGGGTGAACTGTGACAGGCAGATCGCCAACTGCTTGTATTACTCGTTTTTTGGATGCAGATGCGGCGGTGGGAGTAGATTGTTCGTCACCAAAGATTTGTTCCAGGTTGAGTTTGCTGGCGTTTTGGGCAATAAACTTAATTTGGTTGATATCGTACTCAGAGATATTCATTTTGCTGACTTCTTTGGTAATGCCGGCTTCGGTTTTAGTTAGGTCAAACCGGACAAGTTCCTGAGTACCTTTTTCTTCGGTAGTTTTAAATAATTGCAAGCTGGCTCGATTTTTTTCGGGGTTGCGCGATCGCTTGATGGTAAATTCACCTACTGTAAGTTCTTTCTTATCAGCCTGGATGAGGACATTATTCAGGGTGTGCAACATCTCATTTTGTTTAAATACTTCCAGCGTTTTAATTGTGCCGGCAGGTGCAAGACTTCCCAAGCTGTTTGCTACATCACGGATATCGGCATTGTTGAGGTCAGGTAGCTTGCCATTGTCGCCTAAGTATTCTGCCACCATGAGAAACTCCTGACGTTCAACAGGTAACATCTCTGTAGGCTTTTTCGTGATTTTGGGTTCCTCTTTTTTGTTGAGTTTAAAATCCATCAAAGAGTTCTCCCACCCAAATAATTCATCACTGCGGCGGTGAATGCTAACAGTGTCTCCCTCTTGGCGAATTACAAATGTATCGCTACGGTAAAGACGTGAACCATCTTGTTCAAGAGTGCTGTATTTTTTTAACATGGCGATCGCAGTTTCAGCAATATCTTTATTTTCCCCGTTGTAACGTTCTTCCCGCGCTTGTTTATTATTAATTTGATAAATAGGTACTTCAACCTGACGCGCCCACTGTTGTGCTGCTGGCTCTACATCTTGATACGTAAACTTAGGTGCATATTTTTTTCGATTATTAGTCGTTTGCTCCTCTGGCTCTTGTGCAAAAAACTGATTGGGATTTACATTTTCATTTACCTCCTCTCCAGCTTGATTTTGAAATTGAGGGTTACTAGTAACTATCGGTTGAATTTGAATAGTTTCTTCGGACTGTGCGATTTCTTCTTGAAGATTATTGACCACATCATCTCCAAACCTGTCATCTACCTCTATTTCAACAGATAAGTTAATTTCTTGATTTATAGACGAACTGTTTTCGCTGTTTTCATCTTGTGGTAACTGTTGTGAAGTATTTGATTCGACTGCTTGAATCTTAGTTTCAGATTGTTCGTTGAGTGTCTGCTCTACTGATTCAGGATAGTTTTTGACTACAGGAGACTGATAATAATTAACATCTGGTGGGGAGTCAAAGTCGGGTGGATTACTAATGTCGATATCATTTATAAAACCTACCGCAGCTTCCTCTGCTTCGTAATCCAAGTTAACTGGTGTAGTTACAATTTCAGAATTTAATGGTTGATTATCTTCGTTCAATATTACTGATAAATTATCTAAGGATGCAGTTACTTTTATTACATCTGGGTTGCCGTTATCAAATAATAAGTCTTTTGTATCTTTATGATTGTTAATAATGTCAGCAGATGGAGGTAGTAACTTAACTAGTGGTTCACTTGCTACATCTATTTTTTCATCTGGAGTAAGTATTCCAGTGACGAGATTAGTTGTACATTTACCTTCGCTATTTTGTTCGTAGATAACGATTTGTTTTGCTGAACCATCTGACTCTAGATAAGCTGTAATTTTTAGAGTATTATCACTTGTTTGCTGATAATCACTATTGAAATTGGGTACATCTTCTACTAATCTTGCAGCAATTGTTTGTGCTTGATAGTCAGTAAAAGGTTCAGTTTCTATTGTGTATTGACCTTCTACTAATAAATCGGGCATTAACACAATATTAGTTTCTTGATTGCTTTTTATACTTTGACTGGTTAAATCTACCTTATTAGTTTCTTGATTGCTTTTTATACTTTGACTGGTTAAATCTACCTTTTCCCATTTATACGCACCAGGGGTAGATTCATCAGGTACAAGATTGTAGATATCTTTGCCAACTTTAACTGCAATTTTACTTGCTTCTTGAGCTTCTTTGAGTTTTTCGAGAATTACTTTAGTTATCTTAGTAAGTACATTGATGAGGCTTTTACTTAATTCTCGACTTGTTTGAATTGCAGTATCGGCTGTACCTAAATATGATTCATTAATTTGAGTGTGTCTGGTGTCAAACATATATTAAATGTGGTGAAAATAATCTATAAATTCAAACAGTCTGACTATGCTTTATAAAAACCAGTTGGTCATTAAACTTAAAGTTTTTAGAAAAAGCTCTTGTACGCATCAACAGGTAACGGT
This sequence comes from Nostoc spongiaeforme FACHB-130, assembly GCF_014698475.1. Classification (GTDB taxonomy): domain Bacteria; phylum Cyanobacteriota; class Cyanobacteriia; order Cyanobacteriales; family Nostocaceae; genus Nostoc_B; species Nostoc_B spongiaeforme. The sequence goes on along the minus strand of NZ_JACJTB010000043.1, from coordinate 20,844 downwards.
GCATTGCCCGCTTGTACGGGTGCTTGTGGGATAGGGAACTTCCGATCTACTTCCTTGACTCGTAAATCTAAATCTTCCTGTGTGGGTTTTTTCTGGGTACTTTTCCTAGCAAGCTCTTTGATGAGTTTATCCCAGTTAGCGTCATTTTCTTGTTCTAATCCAATGATATGTTTGGGGATTTTGATATTTTTTAATAGTGGTACTGAACCCTCATTTTTATTACTATAAGCCGGGTTGATAAATAGACATTTCCCAGGTGGTAATTTGAGGAATTGGGCTGGCTCGAATAGCTTACGAGTCCGTTCTTGTTCGCTGATAGATGTGCTGGATTTACCCCCTCCCGTTGAGCGAGATTTTTGTTTATATTTAATTTCCTCTTCACCTAAATATGCAGAAAATAATCGTGCTGATTCTTCTTCACCAGGATTAAAAACAAATTTTGTGCCGCACCCACCAAGGATAGCTTTAGAGATTTCTTTACCATAAATCTTTTCAAGCTGACCCATATTTTGCCAACCCAGGATACCGCAGAATCCTTCGGAACGAGATTCGTTAAGCCATCTAAATAAATCTGGAAGGAAGATACTTGGCAACTCGTCAAGACACACTACTAATGGGCCGTCTTCCTTACGTTTTTTGGCAATACTGCGGGAAACTACCATGTGAAGAATACTAGTCATCAGGGGGCTGACAGCATCGCGGCGTTCGCGGTCTAACCCGAAGATAATCATCTGTTTGCGTTTTACCTCCAGGGGCAAGGTTGTTTTACCAACAAAGCATCCCAATGTACCCCTTGCCATGAACCGGGTGAACATCAATGAAGCACTACCAGCGATACCCGCTACAGTTTTCTCTGAGCCAGCCGAGCTAAATAATTGACCAAAAGCTATTCTAATCCAAGGGTTTAGTTCGGCTGCCATCAAGCGTTCGACCATCTTCTCGCTAGAAAGTATTGCCGCAGCCGTCATAATATCAGCGCGGTCGCCAAACTCTTTAGTTAGCATTAAAATAGCCTGCGTCAACTGGTCGCCGGCGGGGCCAAAGAAGGCATCCTCAGACGCATTACCTAACAGGCGGAAGTTTTTGTTAATTACCGTAGCTAACTGCCGTGCGGTTTCAGCATCGCTACTGTCACGCAAGAAATCGATTGGGTTACATACCTCTGATTCGGGAAATCCCGGTGCAAAGATATGTACGTCATACCCCTTGGATTTGGCATAACTGGCGATTTTGGCTTGACTTGCATACTTGAAGTCGTATAGTACTATACCAAAACCTTGGTCAATTGCTGAGTAAATCATCGGGTTGATAGCCGAGAATGATTTACCACTACCAGGTGCGCCAATTACAGCAGTTCCCCGTTGGACATCGGGTACATAAACTGGAATTCCCCCACTCCCCTGGGGTAATTTTTGACCCTTGTATTTGTGTACTCCAATATATAAACTGGCACTATCACATTTAGGAGTGACGATTTGCTTGAGAGCTTTTTTCTTAGCTTGGGCGGTTTCCTTTGCTCCACCCCAATAGCTAGTAGCAAGCTTGCCTTTTTTACCATTACTAAAAAGCTGTAAAAGCAACAATAAGCCAATTCCCCCGGCAAGTGCCAAACCTTGAGGTGACATGAACTTATCTGTATACTTACTAAAGTCAGTATTGCTATTTTTCTGAGCAGCTTTTACTTCTCTAACTGTCTTAGTTTGAGCGGTTGCAAACAGATAACTATTCATATTAATCTGTGTTAATTGCATGAGGAAATTGAAGAAATATGCGGTGAAGTGAAGTTGCATATTTCTCCGTTATTTGTGTAGAGTGTCTTCTCCAAATCAAAAGTTAAAAGAAAGAGAAGAATTTATTCTCTTTTGCCTTTTTACTTTTTACTTCTTTGGTACGGTGAGGGGTGTACCAAGGATAATTGGGTCTATCTCGCGGTAGGTGAAGAAGGGAACTGGGCCAATGAAGTAGGGCGAGCAGCCTAAGTCAACCCATCCCCGCTTGCAGATACGGAAGAACATCGCGGTGGTGATACTGCCGTCCGCTTCGTTAATATCCCAGATGACTTGTTTAAATGATTTCCCAAAGGGGTGACGACCTGTAGGTTCTTTTCCACCGTTGAGGCTGCCCAAGATGCCAAATCCGCCTTTAACTTTTTGGTCTTTACCGGACATCCATTGTGCGCCAGTCACAATATCGCTACCCGAAACTTCGATGTGACCACACGTTTTCTCGCACGGGACATTAAACCCAGCTTGGTAACTACCACTTATTGACTTCCAGCGTCCGCTTTCAAGGGAACCGAGGGGTAAGTCTACTTTGCCGATAAAGCTAACATCGGGGATGGGAACACTGGGGAACCGATCGAACGGTACATCAGCTAATCCCGGAACCTTACCAATTGTTGTGTTTTGCCAGTTAGTAAAGCCTTTTAGCTGTGCATCCTCAATACCAGGGATACTGGTGAGTTTATATTTATCAAGTTTGACATACTCACCAAGTTCCACTTCTCCCAGTTGGGGATAATTGTCCAGTACTTCACCAACAGTTTGGTAGCTTGCGTTGCTGCCTGTAACTTTGGTTACTAATTCTTGAATTGGTGGGATGGCTCCGACTTCTGAATTTTCTAAATTAGGAATTGCTTCGGCGAGGTCTTCAAGTGTTTGCCAATCGAGTGTTTCAAAATCTGACAGTTTGAGATTTTTAAGTTGAATGCCCGTGATTTCGGCGATATCTTCAAGTGTGAAATTTTCAATATTGAACTCAGTTGCTTCAAAATCACCCAGTTCCATGACTTCGGCAAGGCTTTGCCCAGCACTCCAGGTGCGTGTTTCCTTCATACCAGGGTTTTTGATATTAGGGAATTCGACGCTGCCAGCACCGCCAAACTTCATATTTCTGAATGTGATACTGCTCCAATCGGGAGTAGGTGCGCCATTGACGTATTTAGTTGCAACGGGCTGTGGTTGTTTGGTTTGTTTTGTCTTATCTGTCGAAGTGTTCAAATTTGAATACTTCGATGAAACTGTTTGAGCTACCGCTTTTCCGCCGAATAAGAGACTGCCGATATTATAGCTACCTCCATATCGGATTAATCCGTGTAGGGCAAGCCCTGCAATAAGTCCTGCAACCATTAGGTAGCGTAATTTATTAAATTTTTCCATCCGATACTCAAGCCCTCGGTTGGTTTTGTTGTGAGTAGTTTCCTGGCTTGCAGCTCTCACTGGTACGATCGCAGTGACCTCTGGTGTAGTATCTAAAATTTGGTTGTTAGCGGCCAGATTTTCGGTATACATCACTATTTATTTAAAACTTGATTTACCTAGATTTGTTGTTGTCAGAGGGTTATTGCGCTGTGGTGGTTCTAATAAGCGCTTTCCACCCAGTAGCATGAGTTTTTCAACCAATTGCATTGATACTCCGGCGGTGCTGGCGGCAACGACAAGTTCCTCTCCTTGCGATCGCAACTCAACAAGTTGGTTCAGACGCTTCCAGAGCTTGCTGTCTGTAGTAACCCACTGGTTTTTGAGGGCAACTTGCATTCCTTTGGCGATATGTCTGCTATCAGATAATGCGGTGTAACTGACCTTTGGTTTTACTTCTTCAGGTTTGCTGGGAGTATCACCAATAATTTCAATTTGGCTGTACTCTGGTGTGCCACTGCCCGCTACAATCCGGAAGTGATAGCTTTTCCTTGTTGAGCCAGATTCGGTAATCACCGTCATGTGCGCCCCGTAAGGAGCTGGCGGTAAACCGGGAATTTTGACTGTCTCGATGCGGCGAATGTGAATTAGTCCTGCACCCGTGCTGCTTCCAGAACACTTACCCAAGCCCTCAAGACATCCGTCTACATCAAAAACAAACTTAGATGGGTCATCCAGCCAGATTTTCTTGATAATTTCTTTGGTGTTGTAGAACGATATTGATACCCCATGTCCAGGCCAGACCTTAACTGTCTGCAATTGAGCATTTTCCCCTGACACCTGGGACGCTGCAACTTGACGGATAGTACTTGCCAGTAGAAGTTGGTTTGGTGCAAGCACGGAGGCGATGGTGAGGCATCCGCTAAAGGCGATCGCCCTAGGCATCCTTAAACTAAAATCTGCTATATCTCTTAGTTTCACAGCTTGATTGACCTATCGACTTTGATTGTGATTTTGGTGTCTTTAGGCACATACCAAACATTGGGACGGCGATTGATTTCGTCAGTAGCACGTTCTGTCCGCTTGCTGAGTGTTTCGCCAAGTTTGCCAAAAGCACCTTCAAGGAAAGCAGCTCCCAGGTTGCGGTTGTTATTGCGGCTGCGGGTTCTTGTCCCACCTAAAGGCAAATCTTCTGTGACTTCTTCATCCGGCTGGTTAATAATTTCCCCTACCTTGGCAAGACCAGCTATTGTCCCTAATGTGGCATCATATTTAGCAATTTCAGATCCCTTGTCGTCGTAAGGTCTGGCGATTAGAGGCGAACCCATCTCTCCCAAAACTGATATCGTTCCAGGTGATAGAGGATATTCTGTGCCGTCTTTGAGGATGGCCGTGACTTCGGCACGCACGCCTGATGTGCTATCAACCGAAATCATAGCGATAGTTACTTGTGTTCCTGCGGGAATGGCTATTTCGCCAGTATTGCTATAAAGCGGCTCGTCCAACCGGGCGACAAACCGTAATGTATTTGTCTGTTCTTGGGAACGAGCGTTATTACTGGTTTGGGGCATAACGAGTGGAGTTACCAAGGTTGCACTTGCAAACGAACCGACAACTAAATACTGCGGTTGTGTTTCTTGGAGTATCTGCGCTTCTTCTGGCAGGTAGTTATTTGCAACTTGTTCGACTTGCTGAGTGGAGTTGTTTTCTTTATTACTAGCAAAACTGGATTCTACGGTCTTTTCTTTGTCAAGTTCTAAGCTAATTTGTGGCTCTTTTACCGAGAAGCTATAAATAACTGGCACGGCTTGATTGTTCTCTTTGTCATCAGTATTGCTATATTTAGGAGTACTGTCATTTGTGGTTACAGGTTGCCAACGCGGGCGCAATTCTTCAACTTGATTAGGGGTATTGGTAACTGTTTCGGTATTCTCGCTGCGTCGGCTACGACGACGACGGGAGCGATCGCTATTTTGTTCTGCTGGGCGTAATGTTTCTTCAGTTTTAGCTGTAACTTCTGGTACTGTTGTGTTTGTAGGTTCACTGACAGTGGTACTGGCTAGCATATACTCAACTCGACCAACTGAACCCAGGTTACGCAGGCGTTCGAGTTCGGCTATTGGATCTTTGGCGACACTCTGGTTGCTGGCAACTAATTGTTTGGCAAATTTTGGTAGAGGAGTGCTAGGACGCAGAGGTGGTATTGGCTGTGAAGCCACTACTCTACGTGTTGGTCTAACACGTTCGGGTGTTTCTTCCCGGTATACACGTCTTCTGGAAGTAGGGGGAGTTTCTTGAGCAACTACCCTTCGTTGTCGAATAGAACGGGTTTTCTCTTGGTTTTTGGCTTGTTCTTCTTCAGTAGCTTCTTTTTTCTCCTCTTTGTCTTCCGTATTAGCTTTACCATTTAGGGCATCCAGTTCTTCCTGTTGCTTGGCGAGGGCAAGTTTGGCATAAACATCGCCTTCTTTTTTCTCAGATGCGGCAACCGTGGGAGTTGGAGTAGTAGTTAATTCTGGTTTTTTGGCATTTTTACCACTCCCATTCATCATGCCGTTGAGGACAACAAATATAACTAGAAACCCAGCACCAAATGCACCACCAATAATTCCTAACCTTGACCAGGGAGATGTAACAAAGTCGTGTTTAGTTTGGATTAACGCGGGGTCTTCTACTTCAGTTTCATCTTCTTCAACCACCTCAAATTGTGAATTTTCAACTTCATCTTCTTCTGACCTATCGATTGGTAAAAGACTATTTACGGAAGATATATGTTTATTGGAAGCCTCATTCTCTAGCTGTAACATAGTTCTATGCTTGATTAATGATTTTTATTTCTTGCCGAGGTTATAATCAACAATTTGAGTAATTTCTAAACCTGGTTCTCGTACTAAATAAATTTTTTTATCGAGTTCAGTTGGCTTATTTGGTAATTTGGGAGTATCGACAGCCTCGACAGTAATTGTTTTGTTAAATGCAATTCCTTTGCCTTGGTTTTCGTTCCTATTAAAGCTGACGAGCGTAGCGATATAATCAACTTCCCACTGTCCATCCTTGATTTTTCTGGGTTCAGAGATATGGCGGGTGACGAGTGAAACTTGAACTTCACCGTTAAATACACCACTTGGAACGATTTCTGCTAACTTCTTGAGAAAATTTGCTCGGAAATCTTGATTTTCAGATAGTGCAAATGCAGCTTCCCAGGCTCTAGTAGGAATTTTTTTTCTACTATTTTTTGTTGTTTGAATATCTATTCCCCTATCAGGTTTAGTGGCATTTTCACCATTCTCTGTTGCTTCGATTATTCCGTTCCAGCCGAACATTTTAATCATGCTATCTGAGATAAAGCGTTTGATAGTTTCGGCTTCGCGTTCATTAGGAGCGGCAAATTTACCAGGTGAAATAGACCCATCTTGGAGTTGAACAATCGTCATGCCTTTGACATGATGATTTGTGCTAGCACTCATGCCAATATTTATGATTTGCAATAGGGTAGATAAGATAGTTCCTCCTGCTGTTACGGCGATCGCCATTGCAATAGGTGTCGAGGTAGATTGACCATAACTGAGAAGCCGAGCCGGTTGAGATTTAGACTTAGGTTTAAGCATATTTATTTATTTGTTAATTACTTTTTAACTTTGATTTTGGAACTAACAAATTTGGTGGCGTTGACAGCAACCGTAGCAGTTGTACTTGCTCCACCTGTAGCGATTCCTGCTGCAATTTCAGAGCCAAATGCTACTGTTTTACCTAATCCTGTCCAAACAGCTATTCCACCACCTGCGGCTAATGCAGATGCCAGGATAGGAGAAACTAACCCAACAAAAAGTAGAAATATCATCGGTTGATTTTGTTCGGAATTAGCGATAAGTTGTCCGCACAAACCAATAATCATGTTGAAGCAGAGTTTCGCCATTCCAACGGTGAAATAACCAGTTAGCCAAGCGAAAATAGGTTTTGCGCCAAAGGGGAGTAGCGAACCGCCTATTGCCAACGGGCCAAGTAGAGCAGTTAAAAGCATCGTGAATTCGATACCCCACTGGTAAGCGTTATTGAGGGCGAGGAGGATGACTGCGACAAATCCGGTAATCATCGAACCGATTGTACTGGTGATAGTATTACCAATCTTTTCGGCGATTTGACCAGGGGAGAGATTTTCGAGCGCGTCTTTGGCATCAGATAAAGCCTGAAGTGGGTTAAATTCCCAACTACCGCTATCGGGGGCTTCTCCTTTAAATAGATCGGGCGCAGAGGTTTTAAGTTCTGCTTCTGCTTGTTGCAAGCAGGTGATTGAATCTTGCGTGTTACCAGGGATGGAACGGCATCTTTCCATTGCTGCCCCTACTTGCTGCTGGAGGGCAATATTGCCGACTGCTCGGTTGAATGCTACTTCTAGGTTGGCTCCGGCAGCAGTAAATTCTAGGATGTCATTATTAACAGTATTAATGTATCCCCGGATGGCGAGTGTTCCACTTCTGAGTAAAGTGCCATTATTAGCTAGTAGCCCGATAACCAGAATGGGCCATATCCAACTGGAGAGGGCTTTCATATCTTCTTGATTTATCCAGTTTTTGCCTAACTCAACCATAAAAAGGGTGAGTGTAGCGATCGCAAAAAACTGACCAACTTTGCACATCGAGCCGTACAAATTGCCGTTGAGGGTTTCCTGCCAAAGTTCATTAAAACCTTCTGCTACTAATTGCGCTCCAGCTGACGCATTTTCTAAAATGTCTTGCCCAAAGAATGGGTCGGTTGCAATTACAAGATGTTCTAACATGGTCTGTATTATGTACCTGATGGAGAATTGGTCATCTCAATTGCAGAGATGACCAACTAATTAAGGTGAATTATTCACCTGCGGTAGTTTTGAGACTGCTAAACCCACTGATTTCGACATACTGAGCGCTGATACCGTCCATCATCAGGTTTTGACGGCGGCGATCGCTTGCCCCTTGTTCAGCAAGTTGAGATAGCATTAGGTTAGTTTGCTGGGCATCGTGCCGTGTTTGCAGTCCGTCAATGCGAGATTGACCCAACATTGAGACAATTTGCGAGTTTTGGGCAGCAATGACCTTGAGGATGTTTTGTGAAGCATCCATTGGTTGTGCAGATTCTGCGAGTTCTTTGGCCTCAGCTACAGTTTGTTCAGTTGCTTCTATCTCATTTTTGGTACGTTCCTGACCGACTTCCCCCAATACGCTGGCGATCGTAGCGCGGGTGGTTTCTCTCTCCAGTTCGTTAGCTGCACTGACCGCAGCTTCAACTGTGTTGCTTTCATTCCAGTTACCCTTGTTCTTGAGTTGCTCTTTGAGCTTTTCGGCTGAGTTTACTGGATCTGGCATATCCATACTGCCAGTCTGAATAGCAGTTTTAGCTTCGCCTTTCATCCCACCCCATTTATTGGTTCCTGAAGTGAGTTCCTTTTTGGTTTCCTCAAAATAGTTATTGAATTTCCCTAAAACCTTGAAGAAGTCATCAATTGAAAAGGCATAACTGGGTGCTGTACCGAGTAAAGTAACCAGACCAATTATTGACCCGATTATTACTCCTTTTTTAGTAAACTTGAATTTTGGTTTCATACTTTTGGTGGATAAAATAATCAATGTGGCAATTAAAGTTAAGCCACTTGTTTATGAGTTATTGATTCTTCTTGTTAGAAATCCAGATTACTCTTAGCTTTTCTTCTATAATTTATGCTGACTTTAATTGCTGATTTTTATTGTTATCCAGTAATTGTTGTGCTTCTTGACTTAACTCATCTCCCCAAAGCATTTGTATGTAACTTTCTGTAAATTTCACCATACCCAGCATTGGATTATCGGCATATTTATTGAGAAATAGAGTGCGTAATTCTTGCTCATTCGGGTTATTTGCTACTGCTGCAAGTAAGCAATAAGCAGGATAATATCTACAGAAAGTAAGTTTGCCATTATCGTCAAGTAACCACTGTGAATAAATACTTTCGCGTTTTGGGAAGAATGCTTCGGTACTATTACGCGAGATAATTTCATAAGGATATTTAAACCTGTTCACAAATGGGTCAACTGCCGATGTTTGAATGCGACCGATCAGACGGGTTGTGATATTAGCAAATATCTTGGAAGCAGACTTACTTTGGAAAATACTTTCTGGTTCTTGGGCAGATAAAATTACACGTATACCTGCTTTCGCCCCATTAGCGCAGAGTCTACCAATTAGCTCGGCTATGCTCTCAAAATTGAATAAAATTGGTGCTTCGTCTAAGAAAAATATTGATACTTTAGATGATAAAGCTCTACGTAAGGCTGCGGAATAGGCACTCAAGGCAAGGACTGCGGCATCGGCTTCACTCCCAAGCGATCGCAGTGCAAATACAAGCAATCGAGCATCAGTTCTAAAGCTAGATGGATTGGCGATTGATTGCCCAACTCGTGAATTTAGCCAAAACTTTAATCGCAATCTGATTTGGTCAAGGGCATCGAGAATTTCTTTACTATTATTGGTGATGGAATCGAGTTTGATAAATCCAGGGGAACAATAATTATAGAAATCTTTAAGTGTGGGAATATCTGCCCATTCAGGTGTTCCCAATCCATTTTCTAATGCTAACTTGTACCGAAGTTTGATATCCTCATCGTTGTAAAAAGTTTCAATTGTGATTGTAATGATACTTTCAATATTTGATACTGTTGTCGGACTTACCCCTACAGGATTTGTCCCTAGTACCATAATCATTAATGTTGATTTCAAGAATTCTTTGAAATCGGTCATTCTCTCTTTAATAACTTCAGGCTCATATCCCCTTAAATCAGGTAATTCAAATAGATTGTTCGACTCTTTACTAATATCGAAATACGCCCCTTCTTCTCCCATAAATTTGGTGTAGTCAGTAAACGTACTAGTACCATCGGGTTTAGGATAATCAAGCGCAATTACAGGAATATTTTGAGCCAAGGCAGGTGTTAATAAACCTGCTACTAAGACAGATTTACCCGCACGAGTAGTACCAAAAATGGCAAGATTTTTGTGCTGCTTGTACAAGTCAAGATGTACTGGGGTTCCTCCTTCTTCAGCAATTAGCTCAAACCCGGATTTATCTCCTGTAGCTGTTCTGACTATCGGCATAAGTCCGGGAACTTCTGATGAGAAATATGGGAGGCGACGGTTAAAGGGTCTTGTAAGTAGGTTTTCCCAAACAACAGGTACACATTGTAACCATGTTTTCCAGGCATACTCGATTTCTCTATCAACTACAGCAGGTCGTAAGAAGCAGCTAGAAAGGTATTGGCAAGCTTCATCAAGTTTTTGACGGCTGTGACGATGGACACAAAAAACAACAGCAGTATGGATGGGTAAACTGCCTCTGAGGATAGTTTCTTGTGCCTTAACTGCCTCCTCAATGTTCATATTGGCTTTTACGTCAATTGACCCCTTCTCAGAAGACATCGCGCTAGAGGTAATTGACTGTTTGGTAATCCGTTGCAGAGCAGTTTTGGCAAGTCCCTGGTTGGCTTTAGATAGCTGGCAGATAATCTCGGTGTCGGAGATTTTTTCTTTGGATATTACCTCCCAGAGGTATCGAAGCTGGGCGTATTCATCTACCCAACCTTGGGGCTTTTCGCTGAACTGAAGAACGCCGATATACCTGTCTTGCAGTCTTACCCAGCTGCGATCGAGAAACGGGACAGATTTTTCATTCTCCAGCATCAGGTGGCGAATATGGAAATCGCTAGTTTGAACCTCTCGAAGCCCATCTTCATCTAATATGAGGGGATTGGGAACTTTGGGTGCATCGCTACGGTTAAATTGACTCCAAAGGATTGACCATACTTCCTCACTTGTGACTGCTCGTACTGCTAGCCCCATCGAGTTTGTCAAAAGTTGTTCCCAGCGTTGAAACCCAGAGGTAAAACTATCCCGTAAAATTGTTTCGATTCGTTCTTGCCGAACACCGTGAATTTGTCCAGTAAATTGGAACCAGGCATTTTGCAATTGTTTGATAGTTTTTTCAATTGCATCATTTGAGCGACTATCTTCAGAAGCCAGGACACTATAGGTACACCAGAAACGTAAAAACTTATTTTTACGAGTTCCTGCTTTAGTGAGTTCTCTTGCCCGCAGACGTTCCGATCGCACTAATAAAGTTAGTTGCTCTAGGTCGCATTTATCCTCTATCTTTTTTAGTTCCTGCTGTCGGAGGAAATCATCGGTGAACGAACCAAGATGAATTGTTAAGGTTTCGCGTTCGGGAAGTTCTTTGAGTCCACCCTCAATATTTTCAAAAATCGGGAGAATCTGTTCTTCTGGTAAAGACGGGTGAATTCCCTGTACGTCGAAGCAGAACTTAATTTGAATATCTTCTTTTTTCTGGAGGATGAGTGCGCCGATATCTCTACGACCAGCAAGCGAGATACTTGCAATCCCAGCTAAATGAGTAATATCCTCAAACGGTGTCAGATTTTTGACAACACCTAATTGTTCGGTATCGAGGGATTTCTTACCAATTTTGTCCTTTATTTTCGTGGAGGCGGTCGAACTCATGGCCTGTAGTCTCGTTCGGTGATATTTTTTACTTGAGGAGCTTTATCTGCGTTTTTTCAGCTGGTGCTTTTTCTGGGATTGAGGTTGTAAAGGATTAACGAGAGAAACAAAAGGTTTGTAACCACGGGTGATGCGGGGTGTGCCGACAAACTTACCGAAGAAGGCTTTGTTGGAACTTACCGTCCACCAAGTTGCCCATCCCCAAGCGGTTACAATTCCGGTTGCCAGCCAGGAAGCTTGCATAAAACCCTTAACTACCATGTAGGAGATGAGAGCGATCGCACTCCAGGGAACAATTTGATCGGCGGGGAATGGCCCAAGGCGTGGCTGTTCTCCTAATACGCGGTTGACAGTACGAAATTCGCGTTCTCTGGCCATTATTACGAAAGACAAAAGTCAGTTTTTGAAATTTTGATGAGTGGCACTTGTGGAATTGTGCCACTCGTGGTGGCTTTTTTGACGAGTGACGTATCAGCCTGTTACCAGTCCTGCGAGCAAGTCTCCGACTACAACTGTGAGGGCAACGATAATTGGTGTACGGGCGATCGTTTGCCAATCTTCGTCGTTTCTGGCTGCTTGAACAACCCTAATAAGACCAATACCCAGATAAATTAGGAACAAACCGCGCAGTACCGCAAATACGTACCTAATAATATCTTCATTGACACCAGTAAAGTATTCTGTGAAGAAGTCCTCTGCGTTTTGCATGAACTGGGCGTTTGCAGGTGCAGTGGCAATGTCCAACATAAATACTACACCTACCAAGCAGAACAGAACAGTATAAATATTGATGCCATACTTGCGCTGCCATTTTTCAAAGTTGGAAAGTAGCAAGTTTGCTTCCTTGGGTAGTAACGCTACGATGCCAGTTCCAAACGCGAGTGATGCCATCACCATGTGGTGGAGTGAGATATCTGCAATCATTAAGCCAGTACCAACTGCCATTAGTCCGGCGATGCTAGCGTTCTCTTTCCAGTTGCGCTTTTTGCGGCGGGTGGAAGCGGGGTATCCGTATTCTTCGTGGGAAGAAACGCGATCGCTACCAAAATCAGATTCGTAGTCTGTTCTCATAAAAAGATTATTTCAGAAATTAGTGGATGAAACTTTGTAGAGTAACTAAGGTCGAAACACTGCTTTTTACCAAAGTTTTGATTGGAGTAAATATCTGCTCCAACTTCTCACTTGTGGAATTATTTTATGGAATTAATAACCGTAAAATCATCTAAAAATTTTCTATTTTTAGACACTATGTTTTTCAGTAAATCATTCAGTAAAAACTCAGACAAATTTGCTTGACAAGTTCCAATAATTAAATCAGTGGTTGATTTCATAATGTTTGACCCCTGATATAGCCTATATCGGGGGTCAAACATTGATATATGAGGTAGCGTAATTACGGTTGTTTACCGCTAGGTTGCTGTGATGGATCAACTCTCCGTCAACTAATTCTGCATTTTATTTGTATTGAAATCGAGTTGGAGTTTCTTGCCTACTTTGAGATTGAGGGTTTTAGTACTGTTAGCAGGTAATTCAATAACCTGGTTAACCGGATAGACTGAATCGTACTTAGGGCAGGTTTTGGTTTTGCAAGGGGGAGCTGCTTCTACGATTGATTTGATAACTCCATCTTGGAGGAATATCATATCTAAAGGAATATACGTATCCTTCATCCAAAGTTTAACTTTTTCAGGTTTGTTAAGAACAAATAACATTCCGTGATTCTCAGGAATCGAAGTACGAAATTTGAGACCGTGGGCATATTCTTTTCTATCGTCAGCTAATTCGAGTTGAACTGTTTGATTGTTACTGGTAAAGGTTACGCCAATAGGTAAATACTGGGGCTGGCGAGTCCAAAAGTATAGCGGTAGGGGTGAGAGGGCAGCAGTAAAACCAGCAATTGGCCCAATAAATTTGATAAATTTGATGAATTTGAAAAATAGGCTTTTTTCTGGATTTTGTGCTTGTTTAGTTTGAATGTTGGTTTGAGCAGTTTGTCTTGTGACTTCCATAGTTTTAGCTAAATAAGGTAGTAAAGCGTTTAGAAATGGTAAGGATTATGAACTGTTGAAATGTTTTATTTACATTTGCTTTCGTCCAAACATGATAAAACTTTGAATTGATTTATGAGGTGTCCTAGCTAAAAATATCAATGTTGCCAACAGCAAACTTGCTTTCATCGAGGGGGCTACTAGGTAAAGCTTGTTGGTCAGCTTTGTTACGCATTGATTCGACTCTATCGGCTTCACGGATAGCAAGCGGGTTAATCTGACGGCGTTCTTCTAGTAATGCCTCGATTGTTAATTCAAGTCTGGAGAGTTGGCTTTCTGAGTAGGTATCTTCTGTTATTGTTTCGCAGAATATCGTACTAGCAGCGCGTTCTACAATTGTCTGGATTTCTGCACCTACACAGCGATTAGTGGCTTTAAGAATTCTGCGCCACTGTTCTTCACTCCAGGGGTCGCCGCCATTGCGAAAGCGTTCGTCAAACCGGGCAGCGTGCAGTTTGAAGATACTATATCTTTCTCCATTATTGGGCAGGTCTACTTTATATAAATAGTCAAACCGTCCTGCACGGGTGAGTTCGGGTGGCAGCCATTCCATACGGTTAACTGATGCGATGACCAGTACATCTGATATACGCTCTTGCATCCACGTCAACAGCTGACCAGCCAGCCGTTTGGCGAGGTCATCATCCCCGGCGAACCCTTTATCAAAGTCGTCGAAATACAAAATTACTTGGTTTAGCCTATCTGCTAGTCGCAACAAGCGTTTGAGTTTCATTTCTGCTTGGTTGCCAAAACTTCTAAAGTTGCCCCAATCGACCATAATGAGGGGAATACCCATGTTCTGGGAACAGGCTTTTGCTGAGTGTGATTTTCCCGTCCCCGGTGGCCCCACAAGCATAATTCCCTTGGGTACGCGCAGATTGTATTGTTTGGCACGCGGGGAAAGCAATCGCTTGAACTTTTTGAATGACTGCTGCATGAGTTCTAACCCACCAAGTTGGACTTTTGGTGGAGGTAAGAATTCGATGTCATACAAGCGGTTAAGCAGTTGAATTTTTTTTGCTAGTAGAAGCTTTGCTATCTCACTGGGATTTCCTAAGTCATGATTTTTTCTAATATCGGTTAAGCAATGAATAATATCAGAAATATACAGACCAGCACTAGCGTTAGCAATTTCTAAATAGTCTTGTTCCGTATAAATTAAAGGAAATAAATTACTGTTGATTAAATTATCAATAATTTCTTGTGTATCTGGTAATTCTTGTTTCCATAGTGGAATTTCTGCCGCTATCTCGCTTGCTATTTCGGCATTGGCTCCTAGTAATATGGTAGTCTTATCACTATTGTTTGTATGAAATTTTAGATTAACTAGCGACGACTTAATCCATTCTGATAGAAGAAGAAATTCAGTATCTTTAGTTATGCTTTCTTTTAACCAAGGAAAAATATTCTCAACGATTAATACTCCAGTGCCAGAATAAATTCTCCAAAAATTGAGTACTTGAAAATAGTCTTCTATATTTTGTTTGATGGAAGGTTTATAGTCGTTAAACTCTTGAAAAATAAGATTATTTTCGGTGCTAACGACTAATTCTTTAATACTATCCTCGCTTAAATTCCATATATAGACTTTTCTGCCTGCTTGCTGACAGGAAGTAGTAATACGAATGAGGAAGCGGTGGCGTTCTTGGAGGGGGGATTCACAGGCAATGATTGGATAATTGTCCGCAAGCAGGTCTTCTAGATACTCAAAGCTAGACTTCATCTTAGTTGCTTGTAGCGTAATCAGAAGCAATCTTATCTAGAAGATATGCTGTACGATAACTGATAATTTTCTAATTTCTAAATCCAAAAAATTAGAAAAAAGTTGGTTTCTTTTCAGTATTTTGTTGATTGTGTAATGGTGTTGTGAATTTAGATAATTGCCAAGAACTCTGATTTCCCAAGTGTTTCGATTTTTAGTTATGGCCAAAACACCGGAATATCCAATCGTTGTTATTCCAGAGTTAGTTAAAGACAAAAAACAGTTTACCCCTTTAGTTTTTCCGTCTGGGCAAGGAGATGCACCAATTGGAGCAAGTGAGGGGCTGTTTGAAAATGTTCTCAAACATTATTTTGGTGAAATTGTTTCTCCTCAGCAGATGATGCTTCCTCCAGGGCATCGACTACCGTTTACGGCTGATTTTCTGATGATTGAACCAAATACTGGCTTACACATAGACTTGGAGGTTGATGAGCCTATCTCATTTGCAACTGGCAAGCCCACTCACTGTATTGGCGAGGATGACTATAGAAACAAGTGTTTTGTCGATGCAAACTGGCTGGTTATCCGGTTTGCAGAAGAACAAGTCTCATCTCAGCCAGAACGCTGCGCTCGATTTATTGCTGGTGCGATCGCTCAACTAACAGATAATAATATTTATCGCCAGAAGCTACTTCATGTAGAGAAAGTTACTCCTATGCGTCAGTGGTCTGCACGTCAAGCTTCCAGATTAAAGAAGAGTGATTACCGTCAAGGCTATCTTGGCCAGAGAAGAAACTAAGGATGTAAAAAATATTTAACAGATAATTTGGTGAAAGCCATTAGCGTTCTTCAGCTTTGAAATTTATCGGTGACGGTTTTGTATTGAGATAGTTGGTGGGGCGATCGCAAAGATCATCGAGTTGAGTTGTTAAGCTAGCCAACAAAAACAATTCAATGTCATGTCTAGACTGCTGTATGTGATTGCTGGCTAACGTTCCCAATCACCCACCGCAGATAACCTCGAAAACTTATAGGTAAGCTCTTTTCAGTCGGGTGCAAGAGCGTTGTTATGAGGCTCATTCCTTGTGACAAAGGTAGCGGTTAGATCTTTCAATATAACTAAGATGGAGTTTCAGTTTATATATCCGCTTATACCTGAGAGAGTTTTGTGTAATTATGATGACAATCCAAAGTCTAGATAAATCTCGAAGACGATCTAGTTATCAAAAGTAACAACTTTTTCCCACTTTGTACAATCAACTGGCTCTTGAAGATCTGAGGCTTTGTCTTGCTTTAGTTGCTCGATATATTGCTGATTAGCCACCTCGTCAACTACCCATTGTTTCTTATTGCTATCGTAGTAACTTTTGTAAATAGCCCTCTCCCAGTTACAGGCAAGTTTTATTTGCTCTCGGGTTAGACTTTGAGGATAGGACAAGTTGGCACCCTTGAGGTTAGCTCCTTTGAGGTTAGCTTCAGACCAAAAAGCATATTGTAGATGAGCTTCTGTCAAGTTAGCACCTTCAAAACTGGCTAACTTTAAGCCAGCACCCCCCAGATTAACATCCCACAAATCCGTACCTTCTAAGTGGGCTTGCACTAAGTTGGCACTCACCAAATTGGCTCCACATAAACGAATGCCTTGTAAATAAGCATTGGGAGCAGACAAACCTTGTAAGCTTTGACGCTCCCATCTCAGTCCAAATAAACGCTTTTGCTCACATTTTTTATCTTGCTCGTCCCAATACCAATCTTCATCAGTCCAACCAATCCAAGGAAATCGTAAGGGTCGAGAATTGAGAAACTCCAAAGCTTCTTTCCTACCACCACTTCCACTTTGCTTTTCAGAATCAACATTTGTTATAGTTTGCCAAGCTGTAAAAACTTCATTATTGCGTCTTACTTGTTGTCCTCCTATAAATTCTATTACAGCAACTAAGATAACTAGATACCCAAGCCTTTCAAGGATGCTGAATAAAGCTTGTTTGCTCATCCAAGCCTCACTAGGCTCTAGAATACGCTTTTCGAGCCAGTAATAGGGCTTATAAATACCAGGAACATTCTTTTCGGTTATTTTCTCTATTGCTTTTATCCAATAGTAATTATCTTTACCCTCTGGTTTTCCATCAGCTTCCCAAAGAAGATAAGCCTCTTTCTCAATATTTTTTCTGTATTCTTTTTCAGCTTCACTTTTCTGTTTGATTCTGGCTCTGTTCTCTTCTTCGGCTATTTGCCTACTTCTTACTTCTTTTACTTTCAGCCACTTGACAAGAGTTCTATCTGAATTAGGTTCCCAGAGCCAAGTTAGGAATTCATTAAATAAATTCTTCTTTACTTTTGACTTCATACCTAGAACTCCTTCTCGATCTGTTGAGTCAGCAATCCCTGCCGATTTATCGATAGAGGACGAAGCCCACCACTTATCCTGCAATCACAATTTGATTTACCTGTGTCCTACGGGGATTAAGCCCAAATGCAAAGAGCTTTTCAAGATTTCATGGTAATGATCTATGCTCATCTTGGCACAATCCCTGTTTGAATATGCCTACCATAGGCATTCACTTGGTAAGTCTTTCTAGTAAAAATATCGCTGTAGGTTGCACCTGCAATCATTGGTTTTATCGGCATTACGTATCTTTGATTTGCATAAATCAGATTTGGATTGGTGACGTGTGGATTTAGCTTCAGAAAATCATTTACAAACTGTCTTCGATCTGAATATCCATACTGAGGAGCTAACTTATATAAAGTTTCTCGTTTCTTCACTCGGTAGTTAATACTAGTTGGTGAACCACCATAATCTAATAGAGATGGTTTAATCGATCGAGGTAATTCCTTCCATGGAGGTGGTGTTGTTTGGGGATATCTTACGTTTATTGGTATGACACCTTCATGGTTTTTTAATAAGTTATAGAACTCTATATCCCTATGTCCTATGTCAATACATCCTTTACTCCCTGGTTTTCTCCCACCATGAATAAAGAAGTTGTCACGCCCAAATAAATACTCACCAGATGCAGCCTTTATTGGAACACGATATGTCCCCCAATCTGGTGGTTGTTCAAGTATAAATTTTGGAAGTAAACTTGGCATTTTGTTACGAATTATGTTTTTCAACCACCCTCCTGAAAACTGCTTGGGATCTAGAAAATATATTGCTTCAGGAATAGGGCCCCTATCTCTAATATGTTGATCAAATGCACTAGTACCTCTTAAACCTGAGCTGGCAGGAAAGCCTCTTACTAGCTTTCCTCGACTATTGAAGACATTTAGAGTTTGACCATTAAACTCAATACGATATCCACGTTTTAGATTCGCCCCACTCATTGCTATACCTCCTACTACTCAGTTGCAGGTAAAAACTCCTCTTGTGTGCATTTTTCCTCCCAATATTCTTGCAGAGCTTCGTCTAACCAAACGATATTAATTCCTAACTTGTCAGCTGCATCCACAAGAGTTGTGTATTCAACATCAAGCTTTTCACATACCTTTTCAGCAATAGGGCTCAACGCCGGAACAGGCATATTCAAAGTATTCTGTAACCAGATTGAAAAGGCTTTCCTAGTATTCTCATTATTGAGTTGAGTAAACGAGAAATTCTGCGCTATTTCATCCAACATGAGCGCACCATACTTGCGGAAATACTTCTGCACCCTGCCCTCATACTTCTGCTGTAACCCAGAAGCTGCTTCGCATATAGCGGTCACTGCTATCCTAGCTTTGTCAGCATTCAAGCCTGACTGTTGTAGGATTGTCATAATAGTTATCACGATAGGATTTGAAGCATCCTGCTCATTTTGGGCTGGGTTCAAGCTTCCTAAAATGCTAACTTCTAGCAAACGCCACTCAGATAATGTTTGGGTAACTTCCCTAACTGTTTCAGGCAAAACTTCTGGCTCTGCGATCATGGTTAGTAAGCAGAATACTAATTCATGCCAACGTTTGGTTTCCCAAGGCCAAAGATGGGGATCAATTAGCGGCTCATAAGCTCTATAAAGATCGAGAACAATGTCTTCTGGCTCCCGTATTTTTTCAGGATTGATCGCTTGAGCCTCTTCATTGGTAAATTCACTAGCTACCATTGCAGACCTCCTAGATTTTTCTATGTCCACTTCGCCCACTTGAACAGGATCTAGGTATCCGATAACTTCCTACCCTGGTCAAGCACCGAAGCTAGGATACTATGTGTATTCACTCAACATTCATCAATTTAATTATCGCTCCATGACCGAGAAGAGAACTACGAGAATACAAAGATTTACTTAATGAGCTTCCTATGCCTAAAATCCTATGCCAATTTCATAATTCAAGTTGCGATTATGAAGTCAACTAATGTGACATCCCTACAAAACACTTTGCGGCAGTACCCTCACTGATAACTTGAGCCGCATAACGGCGAGCGTCACCGATGGCAGATAACACTGAAACAAAGCCGAATGGCACTAAGAAAAGCGGAAACACTTATCAATTAAGCAGTCTGTAATCGTTTACGTAATTCGTGCCGGGGTTGGGTCATAAAGGGGTAAGCTTTGGGGCGGCGTTTAATAACTCGTGGTTCGTTGCGTGTGGGAGGGTCAGGAACGGCTTTGTGAACGATAATGTTAAGGTAAGTTAGAGACAAATTTGTTAGCGTCGCATTGGGATAACAGCCAATGATACTTCTGCTTATCGAGATTATTCCATTTGACATCTTGGTTAATGCAGTGTACGGCAGCAGTAAGGTTTATTTCAATAGGGTACTTATCTTTTAAGCCTAAGATTATCTCTACTGCTGCGGTATCAACTCCCAATGCCATGCCTGAATAAAACTGGATGCGTTTGTAACCCCACTCAAGGGCGCGATCGCAAGCACGAACAATCATAGCTTCAAGTCGGTTACGCACCTGCTTCCATCCTTCCTCATCAAATTTTTTGTGACTGTTTCCTGTAAATGCCACTTTTAGAGTTGGTTTATCTTCTATAAGGCAATCAACAAACTCCTGGGGCAACCAGATATTAGGAGGAAGATTGAAATTGCTAAACAGGGAAGCTATCTCTGGGTCAGTGTATCCTGCAAGGTTGCATCCAATCCTAGTTGTTAGAAATTCTAGTTCAGGATGAGTCTTTGCATATTCGACTAGTTTCTCAATTTGGGATTTGATTTGGGGAAGGGGAATTGACCGGATACCTTTATTTAGGTCTTTGGTTGCGATTGCCCAGGATTGTCCTTGTCGTCCTTGGGGATTACCGTATTCTGCATTGCAGTACTGTCGCGCAAATAAAGCACTTCCAGCACCATGTCTTCCTTCTGTGTTGCTGCCAAATACAAAAATCTGGTCTTTTGCTATAGGACTAGTATTTGATTTTTGAAAATGATCCGTACATCTGGAGAGACGGAAAATCAAAGAGAGTGTTTTTAATGAACCACTCAAACATCCACTTAAGATGAGAAAATGTT